>NZ_FNSZ01000001.1:1200000-2400000 GCF_900105245.1 Streptomyces sp. 1222.5 | reverse complement strand
CCGAGCAGATGGTCGTCGCCCTGCGCTCCGTCTTCTCCTGCGACCCCCGTCCGGACTGCATGCGGACCCCCGTCCCCACGGGTTCCGGCCGGCTGCTGGCCGGCTGCGACAACCTGGCCGACGTCCTGTGGCGCACCCGCGCGGAGTGCTCGCGCCGGCACGGTCTGCTGGTCGAGGCGGTGCGGGCGGGCTGCGCCGCTCCGGTGACCGACCTGCTCGCCCAGCCACTGAGCGACGGGACGGTACGGGCGCTGCTCGACCGCGGCGACGGCTACCGCACCGAACTCGCCCGGCTCGGCGACGGCGAACTGCGCTACCTCGCGCTGACCCTGGTCCTGCTGACCGGGCCCGGCGTCCTCGACGTGGACGCCCCCGGCGAGGTTCCCGACGCCCTGCGCAGCCTCACCGTCCTCGCCGACGGTTTCGACCGCGCCCTCGACCCGGTCCAGCGCCGCCAATTGCTCGCGACGGCGGCCCGGATGGGCGAGCGCGGGCACATCCGCTGCGTCGCCGCGGTGAACGACACCTCGTGGACCGCGGGGGTCGAGGGCGTCACGGTCGTAGACCTGGAGCCCTGACCGAACTCCCCTGAACCTCGCCCCGGCGGCGGGGGCTCGTCCGGGACCGCCGGTGCCGAGGGCCCGGACGGGCGGGGTGAGTTCAACCGGCACGCGACCGGGCAGCACGAACGCCGTGCGGTCCCGGCGCGGCGCCGTTCACCGGCGGCCTGGGCCGATCGGGCGGTCCGGACCGGCGGTGTCGCAGTGGTACACCTGGAGCCGTGACCGAACCCCTCGACCTCGCCCGACTGCAGCGCCGGCTCGCCGAGTTCGCCGCCGCGCGGAACTGGCAGCGCTACCACACGCCGAAGAACCTCGTCTCCGCCCTGTCGGTGGAAGCCTCCGAACTGGTCGAGATCTTCCAGTGGCTGACCCCTGAGGAGTCCGCCCGCGTGATGGACGACCCCGAGCGCGCCCCCCGGGTCACCGACGAGGTCGCCGACGTGCTCGCCTACCTGCTCCAGTTCTGCGAGGTCCTCGGCATCGACCCGCTGACCGCCCTGGACGCCAAGATCGACCGCAATGAACACCGGTTCCCGGTACCGGGCCAGGACGGCCCCGGGCCGGACGCCCCCGGCCAGAACGCCCTCGGCCCGGACGAACGCACCTGAAGGCGCCCCCCGGAACCGCTCGGCCGACGGGCGGACCCTGAAACTCCGTTATCACCCTGCGTAGTCGAAATGCCTGTCGAATCCGAATTGTTGTCCACAGATTTCGGCCTTCCTCTGGCTTTTCGCCTCAGGGGCCCTCACGCTGGGTAGTGAACAAGGGAGTTCACGCAGACGTGTGAGCGCGCACGCGGACGGACGGGGGCAACGGATGGAAGCGGTACGGCTCATCCTCACGAGCAGGCGTGCCCTCCTGGGCGGCGCCGACGCGGCCGAGATGCTGGCCGAGGTGTGGCAGGCGCAGGCGCTGGCCCAGGCGATCGGCAGCCGCCTCGCGGTCTCCGGCCCGCCCGAGCTGCGCGGCGAGGCGCTGGGGCTGACCGAGTTGGCGGGCCGGGGCTGCGGAGTCCTGGATCCGCCCGAAATCGACCCGAAGGATCTGCGCGCCGCCCAGCTCACGGCACTGGACGACGCCCGCGAGACCCTTCTCTGCCTCGGCAGCCTGCTCGGCGAGGTCGGCATGGCCCTGGTCGGCATGGCGAGCGCGGCGGCCGACGAGACGACGTACTGGCAGTGCATGGAGGCCATCGACGCGGCCGACGAGTCCCGCGACCGCGTCCTGGAGATGCTGCGCAAGCTGGCGGCCCGGGAGGAGATGCTCCCGGAAAACGGAAGCGAGAGCAGTCCTTCCGGCGCGCTGTGAGACGAGGCGATCGCGGCAGTCGGCGGGGCCGGCCGGTGAAGACGGGGTGAGGCGCCCGGGCGACGGCCCCGGAAGCGGCGGTCGGTCCAGCTCGCCTTCCCCGGGAATCCCCTGACCGGCATGCTCCGCCGGCGCCGACAGGTCCGCGTTCAGCGTGGCCGTCAGCTCCTCCGTCCGCTCCCGCAGCCCCTTCGGCCGACCGGCGCGGCCCACCTGCCGGGGGGACCGACTCTTCGGACACGACGGCCTCCTCGGCCCCGGCCCGGCCGACGATCACCTGCGGGTCCGGTCACCGGCCCGCGAGGCCGCCCCCGCGCGAGGTGGCCGGTTTTCACCCGACCGTGAACGGCCGTGCCGGACGGTGCCGGCGATGTCGACGGGGGCCGGCGTGCAGGATAGATGTATGGACCTTCGAATCTTCACCGAGCCCCAGCAGGGGGCCACGTACGACACCTTGCTCACCGTCGCCAAGGCCACCGAGGACCTCGGTTTCGACGCCTTCTTCCGCTCCGACCACTATCTGCGCATGGGCGGCGCGGACGGCCTGCCCGGCCCCACGGACGCCTGGATCACGCTGGCCGGCCTGGCCCGCGAGACCAAGCGGATCCGCCTCGGCACCCTGATGACGGCCGGCACCTTCCGCCTGCCCGGCGTGCTCGCCATCCAGGTCGCCCAGGTCGACCGGATGTCCGGCGGCCGGGTGGAGCTGGGCCTCGGCGCGGGCTGGTTCGAGGAGGAGCACAAGGCGTACGGCATCCCCTTCCCCAAGGAGAAGTTCGCGCGGCTGGAGGAGCAGCTGGCGATCGTCACCGGGCTGTGGGCCACGGAGGTCGGCAAGACCTTCGACTTCCACGGCACGTACTACGACCTCACCGACTCGCCCGCGCTGCCCAAGCCGGCCCAGCGGAAGGTGCCGGTGCTCATCGGCGGTCACGGCGCGACCCGTACCCCACGGCTCGCCGCCCGGTACGCCGACGAGTTCAACATCCCCTTCGCCTCCGTCGAGGACAGCGAGCGGCAGTTCGGCCGGGTCCGTTCCGCCGCGCAGGAGGCGGGCCGTGCAGGGGACGACCTGACGTACTCCAACGCGCTCGTGGTCTGTGTCGGCAAGGACGACCAGGAGGTCGCCCGCCGCGCCGCAGCGATCGGCCGCGAGGTCGACGAGCTGAAGGCCAACGGGCTGGCCGGTTCCCCGGCCGAGGTCGTCGACCGGATCGGCCGGTACGCCGAGATCGGCTCCCGGCGGATCTACCTCCAGATCCTGGACCTGCACGACCTCGACCACCTGGAACTGATCTCCACCGAGGTCCAGTCGCAGCTGTCGTAGCCGGCGGGCGGGTTCGCACGGGGTGCCGTGACGAACCCGCCCCCGCCTTCCCCGACCGGCTCCACCCCCTGGTCCAGGGCCGGCGAGCCCCGGTTGTCAGTGCCTCGTGGTGCAGTGGTCCCCATGGGATTCGCGATCCGCGTCTACAAGTTCCGCGAGGGGGAGGTCGTCCCCGTCGACGCCTCGGTGGTGCGGGAGGTGCTGGAGCCGTACGCGCCCTACGACGTGCCGGACGGGCAGTCCGTCGAATGGGTGCGGGCGGCCGACGGCAGTGAGGCCGATGTGCACCTGGACCACGGGGTGGCGTTCGACCGGCCGGGCCCCGGCGTGCTGGACCCGATCGCCGAGGTGGCCCGCCGGACCCGTGCCGCCGTGCTGCTGTTCGGGGACCCGGCCGCGGCGATCGTGACCTGCGAGGAGGACCGGGCGCACCTGCCGGAGGATCTCCGTGAGGTCGCCGTCGTCGCCCCGTCCTCCGTCCTGACCGGCGCGACGATCCAACAGGTCATCAGGCCGCGGCCGGAGCCTCGCCCGAGACCCGCGCTGCCGCCGTTCCCCTACCATCCGGATCCGGTCGCCACCGGCTCGGTGACCGCCGCCGCCGAGACCTGCGTGTGCTGCGGCTACGACCAGGGCTGGATCTGCACCGGACCGGTGTACGGCGCGGACGTACCCGACGGCCGCGTCTGCCCGTACTGCGTCGCGTTCGGCACCGCCGCCGAGCGGTACGGCGCGTTCTTCAACGAGGTCGAGGCGCGCCGGATGCCCGACGACGTGGCCCGGCGGATCCGCGAACGCACCCCGAACTTCGCCACTTGGCAGGACTGGGACTGGCCTGCGCACTGCGGCGACGGCGGGGTGTTCCTCGGCGCGGTCGGCGCGGAGGAACTGCGGTCCCACCCGCAGGCACTCGACCACCTGCGCCGCCAGTGCGCCGAGTGGGGCTGGGGGCCGGAAACCACCGAGGGGTTCGTCGGCGCCCTCGACAAGGACGGGGGGCAGACCGCCTACCTCTTCCGATGCCGTGTCTGCGACACCCACTTCGCGCACGCCGACTTCACCTGACCCGTCGCCCGGTGGGCGGCGCACCCCGGCAGCACGGCTCTCCCGCGAACTCCCCTGCCGGAACACCGGCCCATGTGTCGTACTTGTGTTCCCGTTGTGCCGGAACTGTGGGCTCCATCACAGCGCACCTGGTCCGGGCCTGGTCGGATGATCAGGTGCGCAAAGTGCTCCCTCTCACCCTCACCGGCCTGCTGGCCCTGTCGGCCTGCCAGTTGGCCGGCCAGGACGATTCGGCGGGCGAGGCCCACCGCCTCAACGCCATGCAGTCGTTCCCGCTGCACGCCTACATCCCGGACCCCGCGTCGGACGGCGGGAAGTCCATCGGCAAGGCGCAGTGGATCCTCGCGAAGCAGTGCATGGTCCGGCTCGACTTCTCCGGCTTCAGGACACTCCAGACCAGGACCGTGGAGTCGACGTACCCGGTCCGCCAGGGAACGCTCGCGGGCGGCGACCGGGCCGGTGACGACAGCCCCTACGGGGTCGACGATCCCGAGCTGGCCGCCGAGCACGGCTACCACAACCGGCGGACGGACGACTCCTCCCAGCCGATGGAGTGGCCGGCCGACCAGTACGTCGCGCTGACCGGCTCCTTCGGCTCCGGCGACAGCCGCTCCGTCCACGGGCACGCCATCCCCGAGGGCGGCTGCCTGGGGCAGGCCACCCGCAGGATCTACGGCGCCCCGCCGAAGCCGACGAAGGTCAACGGCGTGAAGCTCAGCGGCTACTACTCGCTCGCCCTCGAACTCTGGTACGAGTCTCACAAGAAGGCGCGGAAGGATCCTGACTGGAAGAAGGCCGACCGCGACTGGTCGGCGTGCATGAAGAAGGAGGGGTTCCACTACCCCGACCCGGACAAGGCCTCTCTCGACTCGGCCTGGTTCCGCGGCGGAGGGCCGTCGGGCAAGGAGAAGAAGACCGCGGCCGCCGACGCGCGGTGCAAGCTCGACACCGACTACATCGCCACCGTGCACGCCATCGAGTCCGGCGCGCAGAAGACCGTCATCCGTCGGCACAAGAAGGACCTGGACGCCATGCGCGCGGCGGACGAGCGGGCCGTCGGCAACGCCCGCACCATCATCGGCAAGCAGGCGTGAGCGGGGCGGTGCCCGCCTGGGGAGCCGCGGCCGCCGTCGCCGTGACGGCGGTTCTCCTCCTCACCGGCTGCGGCTCGAAGCAGGCCGGCCCCGCCGCCGGTGGAACCCGCACCGGCGGCGGCCCGCGGTCCGTCACCGCCGACCCGCTCTGCCCGTCCGGCGCACCCCGGTACGCCGCCGCCCCGACGGACGGCCCCTCCGCGAGCACCGCCCCCCGCCCGCCCCGGACCACCCCGGCCTCTCCGACGTCACGGAAGTCGCTTCCGCTCCCGACCGGCACCGCGGCCGCCAGGGACGGCGTGCGCATCACCGCCCTCACCGCCCTCACCGACGGCTCAGGCCACGACCGCCGGTCCGGCGACGACGAACGCTCCCGCTCCGGCGACCGCCGGGGCTGTACACCCGCCCGCTTCTCCGCCGACTTCACCGTCACCAACCACCACCCCTCGGCGATGACCTACACGGTCACCCTCGGCTTCCTGTCCGCCTCCGGAGGCGCCGTCGGCACCGCGGAGCAGACCGTCGCCGGCGTCCGGCCGGGGCGGACGGTGCGGAGCACCGCCGAACTCGGGGCCATGCCCGGCAACCCCCCGGCCGTGGCCGGCGTGTCGATCATGAAGGTCAGGGGTGTCCCCGCCGCGGAGGCCCCCGCGAACGGAGCCGGACCGTGCCCCGCCTCCGGAGTGCGCCTGTACGCCGACCAGGGTGACGCCGCCATGGGGCTGCGCGTGGTGGGCCTCCACCTGGAGAACTGCGGCACCGGTACTTACCGCCTCGACGGCCGCCCCAGGCTCCAGATCCTCGACGCGGACCGAGAACCGGTCACCGGCGTGCGCATCGTCCGCGGCGAGGACATCGCGACCGGCACCGGCGCCGACGGCACCCCCCGGCCACTCGCCCTCCGCCCCGGCGAGCGCGCCCACGCCGTCCTCACCTGGCGCAACACGACCCAGGCCGGCACCGCCGTCGACGCGCCCTACGTACGTGTGTGGGCCGAGCCGGGCGCCCGGCCGGTGCTGGTGACCCCGGAGCTCGACCTCGGCACCACGGGGAAACTCGGCGTCGGCCCGTGGAAGAAGGAGGAGGAGGAGGACACCGGCCGCTGACCGACACCGCACCCCGGGAAGAAATCAGTGGGCCGCACGCGAAAACCGGTGGTCAACGGGTTCGGAGGCCGGGAGACTCGGTCATGTGTTCCTGACGATCTCCATGCGCGGCGACGCCGCCCAGCCGGCCACCGACCTCGGGTTCCTGCTGCACAAGCACCCGGACAAGGTCCAGCAGTTCTCCACCTCCTACGGCACCGCCCACGTGTTCTACCCCGAGGCGGACGAACGGCACTGCACGGCCGCGCTGCTGCTGGAGACCGACCCCGTGACGCTGGTCCGGCGGGGGAAGGGCAAGGGCCGCGGGGGCGCGCCCGACGCGGCGCTCGCCCAGTACGTCAACGACCGTCCCTACGCGGCCTCCTCGCTGCTCGCGGTCGCGCTGAGCAGCGTGTTCTCCAGCGCCATGAAGGGCACCTGCCACGCCAGGCCCGAACTGCCGGGGCGGCCCCGGCCGCTGCGCGTCGAGGTGCCCGCACTGCCCGCCCGCGGCGGACCGGAGCTCGTACGGAACCTCTTCGAGCCGCTGGGCTGGAAGGTGGGCGCCGAACCGGTCCCGCTGGACACGCGGTTCCCCGAGTGGGGCGACTCTCGGTACGTGCGCCTCGTCCTGGAGTCCGGGACGCTGACCGTCGCCGAGGCGCTGCGCCACCTCTACGTGCTGCTCCCCGTCCTCGACGACGCCAAGCACTACTGGGTCGCCTCCGACGAGGTCGACAAGCTGCTGCGCGCCGGTGAGGGCTGGCTGCCCGAGCACCCCGAACAGAAGCTGATCACCAGCCGCTACCTCTCGCGCCGCTGGTCGCTGACCCGGGAGGCGATGGAGCGGCTGGAACTGGTGCGGCTCGCGGAGGCGGACGACAGCGAGGTCGAGGACATCGACAACGCCGTCGAGGCGGAGACCATGGCGGAGGACAAGCCGACCCCGCTCGCCGTGCAGCGGCGGGACGCGATCATCGCGGCACTGCACACGGCCGGCGCGGCCCGGGTCCTCGACCTCGGCTGTGGACAGGGCCAGCTGGTGCAGGCGCTGCTCAGGGACGTCCGGTTCACCGAGATCGTCGGCGTCGACGTGTCGATGCGGGCCCTGACCATCGCCTCCCGGCGGCTGAAGCTGGACCGCATGGGGGAGCGGCAGGCCTCGCGTGTCCAGCTCTTCCAGGGCTCGCTCGCGTACACCGACAACCGGCTCAAGGGCTACGACGCCGCCGTGCTCAGCGAGGTCGTCGAGCACCTCGACCTGCCGAGGCTGCCCGCCCTGGAGTACGCCGTGTTCGGGCACGCCCGCCCGCGCGCGGTCCTCGTCACCACCCCGAACGTCGAGTACAACGTCCGCTGGGAATCCCTCCCGGCCGGCCATGTCCGGCACGGCGACCACCGGTTCGAGTGGACCCGCGAGGAGTTCCGCACCTGGGCGCGGACCGTGGCCGAACGGCACGGGTACACCGTGGAGTTCGTACCGGTGGGGCTCGACGACCCGGAGGTCGGACCGCCCACTCAGATGGCCGTGTTCACCGAGAAGACCGAGAAGACCGAGAAGACCGAGAAGGAGGCGACGGCGGCATGACCGGCACACAGCACCAGGGGCGGGTCCTCCCCGTCACCGACCTCTCCCTCGTCGTCCTCGTCGGCGCCTCCGGCTCCGGCAAGTCGACCTTCGCCCGCCGGAACTTCAAGCCGACCGAGGTGATCTCGTCCGACTTCTGCCGCGGCCTGGTCTCGGACGACGAGAACGACCAGAGCGCGACACGCGACGCCTTCGACGTCCTGCACTACATCGCGGGCAAGCGACTGGCCGCCGGCCGGCGCACGGTCGTCGACGCCACCAGCGTGCAGTCGGACGCCCGCAAGCAGCTCGTCGAGCTGGCCAGGCGGTACGACGTGCTGCCCATCGCCATCGTGCTGGACATGCCCGAGGAGGTGTGCGCCGAGCGCAACGCGGCCCGCACCGACCGCGCCGACATGCCCCGCCGGGTCATCCAGCGGCACATCCGCGAACTGCGGCGCTCCCTGCGGCACCTGGAGCGCGAGGGCTTCCGCAAGGTGCACGTGCTGCGCGGTCCGGAAGAGGCCGAGCACGCCACCGTCGTCACCGAGAAGCGCTTCAACGACCTGACCCACCTCACCGGCCCCTTCGACATCGTCGGCGACATCCACGGCTGCGCCTTTGAACTGGAGGCGCTGCTGACCAAGCTGGGGTACATGGACGGCGTGCACCCCGAGGGCCGGACCGCCGTGTTCGTCGGCGACCTCGTCGACCGCGGCCCGGACACCCCGGGCGTGCTGCGCCGGGTGATGTCGATGGTGAAGTCGGGCGACGCGCTGTGCGTGCCGGGCAACCACGAGAACAAGTACGGCCGTCACCTCAAGGGCCGCAAGGTCCAGCACACCCACGGGCTCGCCGAGACCGTCGCGCAGATGGAGGGCGAGAGCGAGGAGTTCAAGGCCGAGGTCCGCGCCTTCCTCGACGGGCTGGTCAGCCACTACGTCCTCGACGGCGGACGGCTCGTCGTCTGCCACGCCGGACTGCCCGAGAAGTACCACGGCCGCACCTCCGGCCGGGTCCGCTCGCACGCCCTGTACGGCGAGACGACCGGCGAGACGGACGAGTTCGGGCTGCCGGTGCGCTACCCGTGGGCCGAGGACTACCGCGGCCGGGCCGCCGTCGTCTACGGCCACACACCCGTCCCCGAGGCCACCTGGCTCAACAACACCATCTGCCTGGACACCGGCGCCGTCTTCGGCGGCAAGCTGACCGCACTGCGCTGGCCGGAGCGCGAGCTGGTCGACGTACCGGCCGAGCGGGTCTGGTACGAACCGGCGAGGCCGCTGCGCTCCGAGGCACCCGGCGGGCACGACGGACGCCCGCTGGCCCTGGCCGACGTGCACGGCCGCCGGGCCGTGGAGACCAGGCACGCCGGGATGGTGGCGGTCCGTGAGGAGAACGCGGCGGCGGCCCTGGAGGTCATGAGCCGCTTCGCGATCGACCCGCGCCTGCTGCCGTACCTGCCGCCGACCATGGCGCCGACCGCGACCTCGCAGGCCGACGGCTATCTGGAGCACCCGGAGGAGGCCTTCGCGAGCTACGCCCAGGACGGGGTGGCCCGGGTCGTGTGCGAGGAGAAGCACATGGGCTCCCGGGCCGTGGCCCTGGTGTGCCGGGACGCGGAGGCGGCCCGGCGGCGGTTCGGCGTCGACGGCCCGACGGGCTCCCTGTACACGCGCACCGGGCGTCCCTTCTTCGGTGACGAGTCGGTGACCGAGGAGATCCTCGGCCGCCTCCGTACGGCGGTCGGCGAGGCCGGACTGTGGGACGAACTCGCCACCGACTGGCTGCTGCTGGACGCCGAGCTGCTGCCGTGGTCGCTCAAGGCGTCCGGGCTGCTGCGCAGCCAGTACGCGGCCGTCGGCGCCGCCTCGGGGGCCGTGTTCCCGGGCGCGCTCGCCGCACTGGAGGGTGCCGCGGCACGCGGTGTCGAGGTGACCGGCCTGCTGGCCCACCAGCGGGAACGCGCAGCCGATGCGGCCGCGTTCACCGACGCCTACCGCCGTTACTGCTGGACGACCGAGGGCCTGGACGGCGTGCGCCTCGCACCCTTCCAGATCCTGGCGGTCCAGGGCCGCAGCCTCGCCGCTCTGCCGCACGACGAGCAGCTCGCCCTGCTCGACCGGCTCGTCGAGCACGACGGCAGCGGCCTGCTGCGGACCACCCGGCGGCTGTACGTCGACACCGGCGACCCGGAGTCGGTGCGCGCGGGCGTGGACTGGTGGCTGGAGATGACCGGCCGCGGCGGCGAGGGCATGGTCGTCAAGCCGGCCGGCGCGCTGGTCCGGAACCCGGAGGGCCGGCTGGTGCAGCCCGGCATCAAGTGCCGGGGCCGTGAGTACCTGCGGATCATCTACGGTCCCGAGTACACCCGGCCGGACAACCTCGCCCGGCTCCGGCACCGGTTCCTGAACCACAAGCGGTCCCTCGCCCTGCGCGAGTACGCCCTCGGCCTGGAGGCCCTGGACCGCCTCGCCGACGGAGAACCGCTGTGGCGCGTCCACGAGGCGGTGTTCGGGGTCCTGGCCCTGGAGTCGGAACCGGTGGACCCGCGTCTCTAGGCCCCGCCCGGCACCCCGCCGTCACAGAACGCCCTTGTGTCCCGCACACCTTCGTCCATATGGTGGACGGCCGTGCGGCGCAAGGGTGTTCGCACGGCTGCGAGGGGGAGTCGAGATGGAGATCAAGAAGGTCGTCGTCCGGGAGGACCAGCCCGGCACCGGCCGCCGGCCGGCGATCCTGGAGAAGCGGCCGACCCGCTGAGCATGCGCGTCCACCTGGTCACGATGCCGTGGCATCCGATCGATCTGCCCTCGCTCCAACTGGGGCTGCTGAACCGGATCGTGCGGCGCGGCCGCCCCGGCGACGAGGTGACCGAGTTCCACGGGTCGCTCCGCTGGGCGGAGTTCCTGCTGGAGCACTCGGGCGGCCGGCTGCGGCCGGGTGACTACACGGCCGTCGGCAGCGACGCGATCTTCCACGGCCTCGGCGACTGGGTCTTCTCCGGTGTCCTGTACGACGACCCCGGCTGGGGCCTGGCCCGGCTGCGGGACTACGCGGCCACCCGGGACGTCTTCGTCGACACCGCCGTGGCCATGCGGCCGTACGCCGCCGAGTTCGTCGCCCGGTGCGCCGACGAGGTGCTGGCCGCCGAGCCGGACGTGGTCGGGTTCACCAGCACCTTCATGCAGAACGTTCCCTCCCTCGCCCTGGCTCGCGAACTCAAGCGCAGAAGACCCGGGTTGACAGTCGTCTTCGGCGGCAGCAACTGTGACGGCCCGATGGGGCACGCCCTGCACCGCAACCACCCCTTCGTCGACCATGTGGTGCGCGGCGAGGCCGAGTACGCCTTCCCCGCCCTGCTCGGCCACCTGGACGCGGGCACCGCGCCCGACGACGTGCCGGGGCTGTGCTGGTGGGACGGCACCCTGTCCCGGGCCAACGCGGAGACCCGGCGCACCGTGGCACCGGCCGACATCCCCGCGCCCGACTACGACCAGTGGCAGACGGCCCTGGACGGCTCCCCGGTCCTGGAGTACGTGCATCCGAAACTGGTGGTGGAGGGGGCCCGGGGCTGCTGGTGGGGTGAGAAGCACCACTGCACCTTCTGCGGGCTCAACGGCTCCGCGATGGCCTTCCGTGCCAAGCCGGGAGAGCGGCTGTGGACGGAGATCGACCGGCTGGTGCGCCGGCACCGCATCCTCGACGTGGTCACGGTCGACAACATCATCGACATGGCGTACTTCCGGGACTTCCTGCCCCGTGTCGTCGACAGCGGCTGGGACCTGCGGCTGCACTACGAGGTCAAGTCGAACCTCACCCCCGCGCAGCTCGGACTCCTCGGCGCGTCCGGCACGGTGCACATCCAGCCCGGTATCGAGAGCCTGGGCAGCCGCGTCCTGGACCTCATGGACAAGGGTGTCACCGGCGCCCGGAACGTGCGCACCCTGCGCGAGTGCGAGAACCACGCGCTGACCTGCTCCTGGAACCTGCTCTACGGCTTCCCCGGCGAGACCGCCGAGGACTACACGTCCGTCGTCGAGCAACTGCCCGCCCTGGTGCACCTCCAGCCGCCGAGCGGTGCCCACCGCATCCAGCTGGAGCGCTTCAGCCCGCACTTCACGGACCCGGGCCGAGGCTTCGGCAAGCGCCGCCCGGCCGAGATGTACCAGCACGTCTACGACCTGCCCGAGGGTGAACTCGCCGACCTCGTCTATCTGTTCGACACCGAGGACGCGGGCATCTCGGGGCCGGTCGAGCGGCGGCTCGGGGAGGCCGTCGCCGAGTGGCGGTCCGGGTACGCGCACTCCCGGCTGCTGTTCGAGGAGGACGGCGCGGAGCTGCTGGTGCACGACCGACGGCACGGACGGCCGCCGGCCACCCATCGGTTCACCGGCTGGCACGCCGCGGCGCTGCGGCTGCTGGAGGACGGCCGTACCCTGCCCGCCCTGCACCGGCTGCTGACCGCCGACGGCCACGAGATGACGGTGGAAGCTCTGGGGGACTGGGTGCGCCAGGCCTTCTCCTCCGCCCTGTTGTTCCGTGACGGAGCCACGTACGTGGCCCTGCCGACGTGGGGCGAGCCGGTCCGGCTGACCGAGGGGGCCGGGTGAGCGGGCTGCCGGCGACCGTGCCGTACCGGATCGCCGGGCGCCGGGTCGAGGTGATGGAGCCCCTGGACCTCGGCGGGGAGGGCCGGGAGACGGCGGAGGCGGTCGGGTTCCTGCGCGAATGCCAGGGCCTCGGACTGAGCGTCCGCTGGCGGGCCACCGGCAGCCCGGCCTACGACCTCGGCGTACTGCGTCATCTGCCGCCACCGGCGGAACTGGCCTGCTCCCCCTCGGAGTCGGCGCGCTGGCGGAGCGGGTACACCTTCGGCACCCTCTACCACCGGCGCGGCCCCGGCTTCGTGACCGTCCTGGACCGCAGGCGGGAGGGCACGGCGGTCCGGCTCACCCTCGACCACCCCGATCTCCACGCCACCTTCCTGCGGCTCCTCACGACCACACCCCTGGACGCGCTCGGCACCACCGAGCGCGAGGCCGTGGCCCTCCTCGCCGCCGAGCGGCTGGTCCTCGTCGCCGGTGGCTGGGCGGTGACCCTCCCCCCACGCGTCCGCCAGTGGCCGGTCCCCTGCACGGCGATCTGACCCCCACCTCACCGTCCCGCCAGCCGCAGCCGCTCCCCGCACACCCCCACGCGGACCGTCTGGCCCCAGGTGAGCTGGAGGGCGTCCGTCTCCATGCCGTCGCCGAAGGCGATGAGGCGGTCGGACTCCACGGTGAGCGTCAGGCCGGCCGAGGTGCCCAGTTCACCCGCCACCAGGCTGGTACCGGTGGCCGGTGACGGCCAGGCCTCGCGGACGAACCACACCAGTCGTTCCTCGGTGGGGGAGGGCAGCGCGAGCCGGCCGCCGCGCTCCTGCCACACCGAGCGGAGCCAGCCGGTCGCGCCGGTACCGGTCCCCACCAGCACCCCCGAGGAGGCCTGGGCCTCGACGACACCCCCGTCGCCGTCGAGGCCCAGGCGGTAGCGGGCGGTCTGGTGGCCGGGTGTGCCCAGGTAGATCTCGTTGAGTGCCACCAGTCTCTGCGTGTCGTCGGCCACCGCCTCGACCATGGTCAGCTCGTCGCACCCGGTGTCCGCCGCGAGCAGCTTCGCCGTGTCGCGAGGACGGTGCCGTACCAGCACACCGGGGTTGCGGCCGGGGTCGGCGTCGATACCGATCACCGGCTGCCCCCTCAGGTACTTGGCGACGTTGGCGACCAGTCCGTCCTGGCCCACCACCACGACCACGTCCTCGGGTGCGAACAGGAACCGGTCCAGGTCGCCCCGCTCCACCCGGGCCTGGCGCCAGGTCAGCGGGACCGCCGCCGCCACCTCGGCCAGGGCGCGGTGGGCGCGGTGGTGGCGGTCGGCGACCTCCGCGATGTCCCGGCCGCGGGAGGCGAGGAAGAAGGCGGCCTGGCCGTGCGTGCCGTGCCGGGCCACCAACTCCTCGTACTCGGTGGTCCGGTGGACCAGCACCGCGCGCGGGGCGAGGCTCACGCCTGAGCCTCCGCGGGACCGCCGAGCTTCGCCAGCAGCCCGGTCAGCACGTCGGGCGAGATGGTAACGCTGTCGATGTGCGGCACGTTCTCGGCGAGGCGCATCCCGGCGAGGGCGTGCAAGGTCGCCACATCGGCCTCGGCGTGCACCCGCAGCCACGCCGCCCGTGCCGCGGCCTCCGCCTCGCCCACCTCGCGGGCCCGCTCGGCCTCCGCGCGGGCGAGCCGCACCGCCTTGGCCGCCTCCAACGAGGACTTCCGGGCGCAGGAGCGGGTGCGTCAATTAGTGGGGCCGTCGGGCAGTGTGTACCTTCCCGGCTCGGCGTCCGGGTCGGAGATGACGCAGCAGGCGTGCTCCACCAGGGTGTGAACAGCCTGGCGTCTAGCGCGCGCGTGGATCACTTTATGTGTACCGCCGTTGACGCAGTGACAAGTGAGGCGATAGCTTGTTCGATGTTCGTAGGATCCGTTTCCGGCGTCACCTCCGCGCACTGACCATGCGAGGAGCGACACAAGGGGGCCTGCACCAATGCCATGCGTAAATAAGCCATGCGCGGCAATCACGTTCTTCCAGGTGCCCCTTTCTCCCGCCGCTAATGTGCGGAACATCTAGCAGCATCTCCTGCTCCACGCTTTTCCAGCGATCGCTGATGTGCGTAACGCAGCACGCCCTTGAGCATCTTCCCTACGCCTGCAAATCTGCCGTGCGAAACAGGGTTGACGGTTGACCTATACGCGTCAAATCGATCAGTGGAGCCCCGCGATCTGAGCACATATCCCACATTGACTACCCCAACCCTGAATCGTTCCAGAGGGAACCAGGAGGAGAAACCTTGACGAAACGATCACTCGCGAGCGTACGGCTATTGCTAGCTGTTGCAGTCGTGTGGAGCATGCTGCTTGCAGGCATAGCGCAGGCGTCACCTTCTTTACCGGAGACGCCTCGAAGCCCTGCTAAAGCCGAGGGCATACGTGGCCCGAAGCCAGCCAAGGCCCAGAAGGCGATGAGCCTCAAGCAACGCCGGGCACAAGCAGCCAGAGACAGAAAATCTGCCATGCTCGCACATCCTCCCGGGAGCAAGAGGGAGCGAGTACACGAGAAGTCCAAAACTTCCGCAGCCGTGGTCGTGCCGTATCAGGCGGAAATCTATCACACCAAGCTTTATTCCAACGGAGTGCTCGTCGGAGAAAGCCGCTCATTCCCGAGGCCCATCATGCAATTCGATGGGTTCATTCCACGAGATGGCGACAAACTCACCCTTAAGACTGAAGTATATTACGACAAGGAAGGTGACGGTTCACCCGAGGATGACGGGCGGCAAAGTGTCGAAGTGCGCATGGCAATCTACTGTGCGTCCAATCGGTGGCAATCAGACCCGAAAACGGTAACGGCCCCCTCCTACAAGTACGGACCCTACTGGCCAGACTTGGGTGGAGCAGAGGGAAATGGAGCCCCGGTCTCCTTCGATTTTGATTACAACGAACAATTTTGCATCGATGGAGTGAAGCAGTACGAGCAACGCCATCCCAGCGTTCCTTATAGCGGTGCTACCTGGTTCGGTATATCGATAATCCACAAGGACCCTGCCGGTAATTGGCCGGACTTCACGTACAGCTACGGTGACACGATCAACGGCGCCGGCTTGGCAACTGTGCCGACCGATCAGACATTTGGCGCTTCCTGCGGATCGAATTCGGCAAGTGTCGCGAACTGTCAGAACCGAATTGGCGGAGTGAATACCGCGACAGGGGCCTACAGCACCTCTGCTGTCGACGCGGAACTCGCCAGCGAAATGCCGTTCGGTCTCAGCCGGAGTTATTCATCAAACAATAAGACTTCAGGAATTCTTGGCTCTGGGTGGACCGCCGGGTGGGATACGTCTCTGTCCACCAGCGGTGCGGGAGATGTCACATTTCACTCGGAGGACGGATCGAGCTACACCTTCGAGAAGACGACATCGGGCGATTTTGAGGCGCCTCTGCCTGTTCACTCGACTCTCAGCTCCACTGCGAGTGGCTATTCGCTGAAAACTACTGACGGACGGACGCTGAGCTACGACTCCGCTGGACGCGCCCTTGCGATCAAGGATAAGCAAGGGCGGCAAGTCACCTATACACGTAATGGTGATGGGCGGCTGGATTCACTGACGAACTCGATCGGACGTCAATCTGACTTCTCCTACGACAGCGATGGAAAACTCTCGCAGATAACGCTGTCCGACGGCCGTCATATCAAATTCGAGCACAGCGGTGGGCGGCTCACGAACGTCACCGGCGTGGATGGCAGATCAATTGCATACGAGTACGACTCGAACGGTCTCCTTGACACCGTGACCGGCCCGGGCGGCGCCGTGATGCTGCACAACACCTATGACAGCAAGGGACGTGTGGCAGATCAGACCAACGCGCTGGGCAGCACGGCTAAATTCTCGTACAAAGATGGCGAGACAGACGTCCAGGAACCTGACGGAGGAATTTGGACTGACATCTACAGCGGGAATGTACTACTCGCTCAGTATGACCCTTTCGGCAATAAGACCTCCTACGCCTATAGCTTCAGGCTTGACCCGGTATCGGTCACCGATGCCCTCGGCAACACCAAAACCACAAGCATCGACCGGCTAGGTCGAGTAGTGGAATTCAAAACACCCACTACTACACGACGCTGGAGCTATCAGGCCAACGGAGATCTCAGCACTTACTACAACGGAAACAATAAGTCGAGTTCCTACAAGTACGACACGTCTCACCACCTCTCAACCTCGACAGATCCGCTCGGAAAGACAACGTCATACACCTACACAGCGGGCGGCCAACAAGAGACTCGTACTAACCCGCTCGGCAAAGTGACACGGTACGGCTACGATTCGGCGGGAAATCAGACCTCGGTAACGCAGCCCGATGGTTCACGTCTGACCCGAGCCTTTGACACAAGTGGCCGAGTCACGAGCGTCGTCGATGAACGGGGAAATGAGCCTGACGCCGACCCATCCAAGTTCCAGACGGCCTACCGCTACGACGATGCAGGTCGCGTCACTGCAAAGATAAACGCAGCTGGAAATACCACGAAATACGAGTATGACGCCGCAGGAAACCTGGCAACGGTGACCGATGCCGCGACCAAGGCCACAAATTTCACCTACAACGCCGCGAATCTCTTGACCGAGGCGAAGGACTCGGCCGGTCACTCTGTGTGGACAACGTACGACGTTTTGGGAAACGTGGCCTCGCGCACAGACGCAACGGGCGCGAAGACGACCTACACGTACGACAAGGCCGGCCGTCTGCTCACCATGACATCCCCTCGAGGCAACATCTCGGGTGCAGATGCCTCGAAGTTCACCTGGAAGTACGGCTACGACAAGGTCGGCAACCAGACCACGGTCACCGACCCGCTGGGCAATACCACCAAGACCGATTACGACGCCGAATACAGGCCCGTCGCCGTAACGGACCCGCTCGGGCACGTTCATAGGACGGAGTACGACGACGAGGGCAACGTCATCAAGACCGTCGACGCGCTCGGCAAGGCCGCCGGCAACACCTATGACGCCAACAACCAGCTCCTGACCGCAACCGACCGAGGCGGAAAGGCGGTCACTTACACCTACGACGACGCAGGAAATCTCGCCTCTACAACGACACCACGGGGCAGCAAGACCACCTACGGCTACGACGACAATGGTCGACTGACCACCACGGTGGAGCCTCGCGGCAACGCAACCGGCGCCGATCCTGCCCAGTACACCTGGTCCACCGCCTACGACGCGGCCGGCCACGTCCGCAGTCAGAGCAACCCCTACGGGACCAAGCTCGTCACCTACTCCTACGACGGAGACGGCCGTCTCTCCGACCAGACGGACGCCCTAGGCAACACGACTGCCTACGAGTACGACGAACTGGGCCGCCTGAGCAAGGTCACAGCCCCTGATCATGGCACCACCAGCCTCGGCTACGACACGGCAGGCAACCTGACCTCCCGCAAAGACGCCAACGACCACACCACCAGGTACGCCTACGACGACAGCGGCCGCCTCCTGAAGATCACGGACCCACTCAACCGGTCCACCTCCTACGGCTACGACGCCAACGGCAACCGCACGAGCACCACGAACGCCAGAGGGCAGAAGCTCACCAGCAGCTACGACGCCCGCAACCTGCTCACACAGACCACCTACTCCGACGGCACCGCGACCGCCGCCTACACCTACGACGCGGCTGGACAGCCCAAGACCATCAAGGACGGCACCGGCACCCGCACCCTCACCTACGACGACGAGGGCCGGCCGCTAACAATCACCTCCCCCGGGGCCACCAACCCCTTCAAGTACGCCTACAACGACAACGGCACCCTGAAGAGCCGCACCTACCCCGATGGCCGGGCCACCAGCTACAGCTACGACGGTGATGGCCATATCCTCGGGCAGACTGCTGGCGGCAAGACCACCAACTACACCTGGGACGCCGCTGGCAACCAGCTGACCAGCAAACTGCCCACCACCACCGCCGTCACCGAAGCCCGCACCTACGATCGTGCCGGACAGCTCGCCTCAGTCTCCCAAGGCACCGGCGCCCGCTTCGTCGACCGCGACGCCAACGGCCGCGTCACCAAGGAGTACTACAAGGACGCCAGCACGACCGGCCTCGCCGACCGCTACGCCTACGACCCGGCCGGCCGGCTGACCCGCGCCTGCACCGATACCTCAGCCACCGACTCGTGCCTGACCAACAGCAGCGGCAGCACGTACAACTACGACGAGGTCGGCAACCTCACCAGCAGTTCGACCCCGACAAGCACCCGAAACAACACTTACGACGACGCTGACCAACTCACCCGCCGCGTCGAAGGCACCACCACCGTCGACTACACCTACGACGCCGACGGCAACCTCACCAAAGACGCCAACGGCACATACACCTCCGACCCGCTCGGCCGTGTGAAGTCCGCCACCCTCGGCTCGGACACCTATACCTTCGTCAACGACGCCGACGACAACCGCACCGTCACCAACAAGAATGGCGCTCTCGCCCGTACTTCCCGCTGGGACGTCGTCAACCCCCTGGCACAGATCGCCACGGATACCGGTAGCACCGGCTCACTGATCGCCGACTACCACTACAACCCGGATGGCATCGCCGAATCCCAGAACCGTTCTAGTGGCACGTTCTACATGCGCCACGACCGGCAGAACAACGTCACCGCGGTATACGACGCCGCTGGCAAAGAGAACTACACCTACACCTACAGCGCCTGGGGTGTTCCCACCGCCAAGGCCAGCATCACCGACGGCCAGACCAGCGTTTTCGGATACACCGGCCAGTACAAAGACCCTTACTTGACCGGCCGGCTCGACTTGCGGGAACGCGGCTATGACCCCGCCAACCGCCGCTTCACGGCACCCGACCCTGATCCCGCCACAAACGACAGCCCAAACCTGGCTGCTTACGCCTACGCCAACAACGACCCCATCAACCAGTCTGACCCCTCCGGCCGCTGCCCCCTGTGTGTGAGCGCTGGCATCGGTGCCGTTCTCGGCGCCGCCGTCGAAGGCGGCATCTACGGCTGGCAGCACCGCAACGGCGGCTTCACCTGGGGCGGCTTTGCCCAGGCCGCCGGTAAGGGAGCCGTCACCGGAGGCATCGCCGGAGCCCTCATGCCTGGTGCCGGCAACGCCGCAGTCCGGGCACTGGGTCTCACTGGTGGCCGAGCTCTGGCCACCTCAACTGCAGTCAATGCCGCCGTCGGCGCGGGCTTCTCCTGGGCCGTCAACGCTGCCCACTGCCAGCCCACTACACCAAGAGACCTTTTGATCGGCGCCGCAGGCGGAGGCAGCAGTAGCCTCCTCGGGCCGGCCTTCAGCTGGCTGAAGGGCAAGTTTCCCCGCTCCTCCGCGCCGACACGCTTCGGGCCGGGGGCAGCGCACGCCGATGACCCGGCGCTTCGAGGCGGAAGTCCATTCTCGCTGGCCTCGATCCCGGAGGAGCCCGGATTTAACTACCTCTACAGAGGAGTTTCCACGGCGAGCCCGGCATACGACGACGCAGTGGAAGGCATCGCGAGGCCTCGTGGCGGCAGCGCAAGCATGGAGACGCACCATGATGGGAACACCGATAGCATTTACACGTCATGGACGACGTCGAAGCAGACCGCGCTGGCCTACGCGCGCGGCGCAGCTGAGGGGCGCAGCGATCTTCCTGGAGTAATCTTGCAGGTGAAACTCCCCCTCGGGCAGCCGGTGTACCCGTCGATTATGTTCAGCACCGAGCTATGGGAGAGCAACGAGAACCTGGTAGAAGGACTCGTGAACGGAGCAAGGGTATTCCACGTACCCGCGGGATGATCGGTTGACCTAAGAGGGTGGCCGCCGAACAGGAGAATTCGGCGGCCACCCTCTTCTCACCACTATAGAAGGGCCTGAAACTGATGGCTTCCCCCAATATAGGCACCTTGCCCGCGAGTGAGGCTCTCGCTCACTGCCGTAAGCTTGCGCGATCAGGATGGGAATCGGCCAGAAAAGCAGCCGACAGACTTGAACGATCGACCGCACCCGTACAGTTGTCACGCGTAAAAACTGCTTCAATGGCTGGTATCTACGGTCTCCGTCTCAGTCAGGCCACTGAGCTACTCGACAGAACGACCGAGTTGCAGCGCTTCACGCATGTATTGCAAGAATCGAATGAACAGTTCATTCGATTCTTTTCCGTCCCATCGGACGATGCGCGTACTCTGGTCATCACATCCGATGATCTCGAACGACCGCTTGCAGCGACAACGGTGAAGGGAACCGGGGCGGACCCCGCAACTCTCTCAACTGGCGCTGTCGAATTTGTGAAGGCCGGCCGTATGCTCGAGCTATGCGAAACACTCATCGCTGCGGATTGGCGGGCCGCAAGCATAGCCGCCGAAACGCTCGCGAGCTCGCCTTCTCAGAATATTCCCGTGTGGCTGGCGACTCCACAGACATTGGCCCGACATTACGCAGATCGAGCCAGTCGCCGCGATAATTCCTCACAGGAAGGGGTTGACCTGGAGCGGTTCTCCCAAGCGATGGCTAATCGCGCTCCGGGGGAATTTGTGCGGATATTCCATGTATTCGACCCCTATGGATGGCAGTCAACCCTAGCTGTTTCAGGCGACCTCACCGAGGCGCTCGGGGCCGTTGCGGTCAAACGATAATTTATGGACTTTTTCTCGATGCCCGGAAGGCGAGGGCGTAGCAGTTGTCACAGCCGGAAGAGACACGATCACAACCGGTGGTGGGGTTCCACGTAGCCTCGGTCCACTCGATGGCGCTACGGTCGCTCACCGGATTCCTCCTGCTGTCGTGCACGCGGCCCCGCCGTCCAAGGCGACCACACTGTGCTGGCTAACGATGCCGCCCCGACCGGGACACCGGGGCCTGGATACCGGTATCCGCACGCATTCGATCGCTTGTCGTAACTTCAAAATTCGAACCTCCGTTTGAGAACTTAGTAGTTGGGACCAACCGCGTCGAAGCCGTCCTCCTACAGTCACGCTGCTCACGCCGTGGTCCGCAGCGCAGCCGACTGCGGGGCGGCGGCTGCGGTCCTTCCCGGGCAGCGCGTTCCGCCCTGGCCCGGCGCAGGGCGGCGGTCTCGGTGGCCGCGGCCTGACGGCGGCACTGTGCACGGCTCACCTCGATCGAGGCCGGCGCGTCGTCCGGGACGACGTCGGGCTCGGGGAACGCCTGGCGGCTCAGCTCCCGCATCTTCATGGCCGCCCTGCCCCTGCCAGAGCCGTCGACCATCCGCTGGACCACGAGCGACGACAACGTCCGCTCCGCATGGCACGGCCTAGTCCAGGCCCGGCAGGGACACCTGCTGGGCGAAAAGTGGCACTGAACGTGCGGCGGCCCCGACCAGAGGCATCTGGTCGCCTCGGCGAACCTGAGGGTGCGGGCCGCCTCGGCCTCGGTGAGGGCCGCCGTCCGCGTGGCCTCCGCCTCGGCGAGCTTCACCGACCGCGCCGCCTCGGCCTCCGCGAGCTTCACCGACCGCGCCGCCTCGGCCTCCGCGCGCACCGCGTCCGCGGCCGCCTGCTCCTCCGCCTCGCGGCGCGCATTGGTGCCGCGCTGGTCGACCAACCGTTCCTCGCGGCGGGCCAGTTCGATCTTGCTGGCCAGTTCGTTCTCGGCGATGGCACGCTCCCGCTCCACCGCCACGGCCCGCCGCTCGTAGGTGGCGCGGTCGGCGTCCTGCTGGATCTGCTCCCGGGCCGGGGTGCGCAGGGCGCGCTCCACCTCCGGCTCCGGCCGCAGGGCCATCACGCGTACGGCCACCACCTCGATGCCGGTGGCCGGCAGCCGCGGTTCGGCACCGAGGCACGCCGCGACCCGCTCGCGTACCTCGGCCACCCCGTCGACGAGCGCCGCCGACAGCGGTGTACGGGCGAGGACGTCCAGCGCGTGCTGCTGCGCCGTCTCGGTGAGCAGGGTGCCCAGCTGCTCCAGCGGCGTGCCGCGCCAGACGCCGGTGTCCGGGTCGATGGAGAAGTCCAGCCGGCCGGCGGCGAGCGCGGGGTCGGCGATGCGGTAGGTCACGGTGGCCTGCACCGTCACGTCCTGGAAGTCGGCCGTGCGGGCGTGGAAGGTCATGGCCAGCTCACGGTCGTCCACGGGGACCTCGGAGAGCGCGGCGGTCAGCGAGCGGAACCAGAAGCTGAGGCCGGTGCCGTCGTGCACCAGCCGGCCGGAGCGGTGGTGCCGTACGTGTGCCGTCGGTGCGCCGCGCAGATGGCGCCAGCCGAGGCGCCGGGTGATGTCGGCCATGGGCCCCCCTCGATCGTTTTCGTCAAGGAGACGATAATCGGGACACCCGCTTGTCGTCAAGGGGACGAAAACTGGGGGACGCGGAAACCGCCGAGACGGGGGTGAAGCCGCGGTGCGATGGTCAGGATGGAGGCATGGGATTCCATGTCGACTCCGAGGCCGGGCGGCTGCGCCGCGTCATCCTTCACCGGCCGGATCTCGAGCTCAAAAGGCTCACCCCCAGCAACAAGGACGCGCTCCTCTTCGACGACGTGCTCTGGGTGCGCCGGGCGCGCGCCGAGCACGACGGGTTCGCCGACGTCCTGCGCGACCGCGGCGTCACCGTCCACCTCTTCGGCGAACTGCTCACCGAGACCCTGGCCCTCCCCGAGGCGCGGACCCTCGTCCTGGACCGGGTCTTCGACGAGAAGGAGTACGGGCCCCTCGCCACCGACCACCTGCGAGCCGCCTTCGACCGGATGACCCCGGGCGAGCTGGCCGAGGCGCTGGTCGGCGGGATGACCAAGAGGGAGTTCCTGGACGGCCACGCCGAACCGACCTCCGTCCGCTTCCACGTCATGGACCTGGACGACTTCCTGCTCCGCCCGCTGCCCAACCACCTCTTCACCCGCGACACCTCGGCGTGGATCTACGACGGCGTCTCCATCAACGCCATGCGCTGGCCCGCCCGGCAGCGGGAGACCGTGCACTTCGAGGCGATCTACCGGCACCACCCGCTGTTCGGTGCGGAGATGTTCAACGTCTGGTCCCGGGGGCAGGCCGACTTCCCCTCCACCATCGAGGGCGGCGACGTCCTGGTGATCGGCAACGGCGCCGTGCTGATCGGCATGAGCGAGCGCACCACCCCGCAGGCCGTGGAGATGCTGGCGCACAAGCTGTTCGCCGCGGGCTCCGCGCGCACCATCGTGGCCCTGGACATGCCCAAGCGGCGGGCCTTCATGCACCTCGACACGGTCATGACGATGGTCGACGGCGACACCTTCACCCAGTACGCCGGGCTCGGCATGCTGCGCTCGTACACCATCGAGCCCGGGGTCGGGGAGCGGGAGCTGAAGGTCACCGACCATCCCCCGGAGCACATGCACCGCGCGATCGCCGCCGCCCTCGGCCTCGGCGAGATCCGGGTGCTGACCGCCACCCAGGACGTGCACGCCGCCGAGCGGGAGCAGTGGGACGACGGCTGCAACGTCCTCGCCGTCGAGCCCGGCGTCGTCGTCGCCTACGAGCGGAACTCGACCACCAACACGCACCTGCGCAAGCAGGGCATCGAAGTGATCGAGATCCCGGGCAGCGAGCTGGGGCGGGGCCGGGGTGGGCCGCGCTGCATGAGCTGTCCGGTCGAGCGCGAGGCGGTCTGACGGGCCCGACGCGGGAAGGGATGTGACGGAGCGGACCAGAGCGGGCCGCATATAAATGCAAAATGTCGTATAGAATTCCATGGTCCCGCCCGTCGCACCCCTGGAGCGCCCCCATGGCGACAGTCCCGACCGCCCTCGCCGGCCGCCACTTCCTCAAGGAGCTCGACTTCACCGAGGAAGAGTTCCGCGGCCTGGTCGAGCTGGCCGCCGAGCTGAAGGCGGCCAAGCGGGCGGGCGCCGAGACGCCGTACCTGCGGGGGAAGAACATCGCGCTGGTCTTCGAGAAGACCTCGACGCGCACCCGCTGCGCGTTCGAGGTCGCCGCAGCCGACCAGGGCGCCCACACCACCTACCTCGACCCCGTGGGCTCGCAGATCGGGCACAAGGAGTCCGTCAAGGACACCGCGCGCGTCCTCGGCCGGATGTTCGACGGTATCGAATACCGCGGGGACAGTCAGGCCAAGCTGGAGGAGCTGGCCGCGTTCGCCGGGGTGCCCGTGTTCAACGGCCTCACCGACGACTGGCACCCCACCCAGATGCTCGCCGACGTGCTCACCATGACCGAGCACAGCGACAAGCCACTGCCGGACATCGCCTTCGCGTACCTGGGGGACGCCCGCTTCAACATGGGCAACTCCTACCTGATCACCGGCGCGCTGCTCGGCATGGACGTCCGGATCGTCGCCCCCCGGGCCTACTGGCCGGCCGAGGAGGTCGTCGCCCGGGCCCGCAAGCTGGCCGAGGCCGGCGGCGCCCGGATCACCCTCACCGAGGACGTCACCGAGGGTGTCGCGGGCGCCGACTTCGTCGCCACCGACGTCTGGGTCTCGATGGGCGAGCCCAAGGAGGTGTGGGGCGAGCGGATCAGAGCCCTCGCGCCCTACGCCGTGACCATGGACGTCCTGCGCGCCACCGGCAACCCGGACGTGAAGTTCCTGCACTGCCTGCCGGCCTTCCACGACCTGGGCACCAAGGTCGGGCAGGAGATCCACGAGGCCTATGGACTGCGGTCCCTGGAGGTGACGGACGAGGTCTTCGAGTCCGCGCACTCCGTCGTCTTCGACGAGGCCGAGAACCGTCTGCACACCATCAAGGCGGTGCTGGTCGCCACCCTCGCCTGACCCGCCCCCCTCGAAGCCTTGCCCTCCAGGGCTCACCAGGCCTTATCCTGACCGGCGGCCCGGAGCCACCCCTCTTCCGGTGCCACCGCCGCGACCGTACGACGGTCGCCCGCACCACCAGAAACGAGCACCACCCGCAATGCCCGCACCCCGCATCAAATCCCCCCACCTGCTGGTCGCCGAGTCCGGCGCCGACCGCGAAGGACACGGCCTCAAGCGCACGATGGGCCTCTTCCAGCTCATCTGCTTCGGCGTCGGCGCCATCGTCGGCACCGGCATCTTCGTCGGCCTCTCCGACTCCGTCGCACAGGCCGGTCCCGCCGTCGTCGTCTCCTACGTCCTCGCCGCGATCACCTGCGTCTTCACCGCCTTCTCCTTCGCGGAGCTGGGCGGCGCGATCCCGGTCTCCGGCTCCTCGTACTCCTTCGCCTACGCCGGCCTCGGCGAGTCCTCCGCCTTCCTGGTCGGCTGGTGCCTGCTGCTGGAGTACGGCATCTCGATCTCGGCGGTCGCCGTCGGCTGGAGCCAGTACGTCAACGAACTGCTGCACAGCCTCACCGGCCTCCAGCTGCCGACCGCGCTGTCCGCGGGCCCGGGCGACGGCGGGATCGTGAACCTCCCGGCCGTGATCGTCATCGCCATGGCCTCCGTGCTGCTGGTGCGCGGGGTGCGGGAGAGCGCCCGGGCGACCGCCGCCATGGCCGCCGTGAAGCTGGTCATCCTGCTGGCCTTCTGCGCCATCGGCTACAGCGCCTTCAAGGACGGCAACCTCACCCCGTTCTCCCCGGCCGGCCTCGGCGGCATCGGCGCGGGCACCACCGCCGCGTTCTTCTCCTACATCGGCTTCGACGCGATCACCACCGCCGGCGAGGAGGCCAAGAACCCGCGCCGGGACATCCCCGTGGCGATCATGGTCTGCATGGGTCTGGTCACCCTGCTGTACTGCGCGGTCGCGGTCGCCGCGATCGGTGCCGTCGGCAGCGACGAGGTGGCCGGCCGTCCGGCCGCGCTGTCGTACGTCGTCAACGCGGTCACCGGCTCCACCATCGGCGGCGGGGTCATCGCCTTCGGCGCGGTCGTCGCCATCGCCTCCGTGGTGCTCGCCGTGATGTACGGCCAGACCCGCATCCTGATGTCGATGTCCCGGGACGGTTTGATCCCGCGCGTCTTCGAGAAGGTCTCGCCGAAGACCTCCACGCCGGTCGCCGGCACGCTGATCGTCGCGGTCGTCTTCGCCCTCCCGGCGGCCTTCGCCTCCCTCGACGCGGTGATGAACCTGTGCACCATCGGCACGCTGGCCATCATGGCCGTGGTCAACGTCGTGGTCATCGCCCTGCGCCGCCGCGAACCCGGCCTCACCCGCAGCTTCCGGGTGCCGCTCTACCCCGTCGGCCCGCTGCTCGGCGTCGCCTTCTGCCTGTACCTGATGTACGAGACGGGCTGGCGGACCTGGCTCCAGTTCGCCGTGTTCCTCGCGGTGGGCCTGCTGGTCTACGTCGCCTACGGGCGCCGGCACTCCACGCTGGGCCGCACGGCCGCCGGGGTCACGCCGGACGACGCTGAGCGGGAATTGCAGGCAGTCTGAACCACACCGCCTTGCCCGACGGGGTGGGGCGGTGACCGCAGGACTGGCTGAGGGCGCGGATGAGCAGGAGACCGCGCCCGCCCTCCTGCCAGGGGTCGGGCTCCTCGATCACCGGCCGGGTGAGATGACCGGGCGGCGCCGGGTCCGGGTCGTGCACCTCGACCCGGCAGCCGGTCGGGGCCAGCTCCACCACCAGCTCTATCGGCCCGCGCCCGGCGGTGTGCTCCACCGCGTTGGCCACCAGCTCGGCCGTCAGCAGCTCGGCGGTGTCGCAGTCGGCAGGGTGCTCCACCTCGGAGATGGCCGTGCGCACGAGGGCGCGCGCCACCGGCACGGCCGCCGCGGTGTGCGGCAGTGCGATGCGCCAGGAGGCCGATCCGGCGGGGCGTTCGTGCAAGGCGAGTCCGTTCATGGAGCAGGCTGTCCTGCTTTCGACTGTAGGAATGGTACGGGCCCGGCCACGAGGACCGTCGACGGGCTTCGCCCGGGACCGAGGGCCCCGGTACCGAGCGGCTTACCCCGCCGAACGGTCCGCCTCGCACCGCGGTGCCCACTGTTACGGCGCTGTCGAGGAGCGGTGACGCCTGTGACCGGATCCGGCCGATCGACGCGCGGTTGTCGCGTGCCCGTGACGACAGTCACAAACAGGTGATAGCTTCATGAGGTGGAGCACCGTGAGGCACCGCCCGCCGCTGCGTGAGGCACCGCCGCCCTAGGAGGCCGCACGTCATGAGTCCCTTCACCGGATCCGCCGCCCGCACCTCCGACTGGGAGCATCTGCGGGTCGGGATCGCCGACGGAGTCGCCACCGTCACCCTCGCCCGCCCCGACCGGCTCAACGCGCTCACCTTCGGCGCCTACGCCGACCTGCGCGACCTGCTGGCCGAGCTGTCCCGGGAGCGCGCCGTACGCGCCCTCGTCCTGACCGGCGAGGGGCGGGGCTTCTGCTCCGGCGGCGACGTCGACGAGATCATCGGCGCCACCCTGTCCATGGACACCGCCCAGCTGCTCGACTTCAACCGGATGACCGGCCAGGTGGTGCGGGCCATCCGGGAGTGCCCGTTCCCGGTGATCGCCGCCGTGCACGGGGTCGCGGCGGGCGCGGGAGCCGTCCTCGCCCTCGCCGCCGACTTCCGGGTGGCGGACCCCTCCGCCCGCTTCGCCTTCCTCTTCACCCGCGTCGGCCTGTCCGGCGGCGACATGGGCGCCGCCTACCTGCTGCCGCGAGTCGTCGGCCTCGGCCACGCCACCCGCCTGCTCATGCTCGGCGAACCGGTCCGCGCCCCGGAGGCGGAGCGCATCGGGCTGATCAGCGAGCTGGCCGACGAGGGCCGGGCGGACGAGGCGGCCCGCGAGCTCGCCCGCCGTCTGGCCGACGGCCCGGCACTGGCGTACGCCCAGACCAAGGCGCTGCTGACCGCCGAGCTGGACATGCCCCTCGCGGCCTCGATCGAGCTCGACGCCGCCACCCAGGCGCTGCTGATGAACGGCGAGGACTACGCCGAGTTCCACGCGGCCTTCACCGAGAAGCGCCCGCCGAAGTGGCGGGGGCGGTGACCGTGGCGGCCCAGGGGAGGAACGAACGGGCGCGGCGCATCGCGGTCGTCGGCGGCGGCCCGGGCGGCCTGTACGCGGCCGCCCTGCTGAAACGCCTCGACCCCGAACGGGACGTCACCGTCTGGGAGCGCAACGCCCCGGACGAGACCTTCGGCTTCGGCGTGGTCCTGTCCGACGAGACCCTCGGCGGCATCGAACACGCCGACCCCGTGGTCTACGCGGCCCTTCAGGAGGACTTCGTCCGCTGGGACGACATCGACATCGTCCACCGGGGCACCCGGCACACCTCCGGGGGGCACGGATTCGCCGCACTCGGCCGGCGCCGGCTGCTGGAGATCCTGCACGAACGCTGCCGCTCCCTCGGCGTGCGGATCCACTTCCGCACCCGGGCCCCGGCCCTGGAGCGGCTCGCGGCCGACCACGACCTCGTCGTCGCGGCCGACGGCGTGCACAGCGCCATCCGCGAGGCCCGCGCCGAGGCCTTCGGCCCGCGCGTGACCGAACACCGCTGCCGCTACATCTGGCTCGCCGCCGACTTCGCCCTCGACGCCTTCCGCTTCGAGATCGCCGAGACCGAGCACGGCGTCATGCAGCTGCACGGCTACCCCTATGCGGCCGACGCCTCCACCGTCATCGTCGAGATGCGCGAGGAGGTCTGGCGGGCGGCCGGCTTCGACGAACTCGGCGCGCCCGAATCGATCGAGCGCTGCGCCAAGATCTTCGCCGACGCGCTGCGCGGCCGGCCCCTGCGCTCCAACAACTCCGCCTGGACGACCTTCCGCACCGTGGTCAACGGCCACTGGTCGCAGGGCAACGTCGTCCTCCTCGGCGACGCCGCCCACACCGCCCACTTCTCCATCGGCTCCGGCACCAAGCTCGCCGTGGAGGACGCGCTGGCCCTGGCCGCGTGCCTGGAGGAACAGCCGGACGTGCCGAGCGCGCTCGCCGCCTACGAGGAGGAGCGCAGGCCCGTCGTGGCCTCCACCCAGCGGGCTGCCCGGGCCAGCCTGGAGTGGTTCGAGAACCTGGGGCTGTACCTGGACCAGCCGCCCCGCCAGTTCGCCTTCAACCTGCTCACCCGCAGCCGCCGCGTCACCCACGACAACCTGCGGCTGCGCGACGCGCACTTCACCGAGTCCGTCGAGCGCGAGTTCGGCTGCCCGCCCGGCACGCCTCCGATGTTCACCCCGTTCCGGCTGCGCGGACTGACCCTGCGCAACCGGGTGGTGGTCTCGCCGATGGACATGTACTCCGCCACCGACGGCGTTCCGGGCGACTTCCACCTCGTCCACCTGGGCGCCCGCGCGCTCGGCGGCGCCGGCCTGGTGATGACCGAGATGGTCTGCGTGAGCGAGGAGGGCCGCATCACCCCGGGCTGCGCCGGTCTCTACACCGGCCGGCAGGCCGAGGCGTGGCGGCGGATCACCGACTTCGTGCACACCGGGGCGCCCGGCACCGCGATCGGTGTGCAGCTCGGGCACTCCGGCCGCAAGGGCTCCACGAAGCTGATGTGGGAGGGCATGGACGAGCCGCTCCCGGAGGGCAACTGGCCGCTCGTCGCCGCCTCCCCGCTGCCGTACAAGCCGGGCGGCCAGACCCCGCGCCACCTCTCCCGGGCCCAGCTCACCGACATCCGCGAGCAGTTCGCCTCGGCCGCCTGGCGGGCCGCGCGGGCCGGCTTCGACCTGCTCGAACTGCACTGTGCCCACGGCTACCTGCTCTCCGGATTCCTCTCTCCGCTCACCAACCGGCGCACGGACGCCTACGGCGGCTCGCTGGAGAAGCGGCTGAGATTCCCCTTGGAGGTCTTCGACGCGGTGCGCGCGGTGTGGCCGGCGGAACGGCCGATGACCGTCCGCATCTCGGCCACGGACTGGGCGGAGGGCGGCACCACCGCCGAGGACGCCGTAGGCATCGCCCGGGCCTTCGCCGCGCACGGCGCCGACGCCATCGACGTCTCGACCGGGCAGGTGGTGGCCGAGGAGCGGCCGGAGTTCGGGCGGTCGTACCAGACGCCGTTCGCCGACCGCATCCGGCACGAGGTCCGCGTCCCGGTGGTCGCGGTCGGTGCGATCTCCTCGTGGGACGACGTCAACTCCCTGATCCTGGCCGGGCGTACGGACCTGTGCGCGCTGGCACGCCCGCATCTGTACGACCCGCACTGGACTCTGCACGCGGCGGCCGAGCAGGGGTACGAGGGTCCCGGCGCGCCATGGCCCGACCCCTACCGCGCGGGCAGCAGGCGCCCGCAGACCGGCCGTACCGACGCCCCCAAGCCCCGTCTCTCCCTCGGTGACTGAGGTCCGTCGTTCGGTCACACCCCTTCCACTCGATTCGCACCGATTCTGAACCGTCTGTTTCCGGTCAGCTGGCTAGGTTCTTTCGAGCCCTGCCGAAGACGGAAAGAGACCGGGACCGCCATGAGTGACACCACACCCCTGCCCGAGCACCACGGCTACGACTACGGACAGCCGGTGGCGCCCGCCCCGCAGGGGCCGGCGGACCCCTACCGGTCCGCCGGTGCCGGCCGGGTACGCCGTCGTGACGGCTCCGGCACCCGGCGCACCGCACTGGTCATCCACACGGTCGCCGACGTCGCCGCGGCCTTCCTCGGGCTGTGGATCCTGCTCCACCTGCTGGAGGCCAACCACGCGAACGTCTTCGTGCGGTTCGTGCAGGACGTCGCCGACGCGCTCGCCTGGTGGTCGCAGGACATATTCACCATGGACACCGAGAACCTGCGGGTGCTCCTGAACTACGGGCTGCCCGCGGTGGTCTACCTCCTGGCCGGACACGGCATCGCGGCACGGCTGCGCCGCTTCTGAGGCTCACACCCCCGCGGATCCCACCCCCGCGAACTGCGCGCCCGCGTCCCGCAGCCGCTCGTGCAGGGCCGTGAAGACCTCCGCCGAGTGGACGCCCGGCCAGTCGGCGGGCAGCAGGTGGGTGGGCAGGCCGGGGTCGGTGTAGGGCAGGTGGCGCCAGGAGTCCAGGGCGAGGAGGTAGTCCCGGTAGGCCTCCTCGGGCGGGGTGTCCGGGCGGTGCTCCCAGGCGTGCAGCACCGGGGCGTGCACGTCGAGGAAGCGCTCGTGCTCCTTGGCGATCGCGGCCAGGTCCCACCAGCGGGCGACCGACTCGGCCGTGGGCGCGAAGCCCAGGTGCTCGCCGCGGAAGAAGTCGACGTACGGGTCCAGGTGCAGACGGCGCAGGGCGTGCCGGGTCTCCTCGTACAGGCGGGCCGGCGCGATCCACACGCCCGGGGCCGCCGTGCCGAAGCCGAGCCCCGCCAGCCGGGACCGCAGCACATGCCGCTTCTGGCGTTCCGACTCGGGGACGGAGAAGACCGCGAGCACCCAGCCCTCGTCCCGCGGCGCCGCCGTCGCGTAGATGCGGCGGTCGCCGTCCTCCAGCAACTGGCGTGCCTCCGGCGAGAGTTCGTACCCGGCCGCGCCGGACGCCGTACGCGCGGGCAGCAGCAGGCCGCGGCGCTTGAGCCGGGACACCGAGGAGCGCACGGAGGGGGCGTCCACCCCCACCGCGGCGAGCAGCCGGATCAGCTCGGCGACGGGCACCGGGCCGGGCATGAAGCGGCCGTACGCGCCGTAGAGCGTGACGATGAGGGACCTGGGGGCGTGCTGGTCGGACACGTTGATCATGTTAAGTCGTCGGTGTCATGGCCGGTCACCGCGGCCGCGCAGCCGGAACCGCTGCAGCTTGCCGGTGGCCGTGCGGGGGAGCGAGTCGAGGAAGACGAACTCGCGCGGGCACTTGTAGGGCGCCAGTTCCGAGGTGAGGAAGGCGCGGAGCGCCTCGGGATCCCGTGCGGCCCCGTCACGCAGGACGGCGTACGCCACCGCCACCTGGCCGCGTGCCTCGTCGGGGCGGCCCACGACCGCGGTCTCCACCACGTCCGGGTGGCGCAGCAGCGCGTCCTCCACCTCCGGTCCGGCGATGTTGTACCCGGCGGAGATGATCATGTCGTCGGCGCGTGCCACGTAGCGGAAGTAGCCGTCGGGCTCGCGGACGTAGGTGTCCCCGGTGATGTTCCAGCCGTCGCGCACGTACTCGCGCTGGCGGGGGTCGGCCAGGTAGCGGCAGCCGACCGGGCCGCGCACCGCCAGCAGGCCGGGCTCGCCGTCGGCCACCGGCGCCCCGGCCGCGTTCTGCACGCGCGCCTGCCAGCCCGGCACCGGCAGGCCCGTCGTGCCGGGTCTGATGTGCTCGTCCGCGGCGGAGATGAAGATGTGCAGCAGTTCCGTCGCGCCGATGCCGTTGATGACGCGCAGGCCCGTGCGCTCCTGCCAGGCCCGCCAGGTGGCCGCGGGCAGGTTCTCGCCCGCCGACACGCACCGCCGCAGGGAGGAGACGTCGTGGCCGTCCAGCTGGTCCAGCATCGCCCGGTACGCCGTCGGGGCGGTGAACAGGACCGAGACCCGGTGCTCGGCGATCGCCGGGAGCAGCTGCCGGGGTCCGGCCTGTTCCAGCAGCAGGGTGCTCGCGCCCGCCCGCATCGGGAAGACCAGCAGACCGCCGAGGCCGAAGGTGAAGCCGAGCGGGGGACTGCCGGTGAACACGTCGTCCTTCTGGGGGCGCAGCACGTGCCGGGAGAAGGTGTCGGCGACGGCGAGCACGTCCCGGTGGAAGTGCATGCAGCCTTTCGGACGGCCCGTGGTGCCGGAGGTGAAGGCGATCAGGGCGACGTCGTCGGCCGCGGTGTCGACCGCCGGGAAGGGCGCGTCGGGCGCCGGACGGCGCAGCAGGTCGTCGGGTGCGTCGCCGCCGAAGGTCGCGATCCGCAGCCCGGGTATCTCAGCCTTCGCCAGGTCGTCCACCGACCGGATGTCGCACAGCGCGTGCCGTACCCGGGCGATCCCGCAGATCGTCGACAGCTCGTGCGGGCGCTGCTGGGCCAGCACGGTGACCGCGACCGCGCCCGCCCGCAGCACGGCCAGCCAGCAGGCCGCGAGCCAGGGCGTGGTGGGGCCGCGCAGCAGCACCCGGTTGCCCGGGACCACGCCCAGGTCGCCGGTGAGCACATGGGCGATCCGGTCGACGTGCCCGCGCAGCTCGCCGTACGTCCAGACGGTCCCGGCCGGCGTACGGAGGACCGGGCGGTCCGCGGCGCCCCCGGCCAGTAGTTCGGTGGCGCAGTTCAGCCGGTCGGGGTAGTTCAGCTCCGGCAGGTCGAACCGCAGCTCGGGCCACTCGTCCGGCGGGGGCAGATGGTCGCGCGCGAAGGTGTCGACGTGGGCCGAGAGGTGCATGGCGGTTCGCCCCCTTGCCGTGACAGGCGTCGAGTCGGGCGTCGTGGTGGCACCGGCGTCCTGGTGGGATCGCGGTTCGAGCGTATCGTGTTGGTGACGGCAGTCAACTGTGCGCGATAACGTCGGTTCGGGACGGACGGGAGGAGGCCGCAGCGGCCGCCTCCGCAGGGCCGGGCGCGCCGTGGTGGGCGCGGCCCGGAAGGTGACGGGACCGCCGTGCCGGCCGTCCCCGGAAGGGAGGTCCGGCAGTGCCCGCATTCTCACTCGAACCGGAGCAGACCGCCTGGTGCGCCGAGCTGCGCACCCTGGCCGCCGAACGGCTGCGCCCGCTCGCCGACAAGGGCGAACCGGGCCGCGTCAACCGGCCGCTCCTCGCCGAGCTCGGACAACTCGGCCTGCTGGGGCGGCTGTTCTGCTCCGGCGCGCTCGATCTGTGCCTGATGCGCGAGTCCCTCGCCCAGGCCTGCACCGAGGCCGAGACCGCCCTCGCCCTCCAGGGGCTCGGCGCCCATCCGGTGCACGCCCACGGCACCCCCGCCCAGCGCGAGCGCTGGCTGCCCGGCGTCGCGCGGGGCGACGCGGTCGCGGCCTTCGCGCTGAGCGAGCCCGGGGCCGGCTCGGACGCGGCCGCGCTGTCCCTGGCGGCCGAGGAGGACGGCACCGGCGGCTGGCGGCTCACCGGCGCCAAGTGCTGGATCTCCAACGCCCCCGAGGCCGACTTCTACACCGTCTTCGCCCGTACGACGGCCAACGCCGGAGCGCGCGGTGTGACCGCCTTCCTGGTCCCGGCGGACCGGCCCGGACTCACCGGCACCGCACTGGAGATGATCTCCCCGCACCCCATCGGCGCCCTCGACTTCGACGGCGTGCCCGTCAGCGCCGACGACGTCCTCGGCGAGGTCGACCGCGGCTTCACCGTCGCCATGGGCACGCTCAACCTCTTCCGGCCCAGCGTCGGCGCCTTCGCGGTCGGCATGGCACAGGCCGCCCTCGACGCCACCCTCGGCCACACCCGCCGGCGCGAGGCGTTCGGCGGCACCCTGGCGGACCTCCAGGCGGTGTCCCACCAGGTAGCCGAGATGGCCCTGCGCACGGAGGCGGCCCGGCTGATGGTCTACGCGGCGGCGACGGCGTACGACGAGGGCGCCGCCGACGTCCCGGGGCGCGCCGCGATGGCCAAGCTGCTCGCCACCGAGACCGCGCAGTACGTCGTCGACACCGCCGTCCAGCTGCACGGCGCCCGCGCCCTGCGCCGCGGCCACCTCCTCGAACACCTCTACCGCGAGGTGCGCGCGCCCCGCGTCTACGAGGGCGCCAGCGAGGTCCAACGGGGCATCATCGCCAAGGAGCTCTACGCAGCGACCGACGACCGGGAGACCCGATGACGACCGAGCGCGTCAACCCGCCCGAACTGTCCCCGCCCACGGGCTTCTCCCACGCGGTCGTCGCGACCGGCTCCCGCGTGGTGTTCCTCGCGGGGCAGACCGCCCTCGACACCGACGGCAAGATCACCGGCGACACGCTGCCCGAGCAGTTCGAGAAGGCGCTCGGCAACCTCCTCGGCGCCCTGCGTGCGGCCGGCGGCACCCCCGCCGACCTGGCCCGCGTCACCGTGTACGCCACGGACGTGGCCGACTACCGCGCCCGGGCCCGCGAACTCGGCCGCCTCTGGCGGGACTCGGCGGGCCGGGACTATCCCGCGATGGCGGTCGTGGAGGTCGTACGGCTGTGGGACGAGCGGGCGCTGGTGGAGCTCGACGGGTTCGCCGTGCTGCCGTAGGGCACGCCGGTCAGGCGGCCGGCGCGAGCCGCTGCGCGGGCACCCGGCACGGCGGGACCACGCTGCCGTCCGGGTGCAGCTCCCCGCTGTCGTCGAAGACGATCGAGCCGTCGCACAGCAGCGTCCAGCCCTGCTCGGGGTGGGCGGCCACGGGGTGCCGGTGGGCGGGGGACGGGGAGAGGGAAGTCGGGTGGGAGCACATGGCGCACCTCCACATCGGATGCGGGGGACCGGCGGATCCGGTCCGCGCCCTGCATGCCTAGACCATGCCCCCGCCGTGAACGCCCCGGAACCGCCCGCCGTGAAGCGTGACAACACGCGGACAACTACCGCACGGTTCCATGACGCGCCACCGATGGGGTGAGGATCACGGGCCACGGCACGGCCGCCCGGTACCAGTGGGATCCCCACCCCCCCACGGAACCGGGAGACGACCCCATGCCCGTACGTCCCGTCCTCCTCGCGGCCCTCACCGCCGCCCTGCTCTGCACCGCCGCCGGACCGGCCGGCGCGGATCCCACCGAGACCGTCACCGTCGACCCCGTCGGCCGGATCGCGCCGGACGGCACGATCACCCTGTCCGGCACCTACCGCTGCACCCCGGGCACCGGGCCGGTGTTCGTCGGCTCCTCGCTCAGCCAGGAGGACCCGCGCGTCAAGCACGGCATCGGCGGCAGCGGCGCCCGCTGCGACGGCGCCGAGCACCGCTGGCAGAACTCCGGCACCGTCTCCTCGGAGGCGCTCACGGCGGGCCCGGCCCATCTGCAGGCCACCCTCATGGAACTGCGCCCCACGGGCATCGTCCCGCTGCCGGCCTTCCATGCGGTCACCGACCAGGACATCACGCTCGCCCAGGACTGAACGCGCACGCCCGGCCCGGCCGGTGCCCGGCTCCGTTCAGGACCGGGCCTGGCCGGGCTCCCGGTCCGGCGGAGCGTTCCTCCGGCGGGTGGGGGCGGGGGTGCGGTCGCCGTCCGGCCGCTGGAGGGCGGCCACGAACTTGTAGCGGGAGCCGCGGTACACCGAGCGCACCCACTCCACCGGGGTGCCGTCCGCGTCCCGTGAGTGCCGGGACAGCAGCAGCATCGGCAACCCCACTTCGGTGGCGAGGAGTTGAGCCTCGCGCGGAGTGGAGAGCGAGGTCTCGATGGTCTCGTCGGCCTCCGCGAGGTGGACCCCGTACACGTCGGCGAGCGCCGTGTAGAGGGAGGGGCAGCCGGCCAGGGAGCGGCGCAGCCCGGGGAAGCGTGGCGCCGACAGATGGGTCGTCTCGATCGCCATCGGGGCGCCGCCGGCCAGCCGCAGCCGCTCGATGCGCAGCACCCGCCCGCCGATCGCGATGCCGAGCAGGCCCGCCAGCTTCTCGTCCGCCGGGATCTCCCCGATGTCCAGCGTCCGCGAGGCCGGCGTGAGCCCCTGGGCGCGCATGTCCTCGGTGTGCGAGGTCAGCTGGAGCGTGCGGTAGAGCTTGGGCTGCGACACGAAGGTGCCCTTGCCCTGGATCCGGTCCAGGCGGCCCTCGCCCACGAGTTCCTGCAGCGCCTGCCGGACGGTGGTCCGCGAGGTGCCGAACCGGACGGCGAGCAGGCGTTCCGCGGGCATGGCCGCACCGGGGACGAGGGTCTCGGCCATGGCGATGAGCTGCTGCTTGATCCGGTAGTACTTCGGCACGCGCGCGATGCGGCCGGGCGCTCCGCCGCGTGGCTGGGCGCCGCTGACGTCCGTGGTCATGCCTGCCTTCCCGGCTGTGTCGATGGGCTCCCGTTATAGCGACCAACTGCCCTATGGTCTAGTCCAACTGAACGCTTCGGGTGAAGGTCGGGCGAAGGGGACGGACGCGCTCCGATGACGTTCTCGTAACGGCCGTAATCGGCTTCCCTGACCACCCTTGACACCCCGAAAGGTCTAGGCCAAGCTCCGGGGTACTGGTCTACACCATTAGTGACCAGGCCCGAGCCCTACGTGCAACAGCGTCGTACGCAGGTCACCGCCGAGGGCGTGGGGGGTTAGTGGCATCCCTGAGGAGGGTGGCGTGAAGCGCAAGCTTGCTGCCGCGATCGTGATCGCGGGCATGATGGTCTCCGTCTCGGCGTGTGGCGGCGACGACGGCAAGGACAGTGGCAAGGACGCGGGGCCGGCGAGCTGGAAGGGCCAGACGCTCACCGTCTGGACGATGGACGGTTCCGCGCCACCGCAGTGGACCAAGGACGTCCAGGCCGCCTTCGCGAAGAAGACCGGCGCCAAGGTGAAGTTCGAGATCCAGAAGTGGGACGGGATCCAGCAGAAGATCACCACCGCCCTCTCCGAGTCGACCCCGCCGGACGTCATCGAGGTGGGCAACACCCAGACGCCCGCCTACGCGGTCACCGGCGGCCTCGCCGAACTGGGCGACCTCAAGCAGGAGATCGGCGCCGACTGGACCCAGTCGGTCTCGCAGTCCTCCGTCTACGACGGCAAGCAGTACGCCGCCCCGTGGTACTTCGCCAACCGCGTCGTCATCTACAACAAGAAGATCTGGGCGAAGGCCGGCATCAAGGACACCCCCAAGACCCGGGACGAGTTCTTCAAGGACCTTCAGGCCATCGGCAAGAAGACCGACGCCGAGCCGATCTACCTGCCCGGCCAGAACTGGTACTTCTTCGACGGCCTGACCATCGGCCAGGGCGCCGACCTGGTGAAGAAGGACGGCGACAAGTACGTCTCCAACCTCGGCGACCCCAAGGTGAGCGCCGCCATGGAGATCTACAAGAAGTACGCCTCCTACTCCGAGGCCCCCAAGGACAAGGACGAGGCCAACCCGCAGCAGGCCACCGTCTTCGCCAAGGGCAAGACCGGCGCCATCATCGGGATGGGCTGGGAGGCCGGTACGGCCATCCAGGCCAACAAGGCCATCGAGAAGGACCTCGGCTACTTCACCATCCCGGGCGAGACGGCCGACAAGCCCGAGGGCGTTTTCCTCGGCGGCTCCAACCTCGCGGTCGCCCAGAACAGCAAGAAGCAGTCCCTGGCCAAGGAGTTCCTGAAGATCGCCCTCTCCGACCAGTTCGAGGGCCAGCTCGCCAAGCTCAACGGCGTCATCCCGAACAAGGAGTCCCTGGAGAGCAACCTCAAGGGCAACGGCGCCGCCGAGGCCGCCGCTCCGGGTGCCGCGGCCGGTGGCACCACCCCGCTGATCCCCGAGTGGGCCGCGGTGGAGAACACCCCGAACCCGATCAAGTCCTACATGACCGCGGTGCTCAACGGTAAGTCCCCGGCGGACGCCGCCAAGCAGGTCGAGGGCGAGATCAACAAGCGCCTGGCCCAGCAGAACTAGAACCCGCGCCGGGGGTGCCGCACGGGCACCCCCGGCACACCTGTGCCGTGCGGACGGCCGCCGGTGCCGTGCGCGCGGCCGGGCAAGTCGTCCGTACGGCCACGGAAGAGATGGCAACTCATGTCAGTGCAGACCGAAGGCACGGACACGGCCGGGGAGCCCGCTGTCCGCAAGGCCCGGGTGCCGGCGCCGCCGCGAGGTGAGGACCGCACCTCCCGGGCGTCCTCCCGCCGGGGCGTCGCCGCCCCCTATCTGCTCCTGCTGCCCGCGCTGCTGGCCACCGCGGTCCTGCTCGGCTGGCCCCTGGTCAAGAACGGCATGCTGTCGTTCCAGAACCTCAACCCGCGGCAGCTCATCCAGCACCTCACCGAGTGGACCGGTTTCGACAACTACCGGGACGTCCTGACCGAGTCGGAGTTCTGGCACGTCGCCGAGCGCTCGGTCTTCTTCACCGCCGCAAACGTCGTCCTGATCATGGGCTTCGGCACCCTGGTCGGACTGCTCCTGGCGCGCCTCGGCAAGAAGATGCGGCTGCTGCTCCTGGTGGGCCTCGTCCTCGCCTGGGCCATGCCCATCATCGCGGCCACCACCGTCTACCAGTGGCTGTTCGCCCAGCGCTTCGGCGTCGTCAACTGGGTGCTGGACAAGCTCGGCTGGCACTCCATGGCCGACCACAACTGGCTGGAGACCCAGTTCTCCACGTTCGCCGTGGTCACCCTGCTGATCGTCTGGCAGTCGGTCCCCTTCGTGGCGATCAACCTCTACGCCGCCACCACCACCATCCCCCGGGAACTGTACGAGGCCGCCGCGCTGGACGGCGCGGACACCTGGAAGAGCTTCACCTCGGTGACGCTGCCCTTCCTGCGGCCGTTCCTCTACGCGACGACGTTCCTCGAAGTGATCTGGGTCTTCAAGTCGTTCACCCAGATCTTCGCGCTCAACGAGGGCGGCCCGGACCACCTCACCGAGACGCTGCCGATCTACGCCTACGTCGAGGGCGTCGGCAACCAGCACTTCGGGGTCGGCGCGGCGATCTCCTTCCTGACCATCCTGGCCCTGATCGCGCTCACCTCGTACTACCTGCGCATGGTGCTCAAGCAAGAGGAGGACGAGCTGTGAAGCGCTCCGCCTTCGGCCGCCTGTGGCCCAACGCGACCGCCGTCGTCCTCTTCGTCGGCTTCGTGTTCCCCGTCTACTGGATGTTCGCCACGGCCTTCAAGCCGGCCGGCGACATCATCGCCGACGACCCGGTGTGGTTCCCGACCGACGTCACATTCGACCACTTCGAGAAGGCCGTCGACGCCGACAACTTCTGGACGCTGGTCGCGAACTCGGTCACCGTCACCGTGCTGTCGGTGGTGTTCTCGCTCGTCATCGCCCTGCTGGCGGCCTTCGCCCTCACGCGGATGCGGTTCAAGGGCCGGCGCGGACTCATCGTGACCTTCATGCTGGCGCAGATGGCCCCCTGGGAGGTCATGATCATCGCCATCTACATGATCGTCCGTGACAACGACATGCTCGACAGCCTCGTCCCGCTCACCGTCTTCTACACGATGATGGTGCTCCCGCTGACCATCCTGACGCTGCGCGGCTACGTCGCGGCCGTGCCGAAGGAGCTGGAGGAGTCGGCCATGGTCGACGGCTGCAACCGCCTCCAGGCCTTCGTCAAGGTGATCTTCCCGCTGCTCGCGCCGGGACTGATGGCGACCTCGCTGTTCGGCTTCATCACCGCCTGGAACGAGTTCCCGCTGGTCCTGATCCTCAACAAGGCGAACGAGAAGCAGACCCTGCCGCTGTGGCTCTCGCAGTTCCGCACCGCCTTCGGTGACGACTGGGGTGCCACCATGGCCGCCTCGTCCTTGTTCTCGCTGCCCATCCTGATCCTCTTCATCTTCCTGCAACGCAAGGCTGTCAGCGGTCTGACCGACGGCGCCGTGAAGGGATGACGCCCCCGATGACCACACTCGCCACCGGCCCGGACACCCTCACCCGGGACGCCCTCGCGGTGCTGCAGCCGGGGTTCGACGGCACCACCGCGCCCGACTGGGTGCGCCGCCGCCTCGGTGAAGGCCTCGCCTCCGTCGCCCTGTTCGGCCGCAACGTCGTCAGCGAGGCTCAAGTCACGGCCCTGACCGACCAGTTGCGGGCCGAGCGGGACGACCTGCTCATCGCCATCGACGAGGAGAGCGGCGACGTCACCCGCCTCGACGTGCGCACCGGCTCCTCCTTCCCCGGCAACCACGCCCTCGGCGCCGTCGACGACCCGGACCTCACCCGCGCCGTCTCCCGCGAGCTGGGCCGCCGCCTGGCCGCCTGCGGCGTCAACTTCGACTGGGCGCCGTCCGCCGACGTCAACGCCAACCCCGACAACCCCGTCATCGGCGTCCGCTCCTTCGGCGCGAGCACCGACCTGGTCGCCCGGCACACCGCGGCCTGGGTGGAGGGCCTGCAGTCCACCGGCGTCGCCGCCTGCACCAAGCACTTCCCCGGGCACGGCGACACCAACGTCGACTCCCACCACGCCGTCCCGCGCATCGACGTCGACGCCGAGACCCTCTACGCCCGCGAACTGCCGCCCTTCCGGGCCGCGATCGCCGCCGGCACCCGGGCCGTCATGAGCGCGCACATCCTGGTGCCCGCCCTCGACCCGGACCGCCCCGGCACCCTCTCCCGGCGCGTCCTCACCGACCTGCTGCGCGGCGAACTCGGCTACCAGGGCCTGATCGTCACCGACGGCATGGAGATGCGGGCGATATCCGGCACCTACGGCCTGGCGCACGGGGTGGTCCTGGCGATCGCGGCCGGCGCCGACGCCATCTGCGTGGGCGGCGGCCTGTGCGACGAGGGCACCGTGCTCACCCTGCGGGACGCGCTCGTGGCCGCCGTACGCTCCGGCGAACTGCCCGAGGAGCGGCTGGCCGACGCCGCCGCCCGGGTGCGCGACCTCGCCGCCTGGACCGCCGCGGCCCGCGGCGACGCGGAGAAGACCGCACCCGACCCGGAGATCGGCCTGGTCGCGGCCCGCCGCGCCCTGACCGTGACCCGCGCCGGCGCCGCCGCACCCGTCGGCGGACCGGTGTACGTCGCCCAGTTCAACCCGGCCCCCAACATCGCCGTCGGCGACCAGACCCCGTGGGGTGTGGCCGCCGAACTGGGCCGGCTGCTGCCCGGCAGCACGTCCGGCTCCTTCTCCGGCCCGGACGCGGGCAAGGCCGTGCTCGCCGAGGCCGACGGCCGCCGGATCGTCGCCGTGGTGCGCGACGAGCACCGGCACGACTGGATGGGCTCCGCCCTCGACACCCTGCTCGACGCCCGGCCCGACACCGTCGTGGTCGAGATGGGCCTGCCGCAGGCCCCGCCGCGCGGTGCCTCGCACATCGCCACGTACGGCGCCGCCCGCGTCTGCGGCGTGGCGGCGGCCGAGGCCGTCGTCGCCGGCTGACCGTCCGGCTCCCGGCCGCCCGCTCCTCCTCCCCGCGGGCGGCCGGTCCCTCACCCCCGCCGAATCCGGCAGTCCTTCACCCCCCCGCCGAATCCGGCGGTTCCTCTTGCCCTGGCGCATGCCACCGGCACATGTCTCACGCACGACCCGAAGGTGCCCGACCAACACCCCGGAGTGATCGCATGCAGACGCCCTTCTCCCGCCTCCACCGGGCGGCCACCGACCGCCCCTACTTCAGCGCCGACGGCGAGACCTACTTCGCCCCGACACCCCTGCGTGACATCGAGAAGACCCGGCCCCTCAAGGTGCTGTCCGCGGCGGACTTCGCCTTCTGGCAGCGCTACGGCTACGTCGTCGTACGCGAGGCCATCACCCCCGGCGAGGCCAAGGGCCTGCTCGACTTCGCCTGGCAGTTCCAGGGCCTCGACCCCGACCGCCCGGAAACCTGGTACGAGGCACCGGAGTTCCGTTCCGAGCTGGACCGGCACCTCTACATCTACGGCTTCGTCGAGGCCTACCACCACCAGCTGATCTGGGACAGCCGCCAGACGCACCGCGTCCACGACGCCTTCGCGGACATCTGGGACTGCGAGGAACTGTGGGTCACCCTGGACCGGCTCAACCTCAACCCGCCCAACGTACGCACCCGTTCGCGTTCCCTCATCGAGCCTACCGACGAGGGCTTCGACATCGAGCTGCACTGGGACGTCGACACCACCCTCGCCGTGCTCCCGCAGCGCGTCCAGGGCATCATCGCGCTGAACGACACCCGGCCCGAACTCGGCGGCTTCCAGTGCGCCCCCGAGCTCTTCCGCCGGTTCGAGGAGTGGCGCCTCGGCCGGCCGCCCGGCCGCGACCCGGTCCGCCCCGGCACCGACCGCGACGAGTTCCCGGTCGTCCGCCCCGAACTCCAGGCCGGCGACCTGCTGATCTTCAACGGCCTGCTCGCGCACGGCGTGGCGCCCAACCTCTCCGACAACGGTGTCAGGGCCGTCCAGTACCTGTCGATGATGCCCGCCCTGGAGGAACACACCGCGCTGCGCGACTCCCGCGTGCACTCCTGGCACACCCTGGCCACCCCCGACTGGAACGGCACCCTCCTCGGCGACGCCCGTGAACCGGAGGCCCTCCGCTACGGCCCGGCCGCGCTCAGCGGGCTCGGCAGGAAGCTGCTCGGACTGGACTCCTGGGCCGCCGCGGAAGAGGCACAGTGAACCGCATCTGCCTCTGCCTGCCCACCAACCGGGCCTGCTCCGCCACCCTCACCGCCGTCCACGAGGAGGCCGCCCACGCCGCCCGCGACCACGGCGCGGACGTCCAGCTGCTCATCCTCGACTCCTCCGGCGACCGCACCCGCGCCGAGCACACCCGGGTCGTCGCCGGACTCCGCCCCGTGCCCGGCGTCACCGTCCACCACCTCGACGAGTCCGCCCAGCGCGCCTTCCTGCGCCGGGCCGTCGAACGCGCAGGACCGCCCGAGCCCGAGCGCCTGCTGCGCCTGATGCTGCCGCCCGCCGTCTCCTACGGCGCCTGCACCAACCGCGCCTTCCTGCTGGCCGCCGCCCTCGGCTGCTCCTCGCTGCACCGCCGCGACTCCGACAGCGCCTACCAACTCCACGACGGACGGCCGGTGTTCCCCGTCCACCACGAGCTGCCCTGGCTCGGCCGCCCCGCCGCCGAGGCCGCGGCCGGCGGCCTGCGCACCGACCTCGACCCCGCCCACGCGCACCGCCCGGTGTCGCTCGCCGGCGCCTCCTTCATCGGCGAACTCTCCGTGGACATCGCGGAGATACGGCACCTGGACGCGGGGATCTACCACGACGTGGTGAGTCTGTGGGCGCCCGGCGGCTGGCCGGAGGAACGCACCCGGCACCTGGTGGAGGAGTCCTTCACCGGCGCGGGGACGGCACCGTTCAGCGGCGACCGGGCGACCCTCACCCGGGTCGACCCCATGCGCGTCGACATGTGCAACGTCGCCTTCGACCGGGCGGTGTACGAGCGGATGCCGCTGCCGCCCGCCACCGACACCATCGGCAGCGACTACTTCCTGCTCCACCTGGTCCACGACGCCGGCCTGCCCGGCATCCTGCACAACCGGCACATCGAGAACTTCCACACCCCCGAACGCCGTACCGACAGCGGGTTCCACGCCTACCAGCGGCGGTTCGTGAAGTTCCTGCTCTCGATGCTCTACTTCCACCACGTCTACGACCGCATGGCCGCCGAGGGCGCCGCACTGCTCGACGAGCGGCACCGGGTGCGGCCCGGGACGGTCACCGCCCTCCTCCGTGAGAGCGCCGGCCTGGACCGCGCGGAGAACCTCTGGCGCCTGGACCGCGTCGACACCGCCTACCGCAAACTGGGCGGCCGGTACGCGCTCTTCGCCGACCGGCTCGCGGCCGGACGGGACCGGCTGCTCGACGAGGCCGAGTCGGACATCGAGGACTACGCGCACCTGACCGAAGCCTGGCCGGCCCTCGTGGAAGCGGTCCGCACATGAGCGCCCCGCACCCGACGGCCAGGCACCTGACCGCCTCCACGGACGACCGCATCGTCTACGACCTCACCGGCATGGAGCGGCAGTACGACTCCCTGCGGTCCGAACTGCCCGGGGCGGACATCCGCTTCGCCCTCAAGGCCTGCCCGGTCGACGAGGTCCTGCACTGCCTGGCCGCCCGCGGCGCGGGATTCGACGCGGCGAGCCCCACCGAGATCGCCCAGGCACTGCGCACCGGCGCCCCCGCCGGCCGCGTCCACTACGGCAACACCGTCAAGTCCGACCACGACATCGCCGAAGCCCACCGCCTGGGCGTCCGCACCTTCGCCACCGACAGCGTCGAGGACGTCACCGCGATCGCCCGGCACGCCCCCGGCACCCGGGTGTTCTGCCGCCTCGCCACCAGCGGCGAGGGCGCCCTGTGGGGACTGAACCGCAAGTTCGGCTGCGCACCGGACGACGCCGTCCGCGTGCTGGCCACGGCCCGCGCCGCCGGCCTGACCCCGGCCGGTCTCTCCGTGCACGTCGGCTCCCAGCAGATGACCGGCGAGGCCTGGCAGCAGGCCTTCGACACCCTCGCCGGGACACTGACGGAGCTCGCCGCGCACGGGATCGTGCCCGACCACGTCAACCTCGGCGGCGGCCTGCCCGCGCTCGGCTACCGGGACCGCCGCGGCAACGCCCTCGAACCGCCCCTCGACAAGATCTTCACCGTCCTGCGCGAGGGCGTCGAGCGCCTGCGCGGCCTCACCCCCGCACCCCTGGACGTCGTCCTGGAACCCGGCCGCCACCTGGTCGCCGACCACGGCGTCGTCCACGCCCATGTCTCCCGGCTCACCCGGCGCAGGCAGCCCGACGGCACCGACGCCCACTGGCTGTACCTCAGCTGCGGCAAGTACAACGGCCTGTACGAGATGGACCAGGTCACACACCGCCTCGTCTTCCCCGGCCGGTCCGAGGCCGAGGAGCACGTCCCCGCGATCGTCGCGGGCCCGACCTGCGACAGCGACGACGCCTACGGCGGCGGCCGACACCCGGTGCGCGTGCCCCGTGCCCTCGCCTCCGGCGACCCGGTCCGGATCCTCTCCGCCGGCGCCTACGCCACCAGCTACATGACCCAGGGGTTCAACGGCATCCACCCGCTGCCGGCCGTCTGCACACGCGACACCGGCGGGCGCACGGACCCCCGACGAACGGCACTGACATGAACCACACCCTGCGCATACGGGGCATCGCCGAGACCGACTGGCCCCGGCTGGTGGCCCTGGAGGCGGAGGCGTACGCCGACCTCTCCCTCGCCGAGGGCGAGGAGACACTGCGCTCCCGCGCCCGGGCCTCGTCCGGCACCTGCTTCGTCCTCGACCTCGACGGCGGAATCGCGGGCTACGTCCTCGCCCTGCCCTACCCCCGCCTCCGCTGCCCCGACCTGAGCAGCCCCGAACGGGTCGTCCACCACTCGGCCAACCTCCACCTGCACGACCTCGTCGTCAGCGCGCCGCTGCGCCGAAGAGGGCTCGGCACCCGGCTCGTACGCCATCTGAGCGGCGTCGCCCGCGCCCGCGGCTTCGCGACGACGTCGCTCGTCGCGGTCGCCGGCAAGGAGCGGTTCTGGCAGGCCCACGGCTACCGGCCCCACCACGAGGCCCACCTCCCACCGGGCTACGGCGCGGACGCCGTCTACATGTCGGCACAGGTGGCCGCGGCCCGGCCCGACGAAGCCCGGAGAGCGGTCTGATGCCCGGACACCCCACCCCTGCCGGCACGCCCGCGTTCGCCCGCGCCAAATGGTCCATCGCGGCGCTGTTCTGCTTCCTCGGCTTCCAGTACGGCACCTGGATCTCCCGCCTCCCGGCGCTGCGGACCCGGCTGGACCTCGGCGCCGGCGAGGTGGGCCTGCTGCTGATGGCCTGCGGGGCGGGCGCGGCGGCCTCGTTCCCGCTCGTCGCCGTCCTGATGCGCCGGCTCGGCTCCCGGCGGCTGTCCCTCGTCTCCGCCCTGTGCCTCGTCTGCGTCCTGGCCGTGCTGCCCGCCGTACCGGACTACCCTTCGGCCCTCCTCGCCGTGTGCGCCGACGGCGTCGCGGTCGGCTGCCTCAACGTCGCGATGAACGCCCAGGGCGCCGCGCTGGAGAAGGCCCACGACCGCACCGCCATGTCCCAGCTGCACGCCACGTTCAGCGCCGGCCTGCTCGCGGCGGCCCTGCTGACCTCCGGCGCGACCACGCTGACCGCGTCCGTCCCGGCCCACTTCGCGGTGGCCGGCGCCCTGTTGCTGCTCCTGCTCGCCGCCGCCCGCCCGGGCCTGCTGACGGACCCGGGCACGGGCACCCCGCCGGCCGGACCGGCCGGACCGAAGCGGCAACGCCGGCTCGTGCCGCCCTCCGCCGCGACCCTGCTCCTGGGCTGCGCCATGGCGTTCGGCACGATCACCGAGGGCGCCATGAACGACTGGTCCACGCTCTATCTGCGGGACGTCGTCGAGGCGTCCGCGACGGTGGCCCCCCTGGGCATCGCCGTCGTCTCCGTGACGATGCTGCTGGCCCGGGCGTGCGCCGACCGCTGGCGCACCCGCTGGGGCGACGGCCGTGTGGTCCGCACGGGCAGCGCCGTGGCCGCCGCCGGACTGGGCCTCGCGCTGCTCGCCGGGGGAGTGGTGCCCACCCTCCTCGGTTTCGCCTGTGTCGGCCTCGGCGCCGCCGCCATCACCCCGTGCGTGTACGTCGCCGCGGCCGAACGCGGCCCGGACACCCTGGCCCTGGTCGCGGCGACGGGCACCACGGGCCTCCTGGCCGGGCCCGCCCTCATCGGGTTCGTCGCGGCCGCGGCGAACCTGACGCTGGGCATGGCCACGGTGGCGGCCTCGGCCCTCGTCGTCACGCTGACCGCGCTGTGGATACCGTGGCGGGCCCGGGCCGCCGTGCTCGGGTCCTGACCCGAGCACGGCGGCCCGGGCCCGCACCCGGCACGCGCGGCTACCGTCTGCGCCGCCGGCCCGGGGCCCGGGACGCGGGCTTCGGCTCCCGGGCGGCGGCGCCCATCTCGATGGAGTCCAGCACGTGGGCGCCGTACAGATCCTGCAGCCAGTTGGTCTGGTAGACGGTGTCCAGGTAGCGCTCGCCGAGGTCCGGCGCGATGGCCACCGCGGTGAGCCCGCGGGTGTCGTGCCGCGCCAGCCAGTCCGCCGCGCCGCTGACCACCGTCCCCGTGGAGCCGCCGAACAGGAAGCCCCGCCGGGCCATCCGGTGGCACATCCGGATGGTGTCCGCCTCCTCGACCCGGACCACCTCGTCCACGAAGGACTCGTCCAGCAGCGGCGGGTGCATGCTCATGCCCAGACCGGGGATCATCCGGGGCCCCGGCTCGCCACCGAAGGCCACCGAGCCCACGGCGTCCACGGCGACGACGTGCACCGGACGGTGCCACTCCCGGAACCACCGGGCGCAGCCCATCAGGGTCCCGGTGGTGCCCGCCCCGACGAACACGACGTCCAGCTCCGGGAACTCGGCGGCGATCTCCGGGGCCGTGGTGCGGTAGTGCGCCCGCCAGTTGCCCGCGTTGGTGTACTGGCTCAGCCAGACGTAGCGGGGGTCGGAGGCGCACAGCGCACGGACGTACTCGATGCGCATCCCGAGGAACCCGCCGTTGGAGTCCTGGTCGGCCACGACGTGCACTTCGCTGCCGAGTGCCTCCATCAGCAGCCGGGTCGACAGGTTGCAGCGGGAGTCGGTCACACACAGGAACCGGTAACCCTTGCTCGCGGCGATCATGCTGAGCGCGACGCCCAGGTTTCCGGACGAGGACTCGACGAGGATGGAGTCCGACGCCAGGATTCCGTCACGCTCGGCGCTCTCCACCATCTCGTTCGCGGCCTTCAGCTTGATGGAGCCGGCGAAGTTGAAGCCCTCGCACTTCAGGTAGAGCGGGTATCCGCAGGTCGACTCGAGGTCGACGAAGAGATGCCCCTCGTTGAAGGCGTAGGGAGCGGAAATGACAGGCACTGCGGGCCTCCTGGTGCCGGACGAAGGACGTGGACGGCCTCAGCCGTACCGGCGCAGGTCGTGGAAGAAGTCGTCGATGACGCGGAGGTTTCCCGCCCGTCCCACTTCGTCGTAGACGAACTTGCCCACGGCGAGGTCGAGGACGCCGAGTCCGAAGGGCGAGAAGATCACCGGCCGGTCGGCCGGAGGCGCGGCGCGCCCCAGCATCACGTCACACAGGGTCCCGTTCAGGAAGTCGCGGTTCCCGGTGCGCTGTTCCACGAGGTGGGGGGACGTGTCCGCCTTCAGGCAGTGCTCGACGTCGTCGACGAAGTTGGCGGCGCCGAGCAGGACCTCCGGGGCGAGGTCGCGCAGGGACACGTGCAGGACCACGGGGTTGTGGGCGAACCAGGCCGGCGTGGTGACGTGCGGCCGGCCGGCGACGGTGGCGAAGACCACCAGGTCGCTGCCGCGTACGAGGTCCTCGGCGCTCTCGTGCACGGTGACCTCGCCGGTCACACCCGCCTGCTCCAGATAGCCGCGGAAGCCGGCGGCGCTGTCGGCGGACACGTCGTGCACGCCGATCGCGTCGAAGGACCAGCCCGTGCCGGCCAGGAAGGTGTGGATGTACCGGGCGATCAGACCCGTGCCGAAGAACCCCACCCGGCGGGGCCGGGTCCGGTTGCGGCTGAGCACGTCGGCCGCCAGGGCCGCCGACGCCGCTGTCCTGGTCGCGCTGATGATGGAGCTCTCCAGGCAGGCGAACGGATAGCCCGTGTCGTGGTCGTTGAGGATCAGCACCGCGGAGGCCCGTGGCAGTCCGCTGTCCACGTTCTCCGGGAAGCTGGAGATCCACTTCATGCCGTCCACCCGGACCGACCCGCCGATGGAGGCGGGCAGCGCGATGATCCGCGAGCTGGGCCGGTCAGGGAACCGCAGGAAGTACGACGGCGGGTTGACCGAGTCCCCCGCGCCGTGCAGCCGGTAGGTGGCCTCGACCAGCTCCACGAGCTCCTTCTCGCGCCCGCCGAGGGCCTGCTGCACCTGCTCGCCGGAGATCACGGCGAACGTCGGCACCGAGGGGCCCGCGGGCACGGACCGGTGGGCGGCGGTCGACAGCAGATCGGTCATCGCTCGCTCGCCTCCGGGGTCGGGCAGGCGTCGGCCAGCCGCCGCGGCTCACCCATGCCGACCAGCACCTGCCGGTCCCCGGTGAAGGGCTCCCGGCTGTGCGCGGTGCGGATGTTGTCCACGAGCAGCAGGTCACCGGAGTGCCAGGGCTCGCGCCGGGTGTGCGCCTCGTAGGTGCTGTTGAGCTGCTCCACCACATCCTCGCCGATCGGGCTGCCGTCCCCGTAGCGGGTGTTGAACGGCAGACCGTCCTCGCCGTACTCGTCCACCAGGTACTCGCGCACCTCGGGAGCCAGCGTCCACTCGTTGAGGAAGGCGATCTGGTTGAACCAGCAGCGGCGGCCCGTGAGCGGGTGCTGCACGACGGCACTGCGGCGCTGCCGCGTGCGCAGCGAACCGTCTGCCTGCCAGCTGAAGTCGATGGCGTTGGCCCGGCAGTAGTGCTCGATCTCGGTGCGGTCGGCGGTGCCGAACGACTCCTCCAGAGAGGCCCCGATCTCGTCGTTGTAGCTGCGGGTCAGCATCCAGCCCTCGCGCTCGAACCGGTCGGTCAGACCGGCGGGCAGCGCCTTGAGGACCTGCTCCGCGTCCGCCACCGCCGTCGCCCCGCCCTGCTCGGGCGCGGTCGGACAGGCGAACAGCATCAGGCCGGGCACCTCCAGGGTGTAGCTCAGCTCGTGGTGCATGCACATCGGCTGGTTCGCCGGCCAGGTGGTGGAGGAGTACAGCCCGGGGCCGTGGGCCTCGCGGGGCGCGAACGCCTCCCGCTCCGTCATGAGCCCGCCGGACAGACGGGTGAGGACGGCGCCGATCCGGTCCGTGTCCCGCAGTCCGAGGCCGCGGACGAGCAGCGCCCCGTGCTCGGTGACCTGCGCCCGCAGCGCCTCCCGGTGCGCGGCCGCCCAGCCCGGCGCGTCACCCGGCGGATCGACGTGCAGGATCGGGGGTTTGTCCGGCCGCAGCTCCACCTCTAGCGGTGCTGCCAGGGATGAGGACGTCATCTCGGTTTTCCTTTCGGTCGCCCGCCCGGTCGGCCCAGGGGGATCGGACGGGGATCAGGTGGAGGCCAGCGGCAGAGCGGTGCTCACGACGGCCTGTGCCGCCTCGGCCGGACGGGTGCGGAGGAAGTGGTGCCCTCCGTCGGGCAGCTCGTGCAGTTCGACGTGCTCGGCCACGAGCAGCCAGTCCCGGTACCGGTGGACGTGGCCGGCGGTGTACGGGTCGTCGGCGGCGACGACCACCGAGACCGGAGCGGACAGCTTCACCGGCGGCGGGCTGTCGAGGACCGCCCGGAAGTAGCGGTGCGCCTGAAGGCAGTCGTGCCGGTAGGCGGCGCCGATGTGCGCGGCGTGCCGCTCGTTGAGCTCGGCGAGTTCCGGGTGGCCGCCGTCCGTGGCCAGCCCGGCCGCGATCTCCGCGTCGCTCCGGCCGCTCAGCGCGGCGACGGCGGCGTCGCGTTCGGCCGCGGTGCCGAGCAACTGCGCGGCCAGGAACACCCGTGTCACCCGCACGCCCCGCTCCCGCAGCAGCCGGGCCGTCTCCAGGGCCGGCGCGGCGCCCGAGGAGTGGCCCCACAGCATGACCCGGGTCAGGCCGCGTGCCGTGATCTCCTCGGCGACCCGCTCGGCCACCTGTGCGATCGACGCGAACGGCTCGGGCGAGCCGGCCAGGTCGTGACCCGGCAGGTCCACCGCGAACACCGCCGGGCCGCGGCCCGCCAGCTCCCGGGCCATCGGCTGGTAGTTGACCGCGTTGCCGCCCGCGTAGGGGAAGCACACCAGCGCACTCTCGGGGGTGCCGTCCGCCTCCGACACGGGCTGGAGCAACTCCCGGCGCCGACCCGTGTCGGAGGCGTCGAGGAGAGCCGCCAGGTCGGCGAGGACCGGGTGCCGGGTGATGTCCTTCAGGGACACCGCCCGGTCCAGCGCGAGGGTGAGCTTGACGGCCGTCAGGGAGGTGCCGCCGGAGTCGAAGAAGTGGTCCGTCCGGCGGATCCGGTGCTCGGGCACGCCCAGCAGCTCCGCCCAGGCGGCCGCCAGCCTCCGCTCGGCCGGGCTCAGCTCGTCCGCTCCCGCCGCGTCCTCGGCGTCCGGTGCCGCCTGCTCGGCCAGCGCGGTCAGCGCCTTGCGGTCGATCTTGCCGTTGGCGGTCAGCGGGAGACCGTCCTGCCAGTGGAAGGCCGAAGGGACCATGTAGGCGGGCAGCACCGTGGCGAGTTCCGCGCTCAGGGCGTCCGGCCGCTGACGCGTGCCGCTGTAGAAGGCGATCAGATGCTTGCTCCCGCCGGCCCGCTCGGCGACGACGACCGCGCCGTCCCGCACCCCGTCCACCCGCAGCAGGGTGTTCTCGATCTCGCCGATCTCGATCCGGAAGCCGCGGATCTTGACCTGATTGTCCCGGCGGCCCAGGAACTCCAGCTTCCCGCCCGGGTGCCAGCGGCCCCAGTCACCGCCCAGGTAGAGCCGCTCCCCGGGCCGGAACGGGTCCGTGCGGTAGGCCTCACGGGTGCGTTCGGGGTCGTTGACGTACCCCCGGCCGACGCAGACACCGGAGAACGCGATCAGTCCGGGAGCACCCAGCGGCACCAGGGACAGCTGCTCGTCCACCACGTACACCCGCACGTTGTTGACCGCCCGCCCGAGCAGCACCCGCTCGGGCACGCCGTCCAGGACCTCGTGGTTGGTGTCGTCCGAGGTCTCCGTGAGCCCGTAGGCGTTGAGCAGCCGGATCCCCGGCTGGATCGCGAACCAGCGCTGGACCAGCTCCCGTTTCAGCGCCTCACCGGTCACCGACACGCACCGCAGGTCCGGCAGGGCCCGCGGGTGCTGCTCCAGGTACGAGACCACGACCTCCAGATAGGAGGGCACGACCTGCGCCACCCCGACCCGCCCGTGCTCCAGCGTGTCGACGAACCGCTCCACGTCCACGACGGCGTCCTGGCCGACCAGCAGGGTCCGCCCGCCGACCAGCAGCGCGGAGATCAGCTGCCAGAGCGAGATGTCGAAGCACTGCGGCGCCGTCTGCGCCACCACCGACCCCTCGCCGATGCCCAGGTCGTCGATCTTGGCGTGCAGGTGGTTGAGCAGGCCCGCGTGCTCGCACATCGCGCCCTTCGGCTCGCCGGTGGAGCCGGAGGTGAAGTAGATGTACGCCAGCTGGTCGGCGTCGACCCGCACGCCGGGGGCACTGTCGTCGTGCGGTTCCGCGTACGCCGTCTCGACCAGCAGCTTCTCGGTCGCGGGCAGGCCGGCCAGCGCCTGGTCGAGCGTCCCGGTGCTGCCGGACTCGGTCAGCACCAGCCGGCACCCTGCCCGTTCGAGCGTCGCCGCGATACGGCCGGCCGGGAAGTGCGGCTCGATCGGCAGGTACGCGCCGCCCGCCTTGAACACGGCCAGCGTCGCCGCCAGCCAGTCCAGGTTGCGTTCGGTGACGACGGCCACCACGTCCTCCCGGCCCAGGCCGCGCGCCAGCAGCGCCCGCGCCAGTCGGTTGGCCCGCGCGTCGAGCTCCCCGTACGTCCACTCGCGCTCGCCCTGCACCGCCGCGACGGCCTGCGGATGCGCCCGCGCACGCCGTTCGAACAGCTCGTGGGCGCGGGCGTCCGGCAGCGGCCTGTGCGGACCGGCCAGCCCGTCCAGCTGCTCGCGCACCTCGTCGTCCGAGAGCAGGCTCTGCCGGTCGTGGGACGCGTCCGGGCCGGACGCCATCAGCCGCAGCGCCTTGAGGTGGTAGCCCCCGATCCGGGCCGCGCTCTCGGCGTCCAGCACGTCCGTGCGGTACCGCAGGCGCAGCTTCAGCCGCCCGCCCAGGTCCGACCAGCGCACGTGCAGCACACCCTCGCCGACGTGCGGCTCCTCGGCTCCCAGGGGACCGAACACCACCTCGTACGACGGCTCGGTCACCCCCAGCTCCGCCCGCAGCGGGGCGACCGGGAACTCCCGGTGGGCCAGCAGTTCCGCCTCGGCCCGCTCCGCCGCCGACACCAGCGCGAACCAGGACCCCGGGGTGACGGACAGACGGCACGGCAGCGGCTCGCCCCGCACTCCGGCGCCGTACCCCGTCACCACGTCCTGCTCACCGGACAGGGCGGCCAGCACCTTGGCGTGCGCCGCCAGCAGCAGCGCGCTGATCGGCACGCCCGACCGCCGTACCAGACCGCGTACCGCGTCGGCCACGTCGTCCGGGACCGCCGCCTCCTGCTCGGCCGCTCCCGGCTCCGGGCGCCCCACCCACCGGGGCACCGCGGTGGTGCCGCCGGCGGTCAGCACCCGGCTCCAGAACCCACGGTCCGCTTCCACGCGCGTGTCCATCGAATGGCCTTCCTCACCTGGTGGTCGTAGCAGAGGCGTTGGTCGTCGCCAGGGTCCGGTCCGGGCTGCCGGACCGGACGGCGGCCTCGGGCATCTCCACGGCCGGATTGCCACCCCACCGCGCGTCCGGGGGCACTTCCTCGCCCTTCATCAGGAAGGAGTCGGCCACCAGCACCGAGCCCTCGCCCAGGGTCACGCCGTAATGCACATGGGCGGCGACGCCGAGCGTGGTGCGGGCGCCGAGCGCGGTGGCGGCCGACTTGAAGGTGCCGTCCTCCTGCGAGTGGCACTGGATCTTGCACCCCATGTTGAGGGTGCACTCGTCGCCGATGGTGGTCAGCGTGCGCTCGGTGATGTAGCAGCCGTCGTCGAACACCCTCCGGCCCATGCGCACGCCCATCAGCCGCCACACGAGGCTCTTGTAGGGGGTTCCGTTGAACAGGTTGAGGAAGTGGTCAGGGACCTTCCACACCCGCTCGTGCTGCCAGAAGACCCGGTCGTAGATGGAACACAGCTGGGGCTGCAGGGCGCGGAACGACGTCAGGCAGCGCTCCACCAGCACGTAGTACGCGGTGGACAGGGCCAGCGTCAGCGCCAGGTAGCTGCCGATCACCACGTGCCCGACCACGCCGTACAGGTCCACGGAGGCGAGGGCCAGCAGGGTGAGCAAGAAGACGTGCAGCCAGCGCACGGTGAGCATCAGGGCCATGGAGCGGAGGTTGTAGCGGTTCTTCGCGCGCAGATTGCTGCGCAGTTCGTCGCCCGTGCGCAGGTGGTCGAACCGAACGTCGCGCTCCACCGAGCGCGGGATCTCGAAGCACGGCGAACCGAGCAGCCCCACGCCCTCGCGGACCTCACCGTCGAGGGGGACCAGCACCTTGGTCGCCAGGAGGCAGTTCTCGCCCGTCCTGCCGCCCGCGGGATAGGCGATGTTGTTGCCCAGGAAGTTACGTGCCCCGATGGACACCCGGGACAGCCGGAAGGACGTACCGGAGTACTCCGCGTTCACCACCGAGAGCCCGTCGGCCACCATCGTGCCGGTGCCGACGGACACCAGCAGCGGGGTCTCGTGCTGCACCTCGGTGCCGAAGTTCGACCCGGTCTGCTCGACGTGGGACAGGTCGTATCCGAGGCCGCGCAGGTAGTTCACGATGTACGAGCTGTCACCGAAGAGCCAGCTGAAGAACTTGATGTTCGTCATGCGGGCCGTGGTCCGGTGCAGCGCGTAGTGCACGCCGTAGAGCGGATAGACCCGGTCGGGCTTGACGATCAGCCCCAGCAGACGCGGGACCGTGAACAGGACGACCACGCCCAGCACCAGGAATCCGCAGAAGCCGGCGAGGGAGAGGGCCAGCGCGTCGGAGATCAGCTCCGGGCGCGAGAGGGCCGCCGTCTGCGGGTCGAGCCGCTTGCCGATCGCCGGTACCTCGGTGAAGAGCATGTACACCCCGCCGAGGGTCAGCGGTATGTACACGAAGAGCAGCTGCAACAGCGTGCCCAGGCCGTACCGGAACCGGCGCGCGGTGCCGCAGTCGGCCGGCGCCACCCGCACGTGGTCGATCGGCGTCGGCTCCGCCGGGGAGCCGTGCCAGCGCTCGCCGTCGGGGATCACCTGTCCGCGGTGCAGCGACGAGGAGTGGCCGAGCTGCGCGCCGTCGCCCATCGTGGTGCCGATGTCCAGGACGGTCTTCTCGCCCACGAACACGTCGCGGCCGAGCGTGATCGGGCCGGTCTGGATGCGCCCCGCCTCCGCCCGGTAGCCGAGGAGAAAGGAGTCCTTGCGGATCAGCGTGCCGGCGCCGATGGTCAGCAGGTCGGTGCAGACCGGGACGGAGCGGGAGAGGATCGTGACCCCCTTGCCGATCCGTGCGCCGAGGGCCCGGAGATACAGCACATACAGCGGTGTCCCGACGAGAAGCACCATCGGATTCGCGTGCAGCAGCACCCTGACCAGCCACAGGCGGGCATAAGCAGGGCCCCAGACGGGGAATTCACGCTCTTTCCATCGGCCGACCAGAATCCATTTCGCTGCGACCGGGAATGCACACAGAGCGACGAACCCGACGCTTCCGAACAGGAGCGCCCGCATATAGATGCCGCCCGCACCCGATCCCGCGGCGATCCACTCGTATCCGTACGCCGTGACATATCCGGAGACCAGGGAGTACACGAGGAAAACCGAGAGCTGGAAAGTCCCGCAGACGAAATGGCCGAATCGGCCCACACGGGTGACCGGCACCACCGGCACCGACGGCACCGGCACGGGCGCCGCGGGGGCGTCGGCAGGAGCGGCCTCGACGAGTGCCGCGGCCAGCCGGCGGATCGTGGGATGCCGGTAGATGTCCCGCATGGAGGGGGAGGGCAGGTCCGCCCGCTTGCGCACCCGCGCGCAGAACTGGGCCATGACCAGGGAATTCGCGCCGAGGTCGGTGAAGAAGTCGCTGTCGAGCGCTACCCGGTCGGCGCCTGTCAGCTCGGCCAGCGCCGCCGCGAGTTCCTTCTCGGTGTCCGTTCCGGCCGGTGCCCGGTCGCTCATGGCGACAGCGGGTTTACCCGTCCCGGATATGGGGACCTCGGAGGACTGCTCCACCATTCGATCTCCTGACGTGTGGATCGCCAATGGCCCCGAGTGGACGGTTTGCTCCGATCACGTACCGCCACGTTCAGTCTGGCCAGGCAGACAGGAGGTTGCCACTTAGGGCAGCGCGCCGTACCCGCGGAAAATCCCCTACGAGTCCGTATTCATAGGCCCCGCACAGGATGAGGCCGCCCTTCGTTTCACTCGAACGGCGGCCGTTCGTGCGGGTCAGGCCGGTGGTCGGCGAGTGGGCGGTGGGTCCGTCGGCCGAGGGGGGGCGTTTCGGCGCTGCCGCAATTCGGCGCGCTCGGAAAATGTCCATGACCGCCCCTGTCCGGCAGGAAGACATGAGCGACGTACCCGCCGACGGAGCCGGCCCGAAATCGCCACCGAGGAGATCCCCTCGCTGCTGCTGCGCATGATCCCGGAATCCGCCGACTCGATCGCCGAGACGTACGACCGTCCCGCGGAGACGGCCGTGGTGACCGAGGACGCGTGGGTGCGGCTGTACAAGCTGCTGGCCGAATGCTTCACGACGCCCGTGCTGATGCCCGAGTTGGAGAGCGCCGGCCCCGACACCGAGCTGCTCGGCCGCTGCTGGGACTTCGTGGAAACCATCGTCGCCCACCCGAGTGAGCATGTGAGCGGCGCCGTCTACTTCGAGGTGCTCGGACAGCTGCTGAACGCCGAAGGGCTGGTCGAGGCAGCCTGGCCCTGCATGAAGGACCGGACGCGGGCACGTACCCTGCAGATGCTGGACGGCTACGAGGTACGCCTGCCCGGCATCAACCGGCGCTGAGGGCACGCGGAGCGAGTGCCGGTCGTGGACTACTGGTCCCGGACCTGAAATGCCGCCGCACCCCACCTCTGATCCGACCTGCGATGCAAAGGGTCAAGAAGGGGTGCGGCGGCATCCGTGCGTCAGATGTCCCGGAAGATCTCGATCTGCGCGCCGACCGAGTTCAGGCGTTCGGCGAGGTCCTCGTAGCCGCGGTTGATGACGTACACGTTGCGCAGCACAGACGTGCCCTCGGCCGCCATCATCGCCAGCAGGACGACCACCGCGGGACGCAGGGCCGGCGGGCACATCATCTCGGCGGCGCGCCAGCGGGTCGGGCCCTCGACCAGCACCCGGTGCGGGTCCAGGAGCTGGAGCCGGCCGCCGAGGCGGTTGAGGTCGGTCAGGTAGATCGCGCGGTTGTCATAGACCCAGTCGTGGATGAGGGTCTGGCCCGAGGCGACCGCCGCGATGGCCGCGAAGAACGGGACGTTGTCGATGTTCAGGCCCGGGAACGGCATCGGGTGGATCTTGTCGATCGGCGCCTCCAGCTTGGAGGGCCGGACCGTGAGGTCGATCAGCCGCGTGCGGCCGTTGTCCGCGAAGTACTCGGCGCTGCGGTCGTGGTCGAGGCCCATCTCCTCCAGGACCGCGAGCTCGATCTCCAGGAACTCGATCGGCACCCGCCGCACCGTCAGCTCCGACTCGGTCACCACGGCGGCGGCCAGCAGGCTCATCGCCTCGACCGGGTCCTCGGAGGGGGAGTAGTCGACGTCGACGTCGATGTTCGGCACGCCGTGCACGGTGAGCGTCGTGGTGCCGATGCCCTCGACCCTGACGCCGAGCGCCTCCAGGAAGAAGCAGAGGTCCTGGACCATGTAGTTGGAGGAGGCGTTGCGGATGACGGTCACACCGTCGTGCCGGGCGGCGGCCAGCAGCGCGTTCTCGGTCACCGTGTCGCCGCGCTCGGTCAGCACGATCGGCCGGTCGGGGCGGACCTTGCGGTCCACCTGGGCGTGGTACTGGCCCTCGGTGGCCGCGATGGCGAGGCCGAACCGGCGCAGCGCGATCATGTGCGGTTCGATGGTCCGCGTGCCCAGGTCGCAGCCGCCGGCGTAGGGCAGCTTGAAGTGGTCCATGCGGTGCAGCAGCGGGCCGAGGAACATGATGATGGACCGGGTCCGCACCGCCGCGTCCGCGTCGATCGCGGTCATGTCCAGCTCGGCGGGCGGCACCAGTTCCAGGTCGACGCCGTCGTTGATCCAGCGGGTGCGCACGCCGATGGAGTTCAGTACCTCCAGAAGGCGGTACACCTCCTCGATCCGCGCGACCCGGCGCAGCACCGTGCGGCCCTTGTTCAGCAGCGAGCCGCACAGCAGGGCGACGCAGGCGTTCTTGCTGGTCTTCACGTCGATGGCGCCGGACAGGCGGCGGCCGCCGACGACTCGCAGATGCATCGGACCCGCGTAGCCCAGCGACACGATCTCGCTGTCCAGGGCCTCACCGATTCGGGCGATCATCTCAAGGCTGATGTTCTGGTTCCCGCGCTCGATGCGGTTGACCGCACTCTGGCTGGTACCGAGCGCCTCCGCGAGCTGGGCCTGCGTCCAGCCACGGTGTTGCCGGGCGTCACGGATGAGCTTGCCGATGCGTACGAGGTAATCGTCTGCCATGGGCTTGAGGTTATCTCAGATATGAGATGGTGCCCGCTGGGGAGTCCATTCGGGTGACGGCATGTCAACGTCCCCTGGTCGTACGGGTTCGACGCCATCCGAAAGGTCCGGGCAAATCCACCGATGTCGTACGTCGTCCGGTGCTGCTGCGGGTGTGGCGCGGGCCGTTCCCGCCGCCGGTCGTGATGGACCAGGAGTGCCGGTTGATGTTCAGCCGGACCCCGGGGAGGATCCGGAAGCTCTTGCGGAAGGTGAGCGGCATGACCGCCTCCTCTGGGTGTCGGATCTGGGTGCCGTTCGGATCGGATACCCCGTGCGCGCGCACTGATGGGCGCCGCGTGGCGGTCCGGCGGGCGCCGTGCGGGGAGGCGCGTCGGCGAGGGGTGCGGCGCGCCGAGGGGTTTGTCGCCCATGTGCCGGTCGTCGGCCCCCGTGTGTGGCCTACGCCACCGGATGTCGGCATGCCGGGGCCGGTCCGGGCATGACCATCCAGCGGCCATGTACTAGAGTTATCTCGACATCGAGATATCTGCCGAGGCGCACCGCAGCCGCCACCCCAGTAAGGTTTACCTAACTTAGCCTTACCTTAGCGGATCGGCCAAGCCGGCGTGGCGGCAGGATTGACGGTGGTACGCGCACATCAATGAAGGAGACTGTCGTGTCGGCGAACAGCTTCGACGCCCGCAGCACGCTGCAGGTGGGCGACGAGTCGTACGAGATCTTCCGGCTGGACAAGGTGGAGGGCTCGGCCCGCCTGCCGTACAGCCTCAAGGTCCTGCTCGAGAACCTGCTCCGCACGGAGGACGGCGCGAACATCACCGCCGACCACATCCGTGCCCTCGGCGGCTGGGACTCGCAGGCCCAGCCCAGCCAGGAGATCCAGTTCACGCCGGCCCGCGTGATCATGCAGGACTTCACCGGCGTGCCCTGCGTCGTGGACCTCGCGACCATGCGTGAGGCCGTGAAGGAGCTCGGCGGCGACCCCGCCAAGATCAACCCGCTGGCGCCGGCCGAGCTGGTCATCGACCACTCCGTCATCGCCGACAAGTTCGGCACCAACGACGCCTTCAAGCAGAACGTCGAGCTGGAGTACGGCCGCAACAAGGAGCGCTACCAGTTCCTGCGCTGGGGCCAGACCGCCTTCGACGAGTTCAAGGTCGTCCCGCCCGGCACCGGCATCGTCCACCAGGTGAACATCGAGCACCTGGCGCGCACGGTCATGGTCCGGGGTGGCCAGGCATACCCCGACACGCTGGTCGGCACCGACTCGCACACCACCATGGTCAACGGCCTCGGCGTGCTCGGCTGGGGCGTCGGCGGCATCGAGGCCGAGGCCGCCATGCTCGGCCAGCCGGTCTCCATGCTGATCCCGCGCGTCGTCGGCTTCAAGCTCACCGGTGAGCTCACCCCCGGCACCACCGCCACCGACCTCGTGCTCACCATCACCGAGATGCTGCGCAAGCACGGCGTCGTCGGCAAGTTCGTCGAGTTCTACGGTGAGGGCGTGGCCGCCACCTCGCTCGCCAACCGCGCCACCATCGGCAACATGTCGCCGGAGTTCGGTTCCACCGCCGCGATCTTCCCGATCGACGACGAGACCCTGAACTACCTGCGCCTGACCGGCCGTTCGCAGCAGCAGGTCGCGCTCGTCGAGGCCTACGCCAAGGAGCAGGGCCTCTGGCTGGACCCGAAGGCCGAGCCGGACTTCTCCGAGAAGCTCGAGCTGGACCTGTCCACGGTCGTCCCCTCCATCGCCGGCCCGAAGCGCCCGCAGGACCGCATCGTCCTCGCGAACGCCGCCGAGCAGTTCAAGCAGGACGTCCGCAACTACGTCGACACCGTGGACGAGGCGGGCCAGGAGTCCTTCCCGGCCTCCGACGCCCCGGCCATCCACCCCAACGGCGCCCCGTCCAACCCGGTCACCGTGACCGCCCCCGACGGCTCGACCTACGAGATCGACCACGGTGCGGTGACGGTCGCGGCCATCACCTCCTGCACCAACACCTCGAACCCGTACGTCATGGTCGCCGCCGCGCTGGTGGCCAAGAAGGCGGTCGAGAAGGGCCTGACCCGCAAGCCGTGGGTCAAGACCACCCTCGCCCCGGGCTCCAAGGTCGTCACCGACTACTTCGACAAGGCGGGTCTGACCCCGTACCTCGACAAGGTCGGCTTCAACCTGGTCGGCTACGGTTGCACCACCTGCATCGGCAACTCCGGCCCGCTGCCGGAGGAGGTCTCCAAGGCCGTCAACGACCACGACCTCGCGGTCACCTCGGTCCTCTCCGGCAACCGGAACTTCGAGGGCCGTATCAACCCCGACGTCAAGATGAACTACCTGGCCTCCCCGCCGCTGGTCGTGGCCTACGCCCTCGCGGGCTCCATGAAGGTGGACATCACGCGTGACGCCCTGGGCACCGACCAGGACGGCAACCCGGTCTTCCTGAAGGACATCTGGCCCTCCGAGGCCGAGGTCAACGACGTCGTGGCGAACGCCATCGGCGAGGACATGTTCAACAAGTCCTACCAGGACGTCTTCGCGGGCGACGCCCAGTGGCAGTCGCTCCCGGTCCCGACCGGCAACACCTTCGAGTGGGACGCCGAGTCGACCTACGTCCGCAAGCCCCCGTACTTCGAGGGCATGGAGATGGAGCCGGCCCCGGTCAGCGACATCGCCGGTGCCCGCGTGCTCGCCAAGCTGGGCGACTCGGTCACCACCGACCACATCTCCCCGGCCGGTGCCATCAAGGCCGACACCCCCGCCGGCAAGTACCTCACCGAGCACGGTGTGGAGCGTCGTGACTTCAACAGCTACGGCTCGCGCCGCGGCAACCACGAGGTCATGATCCGCGGCACGTTCGCCAACATCCGCCTGCGCAACCAGATCGCGCCGGGCACCGAGGGCGGCTACACCCGCGACTTCACCCAGGCCGACGCGCCGGTGTCGTTCATCTACGACGCCTCGCGCAACTACATCGAGCAGGGCATCCCGCTGGTCGTCCTGGCCGGCAAGGAGTACGGCTCCGGCTCGTCCCGCGACTGGGCGGCCAAGGGCACCGCGCTGCTCGGCGTGAAGGCCGTCATCGCCGAGTCGTACGAGCGCATCCACCGCTCGAACCTCATCGGCATGGGCGTCCTGCCGCTGCAGTTCCCGGAGGGCCAGTCCGCCGCCTCCCTCGGCCTGACCGGCGAGGAGACCTTCTCCTTCACCGGCGTCGAGGAGCTCAACAACGGCACCACGCCGCGCACGGTCAAGGTCACCACCGACACCGGTGTGGAGTTCGACGCGGTCGTCCGCATCGACACCCCCGGTGAGGCCGACTACTACCGCAACGGCGGCATCATGCAGTACGTGCTCCGCAGCCTGATCCGCAAGTAGTCGATCAAGGCACACAGCGCGCCGGAGGGCCGCACCCCCACCCCGGGGGTGCGGCCCTCCGCCGTGCGCGCTCCCGGCTCCCAGCGCGCCGGTACGGCCTCGGCCGACGGGTACCGCCCCCCTTGGATCCCCGGGCGGCCCGCAACTCCCTGGACGCGGCTCAGAATGCCGTGGCGCCCCCCCCCGTGCGGCCGCGGCGTCAGTCTTCGAGGTCCGGGAACAGGGACAGGGGATCAGGGGGCGGGCCGGAGGCGCCGGGGAGCGCCAGCTCGGCCCAGATCACCTTGCCGTGCGGGGTGTACCGGGTGCCCCAGCGCTCGGTGAGCTGCGAGACCAGGAACAGGCCACGGCCGCCCTCGTCGGTCGTCGCCGCGTACCGCAGATGCGGGGAGGTGCTGCTGCCGTCGGCCACCTCGCAGATCAGCGTGCGGTCGCGGATCAGCCGTACCCGGACCGGATCGGAGCCGTAGCGGATGGCGTTCGTGATCAGCTCGCTCAGCACGAGCTCCATGCCGAAGCCGAGCTCGGCGAGGCCCCACTCCGCGAGCTTCTCGGAGACGGCGAGCCGCATCCCCGACACGGCGGCCGGATCGCGCGGCACGTCCCAGTCGGCGACCTGGTCGGCCGGCAGCGCCCGGGTTCGCGCGATGAGCAGGGCGACGTCGTCCGCGGGGCGCTCGGGGAGCAGCTCCTCCAGCACCGTCCCGCAGCTGTCCTCCGGCGACCGGCCGGGGTGACCCGCCAGGGCACGGCGCAGCCGCTCCATGCCCTCGTCCAGGTCGCGTCTGCGGTCCTCGATCAGGCCGTCGGTGTACAGGACCAGCTGGCTGCCCTCAGGCAGCTCCAGCTCGGCCGTCAGGAACGGCAGCCCGCCCAGGCCCAGCGGCGGCCCGGCCGGCAGGTCGGGGAACTCGACGCTGCCGTCCGGCGAGACCAGCGCGGGCGCCAGATGGCCGGCCCGGGCCATGGTGCAACGGCGCGTCACCGGGTCGTAGATCGCGTACAGACAGGTGGCGCCGACGATCTCGCCGGGGTTCTCCGGGCACGACTCGTCCTGGTCGATGCGGCCGACCAGGTCGTCCAGATGACCGAGCAGCTCGTCGGGCGGCAGGTCCAGCGTGGAGAAGTTGTGCACCGCGGTCCGCAGCCGGCCCATGGTGGCAGCGGCGTGCAGACCGTGTCCGACCACGTCGCCCACGACCAGCGCCACCCGGTTGCCCGGGAGGGGGATCACGTCGAACCAGTCGCCGCTCACGCCCGACTGGGCGGGGAGGTAGCGGTAGCCGACGTCGAGGGCGCTCTGCTCGGGCAGCGCCCGCGGCAGCAGGCTGCGCTGGAGGGTGACCGCCAGGGCGTGCTCACGGGCGTACCGGCGGGCGTTGTCGATGCTGATGGCGGCCCGGGCCACCAGCTCCTCCGCCAGTGACAGCTCCTCCTCGTCGAAGGGCTCCCGCTTGGCCCGCCAGAAGTTGGCCATGCCGAGCACCACGCCCCGGGCCTGGATCGGTGCGGCGATCAGCGAGTGGATGCCGTAGTCCAGGATCTGCCGGGTGCGCTCGGGGTCCTGGGCGTGCCAGCCCTCGGCGGTCGACAGGTCGGTGACCAGCTCGGAGTGCCCGGCGTCGTAGCCGCGCGCCTGCGGGGTGGAGGGCAGGAAGTCGATCAGCCGGCCCTTCTCGTACAGCGGGTGGTCGTCCCGGATGCCGCCGACGGCGACGCGCCGCATGTCCGTGGCCGTGGGGGCCGGCTCCTCGCCGTGCAGCACGGCGTCGGCCACGTCCACGGTGACGAAGTCCGCGAACCGGGGGACGGCGACCTGCGCCAGCTCGTCGGCCGTGCGCACCACGTCGAGGGTGGTGCCTATGCCGAGACCGGCGTCGTACAGCAGCTCCAGCCGTTCCCGGGTGACCTCCGCCCGGCCGGACACGGCCTGGAGCTCGGTGGAGTCGCGGAGGGTCACCACGGTGCCGCTGGGGCCTCCCGAGGCGCCCGTGGGGCGCTGGTTGACCGCCAGCAGCCGGCCGCCGGTGAAGTGCACCTCGTCTGTCGCCTCGCGCCCGGAGACCAGCAGCTCGACCGTCGCGGGGTCGAGGCCGGACAGGTCCCGCACATCGTGCCCCTCGGCCTCGGGCGGCAGCTCCAGCAGGCGCCGGGCCTCGTCGTTGGCGAGCAGCAGCCGTCCGTCGTCGCCGACGATGAGCACGCCCTCCCGCACCGAGTGCAGCACCGTGTCGTGGTGCTCGTACATGCGGGTCATCTCCTCCGGGGCCAGGCTGTGCGTCTGCCGCCGCAACCTCCTGCCCACCAGGGCCGTGCCGCCCGTCGAGACCACGAGGGCGCCCGCGCCCGCGGCCAGGATGATGGGCAGCTGCTTGTCCAGCTCGCTGGTGACGTTCTTGACCTTCAGGCCGGCCGAGACGAGGGCGACCACCTTGCCGTGGGCGTCGTCGATGGGGACGGTGGCCTGCACCTCGTGGCCCAGCGGACCGTGCACGCTCTCCGTGTAGATCTTCCCGTTCAGCGACGGTCCGATCCGGCCGACGAACCGCTGGCCGATCTTGCTCGGGATCGGGTGGGTGTAGCGGATGCCCTTCTTGTCCATGACGACGATGAAGTCGACGCCTGCGCTCTTGCGCCCCGCCTCGGTGAGCGGCTGGAGGACCTTGGAGGGGTCGGGGCCGTTGAGCGCCTGGACGACGCCGGGCGAGTGGGCGAAGGTCTCCGCGACGGCGATCGAACGGCGTTTGGCCTCGGTCGTGGTGTCCCGCCTCGACTGCAGTACCAGAGCCACGACGGCGCAGAGCACGAGCAGCACGACGAGCGCCACCTGTAGCAGGAACACCTGTCCGGCGACGCTTCGAGGGCTCTTGCCGATCACGGTGCGCCATGCAAGACGCCTGATTCGGGCGCATGCATCCAACATGCGGCATTTGTAGCACCGGTGATTCCCGGATGGCTATGGCCGGTCCATGACCTGGACCACTTTCGACCCCGATTCTCGCGCTGCGTGGAACGCCCGACTCCGGGGAGTCACCCGGAGGTCGTGATGTCATGCGCGTTCGCGCGAACGCGGGTGTCCGCGACGGGCCGCTCCGGGCGGACCCGGTGGCTTGGCGCACCGGGTCCGCGAGCCGGGCAGGTGAGGGGGGTGAACGCCTGCCCGGAGGGGGGTGGTACCTGAGCGGGTGCTGCGTGGCTTGTGCGTCGACGTCGTGCGCGACAACGTTGTCTCATGGTCTGTACATGACTTTACCGCCTCAACCGACAACGATGTCAACCCACTTGGGTAGCCCGACCGGGTGATGCCGGCGTGCGCCCGCGCAAGAGCAGGCGGTCTTCCGTGGTACCGGTGGCGCACGTTACTGTCCCTGCGGCTTGTGCGACCTGTGGTGCGCGACCCGTCCGTAAGGAGAGGGCCGCGTCATGCGTTTCAGACCCCTGTCCCTGCTGCTGGCCGCGCTGCTCGCGACCGGCGGCGCCGCAACGCCCGCCCTGGCGGTCACCGCCGCGCCCCCCGGCCTCGTCAAGGACCCCACCCCGTACGTCGATCCGCTGATCGGCACCAGGAACGGCGGGAACGTCTTCCCGGGCGCCGTCGTGCCGTTCGGCATGCTCTCCTGGAGCCCGGAGAACACCCGCGGGGACGCCACCAGAACCGCGGCGCCCGGCGGCTACCAGTACGACGCCACCCGCGTCCGCGGCTTCAGCCTCACCCACATGTCCGGCACCGGGTGCGCGGGCGGCAGCGGCGACATCCCCATCTTCCCGTACGCCGGCGAGGTCACCACCTCCCCGGCGAGCGACACCAAGGACGCCGTCTACGCCTCCGACTTCACCCACGCCGACGAGACCGCCGAACCCGGCCACTACAAGGTGGGCCTGGCCTCCGGCGTCACCGCCGACCTCACCGCCACCGCGCGCACCGGCTCGGCCCGGTTCACCTACCCTTCGGGCAGACCCGCCTCGCTGCTGGTGCGCACCGCGAACTCCGAGGTGGGCTCCGAGGACTCGACGGTCACCATCGACCCCGGCACCCGGACCATCTCCGGCTCCGTCACCTCCGGGAACTTCTGTGGCTACCTCGACCCCGAGGGCCGCCGCTCCTACTACACGCTGCACTTCACCGCCCGCTTCGACCGCGCCTTCAAGGCCACCGGCACCTGGCAGGACGGCCGGCTCGACCCCGGCGGCACCCGGGCGTCCGGCGGCACGGGCGGCTTCTCCCAGGGCGGGCGGCCCGTCGCGGGCAAGGGAGCCGGCGGCTACGTCGAATTCGCACCCGGCGACGGACCGGTGAACGTCAAGGTCGGCATCTCCTACGTCAGCCGGGCCGCCGCCGAGGCGAACCTCGCCGCCGAGAACCCGCCGCACCGCTCCTTCGACGCCGTCCGGGAGGCGGCCCGCCGCGCCTGGCGCGAGCGGCTCGGCGCCGTCCGGGTCGGCGGCGGCACGGACGCCGAGCGCACCACCTTCTACACCGCGCTGTACCACGCGCTGCTGCACCCGAACGTCATCAGCGACGCCGACGGCCGCTACCGGGGCGGCGACGGCGAGGAGCACCAGGTGGGCCGCGGCCACCGCGCCCAGTACGGCACCTTCTCCGGCTGGGACGTCTACCGCGACCAGGTGCAGCTCCTCACCCTGCTCGACCCGCGCACCGGCTCCGACATCGCCCAGTCGCTGTACGAGCTCGCCCGGCAGAACGGCGGGGTCTGGGACCGCTGGCTGCACGGCGCGAGCGGCACCCACGTCATGAACGGCGACCCCTCGGCGACCGCCCTGGCCGGCATCCACGCCTTCGGCGGCACCGACTTCGATCTCGAGGGTGCCCTGCACTCCCTGGTGCGGGCCGCGACCGTACCGACGGAGCAGGACCTGTCGGCGGCCGGCAAGCCGGTGCTCTCCGTGGGGCAGCGCCCCTCGCTCGACAAGTACCTCGACCTGCACTACATGCCGAGCGTGTCCAACGCCTGGGGCGGCGCCGCCGAGACCCTCGAGATGTCGACCGCGGACTTCTCGCTCTCCCGGCTCGCGGCGGCCGCGGGGGAGAAGGACACCCGGGCCGCCTTCGCCCGCCGCGCCCAGTGGTGGCAGAACAACTTCAACATCGCGGCCGCTCCGAGCGGCGGTTACGTGGCCAACCGCAAGGCCGACGGCAGCTGGGTCACCGGATTCACCCCCGACACCGGCAACGGCTTCGTCGAGGGCTCGGCCGCCCAGTACACCTGGATGGTCCCGCACGACCCGGCCGGTCTGTTCGCCGCGCTCGGCGGCAGGGACAGGGCGCTCGCGCGGCTGGACGACTTCTTCCACGACGACAAGGGCGGCTGGGCCTTCACCGGCAACGGCGGCAGCAAGTCCGAGCTGGACAACGAGCCGTCGATCAACGTGCCCTACCTGTACGACTACGCGGGCGCCCCGTACAAGACGCAGGAGACCGTCCGCGCGGCGATGCGGCAGCTGTGGTCCACCCAGCCCGGCGGCATCCCCGGCAACGACGACCTCGGCGCCATGTCCGCCTGGTACGTCTTCTCCGCGCTCGGCATGTACCCGCAGGTCCCCTCCCGGGCCGAACTGGTCCTGGCCTCACCCCTGTTCGAGCGGGTGGAGATCCATCGGCCCGAGGGCAACGACATCTCCGTCAGGGCCGCGGGCGCGGCGGCCGGCGCCCCCTACGTCCAGTCCCTGAAGGTCGACGGCCGGAGCAGCGACCGGCCCTGGCTGCCCGCGTCCTTCGTCCGGGACGGCGGCCGCCTCGACTACACCCTGTCCGCCTCCCCGAACCGTGCCTGGGGCGCGGGCAGCCCGCCGCCGTCCTTCCGTGAGGGCGAGCAGCCGTACCAGATCGGCGTCGGGCCCACCGCCGCCACCCTCGCGCCCGGCGACAGCACGAAGATCGGCATCCGTGCCCAGTCGCTGAACGGCGGCACCGGTCCCGACGTGCGCTTCCACGTCGAGACCCCGGCCGGCGTCACGGCCGTGCCCGCCGAGGGCACGGTGACCGACGGCGCCCAGGAGATCACGCTCACCGCAGCGAAGGCCGCCGAGCAGGGCTTCGCCGACGTCGAGGTCACGGTGACCTCGGGCGACACCTCGTACCGGCAGCCCGTCTCGCTCACCGTGGCCGCCCCCGGCACCCTCCTGGCCGCCTACGACAACACCGGTGTCTCCGACGACCGGGGCGATCACGACGAGGCCGACTACGACGGCGGCGGCTGGAGCTACTCCCGCCAGGCCCTCGCCGCGGCCGGCCTGACCCCCGGCGGCAAGGGTACGGCCGGCGGTCTCGGCTTCACCTGGCCCGACTCGCCCGCCGGCCGCCCCGACAACGCCTCGGCGGCCGGCCAGACCGTCGAACCGACCGGGGCGGCGACGTCGTTGTCCTTCATCGGCAGCGCGGTCAACGGCAACCAGCGGGCCGAGGCGACCGTCACCTACGACGACGGCACGACCGGCACCGTCGACCTGTCCTTCACCGACTGGACCGTCGGCGGCGGGGGCGGCACCGTCCAGTACGGCAACGAGGTCGTCGCCAAGGCGGCGTACCGCAACGTCGCCGGCGCCGACAAGGACCCGGTGGCGACGTACGTCTTCGCCACCAAGCCCTTCACCGCACCGGACGGCCGGACCATCAGGAGCGTCCGGCTCCCGGAGAACACGGACCTGCACGTGTTCACCCTCGCCACCGGCTGATCACCCGCACGGCGGCGGGCACGGCAAGGGGGCGGACCCGACCGGGTCCGCCCCCCTTCTCCGTTCGCGCGCGTCCGCGTCAGGCCAGCAGCTCCACCTCCGCCAGCGTCGACTCGCCGTCCAGGACCAGCCGGTACTTCGTGCAGGTGCCGGGCGCCGCGACGGTGAAGGCACGTGTCTGGCGGTCCCACGTGAACGTCTCGCCGGAGCGGTGGTCCAGGGTCTTCCAGTCCGTGCCGTCCGTGGAGCCCTGAAGGGTCCAGCCGGTCGGCGCCTTGGCGTGGTCCGCCGAGGTCAGCGTGTACTGCACCGGCTTCACCGCACCGCCGGCCGGCAGATCCACCGAGGTGACCGTCGCGTTCGTCGCCGAGGTGTCGTCGAACAGGGCGCCGTCACCCTTGAGGACGTCCGCGCGCGGGGCCGGCACCTTGTCGTCCCGGGTGACGGAGACCGGCGCCGCGTCCTTGCCGGTGCCCCAGGTCGACGGCTCGGCCCCCATGCGGAACTCCAGCACGCCGCCCTTGGACAGCATGGAGTGGGGGAGCGAGGTGGACTTCCAGGGACGGCCGTCGAACGTCACGCCCTGGACGTACACGTTCTTCGCGCTGTTCTTCGGCGCCTTGACCACCAGGTCCCGGCCGTTCTCCAGGTGCACGGTGACCTTCTTGAACAGCGGGGAGCCGATGGAGTACTCACCACTGCCCATGACCAGCGGGTAGAAGCCGAGCGCGGAGAACAGGTACCAGCCCGACTGCTCGCCGTTGTCCTCGTCGCCGTGGTAGCCCTGCCCGATCTCGCTGCCGGTGTAGAGCCGGGACAGCGCCTCGCGCACGTTCGCCTGCGTCTTCCAGGGCTCGCCGGCCGCGTCGTACATGTAGATGACGTGGTGGGCGACCTGGTTGGAGTGGCCGTACATGCCCATCCGGACGTCCCGCGCCTCGGTCATCTCGTGGATCACACCGCCGTAGGAGCCGACGTAGTCCGGGGACGCCGTCTCCGGTGTCGAGAAGTACTCGTCGAGCTTGTCCCCGAGGGCCTGCCGGCCGCCGTACAGGTTGGCCAGGCCACGGCTGTCCTGCGGGGCGGTGAAGGCGTAGCCCCAGCCGTTGGTCTCCGTGTAGTCGTAGCCCCACACGCGCGGGTCGTACTTCGCGGAGTCCACGCGCCAGCCGCCCTTGGCGTCGCGCCCCTGGAAGAAGCCGGCCTTGGAGTCGAACAGCTTCACGTAGTCCCGGGCCCGGTTGAGGAAGTACTCCGACTCCTCCTGGTAGCGCTTCTCGCCCGTCTTGCGGTAGAGCTCCTGGCCCATCCGGGCGATGCCGTAGTCGTTGACGTAGCCCTCCATCGCCCACGACAGGCCCTCGTGGGTGTCGGTGCTGGTGTAGCCGAGGAAGGGCGAGGTGGTCATGCCCTTGCGGCCCACGCCCGACATCGGCGGGACCACGGTCGCGTTCTTCACGGCCGCGTCGTACGCCGCCTTCGCGTCGAACTTCACGCCCTTGACGTAGGCGTCGGCGAACGCCACGTCCGAGGAGGTGCCGGTCATCAGGTCGGCGTAGCCGGGGGAGGACCACCGGGAGGTCCAGCCACCGTCCTTGTACTGCTGCACGAACCCGTCGACCATCTCACCGGCCTGGGACGGCGTCAGGAACGAGTAGGCCGGCCACGTGGTCCGGTAGGTGTCCCAGAACCCGTTGTTGACGTACACCTTGCCGTCGACGATCTTCGCGCCGGTGTGCGTCGGGGTGTCCGGGTTCGGCATCGCCGAGAAGGGGGAGGCGTACCGGTTCTCGCCGTCGACCTTCTCGAAGCCGGAGTTCGGGTACAGGTAGAGCCGGTAGAGGCCGGAGTACAGCGTGGTCAGCTGGTCGGTGGTGGCGCCCTCCACCTCGACCTTGCCGAGCAGCTTGTCCCAGGCGCGCAGGGCACGGCCCTTCACGGTGTCGAACGAGGCTCCGCCGACCTCCTGGCGCAGGTTGTCCTTCGCCTGGTCGACGCTGATGAGCGAGGTCGCCAGGCGCAGGGTGACCGTGCGGTCGGCGCCCGCGTCGAAGCGCATCCAGCCCTTCACCCCGCTCGACGTGCCGTCCGTGACCGGCTTGTCGAACCGGCCGTACACGAACAGCCGGGTCGCGCCCGTCGACAGGCCCGACTTCACGTCCGAGTAGCCGGTGACGGTCCCGCTCTCCTTGTCGAGCGTGAGGCCCGCCTGCTCGGTGACGTTGTCGAACACCACGCTCGCGTCGTCGCCCGGATACGTGAAGCGCAGCACGGCCGCGTGGTCGGTCGGCGTCATCTCCGCCTTGAGGCCGTTCTCGAACCGGACCCCGTAGTAGTACGGGCGTGCGGTCTCGTTCTCGTGCCGGAAGGGCAGCTCTCGCGCCTCGCGGCCGGTGTCCGGGGTGCCGGACGCCACCGACGGCATCAGCTGGAAGGTCTGCCGGTCACCCATCCACGGGCTCGGCTCGTGGCTCGCGCTGAACGCCTGCACGGTGGGCAGATTGTCGTCGTTGTTCGCCCGCGCGTACTCGTACAGCCAGCTCAGCGACGACGCGTTGGTCACCGGGGTCCAGAAGTTGAAGCCGTGCGGGAGCGCGGTGGCGGGGAAGTTGTTGCCGCGTGAGAAGCTGCCGCTGGAGTTGGTGCCCCGGGTGGTCAGCGCGTAGTCCGCCAGGTGTGCCTTCGGCTTCTCGGGGGCGGCCTCCTTCAGGGAGATGTCGTCCACCCAGCCGCGGAACTTCGCCGGGCCGTCAGGGGAGTCGTACGCCACCAGGATCCGGTCGACCGTCCTGCCGGCCGCGACCGAGCCGATCCGGGAGGCCACGTCGTTCCACTGGTTGACGTACAGCGTCTTGGACGCGCCCTGCCCGCGCGGTGTCAGCGGGAAGCCGTGCTCGTCCTGCGCACCCAGCCCGCTGAGCGAGGTGCCGTCGGTGAAGACCAGGTCGACGGAGACGTTCGTGGCGTCGTAGTCGCGGTCGCCGTCGGCCATCGACGGGAAGACGCGGTACGACAGCCGGGTGTCGCGCCCGACCCGCACGTTCACGTCGAAGATCTTGTTGTACGAGTACGCCCGGCCGCCCGCCGTGTGCCGGCCGGCGTAGCGCAGGGCGCGCTTCCCGGTGAAACCGGCCCGCGCCTTGGCCGTCGGGGAGCCGTTCGGGCCCTTGTCGACGAGCGTCAGCATGTCCTGCGGCACCGGCCCGCCCGTACCGCCGGTGGAGAACTGCACGTCGGCGAGTTGCAGGATGTCCGACGCGCCGTTGTTCTTCGTCACCTCCAGCCGGAAGTGCTGGTACTCGGCCGGCTCGGCCAGGTCGTACGACTTCGTCTGGAACCGCTCGGAGAAGTTCTCGCCCGAGCGGGTGTCGACGGTCTTCCAGTCCTTGCCGTCGGTGGAGCCCAGCAGGGTCCAGTCCTTCGGGTCGCGCCCGTCGAAGTCGTTGGCCGAGGTGAGCGCGTACGTCACCAGCTTGACGGGCTTGTCGAGGTCGAACTCCACCCAGCCGGTCGGCTCGAAGGCCAGCCACTTGGTGCCGGGTTCGCCGTCGACGAGGTTCTCCGCCACCTCACCCGCGCCGGTGTTCTCGCCGCTCGCCCGGACCTCGGTGACATGGTCGCTCACATTGCCCGGGATGCCCGTGCTGTAGCCGCCGTCGACGCCGGAGGCGCGCTTGCCGCCGTCCGCCGAGGCGTCGACGGTGTTCAGCCAGTCCGGTGCCGGGTCGCCCGCCTCGAACGAGGATGCGAACTCCCGGTCGGCGACCGGAGCCTTGGCGGGCAGGGCGACCGCCGCGCCCTGCCCGCCGACGGCCATGACAAAGGCGGCCGTGAGGACGACCGCCGGACCCCATCTGTGCCGAGTTCTCCGCTGCATCTACGGATTTCCCCTCCTGCGACCGCGGTGGACAACGTTGTCAATTCGGTTCGCAGGAACCAGTAGGTGGCCAAGTGACCGGTGATGTCAAGGGTGTTGGGCGTGGCATTCAGGGACTTATGTCGCGACTTTTTCCGCCAGGTCGCCCACAGGGCGCTCATATTTCCAAGAGGTCTCAACTCGGAAAAGACCGGCCGCGAACCCTGTATTCGATCTTGCTCCGTCGGCCGGAAGTGGACTATACCTGTCGGCGCCCGGTACAAGATGCACGCTCGGTACCAGACGCATGAAGTACTTCCTGTACCACCCAGCTTGACCCGACAGCGGTGCCGGGGAGGATCCGGTTCACCGCCTGAGTCCTGGAGAAGGCGAGGACTTGAGCATGGGATCCACTTCCGACGGGAACACCGGTTCCTCGGGTGTCGGCCGCCGCGATCTGATCAAGCGGTCCGCCGCGCTCGGCCTGATCAGCGTTCCGACGATGAGCCTCCTGTCCGCCTGCGCCAGCGGCGGCGGCGACGGCGACTCGGACGGGGGCGGCGACACCAAGGGGGAGAAGTCCAAGGACAACCCCTTCGGCGCCAAGAAGGGCAGCAAGCTCGACGTCGTCGTCTTCAAGGGCGGCTACGGCGACGACTACGCCAAGGCGTGGGAGGCCGACTTCGGCAAGAAGCTCGGCATCACCTCCACCCACACCGGCACGCAGGAGATCACCGGCAAGCTCCAGCCGCGCTTCAACGGCGGCAACCCGCCGGACATCGTGGACGACTCCGGCGCCCAGCAGATCAAGGTCGACGTCCTGTACAAGAACGGGCAGCTGCTGGACCTCGCCGAGGTCCTGGACTCCCCGTCGGTCGACGACCCCTCCAAGAAGGTCCGCGACACCCTGATCCCCGGCACGCTCGACCCGGGCATGCAGGAGGGCAAGGTCGTCGCGCTGAACTACATCTACACGGTGTGGGGCCTGTGGTACTCCGGCAAGCTCTTCAAGGAGAAGGGCTGGGAGGAGCCCAAGACCTGGGAGGACTTCCTCGCCATCTGCAAGGACGCCAAGTCCCAGGGCATCGGCGGTCTCGCCCACCAGGGCAAGTACCCGTACTACATCAACGTCGCCATCATGGACCTGATCGCCAAGAAGGGCGGTCTGGACGCGATGAAGGCGATCGACAACCTGGACCCCAAGGCGTTCGTGGGTTCGGAGGCGGCGCAGGCCGGCGTCGAGGCCATCTACGAGGTCGTCGAGAAGGGCTATCTGATGCCCGGGACGAACGGCCTGACGCACACCGAGTCGCAGACCCGCTGGAACCAGTACAAGGCCGCGTTCATCACCTGCGGCTCCTGGCTGGAGAACGAGCAGCTGAAGCAGACCCCGTCGGACTTCGACATGAAGTTCCTGCCGATGCCGCTGCTGTCGGGCAGCAAGCTGCCGTTCGAGGCGATCCGGGCCGGTTCGGGCGAGCCCTTCATCATCCCCTCGAAGGCGCACAACCTGCCGGGGGCGAAGGAGTTCATGCGGCGCATGCTCTCCAAGGAGTGGTCGACGCTCTTCGCCAAGGAGGCGAACTCGCTCACCATCCTCAAGGACGGCGTGGACCCGAGCGTCAAGCTGCGGCCGGGCACGCAGTCCACGGTCGAGGCGTCCAAGGCGGCCGGCGACAACACCTTCCGCTTCCTGTACACCGAGTGGTACAGCGAGATGGGGACCGCCATCGAGGCCGCGTCCAACGAGCTCATGGCCAAGCGCATCCAGCCGAAGGAATGGCTGAAGCGCTGTCAGGCCGCGGTGGACAAGCAGGCGAAGGACCCTGCGTCGAAGAAGAACCACCGGGACTAGGTCCACCGGCCGCCTCCGGGGTGCGGGTGCGACCGCCAGCGCGGGTCCGACGGGGCCCGCCGCGCGGTTCCCCGCACCCCCGGGGTGTCGGTGGCGACCGGACACATCAAGGGCAGGGACGCCGATGCGCAAAGGGCAGTACCGGTTCGTCGCGGGGTTTCTCCTCGTCCCCGTGGCGCTCTATGTGGTCTTCGTGATCTGGCCGTACATCCAGACGTTCGGCTATTCGCTGACGGACTGGAAGGGGCAGTCGCAGACCTTCAGTTTCGTGGGTCTGGACAATTACCAGGCGCTGTTCCAGGACGACGTCTTCCTGGGTGCCATCTGGCACAACATCCTGTTCCTGGTCTTCATCCCGGTGATCACCATTCTGCTCGCCCTGTTCTTCGCCTTCATGCTGAACGCGGGCGGGCGCAGCCGGGCCGGCGGAGTGCAGGGCGTGGCCGGGTCGAAGGTCTACAAAGTCGTCTACTTCTTTCCGCAGGTGCTGTCGCTGGCGATTCTCGCGGTGCTGTTCAACGCGGTGTACCGCAGTGACGGCGGCGGTCTGCTCAACGGCGCGCTGATCAAGGTCGGCCTGGTGGACGCCGACAATCCGGTGGAATGGCTGAACGAGCCGAACCTGGTGCTGTGGGCCCTCATGGTGGCCGTGGTCTGGCAGGGCGTCGGCTTCTACCTGGTGTTGTTCTCCGCCGCCATGCAGTCCATCCCGAGGGACATCTACGAGGCCGCCCTGATCGACGGGGCCAACCGCAACCAGTCCTTCTTCCGCATCACCCTGCCGCTGCTGTGGGACACCGTGCAGACCGCCTGGGTCTACCTCGGCATCGTCGCCATGGACATGTTCGTGCTGGTCTCCTCCATGACCCAGAACATGGGCGCGTACGGCGGCGGCCCCGATCACCACAGCGACGTGATGTCGACGGTGATGATGCGCAACTTCCTCTACTACGGCAAGAGCGGCTACGCCTGCGCCATGGGCGTGATCATGCTGCTGCTCACCCTGGTCCTGTCCGTCGTCACGCTGCGCGCCACCCGCCGCGAGCGCATCGAGTTCTGAGCGGAGTGCCGAGGATGAGCGCACCCATCAAGGAGACCGCCCCCGTCCCCGCCGAGCGGCCCGTGGACAAGGTCCCCGTCCGCCCCGGCGACCGGCGCGGCGAGGGCGTGGTCCTGAACGTCTTCTCGCACGGCTTCCTCGCCCTGTGGGGCCTGCTGATCGTGCTGCCCCTGCTGTGGCTGGTCCTCAGCTCCTTCAAGACCGACGTCCAGATCGGCGGCTCGGCCTTCGGCTGGCCGCACAGCTGGTCCTTCGACGTCTTCAGCCGGGCCTGGGACAAGGGCATCGGCGACTACTTCCTGAACACCGTGATCGTCCTGGTGTTCTCCGTGCCGCTGACCATGCTGTTCGGCTCCATGGCCGCGTACGTGCTGGCCAGGTACCGGTTCTGGGGCAACCGGCTGCTCTACTACTTCTTCGTGGCCGGCGCCATGTTCCCGGTGTTCCTGGCCCTCGTCCCGCTGTTCTTCATGGTCAAACGGCTGGACATGCTGAACACCTACCAGGGGCTGATCCTGGTCTACATCGCCTACTCGATGCCGTTCACGGTGTTCTTCATGCACTCCTTCTTCCGGACCCTGCCCACGGCGGTCTTCGAGGCGGCGGTCCTGGACGGTGCCTCGCACACCCGGACCTTCTTCCAGGTGATGCTGCCGATGGCGAAGCCCGGTCTGATCAGCGTCGGCATCTTCAACACGCTGGGGCAGTGGAACCAGTTCATCCTGCCCACGGTGCTGATGCAGCCGCAGAGCGGTTCCGACCCCGAGCGCTACGTCCTCACCCAGGGGCTGATCCAGCTGCAACAGCAGCAGGGGTACGCCTCCGACCTGCCCGTTCTCTTCGCCGGCGTGACCATCGCGATGATCCCGATGCTGGTCGTCTACCTGTCCTTCCAGCGCCAGGTGCAGGCGGGTCTGACCTCGGCGACGCTCAAGTAGCGGCGGCGCGCGGGAAGCGCTCCGCGACCCTTCGAACGCACGCCGTCCCGGTCGCCGGGGCGGCGTGCACAGGTGTGTCCCGTACCCGGAAACGGTTCAACCTCTTGACGGAAGTGACCCCGAACGGCTCAGCTTAGAGTTCACTAGTTGGACATACACGGGGCCTCGCCGAAGCGGCCCCGCGCTCAGGAGGTCAGTCGTGGAGACTCCAGGGTCGCAGTCATCGCTGCACCGAGCCAACCTGGAGCGGGTCGTCCGGGCCGTACGCCTGGCAGGGTCCCTCACGCAGGCGGAGATCGCGCGGACGACCGGTCTGTCCGCCGCGACCGTCTCCAACATCGTGCGGGAGCTCAAGGACGGCGGAACCGTCGAGGTCACGCCCACATCGGCGGGCGGCCGACGGGCCCGCAGCGTCAGCCTGAGCGGTGACGCCGGCATCGTCATCGGCGTCGACTTCGGGCACACCCATCTGCGCGTCGCGATCGGGAACCTCGCCCACCAGGTGCTGGCCGAGGAGTCCGAGCCGCTGGACGTCGACGCGTCCTCCGCGCAGGGCTTCGACCGGGCCGAGGAGCTGGTCAGTCGCCTGATCGCAGCAACGGGGGTGGACCGGTCCAAGGTGGCCGGCGTGGGGCTCGGCGTGCCGGGCCCGATCGACGTGGAGTCGGGGACGCTGGGGTCCACCGCGATCCTGCCCGGCTGGGGCGGCACCAAGCCCGCGGAGGAACTGCGGGAACGGCTCGGCGTGCCCGTTCACGTGGACAACGACGCCAACCTCGGCGCCCTCGGCGAGCTCGTCTGGGGCAGCGGCAAGGGCGTGCGTGATCTTGCTTACATCAAGGTCGCGAGCGGTGTCGGCGCCGGTCTGGTGATCGACGGGAAGATCTACCGCGGGCCCGGTGGCACCGCTGGCGAAATCGGACATATTACACTCGACGAATCCGGCCCGGTCTGCCGTTGCGGCAACCGCGGCTGCCTGGAGACGTTCGCGGCCGCACGCTATGTGCTCCCGCTGCTCCAGCCCAGCCACGGACCCGACCTGACCATGGAGGGTGTCGTACGGCTGGCCAGGGACGGAGACCCGGGCTGTCGTCGGGTGATCGCCGACGTCGGCCGCCACATCGGCAGTGGAGTGGCCAATCTCTGCAATCTGCTGAACCCGAGCAGGGTGGTCCTCGGCGGTGATCTCGCCGAGGCCGGTGAGCTGGTGCTCGGGCCGATCAGGGAGTCCGTCGGCCGCTACGCAATCCCCAGCGCGGCGCGCCAACTGTCCGTTCTCCCGGGGGCTCTTGGGGGCCGTGCCGAGGTGCTCGGGGCGCTTGCCCTCGCCCTCAGCGAGATGGGCGATTCGACCCTTTTGGACGGATCACTGTCGATGGCCACGCCTGCCTTCACTTAGAGAACGGATGGCACCGTTGCCATCTCGTTAAGGATTTACTTCTTGACGTCGCACGTGTGGCCGAGTTGACTTCCAGCCACCTCGGCCGCAACGACGCGGCCTCGTCAGGGAGGTTTGTGAAGTGAACGCACGTATGCGTCGTGCCGCCGTTGCCATTGCCGCCGGTGCGATGGCCGTCTCGCTCGCGGCTTGTGGCAGCGCCAAGGAGTCGAAGGGCAACGACGACTCTTCCTCCGCGTCGGCCAAGAAGGGCGACGACATCAAGGTCGGCCTGCTCCTGCCGGAGAACAAGACCGCTCGTTACGAGAAGTTCGACAAGCCGCTGATCGAGAAGAAGATCAAGGAGCTGACGAACGGCAAGGCGACCGTCCAGTACAACAACGCCCGCCAGGACGCGAACCTGCAGGCGCAGCAGGTCGACACCATGATCACCAACAAGGTGGACGTCCTGATCCTGGACGCGGTGGACGCCAAGGCCATCCAGAACTCGGTCCAGAAGGCCAAGGACGCCGGCATCAAGGTCGTCGCCTACGACCGTCTCGCCGAGGGCCCGATCAGCGCCTACACCTCGTTCGACAACGAGCAGGTCGGCAAGACCCAGGGCGAGGCCCTGCTGAAGGCGCTGGGCAGCAAGGCCACCAAGTCCTCCAAGATCGTCATGGTCAACGGCTCGGTGACCGACCCGAACGCCGCCCAGTTCAAGAAGGGCGCGCACTCCGTCCTCGACGGCAAGGTCACCATCGCCAAGGAGTACGACACCAAGGAGTGGTCGCCGGACAACGCCAACTCCGAGATGGAGGCGGCGATCTCCTCGGTCGGCAAGGGCAAGATCGCGGGCGTGTACTCCGCCAACGACGGCATGGCCGGCGGTATCATCACCGCCCTCAACGCCGCGGGCGTCAAGGTCCCGGTCACCGGCCAGGACGCCGAACTCGCGGGTGTGCAGCGCATCGTCGCCGGTGAGCAGTACATGAGCGTCTACAAGCCCTACGCCCCCGAGGCCGACGCCGCCGCCGAGATGGCCGTGGCGCTCGCCAAGGGCGAGAGCCTGGACTCCGTCGCCAAGGACAAGGTCTCCTCGGGCTCCGCGCAGGACGTCCCGTCGGTGCTCGTCCCGGTCACCTCGCTGACCAAGGAGAACATCAAGGACACCGTCGTCAAGGACGGCGTCTACACGATCGACGAGATCTGCACCGGCAAGTACAAGGCCGCCTGCGCCAAGCTCGGTCTGAAGTAAGCGGTCCCGAGTCTCTTCCCGCCCCGGGTGTTCGTCCGTGAACACCCGCGGGAAGAGCGACAGACTGCCCAAGGCTCCTCCGGTGCCCCGCGCATCACACAGCCCCGCAAGCTCGGCGCGGGGCGCCGGACGGAAAACTCCTCCAAACTTCTGCACAACCTCCCGCCGGGTCAGGCGGCGAAGGAGATGGTTCACGTGTCCGCTACGCCCGTGCTGGCGTTGCGCGGGGTCTCCAAGCGGTTCGGTGCCGTTCAGGCGCTCACCGACGTAGAGCTTGAGGTCCACGCCGGTGAGGTGGTCGCCCTGGTGGGCGACAACGGTGCCGGAAAGTCCACGCTGGTCAAGACGATCGCCGGCGTGCACCCCATCGACGAGGGCGCTATCGAGTGGAACGGCGAAGCCGTCTCCATCAGCCGCCCGCACGACGCCCAGTCCCTGGGCATCGCGACGGTCTACCAGGACCTCGCGCTGTGCGACAACATCGACGTCGTCGGCAACCTGTTCCTCGGCCGTGAGCTGAGGAAGTGGGGCGTCCTCGACGAGGTGGAGATGGAGCGCCGCGCCCGCGAGCTCCTCACCACCCTCTCGATCCGCATCCCGAGCGTCCGCATCCCGATCGCCTCGCTCTCCGGCGGTCAGCGCCAGACCGTGGCCATCGCCCGCTCCATGCTCGGCGACCCGAAGCTGGTCATCCTCGACGAGCCCACCGCGGCCCTCGGCGTCGAGCAGACCGCCCAGGTCCTCGACCTGGTGGAGCGCCTGCGCGAGCGCGGTCACGCCGTCATCCTCATCAGCCACAACATGGCGGACGTGAAGGCGGTGGCCGACAAGGTCGCCGTCCTGCGCCTCGGCCGCAACAACGGCGTCTTCGAGGTCAAGACGACCTCGCAGGAGGAGATCATCTCCGCCATCACCGGCGCCACCGACAACGCCGTGACCCGCCGTGCCGCGCGCACGTCCAGCACGAACGGGGAGGTTTCCAAGTGAGCCTCGACAACACCTCCGCGAATCTCGACAAGACGCCCGGCGAGGGCGAGCACGTCGTCGAGAACCCCGAGGCAGCGGCCGCCGCCGTCACCGCGGTCGACCCGCGCCTCCTGGTGCGCGAGCAGGGCCTGCTCGGCTACTGGACCGAGTTCAAGCGCAAGATGAAGGCCGGTGAGCTGGGTTCCCTCCCGGTCGTCCTGGGTCTCGCGATCATCTGCATCATCTTCCAGGTCCTGAACTCCGAGTTCCTCTCCGCGCAGAACATCAGCAACATCACGGTCACGATGGTCGGCACGGGCATGATCTCCGTCGGCATCGTCTTCGTGCTGCTGCTCGGCGAGATCGACCTCTCCGTCGGCTCGGTCAGCGGCGCGGCCAGCGCCCTCGCCGCCGTCCTCACGGTCAACCAGGGCTGGCCCGAGTGGGTGGCCGTGCTGGTCGCCATCGCCGCCGGTGCCGCCATCGGCTCGCTGCACGGCTTCTTCTTCGCGGTGCTCGGCGCCCCCGCCTTCGCCGTCACCCTGGCCGGCCTGCTGTTCTGGCTCGGCTTCATGCTGAAGGTGCTGGGCGAGGACGGCACGATCAACCTCGACAGCGACGGTCTGATCGGCAAGCTGACCACGTACACCTTCACGGACGTCGGCGCCGCCTACGGTCTGGCGGTCGTCGTGGTGGCGCTGTTCTTCGTCAGCTCCTTCCTCGGCAACCGGCGCCGAGAGGCCGCGGGCGTCCCGTCCCGGCCGCTCAGCGACACGGTCCTGCGCACGGTGCTGCTGGCCGTCGTCTCCTTCGCCGCGGCCTACCTGTACAACCAGTACAAGGGCCTGCCGCTGGCCACGGTGATCTTCCTCGCCTTCCTGGTCGGCACGGACTTCGTGCTCCGGCGCACCCCGTACGGCCGCAAGATCTTCGCGCTCGGCGGCAGCGTGGAGGCGTCCCGGCGTGCGGGCATCAACGTCACCGCGGTGCGCATCTCGGTCTTCGCGATCTCCGGCGGCTTCGCCGCCATCGGCGGTCTCTTCCTGGCCTCGAAGATCGCCTCCGCCAACCAGAGCGCCGGTACCGGTGACCTGCTGATGAACGCGATCGCCGCGGCCGTCATCGGTGGCACCTCGCTCTTCGGTGGCCGCGGCCGCACGTGGAACGCGCTCCTCGGTGTGCTGGTGATCGTGTCCATCCAGTACGGTCTCCAGCTGGAGTCCATCGCCGAGCCGGTGAAGTACATGATCACCGCGGCTGTGCTGCTGACCACGGTCGTCATCGACTCGATCACCCGCAAGACGCAGAAGACGGCGGGTCGCGCGTAAGCGATCCCGGTCCCGCCGCAGGGGCGTGGGTCCGACCGCGGGTTCCGGTCCTCCGCGACCGGCCACGCGGTCGCCCGCGCCCCTTCTCAGCTGCCCGGCACTCCGAAGGTGCCGGGCGCTGTCGTGTCGTGCACAGCGCGAACATTAGACTCGACAAGCCCGGCAACAGCTCGATCAGCTCTACTGCAAGGAGGCACGGGTGCCGATGCTGACCCGCATCAGGGGACCGCGCGATCTGGACCGGCTCAGCCTGGAGGAGCTGGACCAGCTGGCCGGGGAGATCCGGACCTTCCTCGTCGACGCCGTCTCCAAGACCGGCGGCCACCTCGGCCCCAACCTCGGCGTGGTCGAGCTCACCATCGCCCTGCACCGCGTCTTCCACTCCCCGAAGGACAAGGTCCTCTGGGACACCGGCCACCAGTCGTACGTGCACAAGCTGCTCACGGGCCGGCAGGACTTCTCCCGGCTGAAGATGAAGGGCGGCCTGTCCGGCTACCCCTCGCAGGCCGAGTCCGAGCACGACGTCATCGAGAACAGCCACGCCTCGACCGTGCTCGGCTGGGCCGACGGCATCGCCAAGGCCAACGAGCTGCGCAGGCGGGACAGCCACGTCGTCGCGGTCATCGGTGACGGCGCGCTGACCGGCGGCATGGCCTGGGAGGCGCTGAACAACATCGCCGAGGCCAAGGACCGCCCGCTGGTCATCGTCGTCAACGACAACGAGCGGTCGTACGCGCCGACCATCGGCGGCCTGGCGAACCACCTGGCGACCCTGCGCACCACCGACGGGTACGAGCGTTTCCTCGCCCGCACCAAGGACATCCTCGACCGCACCCCGGTCGTCGGCAGGCCGCTGTACGAGACCCTGCACGGCGCCAAGAAGGGGCTGAAGGACTTCATCGCCCCGCAGGGCATGTTCGAGGACCTGGGCCTGAAGTACGTCGGCCCCATCGACGGCCACGACATCGAGGCGCTGGAGTCGGCGCTGGCGCGGGCCAAGCGGTTCGGCGGCCCGGTCATCGTGCACTGCCTCACCGAGAAGGGCCGCGGCTACCAGCCCGCCCTGCAGGACGAGGCCGACCGCTTCCACGCCGTCGGCAAGATCCACCCCGACACCGGTCTGCCGATCGCGTCCTCCGGCGCCGACTGGACCTCCGTGTTCGGCGAGGAGATGGTCCGGCTCGGCGAGGAGCGCGACGACATCGTCGCCATCACCGCGGCCATGCTCCAGCCGGTCGGCCTGGACAAGTTCGCCAAGCGCTTCCCCGACCGGGTGTACGACGTCGGGATCGCCGAGCAGCACGGCGCCGTCTCCGCCGCCGGCCTCGCGCACGCGGGCGTGCACCCCGTCTTCGCCGTCTACGCCACCTTCCTCAACCGCGCCTTCGACCAGGTCCTCATGGACGTCGCCCTGCACAAGTGCGGGGTCACCTTCGTGCTGGACCGGGCCGGTGTCACCGGCACCGACGGCGCCTCGCACAACGGCATGTGGGACATGTCGCTGCTCCAGGTCGTGCCGGGGTTGCGGCTCGCCGCGCCGCGCGACGCCGACCAGGTGCGGGCCCAGCTGCGCGAGGCCGTCGCCGTCGAGGACGCGCCGACCGTCGTGCGCTTCTCCAAGGGAGCCGTGGGCCCCGCCGTACCGGCGGTCGGCCGCGTCGGCGGCATGGACGTGCTGCGCGAGCCCGGCACCGACAAGCCGGACGTGCTGCTGGTCTCGGTGGGCGCGCTCGCCCCGATGTGCCTGGAGGTCGCCGGCCTGCTCGACAAGCAGGGCATCTCCACCACCGTGGTCGACCCGCGCTGGGTCAAGCCCGTCGACGAGGCCATGGCCCCGCTCGCGGAGCGGCACCGGGTCGTCGTCACCGTCGAGGACAACAGCCGCGTCGGCGGCGTCGGCTCGGCCGTCGCCCAGACCCTGCGCGACGCGGGCGTGGACGTCCCGCTGCGTGACTTCGGCATCCCGCCGCGCTTCCTCGACCACGCCTCCCGCGCCGAGGTGCTCGCCGAGATCGGGCTGACCGCGCCGGACATCGCCCGTCAGGTCACCGGCCTGGTCTCCAAGATGGACGGCCGGTTCGACCGAACGGCGGACGCGGTGGAATCCGTGGAAACCGCGCGCGACTAGGGACAGCGCACTTCCGGGCCGGTTCCGCCGCCTTCTGCGGTGGCGGAACCGGCCCGTCTGCGTGAACCTGCCTGTGCCGGGGCATACGAGTCCCGACCCTCTCGATCATGTTGAGCCATATCGAGGCCTCACAAGCGTGGGAGGCAGGAACGTGAGCAGCGCGCTCTTCCGGACGAAAAACGTCGAGCAGTCCATCCGGGACACCGAGGAACCGGAGCATTCGCTCAAGAAGTCCCTCTCCGCGCTCGATCTGACGGTGTTCGGTGTCGGTGTCATCATCGGCACCGGCATCTTCGTCCTCACCGGACAGGTCGCCAGGAACAACGCCGGTCCGGCGGTGGCCCTGTCCTTCGTCGCGGCCGGTGTCGTCTGCGCCCTCGCCGCCCTGTGCTACGCGGAGTTCGCGTCCACGGTCCCCGTGGCGGGCTCGGCGTACACGTTCAGCTACGCCTCCCTCGGCGAGCTGCCCGCCTGGATCATCGGCTGGGACCTGGTGCTGGAGTTCGCGCTGGGCACGGCGGTGGTGGCGGTCGGCTGGGCCGGCTACATCCGCTCGCTGCTGGACAACGCCGGCTGGCACCTGCCGGCGTACCTCGCCGGGCGGGACGGCGCCCACGGATTCGGCTTCGACATCCTCGCCGCCGCCCTGGTGCTGGTGCTCACCGGCATCCTCGTCCTCGGCATGAAGCTGTCCGCGCGGATCACCTCGGTCGTCGTCGCCATCAAGGTGGCCGTCGTGCTGATCGTGATCATCGCCGGCGCGTTCTTCATCCGCGGCGAGAACTACAAGCCGTTCGTCCCGCCCGCGGAGCCGGTGAAGGCGGGCGGCAACCTGGGCGCCCCGCTCGTGCAGCTGATGTTCGGCTGGGCACCGGCCAACTTCGGCGTGATGGGCATCTTCACCGCGGCCTCGGTGGTGTTCTTCGCCTTCATCGGCTTCGACATCGTCGCCACCGCCGCGGAGGAGACCCGCAACCCGCAGCGGGACATGCCGCGCGGCATCCTGGGCTCGCTGCTCATCTGCACCGTGCTGTACGTCGCCGTGTCCATCGTCGTCACCGGCATGCAGAAGTACACCCGGCTGTCGGTGGAGGCCCCCCTCGCCGACGCCTTCAAGGCCATCGGGCACCCCTGGTACGCGGGCGTGATCAGCTTCGGCGCCGCCATCGGCCTGACCACCGTGTGCCTGATCCTGCTGCTGGGCCAGACCCGGGTGTTCTTCGCGATGAGCCGCGACGGACTGCTGCCGCGCTTCTTCTCGCGCGTCCACCCGAAGTTCAAGACCCCGCACCGGCCCACCATCCTGCTCGGTGTGATCATCGCGATCGTCGCCGGCTTCACCAGTCTGAGCGAGCTGGCCGAACTGGTGAACATCGGCACGCTGTTCGCCTTCGTGGTCGTCGCGATCAGCGTGATCATCCTGCGCAAGTCCCGCCCGGACCTGCCGCGTGCCTTCCGGACCCCGTGGGTGCCCTTCGTGCCGATCGTGTCCGTCTGCGCCACGCTGTGGCTGATGCTCAACCTGCCGGCCGAGACCTGGCTGCGGTTCGCCATCTGGATGGTGATCGGCTTCTTCGTCTACTTCCTCTACGGCCGTAAGCACAGCCGCCTCGCCACGAGCGGGCAGACGGCGGAGAAGGCGCCCCCGCCGCCCGCCGGAAACGCCCCGTAACCTCCACCTCGTCGCCCTGGCCCCGTATGTCCCGCTTCGGCGGAGACGTCGGGGCCGGATAGCGTGCTGCCCATGCTCGCCGCCGCGCTCGCCCCCGCCCGGACCGCACCCACCCGGACGGCGTTCTGGACGCGGCTGCTGCCCCTCCTGGCGCTCCTGGCCTGCGTGACCCGGGTGCCGTCCTTCGTCCGCCCGCTGTGGAACCCGGATGAGGGCTACCTCGCCGTGCAGGCCCGCCTGCTCACCCAGGGCGGGCACCTCTACGACACCGTCGTGGACCGCAAACCGCCGCTGCTGCCCTGGCTGTACGAGGGCGCGTTCGCGTTGTGCGGCTCGGGCTCCCTCACCCCGTTGAGAGTGCTCGCGGTCCTCGCCCAGCTGCTCACCGCGCTTCTGCTCGTCTCGATCGCCCGCCGCCGCTGGGGCGACGGCGCGGGCCGGACCGCCGGGGTGCTGTACCTGCTGGTCTCCGTCGGGCTCAACCCCGAGGACGCGCAGGCCGCCACGTTCGAGGTGTTCATACTGCCCTGCACGGCCGCGGCCGTGTGGTGCGCCGACCGGGGGCGCTGGGGCGCGGCCGGTGCCGCCGTCGCCGCCGCGTTCCTCACCAAGCAGACCGGCGGAGCGGTGCTGCTGCCGGTGGCCCTGCTGCTGCACCGGCACGGCGCCTCGCGCGCGGGCCTGCTGCGGCTCGCGGCCGGGCTGACCGTGCCGGTGCTCGGCGCGGCCCTCCTGACCGACCCGGCCGGGTTCCTGTTCTGGACGGTGACCGGTTCCGCCGCGTACGCCTCCTTCACCGGCTCCGAACTCCACGTCCTGGTCCGGGCGCTGACGAACACCGCGATCCTGGCCGGCGCCTCGGCGGGCCTGCTCCCGCCCGTCGTGCGGTCCCTGCGCACCGCGCGCTCCGGAGCGGCGGACCTCTGGCTGTGGCTGGCCTCCTCGGCGGCCGCCGTGGCCCTCGGCTTCCACTTCTTCGGCCACTACTACCTGCAACTCACCGCGCCGCTCGCCCTGCTGGCCACCCGGGCGCTGCACGTCCTGCCCCGGGAACGGCGCGTGCGGGCCGTGCTCACCTCGGCCTGCTGCTGCGCCTGCTTCCTCGTCTGGGGCCTCTTCGCCGCGCGCGCCGACCTCGCCCACGCCCAGCGGCTCGCGACCGCCCTGGAACACCGCACGAAGTCCGCCGACCGCGTACTCGTCTGGGGCATACACCCGGAGACGTACTGGCTGGCCGGCCGCACCCCCGCGACCCGTTTCCTCACCGCGGGCCTGCTCACCAACTACAGCGGCGGCCGGGACGGACCGCAGGTCGGCGAGAAGTACGCCGTCGCGGGCACCTGGCCGGTCTTCCGGCGGGAGATGAGCGCCCACAGCCCCGCCCTGGTCGTCGACGACTCCCGCGGCCAGCCGTACGCCCCCACGCGCGTGCCGACCCTGCGCCGCCTGCTGGAGTCACGCTACGAGGAGATCGCCAGGGTGGACGGCGCGGTCCTGTACACCCGGCTGTCGGGGGAGTAGCCGGGCCGGCTCGGAGGCGGCCGGGTGCCGGGACGGCCCGGGGAGACGGCCGCTGCCGCCGGCCCGGGTCAGCCGAGTACCGCGCGCGGGCCGGCCACCTCGGCGCCCAGGCCGGTCACCCGCCGGCGCAGCTCCCGGTCGGCGGTGATCACGAGGCGGGGCCGGCCGGCGTGCTCGGCGGCCAGCTCCACGATCCGGTCGTCGCCGCTGCCGGGCGCGGACTCCACCCGGACACCCGGCACCGACTCCACGCCACGCGCCGCACCCTCGACCACCAGCACGATCTCCACGGGCGCAGGCGGGCCCGGCAGCCCCGCACCGGCCAGCCGGTCGCGGAGGCGCTCGGCGGCACCCCGGCGGTCGCGCCACCAGCCGTCGGGCCGCGATCCGACGACGTTGGCGCCGTCCACGATGACGAGCAGCGGGTCGTCCGCGTCCGGGGAGCGGGGAGCGTCGGTCATGGCCCAAGGGTAGAGGTGAGCCGCGGCACGCCCCCTGTGCGCCGGGACGGTGGAGGCTGGGGAACGCTTGCGCGAAGAGCATATGATGGTTCGAGTTTCAGGGTTCCCGTGGCCGTGATGCGGCGGACTTCAGGAAGGTGCACGAGGCCATGCGGAGAAGGCAGGCGGGCCCCGTGGAGGCCGCCCGCCCGGTGGGGCGCTCAGGTGAGGGACAGGGACGGGTCGCGTCCGGGGTCGCTCACGGCAACTGGCTCACCCGGGGCAAGGACGGCCGGCTCACCCTCTACGCGCCCACGGACGGCGGACTCCTGCGCTGGACGGAGACCACGGCCGGCGGCCCCGAATGGAGCGGCCCGCACTTCGTGGCCGTGCCGGGGCTCACCGAGCTGACCGTGGTCCAGGGCGCCGACGGCTACGTCCACTTCCTCGGGCGCCGCGAGCGCACCAAGGCCGACGGCTCGCCGAACGTCGACATCGTGCACGCCATCCAGTACCAGACGGGCCTCGCCTTCACCGACTGGCGTTCGCTCGGCACCCCGCACCCCGACGGGGACGTGGGCCGGCCGGCCGGCGCGGTCGCGCAGGACGGCACGGTGCACGTCTTCGTGCGCGGCGGCCACGGCGGCCTGATGCTGCGCCGCGAGGCCCCGAACGGCAAGTGGCGGGCGTGGGAGGACCTGCACGGCAACGGCCTCGACGGGCCGCCCGCCTCGGTCGTCCTGGCGAGCGGCCGGATGGAGGTCTGCGCCGCGGCCGGGACCGGCGTGCTGATCTGGCGTCAGTCCGCGCCCGGCGGGGACTTCGGCAGCCCGCGCGGCTTCTCGCTGCGCGCGGCGCCCGGCACCCTCGCCGCTGCCGAGACAGCGCCCGACCGGGCCACGTTCTTCTGGAGGGAGGCGGACAGCGGTGTCGCCGCGGCCTGGCGGATCGGCGGCTGGCCGACCATGCTCGGCGGGTCCGCGGCCGAGCGGCCGTACGCGGTGCTGCGCACCGATCTGGACGGCTACGACTGCCTCGTCCTCGCCTACCGGGACCAGGACGGCTCGCCCGTGCTGGGGATGGGCGGCACCGAGAACGAGGAGGCCGGGTTCTGGTGGTACGTCCTGGCCGAGGCCTGCCAGGGCGGCCCGGCACTGGCGCGGGACGGCCGGGGCCGTGTGGTCATGGCGCTCATCGGCCCCGACGGCGCGCCCAAGGTGGCCCGTCAGGAGGACGGCGCCGGACTCTCCCTGACCCACTGGCACAGGCTCTGATCCACCGACGCGCCGGAGTTCCGGCGCACGGACGCACGGTGCCGGCCGGCCGCTGAAGCAGCGGCCGGCCGGCACCGTGGTGTCGTCAGCCGCCCGTCGCGGGCGACTTCTTCGCCGACTCGGGGATCTCGGCGTCCGACCGGATCGCCTTCCAGAGCTGGGTGGCCTGCGGCTCCGCCGCCACGACACGGTTGGGGTCGACCTTGTCGTACGCCACCGGCAGCATGATCGTTTCCATGGTGGACGGGTCGACGCCGTTCAGACTGCGGCCGAACTCCGCCAGTTTGGAGAGCGAGGCGAGGTCGGAGTCGGTGGTGAGCGCGGCGGTGAGCTCGTCGGCGATCTTGTAGGTCTTGGTGGGGCTGCCCAGGAGGTCCTGCTTCTTGATCTCGGAGAGCAGCGCGATCATGAACTGCTGCTGCAGTCCGATCCGGCCGAGGTCGCTGCCGTCGCCTATCCCGTGCCGGGTGCGGACGAACTGCAACGCCTGCGTGCCGTCCAGCCGGTGCGATCCGGCGGACAGGTCCAGGCCGCTGGAGGAGTCGTGGATGTCCTTGTCCACGGTGACGTCCACGCCGCCTATCGCGTCCACCAGCCCCTTGAAGCCGGCGAAGTCGATCTCGACGTAGTGGTCCATGCGGACCCCCGAGATCTGCTCGACGGTCTTGACCACGCAGGCCGGACCCACCTGGGAATAGATGGAGTTGAACATCACACGCTTCGCGGAGGCCACCTCGGTGCCGTCCGTCTTCGTGCAGTCGGGCCGGGTCACCAGGGTGTCGCGGGGGATGCTGATCGCGACGGCCTTGGTGCGGCCCTCGGGTATGTGCATCACGAGCGCGGTGTCCGAGCGCGCGCCGGAGACGTTGCCCGTGTGCAGGGAGGCGTTGGCGCCGGCCCGTGAGTCGGACCCCAGGATCAGGATGTTCTGACCCGACGTGGGCAGCTTCTGCGGGCGGTCGTCACCGATCGCCTTGTCGATGTCGACGCCCTTGATGTTGTCGTTGAGGTCGCTGTAGAGCCAGTAGCCCACGCCGCCCGCGGCCAGCAGCAGGACCAGGACGGACAGCAGCACGATGCGGCCCCAGCGCCTCTTGCCGCCCCGCGGCTTTCGCCGCCCGCCGTTCGACGCGCCCCGGCGGGCACGCCGCGGCTCGGTGGTGGCGCTGTGCGTCATCGCCTTCGGTTCCTCTCCTCACGGGCTCCGCGATGCGGAGGATCGGGGCCCGGGTGGGGGGAGGCCGGCCCAATGCTGTGGATGCAGTGGGAGAACTATAGGCATCTCGCCAAGGGGATTTGGGGGGCGGGTGACGATACCCAGGGACTGAGATGGATGGCACATGAACAAGTCTTGACCACTGGTAAGAGTGAAATAAGATGTGGTTCATCTGTGAACAACGGTGGAGGGGGTTTTACCGGGGTCACAGGTGCGGATGGTGCACGGCCGGCAAGGGGGTCGGCCCGGGTGCACGGCCGCTTTGAGGGTGGGGCGTCCGGTACGGGACTGTTCGATGTCCCGGTGGACGAAATGTCTGGGTAGGAGTGCGAGTTGGCGGATCATCCGCGCCTGAGTGTCGTCGTTCCCTTTCAGGATGTCGAGCACTACCTGGCCGAATGCCTGGAGTCGATCGCCCGTCAGTCGTTCCGCGACTTCGAGGTGATCCTCGTCGACGACGGCTCCAGCGACGGTTCGGTGCGCATCGCCGCCGACTTCTGCGCCGCGGACCCGCGCTTCAAGCTCATCCGCCAGCACGCGCACGGCCCCGGGCACGCCCGGAACGCGGGCCTGCGCTCCCTGCACCCGCACGCGGAGTTCCTCGCGTTCGTGGACGGCGACGACGTCATCCCCGAATACGCCTACGAGCTGCTGATCCGCACCCTCGACGAATCCGCGGCGGACTTCGTCTCGGGCAACGTGCAGATGATGAACTCCACCAAGAAGTGGCAGTCACCGCTGCACAAGGGGCCGATGCAGAAGAACCGGCGCGGCACCCACATCACGAAGTTCGACGCCCTGATCTACGACCGCACGGTGTGGAACAAGGTGTTCCGGCGGTCCTTCTGGGACGGCAACGGGATCCGGTTCCCCGAGGGAGTTCTGTACGAGGACTCCTGGGTCAACATGTACGCCCACTTCCGTGCCGAGAAGGTCGACGTCCTCACGGACGTCGTCTACTACTGGCGCCGCCGTGAGGGCGGAGCCGCCCCGTCCATCACCCAGCGCTACACCGAGCTGTCGAACCTGCGCGACCGTGTCACGGCCGTGCAGACGGTCAGCCGCTTCCTCGCCGAGCAGGGCTCGCGCGCGTACCTGGACAGCAAGCGCAAGTACGACCTCGCGTGCCTGAAGTCCGACCTGCTGCTGCACCTGAAGGTACTCCCGGACGCCGACGAGGAGTACCGCGAGTCGTTCATGCGGTGGGCGAACGAGTTCCTCGACGAGGCGGACCTCACCGTCATCGACGAACTGCCCGCCGAGGCCCGGGTCAAGTGGCTCCTGGTGCGCGAGGACCGGCTGCCGCAGCTCCTCGAGGTCCTGGAGTTCGAGCGCCGCGGCGGCCCGCTGCCCGTGCACCGCCGCTTCCACCGCTACCTGAACTACCCCGGCCTCGGGGACCGGGAGGTCGGCCTCGACAAGAAGGCGTACCGGCTGGACAAGGAGTTCTCCCTGCACGGCGCCCTGAGCGCCGCGCGCTGGAGCGAGAACTCGGACCTGCTCACGCTCAGCGGGACCGCCTACGTCCGCTTCATCAACGTGCACAAGAAGCACATGTCGGTGAAGGCGATCGCCCTGCGCAACAAGAAGCAGGGCCGGATGGTCGTCACGCCGGCGAAGACCACGTACGCACCGCAGGCCACCGAGAACTCGGCGCAGAATCGTTACTGCTACGACTGGGCCGGCTTCGAGACGCGGATCGACACGACGCGCCTGAAGCAGAAGGGCAAGTGGGTCGAGGGCACCTGGGACGTCGCGGCCGGCGTCCTCAGCCGCGGCCTCTTCCGCTACCGGGGCATCAACCGCGGCGGCGCCGGCAGCGCCGCCAACCCGCCGTACCGGTACGTCGACAAGAACACCCGCATCCTGCCGCTGTTCCTCCAGGACAAGCTGAAGCTGCGCGTGGAGGTCGTGCGCTGCCGGATCACCAGCCACCGCCTCGTCGGCGACCAGCTGGAGCTGCGCGGCGTCTATCTCGGTCCCAAGGTCCCGGACTGGGGCAAGCTCCGGGTGACCAGCATGAGCGGCGCCGGACGGCACGACGGCCGGGTGTGGTTCACCCCGGGCGGCGACGGCTGGTGCACCTTCGCGGCCAGGATCCCGCTGCGCCACCTGGTCCCGAAGTTCCGGGCCGACGCCCAGGCGGGCACGGACATCCCGCAGTCCTGGAGCATGGGCAGCAACGGCTGGAAGACCACCTTCCACGTCGAGGGGCGCAAGGCGCCCATCTACCCGGTGGTCGCGGAGGACACCGAGGACGGCTTCTACCGCATGCCCGCCGCGCTCCAGACCCGCGAGGGCGACCGGGAGGTCGTCGTCCACCGCAACGGCTCCGGCTACCTGGTGCTCTTCGAGCGCGCCGCCCTGCCGATGGCCACGCACGTGGCCTGGCGGGAGGACGGCTCGATGGAGATCCAGGGCCGGTACGACACCGCCGACCGCCTGACCCCCGAGCAGTACCGGGCCGCGCACCTGGTCGTGCGCTCGCGTGCGCACGGCGCGGAACGCACCGTCCCGCTGGTCTGGGACGGCTCCCGGTTCGGCGCGGTCCTCAGCCCCGCCGCCATGCGCACGCTCGCCGGGGAGATCCCCCTCGCCGCCGGCCGGTGGGACTTCTTCCTGCGCCGCCAGGACCTCTCGGCGGTCGCCCGCGAGGACCGGCTCGAGGACCTGATGGTCAAGCTCCACCAGGACGTCGTCGGCGCGTTCCCCCAGGACTACGAGCGCGGCGAGCGCCGCTACGAGATCCAGGCCGAGGCGTACGACCGGCTCTCCGTGATGGTCCACTCGGCCATGCCCGACCATGCCCGCGGCCCCTACCGCCAGAAGCAGCTGCGCACCCGGGCCTACCCGGCGGCGCGCCGCGCACCGGTGCGTCAAGCGGTCCTCTTCGACGCCTTCAAGGGCACCCAGTACTCCGACAGCCCGCGGGCCCTGCACGAGGAACTCGTCCGCCGCGGCACGGATCTGGAACACCTCTGGGTCGTACGGGACGACCAGGTGCAGGTGCCGGCCACGGCGAAGCCGGTGCGCATGTGGTCGCCCGAGTGGTACGACGCCCTCGCGCGCAGCCGGTACGTCGTCGCCAACAACCACCTCCCCGACTGGTTCCAGAAGCGCGAGGGCCAGGTCGTCGTGCAGACCTGGCACGGCACCCCGCTGAAGAAGATCGGCCACGACATCGAGGCCATCCACTTCGCCGACCAGCGCTACCTGGAGCGGGTCGAGAAGGAGGTGCAGAACTGGGACATGCTGGTCTCGCCCAACAGCTTCTCCACCCCGATCCTCAAGCGGGCCTTCGGCTTCCCCGGGGAGATGGTGGAGTCGGGCTACCCGCGCAACGACATCCTGCGCCGGCCGGGCATGGAGGAGCGGGAGCGGGAGATCCGGCGGCGCATCGGTCTGCCCGAGGGTAAGCGCGTGGTGATGTACGCGCCCACCTGGCGCGACGACCAGTTCTACGCTCCGGGCAAGTACAAGCTCGACTTCCGGGTCGACCTCGACGACGCGCGCGCCCGACTCGGCGCCGACCACGTGCTCCTGGTGCGCCGCCATCCGAACGTGGTGGACCCGGTGCCGGGCGCCGGCGACGGATTCGTCTTCGACGTCTCCGACTACCCCGACATGGCCGACCTGTCGCTCATCACGGACGTGATGATCACGGACTACTCGTCCCTGATGTTCGACTACGTCAACACCGGGCGGCCCATCCTCTTCTTCACCTACGACCTGGACCACTACCGCGACACGCTGCGCGGCTTCTACTTCGACTTCGAGAACAGCGCCCCCGGCCCGCTGCTGTACCGCTCCGAGGACCTGGTGACCGCCATTCGCGGGATCGACCGGATCCAGCAGCACTACGCGGAGCGCTACCGCTGGTTCCAGCGCGAGTTCTGCGACCTGGACGACGGCTACGCGTCCGCGCGGCTCGCCGACCGGATGCTGGTCGCAGGCGGTGACCTCGCGCCCGGGGACGCGCACGCCCCGGCGGTCGGTACCGTCGACACCCGCCACACCGTGCGGGCGCTCACCCCGATCCACCAGTGGCACGACCACAACTGGTTCGCCGCGCCGCAGACGGCCGCCCAGCAGCCCCCCGCCGGCCACGCCACCCACCTGGTGGACGCGGTGCCCGGCCAGCCCCACCCCGGCACCTGGTCCGCTCCGGCCGGGCAGTTCCCCGCGGCCGCGGCCTCCCCGGACGGCCGGGCGTACGAGGGCGTGGTCGTGTGACGCCGGTCCGTGCCACGGCGAACGGCTGCCGGCAGCCATGACCTCGCCGGTGAACCAGCCGCAGGCGCCCGTCCGCGCCCGCCGGGCCGGCCAACCGTCAGCGCGTCCGGACCCGCAGGAGCAGGGCGTAGTGGTCGGACGCGCCGGTACCGCGCACCGAGCAGTCGAGGCGGGGCAGGTCGGAGAACAGGTAGTCGATCTTGTGCCCCGAGACATGCGTGGGCCGGCCGGAGCGGGACGACGCGGACGCCTGATCGCACTCCCGCTGGGCGCGGTAGGGCCCGGCCGGCCATATCCAGGAGTCGGGGTCGCGCGGCCCCGGTGGGTCGGTGTTGAGGTCACCGCCGTACACCGTGCGCCCCGGCACCGCCGCCGCCAGTGCCTTCAACTGGTCGTCGCGGAGCTCCCAGTCCGGGTGGGCGCGGTCGTCCCCCGGCCTGCTGAGATGAGCGGTGCACACCCGGACGCCCTGGTCCGCGACCGTGGCGCACAGGATGCCGCGCCGCAGCCCCACGGCGGGCTGACGCGACTCCACCGGCTCGACGGCCGACAGCCGGTACGCCGACAGCAGCGCGACACCGGCGGCACCCTGCCCGGCTCCGGCGCAGCGCACCGTGGTCGTACGCCCCGTGACGCCGCGCCAGGTGTAGGGCCGGAACTCGGTGTGCCAGGAGGCGCCGAGGTCCGCGCGCACCCTGTCCAGATCACCGGCGCAGACCTCCTGCAGGAAGAACACCCGCGCGCCGGACCGGGAGGCCATCGCCTCCAGCGCGTTCCTCTTGGCGGTGGGGCTCCCGGTGCTGCGGCAGTTCCACTGCTCGACGCCGCACATGTTCCAGGTGGCCACGGTGAGGGTGCGCCGCGGCGCCGCGGACCGCGCCGGCCCGGACAGCTGGGCCGACGCCACCGCTGTCACGAGGCCCAGCAGTGCCGCCGCGACGGCCACCGGGCCGCGCCACCGGGAGCCGCCGGAGCCGGCCGCCGACGCGGAACTGGTCCGAAACATCAGGACATCATGTCCGATCAACTGATCATTGGCCAATCATCCGGTACGCCGCACCCGACCGACTTCGAAGCACAACCGAGAGTGGAGTCCGTACATGTCCAAATCACCCGCGACAGGGCGGCAACTGCTCAACGGGATCGAAGCCTCCGGGACGTTCCCCGTCGAATACCGGTTCGCCCACGCCAAGAACGGCAACAGGCACCTGGTCGTCGTCTTCGCCAACTTCTCGGCGCCCGACGACTACGGCTGGTCCAACGGCGTCTTCGACAACGTCAGGGCGAACATCCTCTGGATCCGTGACCGGTTCCAGGGCATGAACAGCTACTACCTGTGCCAGGACATGGACTTCTCGCTGGAGCAGTCCGTCGCCACGCTCATCTTCAACGTCATGAAGGCGCTCTCCCTCACCCCCGACGACGTCACCATGTGGGGCGGCTCCAAGGGCGGCAGCGCGGCCCTCTACTTCGGGCTGCGGTACGGCTTCCGCAACATCGTCTCGATCGTCCCGCAGTTCCTCGTCGGCACGTACGTCGCCACCGTCCACCCCAAGGTCGCCGCGTTCATGCTGGGCGAGGGGGTGCCGGAGGAGAACGTGCGCGCCGTGGACGCGATCCTGCCCGAGCTGGTGCGTTCGGGAACCAACAGGGAGGCCAACATCTACCTGCTCTCCTCTCCGCAGGACGAGCAGTACACGGCCCAGGTGGAACCCTTCCTCGGCCTCTTCCAGGGCTACGAGAACTTCAACTTCATCTACAGCGAATCGCCGTTCATCACCGACCACACCCAGGTCACCCGGCGCAACGTCCCCGCGCTCATGGGCATCGTCAACCTTCTGGCCGACGGGATGCCGCCGCGCCTGGGCTTCGTGCGCAACGGCTACGAGGAGCCCGACCGCGACAAGTCGGGGATCAACGCCTACCTGTCCGGCACCTCGATGGTGAAGGACTCGCACAGCTTCCCGCCGCCGACGGTGCTGGCCCCCGCCTTCAACGCCGAAGTCCCCATGACCGGAGCCGTGTTCACCGGCGTCGCGCCCGGCGCCGTCCGGGTGAGCCTGTGGGAGCACGGCAAGTTCCTCGGCTCGCCGCCCGTCGCCCCCGACGGCACGTGGACCTGGGAGCTGAACCGGTCCTGGACCAAGGGCAAGCACCTCGTCAGGCTCTTCGCGGTGAACGGCGAGGGCTTCCACTCCGAGCGGTCCGAGGTGCCGTTCACCGCGGTGGACGCACCGGCCGTCCCGTCCTTCGCCTCCGGTCAGGGGATGCCGGACGCCAGGGTGTCAACGGTCGGGCACAGCGAGGCGGCGCCCATGGTGCTCGCACCCGTCGCCCACGAGCAGGTGATGGACGCCCGCGTGGTCTTCAGCGGGGCCGCCCCGGGCGCCGCGCAGATCGGGTTCCGGGAGAACGGGGTGCTGCTGGGCGGCGCCGCGGTCGCTCCCAACGGCAGCTGGTCATGGGACTCGGGCTGGCCGTGGAGCCCCGGCGTGCACATCGTCGACGTCTTCGCCGTGGACACCGCGGGCGGCGAATCGGCCGTGACCCAGGTGCCGTTCACCGTCATGGACGTCCCGGCCGGAGCGGGCGCGGTGCCCTACTACGGCGGCACCTACTGAGCGACGCGACAGGGGGCCTCCGCCACGGCGGAGGCCCCCTGTCGTGCACCGATCGGCGTTACGCCGGGACGCTCGCCACGCCCGGAGCCAGGAACTTCTTGCCGTTCACGCGCTCCGAGACACCCTCGCGGTCCAGGTACGGCGTGATGCCGCCCAGGTGGAAGGGCCAGCCGGCGCCCGTGATGAGGCACAGGTCGATGTCCTGGGCCTCGGCGACGACGCCCTCGTCGAGCATGAGCCCGATCTCCTGCGCCACCGCGTCGAGCACCCGCGCCCGCACCTGCTCCTCGGTCAGCACGACGTCGCCCTGCTTCAGCAGCGCGGCGACCTCCGGGTCCAGCTCCGGCTTGCCGCTGTCGTAGACGTAGAAGCCGCGCTTGCCCGCCTTGACGACGGCCGCGAGGTTCGGGGAGACCGTGAAGCGGTCCGGGAAGGCCCGGTTGAGGGTCTCCGAGACGTGCAGACCGATCGCCGGGCCGACCAGCTCCAGCAGCACCAGCGGGGACATCGGCAGACCGAGCGGCTCGATGGCCTTCTCGGCGACCTCGACCGGGGTGCCCTCGTCGATGACGTTCTGGATCTCGCCCATGAAGCGGGTCAGGATGCGGTTCACGACGAACGCCGGGGCGTCCTTGGTGAGGACCGCGGTCTTCTTCAGCTTCTTGGCGACGGCGAACGCGGTCGCGAGGGACGCGTCGTCGGTCTGCTCGCCGCGGACGATCTCCAGCAGCGGCAGCACCGCGACCGGGTTGAAGAAGTGGAAGCCGACGACCCGCTCGGGGTGCTGCAGCTTCGACGCCATCTCCGTCACCGACAGCGAGGAGGTGTTGGTGGCGAGGATCGCGTGCGCCGGGGCGACCGCCTCGACCTCCGCGAACACCTGCTGCTTGACGCCGATCTCCTCGAAGACGGCCTCGATGACGAAGTCGGCGTCGGAGAAGCCCTCGGCCTTGTCCAGGACACCGGTCACCAGCGCCTTGAGGCGGTTGGCCTTGTCCTGGTTGATCCGGCCCTTGCCGAGCAGCTTCTCGATCTCGGCGTGGACGTAGCCCACACCCTTGTCGATGCGCTCCTGGTCGATGTCGGTCAGCACGACCGGCACCTCGAGGCGGCGCAGGAAGAGCAGGGCGAGCTGCGAGGCCATCAGACCGGCGCCGACGACGCCGACCTTGGTGACCGGGCGGGCCAGGCTCTTGTCCGGGGCGCCCGCGGGACGCTTGCCGCGCTTCTGCACCAGGTTGAACGCGTAGATGCCGGAGCGCAGTTCGCCACCCATGATCAGGTCGGCGAGGGCCTGGTCCTCGGCGTCGAAGCCCTGCTGCAGGTCGCCGTCCTTGGCGGCCGCGATGATGTCGAGGGCGCGGTAGGCGGCCGGGGCCGCGCCGTGCACCTTGGAGTCCGCGATGAAGCGGCCCTTGGCGACGGCCTCGTCCCAGCCCTCGCCGCGGTCGATCGCGGGACGCTCGACCTTGACGTCGCCCTTGAGCACCTGGGCGGTCCAGATCAGCGACTGCTCCAGGAAGTCGGCACCCTCGAAGAGGGCGTCGGCGATGCCCAGGTCGAAGACCTGCTTGCCCTTGAGCTGCTTGTTCTGGTTCAGGGAGTTCTCGATGATGACCGAGACGGCCTTCTCGGCGCCGATCAGGTTCGGCAGCAGCGCGCAGCCGCCCCAGCCCGGGACGAGACCGAGGAAGACCTCGGGCAGCGAGAACGCCGGGATCGCCTTGGAGACGGTCCGGTAGGTGCAGTGCAGGCCGACCTCGACGCCGCCGCCCATGGCCGCGCCGTTGTAGTAGGCGAAGGTCGGGACCGCGAGGGACGCGAGGCGCTTGAAGACCTCGTGGCCGCCCTTGCCGATGGCCAGCGCGTCCTCGTGCCGCTTCAGCAGCTCGACGCCCTTGAGGTCGGCGCCGACGGCGAAGATGAACGGCTTGCCGGTGACACCGGCACCGACGATCGTGCCGTCGGCCGCCTCCTTCTCCACCTGGTCGATCGCGGCGTTGAGGTTCGCCAGCGACTGCGGGCCGAAGGTGGTCGGCTTGGTGTGGTCCAGGCCGTTGTCCAGCGTGATCAACGCGAACCGGCCGGCACCGAACGGCAGGTCGAAGTGGCGTACGTGCGCCTGCGTGACGACCTCGTCCGGGAACAGCTCGGCCGCGCCCTTCAGGAGTTCAGCGGTGGTGCTCACTTGTCGCCTCCGTCGAAGTGCGGGTTCTCCCAGATGACCGTCGCGCCCATGCCGAAGCCGACGCACATGGTGGTGAGGCCGTAGCGGACCTGCGGCTGCTCCTCGAACTGGCGGGCCAGCTGCGTCATCAGACGGACGCCGGAGGAGGCGAGCGGGTGACCGAAGGCGATCGCGCCGCCGTACTGGTTGACGCGCTCGTCGTCGTCCGCGATGCCGTAGTGGTCGAGGAAGGCCAGGACCTGGACGGCGAAGGCCTCGTTGATCTCGAACAGGCCGATGTCGGAGATGGACAGGCCCGCCTGGGTGAGGGCCTTCTCCGTGGCCGGGATCGGGCCGTAGCCCATGACCTCGGGCTCCACACCCGCGAAGGAGTAGGAGACGAGGCGCATCTTGACGGGCAGGCCGTTCTCGCGGGCGAAGTCCTCGCTCGCGATGAGCGACGCGGTGGCGCCGTCGTTCAGACCGGCCGCGTTGCCGGCGGTGACCCGGCCGTGCACGCGGAACGGCGTCTTGAGACCCGAGAGGCTCTCCAGGGTCGTACCCGGGCGCATCGGCTCGTCGGCGGTGACGAGGCCCCAGCCGGTCTCGCCGCCCTCGGGGCTGGTCCGGCGCACCGAGATCGGCACGAGGTCCTGCTGGATCTTGCCGTTGGCGTACGCCTTGGCGGCCTTCTCCTGCGAGCGCACCGCGTACTCGTCGGCGCGCTGCTTGGTGATGTTCGGGTAGCGGTCGTGCAGGTTCTCCGCCGTCATGCCCATGAACAGGGCCGACTCGTCGACCAGCTTCTCGCTGACGAACCGCGGGTTGGGGTCCACGCCCTCGCCCATCGGGTGGCGGCCCATGTGCTCGACACCGCCGGCGACGGCGACGTCGTACGCGCCGAAGGCGACGGAACCGGCGACCGCGGTGACGGCGGTCAGGGCGCCGGCGCACATGCGGTCGATGGAGTAACCGGGTACGGACTGCGGCAGACCGGCGAGGATGCCGGCGGTGCGGCCGATGGTCAGGCCCTGGTCGCCGATCTGCGTGGTCGCGGCGATGGCGACCTCGTCGATCTTCTTGGGGTCCAGGCCGGGGTTGCGGCGCAGCAGCTCCCGGATCGCCTTCACGACGAGGTCGTCGGCACGGGTCTCGTGGTAGATGCCCTTCGGGCCCGCCTTGCCGAACGGGGTGCGGACGCCGTCGACGAAGACGACGTCCCTGACGGTACGAGGCACGATGGCTCTCCTCCAGGGTGCGGGATGGCACTGCTGCGTTGCGCTGAGCGCGCGCTCAGGACCCATGCTACTTATGAGTAACGTAGCTGCACAGTCCTGCCGGAGGGAGCGGCGAAGGTCACACCGGGAAGCCGGTGCCGAACGAGGGCAGGGCGCGGCCGTGCGCGAGGGCCGCGCACGTCGGGATGGCTTGATCTCGATGCGCCGGTGGCGCCGGCGGCCCGCCCGTCGGGGCGCGGAGGACCGCCGCGACCAGCCATGACGATCCCGCGGCTGCCGGTGCGGCCCGTCCCGCGGTGGATCAGGCGTCGTTCGTCGCCAGTGCGGCGACCAGCACCGGAGTCACCTGCTCCACCTGCCACGGACGCGCGCCGTAGTCCGCCAGCGCCGTCCGCACGGCCGGGGCGTCCGCGACCGCGGGCGGCTCCCAGCACAGCCGCCGGACCGTGTCCGGGGACACCAGGTTCTCCTGGGGCATGCCGAGCTCCTCGGCCAGTGCCGAGACCCCGGCCCGGGCGGCGGACAGCCGAGCGGCGGCGGCCGGGTCCTTGTCGGCCCACGCACGCGGCGGCGGCGGGCCGGTCACCGGCTGGCCCGGCTGCGGCAGCGCGGCGTCGGGGAGGGCCCTGGCCCGGTCGACGGCGGCCTGCCACTGCTCCAGCTGCCGGCGGCCCATCCGGTGCCCGAACCCGTTCAGCGCGGACAGCGCGTGCACGCCGGAGGGGAGGGCGAGTGCGGCTTCCACGATCGCGGCGTCGCTCAGCACCTTGCCCGGTGACACGTCCCTGCGCTGCGCGATGCGGTCCCGGGTCTGCCACAGCTCCCGGACGACGCCCAGCTGCCTGCGCCGGCGCACCTTGTGCATCCCGGACGTCCGGCGCCAGGGGTCCTTGCGGGGCTCGGCGGGCGGCGCGGCCGCGATCGCGTCGAACTCCTGCAGGGCCCACTCCAGCTTGCCCTGCCGGTCCAGCTCCTTCTCCAGGGCGTCGCGCAGGTCGACGAGGAGCTCGACGTCCAGGGCGGCGTAGCGCAGCCAGGGCTCGGGCAGCGGCCGGGTCGACCAGTCGACGGCCGAGTGGCCCTTCTCCAGGACGTAGCCGAGGACGCCCTCGACCATGGCGCCGAGGCCCACCCGGGGGAAGCCGGCGAGCCGGCCGGCCAGCTCGGTGTCGAAGATGCGGGTCGGGACCATGCCTATCTCGCGCAGACAGGGCAGGTCCTGGGTGGCCGCGTGCAGCACCCACTCGACGCCGGACAGCGCGGCGCCCAGGCCGGACAGGTCCGGGCAGGCGACGGGGTCGATCAGTGCGGTGCCGGCGCCCTCGCGGCGCAGCTGCACCAGGTAGGCCCGCTGGCCGTACCGGTAGCCGGAGGCGCGCTCGGCGTCCACGGCCACGGGGCCGGTGCCGGCGGCGAACGCGGCGACGACCTCGGCGAGGGCCGCCTCGTCGGCGATCACGGGCGGAATGCCCTCGCGGGGCTCGAGCAGCGGTGTCGGCGCCCCCGCCTCAGAAGATCCGGCGTCTTCGGGAGGCGTGCCTCCGCTGGTGCGCAGGGAACTGTCTGCTGCGGTGTCTTGGGCGTCGGTCACCTGTCAAGGGTATCGGTGTGTGGAAGGCGCCCGTCGCCGGAACGTTCCGTCGACGGGCGCCCGAGGGTCGTAAACCAGTCAGGTCGGTGAAACTTCCGGTTCACACGAGAGAACCGGTGATTCCGCCGAGCGGGGCATGGAGTGGGGTCAGTGGATGATTCCGGTACGGAGGGCCACCGCCACCATGCCGGCACGGTCGCCGGTGCCCAGCTTGCGGGCGATGCGGGCCAGGTGGCTCTTGACGGTGAGGGCGGACAGGCCCATGGAGACGCCGATGGCCTTGTTCGACTGGCCTTCGGCGACCAGCCGCAGCACCTCGACCTCACGCCCGGACAGCTCCCGGTAGCCACCCGGGTGGCTCGGGGCACCCGGGGGACGGCGGTGCATGCGGGCGGCGCCGCCGAGGGGAGCGGCACCGGGCCGGCTGGGGAGGCCGATGTTGGTGCGGGTGCCGGTGACGACGTAGCCCTTGACCCCTCCGGCCAGGGCGTTGCGGACCGCGCCGATGTCGTCGGCGGCGGAGAGGGCCAGGCCGTTGGGCCAGCCCGCGGCGCGGGTCTCGGACAGCAGGGTCAGGCCGGAGCCGTCGGGCAGGTGGACGTCGGCGACGCAGATGTCGCGCGGGTTGCCGATGCGGGGACGAGCCTCCGCGACGGACGAGGCTTCGATGACGTCGCGTACTCCGAGGGCCCACAGATGGCGGGTGACGGTGGAACGGACACGCGGGTCGGCCACGACCACCATGGCGGTCGGCTTGTTCGGGCGGTAGGCGACCAGGCTTGCGGGCTGCTCGAGGAGAACGGACACCAGGCCTCCTGGGTGGGGGGAAGGGGCCGGCTTTGGGGAGGAAGCCGGGACGAACCGTGCTTTCAAGGTCACAGTCGTCTTCGGCAGCAAACTCGTCCGCCTTTAGAGAATGATCACGATCTAGTGAGTAACAATCTGTGCAATTCGGACACGCGATCGATCATCCGAAGATCGAATCGGTTCGAGCGGATGCGATTCGAGTGCGGAAAGTGGCCGTATCGACAAAGAGAGGGTCAATAAGGCGTCCGTCGGAGTGGTGTCGGCGGATCGGCGCGGTCAGGTCACCGCGACTGCGGACCCCTGCGCTGCGGCAGGGTCACCACCGAGGCGTCGCCGGGACCGGCCGGCGGCAGACCGCCGACCTGCGCCAGCAGATCGCACCAGGCGGCCAGGTGCGCGGCCGTGTCCGGCACCCCGCCCATGCCCTCGCGGGGCGTCCAGGACGCCCGGATCTCGATCTGCGAGGCGGCCGGCCGCTCGGCCAGGCCGCCGAAGTAGTGCGAACTCGCACGCGTGATCGTGCCGCTCGGCTCGCCGTAGCCGAGTCCCCGCCCCTGGAGCGCACCGGTCAGCCACGACCAGCACACCTCCGGCAGCAGCGGATCGGCCGCCATCTCCGGTTCCAGCTCCGCGCGCACCAGCGTCACCAGCCGGAACGTCCCCTGCCAGGCATCGTGCCCGGCCGGGTCGTGCAGCAGCACCAGCCGCCCGTCGGCGAGCTCCTGCTCGCCGTCGACCACCACCGCCTCCAGCGCGTACGCGTGCGGGGCGAGCCGCTGCGGCGCGGGTGTCGGCTCCACCTCGACCTGCGGGCGCACCCGCGCGGCGCGCAGCGCGTCCACCGCGGCCCGGAACGCGGGCGGCAGTCCACCGCCCGTACCCCCCTGCGCGGTGTCCTTCGCGTCGTCCATTCCGTCAGCGCCGTCCGACAGTCGTCCCTGAGCCGCAGCCATGCGGGGAAGAGTAAGGGGAACAGGGCCCGTGTGCAGGGAGGGACACCCCCGAAGGGCAGGCGCACTTCTCCTTCCCGGGCCGTGGGAGACTTGCCGTCGTGAGTGCCAACGGAAGCCCTTCGGGCCAGCAGCCGACAGCGACGTACGACAGCGCCTTCCTCAAGGCGTGCAGGCGCGAAGCCGTACCGCACACCCCCGTGTGGTTCATGCGCCAGGCCGGCCGCTCCCTGCCCGAGTACCGCAAGGTGCGCGAGGGCGTTCCGATGCTCCAGTCCTGCATGATGCCCGAGCTGGTCACCGAGATCACGCTCCAGCCGGTGCGGCGGCACGGCGTGGACGCGGCGATCTACTTCAGCGACATCGTCGTCCCGCTCAAGGCCATCGGCATCGACCTCGACATCAAGCCCGGTGTCGGCCCGGTCGTCGAGCAGCCGATCCGCACCCGCGCCGACCTGGCCCGGCTGCGCGATCTCACCCCCGAGGACGTCCCCTACGTCACCGAGGCGATCGGCCAGCTCACCCGCGAGCTGGGTGCCACCCCGCTGATCGGTTTCGCGGGCGCCCCGTTCACCCTCGCTAGCTACCTGGTCGAGGGCGGCCCCTCACGCACGTACGAGAACGCCAAGGCGATGATGTACGGCGACCCGGAGCTCTGGGCCGACCTGCTCGACCGGCTCGCCGACATCACGGCCGCCTTCCTGAAGGTGCAGATCGAGGCCGGCGCGAGCGCGGTCCAGCTGTTCGACTCCTGGGTCGGCTCGCTGGCGCCGGCGGACTACCGCCGCTCGGTGATGCCCGCTTCCGCGAAGGTCTTCGACGCGGTCGCCGGGTACGGCGTCCCGCGCATCCACTTCGGTGTCGGCACCGGTGAGCTGCTGCGGCTCATGGGCGAGGCCGGCGCGGACGTCGTCGGTGTCGACTGGCGCGTGCCGATGGACGAGGCGGTGCGCCGCGTCGGCCCCGGCAAGGCGCTCCAGGGCAACCTCGACCCCACCGTCCTGTTCACCGACAAGGACACCGTCGAGGCCAAGGCCGGTGAGGTGCTTCAGGCGGCCGCCGGTCTGGAGGGCCACGTCTTCAACCTCGGCCACGGTGTCATGCCGAACACCGACCCGGACGCGCTGACCCGGCTGGTCGAGTACGTCCACACGCGCACCGCGCGCTGACTCACCAGGTGTAGTACGGCCGCGCCCGCCTGCCGAACAGCAGGCCGGGCGGTTCCGGCGGGGCGGGCGTGCCCGGCTTGAGCGGCCACGCCAGCAGCATGCCCGCCACGAAGCCTGCCACGTGGGCCGTGTACGCCACCGTCCCGGCGCCGGAGACGCCGTGCCCGGAGGAGTACACCGCCTGGAGCACGAACCAGAAGCCCAGCACCATCCAGGCGGGCAGCCGGAGCGGCAGGAAGACCAGGAACGGCACGAGCACCCACACCCGGGCCTTCGGATACAGCACCAGGTAGGCCCCGAGAACGCCGGCCACGGCACCGGAGGCGCCGATCAGCGGGTCGCCCGAGGAGGCGTTGAGGAGCGCGAAGCCGTAGCCGGCCGCGTAGCCGCAGACGACGTAGAAGAGGAAGTACCGGACGTGGCCCATCCGGTCCTCGACGTTGTTGCCGAAGATCAGCAGGAACAGCATGTTCCCCAGCAGATGCAGCCAGCCCCCGTGCAGGAACATCGCCGTGAGGACCGACAGCGCCGGTGACTTGTGGTACCCGGGCGGGCCGACGACGCAGCCCGGGCCGTGCGGGCCCACGCCGACCTCGCCCGTGGGCACCAGCCGCGGCAGCTGATGGTGGATCAGCTCCTTCGGGACCGCCGCGTACTGGTCCATGAAGGCCTGGAGATGGCACAGCCGCACCAGTTCGCCGTCACCGGCCACGGAGCCGGCCAGACCGGGCGTGGTGAGGAACACGAGCACATTGGCCGCGATGAGCGCGTACGTCACCCAGGGGGTGCGGCGCACCGGGTTCACGTCATGGACGGGAATGACCACACAGGAGTACTGCCCGCGACGGGGCCCGTGAACCGGTGAACGCCGGCGGGCACCCGTGCGTATCCCTCCGTAACCGACGTGAGGATCAGGCGATGACGAACGCTCCGCAGGTTTCGGCCATGCACGCTCTGCCCGACGGCGAGGCAGAGCTGACCTTGGTGGTACGCCTCCCCTGGGAGGACGTGGCGCGGCTCGGCCAGGAGGCGGGGCGGCTCGCCGTGCAGATGCAGCGGCCCGTGACGCTGGACGAGGCGGTGGGTCATCGCCTGCGCTCCACCCGCCCGTCCGCGTCCCACGCCAAGCCCTCCGCGGAGCAGCCCCCGGCCGTGACGTCGAACGCGGGGGTCACCTCGCTGCCGCGGATCAGCGGGACGGCGTAGGGGGGTGCGCGGCCACGGCCGCGCGCACCTTCGCGGTCGCCTTCCTCGCCGCCACCAGGACCGGGTCCCACACCGGTGAGAACGGGGGTGCGTAGCCCAGGTCCAGGGCCGTCATCTGTTCCACCGTCATCTGCGCGGTCAGCGCCACCGCGGCGATGTCCACGCGCTTGGCGGCCCCCTCCCGGCCGACGATCTGGACGCCGAGCAGCCGTCCCGTGCGGCGCTCGGCGAGCATCTTGACCGTCATGGGGGAGGCGCCCGGGTAGTAGCCCGCCCGGCTCGTCGACTCGACGGTGACCGTCTCGAACCGCAGGCCCACCCGGTGCGCGTCCTTCTCGCGCAGTCCGGTGCGGGCGATCTCCAGGTCGCAGACCTTGCTGACGGCCGTGCCGACCACACCCGGGAACGTGGCGTAACCGCCGCCCGCGTTGGTGCCGATGACCTGGCCGTGCTTGTTGGCGTGGGTGCCGAGCGGGACGTACTGCTCCTGGCCGGAGACCAGGTTCAGCACCTCCACGCAGTCGCCGCCCGCCCAGATGTTCTCGTGGCCGCGCACCCGCATCGCGAGGTCGGTGAGCAGGCCGCCGTGGGCGCCGAGAGGCAGACCCGCCGACCGGGCGAGGGCCGTCTCCGGACGGACGCCGATACCGAGGATCACCAGGTCCGCCGGGTACTCGGCGTCCTCGGTGGCCACCGCGCGGACCCGGCCGTCCTCGCCGGTGAGCAGCTTGGTGACCTCGGCGTCGTTCACCATGGTGATGCCGAGGCCCTCCATGGCCCGGTGCACCATGCGGCCCATGTCCGGGTCGAGCGTCGACATCGGCTCTTTGCCGCGGTTGACGACCGTCACCTCGAAACCGCGGTTGATCATCGCCTCGGCCATCTCCACGCCGATGTACCCGGCACCCACGACCACCGCCCGGCGGCCGCGCGTGCGGGCCAGCGTGTCGAGCAGGGCCTGGCCGTCGTCCAGCGTCTGCACACCGTGCACGCCGGGGGCGTCCACACCGGGCAGGTCCGGGCGGACCGGCCGGGCACCGGTGGCGATCACGAGCTTGTCGTACGGCGTCCAGGACTCGGCGCCGGAGTCGACGTCACGCGCCCGCACCCGCTGCCCGGGCACGTCGATCCCGACGACCTCGGTGCGCAGCCGCAGATCGATGCCGCGCGCCCGGTGCTCCTCGGGCGTACGGGCGATCAACCGGTCGCGCTCGACGACCTCGCCGCCCACCCAGTACGGGATGCCGCACGCCGAGTAGGAGGTGAAGTGGCCGCGCTCGAAGGCCACGATCTCCAGTTCGTCCCGGCCCCTCAGCCGGCGTGCCTGCGATGCCGCGGACAGTCCCGCGGCATCGCCGCCGATCACGACCAGCCGTTCCGTCCCGCCCCGCGCAGCGCTCATGCTCATGGGAACACGCTACGGGGCGCGAGCATTTCAGTCCCGGTCCGCCTCCCGCGCGGTGTCCGGCGCCGGACGGGCCGAGGGCAGCGGGCCCACCGTCGTCGCCGGCGCGGGCCCGGCACGGCGCGGCAGCCGGGGGCGTACGACCCGCAGCCACACCACGGCCAGCAGCGCCGCGAACGCCGCGAACGGCAGCGCGGCGCCGAGCGCGAGGACGATCCAGCGCAGGATGGTGACGAACACGTGCCAGCCGCCCGCCAGCGCGTCCACGATCCCGGGCGTGTCGTCGTGGGTGGCCTTCTTCACGGGCGTCTCGGACAGCGAGAGGGTGATGGTGGCCAGGCTGGTGCGGTCCTTCAGGGACGCCTGCCGGGCCAGCAGGGCCTCCAGATCCGCCTGACGACTGCTCAGTTCGCCCTCCAGTGTGACCACGTCGCTCAGCTTCGTCGCCCGGTCCATCAGCGCCCGGATCCGGTTCACACTGGCCCGCTGGGACCTGATCCGGCTCTCCACGTCCACGACCTGGTCGGTGACGTCCACCGCCTTCGCCGTGCGGTCGACCAGCCGGCCCGTGCCCTGCAGCGAGGTGAGGACCTCGTCGTACTTCTCGGTGGGCACGCGCAGCACGACCCGGGTGTTCTCGTGGCCGTCGGAGTCCCGGGTCGTGCTCTCGTCGCCGACGAAGCCGCCCACTCCCTCGGCGGCCGACCGTGCCGAGGACAGGGCCTTCGGCACGTCCTTCACCTCGACGGTGAGGGACGCGGTGCGGATGATCGCGCTCGGGGCGAGGTCGGGCGTCCTGGGCGCCGACTTCCCCTTGTCTGCCGCCGCGCCGGAGCCGCTGTCCTGCCGGGCCTCGGCGCCCGCGGCGGACTTCGAGTCACCGCCCGAGTCGTTCGCGCCGCTGCACCCGGCGAGCGCGAGGGACGCGGCGAGCAGGACCCCGGCGAGGGTCCGGACGGAGCGCGCGGATCGTGCGGATCCGGTGGATCGTTGCGTGTGCATGGGCGGCAACCCCCGATGACTGAGAACGACGACTGAGAACGACGACTGAGACGCAGGACTGTGACCGGTGACCGGTGACGCTTCTTCGACGGCGGGGGCCGCCGGAACGTTGGGGCCCGCCGGTCCCGAAGCGGTCACGGTCCGGACTCGGCCCGGACACCGGGACCCGCGCGGTGGGGCAGCCCCAGGTCCCGGCGGGCATGCCGACGGGGTCTGAGAGAGTGGGGGACATGAGCGCAACGGGTACGCGAGCAGGGCATGTCGTCGTCATCGGGGCCGGTATCGCCGGGCTGGCCGCCGCCCACCGGCTGCTCGGGCGGGGCGCGCGCGTGACCGTGCTGGAGGCCTCCGGCCGGGTCGGCGGCAAGCTGCTGCCCGGCGAGATCGCGGGCGCCCGGGTCGACCTGGGCGCCGAGTCGATGCTCGCCCGCCGGCCCGAGGCCGTCGCCCTGGCCCGCGAGGTGGGTCTCGCCGAGCGGCTGCGGACCCCGGCCACCGCGACCGCCTCGATCTGGACCCGCGGCGCCCTGCGCCCCATGCCCAAGGGGCATGTGATGGGCGTGCCCGGCACCGCCGCCGCCCTCACCGGCGTCCTGTCCGACGAGGGCCTGGCCCGCATCGAGCGGGACGCGGACCTGCCCCGCACCGAGGTCGGCGACGACGTGGCCGTGGGGGAGTACGTGGCGGCCCGGCTCGGCCACGAAGTCGTCGACCGGCTCGTCGAGCCCCTGCTCGGCGGTGTCTACGCGGGCGACGCCTACCGCATCTCGCTGCGCTCCGCCGTGCCGCAGCTCTACCAGGCGGCGCTCACCCACGACTCCCTGACGGAGGCGGTCCGCGAGATCCAGGCGAAGGCGGCCGCCGCCCGGCAGACCGGCCCGGTGTTCATGGGCATCGAGGGTGGCGTCGGCACCCTCCCGCTGTCGGTGGCCGCCTCGGTGCGGGCCCGCGGGGGCGAGATCCGCACCGGCACGCAGGTGCGGGAGCTGCGCCGCGCGGGCACGGCGGACCGGCCGGACGCCGGCTGGCGCGTCCTGGCCGGCGACCGGGAACTGCACGCGGACGCCGTCGTCCTCGCCGTCCCCGCCCCCGCCGCCGCCGGCCTGCTGCGCGCCGAGTCCCCGGCGGCCGCCGCCGAACTGGACGCCGTCGAGTACGCCTCGATGGCCCTGGTCACCCTCGCCTACCGGCGCGCCGGCCTGCGCCTGCCCGAGGGCAGCGGCTTCCTGGTGCCGCCGGTCGACGGCCGCACCATCAAGGCGTCGACCTTCGCCTCCCAGAAGTGGGGGTGGATCGCCGAGGAGGACCCCGACGTGGTCGTGGTCCGCACCTCCGTCGGCCGCCACGGCGAGACGGCGGTCCTCGGGCGGGACGACGCCGACCTCGTGGAGATCTCCCGGCACGACCTGCGCGAGGCCACCGGCGTGGACGCCGTGCCCGTGGCGGCGCGCGTCACCCGCTGGACCGACGGCCTGCCCCAGTACCCCGTCGGGCACCACGCGCGCGTGGCCCGCATCCGCGCGCACGTGGCCGCACTGCCGGCCCTCGCGGTGTGCGGCGCGCAGTACGACGGCGTCGGCATCCCCGCGTGCGTCGCGAGCGCGAACGCGGCGGTGGACCAGCTCGACGGCGACCTGCGCGCGGTCCGTGAGCTGACGGCGAACCCGGTGCAGAGCCTGCACGGCGGCGCGGGACAATAGGGACCATGAGTGACGACGCCTCCACCACCGAGTCCGGCAGGATCCCGAACAAGGGCAAGCTGGCCAAGGACCTCAACGAGGTCATCCGCTACACCCTCTGGTCGGTCTTCAAGCTGAAGGACGTGCTGCCCGAGGACCGCGCGGGATACGCCGACGAGGTCCAGGAGCTGTTCGACCAGCTCGCCGCCAAGGACGTGACGGTCCGCGGCACCTACGACGTCTCCGGTCTGCGCGCCGACGCCGACCTCATGATCTGGTGGCACGCCGAGACCAGCGACCAGCTCCAGGAGGCGTACAACCTCTTCCGGCGCACCAGGCTGGGCCGCGCGCTGGAGCCGGTCTGGTCGAACATGGCGCTGCACCGCCCCGCCGAGTTCAACCGCTCGCACATCCCGGCATTCCTCGCCGACGAGACGCCCCGCAACTACGTGAGCGTCTACCCCTTCGTGCGCTCCTACGACTGGTACCTGCTCCCCGACGAGGACCGCCGCCGCATGCTCGCCGACCACGGCAAGATGGCCCGCGGCTACCCGGACGTGCGCGCCAACACGGTCGCCTCGTTCTCCCTCGGCGACTACGAGTGGGTGCTGGCCTTCGAGGCCGACGAGCTGTACCGCATCGTCGACCTCATGCGCCACCTGCGCGGCTCCGAGGCCCGCAGGCACGTCCGCGAGGAGGTGCCCTTCTACACCGGCCGCCGCAAGTCGGTGGCGGAGCTGGTCGCGGGCCTGGCCTGAGTCAGCGCCGGCCGCTGCTGCCCTTGACGCCGCCGCGCCGGACCTCCGCGGCGGTCCGTCCGCCGGAGGCGTCCGGCTTCGGTTCCTGGCGCGGCGCGCAGGACGCGTGCCGCGCCGGGAGGCGCCCCTCCAGCAGGTAGGCGTCGAAGTAGGCGTTGACGCAGCGGTTCGGGCCGCCGGCGACGCCGTGCGTGCCCGCGTCCCGCTCGGTCACCAGCACCGAGCCGGCCAGCCGCCGCTGCATCTCCACGGAACCCGAGTAGGGCGCGGCCGCGTCCCGTTCGGCCGCCAGGATCAGCACCGGCGGCAGCTCACCCGGGCCGGTGCGCACGTCCATCGGCTGCCGGCGGGTCGTCTGCCAGTAGGCGCACGGCAGGTTCAGCCAGGCGTTGTCCCAGGTCTCGAAGGGCGCGACCCGGGCGAGCCGGGTGTTGTCGCGGTCCCACACCGTGAAGTCCGTCGGCCAGGGCGCGTCGTTGCACTCCACGGCCGTGTACACCGCGCTGCTGTTCTCCGCCTCCGCGGCCGTCTCCGCCATCGGGGCCGCCAGCCGGACCAGAGGCTGCGGATCGCCGTGCAGATACGCCGACAGGGCCGCGGCCCGGCTCGGCCAGAAGTCGTCGTAGTACCCGGCCGCCAGGAAGGCGTTCTGCAGCTGGCCCGGACCGACCTTGCCGCCCGCCGCCTTCCCGGCCAGCCGCTGCCGCGCGGTGTCGTAGCTGCGCTGCACCTTCGCGGGCGTGTTCCCGAGCCGGTAGGCGTCGTCGTGGCGGGCGATCCACTCGCGGAAGTCCGTCCAGCGCTCCTCGAACGCGGCCGACTGGTCCAGGTTGCTGCGGTACCAGATCTTCGCCGGGTCCGGGTTGACCGCCGAGTCCAGCACCATCCGCCGCACGTGCGAGGGGAACATCGCCGCGTACAGCGCGCCGAAGTAGGTGCCGTACGACGCGCCCATGAACGTCAGCCGGTCCTCGCCCAGCGCGGCCCGCAGGACGTCCAGGTCACGGGCGTTGTTGAGGGAGGTGTAGTGGCGCAGCCCGCTGCCCGACCGCTGGGCGCACCCGCGCGCGTACGCCTTCGCCGCCGCGACGCGTTCGCGCTTGTACGCCTCCGACGGATGCGTCGGCGACGCGGTGGGTGCCTTGAAGTACCGCCGGGGATCCTCGCAGGACAGCGGCGCGGAACGGCCGACGCCGCGCGGCGCGTAGCCGACCAGGTCGTACGCGGCGGCGATCCGCTTCCACTCCGGGACCATGCCGATCAGCGGGAAGTACATGCTGGAGGCGCCGGGGCCGCCCGGGTTGTACACGAGGGCGCCCTGCCGGGGGACCTTCCGCTTGCTGTTGTGGGGGTCCTTCTGGGAGGCCCGCATCCGGCTGACGGTGAGTCTGATCTGCTTGCCGTCCGGGTGGGCGTAGTCCAGCGGGACGGTCACCGTGCCGCAGCGCAGGCCGCTGGGCGCCTCCGGCACGTCGGCGGCGGAGCACGCGCCGAAGTCGACACCGGCCGCCCGGGCGCGGGCCGCGGCCACGGCGGTGCCGCGCAGGTCGGCCGCGCCGGGGCCGTCGGGCGCCCCGGGAGCGGCGGGCGCGCCGCCCGCCGGGGCCGCGGCCAGCCCGGCCAGCAGCAAGGACCCGGCGGCCGAGTACAGGGCGGCAGCTCTCATCGTGTATCCCTCCGGTGCGCGGCGGCGATGGCACGGCTGCCACGGCCCGGCGACACCAGAAGGGATATTTCGGTCGGCCGTCGGTGAAGGCAAGCACCACCCGGCCGGTGTCGGCGTCAATGCCCCCTGTGCGCCCCCGAGGGTGCCCTCACTCCCGCCAGGGCTGGTCGCGATGGGCGAAGGCCGCGCGCAGTTCCGGCTCGCCGATCGCGCGGATGCCGCGCACGGCGACCGAGGTGAGGAACGACCGCTCGTCGCCGGCCGGACCGCGGGTGAGCGCGCCCAGGAGCCGCTGACCGGCCGGGGAGGCCCAGCGCGAGTACGGGTGCACCTCGAACCGGGCGATGGCGAGACAGCTCAGGGACAGCGTGAGGGGCAGGGCGAACCACAGGGCGACCAGGAGCCGGGGCGTCCCCGTCTGGACGGGCAGCGTCAGCGCGGCCGCGCCCAGCACGACGACGGTCAGGGCGGCGGCCCGCACCTGGCGCACGGCCGCGCCCACGCTCGTACCGGAGCCGTCGGGCACCGCGAGGCCCGCGCGGACCAGGCCGTCCGCGAGCCGGCGCACGGACTCGGCACCGGCCGCGCGAGCCCGCACCGGAGCGATCCGGGACTGGCCCTCCGGGCCTATCGCCCCTATGACGGACCGCTCCATCTCGTCACGGCCCCGCGGGTCGACCACCGTCGCCCAGCCCGTGTGCGCCAGCAGCAGCCGCCGCTGCCGGGCCATGGAGACCAGGGTGACGTCGGCGACCCGGGCCGGGCCGCCGGACAGGAAGGCCGCCTCGTACAGCGTCAGGGCGTGCGCCCCGTCCGGTGCGGTGCCGCCCGCGTCCGAGGCCGCCGCGCGGACCGCCGCCAGGCACAGCCGGGTGCACGCGAGGCCGGCGAACGCCCAGGCCAGAAGGAGAAGAAGGACCCAGAACATGACGTGTTTGTATGCCAGAGGACCGTGCGAACGCCATGCCCTGTTCAGCATTCGAACTCCGAGCGTTGCGGGTACGTGACGTTCCGTTTCCCGCGCAGGTCAGGGGCTGCTCGTCGGCGGCGGCGCGCTGGTGGCCGAGGGCGGGGGCGTCACCGGGACGGCGGCGCCCGGCGGGACGGCCGGGGGCGGGGGGACCGGGGTCGCGGAGGCCGCGAGATCCCGGGACAGCGCGGCGAAGTCGACGTACCCCGTCGCCTCCAGGATCTTGATGTGGTCGAGGACGGTGGCGTTGGCGTCGTCGGCGAGGTCCCGCACCAGGGAGTTCTGGGTGCCCGCCCGGACCTGGGCGACCAGCGAGAACACCCGGCCGTGCGCCAGGCGCAGGATGCCCGCGAATCGGCGGTCGAAGTCCTGCCCGCGCGCCGCGCCCAGGGTGGCCAGCCACTGCTTCTGCTGCTCGTTCGGCTCGTTGGGCAGCGGGACGCCGAGCTGCGTGGCGACGGTCCGCACGTGGGCGTCGAGGGAGCTGTGGCCGTCGACGAGGTGCGCTCCGGCGGTGCGGACGGCCGGGCTGGTCCCCTCGCGCTCCGCCAGTTCGCCGGCGGGCAGCTCCCACAGGCCGGCGAGCCGGACCTTGGTGATGAAGTCCCGGTCCTGCTCGGACAGCGGGCCGAACGGGGTGGTGACGGTCCGTGCGCTCAGCACGCCCGCGGAGGCCGCGTCCGGCCGGTCGGTGTACGACCAGAGCGGGAAGAGCAGCGCCGCGACCGTCGCCGCCAGGCCCGTGATGATGAGCCCGGTACCGCTGAATATGCCTCGGCCCTCGAGCGGGGGTCGCGGTCGCATGGCGCCTCCTGATACGGCACCGCACACCAGGGGTGCTTGAGGGTGGGTGGGTGCGGCTTGGCATATTACTGGGGCCGCGGACACGGCCCGCGCCCCCGGGGCGTCCCGGCACCCCGCCCGCGCCCTCGGACGAACCGGCCCCGCCCGGCCGCACCTCCCGGCCTCAGCCCCTCCGCAGCAGCGCCCGTGCCCGTGCCACCGGGCCGCGGGGGCGGGGGGCCGGGCCCGCCCGGTCCAGCCACCAGTTCCGCAGGTCCCGTTGGGCCGCCGCCTCGGCGGGCGGCGCGGTGCGCAGCAGGTGACCGGCGAAGTCCAGCGCGTCCCGCCGGTAGCCCTCGCTCATCGGCCGCGTCCGGGCGTACTCCAGGAACGCCGGCCGGTATCCCGCGCCCAGGATCTCCGGAAGCTCGGGGGCCACCTTCGCCACCACGCCGGCCCGCTTCGCCGCGAGCGCCCGCGCCTGCACCCCCATCCGCACCCGGTCGAACCCCTCCGGCACCGGCGTCCCGGCGACCAGCGCGGACAGTACGGCGGCCTGCGCGACCCCCAGCCGTTCCCTGGTCGCCTCCCGGGTGCCCACTCCCGCCGCCGTCCGCGTGAGGACCGCGACACCCCCGCCCGCCGAGCCGCCCGCCGAATCGCCCGGAGAGCCGGTCGGAGAGCCGGCTGGAGAGCCGGCCGGGGGGCCGGCCGCGGGAGCCGTGCCGTCGGCCGCCCGTGCGCGCCCCTCGCGGACCGCGCCCCGGATCGCGGTCAACTCCCGCTCCAGTTCCGCCGGTTCCGGGAAGTTCTCGTCGCGTTCCAGCAGGACGCCCGGCGGGGCGATCCGGGAGGCGAGGTCGGTCAGCAGATCGAGGACCGGGGCCGGCACCGGGTGCGCGTGGCTGTCGTGCCAGACGCCGTCCCGCTCGAAACCGCCCGCGACATGGACGTAGGCGATCGCCTCCAGCGGCAGCGCGGCCAGCGCCTGCGCCGGGTCCTCGCCCCGGTTGACGTGATTGGTGTGCAGGTTGGCCACGTCGATGAGCAGCCGTACCCCGGTCCGCTCGACCAGTTCGGACAGGAACTGCCCCTCGGTCAGTTCCTCACCCGGCCAGGAGAACAGCGCGGCGATGTTCTCCACGGCGAGCGGCACCGGCAGCGCGTCCTGCGCGATGCGCACGTTCTCGCACAGCACGTCCAGGGCGTCCCGGGTACGCGGCACGGGCAGCAGATGGCCCGCTTCGAGACGCGGGGACGCGGTGAGCGCACCGCCCGCCCGGACGAACGCGATGTGCTCGGTGACCAGGGGGGCGCCGAGCGCCTCCGCCCGCTCGGCCAGCGCCGTCAGCCGCCCCTCGTCGGGGCGGTCCGCGCCGCCGAGGCCGAGGGAGACGCCGTGCGGGATCACCGTCACGCCCCGCTCGCGCAGCCGCCGCAGCGACTCGGGGAGGTGGCCCGGGCAGAGGTTCTCCGCCACCGCCTCCACCCAGTCGATGCCCGGCATGCGTTCCACGGCGTCCGCGATCTCCGGCCGCCAGCCGATCCCCGTGCCCAGTCGCCGCATGGCGCCTCCCCCTCCTCCAGGCGCGGTGCTCGTGCGCCGAGTGACGGGGGTATGGCCCCGGCGGGCGGCCCCGAACCCCGTCGCCGGCGTGTTCAGAGCAACATTTGAGGTTCCGGCGCGGAGGGTCCCCGCCCGGTTCGCCTCAGCGGTGGAGCGCCGGGTGGTCGGCGACGACCGTGCAGGAGCCCGGTGCGATCTCCGTGAAACCGGCGTCCCGGACCAGGGGCAGCCCGCCACCGGTCAGCCGGGCCCAGTCGGCGGGTTCGGCGGTGCGGACGGAGAGCGGGAAGCCGGCGTCCCGCCAGGCGGCGCGCTCGGCGTCGGACAGCGCCCACCACGCCAGCTGGGCGCCGTGCCCGGCCTGGGCCATCGTCTTGCCGGCCGACATCCGCAGCTCCGGGTTGAGCCACAGCACGGGCCGGCCCGGGTCCGCCGCGGCGGGCGGTTCCGGGTCGTCCAGCTCCGTGCCCGACACCTGGAGCTTGGCCAGCTCCTTGGGCCAGCCGTCCAGCGGGACCGGCGGGAAGACCCGGACCTCCGCGGACTTGCCGGTCACCGTGATCCCCGGCAGCGCCTCGGCGCGCCGCCACTCGGCACCGCGGGCCCGCCGGACGACCTTGCGGATCCGGGCGTCCTCCCAGTTCCGGACGGCCTCGGCCCACTCGCCGTCGCCGTGCGCCCGTGCGTCGCCGAGCAGCTGGAGCACGGCACGGGCGGCCGTCTCCAGAGCGTCGGTACGGGCGGGCGGCGCGCCGCGCTCGATCCGCACGACGAGAGGCAGAACGAACTGCGGTGCCTCGTCGCGGGGAGTGCGCTCGGCCTGGAAGGGACTGTCACCGGAGGTGGGAACGTGGCTCACGACAGCCCACCCTACGAAGCCGCCGACCCGCCGATCAACGCGCGTTCCGCGTGGAGGGGATTCCGGCGCCCCGCACCGGACCGGCCGACTACTCTGCTCTCTTGATCAACTTTTGATCCACTCCGGATCGACGGGCGGGGGACCGGGATGAGTCAGTACTTCGACATCGGTGACGAGACGCTGTGGAACCCCTCCGACGGGGCCGCGCGGCTCTTCCTGCGCCAGGTGGCGGTCTTCGAGGCGGAGCTGGGGCTGCCGTCGGGCCTCGGGCCGATGGAGAACGACGAGTGCCAGGTCGACCCCGTCGTCCTCGGCGTCTTCACCCACACCCTCCTCGCCCGGCACCGCCGCACCGGACACTCCGTGCTGCTGGCCCTGTCCGAGGGGTTCGTCGCCACCGTGCTGGTCCTCGCCGGGCGCGCCGGCGTCCCCGTGGACTGGGCAGGGCTCGAAGCCGTCCCGGACGGCCCGCTGCCGGACGTCCAGGTCTCGGCCCGTACCGGGATGTCCGGACCGGCCGAGGGCGGAGCGTGGGCGGCGGACCTGCGGGCGCGGGCGGCGGAGCTGAGCCGGGGCATGCCCCGCTGACGCGCCGCGGCTGCGCCCGGCAGCCGGTCACCCCGAGCAGGCGGTGCGCTGCGCCTCCTGCCACTCGCACACCGGGCAGAGCGTGATGCCCTTGTACGACTCCGGGTACTCCGTCGGCTCCCGGCACAGCACGCACTGCGCGTACGGCGGCCCGTCGGCCCTCGGCGGCTTCGTGGCGTCGGCGATCGTGCAGTAGTCCTCGTCGCTCATGCTCCCAGCGTAGGACGCTCAGCGGTGTCCGCCGCTCTCGCCGATCAGCTCGGAGACCTTGACGAAGCGGTAGCCGCGCTTGCGCAGTTCCGGCACCACGGACCGGACGACCCGCTCGGTCGTCGGGGCGGCGCTGCGGGTGCAGTGCATGACGACCACCGAGCCCGGCTTCACCCCGTCCAGGACCTGCCGGACCACCGCGTCGGCGTCCGTGGCGAACGCGTCACCGCTCACCACGTCCCATTGCACCGCGGTCACCCCGAGCCCGCTCAGCGCGCGCAGGGCCTGCTGGTCGTAGCAGCCGCCCGGGAAGCGGAAGTACGGCATCGGCTTCGGCACGCCCGCCTTGCGGAGGGAGGTGTAGGCCCGCTCGACGTCCGACCGCATCCGGTCCGCGCCGACGGTCGGCAGGCCGTAGCAGTCGTCGGTGAACGCGTAGTGGCTGTAGGAGTGGTTGGCGACCTCGAACTGCGCCTCGTGGCCGAGGCTGCGGGCCTCGGCCGGGTACTGGTCGGCCCAGCGGCCCGTCATGAAGACGGTCGCCGGCACCTTCAGCGCACGCAGGGCGGCGATGAGGCCCGGGTTGTCGAAGTGCTCGCCGGAGGCCGCGCGGCGACCCTCGTCGGCGGTCATGTCGGCGTCGAAGGTCAGTGCGACGGTCTTGCCCAGGGTGCGCGGACCGTGCTCGAAGACCGGGGTCAGACCGCCCGGACCCGGGGCGAGCAGCGGCGGGCGGGCCGGGGACGGGGAGGAGGACACGGGCGACTTGGCCGGGTGCGCGGTACCCGCGGGGCCCGCGGTGCCGCAGGCGGTGAGAGCCGCGCCCAGGGCGCAGACGGCGGTGAGACGGCGTGCAAGTGGGATCACCGTACGAACGTAGGACTGAATGCACGTTTGTATGGTGATATGTCCCGTGGCGCGGCGGCACGGTCACCCGCGCGGCGGGCCGTCGGTCACCGGTCAGCCGAGATCGTGCTGCTCCAGCGGCTTGACCGCCGGTCCCTGGAGCACCGAGCCGTCCACGTCGAAGCGGGAGCCGTGACAGGGGCACTCCCAGGCGCGCTCGGCCCGGTTGAAGGCGACCAGGCAGCCCAGATGGGTGCAGCGGGCCGACACGGCGTGCAGATCGCCCTCCTCGTCGCGGTGCACGGCGAGCCGCTCGCCGCCGGCCCGGACCAGCGCGCCGTCCCCGGGGGCCAGATCGTCCACGGACGCCGCCGGCTTCAGGCGGTCGCCGACGAAGTGCCGGGCCACCTCCGCCTGCGTCTTCAGCAGCGACGGCGCCTCGCGCACCACGGACTTCAGCCGACGCGGGTCGTACAGCTCGCGCCAGGCGCTGTCACGGCCGGTGATCAGCGCGGTCAGCAGCAGCCCGGCCATGATGCCGCCGCTCAGGCCCCAGCCGCCGAAGCCCGTGGCCACGTAGGTGTGGCGGGCGCCCGGGTGGAAGGGGCCGACCAGCGGCACGGTGTCGGTCGACTCGTTGTCCTGGGTGGCCCAGGCGTGGTCGAGCCTCACGCCGGGGAAGTGCACCTCGGCCCAGCCGGCGAGCCGGTCGAAGCCCGCCTGCGGATCGCCGGTGCCCGGGGTGAAGTGCTCGCCCGTGACGACGAGCAGCCGCTGACCGTCCGCGCCGTACGGCGCGGTGCGCACCGAGCGGGTGTTCTCCTCGGGGGTGATGTACATGCCCGCCGGGTCCAGGCCGTCGCCCAGCGGGCCCGCGACGACGAGTTCCCTGCGCGGCGACAGCCGGGCGAACAGCAGAGCCCGGTCGAACACCGGATAGTGCGTGGCGATCACGACGTCCCGGGCGGTCACCGTGTGACCCGCCTCCGTCGTCAGACGGCAGGGCTCCCCGCCCTCCTGCAGTCCGACGACCCGCGTCTCCTCGTACACCTGCCCGCCGCGCGCGACGAGGTCGGCGGTGAGCGCCCGCAGGTACTTGACCGGATGGAACTGGGCCTGCTCGGCGACCCGGACCGCGCCCGCCACCGGGAACGGCAGCCCCGTCCTGGTCACGAACGTGGCCGGCAGCCCCGCCTCCCGCGCGGCCTCCGCCTCGGCCCGCACCTCCTCGGCGCGCTCCCGGTCCCGCACGTAGGTGTAGGCGTCCCGCACCTCCCACTCGCATTCGATCCCCAGCTCGGCCACCAGCATCGCCGCGTGCTCGATCGCCTCGGACTGCGAACGGGCGTACAGCCGCGCCCCCTCGGGCCCGCGCGTGCGGCGCAGCCGGTCGTAGACGAGCGTGTGCTGCGCGGTCAGCTTGGCGGTGGTGAACCCGGTGACGCCGCCGGCGACCCGGCCGGCCTCCAGGACCGCCACCCGCAGGCCGGCACGGGTCAGTTCGTGGGCGGTGCTGATGCCGGCCATGCCCGCGCCGACCACCGCCACGTCGACGTCGACGTCCCCGGCCAGCGAGGGACGGGACGGCCCGGGGGCGGTCGTCAGCCAGTACGAGTCGGTGACCCTGCGCTGCTCGTGCATGCCCGCCGGGTACCCCACCGGTCACCGCTCACGTCTGCTTCGGCAGCCGTTCCCGTGGCCCCTGCGCGGAGCCTGCCCCTCCGCCGCCGTTGGGGGCGGGCTGCTCCGCGAGCCCCTCCGGCAGGCTGTCCGGGAGCGCGGCGATGCCCGGCCGGGCCGGGTCGCCGTTGGGGGCGGGCTGCTCGGGGACGTCCTCCGCCAGGTCCTCGGGGAGCGTCTCAGGGAGGGCGGCGGCCTCCGGCGGCGGCTGCCGCCGCTCCCCGCCGGTGCCCGGTGTGCCCTGCTGCCCGCCCCGCTCCAGGAAGTGCAGCAGTTCCACGGGGATGGGCAGCACCAGCGTGGAGTTCTTCTCGGCCGCGACCGCCATCACCGTCTGGAGCAGCCGCAGCTGGAGCGCCGTCGGCGTGCCGGACATCTGCTGGGCGGCCTCCGCGAGCTTCTTGGAGGCCTGGAGTTCGGCGTCGGCGTTGATGATCCGGGCCCGGCGTTCCCGGTCGGCCTCGGCCTGCCGGGCCATCGACCGCTTCATCGTGTCCGGCAGGGAGACGTCCTTGATCTCCACCCGGTCCACCTGGATGCCCCAGCCCACGGCCGGGCTGTCGATCATCAGCTCCAGGCCCTGGTTGAGCTTCTCCCGGTTGGAGAGCAGGTCGTCGAGGTCGCTCTTGCCGATGATCGAGCGCAGTGAGGTCTGGGCCATCTGCGACACGGCGAACTTGTAGTCCTCGACCTTCACCAGCGCGCTCGTCGGGTCCATCACCCGGAAGTAGACGACCGCGTCCACGCGGACGGTGACGTTGTCCCGGGTGATGCCCTCCTGGGCGGGGATCGGCAGCGTCACGATCTGCATGTTGATCTTGTGCAGCCGGTCGACGAAGGGGATGACCAGCGTCAGGCCCGGGTCCCGTACGTCACCCGCGACCCGGCCGAGCCGGAACAGGACGCCGCGTTCGTACTGCTTGACCACCCGTGCGGCCATCGCGAGATAGACGGTTCCGACGGCGCCCGCGGCGGCGATGGCGCCCAGCACTTCCTGGAGCATGATGACCTCCTCGTTCAGAGGTCTGTTCTGTCCGCTCCTGCAACGATATGCCCGGGGTCGGGGTGGAAGCCATGGGCCCGCGCCGGCGGCGGACACCGGGTGCCCGCCACCGGCCGTGTCGCGCGGCCGCCCGGAGGCGAGCCGCGCGACAGGCGCGTGGACGGGCCGGGGTCAGGCCGTTCTCGCCTTCGCCGGCTCGTGTCCGCGCGCCGCCGGGATCGTGACCTGCACCGGCTCGGTCCCCGCCGCGCTGTGCCGCTCGGCCCAGTTCTCCAGGGCGGTGCGACAGGCGTGGTCCAGGTGGTGGAGGCCGGAGAGGTCGAGGCGGACCGGGCGGTCCTGGGGCAGCGACTCCAGGCTGTCCAGGATCTTCGGCAGCCTCAGGAACGTGGCGTTGCCCGAGAGGTGGGCCTCGACCGGCCCCGCGCCCTTGTCCGCGACCTCCAGGCGGATGTGCGAGGCCTCCCACGCCGTCTTGACCACGGCCAGTGCCAGGCCGATCAGCACGCCCTCGAACATGCTGACCGCCACGATGGACACGGCGGTGACGGACAGGATCAGCGCCTCGCCCCGGTTCTCCCGCCACAGCGCGGCCAGCGTCCGCACCGGCACCAGCTTGGCGCCGGAGTGGATCAGGATGCCGGCGAGGGCCGGGATCGGGATGTACGCGAGCACGCCGGGCAGCAGCGCGGCGAACAGCAGCAGCCACACGCCGTGCATCACCCGGGAGGCCTTCGTACGGGCGCCCGCCTGGACGTTGGCCGCGCTGCGCACGATCACCGCGGTCATCGGCAGCGCGCCCAGCAGCCCGCACACCGTGTTGCCGGTGCCCTGGGCGATGAGTTCCCGGTCGTACCGGGTGCGCGGACCGGAGTGCAGCCGGTCCACGGCCGCCGCGCTGAACAGCGACTCGGCGGACGCGATCAGGGTGAAGGCGATGATCGTGCCGAGGACGCCGACGCCGGCCAGTTCGCCGAAGGCGCTCACCGGCGGCGGCTGGATCGAGCCCAGCAGCCCCTTCACCTCGACCGTGGCCACCCGCAGGTTCAGCAGGTACGCGGCCAGGGTGGCGAGACCGACCGCGGCCAGCGGACCCGGCAGCGCGCGCACCCTCGCCGGGGCGAGCTTCCACAGCACGAGCACCGCGACCGTGCCCGCGCACACCGCGAGGGAGGCGAGTGCCCTTCCGTCGCCGAGGGCGTCCAGGAACGCGCGGGGCAGCCCGGCGATCTTGCCCAGACCGGAGTCGGGCGCCTTCGCCGCCAGCGCCGGGAACAGCTGTCCGGCGATGAGCACCAGACCGATTCCGGCCAGCATGCCCTCCACGACGGAGACCGAGATGGCGCGGAACCAGCGGCCGAGTCCCAGGGCGCCCATGGCCACCTGGAGCAGGCCGGCGGCGAGCACGATCACGCCGAGCACGGGCAGGTTGAACTCCTTGACCGCCTCGAAGACGAGCACGGTCATGCCGGCCGCCGGCCCCGACACCTGGAGGCTGCTGCCGCGCATCAGCCCGGTGACGATGCCGCCCACGATGCCGGTGACGAGGCCCAGTTCGGCCGGGACACCGGAGGCCACGGCCACCCCGACGCAGAGCGGCAGGGCGACCAGGAAGACCACGAGGGACGCGGCGAAGTCGTGCCGGAGGTGAGGGAAACGGGAGGTGAGGCTGCGGTCACTGGTCATCGGCGCGCTCACAGGGACTCGAAGGTGTCGGTCTGCGGGCGGTGCGTCCGTACGGCGCCGGTGTGCACCTCGTAGTACCAGGCGTGCAGGCCGAGCACGCCCTGGGCCAGCCTCCGCTGGACGCAGGGGTACGAGCGCAGCCGCAGCAGCTGGGTCAGGACGTGGCTCTGGACGCCCTCGGCGACCTCCGGGTCCTCGGCCGCGCCGGCCGGGCGCGGGGTGGCGTGCGCGAGCCAGTCGCGCACGGCGGGTACGGCGGTGAGGTCGTCGCCGCGCACCAGTGCGCCGACCGCGCCGCAGTGCGAGTGACCGCAGACGACGATGTCGCGGACGCCGAGCACCTCGACGGCGTATTCGATGGTGGCGGCCTCGCTCGTGGGGTGCCGCGAGGCATGGGGCGGGACGATGTTGCCCGCGGTGCGCAGCTCGAACAGCTCGCCGGGGCGGGCGCCCGTGATCAGGGCCGGCACGACCCGGGAGTCGGAGCAGGTGATGAAGAGGACCTGAGGGGACTGGCCTTCGGCGAGCTCGGCGAACTCCTCAGGGCGCTGTCCGAAGGTACGGGCGTTGTCGATGAGGGGCTGCATGCGTGTGGGTTCCTCCTGGCGCGCCGCACCGGCGCGTCGGACGTGCACGACGGTTGTGGGGGGAGAGCGGCACGAACCTCAGCAGCGGAAGACCTGGAGCGCTGCCGGGGTGTGCGCTCTGGAGGTGCCGGGGAGGGCGTGCCGCGGGGCGCCGGAGGTGTCCGACGGGTCCGCCTCGGCCGCCCGGCCGGGTATCAGCGGGTGTTCCTGGGCCCAGCCGGAGGCCGAGCCGCGCTGCCGGTCACGGACGTGCGGAAGGCCCACGGGTCCACCGGGGCGGCCCGGATCGCGGAACGTGTCCGCCCCGTCGCGCACCGGTATCGCGGGGGAGGGGTTTCCGGGCTCGGTCATGGCCAGTGGCTGACCGGCCGTGTGCGCGGCTGCGAAGGTTCCCGCGGGGGCGACGAGGTGAAGCGCGAACAGTGCCACGGCGAGGAGGGCGAACAGAGCCCGGGCCGTCGGACCTCGGAACATGCGCCCCCCTTCGCCACATCCGCATCTCTTGTGCGCACCAAGCACTGGTCAATGATTGGTCAAGAAACACGTTAACCCTGCAAAGTCCTTTGCAGGGTCAACTGCGCGTCACACGCGCAAGACAGCGTGAAAAATGCGGGTCGCGTGGCGTGAAGCCGCCCTTGACCCGTGCGGGCTTGATCGACTAAGGGCTCCTAGGAGCCGACGAGTCCCTTCGCGTCGCGGGCCAGCGCCGTGAGCCGGGATATCGCGCGGAAGTACTTCTTGCGGTAGCCGCCGTTCAGCATCTCCTCGCTGAACAGTTTGTCGAACGGCATCCCGGAGGCCAGTACCGGGACCTCGCGGTCGTAGAGCCGGTCCGCGAGGACCACCAGCCGCAGCGCCGTCGACTGGTCCGGCACCGGCCGCACACCGGTGAGGCACACCGCCCGCAGTCCGTCGGTCAGCGCGCCGTACCGGCTCGGGTGCACCTTGGCCAGGTGGTCCAGCAGGTGCGGGAAGTCGTCCAGCGAGGCGCCCTCGGTGGCGTACGCCGCCTTGGTCACGGCCTCGTCGCCGAACGGCGCCGGCGCCTCGGGCAGACCGCGGTGGCGGTAGTCCTCGCCGTCGATGCGCAGGGCGCGGAAGTGGGCCGAGAGGCCCTGGATCTCGCGCAGGAAGTCGGCGGCGGCGAACCGGCCCTCGCCCAGCTTGCCCGGCAGGGTGTTGGAGGTGGCGGCGAGCGCCACGCCCGCGTCGACCAGCTTGCCGAGCAGTGTGGACACCAGGACCGTGTCGCCCGGGTCGTCCAGCTCGAACTCGTCGATGCACAGCAGGCGGTGGCCGCTGAGCGTCGCCACGGTCTGCTGGAAGCCGAGCGCGCCGACCAGGTTGGTCAGCTCCACGAAGGTGCCGAACGCCTTGAGCGCGGGCTCGGCGGGAGTGGCGTGCCACAGCGAGGCGAGCAGATGGGTCTTGCCGACGCCGTAGCCGCCGTCCAGGTACACCCCGCGCGGTCCGGCCGGGGTCTTCGGCGCCCTGGACCTGCCGAACCCGAAGAAGCCGCGCCTGCCGGCGCCGGAGGCGTGCGCCCCGCCGAGCCCGGCGGCGAAGCCCTCCAGGACCCGTACGGCCTCGGTCTGGCTGGGCTGGTTCGGGTCCGGGATGTAGGTGGAGAAGCGCACCGAGTCGAAACGCGGCGGCGGCACCATCTCGGCGACCAGCCGGTCCGCGGGCACGTGCGGCTCGCGGGCGCACAGGGAGAGGGGGCCCGCGTCGGTCACGGGGCTGGATCCGGGGGCGGGGGTGGAGGACGACACGGTTACCCATGCTAAGCGCCGTGCCACACTGCACGACATGCGACGCCTGTTCCCTGTGACCGACGAAACAGCAGCCCAGGACTTCGGCGGGGCCGTGGCAGGGGGAAGGGGGGCCTCCGGGACCGGTGCCGCCGGCGGGCCGGGCGGGCCTGCCGGGGCCGACGCCCTGGTGAACCGTGAGTGGACCCTCGCCGAGCTGGCCGCCGCCTACGCCTACCCCACGCCGGAGCCCGGCGCCCCGCGGCCGTGGCTGCGGGCCAACATGGTCTCCTCGCTCGACGGCGCCGCCCAGCACGAGGGGCACTCGCAGCCCATCTCCAGCGCCGCCGACATGCGGATCTTCGGCACACTGCGGGCGCTCGCCGACGTCGTCGTGGTCGGCGCCGAAACGGTACGGCAGGAGGGGTACCGCCCCGCCAGGGCGCGGGCCGAGTTCGCCGGCGCGCGTACGGCCGCGGGGCAGGGCCCGGCCCCGGCCATCGCGGTCGTCACCGCGAGCCTGGAGCTGGACTTCTCCCTCCCGCTGTTCACCGCGCCGCTCGTCCCCACCCTCGTCCTGACCGGAGCCGCCGCGGCCCCCGAACGGGTCGCCGCCGCCGAGAGGGCGGGCGCCCGGGTGGTGGTGGCCGGCGAGGGCATGGGCGTCGAGCCCGCCCGCGCGGTGCGCGCCCTCGCCGAGCTCGGCCACACCCGGCTGCTCACCGAGGGCGGCCCCCGGCTGCTCGGCCAGCTGATCGCCGCGGAGGTGCTGGACGAGCTGTGCCTCACGGTCTCGCCGACGCTGACCGCCGGGGACGCGCAGCGCATCGCGGGGGGTCCCTCGGTCGCCGTTCCGCGCCGGTTCGGTCTCCTGTCCCTCCTGGAGGAGGACGGATTCCTCTTCGGTCGTTACCGTCGGTCCTGAAATGGGCCGTTGGTCCGGAAATAGGTGGAATATACCGTTCCGGTCAGCTTCCGGAGGGCAGACTTAGTCCGGCAGTACCCGTGCGATCACGGGGAAGGATGGTTTCCGCAGGGGCCCTGTCCCGGGCCCACGGAGGAGAAGAGGCGTTGGGTGTTCACAAGCGTTCTGATGATCGAGAAGGCCCTGACGTCCGCCGACGTGGAGTTCGTCACCACCTTGCACGGAGACGAGCAGGTGGCGTTCCACGTGCTGCTCCAGCCGCGCGGCGACCAGGCGGACCGCCTGCTGCGGGCCATCGACGACATCGCGCTCGGTGAACTCGACGATGCCGTGCGCGAGGGCGGGACGCCGGAGGGCGACGAGGCCCGGAGCGTGGGGCAGCAGGCCCTCGACGTGTCGTTGCAGGCGCTGCGCTCCGCGGGCAGCCGGGCCGAGGGGCGGCTCGTCGAGGACCATCCGCTGGACGCGCTGAAGTCGCTGGTCGGCGAGGTGGGGGCGGACGAGGTGATCGTGCTGACCGACCCCCACTACGTGGAGGAGTTCTTCCACCGGGACTGGGCCTCCCGGGCCCGGCACAAGGTGGGCGTTCCGGTGCTCAAGCTGTTCTCGCACAGCAAGGCGTAGCCGCACCGCGGGCCGCCCCCGGGCCCTTGCGGGGCGGGCGGTGCCCGAGCGCATAGGCTAGGCCCGCTCTCGTACGTACCGTCTCTGGGGAGAAACGCATGGCACCCGGCCTTCCTACCGCCATGGACCGACCGCACTTCATCGGCATCGGCGGCGCCGGAATGTCGGGGATCGCCAAGATCCTCGCCCAGCGCGGGGCGCAGGTCGCCGGCAGCGACGCCAGGGACTCGGCGACCGCCGAGGCGCTGCGCGCGCTCGGCGCCACCGTGCACATCGGGCACGCCGCCGCGCACCTCGCCGACGACGCGAGCTGTGTCGTGGTGTCCTCCGCCATCCGCGAGGACAACCCGGAACTGGCCCGCGCCGCCGAGCTGGGCATCCCGGTGGTGCACCGCTCCGACGCGCTCGCCGCGCTGATGGAGGGGCTGCGCCCGATCGCGGTGGCCGGCACCCACGGCAAGACCACCACCACCTCCATGCTGGCGGTCTCCCTCACCGCGCTGGGCCGTAAGCCGTCGTACGCCATCGGCGGCGACCTGGACGCGCCCGGTTCCAACGCGCTGCACGGCGAGGGCGACATCTTCGTCGCCGAGGCCGACGAATCGGACCGCAGCTTCCACAAGTACGCGCCCGAGGTCGCCATCGTCCTCAACGTCGAGCTGGACCACCACGCCAACTACGCCTCGATGGACGAGATCTACGAATCCTTCGAGACGTTCGTCGACCGCGTCACCGAGGGCGGCACCCTGGTCGTCTCCGCGGACCAGGAGGGCGCCCGCGAGCTCACCCGGCGCGTCGCCGGCCGTGCGGTGCGGGTGGTGACGTACGGCGAGGCGCAGGACGCCGACGTCCGGGTCCTGTCCGTGGTGCCCCAGGGCCTCAGGAGCGAGGTGACGGTCCTCCTGGACGGGCGCGAGCTCACCTTCACGGTCTCCGTGCCCGGCCGCCACTACGCCCTCAACGCCGTCGCCGCGCTCGCCGCCGGTGCCGCGCTCGGCGTCCCGGCCGCGGAACTCGCGCCCGCGCTCGCCGCGTACACCGGGGTCAAGCGGCGCCTGCAGCTCAAGGGCGAGGCGGCGGGCGTCCAGGTGATCGACTCCTACGCCCACCACCCGACCGAGATGACCGCCGACCTGGAGGCCATGCGCGCCGCCGCCGGCGACGCCCGCATCCTCGTCGTCTTCCAGCCGCACCTCTTCTCCCGCACCCAGGAGCTGGGCAAGGAGATGGGACAGTCGCTGACGCTCGCGGACGCCTCCGTCGTGCTCGACATCTACCCGGCCCGTGAGGACCCGGTCCCCGGGGTGACCAGCGAGCTCATCATCGAGGCCGCGCGCGCCGCGGGCGCCGACGTGACGGCCGTGCACGACAAGGCGGAGATCCCCGCGGTGGTCGCGGGAATGGCGAAGCCCGGTGATCTCGTTCTCACCATGGGCGCGGGCGACGTGACCGACCTGGGCCCGAAAATCCTGGACCGCCTGTCGCAGTGAAGGGGCTGAGGCTCATGTCGTACGACGTCGAGAAGCCGGACGAGGAGTGGCGCGCGGAGCTGACTCCGGCGGAGTACGCCGTGCTGCGCCAGGCCGGCACCGAGCCGGCGTTCACCGGTGAGTACACGGACACCAAGTCCAAGGGTGTCTACTCCTGTCGCGCCTGTGGCGCCGAGCTCTTCACCTCGGACACCAAGTTCGAGTCGCACTGCGGCTGGCCGTCGTTCTTCGACCCGAAGGACACCGACGCGGTGGAGCTGATCGAGGACCGGTCCCACGGCATGGTCCGCACCGAGGTGCGGTGCTCCCGGTGCGGCTCGCACCTCGGGCACGTCTTCGCCGGCGAGGGGTACCCCACCCCCACCGACCAGCGGTACTGCATCAATTCGATCTCCCTGCGGCTGGAGCCGGCCGAGGGCTGACCGGGCCCGGTGGCACCGGCCGCGGCTGGTGCCCCGCCCGCTCCGGTTTGAGATTCTGTGAGGGTGTTGGGTGTGGCGCGCTGGATCCAGTCCCGCCGCAGGCCCGTGCCCCTCGGTGCCGGCCGTCGTGAGGACGGCGGCATCTCGGCGGCCACGGAGCCCGCAGCGCCGATCGGCGCGCTGCGGGACGCCCTCGCCGGGCTCGGCACGACCCTGGACGAGGCCACCACCTGCGCCGAGCTGGCCCGGGCCGTCGTGGGGCTGGCCGGCGGAGCCGCCGCCGTGCTGCGCCGCACCGGCGACGCCCCCGCCGGCTACGAAGCCGTGGCCGGCGACGCCCGGCTGCTGCCGGACGCCCGCCGGGTCACCGCCGCGGTGCGGGGGACGGGCCCACCCGCGGTGGACGCGAACCCCGCCGCATGGCTGGAGCCATCGGTCGGCGGCCGCTCGGGCGGCGCCCTCTGTACGCCCCTGACCAGCGGCGACGACATGTACGGCGTGCTGGTGTGGGCGCGGGAGGCGGGGCCGCCGAGCGAGGCCGAGGCCGAGCAGCTGGCCCTGCTCGCCGAGCGCGGTGCCTCCCACATCCGGCACGCCCGCGCCTACGAGGACGTCAGCCGCACCGCCGGCGACCTGCAGCGCGCCCTGCTGGCCAGCCCGGGCCGGCCGCATCCGAACCTGGACGTCGCCATCCGCTACCTCCCCGTCGGCGGCAGCGCGCTGGTCGGCGGCGACTGGTGCGAGACCGTACGACTGCACTTCGGCCGCACCCTGCTGGTGGTCGGCGATGTGATGGGCCACGGTCTGGAGGCCGCCGTCGACATGAGCGCCTACCGCTCCTCCCTGCGCTACATCGCCGCCTCCGACCTGCCCCCGCACCGCGTGCTGCGGCAGATGGACGACATCGCCTCCGGGGAGGCGGACCGCAGGCCCGCCACCTGTCTGCTCGCCCGCGTCGATCCGGGACGCGGCCAGATGACGCTGGCCAGCGCCGGTCATCTGCCGCCCGTGCTGATCACCCGGGACGGCGGGGCGACGCAGCTGCCCGTCCCCGTCGGACCACCGCTGGGCACCGGACTCGGCGGATACGAGTCGGCCACGCACGCACTGGCCCCGGGCGAGACCCTGGTGCTGTTCACCGACGGGCTGGTGGAGCGCCGCGGCGAGGACATCGACCACTCCCTCGCCCGGCTGTCCGCCCTCCGCTTCCCCGTCGGCAAGGGGGTCGACGACGTTCTGGAGACGATCGTCGACCGGCTGGACGCCGGCCATGCCGAGGACGACGTGGCGGTGCTCGCGGCCCGTCCGCACCCGCGCGCTCAGGACACTCCGCAGGAGGTCTGAACCGGCCGCCACATGATCTACGAGGCGCCGAAACACTCGCGGTCTAGACTCTCCCCGCAACGGCCTGCGCATGACGACCGTTGCCGAGACCGGGCGAAAGCTGCCAAACCCGAAGGGTACTCGGCGTTTTGATACGGATAGATTCAGTCACCAAGCGATATCCGGACGGCACGGTCGCGGTCGACCGACTGTCGCTGGAGATACCGGACCGCGCGATCACCGTCCTCGTCGGGCCCTCCGGCTGCGGCAAGACGACGACCCTGCGGATGATCAACCGGATGGTCGAACCCACTGAGGGCAGCATCCTCCTCGACGGCCGCGACATCCGGCAGCAGCCGGTCAACACCCTGCGCCGGTCGATGGGTTACGTCATCCAGAACGCCGGGCTCTTCCAGCACCGCACCATCCTCGACAACATCGCCACCGTGCCCCGGCTGCTCGGCCGCAGCAAGCAGCAGGCACGCACCCGGGCCGCGGAGCTGATGGAACGGGTCGGCCTGGACACTTCGTTGGCCAAGCGGTACCCCTACCAGCTCTCCGGCGGCCAGCAGCAGCGGGTCGGCGTGGCCCGCGCGCTCGCCGCCGACCCGCCGGTGCTGCTGATGGACGAGCCCTTCTCCGCCGTCGACCCCGTGGTCCGCAAGGGCCTGCAGGACGAACTCCTGCGCATCCAGGACGAGCTGGGCAAGACCATCGTGTTCGTCACGCACGACATCGACGAGGCGATCAAACTCGGCACGATGGTCGCCGTACTGCGCACCGGCGGCCGGCTCGCCCAGTTCGCCCCGCCCGCCGAACTGCTCAGCGCACCCGCCGACTCCTTCGTGGAGGACTTCCTCGGCGCCGACCGCGGCATCCGCCGGCTGTCCTTCTTCCCGTCCGCGGACCTGGAGTTGGAGACCGCGCCGCTGGTGGGGATCGACGCGGACGCCGAACGGCTCGCCTCCCGGGCCACGGCTCCCTACCTCCTCGTCACCGACTCCGACGGCAGGCCGCTCGGCTGGAGCGAGCCGGACCGGCTTGCCGCCGGCGAGATCGACCGCGAGCGGCTCATCGACCACGGCCGTCCGTTCGTGCCCGGCACCGACTCGCTGCGCGCGGCGCTCGACGGGGCCGTGCTGTCGCCGACCGGCTGGGCCGTCGCCGTGGACGACGCGGGACGCGCGGTCGGCGTCGTCTCCCAGCAGGTCATCGGGGAGGCGATCCGGGCCGCCCACAGCCGGGTGGCCGAGGACGCGGCGGTGAAGGCCGCCCCATGAACGGCTTCTTCGACCTCCCGAGCGACCTCCAGTACGGCTACCTGGGACTCGTCGGCCTGCATCTGCGCGAGGGCCTGCTGCCGGTGCTGGCCGGGCTCCTCGTCGCCCTGCCGGTGGCCCAGCTCTGCGTCCGCTTCCGCTGGGTCTACCCGCCCGTCCTCGGCGTCACCACGGTGCTCTACTCCATCCCCTCGCTGGCCTTCTTCGTCGTCCTCATCGACTACTTCGGCCAGAGCGAGACCACGGTGATGGTCCCGCTCGCGATCTACAGCCTGGTGGTGCTGGTCCCGGCGATCGTGGACGGCGTCCGCTCGGTCCCGCCGGAGACCCTGGCCGCCGCGCAGGCCATGGGCTTCGGTCCCGTACGCCGTTACGCACAGGTCCAGTTGCCCATCGCGGTGCCCGCGATCATCGCCGGCCTCCGGGTGGCCACCGTGTCCAGCCTCTCCCTGGTCAGCGTCGGCATGCTCATCGGCAACCAGGGCGCCCTCGGCAACATGCTGTACGCCGCCACCACATACCACCGGCCGGCCCTGGCCGTGAACTCGGTGCTCACCACGGCGGTGCTGGGGATCCTCGCCGACGCCCTGCTCGTCCTCGTCCGCCGCCTCCTCACCCCCTGGATGCCGACGAAGGGTGCCACCCGGTGAACGTACTGAACTTCGCGCACGCCTTCTTCGGCGACGCCTCCCACTGGCAGGGGTACGACGGCATCCCCACCCGGCTGGTCGAGCACGTCAGGTACTCGCTGGAGGCCCTCCTCCTCGCCGCCCTGATCGGGCTGCCCGTCGGACTGGTCACCGGGCACTACGGGCGTGGCGGCAACGCCCTCGCGCTGATCGCCACCGCCGGGCGGGCGCTGCCCAGCTTCGGTCTGCTGGTGCTGATGTTCATCTGGATCGGGTTCGGCCTGCTGCCCGTCATGATCCCGCTGGTCGTGCTCGCCGTACCGCCGATCCTGGTCACCACCTACGAGGCGGTCCGCTCCGTGGACCCCTCGCCGGTGGACGCCGCGCGGGGCATGGGCATGCCGGAGGCGCGGGTGCTGTTCCAGGTGGAACTGCCGGTCGCGCTCCCGCTGATCCTGAGCGGACTGCGCACCGCGGCTATCCAGATCGTGTCCACGGCGACCATCGCCGCCTACGTCAGCCTCGGCGGTCTCGGCCGCTACATCATCGACGGCCTCTACCAGCGCAACTACGAGAAGGTCGTGGGCGGCGCCACCCTGGTCGCCGGTCTCGCCCTCGCCACCCTCGCGGTGTTCTGGGCGGCGTCCCGGCTCACCGTGTCGCCCGGGGTGCGCCGCGGCGGCTGACGCCGACCGCCCAGGCGGGCACGCCTCTTTGAATCCGTACGGCTCGGCCTGTGTGAAGAGGCCGTTACAAGGCATCCGCCTTATACCCACAACTGACCACAGATCGAGGCCAATCGGTGCCCCGGGGCACTTGACTGACCGAGAACAGGCTGGATTGGATCAGCAAGTGACTTATACGACCCTTATCAGCAGGTCCATCCGGAGGAACCGAGGCGCGGCGGTCGTCGCCCTCGCGGCGGCGACGGCCCTGCTGGCGGGCTGCTCCTCCAACGACAAGGCCGACGACCCCCTGTCGGAAGGAAAGGCGAGCGGCGACGGCGTCGTCGTCGGCTCGAACAACTTCCCCGAGAGCACCCTGCTCGCCGACATCTACGGCGAAGCGCTCAAGGCCAAGGGGATCAAGGTCACCTACAAGCCGAACATCGGCAGCCGTGAGACGACCTACGGCCTCATCAAGAACGGTTCCCTGTCGGTGCTGCCGGAGTACAACGGCGCGCTGCTGGCGTATCTCGACCCGAAGGCCACCCCGAAGACCGCGGACGCCACCACGGACGCCATCGAGGCCAAGCTGGACTCCAAGCTGACCCTGCTGGAGCCCTCCACGGCCCAGAACAAGGACTCGGTCACGGTGAACGCGGCCACCGCGAAGAAGTACCACCTCACCGAGAAGTCGTCCATCGCCGACCTGAAGGACATCGCCAAGGACCTGGTCATCGGCGGCTCGCCGGAGTTCCAGACCCGGCAGCAGGGCCTGGTGGGCCTCAAGTCCGTCTACGGCCTCCAGTTCAAGTCCTTCAAGGCACTGGACGCGGGCGGCCCGCTCACCCAGGCGGCGCTCAAGAAGGACGCGGTGCAGGCCGCCGACCTCTTCACCACGGACCCGACCATCAGCAAGGAGAAGTTCGTCGTCCTCCAGGACCCGAAGAAGCTCTTCGGCTTCGAGAACGTCCAGCCGCTCGTTCACAAGGGCGCGCTGAACCAGAAGGGCGTCGACGCGCTCGACGCGGTCTCCGCGAAGCTGGACACCGCGACCCTGCTGGACCTGGACACCCAGGTGCAGACGGAGAACAAGGACCCGCTGGACGTGGCCAAGGCCTGGCTGAAGTCCGCCGGACTCGGCTGACCCCGCCGTGCCGGCCGCCGGCCGGCACCGTCGCGCACCGGGGACGGGGGCGCGGACCACGCCGTGGTCCGCGCCCCCGTCCCGTCGTCAGGCCCGGATCAGAGGTCGAACTCGTGGGGCGGCAGGTCCAGCGTGTAGCAGGCCTCGCGCACGACCGCCTGCTCGGTCTTGTCGAAGTCGCCGTCGGCGCCGCCGATCACGATGCCGATCTGGATGACGGCACGCGCCTCGGCGGGCTTCTTCTTCGCCTTGGCGACCTCCTGGAGCACGCTCACCTTGCCGAAGGCGAAGTCGGTCGTCAGCTTGCCCAGGTTCTCCTCGAAACGGCGCCGCAGGTCGTCCGCCGGGAAGTTCTGCAGCACCTCGTTGGTGGAGATGAGCTGGGCCACCCGCTGCCGCTCCGACGGGTCGACGGTCCCGTCGGCCGCCGCGACCAGTGCGCACATCGCCATGCTCGCGTCGCGGAACGCGCCGCTCTTCAGGTCGTTCTTCTTCGCCACCAACTGGGTCTGCATCTGCGACGCCGACACCTTGAAGCGGTCCCACAGGGCCATGCGCACTCCTCGTATCCCCGGCCGGCTGCTCAGCATGCCGACAGCAACTTCTACAGCACCGTAGAAACTTCCGGAGCGGCCGGGAAGTTCCGGAGATCAGGACCGAATCCCCGCAGACACGCGTGGGCGGCGCGCCGCCCGCCGTTCGGCCCGTGCCCGTTTGCGGCGTCGGCGGCGGCCGACGCGGGGCTCCTGGTCCGGGAGCCAGCCGAAGGTGAGGCAGCTGCCGGTCACGCCGAGGAGGAGACCGAGGAAGAAGCCGCCCAGGTTGGAGGTGAGCCAGGTGCCCAGGGAGAGCAGGACACCGGTGACGGAGTAGAACAGTCGCTGGGTGGGGTTGACGAGAACGAGCAGGCCCAGCAGCAGCATCAGCGTCGGCAGCAGATAGCCGGCCAGGCCCTGCATGCCGATGTGCATCACGACCTTCAGCGAGGCCTTCTCGGTGAGCAGGATCTCGCCGCCGCCCAGGGCGAGCAGCAGCCCGCCCCAGAACGGCCGGCGGGCTCGCCATCCGCGGAAGGCGAGCCTCGGTTCCCGGCGTGGACGGTCCGGCACGGCGGTCAGCAACCCGATTCGCTGAACCGGAGTTTGAGGCCCGGCAGCTTGAACACGCCAGCGGTCGTCGCGTAGTTGGTCTGTCGCAGATGGGCGATGCGTACGGTGTCCGCCTGCTGGCTGAAGACGCCGATCGGCCCCTTCACGCCCGCCTTGGTCAGCGTGCTCGCGTCGTTGCCGATCTCGATGTTGCCGAACGCCGCGTCACCCGTCAGCTCGGTGGAGTCGGTGGTCAGGTCGGTCGCGCTGACCTTCTCCGCCCCGCTGCCCGCGGTGATCAGCAGGTTGGTGCCGCCGAGGTCGACGCTCTGGCACAGCTTGGTGAGGGTGGCGTTCTTGATGGCGGAGGTGACCACGAGCACCTGACCGCCGGTGTCCCCGGCGTTGGGGCTGCCGTCCGCCATGTTGTCGAGCCCGCCGAACTGCTCGAAACCGGTGCCGCTGAGCTCGGTCGCGGTCACCGTGAACGGCATGCCGGAGATCGCGAACTGGACACCGAGCGCGCCCTGCGCGGTGAGGACCGCGAGGCCCGCGAGGACGAGCGTGGCGGGCACCGCCATCACCGCCGCCCGGCGGCCCCGGACGCGTCCGCGCCTCTCGCCGCCCCCGCTGCCGGCGACGGCGGTGCTCGGCACTTCGGACGAGGCACCCGGGTCCGGGATCTCGGGGGTGCTGTCTGCGGACGGGACGTCCGGGGACGAGGCCATGTCTGCTCCCAGGGGGCATGAAGGCGATGCGGATCGGGCTTCCGTGGCACGGTGTCCTGGCGCGGACAGCGGCTGCCGCTCACGCACCTCGCACTCCCTGCGGACGCAAGGGCTTTCTGACGGCGTGGGGGCGGCCTGCGAGGAAGTTACCGCCGGTTACATCGGGGGGTCAATACAGATGTGAGAAAAGGGTGTCGGATGTGCGCGACGCGCGCCTGCAACCATCAACAGCCCTTGTAATGCTTGACGTTGACATGGCATCAGGTTTACAACTTCACCTGTTTCCGCGGATCCGTGGCGCCGGGTCCGCCGAGCGGTACCGGCCGCGTTCCCGGCCCCGTCATGGCGACGCTTCCGCCGGTCCACCGCAATCGCTCACGCACCCGCACGGCAGTCGTTCCTCGCCGCGGCTCCGGCACGAACCCTTTCCCCCCGGGCCGGCCGGTGTCCGCCCGTGTCCCGCTCGTCGGCCGGAGGTTCACCCCCGGGACCTCCGGCCGGCGCCCCGCCTGCCGCCGTCGTGGGTCCGCCGCGTACGGAGAAGGCGCGACGGCCCCGCGCCGGCGGCATCACCCGTACGGCCCGCACAGCGCACGTCACCTCGTCCGAACCCCACTCAGGAAAGAGGCACCCGCATGCGTACGCGATCCCTGCCGGCTCTCGCCGGTACCGCCACCGCGCTCGCCCTCACGGTGGCCGCACCCGCCTTTGCCGACGGCACCGCCGTCCTCACCACCGGCGGCGCCGGCGGCACGGCCGCCGCGGCCGGCGACGTACTGACCGCGCCCCTGGCCCCGGGCACGTCGGCGAACTTCTACTCCAGTGCGACCGGCACCAGTGGCGTCAAGTGCACGTCGTCCCAGTTCACGGCCACCGTCACCGACAACCCGAGCGCGCCGGGCACGGCCACCGAGTCCGTCACCGCGCACACCTTCGACAGCGGCACCTGCACCAGCAACGTCATCGGTGTCCTCGGGGTCAACGGCATCACCATCGACAACCTGCCCTACACCGCGACGGTGGCCTCCGACGGCACCCTCTCCGTGCTGCCGCCGAGCGGCTCCGTCGTCCAGGCCACGGTCAAGCTGCGCACCCTGCTGGGCAGCGTCTCGTGCGTCTACCAGGCGGCCGGACTGACCGGCAAGGCCGACAACGCCGACAGCAGCATCACCTTCACCAACCAGCAGTTCACCAAGAGTTCCGGCTCGTCGCTGTGCTTCGCCAACGGCTACTTCACGGCCAAGTACGCGCCCGTCACCGACGGCGGAGCCCCGGTCTACGTCAACTGAGCCGTAGGCCGACGCGGTTCAGCGCCGCCGCAGACGCAGGGCCAGGGCGGCGCCCCCGGTGAGCACCAGCACCGCGGCGGCGCCGCCCGCCAGCAGGGGGGCCGAGGGTCCCGAGCCGCCGCGCGTCGCCTCCGCCGCGGGGGCGGCGTCCGTGGCGGCGTCGCTCTTCCGTGAACGCTCCTCCGCCGACGGCGTGGCCGACGCCACCGGCGCCGGGCTCTTCGCCGGGGAACCGCCCTCGGCCGAGGGCTTGCCGGCCCGGGGTGACGGCTTCCCGGACGCCGGGGCCGTCGCCCCTCCCGTGGCCCGCGCGGCGCCGGCCGCCGTGCCGCCCCCCGGGAAGACCACGTCGGAGCACGAGTAGTAGGTGTCCGGGGTGCTGCTGTTCTGCCAGATCGTGTAGAGCACCTGACGGCCCGTCCGGTCGGCCGGCAGCTTCACCCCGAACCGATAGGCGCCGTTCCGCAGCGGTGGGTCGGTGATCTCGGCGAAGGGCCGCTCGGGCAGGTCGGACCACTTCAGCGGCTTCGCCGGGTCGTAACCGGGCCTGGTCAGGTACAGCCGGAACGTGCCCTCGTGCGCGATCGTCGAGGCGTACGTCATCGTCAGCCGGCCCCCGGGCGCCAGCCGGGTCGCCGGCCAGTCCCGCCGGGCCAGGTCGAGGCCCCGGTACGCGGGCAGGTTCCCGCTGCACAGCCGGCCGTCCGGAATCACCTGCCGGTCCCGCCCCCCCACCCCGGCCACCCGCAGGTTGTCCCACGCCGTGAACGGAGCGCCGTTCGCGGCGACCGCGGCCCCGCACGCCGCCGAACGGGCGGCGTCGCCGCCCTCGGGGGAGCAGGCGTAGACCCGGCTGACCGGGTCGGTGGGGGCTCCGTGCGCCAGGGCGGGCCCGGCCGTCCACGGCAGCAGCAGGAGCGGTGCCGCGGCGGCGGCCGCCGTGACGCCCAGTCGGGCGGTGTTCCGAGTCATCGGGGACGTCTCCTGGGCAGGCGCGGCAACGGGGTCTTGCGGAGTCCTGTACGGCGCGTGCGCCCCCCGTGTTCAGCGCAACGGCCCGGCCGCCGCCCAGGGGGGCGCGCAGAACCGACCGGTTCCACTGCTTCGCGCCCCCCGTGCGACCCCGTTGAGGTGCCGGCCGTCCGCCTCGTATCGTGGCGATCATGGGTGCGGCACCCGTCGCCCTGCGGCTGCCGGGAACAGCGCCACGAAGGGGGGAGCCGTTCTGGTCTCGTCCGTGCACGGACCGCCGAGCGTCCCGACGGCGGCCGGACGCACGGCTGACACGTGTCCCGCCGCGAGGCCCCGGCCCCGGACTCCCGCCGCCCTCCCGTGAGTTATCGTATGCAACGGGTGAAAAACAAACCGCATGTCCCGTTCGTTGGAGTCGCGAGGAAGGGTCACACGATGGCGAGGCAGTTACGTGCTGAGCAGACCCGGGCAACGATCATCACGGCTGCCGCCGATCTGTTCGACCAGCACGGCTACGAGTCCACCAGCCTGAGTGACATCGTCGCGCACGCGAAGGTCACCAAGGGTGCGCTGTACTTCCACTTCGCCGCCAAGGAGGACCTGGCCCACGCCATCCTGGAACTCCAGGCCGAGGCCGCCAGGCAGCTCGTGAACGAGGTCGAGGGGCGCGGCTACTCCTCGCTGGAGTCCTTGATGCGGACCACCTTCGGCATCGCCCGGCTCGCCGTGGAGGACCCCGTGCCCCGCGCCGGACTCCGCCTGGCCACCGCGGACATAGCGGTACGGCCCCCCATGCGCCACCCCTTCACCGAGTGGCTGGAGTTCGCCACCCGGAAGTTCACCGGAGCCGTCCGGGAGTCCGACGTGCACGGCGACCTGGACGTCGGCATGGTCGCGCACTCCCTCGTCTGCTTCTTCGTCGGCACCCGGGTCGCCGGCCGCTCGCTCGAACCGGTCGGACGACTTCCGCGCCGGGTCGCCGAGATGTGGCACCTGATGATCCGGGGTCTGGTCCCGGTGCACCGCCGCCCCCGCTACGTCAGCCTCGCCACGCAGCTGGAGCGGGAGATCAGAACCGCCTGACGTGCGGGGTACGGTGACGGACATGGCCGACACCCCGTTCGCACCCGTGATCGTCGGCAACGAACCCGGCTCGTTCCCGCACAGCGTGCTGGCCGAGCGGCACCCCGCGATCATCAGCCAGGTGCGGGACGCCTTCCCGTACGGCCCCGGACAGCACCGGGCGCTGGACGACCTGCTGAAGAGCTGCACCGAGGGGACCGTCGAACCGCTGCCCGCCGACGCCCCGGACCGGGACCGCTGGCAGGAGTGGGACCTGGCCGAGCACACCGGGCGGTCCTGGTACGACGTGCCGTGGCTGTGGTCCGAGAGCTGGTTCTACCGCCGCCTGCTCCAGGCCGTCGGATACTTCGGCCCGGGCGCCTGGCAGGGTGTCGACCCCTTCCGGCCGTTCAAGCGCGCGGAACTCGACGCTCCGGAGACCGGCGAGGAACTGGCGGCCCTGGACGGCCTGCGGGACCTGCCCGAGGAGGACCGGGCCCGCGCGCTGCTGCACGGCTCACTGTGGGGCAACCGCGCCGACCTGGGTTTCCGGCTCTCCGCCGTGGACGCCGAGGCCCGCGAGCCGGCCCCCGCGCTGGTCGCCGACGACAGCGAGGAGCTGTGGTCGCTGCTGCCGCCCGGCGGGGCGGGCACCCTCGTCCTGGTCGCGGACAACGCGGGCCGCGAACTCGTCCCCGACCTGTTGCTGATCGCCCATCTCCTCACCGAGGGGCGGGCGGCGCGTGCGGTGCTGCACGTCAAGCCGTACCCGTACTACGTCTCCGACGCCACCACCGCCGACGTGGTCGACGCCCTGCGCCGGCTGCGCACCGCCCCGGGCGCGGCCGGTGAGTACGGCCGCGCCCTCTGGTCGGCCCTCGGCGACGGCCGGCTCGACGTCCGCGCCCACCCGTTCTCCTGCGCGCCGCTGCCGTACGAGCGGATGCCCGGCGACCTGCGGGCCGACTTCGCGGCGGCCACGCTGACCCTGCTCAAGGGAGACCTCAACTACCGGCGCCTGGTGGGCGACCGGCTGTGGCCGCCGACCACACCGTTCGCACGGGTGACCGGACGCTTCCCCGGACCGGTCGGCGCCCTGCGCACCCTCAAGTCCGACGTGATCACCGGTCTTTCGGCGCGGACCGAGGACGCGCTGGTGGCGGCGGAGGGCCGGCGCTGGCGCACCGACGGCACGCACGCCCTCATCCAGGTGTCCTCGGCTACATGAGGTGCATCGGCAGCGACTTCACACCGTTGATGAAGTGGGACACCAGCCGCCCCGGAGGGCCGGACGGGCGTGGCCGGGGCACGGCACGCACCATCTCCTCGTAGAGCAACCGCAGTTGCAGACGGGCGAAGTGCGCGCCGAGGCAGACGTGCGGGCCGTCACCGAAGGAGACGTGCGGATTCGGGGAGCGGGCGAGGTCGAGCCGGTCCGGTCCGGCGAAGACCCGCTCGTCCCGGTTGGCGGAGGCGTGGAACACCACGACCTTGTCCCCGGCCCGGATCCGCCGCCCCGCCAGCTCGGTGTCCCGCACGGCCGTCCGGCGGAACGTCAGCACCGGCGGATGCCAGCGCAGCAACTCCTCCACGGCCGCGGCCGGTTCCGCCTTCCCGGCGCGGAGCTGCTCGTACGCCTCCGGGTGCCCGGCGAGGGCCGACAGCCCGCCCGGGGCGGCGCTGCGCACCGTGTCGTTGCCCGCGACGGTGAGCAGGAAGAAGAACATCTCCAGCTCGGCCGGGGCGAGCCGGCCGTCCTGGGCGAGGGTCGTCATGACGTCGTCGGCGGGATGCCGCCGCTTGTGCGCGGCCAGGTCCCGCGCATAGGCGAACATGTCCCCGAGCATCGCCGGTGAGCGCGGGTCGACGGGCCGGCCCGCCCCGTCCAGCACCGGGTCCCCCGCCTCGTCCGGGTCCTGGTAGCCGATGACCCGCTGGGTCCAGCGCAGCAGCAGCCGCCGGTCGTCCTCCGGGACGCCCAGCAGATCCGCCAGGTTCAGCAGCGCGTACTCGTCGGTGACCGTGGCCACCAGGTCGGCCGTGCCGTCCCCCTGCCGGGCCCGTTCCAGCGCCCCCGCCAGCAGGGTGCGCGCCCGCTCCCGGGCGAGGGCCGCGAACCGGTCGACCCGTGCCGGCGTGAACGCCCGGCTCACCAGCCGTCGCAGCCGGTTGTGGTGCGGCGGGTCCTGGTTGAGCATCATCCGGCGGATGTACGGCAGGTCCGCCGGATCGGGATCGCGGATCTGGGTCGCGCCCAGGTACGACGAGTACACCTGAGCGTCCTTCAGCACCCGGACGACGTCCGCGTGCCGGGTCACCGCCCAGAAGCCGGGGCCGGCCGGCCAGCCCAGCACCTCCGGCTCCTCCTGCCAGGCCACCGGATGGTGGTCGCGCAGCACCCGGTAGTCGTCGTACGGCACCCCGCGCGCGTACCGGCGCGGGTCGAACACGTCCGGCACCGGCGGGGCCTCGCGCACGCTCACGCCGGCTCGCCCGCGACGGCCCGGTCCCGGCCGGCGGCCGGGACCGCGCCGTCCGCGCGCAGGAAGTCCTCCACCAGCCGGATCAGGTCCAGCGGTGCCTCGTCCATCGCGTAGTGGCCGGCGGTCGGCAGCGCGACCAGTTCGGCGCGCGGGTACCAGGACAGCCAGGTCTCCCGCAGCACCGCCGGTGACAGCGCCGGATCGAGTTCACCGGCCACAGCCAGCGCGGGCACCTCGCTGCCCTCGACGTCGGCGCGGAAGTCGTCCCCGGCCCACGAGTCCAGCCAGGCCCGGAACGCCTTGGCGTCACTGCGCTCCAGCGAGCGGGCGACCATCCGGTCCAGCCACGCCGCGGGACGGCGGCTCCCGGTGGTGAAGTCGATGATCATGCGCCGGTTCTCCGCCTTGTGCGCCGCGTCCCGGAACAACTCGCCCTGCTCGTCGGGCAGGGGCATGCCCGAGGCCGGCACGGGCGACACACCGGCGATCCGCCGCAGCCGGTGCGGGGCGACGGACAGCAGCCGCTGCGCCACCGCGCCGCCCATGGAGTGCCCGATCACCGAGAACCGCTCCCAGCCGAGCCGGTCGGCCAGCTCCACCAGGTCAGCGGCCGCCTCGGCCGTGGTGTACGAGCCCACGGCGTCCCGGGCCGCGCCGTAGCCGCGCAGGTCGACCAGCGCGTAGGTGAAGGCGGTGCGGTCGAGGTCCGGCAGGACGGCGGCCCAGGCATTCCGGTCGGCGAACCAGCCGTGCACGGCGAACACCTTGTGTGCGCCGTCGCCGTGCACCTCATGGGGCAGTACGAAGGAGGTCATGGGGCTACCGTGGCGCCCGCGCGGCCGGCTCGGCAAGGGGGCGTACGACGGCCGGCCCGCGCGGTGAACGCCCATATCCGCCCCGGAAGTTCCGGGTTTCGCGGTCCTTTCACGCGATGGTGTGATCATGTCCGGCGTGGCGGATGGGGCTCGGCGGCCGCGGGTAGGGCCCGGGCCATGACGCAGCCGTTCGAACTCCCGCACTTCTACATGCCGTATCCCGCCCGGCTCAATCCGCACCTCGAGGAGGCCCGCGCCCACTCGACCGCGTGGGCGCGCGAGATGGGCATGCTGGAAGGCTCCGGGATCTGGGGGCAGGCCGACCTGGAGGCGCACGACTACGGACTGCTGTGCGCCTACACCCACCCCGACTGCGACGGGCCCGCCCTCTCGCTCATCACCGACTGGTACGTGTGGGTGTTCTTCTTCGACGACCACTTCCTGGACATGTTCAAGCGCACCCAGGACCGCGCCGCCGGCAAGGCCCACCTGGACCGGTTGCCCCTGTTCATGCCGCTCGACCCCGCGACGCCCGTACCCGCACCGGAGAACCCCGTCGAGGCCGGGCTGCGGGACCTGTGGGCGCGTACGGTGCCGGCGATGTCCGTGGACTGGCGCCGCCGGTTCTCCGTGGCCACCGAGCACCTGCTCAACGAGTCGATGTGGGAGCTGTCCAACATCAACGAGGGGCGCATCGCCAACCCCGTCGAGTACATCGAGATGCGCCGCAAGGTGGGCGGCGCCCCCTGGTCGGCGGGGCTGGTGGAGTACGCGACCGCCGAGGTGCCCGCCCGGGTCGCCACCACCCGGCCGCTGCGGGTGCTGATGGAGACCTTCTCCGACGCCGTCCACCTGCGCAACGACCTGTTCTCCTACCAGCGCGAGGTGGAGGACGAGGGGGAGAACAGCAACGGCGTGCTCGTCCTGGAGAAGTTCTTCGGCTGCACCACCCAGGAGGCCGCCGAGACCGTCAACGACATCCTCACCTCACGCCTGCACCAGTTCGAGCACACCGCGCTGACCGAGGTCCCGGCCGTCGCCCTGGAGCAGGCACTCCGGCCGGACGAGGCCGCCGCGGTCGCCGCCTACACCAAGGGACTCCAGGACTGGCAGTCCGGCGGCCACGAATGGCACCTGCGCTCCAGCCGCTACATGAACAAGGGTGCCCGCGACAGCACGCCGTGGCAGATCCCGAGCGGCCCGGGTGCCTCCGCCGCCGATGTCGGCGCGCTCCTCGCCGGCGCCGCCCGGGAGCGGCTGCGCGCCCACTCCCACGTGCCCCACCAGAAGGTCGGCCCGTCCCTGATCCCCGAGTTCCACATGCCGTACGAGTCGGCGCTGAGTCCGCACGTGGACGCCGCCCGGCGCCGTCTCGTCGCCTGGTCGCATCGCACGGGCATCCTCCAGGAGGGCGTCTGGGACGAGGACAAGCTCGCCGCGTACGACCTGGCGCTGTGCTCCGCCGGCCTGGACCCGGACGCCACTCCCGAGGCCCTCGACCTCAGCGCCCAGTGGCTCGCCTGGGGGACGTACGGCGACGACTACTACCCCCTCGTGTACGGCCACCGCCGTGACCTCGCCGCCGCCCGGCTGACCACGGCCCGGCTGTCGGCCTGCATGCCGGTCGAGGGCGAGCGGGCCGTCGTCCCGGGCAACGCCATGGAGCGCGGGCTGATCGACCTCTGGGACCGCACCACCGCCGGCATGACGCCCGACCAGCGGCGCGGCCTCAAGGCGGCCGTGGACTCCATGACCGAGAGCTGGGTGTGGGAGCTCTCCAACCAGCTGCAGAACCGCATCCCCGACCCGGTCGACTACCTGGAGATGCGGCGCGCCACCTTCGGCTCGGACCTCACGCTGAGCCTGTGCCGCATGGGCCGGGGCCCCGCCGTACCCCCGGAGGTGTACCGCAGCGGCCCGGTGCGCTCCCTGGAGAACGCCGCCGTCGACTACGCCTGCCTGCTGAACGACATCTTCTCGTACCAGAAGGAGATCGAGTACGAAGGCGAGATCCACAACGCCGTCCTGGTCGTGCAGAACTTCTTCGGCGTGGACTACCCGACCGCGCTCGGCGTCGTCCACGACCTGACGACCCAGCGCATGCAGCAGTTCGAGCACGTGATCACCCATGAACTGCCCGTGCTGTACGACGACTTCCGGCTGTCCGAGGAGGCCCGGGCCGCCATGGACGGCTACGTCCTCGACCTGCAGAACTGGCTCGCCGGCATCCTGAACTGGCACCGCCGCGTCGACCGCTACAAGGCCGAGTGGCTCGGCCGCCGGGCCCACGGCTTCCTGCCGGACCGGGCGCCCGGCACCCCGGCACTGTCACCCGCCTGACCGCCTCCGCACGAGCCGTGGACCGGGACCGGTCCACGGCTCGCGGCACGTCCGGCGCCGGTCGCCGAATCTCCGCGTACGGAACCGGGCATTCAGGGAACTTCCGTGACTCCCAAGGGGTCTTGCGAAGCGAGAGGAACGACGGACCACCAGACTTCGCGACACACGGGGGTGTTCGACCATGACCGAGACCATCGAGAAGCCGGCCGCGCGGACCACGGAGGAGAAGGCGCCCGAACCCGGTGAACTCACGCCGTACGCGGCGCCGTTATCGGTGCCCACCGTCCTGCGTCCCGCCGCGGACGACGTCCTGCGCGAGACCGAGATCGCCCTGCGCCCCACCTGGGTGCGCCTGCACCCGCAGCTCCCGCCGACCCTGATGTGGGGGTACGACGGCCAGGTGCCCGGGCCGACCATCGAGGTGCGGCGCGGCCGGCGGATCCGCATCGCCTGGACCAACCGCATCCCCGCAGGCGGCGAGTACCCGGTCACCTCCGTCGAGGTGCCCGTCCGCGCGCCCGGCACCCCGCCCGCCACCACCGAGCCCGGCCGCGGGGGCGCCGAGCCGAACAAGGACGTGGCCGCGCTGCCCGCCTGGTCGGTGACTCACCTGCACGGCGCCCAGACGGGCGGCGGCAACGACGGCTGGGCGGACAACGCCGTCGGCCACGGCGACGCCCAGCTGTCGGAGTACCCCAACGACCACCAGGCCGTGCAGTGGTGGTACCACGACCACGCCATGAACATCACCCGGTGGAACGTGATGACCGGCCTGTACGGCACCTACCTCGTCCGTGACGACGAGGAGGACGCCCTGGGGCTGCCCTCCGGCGACCGGGAGATCCCGTTGCTCGTCGCCGACCGCAACCTCGACACCGACGAGGACGGCCGCCTCAACGGCCGGCTGCTGCACAAGACGGTGGTCGTCCAGCAGAGCAACCCGGAGACCGGCAAGCCTGTCTCGCTGCCCTTCACCGGCCCCTACACCACGGTCAACGGCCGTATCTGGCCGTACGCCGAGGTCGACGCGGCCTGGTACCGCTTCCGGCTGGTCAACGCCTCCAACGCGCGCATCTTCGAGTTCGTCCTGATCGACGAGGACGGCGAGCCGGTGCCGGAGACCGTGTACCAGATCGGCAGCGACGGCGGACTGCTGCCGCGTCCCGTGCCGGTCGACTTCGACACGGAGATGCCCACGCTGACCGCGGCCCCGGCCGAGCGTTTCGACCTGCTCGTCGACTTCCGCGCCCTGGCGGGCCGCACCCTCCGGCTCGTCAACAAGGGCCCCGGCCGGCCGCCGGGCGTGCCGGACCCGGCCGGTGACGTGCGCTACCCGCACGTGCTGGAGTTCCGGGTCCGAGAGACGTGCGAGGAGGACACCTTCGAACTGCCCGAGGTCCTCTCCGGCTCCTTCCGCCGGCTGACCCACGACATCCCGCACGGGCACCGCCTCGTCCTGCTCACCCCGCCCGCCACCAAGGGCGCCGGCGGGCACCCGGAGATCTGGGAGATGACCGAGGTCGCCGCCCCGCACGGCCTGAAACTGCCGGCCGACGGCATCGTCCAGGTCACCGGCGCCGACGGGACCACGAAGACCTACCGGCGCACCGCGCGGACGTTCAACGACGGTCTGGGATTCACCGTCGCCGAGGGCAGCCACGAGCAGTGGAGCTTCCTCAACCTGGCGCCCATCGTGCACCCCATGCACATCCATCTGGCCGACTTCCAGCTGATGGGACGGGACGCCTACGACGTCTCCGGCTTCGACCCGGCGGCCGGCGGCACCCGTACGCCCCTGAGGTACGACGCCGGCCGGACGATCCCGCTCGCGCCCAACGAGCGCGGCCACAAGGACGTGTTCCGGGTGCCTGGCAACCAGCTGCTGCGGGTCATGGGCCGCTTCGACGGGGCGTACGGCCGGTTCATGTACCACTGCCACCTGCTGGAGCACGAGGACATGGGCATGATGAGGCCGTTCGTCGTGATGCCGCCGGAGGCCCTGAAGTTCGACCACGGCGGGGCGCACGGCGGCCACGGCGAGGGCCACACCGGCTGAGCGGGCCGGTGCCTCGACGGTCATGACTACCCTGCGCGACCCTCCGGCCAGTCTCACTCGTTCGTGTCTCGTCGCGGCGCGGTGCCCCGGGTAGAGCACCAGCCGGAGGCGAGCGAATCATGGAACAGACTGTGTTGCGGCCCAAGCCGATGCCCGGCCAGGACCGCCGGGGCGGGGACACCCCCGCCCCGGCCCGTCGCCCGCACGCCGCCCGGCGGCGCGGGCGGCGGCTGCGGACCCTGCTGCTCGGCCTGGCCGCCGGCACCCTGCTGCTGCTCGCCGGGGTCGGGGTCGGTACCGTCGGCGCCACGGTGATCGGCATGAGCAGACTGGCCGAACTGCAACGCCAGGCCCCATCGGCGGCCCCCTCGGGCAGGGCCACCCCCACGGCCGCCCCGGCCCCCGTCACGGCCGGCTCCGGGGCGACCCTGGGCGTGGAGGCCGTCGACGCGGAGAAGACGGGCGCGCTGGTGGTGGGCGTCCACGTGCCCGGCCCCGGCTTCACCGCCGGCCTGGTCCGCGGGGACGTCCTGCTCCAGTTCGGCGGTGCCCGCGTCGACACCGCCGCCGACCTCGCCCGGGCCGTCGCCCGCGCCACGCCCGGGAAGGCCGTCGTCCTCACCGTGCGTCACACCGGCGGCGGCTACCAGCAGTTGACGGCGACGCCGGGAGTGGTGACCTGAGGGGATCCGCGGACCACCCGGGCGGGCCGGGGCGCGCCGCGCGCGCCGCTCCGAAACCCTCTGGTGGCCCTCCGCCCCGCGCGCCATGATGGCCCCATGCCGAGCCCATTCTCCGCGCGCCACGGGCGACCCGCCGCCCCGGCGCCCGCGCGGTCACCGGGCCGGCCCGTTCCCGGCGACCGGCTCGCGCCGCCCCGCCCGGCCGGGCAGGATGCTGCCCGAGACGCCGTCGCCCGTTTCCCCACCCGCGCCCGGAGGCCCGGATGACCGGTAGTACGCCCGCGCCCTTCACCGCCGCCGAGTACGGCGCCCGCATGGAGCGTGCCGCCCGCTCGGCGGCCGACGCCGGCCTCGCCGGGCTGCTCGTGGCGCCGGGGCCGGACATGGTGTGGCTGACCGGATACACGCCCACCGCCGTCACCGAACGGCTCACCGTCCTGGTCCTCGCCCCCGGCCGCGAGCCCGTCCTGGTCGTCCCCACCCTCGAGGCCCCGGACGCCGAGAGCGCGGTCGGAGCCACGGCGCTGACACTGCGCGACTGGACCGACGGCAAGGATCCCTACGCGGTCACCGCTGCCCTCCTCGACGACCGCGGCCGGTTCGGCATCAGCGACAACACCTGGTCCCTGCACCTGCTGGGGCTCCAACGGACCCTGCCCGGCACCTCCTACGCCGCCCTCACCGACGTCCTGCCCATGCTCCGCGCGGTGAAGGACGCCGCCGAGGTGGACCTCCTCGCTGCCGCGGGCGCGGCCGCCGACGCCGCCTTCGAGGAGATCCGGAAGGTCCCCTTCGCCGGGCGCCGCGAGTCCGACATCGGCCACGACCTCGCCGGCCTGCTGCGCCGCTTCGGCCACTCGCAGGTCGACTTCACCATCGTCGGCTCCGGCCCCAACGGCGCCAACCCGCACCACGAGGTCGGCGACCGCGTCATCCGCGAGGGCGACATGGTCGTCCTCGACTTCGGCGGACTGAAGGACGGCTACGGCTCCGACACCACCCGCACGGTCCACGTCGGCGAGCCCACCGAGGAGGAGCGCCGGGTCCACGACGTCGTGCGCGCCGCCCAGGAGGCCGGCTTCCGGGCCGTACGACCGGGCGCGGCCTGCCAGGACGTCGACCGCGCCGCCCGCGCGGTGATCACCGACGCCGGCTACGGCGAGTACTTCATCCACCGCACCGGGCACGGCATCGGCGTCACCACGCACGAGCCGCCGTACATGATCGAGGGCGAGGAGCAGCCGCTCGTGCCCGGCATGTGCTTCTCCGTGGAGCCGGGCATCTACCTGCCGGGCCGGTTCGGGGTGCGCATCGAGGACATCGTCACGGTCACCGAGGACGGCGGCCGCCGCCTCAACGACACCACCCGTGAGATGGTCATAGTGGACTGAGCGGCCCCGAGGACATCCCCAGTCGACACCCGGAACGGCACACGCGCGACTCATGACCCAGGCACCGACACCCACCGCGGACACCGTCCGCAGACTGGTCCGCTCGCTGCTCGACGAGGGCACCGGCGGCACCGGCGGACCCGACGTGCGCCCCGTCCGGGAAGGCCACGCGCACACCTGGTGGGTCGGCACCCGCCACGTGCTGCGCCTCGCCCCCGACCGCGAGGCCTCCGCCCGCCGCCGCCGCGAACTGCGGCTGCGCGACCTGGTGCGCCCGCACGTGCCCGTCGCCGTGCCCACCAGCATCGCGCACGGCGACTGGGCGCCCGGCCTCGCCTACACCCTCGACACGCTGGTGCCCGGCGGCACGGCCGACGAGCACGACGTCTCCGCCGTCGGCGAGGCCGACCTCGCCGGGCTGCTCACCGGGCTGCGCGCGGTGCCCCACCGCCAGGCCGAGAGCGCCGGCGTGCCCCGCACCGCCCCGCGGTCGCTGGAGGCGCTGCGCCGCATGGCCGTCCACGCGGCCGAACGGCTCGCCGCCGCCGACGAGTTCGACGCCTCCCGGATGCACCAGCTCACCCCGCCGGGGGCGGCCCAGCTCGCCGCGCAGCCCGGCACCGCCGTCCTCACCCACCACGGACTGACCGGCGAACACGTGGTGGTCGGCGCCGACGGACGGGTGCGCGGCGTCCTGGACTGGACCGAGGCGGCGTTCGGCGACCCCGCCGAGGACATCGCCGGGCTCGCCGTCGCCGTCGGCTCCCCGGCGGCCGTTCGCGCCGCCACCCTGGCCGGTTACGGCCCCCGTCCCTGCCTGCGCGGCCTCTGGCTGGCCCGCTGCGACACCGTCGTGCGCCTCACCGGCCACCTCGAAGGTCGCACGGGCGGCAGCGGAACGCTGCTGCGCGCCCGTCTGCGCCGGGTCTGGGAGCCGATCCTGCTGGAGCGGGTGACGGAGCTCAAGGACGACGAGACCGAGCCCTAGAGGCGCCCTCCCGAGCCCTGAAGGCCCCTCAGGGCTGGGTCAGCACCACGCAGGACTCCCCGGGCACCTGGAGCAGCCCGTCCGGGCCGGGGGCCTCGACCGGCTCCCACGCGGCCAGCACCTCCGTCCGGCCGGTGCCGAGCGGGATCGCCGCCGTCTCCTTGCCCAGGTTCACCGCCACCCGTACGTCCCCGCGCCGGAAGGCCAGCCAGCGGGCCTCGTCGTCGTACGCCACCTTGGTGTCGGCGAGATCGGGGTCGGTGAGGTCGGGCTGCTCGTGGCGCAGCGCGATCAGCCGCCGGTACCAGGCCAGCACGCGTGCGTGGGGCTCGCGCTCCGGCTCCGACCAGTCCAGGCAGGAGCGCTCCCGGGTCGCCGGGTCCTGCGGGTCCGGTACGTCCTCCTCGGCCCACCCGTGCTCCGCGAACTCCCGCCGCCTGCCCCGCCGTACCGCCTCGGCCAGCTCGGGGTCGGTGTGGTCGGTGAAGAACTGCCACGGCGTGCCCGCGGCCCACTCCTCACCCATGAACAGCATCGGGGTGAACGGCGCCGTCAGAGTGAGGGCCGCCGCGCAGGCCAGCAGACCGGGGGAGAGGACGGCGGCGAGCCGGTCGCCCTGGGCGCGGTTGCCGACCTGGTCGTGCGTCTGGCTGTAACCGAGCAGCCGGTGCCCGGCCACGCGCGCGCGGTCCAGCGGACGGCCGTGCCGCCGGCCCCGGAAGCTGGAGTACGTGCCGTCGTGGAAGTAGCCGCCGGTGAGCGTCTTCGCCAGCGCGGCGAACGGGTCGCGGGCGAAGTCGGCGTAGTATCCCTGCGACTCACCGGTCAGCATGGTGCGCAGCGCGTGGTGGAAGTCGTCGTTCCACTGCGCGTGCAGGCCGAGGCCGTTCTCCGCGCGCGGGGTGATGAGCCGCGGGTCGTTCAGATCGGACTCGGCGATCAGGAACAGCGGCCGCCCCACCTCCTCGGCGAGTCCGTCCACGGCGGCAGACAGGTCCTCCAGGAAGTGGCACGCGCGCGTGTCGTACAGCGCGTGCACCGCGTCCAGGCGCAGGCCGTCGACGCGGTAGTCCCGCAGCCACGCCAGCGCGCTGTCCAGCAGGAACGCCCGGACCTCGTCCGAGCCGGGGGCGTCGAGATTCACGGCCGAGCCCCACGGCGTGTGGTGGGTGTCCGTGAAGTACGGGCCGAACAGCGGCAGGTAGTTGCCGGAGGGGCCCAGATGGTTGTGCACGACGTCCAGGACGACGCCCAGGCCGAGTTCGTGCGCCCGGTCGACGAACCGTTTCAGTGCCTCGGGGCCGCCGTACGGCTCGTGCACCGCCCACAGCGACACCCCCTCGTACCCCCAGCCGTGCCGGCCCGGGAACGGGCACAGCGGCATCAACTCCACGTGCGTGACGCCCAGTTCCACCAGGTGCTCCAGCCGGGCCGCGGCCGCGTCCAGGGTGCCCTCGCGCGTGTACGTGCCCACGTGCAGCTCGTACAGCACGGCGCCCGGCAGCCCACGCCCGGTCCACCGCGTCCGCCAGGTGTACCCGCCGTGGTCCACGACCGCGCTCAGGCCGTCCGGGCCGTCGGGCTGGCGGCGCGAGCGCGGATCGGGCAGCACCGGCCCGTCGTCCAGCGCGAACCCGTACCGGGCGCCGTCCGCCGCCTCCGCCTCACCCGTCCACCAGCCCGTGCGCTCGGGGTCGCGCGCCAACGCGCGCGTGCCGCCCTCGCACTGGAGCGTCACTCGGTCTGCCTGCGGTGCCCACACCTCGAACTGCACGGACGGTTCCCCTTCGTCTGCTCACCGTGTTGTCCCGCGGCTCCATCGTGCCGCCCGGGCGATCGATCCGCTTCGCTATCAGTCCTTTCCCGGCAGGTGTCGCGGAAGTGCCCGCGTTTCGGCACCGATTCCGCGTTTTCTGGACACTCGGGGTTCACTGCCCGACAATCACGAGCGTGACGTCGTCCTTCGAGTTCTCCACGTACCCCGCGCGGTTGTCCGACGCGGAGCGCGACAAGGCGCTGCAGGCGCTGCGTGACGGCGTCGCCATGGGACGGCTGTCCCACGACACGTTCGTGCGCCGCATGGAACTGGCCCTCGCCGCGCGCCGCTCCGACGAACTCGCCGTCCTCATAGCCGACCTGCCCCGTGACAACCGCTTCTCCCGCATGGTCCTCGGCAGCGTCGAGGCCGTCTCCGGCTTCACCGTACGACTGCGCCGGGCCTGGCAGGCGGAGCGGCTGCCCAAGCTGCTGCTGCCGCACCCCGAGCACACCCACCCGCTGCGCATAGGCCGCGATCCCGCCAACGGGCTGCGCCTGAACCACGAGACCGTCTCCCGCGTCCACGCCGAGCTCAGCCGCCGCGGCGGCCTGTGGATCCTCCGGGACCTCGGCTCCACCAACGGCACCACCGTCAACGGCCGCCGGGTGACCGGCTCCGTCGTCGTCCGCGAGGGCGACCAGGTCTCCTTCGGCAGGATGGCGTTCCGGCTCGCCACGGGCTGACGCCCTTGGCGGGCCGAGCGGATCCCGGCCGGCCGCCTTCGAACTGGCGCTCCGTTCCGCGCGCGTACCGTCCCGATCGGGTGAGCCGCACTGCGGAACCCGGGCCTCCGTGCCGATGGACCCTGCATGACCTACATCACCAGAGCGACAGCGGCGGCCGGCGCCCTGCTGGCGGCCGCCGGGCTCCTCGCCGCGGGCCCGGCCCCAGCGGCGGCCGGCGACACCCTCCCCGGCAACTGGCTCTACCTGACGGTCACCAAGGGTGACGGCCGGCCGAGCGATCCGCGCGGCGGTCTGCTGCTGTGCGACCCGCCCCTGGGGCACGCGCGCGCGGCCGAGGCGTGCGCCGAACTCGACGCCGCCGGGGGCGACATCGAGCGCATCCCGGCCAAGAACGTCTTCTGCCCCATGATCTTCGCGCCGGTGACCGTCCACGCGCGCGGACTGTGGGACGGCCGGTCCGTCGACTTCCGCCAGACGTACACCAGCCGGTGCGTCATGGAAGCGCGGACCGGATCGGTCCTGGCCTTCGACGACTGAGCCCCGCGGCTCCCGGGCCGGGTGGTGCGGGGCGCCGTACCGCCTCACACCACCTGCTCCCGGGCCTGGTGCGCGGCCACCAGCACCGTCCGCGACTGATGCTCGACCTGGTTCTCCAGCGGCACCCAGCGGGCCCCGAAACGCGTCGCGAAGGCGTCGCACCACAGCGCCACGAGCTGTTCCAGCCGCGGTGCCGCGCTGTCGTCCGCCTCCCGCAGCACCCGGAGCAGCATCGCCGCCGCCCGCAGCGGCAGCCGCCGTCCGAAGGCGTCCACGCTGCCCACGTACGCCATCGTCGTGGCGGCCGGGGGGGTGTGCACCCAGTCCTCGGCGAGACCCGGGATCAGCTGCAGCGCCCAGCGCGCGGCCCGCAGCAGCGGCCCGTCCGCGCCGTCCAGCCGGGGCAGTGCCTCGGCGAGCACCCCCTCCACCTCCAGCGAGTCCCGCAGCAGCCGCCGGGCCAGCCGGCGCATGGCGGCCGCGGGCGCCGGGTGCGGCGCCGGGTCGTCCACCAGGTCGCTCGCCCACATCGGCACCTCCACCACGGCCGTCAGACCGCCGTGGCGGTGCGCGTGGTACCAGGTGCTGTGCCGCGCGTCGTCGGGCATGCTCGGGTAGGCGACGCCCGACTCCGGGCCGGGCATCACATGCACCCCGGGCCCGGAGGCCGGCCAGCCCGCCGCGTCAGAGGCGCCGGTCTCCACCGGGATGTGCAGCTCCGCCGCGGACTTCGCGAACGGTTCGGCGAGACCCGGCACGTCGCGCGTCAACTGCACCCAGCTGCCGCCCAGATCGGTGCCGTGCAGTGTCACCTGGAGGTACGGCCGCACCTCGTCGATCACCCCGGTCAGGGCCACCGTCTCGGGAGGCAGCCGGTCCGGCGGCAGCACCGACGGCGACCACTCCGGCTGCTCCGCGCCCGTGGGCCGGTAGAAGCCGAGGTGGTAGTCGAAGAGGCTGCGCGGCGCCGGGGTCACGTGCAGGCTCGCCCCGTCCGGGTCCGCGCACAGCAGGAAGTGCCAGGACGTGCCCGACCGCAACCCGCGCTCCGCCAGGACCCGTTCCGCCAGCGCCTGCAGGGTGGAGCCGCCCGTCGGCTCGTTGGCGTGCGCACCGGCGACGACCAGCACCGCTCGCTCGGCGTGCCCCATCGACAGCAGGTGCAGGGGTCTGCCCGCGCGCGAGCTGCCCACCTGCCGCAGCGTGCACAGCCCGGGCTCCTGAGCGGCCAACGCTCGTGCCCGGGCCACCAGTTCGGGAACGCTGGGGTAGCGCAGCTCCGGCAGGAGACTCACCCCCGACTTGTTTCCGCCCGGCTTCGCACTCCAAGTCCCGCACGGGATGAGTGAACTGTCAAGCACGCGACGGGGCGGGAGCCGGGGCGCCCGGACGCAGTCACCCGGCGGCCTTCCGGGCCCGCGCTCCACCGGAACAGCGCTGGTGCGGGCCGCGGCCGGCAGACGTGCGCCTCAGCTGCCGGGGACTCGTTCCAGCAGCACCGCGGGCCGGTGCTCGAACAGGTCCGCCACGCGCGCGTCACCGGTGAACTCCCGGTCCGGGGCGAGGACGTCGGTCCACCGTCCGGGCGGCAGCGGCAGCCGGGTCTCCCGCCAGCCTCCGGCCTCCGCGAGCCGCAGCGAGAGCCGGGTCACCGCCGTGACCGCCTCGCCCGAGCGCGCGAACGCCACACAGTGCTCCGCCGCGGGCCCCTCGGCGGCCAGCGGCGCGTACCCCGCCGCCGTGCCGAAGACGTCCGGCCGCCGCGCCCGCAGCCGCAGCGCGGCCACGGTCAGCGCGTCCTTTTCGCCGGGCACCTCGGGCGGGAACGGCACGGGCCGCCGGTTGTCCGGGTCCACCAGCGCCCGGTACTCGCCCTCCGTGCCCTGGTACAGGTCCGGCACGCCCGGCATCGTCAGATGGACCAGCGCGGTGCCGAGGACGTTGGACCGGACGTGCGGCTCCAGGACCTTGCGGAAGGCGGCCACGCGCTCACCGGGCGGCCCGCAGGGGCCGGCGGCGACGAAGGCCGCCACCGCGTCCTCGTACGGCGGTTCCTGCTCCGTCCAGCTGGTGTACATCCCCGCCTCGCGCACATGCTTCAGCAGCGCCTCGCGGATCCGCTCCTCCTCGGCCGGACCCAGCCCGAACACCGTCTGCCAGGCCGCCCAGGCCAGCTGCCCGTCCGGCGCCCCCTCCTCGGCCCGCGTCACCTCGGCGAGCAGCTCGGCCCACCGCACGGGGCACTCGCTGAGCACGGCCAGTGCCGCCCGGACGTCGGCGCTGCGCTTGGTGTCGTGCGTGGAGACCACCGTTCCGGTGTCCGGCCAGTCGCGCTGCACGCGCGCGCAGTACGCGTGGAAGTCCTCCGGGTCCACGCCGGGAGCGCCGGGGTCGCCGCCCACCTCGGTCGCCGACAGCAGCGGCACGTACCGGTAGAAGGCCGTGTCCTCGACGGACTTGGCGCGCAGCGCGGACGCGGTCTGCGCGAACCGTGTGCGGAACTCCACCCGGTCGGCGTGGTCCGCGGCGGACTCGTCGCCGAGCGGATCCACCAGGAGCCGCCGCACGACGCCGACGGCCTCCGCCTCCTCGGGCACCACGAAGGCCAGCCGGGCCTCCTCGGCGGCCTCCTCCGTGACGACGGCGGAGGCGTCACCGCGGGCGTAGGGCCGGTAGACCCGCATCCGGACCAGCAGCTCCTCCAGGGCCGTCCGCAGCGCCCACGGGGCCCGGTCGCGCAGCGACAGGTCCGGCGAGGCCGCGCACAGCCGTACCGCCACCCGGGTGAGCCGCTCGGTCTCCGTGGCCAGCTCGTGCGTGAGGACCTTGTAGGCGGCCCGCCGTACCGTGGCGTCCCAGTTGCCGCCGCGGTCCGTCTGCGGGGCGGCGAACGCCCGGTACCGGCCCAGCAGCTCGTGGGCCCCCGTCCGGTCCGTGAACAGCCCGTCGACCTGGCGCAGGGCGTCGTAGCCCGTGGTGCCCGCGACCGGCCAGGAGGCCGGCAGATGCTCGCCGTCGGCGAGGATCTTCTCCACGACCGTCCAGCGGCCGCCGGTCGCCTCGTGCAGCCGCGCCAGATAGGCGTCGGGGTCGGCCAGCCCGTCGGGGTGGTCGATCCGCAGTCCGTCGACCACCCCCTCCGCCAGCAGCTGCAGGATCTTGGCGTGGGTGGCGTCGAACACCTCCGGGTCCTCCACGCGCACCCCGATCAGCTCCGAGATGCTGAAGAACCGCCGGTAGTTCAGCTCGGTGCGGGCCAGCCGCCACCACACCGGCCGGTACCACTGGGCGTCCAGGAGCCGCGGCAGCGGCAGGTCCTCGGTGCCCGCGCGGAGCGGGAAGGCGTGGTCGTGGTAGCGCAGCACGTCGCCGTCGGCCACGAGGTGTTCGAGCTGTGAGCCGACCGGGCCGCCGAGCACGGGCAGCAGCACCCGCCCGCCCTGGGCGTTCCAGTCGATGTCGAACCAGCGCGCGTACGGTGACTCGGGCCCCTCGCGCAGCACCTCCCACAGGGCCCGGTTGTGCCGGGGCGCCATCGCCATGTGATTCGGCACGATGTCCACGACCAGGCCGAGGCCGTGCTCCCGCGCGGTCGCGGAGAGCGCGCGCAGCCCCTCCTCGCCGCCGAGTTCCTCGCGCACGCGCGCGGGGTCGACGACGTCGTAGCCGTGGGTGGAGCCCGGTACGGCCTCCAGGACGGGGGAGAGGTGCAGGTGCGAGACGCCGAGCGACGCCAGGTACGGTACGGCCGCCGCCGCGGCGGCGAACGGGAACGCGGGCTGGAGCTGCAGCCGGTAGGTGGCCGTGGGCACTGCGGGTCCGGGGCGCGCAGAAGTCATGGGAACCTACGTACCCAGACTGCCGCCTTTCGTGTCATCCACCCCTGCCCGGACCCACGCGCGCGTGCCTGGCTTCGGACGATGGGAACGTCACGGACGGGTTCGCCGAGTGGTGCCGCGACCGGGATCCCGGGCCGGCGCCGCACCCGGGACACCTACCGGCGGGTGATCGGCCTGACGGGCCCGCTGCTGCCCTGCGTGTCGTTCCTGGGGCGGCTGCCGACGGCCACCGTCCAGTTCGGCAGCGTGCTGCTCGTCGCCCGCACCAGCGGCTCCCTGTCGGCCGCGGGGCTGACCGGCGGGGCGCTGCTCGGCCAGGTGGCCTGCGGCCCGCTGGTGGGGCGGCTCGCGGACCGGCACGGGCAGCGGGCGGTGGTCCTCGCGTTCTCGCTCGCCAACGCGCTCGCCGTGGCGGCCCTCGCCCTCGGGGCGCTCGCCGGGCCGCCCACGGCCGTCCTGGCCCTGCTGGGGGCGACGGCGGGCGCCACCGTGCCGCTCGTCGGCCCGCTGGCCCGCACCCGCCTGGTGGCCCTCGCCCGCCGCTGGGGTGCCTCCGAGGACACCGTCGGTGCCGCCCTGTCCTTCGAGAGCACCCTGGACGAGATGTCGTTCGTCCTCGGCCCGGCCCTGGTCGGGGTCGCCGCCGTCCTGGCCCACCCGGCGTACGCCCTCGCCGGCGCGGCCCTGCTGGTCGCCGTCTGCGGCAGCGCCTTCGCCCTGCATCCGACCGCCCGGGTCACCGCGCCGGCCGGCGCGGACGCGCCCGCGTGCCGTCACCCGGACCGCGCGCGTACGGCCGCGGCCGCCCCCATGCCCCGCTCCGTCCACGCCCTGCGGGCCGCCCTCGCCCTCCAGGGGGCCATGTTCGGTGCCTGCCAGGCGGGGATCACCGCGCTCACGGCCCGGCTCGGGCACGAGGACCAGGCCGGGCTCGTGTACGCCGCCATGGGAGTGACGAGCGCGGTCGCGGGGTTCGCCATGGCCGCCGTACCGGCACGCTTCGGGCTGCGCACCCGGTGGCGGACGGCGACCGGGGCCGCCTTCGTGCTGTCGCTGCCGCTGCTGGGCACGGACGGCATGGCCGGGCTGTACGCGGTCGTCACCGTGCTCGGGGTGGCCTACGCCTCGCACCTCGTCACGGTCTTCGGGCTGACCGAGCGGGCGGTGCCGCCGTCCCGGCTGTCCGAGGCGATGGCGTTCGCCACCAGCTCCCTCGTCGGCGGGCAGGCCCTCGCGATCGCGCTCACCGGCCGCCTCGCCGACTCCTACGGCCCGCCGGCGGCGTTCGCCGCGGCGAGCACGGCAGCGGCCCTCGCCTGCGCCCTGGCCCTGACGTCCCGCCCGGAGCCACACCGGCGGCTCCCCTAGGCGCACGCCGGACGCCCACCCGGCACGCCTCCACCCGGACGTGCACGGACGCACAGCCCCGCGTGGAGAGGAGAGGGGCCCCGGGGGCGGGTACCGCTCTGCCTGCGCGCGTGCCGGACGACCACCGTCTCCGCGAGGGCGCCGTCACCAGGTCCGCCGGACGGCGCGGGGCCGGCGCGTGACACCGCCGGCCCCGCGCCCCGGCTACGCCGGTCGCTGGAGCACCGTCAGGCTGCGGTCGGCCAGGGTGAGGCGGTCGCCGGCCGCGACCTTCGCGGCCGGGTCGTCCGGCACCCCCTCCGGGCGCGCCGTGTCGACGACCACCTGCCACTGCCGGCCGTGGTTGACCGGCACCAGGAAGTCCAGCGGCTCCGGGGAGGCGTTGAACATCAGCAGGAACGAGTCGTCGCCGATCCGCTCCCCGCGCGTGCCGGGCTCGGAGATGGCGTTGCCGTTGAGGAACACCGTCAGCGCGGACGCCGGCGCCGAGTCCCAGTCCTGCTGGGTCATCTCGCTGCCCTCGGGGGTGAACCAGGCGATGTCGGACAGGTCGTCGTGCGTGCCCTCCACCGGGCGCCCGTGGAAGAAGCGGCGCCGGCGCAGAACCGGGTGGTTCCGCCGCAGCCACACCATCGCGCGCGTGAACTCCAGGAGGTCCTTGTCGTCCTCGGGCCACCGCACCCAGGACAGCTCGTTGTCCTGGCAGTAGGCGTTGTTGTTGCCGCTCTGGGTGCGGGCGAACTCGTCGCCGTGGCTGATCATCGGCACGCCCTGGGACAGCATCAGCGTGGCGATGAAGTTCCGCATCTGACGGGCGCGCAGCCCCAGCACCTCCGGGTCGTCGGTGTCTCCCTCCGTCCCGCAGTTCCAGGACCGGTTGTGGCTCTCGCCGTCCCGGTTGTCCTCCCCGTTCGCCTGGTTGTGCTTGTCGTTGTACGAGACGAGGTCGTGCAGCGTGAAGCCGTCGTGGCAGGTGACGAAGTTGATGGAGGCCAGCGGACGGCGGCCGTCGTCCTGGTAGAGGTCGGAGGAGCCGGTCAGCCGGGAGGCGAACTCCGCCAGCGCCCGCGGCTCGCCCCGCCACAGGTCCCGGACCGTGTCCCGGTACTTCCCGTTCCACTCGGTCCACAGCGGCGGGAAGTTGCCCACCTGGTAGCCGCCTTCGCCGACGTCCCAGGGCTCCGCGATCAGCTTCACCTGGGAGACCACCGGGTCCTGCTGCACCAGGTCGAAGAACGACGACAGCCGGTCCACCTCGTGGAACTGCCGGGCCAGCGTGGCCGCGAGGTCGAAGCGGAAGCCGTCGACGTGCATCTCGGTCACCCAGTACCGCAGCGAGTCCATGATCAGCTGGAGCACGTGCGGGGACCGCATGAGCAGCGAGTTGCCGGTGCCCGTGGTGTCCATGTAGTAGCGCGGATCGTCGGTGAGCCGGTAGTACGACGGGTTGTCGATGCCCTTGAAGGACAGCGTCGGGCCGAGATGGTTGCCCTCCGCCGTGTGGTTGTAGACGACGTCCAGGATGACCTCGATGCCGGCCTCGTGCAGCGCCCGCACCGCCGACTTGAACTCCAGCACCTGCTGGCCGCGGTCGCCCCAGGAGGCGTACGCGTTGTGCGGGGCGAAGAAACCGATCGTGTTGTAGCCCCAGTAGTTGTTCAGGCCCATGTCGACCAGCCGGTGGTCGTTCACGAACTGGTGCACCGGCATCAGCTCGAGCGCCGTCACACCCAACTGGGTCAGGTGCTCTATGACCGCCGGGTGGGCGAGCCCCGCGTACGTGCCGCGCAGCTCCTCCGGCAGCCCCGGGTGGCGCATGGTGAGACCCTTCACATGGGCCTCGTAGATCACCGTGTGGTGGTATTCGGTGCGCGGGGGCCGGTCGTCGCCCCAGTCGAAGTACGGGTTGATCACCACCGAGGCCATGGTGTGCGGCGCCGAGTCCAGGTCGTTGCGACGCTCGGGCGCGCCGAAGTGGTAGCCGTACACCTCCTCGCCCCACCGGACCGAGCCACTGACCGCCTTCGCGTACGGGTCCAGCAGCAGCTTCGCCGAGTTGCAGCGCAGCCCGCGCCCGGGGTCGTAGGGGCCGTGCACCCTGAACCCGTACCGTTGCCCCGGCATCACGCCCGGCAGGTACGCGTGCCGCACGAACGCGTCGCTCTCGCGCAGTTCCACCGCCGTCTCCGAGCCGTCGTCGTGCAGCAGACACAGCTCTACTCGGTCCGCGGCCTCCGTGAAGACCGCGAAGTTGGTTCCGGCGCCGTCGTACGTGGCGCCGAGCGGATACGCCTCTCCAGGCCAGACCTGCATGGATACGACTCTCCCAGGTGTGCCGCCCCCCTGGGGCCGCGTTGGCTTCCGAGTCTCCCCGAAAGTGACGGAACCTCCGGTGCCTTGCCTCCCTCTTACCCACCGACCAGTGCCTGCGGTGGTTCCTGTACCCGCCGTGGGCCGAACCAGTGGGGCACACATACTCCCGGGATCACGGGGAGTAGGGGGAACACGTGCGCGAGACAGTGCACCGCCATCTGGGAAAGGTGATGGCCGGAGCGGCCCTCGCGGCGGTGGGGACCGCCGCGATGGTCGCGATCACCCTGCCGGGCACGGCAGGGGCCGACGAGACGGGAGGGAACGACGGCGGCACGGGCACCGTGCGGAGCGCCCAGAGCCAGGGGGCGGTGCCGCCCGGTGTCGTGGAGCGGGCGCCCGCGGAGGAGAGCAGGGGCACAGGCCGGGACCCGCTGACCGACGACGAGATCCGGCGCGTCGAGCGGATCGCCCTGGACCGGCGGCTGCTGGGCTCGGCCGAGGACGTCGACGGGGGCCGTGGCCCGCAGCGGCTGAGCGTCGACCTCGCCGAACCGGAGGGCGGCGAGGCGGACGACCCGCGTGCGCCCCGGCGGGCCGACGTGACGTTCTACGACTACCGGGACGACACCCTCATCACCAGGACCGTCGACCTGGACACCGGAAAGGTCGAGGCGACCGCCACCCGGCGGGGCGTCCAGCCGCCGCTGAGCCGGGCCGAGAACACCGAGGCGGCGCGGCTCCTGATCGCCGACCCGCTGGGCGCGGGCCTGAAGGCCGACTACAAGGACGCCACGGACCGGGAACTCACCTCCCCGGACCAGCTGCTGCTGAGCGGCGGTGTCTACCGGGCCGCGCCGGGCGCCCAGCCGACGGCTCTCGACCGGTGCGGAGTGCACCGCTGCGTGCGGCTGTTCACCAAGGTCAGGAACGGGCCGTGGATCGACACGAGGTCCCTCGTGATCGATCTGAGCACCCACAAGGTCGCCGCCCTCGGACGCAGCTGACCGCCGTCACCTCACACCCGGCAACTCCGGCAAGGGAGTCATCTCGTCATGCCCGAGCACAGAATCAGCCGCACCCGGCGCAAGGCGGCGGCGGCCGGACTGGCGCTGGCCGCGCTCGCCGCCGGTGCGACGACCGCCGCGGGACCGGCCGCCGCGCAGCCGCGCGCGGCCGCCCCGGCAGCCGCCGACTGCGGCGCCGCCCACCGGATCGAGCAGAAGCTCACGAGCGGCACCACCTGGCGCATGTGCTGGCGCTACGACAGCATGGCCGGGCTCGTCCTGGAGCGGATCACCTACCAGCCCAAGGGCGAACCGAAGCCGGTCAAGGTCCTCAACAGCGCCCGGCTCGCCCAGATCCACGTCCCGTACGACGACGGCTCGCACGAGTACGACGACCTCACGGGCGAGAACTTCGCCCAGGGACTGATGGACCTGGCACCGGGCGAGTGCCCCGGAGGCACCATCAAGACCGTCAAGGTGCCCGACGGCGACCCGACCCACCCGAACGTCAAGGGTCTGTGCACCACCACCCGTTCGCGCGGTCACGCCTACCGGATGCAGGACGTCCTCAGCACGAACAAGCTCTACCAGGCCCAGGGCAAGGACTTCCTCGTCTACACCGTCAACCAGGTCGGGTGGTACGAGTACATCACCGAGTGGCGCTTCCAGGACGACGGCACCATCGGCATGAACGTCGGCGCGACCGGCAGCCTCTCGTGGGACGACTACAACGCCCAGGACGGCCGTGGCTGGCCCCTCGGTAAGGGCGCCAAGGACTACGCAACCAGTCACAGCCACAACGTCTTCTGGCGGCTCGACTTCGGTCTCGACGGCTCCTCCGCGTCGAAGATCGAGCAGTACGACTCGGCCGTCAGCCCGCCGGCCGGCCGGCAGGAGGGCCCGACCACCAGGACCACCCGCACCAGGGTCACCAAGGAACTCACCGGCGACCACAAGAACTACCGCTGGTGGCGTGTGGTCAGTGCCACCGGCAAGAACAGGGACGGGCACGCCCGTTCGTACGAGATCGTGCCAGGGCCGTCCACCGAGTACGCGGGCCGCAGCTTCACCAAGCACGATCTGTACGTCACCCAGTACGACAAGTGCGAGCTGTTCGCCAGCAACAACCCCAAGTGCGGGCAGGGTCACCCCACGTCCGTCGACAAGTGGGCCGACGGCCGGACCACCCTGACCCACCCGGTGGTCTGGATGAACATCGGCTTCCACCACATCGCGCGGGACGAGGACCAGCAGCCCATGCCCGTGCACTGGCAGGGCTTCGCCATCGCCCCGCGGGACGTCACGGCTATGAATCCGCTCACTCCCCGTGACCTCGCATGGCAGAACGGCCATTGGAAACCACGTAGTTGAGAGAAGTGGTTGAGAAACCGACCTGTCCATCCGGCTGCACCGCCGACCGCTCGCGGAGTACCCTTCCTTGATCGTTGAGACGGGAAGGCCCGGGGGGTCGGAAGGCGGTGCACGGGTGGGCTCGGGAGGGCTGGAGCTGCCCCCTGGTGGCGAGGGTCACGAGGGGAACTCCGCAGACGTCCCGCCCGGCGCGGTGTCCCTGGCCCGCCCGATGGACGCGGGAACCATCGGGCCGGAGCTGGACTGGGACGCCGACGCCTGGCGCGAGGTACGCACCCGCGCCCAGCGGGCCGGCCGGGCCTACATCTGGCTGAACCTCGTCGAGCAGCGGCTGCGTGCTGTCGTGGCCGCGGTCCTGCGTCCCGTCTACGAACCCGTCCACGGCGACGACTGGGTGGTGGCCGCGGCGGGCCCGGCCGGACAGGAATGGGTGCAGCGCGCCGTCGCGGTGCGTGAAGTCAGCCGCCGCAAGGGCTACTTGCTCGACCCCGCCGACGACAACGTGCTCAGCTTCCTCACCCTTCCCCAACTGCGTGAGCTGATGGTGCAGCACTGGCCCTGCTTCGAACCGTACTTCGACGAACGCCGGGACCTCGAACTCGCCCTGGACGAGCTGGAGGTGACCCGCAACGTCGTCTCCCGCAACCGGGCCCTGTCCGAGGCGGTCCTCGGCCAGGCCGAGCGGGCCTCGGCCCGGCTGCTGGAGATGCTCGGCTCGGCCGGTGACGTGCCCTCCGCGCGGCGGCTGCCCGTGGACGCGGTGGAGGACCTGGTCGGCGACCGGTACGCCGACGTCGTCGCCGTCCACGCCGACCGGGTGCGGCTGCTGCGCCAGTTCCCGGCCGAGGACTTCTTCGGCGGCGCACGCCGGCTCGACGCCATCGGCATCGGGCTCAACCTGCTCGTGCAGAACTTCTCCGGACGCCGGCTCGTCCGGCTCGCGGAAGCCGGCTGCCGGGTGCGGCTGCTCTTCCTCAACCCGGCCTCCAGCTCGGTCAAGCGCCGCGAGCGCGAACTCGGGATGAAACGGGGCGAACTGAGCCGGTCCGTCGAGATGAACATCCTGCACATGCGCCGGGTCCGGTCCCGGCTGCGCGACCCCGGCGCCTTCGAGATCCAGGTCTACGACGAGACGCCCCGCTTCACCGCCTACCTGGTCGACGGGGACGGCGCCGACGGCATCGCGGTCGTGCAGTCCTATCTGCGGGGCGCGCGCGGGATGGAGTCGCCGGTGCTGGTGCTGCGCAACGGCAGCCGGCTGGTCAAGAAGGACGACGTGGGCGAAGCCGGGCTCTTCCCCACATACCGCGAGGAATTCGAGGTGGCCTGGGCGGATTCGCGCCCGGTGTCCTGAACTGTCCGCGGGGGCGGGCGGAAGGCGGTCCCCGGATTGTCAGTGCCGCGTGCGAAGGTGGAGACCACTGGGGGGAAAGCACCACCAAGAAGCAAGAAGGGGGGCCGCCGATGGGCTGGCACCGGGAGCTGCTGATCGGCTTCGACCTGGAGACGACCGGGACCGATCCGCGCGAGTCACGCATCGTCACCGGCGCGGTGATCGAGGTCAGGGCCGGTGAGCCCATGGGACGCCGGGAATGGCTCGCCGATCCGGGCGTGGAGATCCCGGCCGACGCGGTCGCCGTGCACGGCATCAGCAACGAACGCGCGTCGGCCGAGGGCCGCCCCGCCGACCAGGTCGCCGAGGCCATCGCCGGCGTCCTGGTCTCCTACTGGAGAACCGGGGTCCCGGTCGTCGCGTACAACGCGGCCTTCGACCTCACCCTGCTCTCCGCCGAACTGCGCCGGTACGGACTGCCGTCCCTCTCCGACCGCCTGGGCGGCGCGCACCCCGGTCCCGTCATCGACCCCTACACCATCGACCGCCGGGTCGACCGCTACCGCCGCGGCAAGCGCAATCTGGAGGCGGTCTGCGCGGAGTACGGCATAGCCCTCGACGCGGCCCACACCGCCTCGGCCGACGCCCTCGCCGCGGCGTGCCTGGCGTCCGCGATAGCCGAACGTCACCCGAAGATCGCCGCCCTGGGCGCCGCGGAACTGCACCGGCAGCAGATCCGGTGGTACGCGGAGTGGGCGGCGGACTTCCAGGACTTCCTGCGCCGCAAGGGGGACGCCACGGCGGTGGTGGACGGGACCTGGCCGCTGCGGGAGCTGGTGGACGAAACCGTCTGACCCGGCCGCACGGGTGCCGCCGGTCGCCACGGGTCCGGCCGCTCCGCACCGGATTCAGAACGGATACCAGCGCACCGTCTCGTCCCCGTCCTGCAGGGACGCCACCCGGCGGCGGAACTCGGCCAGCGCCTTCGGATTGCTCGGCGCGTGCTGGGCCACCCACGCACAGCTGGCCGTCTCCCGGGCGCCCCGCAGCACCGCGCAGCCCTCCCACTCCCGCACGTCCCACCCGTACGCCTCGGTGAAGGAGTCGTACGCCTCGGCCGGCAGTCCGTACCGGTCGCGGGAGAGGGCCATCACCACCAGGTCGTGCTCGCGCAGATCGGCGGAGAAGGTCTCCAGGTCGACCAGGACCGGCCCGTCCGGGCCGATGTGCACGTTGCGCGGCAGGGCGTCGCCGTGGATCGGTCCCGGCGTCAGACGCGGTGTCAGGGCGGCCGCGGCAGCCGCGAAACCGTCCCGGCGCGCCCGGAGGTAGGCCGCGTCCGCGGGGTCGATCGCGTCTCCCGCCAGCCGCAGCCAGCGCTCCACACCGCCCAGCAGCTCCCGCGGCGGCAGCGCGAAGGGCGGCGCGTCCAGCGCGTGCACGATCCGCAGCAGCCGCGCCAGATCGCTCGGCTCGGCCGGGCGTACGGCGTCGGGCAGCCGGCGCCACACGGTCACCGGGTGCCCCTGGACCAGCCGCGGCTTCGGCTCGGCCGCCCGCACCGCCGGGACCTGCGCCCCGGCGAGCCAGCCGGCGATGTCCAGCTCGCGCCGGGCCCGCTCCAGCAGCTCGGCGTCCCGGCCGACCTTCACCACCAGGTCGCCGGCGGCGAACACCGCGTTCTCACCGAGGGCGAGGAGCCGCGCGTCCGGGGCCCGGCCCGAAGCGACTCCCGCCGCGTCCAGTACGTCCCGCGCCCGCGCCTCGTCCATCGTCGTGCCTCCGTGCCGTCTGCCCGTGCGGTCCGTGGGCCCACCGGGCGTGCCGGGTACGGGCCGTTCCCGGCCAGTCTCGCATCCGCACAGGTCGGCCCGTGTGCGCGCCCACCGGGAGGACGGGAGCACCGAAAATCGATTAGACGAGACGGTTCGTCTCGCGTACGGTCCCGCACATGACCGCGAAGACCGTCACCCCCGCCCACATCGCCATGTTCTCCATCGCCGCCCACGGCCATGTGAACCCCAGCCTGGAGGTGATCCGCGAACTCGTCGCCCGGGGGCACCGCGTGACCTACGCCGTCCCGCCGGTGTTCGCCGACAAGGTGGCCGCCACGGGGGCCCGGCCCGTGCCCTACACCTCCACCCTGCCCGGCCCCGACGCCGATCCCGAGGCCTGGGGGAGCACCCTGCTCGACAACGTGGAGCCGTTCCTGGACGACGCGATCCAGGCGCTCCCGCAGCTCCTCGACGCCTATGCCGGCGACGAACCCGACCTCGTCCTGCACGACATCGCCTCCTACCCGGCCCGCGTCCTCGCCCGTCGCTGGGGCGTCCCCGCGGTGTCCCTGTCCCCGAACCTGGTCGCCTGGGAGGGCTACGAGGAGGAGGTCGCCGAGCCGATGTGGGCCGAGCCGAGGAAGACCGCACGCGGGCGGGCCTACTACGCGCGGTTCGAGGCATGGCTGACGGAGAACGGGATCAGCGAGCACCCGGACCCGTTCACCGGCCGCCCGGCACGCTCCCTGGTGCTCATCCCGAAGGCGCTGCAGCCGCACGCCGACCGTGTCGACGAACGCGTCCACAGCTTCGTCGGCGCCTGCCAGGGCGACCGGGCCGAGCAGGGCGACTGGCAGCGGCCCGCGGGCGCCGAGAAGGTCGTCCTGGTCTCCCTCGGCTCGGCCTTCACCAGGCAGCCCGCCTTCTACCGCAGCTGCGTCCGCGCCTTCGGCGACCTGCCCGGCTGGCACCTGGTCCTGCAGATCGGCGCGCATATGGACCCGGCCGAGCTGGGCGACGTGCCGTCCGGCGTCGAAGTACGCCACTGGGTGCCCCAGTTGGCGATCCTGCGGCAGGCCGACCTGTTCGTCACGCACGCCGGCGCCGGCGGCAGCCAGGAGGGGCTCGCCACCGCCACACCGATGATCGCCGTGCCGCAGGCCGTCGACCAGTTCGGCAACGCCGACATGCTCCAGGCGCTCGGGGTGGCCCGGCGCCTGTCCACCGAGGAGGCCACGGCCGAGCGCCTCCGCGAGACCGGCCTCGCGCTGCTGGACGACCCCGACGTGGCCCGCCGTCTGAAGACCCTTGGGGCGGAGATGGCCCAGGAGGGCGGCACCCGGCGTGCGGCCGACCTCATCGAGGCCGAACTGCCCCTCGTGCGCCGGAAGTAGCGCCGGGGAGGCACCCCGTGCCCCGCAACGGGCAGGGCCCGCCGGTTCCTCGCGGAACCGGCGGGCCCTGCGGGGCGGGTGGGATCAGACCGGCAGCCGTTCGCTCTCGCCGCGCACCGGCTGGGCGATCACCTCGGGCGCCTCGTCATGGGTCAGGTCCGGGAGGCGGTGCAGCCACTTGGGGAAGTACCAGTTGCGCTCGCCGAGCAGTGCCATCACCGCCGGCAGCAGCACCCCGCGGATGACCGTCGCGTCGATCAGGACGGCCGCGGCGAGACCCACGCCCATCTGCTTCATGGACTGCATGGACAGCGTGCCGAAGATCGCGAACACGGCGACCATGATGACCGCGGCGCTGGTGACCACCCCGGCCGTGGTGACCACGCCGTGCCGGATGGCGTCCCGGGTGTCGCGACCCCGCATCCGGGCCTCGCGGATCCGGGAGACCACGAACACGTGGTAGTCCATGGACAGTCCGAACAGGATCACGAAGAGGAACAGCGGCAGCCAGGTCACGATCGCGCCGACGCCCTCCGCGCCCACCAGCGAGGCGCCCCAGCCGTGCTGGAAGACGGCGACGAGGACGCCGTAGGCGGCCGCCACCGACAGCAGGTTGAGCACGATCGACGTGAGCGCCACGGTCAGCGAGCGGAACGACAGCAGCATCAGCAGGAAGGCGAAGACGACCACGAACGCGAAGACCGGCACCACCGAGCCCATCAGCTGGTCGTTGAAGTCGCTGTTGCCCGCGACCTGTCCGGTGATCGGTGCCTCCACCCCGTCGACCTTGCCGAGGGTCGCGGGCCGTACCTCGTCCCGCAGCTTGTCGAGGCTCTTCGTCGCCTTGTCCATGTCGGAGCCGCCGACCAGCGGCACGGACACCAGCGCCACGTTCTGCGCCTTGTGCAGCTTGATGTCGACCGGGCCGCGCGAGGCACCCGAGGAGATCGCCCGCTCCTTGAAGTCGGCCAGTGCCTGCCGGACTTCGGGTGCGGCGATGTCCTGGGCCCGTACGACGACCTGGGCCGGTTCGCTGCCGCCCGGGAAGGCGTCGTTGACGCGGTTGTAGGTCTGCACCATCGGCAGCGAGTCGCCGAACTCCTGGTCCAGGGTGAGCTGCTGGGTCTTCATGCCGAGCGCGGGTGCCGCGATCGCCAGCAGCGTGCCGCCCGCGATGACGACCGAGACCAGCGGCCTGGCGAGCACGCCCCGCAGCACCGCCGACCAGAACCGGCTCCCGCCGTCGGTGCCCCGCTCCCGGCGCCGCCGGCCCACGAAGGGCAGGCGCCCCTTCTCGACCCGCTCGCCGAGCAGCGACAGCAGCGCCGGCAGCACCGTCACCGACCCGACCATGGCGACCGCCACGACCATCAGCGAGGCGAGCCCCATCGCCTCGAACTCGGCGAGGCCGGTGAACAGCATGCCGGCCATCGCCACGCACACCGTGACACCGGAGACGACGATCGCCCGGCCACTGGTGGCGGCGGCGATCCGGAGGGCCGTGCCCGCGTCCCGCCCGGCGGCCCGCTCCTCGCGCTCGCGCCGCAGGTAGAACAGGCAGTAGTCGACACCGACGGCCATTCCGACCAGCAGCATCACGGAGTTGGCGGTGTCGCTCATCGGCTGGAGGTGGCTGACGATCCCCATCAGACCCATCGTCGCCATGATCGCGGTGATCGCGAGCGCCACCGGCAGCAGCGCGGCCACCAGCGCCCCGAAGGCGATCAGCAGGATGCCGAGGGCCACCGGCACGGCCGAGTACTCGGCCTGCTGGAAGTCGTCCCCGAAGGCGTCCTTGTACTGCTTCTGCATGCTGGCGCCGCCGATCTCCTCGATCCGCAGCGAGCCGTGGTCCTTCTGCACTCCGGCCACGGCGTTCAGCACCGGCTCGATCCGGTCGGCGGCCGTCTCCGCGTCACCGCGCAGATCGAACTGCACCAGCGCGCTGCGGCCGTCCCGGGAGATGGTGTGCGCGTCGTACGGCGAGGTCACACCGGTCACCTTGCCGGTGCCGCGCACCGCGTCGACGACATCGGCGACGGCGGCCCGGAACTCGCCGCTCGTGGCCTCGACGGAGCCGCCCTTCGACTGGATGAGCACGGTCTCACCGGCCGGCTCCTCGATCCCCGCGTCCTCGATGATGCGGGCCGCGGTGTGCGTCTCTCCCTTGAGCTGGTCGCTCTCGTCCACGTCGACCCGCCCCGCCGCCGAGCCGAGCCCCATCGCCAGGACCACGAACAGCACCCATATGCCGACGGCCGCCCAGCGGTGCCGCGCGCTCCAGCCGCCGGCGCGGGCGGCCAGCCCCCGCACCTCTGTCTTCCCCATGACGGGTACGCCCCCTCGTGTGCGGTGGCGACCCCCTGCCGCCACTTCCGTGCTTTCTCCGTTCGACGGTATGGGCCCTGCGGGCGCGTCTCGTCGTGCTGCCCGGTGAGCTGCGGCGGCCCCGGCTCACCGCTGGGGAGGACGACGGGCCCTTACATCTATCGGGGATCCACCGGTACGCGGCTCAGGGGTGCCGCGTCTCGGGTGCGCCTGGCGGTGTCCGATCCGCCGTCAAGATCCACTTTGTGATTACGAAACCTTGTTGAACAAGTCACAGCTGCGTGTAGGAGTTGATCCGCACCCCGCTCATCCGCGAGAGTTTCGCGCAACCCGGCGCACGCCGGGCGCGGCCGTCGTGCCCACCCCCACGGGGCACGACGGCCGCTCTAAAATGGGCCGGATGACGACCTATGCGGCGCTGCTGCGCGGAATCAACGTCGGCGGCACCAGGAAGCTCCCGATGGCCGACCTGCGCACGCTCCTGACCGGTCTCGGCCACTCCGGCGTACGCACCCATCTGCAGAGCGGCCAGGCCGTCTTCACCGCCGACCGCGGCGACGCGGAGTCCCTGGCCGCGGAGCTGACCCGGGCCATCGAGGAACGGTTCGGGTTCTCCGTCGACGTGCTCGTACGCGACCACGGCTATCTGTCGGCGGTCGCCGAGGCCTGCCCCTTCCCGGCCGCCGAACTGGAGGCCAAGCAGCTGCACGTCACCTACTTCTCCGCACCCGTCACCCCGGACCGCTTCGCGGACATCGACCCGGCCGCCCACCTCCCCGAGGAGTTCCGGCTCGGCGACCGCTGCCTGTACCTGTACGCCCCCGACGGCCTCGGCCGCTCCAAGCTCGCGGAGGCACTGGCCCGGCCGCGGATCACCAAGGGCCTGATCGCCACGAGCCGGAACTGGAACACGGTGGCCAAACTGGTCGAGCTGACGGCTCCGGGGGCGTGACCGCGCGTACGTCCCGCCGCCCCGGCGCGGTCCCCGACCGCATCGGCGAACCGCCCCGCGAGCGGCCCGGGTTCACCGGTCCCGCACGTGGGCGACGGGTGGACACGGCACGTGGTGTGCGAGGCTCTGCCCCATGCGCTACATCATCATCGGGGCCGGAGCGGTCGGCGGCACGGTCGGCGGCCGGCTGGCCCAGGCCGGGCGCGAGGTCGTCCTGGTCGCACGTGGCCGGCACCTCGCCGCGCTGAACGCGCACGGGCTGCGGCTGCGGGTGCCGCAGGGCGAGTCGACGTACCGGCTGCCGGCCGTCGAGGGGCCGGGCCCACTCGGTGAACTGCGCGCCGACGACGTGCTCGTCCTCGCCGTGAAGACCCAGGACACCGTGGCCGCCCTGGACGCCTGGGCGGGCGTGCCCGTCGCGGGCGGCGGCACGGCGGCCGAACGACTGCCGCTCGTCTGCCTGCAGAACGGTGTGGAGAGCGGACGGCTCGCCCTGCGCCGCTTCCGCCGGGTGTACGGCGTCTGCGTCTGGCTGCCCTCCACCTTCGTGGAACCCGGCGTCGTCTCAGCGGCCGGCACCCCGCTCACCGGCATCCTGCACCTCGGCCGTGTCCCGCACGGCGCCGACGGCACCGCCCGCCGGATCTCCGCCGACCTCCAGGACGCGCACTTCGAGGCGCCGGTGGTACCGGACGTGGCCCGCTGGCAGTACGCCAAGCTGCTGGGCAACCTCGGCAACGCCCTGGAAGCGGTGAGCGGGCCCGTCACCGGCGAGGCGGCCGAGGCCCTGTACGCCCGGGTGCGGGCCGAGGGGGAGGCCGTGCTCGACGCGGCCGGCATCGCCCACGCGAGCGCCGAGGAACAGCGCGCGGCACGCGGCGACAAGGTCACGCTGGTCCCGCTCGATGGGGCCGTGCGCGGCGGGGGTTCGTCCTGGCAGTCCCTCGTCCGGGGCACCGGCTCCATCGAGGCGGACTACCTCAACGGCGAGATCGTCCTCCTCGGCCGGCTGCACGGCGTGCCGACCCCGCTCAACGAGCTGCTCCAGCGGATCGCCGGGGTATTCGCGCGGGAACGCCGGGCGGCCGGCTCCCTGCCGGTCGCCGAACTGGTCGCGCTGGCCGACCGGGCCGGCGGAGCGGCGGCACAACACGGTTGATCTTCCGGCCGGTTCGGTGTTTCGTGGCCCCGTCCGGGGCGCGCGGCCGCCCAGGGCCGGCGGGCACAGGGGAGGACGGGAAACGGTGGACGACTTCACGGGGGACGCCGGACAGCGGCTGGCCGAGCGGTTCGAGGCGGACCGGCCGCACCTCGCGGCCGTGGCCTACCGGCTGCTCGGGTCGGCCACCGAGGCCGACGACGCGCTGCAGGAGGCCTGGCTGCGGGCCCGGCAGGCCGACACCGGAGAGGTCGGCAACCTCACCGGCTGGCTGACCACCGTCGTCACCCGCGTCTGCCTGAACCTGCTGCGGGCCCGCCGCAACCGTCGTGAGGACGCTCTCGACGCCCACGACTCCCCGGCCGCGGCCGTCACCGAGTCCGGCGACCCGGCCCGTGAGGCACTGCTGGCCGACGAGGTCGGCATCGCGCTGCTGGTCGTCCTCGACACCCTGAGCCCCGCCGAGCGGGTCGCCTTCGTACTGCACGACATGTTCGCGGTGCCGTTCGAGGAGATCGCCCCGCTGATCGAGAGGAACCCGGCCGCCACCCGGCAACTGGCCAGCCGTGCCCGGCGCCGGGTCCGGGGCCGGGAACCCGTGCCCACCGCCGACGCGGGGCGCCGCCGCGCGGCCGTCGAGGCGTTCCTGGCCGCCACCCGCGGCGGCGACTTCACGGCACTGTTCGCCCTGCTCGCCCCGGACGTCGCGCTGCGCGCCGACGCACTGGTCGTCCCCACGCCCGAACCGCTCACCGTCCAGGGCGCCGAACCCGTCGCCCGGGGAGCCATGGCCGCCATGGCCCGGGCCCGGCTCACCGGGGTCGCCCTGCTGGACGGCCGGGTCGGCCTGGTCATGGCGGAGCGCGGACACCCGCGCCTGGTCCTGGCCTTCACCTTCGGCACGGACGGCCTGATCTCCGGCATCGACATCACGGCAGATCCGGAACGCCTGCGCGGAATCGACATCGGCCCCGCGGACACCGACCGCTGAGCGGCGCCGGGGGTCCGGAAGCCGGCCGGGCCGGGGTTGGCCGATAAACGCCCATCGAGCCCGGATACCCCGCTTCGCCTGTGACACACGGGGCGTGTCCGGCGCAGAACGAAGAGCCACCGCGGTCCGACGTCACAGGGGAACGCCGGACCGCGGGGGCCGTTACCACGGCGCCGCCTCCGAAGGGCCCGGGTCGCCGAACTCCGCGAGAAATCCGTGACCGCTCCCTAGTCTGGAGCGCGCGGAACAGCTGGAGGGGAGACGGATGAAGGCGACGGGCGGGCCCCTGCCCCCGTGCGGCGGCAGCACGTGCCCTCCGCACAGGCCTCCGGCCACCGGTCAACGGACCGTCGTCACCCGGACGGGTGGCGGTTTTCGGCCCACTTGGCGTACGTGCCGCCGTCCGTGGCACCGTGATCGCGAAACCGCCCCCGACGCGGCCCGCCGGACCTTCCTCCCCGCCCGAGCCGCGCGTCGATGCGCATGTCACGGCGTCCGTCAAGGCGTACGTCAATGCCGCACCGAGCGCCCGTACTTGGACCACCGACATCGGTAACGTCGGCCCCCGGCACCGCGCGCCCGAATCCGGACCCGAGCCCGCCACGGCCGCTCAGGACCGAAGCCCCAGGACCAGAAGCGAGGACAGGACATGAGCACGTACAACTTCGGACATGTCAACGGACCGGCCGGCTTCGGCGAGCCCGGCAGCACCGCCGATCCCTACGCCCTGGACCTCGAAAGCCTGATGAACACCGCCGACCGGCTCACCGCGACACTGCACGCCGAGTACCCGGCGCTCGTCGGCCACGGCGAGGTCATCCAGCGCGAGCTGGCGCTCTCCGCCGAGGACGGGCTGCCGCCCAACCGCGGCCGGATCCGCACCGCGCTGGAGGTCGTCGCCATCCGGGCGTCGGCCGGGACCGGCAGCCTCACCTACACCCAGCACCTCACGCACGCCCTCGGTCTGTGACCGGCCTGAGCCGCACCGGGCGCGGCGGCCGGGATCAGGCGCCGATCGCCGCGAGGACCGGCCAGCGGGCCGCGTCGTAGCGTTCCAGCAGCACGCGCGCCACCTCCGGCGCCGGGCCCAGCACATCCGCGAGCACGTCCGCCTCGGCCGCGCCCCGCGCGATGCGATCCGGCAGGAAGCCGGGGGCCAGGACGTACGGCGCGACGGCCACCCGTTCGCAGCCGAGGGCGCGCAACTCCCGTACGGCGTCCTCGGTGCGCGGAAGGGATGCGGAGGCGAACGCAGGCCGCACGGCGCACCAACCGGTGTGCCACCACTCCCGCGCGATGTCGGCGATCACTGCGCTCGCCTCCGGGTCCGATGACCCCGCCGAGGCCAGCACGACCCCGGTCGAGGACTTGTCGGCGGGCGTCAGCCCCGCCTCGTACAGGCGCCGTTCCAGCGCCGAGACCAGCAGCGGGGAGGGGCCCAGCACCTCCGCCTGCCGGATCCGCAGCCGCGTCGGCGCCTCCCGCAGCACGGCCGGGATGTCGGCCTTGGCGTGGAAGGCGCGGGTCAGCAGCAGCGGCAGGGCGACGACGTCCCGCACGCCCTCCGCCGCCAGGGACTCCAGCACCCCCTGCACCGAGGGGACGTTGAAGTCCAGGAAGCCGGTCTCCACGCGCAGCCCCGGCCGCAGCGACCGCACCCGCTGCACGAGGGCGTGCACGGTCGCGGCGTGCCGCGGATCGCGGCTGCCGTGGGCGACGACGAGGAGAACGGGCTTCGCGTGCACGCTGATCAGCTCTTCACCATCAAGCCGCGGCTGCGCAGCACCCACCGCTCCAGCGGGCTGAAGATCAGCAGGTCGATGGCGATGCCGACGAACAGGATGAGCAGGATCGCCTCGAACACCATGGCCATGTCGCTCGCGGTGCGGGCGTTCTCCAGCAGCTGGCCGAGGCCCACGCCCAGATCGGGGAACTGGGCGATGATCTCGGCGGCCATCAGCGACCGCCAGGAGAACGCCCAGCCCTGCTTCAGGCCCGCCACGTAACCGGGCAGCGCCGCGGGAAGGGTGACGTACCAGACGCCCTTGACGCCCGTCGCGCCCATCGTGCGGCCCGCGCGCAGGAACAGCGGCGGAACCTGGTCGACACCGGACACCAGCCCGTTGGCGATCGAGGGTACCGCGCCGAGCAGGATCACCGCGTACATCATGGAGTTGTCCAGGCCGAGCCAGATCACGGCCGGCGGCACCCACGCCACCGACGGCAGCGACTGCAGACCGGACAGGATCGGGCCGATGGCCGCGCGCACGAACTTCACCCGCGCCACCAGCAGTCCCAGCGGGGTGCCGATGAGCAGCGCGAAGAAGAAGCCCAGCAGACCGCGCGAGACGCTGGTCCAGATGTAGCCGAGCAGATTGCCCTGCACCCAGGCGTCCCGGAACGCGTGCCCCACCGCCGACGGCGAGGGCAGCTTGGTCGGGTCGTCGACGACCGGGTAGAGCAGGGACCAGACCACGAGGACCACCGCGATCGCGGTGACCGGCGGAAGGACCTTGCTGACGAGGGTCTGCCGCAGGGTCGGCCGCCCGGTGGCCGCCGTCTCCAGTGCGTCCAGGCCCGCCTCGACGCTCCCCGCGTCCTGGCCCGGCTTCGTCTCAGTGCTGGCCATGACGGCGGATCTCCCCACGCAGTACATCGGTGATCTCGAGGGACAGTTCGGCCACGGGCGCGTCCTCGATGCGGCGCGGCTGCGGGATGTCGACCGTCCACTCGCGCGCGATCCGGCCCGGACGGGAGGACAGCAGGACGACCCGCTGGGCGAGCCGCACCGCCTCGCGCACGTTGTGCGTGACGAACAGGACCGACAGACCCGTCTCCTGCCAGATCCGGGTCAGCTCGTCGTGCAGCACGTCCCGGGTGATGGCGTCCAGGGCCGCGAACGGCTCGTCCATCAGCAGGATCTGGCTCTCCTGGGCCAGCGCGCGGGCCATCGCCACCCGCTGGCGCATACCACCCGACAGCTCGTGGACGCGCTTGCCGTACGCGCCCTTCAGCCGGACGAGTTCGAGCAGCTCCTCGGCCTTGCCGCGCCGCTCGTTCTTCGGCACCCCCCTGAGCTTCAGGGCGAGTTCGATGTTCTTGCCCGCGGTCAGCCACGGGAAGAGGGCGTGTTCCTGGAAAATCAGGGCCGGGCGGCCGTCCGTCCGGATGGCACCCGCGGTGGGCCGGTCGAGGCCGGCCACCAGGTTGAGCAGCGTGGACTTGCCGCAGCCCGATGCCCCCAGGAGGGTGACGAACTCACCCGGCGCGACATCGATGCTGATGTCGTCCAGCACGAGCTGCTGCCCCGCCGGGGTCGCGAAGGACTTCGAGACGTGCTCAAGGCGTGCCGCGTACTCGACCGACTCGGCGGCCTTGGCGAGAGTCGTGGTCGTGGCCATGGTCGTCACCTCCTGGGAACTCGTCGGATCCGTGTCAGCTGCCGAGACCGGCGTCGCCGACCGCGCTCGCGCCCTCGGCCTTGAGGACCTTGTTGAGGAGCGTGAGGTCGTAGATCCCGTTCAGGTCCGGCTTCTCCAGCAGACCGGCCTTGACCGCGTGGTCCGCCTCGGTGTGGAGCGTGGACGCCAGCGGGTCGTCGGTGAACCGGATCGACTTCCACGCCGGGTCGAGGACGTCGGCCGGCAGCGCCTTGCCGGAGTCCGACTCCAGCTGCTTGTTCGCGGCGGCCTTCGCCTCGTCCGGGTTGGCGTTGATCCACTTGTTGGTCTCGACCGACGCCTTCAGGACGGCCTCGACCGCCTTCGGGTGCTCCTTGAGGAAGGCCTGCCGCACGATGATGTTCGTGATCACGAACTTCTTGTCCGGCCACAGCGACGACTCGTCCAGCAGCACCTTGCCGCCCTCGGCGACCAGCTTCGACGCGGTCGGCTCCGGCACCCAGGCACCGTCGACCGACCCCGACTTGTAGGCGTCCGGGGTGATCTTGTTGTCGGTGCGGACGACCGTCACGTCACCCTTGCCGCTCTGCGCGTCGACCTTCCAGCCCTGCTCGGCGGCCCAGTTGAGGAAGGCCACGTCCTGCGTGTTGCCCAGCTGCGGGGTGGCGATCCGCTTGCCCTCGACGTCCTTCAGGGACTTGATCTTCTTCGGGTTCACCACGAGCTTCACACCGCCCGACGCGGAACCGCCGATGATCTTCAGGCTCTTGCCGCCCGACTTGGTGAAGCCGTTGATCGCGGGGGAGGGGCCGATCCAGCCGATGTCGATGGAACCGGAGTTCAGCGCCTCGATCTCGGACGGCCCGGCGTTGAAGGGCGCGTACGACGCCTTCGTGGCGCCGAGCTCCTTCTGGAAGAAGCCCTTCTGGTTGCCGACCAGCGCGGTGGCGTGTGTCAGGTTGCCGAAGTAGCCGATCTTGACGGAGTCGAGACCGTCGATCTTCTTCGCCCCGGCGGCGACCTTGGCGGTGTCGTCGTCCTTGGCCTCGGAGCCGTAACCGCAGGCGGCGAGGGTGAGAAGAGGGAGCGCGGCTATCACCGCGAGGGTGCGGCGGAACGCTTGTGTTGCAGGCACGGGAGGTGTTCCTCTCGGAGGCCCGGCGGTCACGGTCTTTCAGGTCGTGGCCGGGAGGTCGGCAGGTCTGCGTCTACGGCTGTGGGGGGTCAGGGCGCGCAGGCAGTGCGCGTACGTCAGCACGCACATCGCGCCACTCCGCCCTGTCCGCTGCCGAGCGCTCCGCTGCCGACGCGGCCGCCCTCCTTCGCGAACGTGGACCAGTAGTCGGTGGAGTTCATCGTCAGAAGTCCCATCCGTCGTCGTCGGCCGCGTCCTTGACCGGCTCGGGGGACGCGAACGACTCGCCGACCATGCCCGCGGTGAGCGTGGTGCCGTCGTTCGGGTCGATGAGGATGAAGGAGCCCGTGCGGCGCGAATCGGCGTAGGCGTCGACCGGCAGCGGCTCCGCGGTACGGATCTTCACCCGGCCGATGTCGTTGGCGGCGAGCCGGCCCGGGTGCGGGTGCAGGGACAGGTCGTCGAGCGTCAGCCGGGACGGGATGTCCTTCACGATCGCCTTGACCGTGCGGGTGCCGTGCTTGAGCAGGACCCGGTGGCCGACGGTGAGCGCGGCGTCCGCGACATGGCAGACGGTCGCCTCCACGTCCTGCGTGGTGGCCGGCGCGTCCTTCGTCGGCACGATCAGGTCGCCGCGCGAGACGTCGATGTCGTCCTCCAGCAGGAGGGTCACCGACTGCGTCGTCCAGGCCACGTCGACCGGCGTGCCAAGCAGGTCGATGCCGGAGACCGTCGTCGTCCGGCCGGACGGGAGGACCGTGACCCGGTCGCCGACGCGGAACGTACCGGCCGCGATCTGGCCCGCGTAGCCACGGTAGTCCGGGTGCTCGGCGGTCTGCGGCCGGATCACGTACTGCACGGGCAGCCGCGCGTGGCAGTGCGCCAGGTCGTGGCTGACCGGCACGGTCTCCAGGTGCTCCAGCACGGTCGGGCCGCCGTACCAGTCCATGTTCGCGGACGGCTCCACGACGTTGTCGCCGGCGAGCGCCGAGATCGGGATCGCGGTGACCTCCGGGACGCCCAGCTCGGTCGCGTACGCCGTGAACTCCTCGGCGATCGCCGCGAAGACGCTCTCCTCGTAGCCGACGAGGTCCATCTTGTTGACGGCGAGGACGACGTGCGGGACCCGCAGGAGGGCGGCGATGGCCGCGTGCCGCCGGGTCTGCTCGACCACGCCGTTGCGGGCGTCGACCAGGACGACCGTCAGCTCCGCGGTGGACGCGCCGGTGACCATGTTGCGCGTGTACTGCACATGACCGGGGGTGTCGGCCAGGATGAAACGGCGGCGGGGCGTGGCGAAGTAGCGGTACGCCACGTCGATCGTGATGCCCTGCTCCCGCTCGGCACGCAGGCCGTCGGTGAGCAGCGCGAGGTCCGGGGCGTCCTGTCCGCGGCTGGCGGAGGCGCGCTCCACGGCCTCCAGCTGGTCGACGAGGACCGACTTGGAGTCGTGCAGCAGCCGTCCGACCAGCGTGGACTTGCCGTCGTCGACGGAGCCGGCGGTGGCGAACCGCAGCAACGTGGTGGCCGAGAGTGCCTCGGTCGTGGTCGTGCTCATGCTTAGAAGTACCCCTCGCGCTTGCGGTCTTCCATCGCGGCCTCGGAGAGCTTGTCGTCGGCGCGGGTCGCGCCGCGCTCGGTGAGCCGGGAGGCGGCGATCTCGGCGATGACGGCGTCCAGCGTGGTGGCGTCGGAGTCGACGGCGCCGGTGCAGGACATGTCGCCGACGGTCCGGTAGCGGACCAGGCGCCGCTCGAGCGTCTCCCCGTCCTTGGCACCGCCCCACTCGCCCGCGGTCAGCCACATGCCGGCGCGCGCGAACACCTCGCGCTCGTGCGCGAAGTAGATCTGCGGCAGCTCGATGTCCTCGCGGGCGATGTACTGCCACACGTCCAGCTCGGTCCAGTTGGACAGCGGGAAGACGCGGACGTGCTCGCCCGGGGCGTGCCGGCCGTTGTAGAGGTTCCACAGCTCCGGGCGCTGGCGGCGCGGGTCCCACTGGGAGAACTCGTCGCGCAGGGAGAACACGCGCTCCTTGGCGCGGGCCTTCTCCTCGTCCCGGCGACCGCCGCCGAAGACGGCGTCGAACCGCTCGCTCTGGATCTTCTCCGTCAGCGGGAGGGTCTGGAGCGGGTTGCGGGTGCCGTCGGGACGCTCCTTGAGCACACCGCGGTCGATGTAGTCCTGGACGGAGGCCACATGGAGGCGCAGACCATGTGCGGCGACCACCCGGTCCCGGTACTCCAGCACCTCGGGGAAGTTGTGCCCGGTGTCCACGTGCAGCAGGGAGAAGGGGACCGCCGCCGGGGCGAACGCCTTCAGCGCCAGGTGCAGCATGACGATGGAGTCCTTGCCGCCGGAGAACAGGATCACCGGGTTCTCGAACTCGCCCGCCACCTCACGGAAGATGTGGACCGCCTCGGACTCCAGCGCGTCCAGGTGCGAGAGCGCGTACGGGCTCTCCGTGCCTTCCTCCGCCTTGAAGGCCGTGGTCATGCCAGTCCCCTCTCGCTCAGCAGCGTGTGCACGGACGCGGCGGACTCCCGCACCGTCTGGTGCTGCGACTCGATCCGCAGATCGGGCGTCTCCGGCTCCTCGTACGGGTCGTCGACCCCGGTGAGTCCGGACAGCTCGCCCGCGGCCTGCTTGGCGTACAGCCCCTTCACATCGCGCTCGCTGCACACGTCGACCGGGGTCGCCACATGGATCTCCAGGTACGGCGTCCCGTTCTCCTCGTGCCGCTTGCGCACCGCGTCCCGGCTGTCCGTGTACGGCGCGATCACCGGCACCAGCGCCTTGACGCCGTTGCGGGCCAGCAGTTCGGCGACGAAGCCGATGCGCTGCACGTTGGTGTGCCGGTCCTCGCGGGAGAAGCCGAGCCCCGCCGAGATGAACTCGCGGATCTCGTCGCCGTCGAGCACCTCGACCCGGTGGCCCTCGGCACGCAGCCGGCCCGCCAGTTCGTACGCGATGGTGGTCTTGCCGGCGCTCGGCAGACCCGTGAGCCAGACGGTGGCTCCGGTCGTCACGTGGTTCTCCTGAATCCGCTCGTCGGTCATCCGTGCAGCCCGCACTCGGTCTTGTTGCGCCCCGCCCAGCGGCCGGCGCGCGCGTCCTCGCCCTCCAGGACCCTGCGGGTGCACGGGGCGCAGCCGACGGACGCGTAGCCGTCCATCAGCAGGGGGTTGGTCAGCACGCCGTGTTCCGCGACGTACGCGTCCACGTCGTCCTGGGTCCAGCGGGCGATCGGGGAGATCTTGACCTTCCGCCGCTTCTCGTCCCACCCGACCACAGGGGTGTTCGCCCGGGTCGGGGACTCGTCGCGGCGCAGGCCGGTCGCCCACGCCCGGTAGTTCTGCAGGCCCTCCTCGAGCGGCCGCACCTTGCGCAGCCGGCAGCACAGGTCGGGGTCGCGGTCGTGCAGCTTCGGCCCGTACTCGGCGTCCTGCTCGGCGACCGTCTGCCGCGGTGTGAGGGTGATGACGTTGACGTCCATCACCGCCTCCACGGCGTCCCGGGTGCCGATGGTCTCCGGGAAGTGGTAGCCGGTGTCGAGGAAGACGACGTCGACGCCCTTGAGTACGCGCGAGGCGAGATGGGCGACCACGGCGTCCTCCATCGAGGAGGTGACGCAGAATCCGCTGCCGAAGGTGTCCACCGCCCACTGCAGGATCTCCAGGGCGGAGGCGTTCTCCAGGTCGCGGCCCGCCTGTGCGGCGAGCTGCTTCAACTCGTCTTCGGTGCGCTGGTCCTGAGCGGTCGTCATATGCGCTCGTCCCCTCCGTCGTCGGCTCGCTGCAGGCCCCGGGCGAGCAGCCCGAGGAACTTCAGCTGGAATGCGCGGTTGCACGCCCCGCATTCCCAGGCGCCGTGACCCTGCTCGTTCGGACGCAGGTCCTCGTCGCCGCAGTAGGGGCAGAAGAAGGGCGCGGCCCGCTCACTCACGACAAGGCCTCCTCGGAAGCGCGAGCGGTCCACGTGGCGAACCGCTCGCCGTCCTCGCGCTCCGCCTGGAAGCGCTTCAGGACCCGCTCGATGTAGTCGGGCAGCTCGTCCGAAGTGACCTTCAGACCGCGGACCTTGCGGCCGAAGCCCGCCTCCAGGCCTAGCGCGCCGCCGAGATGCACCTGGTAGCCCTCGACCTGCTCGCCCCGCTCGTCGAGGACGAGCTGGCCCTTGAGACCGATGTCCGCCACCTGGATGCGGGCGCAGGCGTTCGGGCACCCGTTGAGGTTGATGGTGATCGGCTCCTCGAAGTCCGGGAGCCGGCGTTCCAGTTCGTCGATGAGCTGCGCACCGCGCTGCTTGGTCTCGACGATGGCGAGCTTGCAGAACTCGATGCCGGTGCAGGCCATGGTGCCGCGCCGGAAGGTGGACGGTCGGGCGGTGAGGTCCAGCGCCTCCAGGCCCTCGACCAGCGACTCGACCTGCCCCTCCTCGACGTCGAGGACGATCATCTTCTGCTCGACGGTGGTGCGGACCCGGCCGGAGCCGTGCGCCTCGGCGAGGTCGGCGACCTTGGTGAGGGTGGCGCCGTCGACGCGGCCCACGCGCGGCGCGAAGCCGACGTAGAACCGGCCGTCCTGCTGCCGGTGCACGCCGATGTGGTCGCGCCACTGCCGGCTCGGCTGCTCGGGGGCGGGCCCGTCGACCAGCTCGCGCCGGAGGTACTCGTCCTGCAGCACCTGACGGAACTTCTCCGCGCCCCAGTCGGCGACGAGGAACTTCAGCCGGGCGCGGTTGCGCAGGCGGCGGTAGCCGTAGTCGCGGAAGATCGAGATGACGCCCTCGTAGACGTCCGGGACCTCGTCGATCGGCACCCAGGCGCCGAGCCGCACACCGAGCTTGGGGTTGGTGGACAGACCGCCGCCGACCCACACGTCGAAGCCCGGGCCGTGCTCGGGGTGCCGGACGCCGACGAACGCCACGTCGTTGATCTCGTGCACCACGTCGAGCAGCGGTGAACCCGAGATGGCCGTCTTGAACTTGCGCGGGAGGTTCGAGTACGCCGGGTTGTTCAGGACCCGGCGCTTCATCTCCTCCAGTGCCGGCGTGGCGTCGATGATCTCGTCCTCGGCGATGCCCGCGACCGGCGAGCCGATCATCACACGCGGGGTGTCGCCGCAGGCGGTGACCGTGGACAGGCCCACACCCTCCAGCCGGTCCCAGATCTCGGGCACGTCCTCGATCCGGATCCAGTGGTACTGCACGTTCTGCCGGTCGGTGATGTCCGCCGTACCGCGCGCGAACTCCTGCGAGATCTCCCCGATCACCCGCAGCTGCCGGGTCGTGAGCGCGCCGCCGTCGATGCGGACCCGGAGCATGAAGTACTCGTCGTCCAGCTCCTCCGGCTCCAGGATCGCGGTCTTGCCGCCGTCGATCCCGGGCTTGCGCTGGGTGTACAGCCCCCACCAGCGCATCCGGCCGCGCAGGTCGCTCGGGTCGATCGAGTCGAAACCGCGCTTGGAGTAGATCGTCTCAATGCGTGTCCGCACATTGAGACCGTCGTCGTCCTTCTTGACCTGCTCGTTGCCGTTGAGCGGGGTGAAGTGCCCCGCTGCCCACTGACCCTCGCCACGGTGACGGCTCACCTTGCGGCGGGGCGCGGAGGCGGCAGGGTTCTGTGGGGTGGCGGCCATGGTTCGTACGTCCTTCGGGACAGGCGGAAAGCGGTTCTGACCTGCGTATACGGGCATGCGGGCACGCGTGCGCGTCCTTGCGCGGGCAGGAGTGCGGGGGAATCCCGGGTTCTCGGCGGTGCTGGAGGCTCAGCTCGCCGGACAGATGGCGCTGGACATGCGGCCGAGGTCGACGTGCCGCCGACTCACCAAGGCAATTCCAGTTCCAGGCATGGCGGAAGCGTGTCACGGCGATCTGGACACAGTCCAGCTTCGTCCAAGATACGGACACCCTTGTCCCGAAATGTGGAACAAGGGTGTCGTCGCTCACATGTGCCGTCGGGAGACTTGTCCCGGCAGATCAGGCGGGGTATGCGCCCGGCCACGGGCCGGGAGTGGCGATCTCGGGCTCCAGCTCCACCTTGGTGTCGAACAACTTGAAGCCGCGCCGCCGGTAGTTGTCCATCGCGTACTCGCCGTCCTTGCTGCACGTGTGCAGCCACACCCGCTTGGTCGGCGTACGCCCGGGCCACCGCTCGGCCAGGTCCCAGGCGCGGGCCGTGCCGGACGACAGCAGATGGCCGCCGATGCGCCGGCCGCGGGAGGCGGGCAGCAGACCGAAGTAGACGATCTCGACGACGCCCTCGCCCTGTGCCTCCAGTTCGACGTAACCGGCCGGGGTGCCCCGGTCGTACGCCACCCAGGTCTCCACGCCGGGCCGCTCCAGGTACTCCCGCCACCGCGCGTGGCTCCAGCCGAGCCGGTCCGTCCACCGGATGTCGCCGCCGACCGAGGCGTACAGGAAGCGGCTGAACTCGGGGGAGGGGACCTCCGCACGGACGATCCTGACGTCGCCCTCGGGGGCGGCGGCGGGCAGGAGGTCGGACGGGGACGTCTGCTCCAGGGACCAGGTGGTGACAGGGACGCTGCTCATGCGGGCCAGGGAATCATCCCGTCGGCCCGTCTGTCGATCGACCGGGTCACGCAGGTGCGCAGGTCACCGCGGATGCGCACCGCCCACCCGGGCCGCCCGGCACCCGGGTCGTACGGCACCCGGGCCGGACGGGTGTCACCGCAGTGAGCGGTCGAGGGTCGCCAGGGGCAGGGAGAAGAGCATCCGGTCCGACAGCGACCACACCTCGCCGGTCTCCTGCCAGTAGGAGAGGGAGCCGGCCTCCCGCGCCCAGCAGCGGTGCGAGGAGTCCGCGCCGCAGTGCGCCGCCCGCGCATCCTTCGTGTCCTGCCGCCACAGCCCGCCGTGCCCGTCCCGCGAACCGGGCAGGTGTCCCACATACCAGGACGGCAGCTTCGCCCCGGGCTGCCGGTACGACAGCACCCCCCGGATGCCGGAGGTCCCGGTCCGGTACGCCTCCACCGCGTCCGCCCGCCCCGCGGGGTCCGTCGCGAGCAGCCCGGCGCGGGCGGGATCGGTGCTGAACGCGTACCGCCACAGCCGGGCCTGCCGGTCGCCGCCGGGGGCGGTCCACTCCGCGGCGACCAGGCTGTCGGGGGCCGTACCGCGGTCCAGGGCGAGCGCGCCGGGGCAGGGCGCCCCGGACGCCGTACAGCGGCCGGCGGTGAAGCGGTACGAGCCGACCGCGGGCAGTACGTACCGGTAGCCGTCGGCGGACCAGCCGCCGGGCACCCGGCCGATCGCGGTCGCGTCGATCGTGGTGCGCTGGATGCGGTCGAGGTCGTAGACGTAGAGCGCGTCCGCGCTGCCGGTCCTGGTGGTCACCAGCAGTTTGTCCTGGTACCAGACCAGGCCCGAGATGCCGGAGGCCAGGCCCCGGTAGTCCCGGCCGCCCTGGACCGGGACGACCAGCAGCACCCAGTCGTAGGTGAGGTGGTCGGGGTCGTCGGCGTCGACGAGGGCGACCCGGGCGAGTCCCCGCTCCGCGGGACGGCCGGTGGCGGTGCTGTGGGTCCAGCCGGCCACCAGGGCGCGGTGGGTGCCCCAGACGCCGTCGTCGTCGGCGTCCCCGGAGCCGGTCACCGAGGCCGGCCGCCAGTCGGCGGACGCGGCGTCGGCCTCGTCCCAGCAGTAGGCGCGGGTGGCGGCCGGGGCCACGGGCAGGGAGGCGCGGTCGTCGGCGGAGCAGGCCGGGCCCTCCCGCATCGCGCGCTCCGCGTTCCCGAGCACCCCGTCCACGCCGACCGGACGGCCCATCGCGGCGGAGAGCCGGTCGAGCGTGCGGGCCGGGACCAGGTGCTCACGGAGCTGGAGCCTGCCGGTGTCCGCGGCGGAGGTGAGCGGCTTGAGCGCACCCGGGTCGTCGGTCACGTCGGCCTGGGACACGCTGATCATGGTGGCGGCCGCGGTGAGCGCCAGCGCGGTCCCGGTCAGGACCGCGCGGAGCGCCGCGCCCCGTCTGCGTCGGCGGTGTCTGCCGCGATGCTTCATGTCTCCTCCCGAGGCGGGCCAACTGCGCCTGATGGTCCGTACGTTGACCGAGGAGCAGGTGGGGAGGCCCGTAGGGGACTCTACGGCAGTAACGGGCCGCGCAGGGCGAAGACCCCGCAAATATGCGGAAGACACACGCACGGAGCGCCTGCCCCGGTCGTCAGGGAAGCGCCCGCCGGACCGGTGCCGGGGCCGTCCGCCGCCGTACCACCGCGGGCGCCGTCGACCGGGGCAGCAGGTCACGCGGGTCGTCGGGGAGCAGGACGACGACCTCTCCGGAGCCGCCGAACCGGTAGGGCCGATGCTGAAGAAGTTCCCCGAGATACCGCCGGATTCGCGACATCTCCGCACGTACGGTCACCGTCCGGGAGGTGTCCCCGAACAGATCTCCGGCCAGGCTCGCCGCGCCGCGCCCGGACGGGTGTTCGGCGAGCAGGAACAGCAACTCGGCATGCCGCGGGCTCACTTCGCGGGACCAGGAACCCGCGGCGGCCTCGACGGTCAGCGTGCAGCGGCCCGGCCGGGCGAGGTCCAGCACGATCCGGGTGGCGGCGGTGGCGAGCGGTTCGTCGTCCGCCCGCAGCAGCCAGCCCCCGGCCAGCGGCTCCACCGCGCACGAACCCAGTGCGGGCAGCCACCGCCGGCCCGGCGTGCACGACGTGGGCAGCGCGACCCGCCGCACGTACGGCATCCCGGTCACCGCGGCGACCCAGCCGTCCCGGTCCACCACCAGCGCCCGCCCCTCCAGCCGGGCCAGCACGGGCGCCGCGACGACCCGCAGCCGCTCCAGCGAGGCGCCGTGCAGTTCGCGCAGCCGCGCCTCCGCCAGCTTGGCCACCGAGTCCACCCAGGCCAGGGTCGCCGGATGCATGGTCTCCAGCGGACCGCTGACGTCCACGACCCCGATCAGGGTCCCGTCCCTGGGATCGGTGATCGGGGCGCCGGTGCACGTCCACGAGGTGTGCGAGCGGACGAAGTGCTCGCCGGCGAAGACCTGGACGGGCCGCCGTACGACCACCGGGGTGCCCACGCCGTTGGTGCCGACGACGTCTTCCCGCCAGTCCGCGCCGAGTTCGAAACCGAGTCCGTCCGCCTTGCGCAGCACCGGACGCGAGCCCTCCCGCCACAGCACGCGCCCCTCTGCGTCCGCGACCACCATGATGTGGTGGGCGACGTCCGCGACCGAAAGCAGCCCCTGGCGCAGCACGGGCAGGACGTGCCTGAGCGGTGACTCCTCACGCCTGCGCCGCACTTCCTCGGAGGGCAGCGGCGCCGATCTGGAGTCGTGGTCGGGATCGACACCGCTGCGCAGCATCCGTTCCCAGGACTGCTCGATCACCGGCCGGGGCGCGATCCGCGCACGTTGCCCGGCGAGGGTCGCCTCGCGCACCTCGCTCAGCACCCGCGCCGCCCGCGCCGCGTCCACGGCGGCCAGACGCGCCACGTTCATGGGCGAGTTCACCACTGGGGCCCTCCTGGGGGACGCATCGAACACGCTTGTCAAGCCGTCCGGGCGGCGGTTTCCGGTCCGGCTCCGCCTCTCATACTGCCGTCGCGAGCAGGACGGAGGCACACACTCCGCGCACGTGCGCCCACAAGTTGCAACCCCTTGCAACCCTGGTGCCCCGATGCGGGGTGGCTGAGACTTGACCTGACGCCTCGTGCGTCCGCGGGCTTCAAGGGGCCCACGTGGTGGGGGTGGTGCCGTGTCGGCGCAGCACCACCCTCACCGGGGGTTCGGCGGACACGCGGGTGGGTGCGCCCGCTCAGGAGACCGGCCGGGCCCGCTCCATTACCGCCGCGAGGTCCAGACCCGCGGGCAGGGTGCCGAAGGACGCGCCGTGGTCACCTCCCAGCCGGGACGCGCAGAACGCGTCGGCGACCTCCGGGGGCGCGTGGCGCACCAGCAGCGAACCCTGGAGGACCAGCGCGAGCCGTTCCACCAGCCGCCGGGCCCGGCCCTCTATGCCGTCCAGGTCGGCGAGCTCGGTGAACAGGTCCTTCACCGCCCGGTCGAGACGGTGGTCGGCGCCGTGCGCCCGCCCGATCTCCGTGAGGCACGCGTCGAGCGCGCCCGGCTCCCGCCGCAGCGCCCTGAGCACGTCCAGCGCCTGCACGTTCCCGGCGCCCTCCCAGACGGAGTTCAGCGGCGACTCGCGCACCAGCCGGGGCAGGCCCGACTCCTCGACGTAGCCGTTGCCGCCCAGGCACTCGGCGGCCTCGACGGCCACCGGCGCGCAGCGCTTGGTGATCCAGTACTTCGCGGCCGGCACCGCGAGCCGCAGAAACGCACGCTCCCGCTCGCCGCCGTCGTCGTACGCGGCGGCGAGCCGGAGGGCGAGCGCCGTCGCGGCCTCGGACTCCAGCGCGAGGTCGGCGAGCACGTTGCGCATCAGCGGCTTGTCGATCAGCCGCCCGCCGAACGCCTCGCGATGGGCACTGTGGTGGACCGCCTGCGCCACCGCCTGCCGCATCAGGCCCGCGGAACCGAGCGCGCAGTCCAGCCGGGTCGCGGCGACCATCCCGATGATGGTCCGCACCCCCTGCCCCTCCTCGCCGACCCGGCGCGCCCAGGTGCCGTCGAACTCCACCTCGGCGGAGGCGTTGGAGCGGTTGCCCAGCTTGTCCTTCAGCCGCTGGAGACGGAAGACGTTGCGGGTGCCGTCGTCCAGCACGCGCGGCACGAGGAAGCACGTGAGCCCGTCCGGGGCCTGCGCGAGCACCAGGAAGGCGTCCGACATGGGGGCCGAGCAGAACCACTTGTGCCCGGTCAGCAGGTAGGTGCCGGCCTCGGCCAGGGGCCGCGCCTCGGTGGTGTTCGCGCGTACGTCGCTGCCGCCCTGCTTCTCGGTCATGCCCATACCGAAGACGGCCCCGGGCTTCTGTCCGGCGGGCCGCAGCTCACGGTCGTAGATCGTGGACGCCAGCCGCGGCTCCCACTCGGCGGCCAGCTCCGGGTCCGCGCGCAGCGCGGGCACGGCGGCGTGCGTCATCGACAGCGGGCAGCAGTTGCCCGCGTCGACCTGCGTCCACACCAGGAACCCCGCCGCCCGCCGCACATGCCCGGCCGGCCGGGACCAGGCACCGGTCAGACCGGCCGAGACGCCCTTGCCGAGAAGCCGGTGCCAGGCCGGGTGGAAGTCGACCTCGTCGATCCGGTGGCCGTACCGGTCGTGGGTGCGCAGCCGTGGCGGGTGCTCGTTCGCCTGCACCGCCCACTCCTGGAGCTGCGCGGAGCCGGAGGCCCGGCCGAGCGCGGAGAGCTCGGCGCGCACCTCGTCCAGCACGCCCGGGTCGGTGTACCGCTCGACCGCGTCGAAGAGGGCCCGGTCGGCCGCGAAGACGTCGTAGCCGGCCAGCGGGGGCGGCTGGTTCGTCACGGTGTGGGTGGGGGTGCCTGCCATGACTGCGAACCTACCCGGGACGGCGGCGGTGATGACCCCAGAGTGGCACAGCGCCCGGAACCCGATGCCCCGGACCGGTGATCGCCCCCGGAAGGTGAGGGCGGCCCGGTACGGCGGATACCGTTAGGACGTGCAGCCAGCAAGTGAATCCCCAGAGCGGCCCGCCGGCCGGCTCCACCGGGCCAGAGCCCTCTACCGGAACGTCTCCAAGCGCAGGACCGCCTGGCTGCTGCTCAAGGACACCGTCAACTCCTGCATGGAGTACCGCATCCTGGGTCTGGCGGCGGAGGCGGCGTTCTTCACGCTGCTGTCCGTGCCGCCGCTGCTGCTGAGCCTCATCGGGCTGCTCGGCTACGTCGACGACTGGACCGGCGCGGACACCATCCACAGTCTGGAGACCAACCTTCTGGTCGCCTCGCACACGGTGCTCTCCGACAAGGGCGTGAAGGACATCGCCGAGCCGATCCTGCACGACGTGATGCGGGGCGGCCGGCCCGACGTGATCTCCATCGGCTTCCTGTTCGCCCTGTGGTCGGGCTCGCGCGCGGTCAACGTCTTCATCGACACGATCACGGTCATGTACGGCCTCGACGGCGTCCGGGGCATCGTCAAGACCCGGATCATGGCCTTCCTGCTGTTCATCGTGGCGCTGCTGATCGGCTCGGTGGCGCTGCCGCTGATGGTCGCAGGACCGGACGCGGTGGTGCGTGTGGTGCCCTGGTCGGAGTCGGTCGTCCAGGTCCTGTACTGGCCGGTCGTGATGGTCCTGTCCATCGTCTTCCTGACCACGCTGTACCACGTGTCGGTGCCGGTCCGCTCCCCGTGGATCGAGGACGTGCCCGGTGCCCTGGTCGCCCTGGCCATGTGGGTCCTCGGCAGCTTCCTGCTCCGCATCTACCTCACCAGCACCATCGAGGGCGCCACCATCTACGGCTCCCTCGCCGCCGCGGTCGCCGTCCTCCTGTGGATCGGTGTGTCCGCCTTCGCGGTCCTCGTCGGCGCCGCCGTGAACGCCGCGATCGACCGGGTCTGGCCCGCCGCGGCCACGGCCGCCGCCCGCGAGGCGAACGACCGGATCCTGGAGGCCCAGGTCGCCGAGTACGTGGCCCGTACGGCGGCCGGCCGCGAGACCGACCCGGACGACCCGGACATGCCCTCCGAGTTCCCCGAGCGCTGGTCCCGCTTCCTGCCCCCGGCGGACGTGACCGCCCGCCTGCGCACCCACGCCAAGAACCCGCACCACTCCCACAAGTCCGGCGGCGGCACCGGGGACGCGACGCATCCGGAGAGGTGACCCGCGCCCGCGCCGGTCCGGTCGGTCCGTCCACGCGCCGGACGCGGCGGTCTCCCGCGCGTCGTCGGTGAGGTCGCGCGGCGCACGGCCCAGCACCCGCCGTGCCCCGTCCGTCGGACGCTCGTCGCGTCCGTCGAGCAGCGACGCGAACAGTCCGGCCAGGAACTCCACATCCTCGGCGGACCCCGAGACCGCCGACACCTCGGTGCCCTGGTTGTTCTGGGCGTTGCGTGTCATGTCCGCCGGTCGACCGGTGGGCGCGGCACACCGACATGGCCGAGCGGCTCGTCTCCACAAGCGTGCGTCCACGCGGCCGCCGTCGTGCGTCCGCACGGCCCGGAGCGTGCGTCTACGCTGCCCCCCATGGACGCACTCGCCGGCCTGCTGGACGGCCCACGCGCGCGGGGCGCCTTCATGATCCGCGCCTGCTTCGACCCGCCGTGGGCCGTGCGCGTGGCGGACGAGGCGCCGCTGACGGTGATGCTCATGGCGCGCGGCAGCTGCTGGATCACCCACGACGCCGGCGGCGGTCCGGTGCGGCTCGGCCCGGGGGACCTGGCGATCGCGCGCGGCCCGCGGCCCTACACCTGCGGCGACACCCCGGACACCGCCCCGCAGGCGCTGATCCTGCCCGGCGGCGAGTGCCGGTATCCCGACGGCGGCTCCCTGAACGGCTCCATGGACCTCGGCGTGCGCACCTGGGGTGACCGCCCCGACGCGGGCACGGTGATGCTGATCGGCACCTACCTGATGCGCGGCGAGATCAGCGGCCGCCTGCTCGACGCGCTGCCGCCGCTGCTGACCCTGACGGACGAGCTGTGGTCCTGCCCGCTCACGCCGCTGCTGACGCAGGAGATCGTCCGTGACGAGCCCGGCCAGGAGGTGGTCCTGGACCGTCTGCTCGACCTGCTCCTGATCAGCTCCCTGCGGGCGTGGTTCTCCCGCCCGGACTCGGCGGCGCCCGCCTGGTACCGCGCCCTGGCGGACCCGGTCGTCGGCCCCGTGCTGCGCCTGCTCCAGGACGATCCGGCGCATCCCTGGACGGTCGCCGCGCTCGCCGCCGAGGCCGGGGTGTCCCGGGCGGCGCTGGCCCGCCGCTTCACCGGCCTCGTGGGCGAGCCGCCGATGTCCTACCTGACCGGCTGGCGGCTCGCCCTCGCCGCCGACCGGCTCCGCGACACCGACCTCACCCTCGACACCATCGCCCGCCAGGTCGGCTACGGCAGCCCGTTCGCCCTCTCCACGGCTTTCAAGCGGGTGTACGGCGTCAGCCCCCAGGACCACCGCGCGGGCACCCTCACGGCCGGCCGGGCCTGAGCGGCGGTCCGGGGGCTTGTCCCCGGCCCGGGGCACGAGCCTCTCCACCCCTGGGTGCGGAGCACCGGTGGAGGCCGCCGGCCGGGAGAGGCGGCCCGGGCACTCGGTGCGGCGCAGGGACCGGCGCTTCCGCTGGGCGGGGCGCCACCGGCACTGCGTCTGCTCTCCGGCGCGGTGCGGCATCGCAGGATCGACGGTGCGGACCGCGACCGCCCGCTCCTGACGGTCACCCACGGGAAGCCATGGCGGAACGGAGCGACCGTGGAGGCCGCCCCACGGGACCCGCATCGGCAGCCGTGCCGACGTAGGCTGGCAGCCGTGTACGCGGAACGTGCGTCGCGGCTGACCGGGGCGGTCGTGTGGACGAACACCCCGGCCGCGACCGGTGCCCGGCCCGTGCTGCCCGACGGCTGCATGGACCTGCTGTGGACCGAGGGCCGGCTGCTGGTGGCGGGCCCGGACACCCGGGCCCACGTCCCGGACGGACCGCCTCGCGCCTGGGCCGGCATCCGCTTCTTCCCCGGTACCGCGCCGGCCCTCCTCGGCGTCCAGGCGCACGAACTGCGCGACAGTCGGGTGGAGTTGGCGGACCTTTGGCCCGCCTCCCGGGTGCGGCGGCTGCGCGACCGGGTCGAGGCGGCGCCCGACCCGGCGACGGCCCTGGAGGACATCGCCCTGGACCGGAGCGCGTGGGCGGCCGTGCCCGACCCGCTGCTGCGCCGACTGGTGGAGTGCCTGGGCGAGGGCCGCCCGGTGGCCGGCACGGCCGACGAACTGGACCTGGGCGCCCGCCAGTTGTACCGCCGCTGTCTCGGCGCCTTCGGCTACGGCCCCAAGACGCTCGCCCGTATCCTGCGTCTGCAGCGCGCGCTCGCGCTGGCCCGCTCCGGGGTGTCGTACGCCGAGACGGCCGTCCGGGCCGGGTACGCGGACCAGCCGCACCTCGCGCGTGAGGTCAGGGAGTTGGCGGGCCGCCCGCTCGGGCGGCTACTCGGCGGGGGCCGGTAGCGGGGCGAACAGGTCCACGCCGTTGCCGTCGGGGTCGTGCACGGTGGCGTACCGCTGCCCCCAGAAGGCGTCCCACGGCTTCAGCTCCCCATGGTGGCCTGCGCTCACCAGGTCCTCGTAGAGCGCGTCGACCTCGGCCGGTGAGCCGCAGCGGAAGGCGAGCCCGACCCGGCCGCCGCCGGCGGGGGGCCGCCAGCCGGGGTGGAAGGAGCGGACGGTGTCCTCGGTGTCCAGGGCGAGCACCAGGCCGCCGGGCAACTCGGCCTCGACGTGCGGCTGGTCCTCGGCTCCGTCGGGGAAGACCAGCCCGAGGCGGCGGTAGAAGGCGAGCGAGGCGGCGAGGTCGGAGGCGACCACGCCGATCACGGCGAATCGTGGAGTCATGGGGCCACCGTAGGCGGGCGGGGGTCAGCCGGTCTTGAAGGAATCGGACACCGCGGTCGGGCCGTCCTCGGGGTGGCCGGCGGTACGGCCGGGCCCGGTGGCCGCGAGGTGTTCGACCAGCACGAACGTCACGCTGATCAGGAGGGACCAGGCGCCGAACTTGGTCAGCGGTACCGGCTGCCAGCCGGCGAGCTGCTGGGGATAGCTCCAGGCGCCGACGTAGGTGGCGGCGTTCTCGGCGACCCAGAGGAAGAAGCCGATCAGGACGAAGGAGACGGCGAGCGGCAGACGGTAGCGGTGGGCGCCCACCCGGAAGCCGACCCAGGTCCCGGCGGTCGCGGCGGCCATCGCCAGCGCGAGCGGCCAGCGCAGGTCGGGCATCCAGTGGTGGGTGAAGAAGTTCAGGTAGACGGCGGCGGCCACCACGGTCGTGGCCGCGGCGCGGTAACGGGTGAAACGCAGCCGCATCAGCCGTCGGGCCCGGCACACGTAGCTGGCGACCGCCGCGTACATGAAGCCGCCGTACAGCGGCACCCCGGCGACCTTGGTGAGCGCGTCCTCCGGGTAACTCCACGACCCCATGCGCACCTTGACCAGCTCGAACAGCAGCCCCAGCACGTGGCACACGGCGATCACCGCGGTGTCCCGGCCCGTCTCCCAGCCCGCCTTGCGGGCGACGAGGGTGAGCAGCACCCCGTAGACCAGCACCAGGTCGTAGCGCGCCACCGGCAGCTGGGGCAGGAGCCGGGAGCCGGCGATGCCCGCGAGCAGTGCCACGGCGAAGGCGCAGCAGCGTGCCTGGACCAGTCCGAACCGCGCCAACTGCTCCAGGCCATGACGGAGCTCCCTCATCATGCGACGCATGCCCCCTTGTTCGAGCGCCGGCGAGGTCCCCGATCCTAGGGGTCCTGTTGAACGTGTTCAAATACCTGGGCGCGCGAGAGGTGCGCTGTCGACGCGACGGCGGACGTGCGTTCTACGCGGCACTCGGTCACGCGGGCCGCCGCCCGCCGCGATCCGGACGTCCTCGCCCGCCCCGAAGGCGGCACCGCCTGGGCGGGACGGCTCGCCGAGTGACGTTTCTGCGGTGAACCGCCTCCACCATTGGAGTGAGTAAAGCCGGCGTCCGTGGATGGTCACGCGACCATCTAGGGATGCTCTTGTCTTGGTAAAGGGCGTCGAGACGCGGCGGTCGACCCCGACCCGCGTCACCCACCCACAGAAGGAGCCGGACCTTGACCCACGGTAAGAAGCTGCGCGAGCGCATCGCCGGGCCCGGGACCACACCGCTGATCGGCGTGTACGACATGTACTCGGCGTCGATCGCGGCCAAGCACTACGACGGGATGTTCGTCTCGGGCTTCGGGTTCGCGGCCTCGTACTACGGCCTGCCGGACATCGGATTCATCGCCTGGCCGGACATGGTCGCCTTCGTCCAGCGGCTGCGCGGCGCGTTCCCGCACCACCACCTGCTGGTCGACATCGACGACGGCTACGTCGACCCCGAGGTCGCCTGTCACGTCGTCGAGGGCCTGGAGCGCATCGGCGCCTCCGGCGTGATCCTGGAGGACCAGAAGCGGCCGCGCCGCTGCGGGCACGCCGACGGCAAGCAGGTGCTGCCGCTGGAGGAGTACCTGGAGAAGCTGGACAAGGTCCTCCGGACGCGCACGGACCTGGTCGTCGTCGCCCGTACGGACGCCACCGACGAGCACGACATCCTGCACCGCGCCGAGCGGCTGGCCGCGACCGACGCCGACGTGGTCCTGGTCGACGGCGTGCGCAGCGTCGAGTGGATCAAGCGCATCCGCGAGGTGGTCGGCGGCAAGCCGCTGCTGTTCAACCAGATCGCCGGCGGCAAGTCCCCCCGCCTCTCCCTCGGTGAACTGTCCGACCTCGGCGTGGACGTGGCGATCTACAGCACCCCCTGCCTGTTCGCCGCGCACGAGGCGATGGACTCCGCGCTCTCCGGTCTGAAGGCGGCCGACGGCCGGCTGCCCGAGGTGGACCCCGCGAGCGGCATCGGGGTGAAGGCCTCCACCAGCCTGCTGGAACGCAACATCGCCCCCGAGCGGCTCGCCCCCGAGGGCGTGGGCGTGTGACGGGTGCGGTTCCCCGGATCGGGGCCGCCGCGCTCTGCACGGCGGCGCTCCTCGCGTCCGGTGCGGTGCCGGCCGCCGCGTCCGGCGGCGTGATCACCGTCATCGACAACTCGCGGACCGTGGTCGACAACTCGGAGCAGGACTCGATCCTGGAGATCGACCGCGCGGGCAACGCCCAGACCGGCAGTGGCACCGCGGGCAGCGACCACGACGGCAGTGCTGTGGACGTGGTCGAGGCCCTGGTGGGAGCGGCCGGCCGGGGCGAGGAGGACTGAGCGCGGCCACTCCGTGACAGACCAGCGCGTTCGACGACGGCCGGGCATCCCGTGCGGGAGGTGCCCGGCCGTCCGCGCGGTCAGTCCTCACCCGGGGCCGGGGCGGCCGTTCTCGCCGACCCCGGCGTCCTCCCGGTCCTGCCCGCCGACGGGCGCGGCCACGGTGGCGCGGTGCTGTCCCGGGGCGAGGACGTGGTCGGCGGCCTGCGCCGTGCCGTACGCCGTGACCAGAGCGACTGCGGTCCCGGCGAGGGCCGCTGCGGTGCGCGTGGTGCGGTTCATGCCCGGCAAACGATCTTGCGGGATGCGGGTCACCTTCGAAAGTCCGCGCAGCAGGGGCCGAGGTCCCTCGAACGGCTCAGCACGGCGTCCGTGCACCGGAATACCCGCGCGCCCTGTGATGCTCTGTTGTGCACGGTGCGGCAGTGCACCGGTGTGACTGAGGAGAGTGCGCGGACGCGGCGAAGGGCTGGTGGGCGATGACGGCAGACCAGGCGGGCCCTGTGGTCGGAACGCCTCACGGGAGGGTGCGCGGCCGGTACGAGAAGGGTGTCGCCGTCTTCCGGGGCATCCCGTACGCCGCCCCGCCCTTCGGCCCCCGGCGGTTCCGCCCGCCCGAGCCGCCCGAGCCCTGGGACGGCACGCGTGAGGCCGTCGTCTTCGGGCCGACCACGCCCAAGCCGCCGTACTCCGACGCCTTCGCCCACTACCTGTCCGACCCGGAGATCCCCGGCGACGACTGCCTCAACCTCAACGTGTGGACGCCCGCCCCGGACCCCGGCGCCCGGCTCCCGGTCCTGCTCTGGCTGCACGGCGGCGCCCTGACCCGGGGTTCGTCGGCCGTGCCCGTGTACGACGGCGGCACCTTCGCCCGGGACGGCGTGGTCTTCGTGTCGGTCAACTACCGGCTGGGCACCGAGGGCTACGGACTCTTCCCCGACGCACCCCCCAACCCCGGCCTGCGCGACCAGCTCGCCGCCCTGACCTGGGTGCACGAGGCGATATCCGCCTTCGGCGGCGACCCGGACCGGATCACCCTGTGCGGCCAGTCGGCCGGCGCGATCAGCGCCGGAGCCCTCCTCGCCGCCCCCCAGTCCCAGGGACTGATCCGGCGCGCCGTTCTGCAGAGCGGCGCGCCGGAGGCCTCGGACCGGGACAAGGTGCGCCGCATGGTGCGCCGCATGGCCACCCGGCTGAAGATCCCCGCCACCGCCGAGGCCTTCGCCGCCGTCGACCGCGACCTGCTGCTGCGCACCCAGGCGGAGGTCGGCCGGCTCAGCAGCCCGGTGCTGGGCGGACCCTCGTTCGGCATCGTCGTCGACGGTGACGTCGTACCCCGCGACCCGCTCCAGGCCCTGCTCGACGGCGACGCGGCGCCGGGCGTCGAGCTCCTCATGGGCTGGACCCGGGACGAGTACCGGCTGTGGCTGGTGCCCGGCGGGCTGCTCGACCACGTCGACCGGCTCGGCCCGGTCGCCCTGGCCGGGGCCATGGCCCGCTGCCACACCGGCCACGAGGTGCCCCGCGGTTACCGTTCACTGCGCCCCGGCGCCGGCGCCGCCGAGATCGTCGGCCAGATGGTCACGGACCACCTGCTCCGCCTGCCGCTGCAGCGCCTCGCCGACGCCCGCCCCGCCGAGTCCTGGCTCTACGAGTTCGCCTGGCCCTCCGGACTGACCGGCCTCGGCGCCTGCCACGCCCTGGAACTGGGGTTCGTGTTCGACACCGGTGACGTGCCCGAGTCGAAGAAGCTGGCCGGTGAGGGCGCCGCGCAGGAGCTGTGCGACGCGATGCACGGGGCGTGGGTGCGCTTCGCGAAGACCGGGGACCCCGGCTGGCAGGCCTGGGACGCCTCGCACCCCGTGCGGACCTTCGGCGACCCCGAGCCGGACGCCGCGGACGCCGTGGCGTACACCGCCCACGGACCCCGGGACGCCGAGACCGCCCTGTGGTCGACCGTGCCCCTCGTCCCGGCGCCGGACCCCCGACCGGACACCCCGCCCACGGCCGACGTCCGCGCCCCCGGAGCCGAACTCGCGGCCGCGGTACGGCGTCTGCGGCGGACCGTGGGGGTGCGACGCCGCTGAGCCGGCGATCGCGTCCGTCCACGGCCGCGGCCGCCCGGTGGTCGCGCGGGCCGCACAGCCGGCTCGCGGCAGGCCGGCGCTCCCGGCTCGCGGGTGTCAGCGGAGCTCACGCACGGCCGTGGCGATCGCGGTGATCGCTTCCGGCCGCACCCGGCAACAGCCCCCGATCAACCGCGCCCCGGCCTCCCGCCACGTCCGCACCTGCTCGGGGCCGAACGTCGTACGCCCGGTCCAGGCCCGTGCCCGCGCGTCCCAGGTCTCGCCGCTGTTGGGGTAGACCACGACCGGCTTCCCGGTGACCCTGGCCGCGATCTCCACGGCGGGCGTCACGTCCTGCGGCGCGCAGCAGTTCACCCCCACCGCGATCACCTCGTCCACGGCGGCGGCCGCTGCGAAGGCCTCCTCCAGGGGCTGCCCGGCACGCGTGTACCGACCGTCGACCGAGTAGGACAGCCACGCCGGCACCCCCAGCCCCCGCACCGCCCTGAGCAGCGCGGCGCCCTCGTCGGCGTCCGGCACGGTCTCCAGCGCCAGGACGTCCGGCTCGGCGGCGGTCAGCACCTCGATGCGCGGCCGGTGGAACCGCTCCAGCTCGTCGACGCCGAGGCCGTACCGGCCGCGGTACTCGGAGCCGTCCGCGAGCATCGCCCCGTACGGCCCGACCGAGGCCGCCACCCACAGCGGCCGGTCCACACCCGCCTCCGCCGCCCGCCGGGCCGCCTCGCGGGCGAGGTCCACGCTCAGCGTGAGCAGCCGCGCCGCCTCGTCGCGGCCCGTGCCGCGCTTCGCGAAGCCCTCGAAGGTGGCCTGGTAGCTGGCCGTGATCGCCACGCTCGCGCCCGCGAGGAAGTAGCTCAGGTGCGTCTCGGCAATGGCCTCGGGCCGCTCGGCGAGCAGCCGCGCCGACCACAGCTCGTCGCCCAGGTCGTGTCCGGCGGACTCCAGCTGGTTGGACAGGCCGCCGTCGAGCACCACGGTCCCGTCGGCGAGGGCCTCGGCGAGGCCGGGGGAGGTGTCGCTGGTCATGCCACGACGCTAGTCGACGGGGTGCGGTTCGTGGGCCGGGGAGCGGAACCCCTTTCGAAAGCGCTTTCCCGAGCGGTACGGTCCCGGCGATCCGTCCGTCCCGAGCGACGGACCCTCCGCCGGGAAAGGACCGCCACCGCCGTGATCCGACTGCCCCCCGACGACCGTGGGCCGAGCCCGTACACCGGTTTCACCCGTGCCCACTGGGAGGCCGCCGCCGACGCGCTCCTCGCCGCGGTCGAGCCGTACGCCACCGCCGACCGTGCCCTCTACCACCTCCCCGGCGACCACGTGAGCCACTCCGGCCGCCTCTCCGACGGCCTGGAGGGATACGCCCGCACGCTGCTGCTCGCCGCCTTCCGGCAGGACGGGACCGTGCTCGGCCGGTACGCCGACGGACTCGCGGCCGGGCCCGGCGGAGTCTGGCCGGACGTCACCGACCGCAGCCAGCCGCTCGTCGAGGCCGCATCGGTCGCGCTCGCCCTGCGACTGACCCGGCCGCTGCTGTGGGACCGGCTGGACGACAAAGTGCGCGAACGGACGGCCGACTGGCTGGCGGACGCCCTCACCGCCGAACCCTGGCCCAACAACTGGGAGTTGTTCCCGGTCACCGTCGGCGGATTCCTGGCGGAGATCGGCCACCGGCCGGAGGGGGCGCGCAAGGCGATCGACCGCGGCCTGGAGCGGATCGAGACCTGGTACGTCGGCGACGGCTGGTACACCGACGGCGACGGCCGCAGGTTCGACCACTACAACGGCTGGGCCCTGCACCTGTACCCGGTGCTGCACGCCTGGCTGGCCGACGACCGCGAACTGCTGTCCCGGTACGGCCGGCGCCTGGCACGGTACCTCGCCGACTACGCCCACCTGTTCGGCGGCGACGGCGCCCCCGTGCCCCAAGGGCGTTCGCTGACCTACCGTTTCGCCACCGCGGCCCCGCTGTGGCTGGGCGCGCTGACCGGTCACACACCCCTGTCACCGGGGGAGACGCGACGCCTGGCCTCTGGGGCGCTGCGGTACTTCCTCGACGGCGGCGCGGTCGACGGACGGGGCCTGCTCCCGCTCGGCTGGCTCGGGCCCGACACCTCGTTCGTGCAGGGCTATTCGGGTCCGGCCTCCCCGTACTGGGCGAGCAAGGGCTTCCTCGGGCTGCTGCTGCCGGCCGAGCACGAGGTGTGGACGGCGCCCGAGGAACCGGGGCCGGCCGGGCGCGCGGATGCGGTGAGGCCGCTGCCCGCCCCCAACTGGCTGGTGCAGTCGACCCGTTCGGACGGGCTGGTCCGGCTGCACAACCACGGCAGCGAGGACGTCCGTTACGACCCGTTCTACACGCGGCTCGCCTATTCCTCGGCCACCGTTCCGGCGGCGTCGGACGACAACAGCGTGATCGTCGGGGGGAATCCGGGCCGTACGGGCATCGAGCCGCTGGGCACGGGCGAGGGGTGGATCGCCTCCCGGCACACCGTCGGCGACGGGATCACCGTGACCAGCGTGGTGCTCGCCGAGGGTGCGGCGGAGGTGCGGTGTCACCTGGTCTCCGGAGCCGAGCCCGGCACGCCGGTGCGGGTCACGGGGTGGACCGAGGGGGCGGGCGCACGAGCCGAACTCCTGCCGGCGGTGGGCCTGTCCGACGACCTCGCCGGGTCCGTCGGCGCGGGGGACACCCTGTTCGTCGCCCTGGCCCGCCTCACCGCCGAGCCGGACCCGCCGCCGCTGGGCGAGCTGGTGTCCGTACGGCCGGCCGGTGCGGCGGAACTGGAGGTCGAGTGGGCCGGGGGAGCGGGGGCGCGGGTGCGGTGGGACGGGCCCGGGGTGACGGTGACCGTGTGCGGGTGAGCGCCGCCGGGGACACGGCCGGCCGGGACGCGCCGCCCGGGGCCGTCGGCCTCCCATGGGGCCGGGCGCTCCCGCATGCCGGGTCCGCCGGCCCGGCGGCACCGCACACTTCGGCCGCGACCGAAACGTCCGGCGCCTAGCGTGGCCGTATGACCGCAGAACCCACCACGACGTCCTTCGCGGCACTGCACCACCGGCCTGGTGAGCCGCTGCTGCTGCCCAACGCGTGGGACCACGCCTCGGCCGCCGCCCTCGCCGCCCGGGGCTTCCCCGCCATCGGCACGACGAGCCTGGCCGTCGCGGCGGCCGTCGGCCTGCCGGACGGGGCGGCGGCGACCCGCGAGCACACCCTGCGCCTCGCCCGGACCCTCGGTCCGGAGCCGTACCCGCTCTCGGTCGACGCCGAGAACGGCTTCGGCGACGACCCGGACGAAGTGGCCGAGCTGGCCCGGGAACTGTGGGCCGCCGGGGTGGCCGGGATCAACCTGGAGGACGGTCTCGGGCCGAGCGGCCGGCACGCCGCGAAGATCGCCGCGGTGAAGGCGGCCGTACCGGAGCTGTTCGTCAACGCCCGCACCGACACCCACTGGTCGGGGGACGGGGACGCGCGGGACACCCTGCGGCGGCTCGACGCGTATCAGGAGGCGGGTGCGGACGGGGTGTTCGTACCGGGGCTGACCGATCCGCGGGGGATCGCGTCCCTCGTCCGGCATCTCGAAGCACCCCTCAACATCCTCTACTCGCCGACCGGGCCCGCCGTCCCCCGGCTCGCCGGCCTCGGTGTGCGCCGCGTCAGCCTCGGCTCGCTGCTGTACCGGCGCGCGCTCGGCGCGGCGCTGGACGCGGTGGCCGACATCGCCGCGGGGCGTGCCCCGGCCGGTCCGACCCCCTCCTACGCGGACGTCCGCGCGCTGGAGAGGAACGTGTCGGCGAGCCGGTCGGCGAACTCCAGCGGGTGATCGAGCATGCCGAGATGGCCGCCCGGGAACTCCGCGAAGGCGCCGCCCAGCCGGCCGGCGGCGGACTCTGCTGTGCGGTGCAGGAGCTGACCGCGTGAGGTCGTGCCGGCGGCCACGGTGAGCCGGCCCGGCGGAGCGGTGAAGGCGGGCGCGTGGGCGGTGAACGGGCGCAGGACATGAGCGAGGAACACGCCCATCGGGGTCGCCGACTCGCCCTCGGCGGGCGGCCGTCCGGGGCCGTCCAGCTGTCCGACGAGCTCCGCGCGCCGCTCGGCCCCGTCGGGCAGCAGGGTGACGCAGGGCGGTTCGTGCGCGACCACGTGGGCCAGCCGGTGCGGGTGCCGGGCGAGGAGGTCCAGGGCCGCGATGCCGCCGGAGCTGGTGCCGCACACGTACGCGGACCCGCCTGCCGGAAGCACGGTCTCCAGCACCCGGTGCGCTCCCTCGCTCCAGTCCGCCACCCGCTGGTCGGCGACCGGGAGGCCCAGTCTGCCGTGGGCGAGGCCGAGCGGGTCGTACGTCACCACGGTGAAGCGCGCGGACAGGCGTTCGGTCAGCGGACCGAGCCCCATGGGGTGTCCGGCGCCGCCGGGCACGAGCAGCAGTACGGGACCGCTGCCCCGGACGTCGTAGGCGTCGGGAAGGGGTTCGGTCATCGGTCTTCCGCCTTCTTCCGGCCGGGGCCGGTCTCGCGCGGCCAGTGTTCGAGCGCCAGGTGCAGTGCGTCGACCGCCTTGTCCCAGGAGGCCTGGACGTCACGGTCCGCGCCGAAGCCGCCGGTGGACTCCAGGGCGCAGTAGCCGTGGAAGGTGCTGCGCAGCAGGCGCACCGCGTCGGTCAGATCGGGTTCTTCGAGCCCGTAGCCGCGCAGCATGCCGTAGGTGATCTCGGCGGTGCGGCGCAGGGCCGGGGTGCCGGCGACCAGGGACTGGTCGACGCGGATCTGGGTGGCGGCGTACCGGCCCGGGTGCCGCAGGGCGTAGGCGCGGTAGGCGCCGGCGAAGGCGGCCAGCGCCTCCTTGCCCGCCCGTCCGGCCACGGCCACCGCGATCCGGTCGATCAACTCGCCGCCCGCGTGCAGCGCGAGCCGGGCGCGCAGGTCCTCCATGCCCCGGACGTGCGAGTACAGGCTGGCGTCCCTCACCCCGAACCGGCGGGCCAGCGCCGACAGGGTGACCCGCTCGAACCCCACCTCGTCGGCCAGCTCGGCCGCCGCCACGACCACCCGCTCCCCGCTGAGCCCCGCACGGGCCATGGAGACCCCCTTTCGCCGGTCCCGTTTCCTAGGACCCCTAGGTTAGTGCCTGGAGAGGCCAGGAACGCAAGGCGAGCGGCCGCCCGGCGTGGAGCCGGGCGGCCTCGGGTGGCGCGGGTGCGGGTGGAGTCAGGCGGTGTCGGGGGCCGGGCTGAAGACGAAGGAGAACTCCGTCGGTTCCGCGTGCAGGTGGTACTGGGGCAGGGGGCCGGGGCCGCAGGACTGCGAGCCGATGCCGTGGTGGGCGTGGTCCAGGTTGACCCAGACCTGGTCGCCCGGTGTCAGGTCGGTGCGGTGAGTGGCGGAGTCCAGTCGCTCGGTCGTCCAGCGGCGGACGGTGAGGAGGAACTCCGGGTCGCCCTCGATGCGCAGCCCGCCCAGCTCCACCCAGCGCACGTCGACGCGGGCGCCGTTCTCCTGCGGGCGGACGTAGGGGGTCTGCAGGTCGTCCACGGTCGACCGCCACCGGCCGATCGCGGACGCCGAACGGGTGTCCGGGTACGCCTCGCCGGGGCCGCCGCCGAACCACCGGACACGGTCGGCGGCGGCCAGCCCGAAGCGGACGCCGAGCCGGGGGAGCGGCACCCGCCAGTCGCCCTCCGGGCCGACGGACACGGTCAGGCGCAGCCGCTCGCCGTCGGACGTCCACCGGTACACCGTCGCCAGGCCCAGCTCACGGGCCGCCGGCGCCACCCGGATGCGGACCGACAGCGCGTCCTCGTCGGCCCGTACCTCGTCCAGGCGGTGCCGCATGCGGTGCAGGCCGAGCTTGCGCCACAGCGGGCCGTACCTGATGTCGCTCTGCCAGGCGGCGCCGTCGTCGTTGTCGGTGGTGGCCCGCCACACGTCCAGCCGCGGCGTGGAGACGGCCACGCCGCCGATCGCCGTCAGGGCTCCGGTGCGGGCGTCGAAGGTGCCGGGGCCGAGGGTGATCACTCCGTCGCCGGGCACCGGGCGGGCGGTCGCGGCGACGTACGGCACCCCGCGCTCCGTCACCCGGAGCTGGCCCCAGGCGACCACGTGGTCCCGCGGTGCCCAGGGAGCGTCGGCCGCGAGGACCGCCCGGACCGTCCAGAGGGCCTCGCCGGCCGGTGCCCCGGGCGGCGGCTGGGGCAGTTTCACGTCGGCCGACTCGCCGGGCGCCAGCGCGGGCACCGGCAGGCCGCCGGAGCCCACCGTCTCCCCGTCGACCTGGTACGACCACGTGAACGCCAGTGCCGACAGGTCGGCGAAGTCGTACTTGTTGGTGATGCGGACCGTGCCGTCCGCGCCGTCATCGGCGACGGCGACCGGTTCGATCACCTTCTTGTACTCGACGAGGCCGGGGGAGGGACGCCGGTCCGGGAAGACCAGTCCGTCGCAGACGAAGTTGCCGTCGTGCAGTTCCTCGCCGAAGTCCCCCCCGTAGGCGTAGCCCAGTTCGGGGTGGGCGATGCCGTGGTCGATCCACTCCCAGACGAACCCGCCCTGGAGCCGGTCGTACCGCTCGAACAGCCGCTGGTAGTCGGCGAGTCCACCGGGGCCGTTGCCCATGGCGTGCGCGTACTCGCAGAGGATGAAGGGCAGTTCGCGGCGTTTCGCGGGCCCGCCGTCCAGGCCGCGGCCGATCCGCTCGACCTCGGCGTGGTCGGCGTACATCCGCGAGTACATGTCGGTGTCGCGGCAGTCGATGTCGCCCTCGTAGTGCACGGGACGGGACGGATCGCGGTGGTGGATCCAGTCGGCCATCGCGGTCAGGCCCCGGCCGGTGCCCGCCTCGTTGCCGAGGGACCAGACGACGACGCAGGGATGGTTCTTGTCGCGCTCGACCATTCGGGCCGCCCGGTCGAGCAGCGCCGGGGTCCACCGGTCGTCGTCGACGGGGTTGCCCCGCCAGCCCTGCTCGGTGAAGCCGTGCGTCTCCAGGTCGCATTCGTCGATCACCCAGAGGCCGTACTCGTCGCAGAGGTCGAGGAAGGCGGGGTGCGGCGGGTAGTGGGAGGTGCGGACGGCGTTGACGTTGTGCCGCTTCATCAGCAGCACGTCCTCGCGCATGGTCTCCAGGTCCAGCGCACGGCCCCGCTCGGGGTGCCATTCGTGCCGGTTGACGCCCTTGAAGAGCACGGCCCGTCCGTTGACCCGGATCAGACCGTCCGACAGCTCCACCGTGCGGAAACCGACGCGCAGCGGCACCCGCTCGCCCTCGGTGGCGAGGACGGCGTCGTACAGCCTGGGGATCTCGGCCGACCACGGTTCCACCGGTACGGTCGCCTCGTCGCCGGTCCCGATGTCGATGCCGAGGTCCGGGACGGTGACCCGGCCGTCCACGTCGGAGTCCACGCGCAGGGTCCCGGTCCCGGAGCGGTGGTCGTAGGACGCGTGCACGAAGAAGTCCAGCGCGCTGCCCGCCGGGCGGTGCAGCAGGGTGACGTCACGGAAGATGCCGGGCAGCCACCACTGGTCCTGGTCCTCCAGGTAGGAGCCGGCCGACCACTGGTGGACACGGACGGCCAGCACGTTGCCGGTGGCCCTGAGCAGGTCGCCGACCGCGAACTCGTGCGGCAGCCGGGAGCCCTTGAACTCGCCGAGGTCCGTGCCGTTCAGCCAGACCCGGGCACAGGACTCGACCCCGTCGAAACGCAGGACGGCGCCGCCGGCGGACGGGCCGGGCCAGTCTGCCGGAAGGTCGAAGACGAGCCGGTGGTCGCCCGTCGGGTTCTCGGTGGGGACGCGCGGCGGATCGACCGGGAACGGGTAGAGGTGGTTGGTGTAGATCGGGGAGCCGTGGCCCTGGAGGACCCAGTGGCCCGGCACCTGGACCTCCGCCCAGGCACCGGCGTCGTACTCCGTCGCGGCGAAGGAGTCGTCCTCGGCGTCGGCCGTACCGGACAGCCGGAACCGCCAGGTGCCGTTCAGTGAGAGGGACGCGGCGTCGGAGGAGGCGTACCGGGCCCGGGGAGGCAGCGCCCCGTGGCCCGGGGAGACGTCCTCCACGTAGTCGGTGACGGAGTACGGGCGGAAAGGCATCGGTCTCCCTGGCTCAGCTCATGAGAAGAGAAGGGGCGGTGGTCGACGGGTCCGGGTCACGCCCGGAGCCGTCATGAGGACGGTGCGGTACGGCTCCCCGCGAAGACGGTGCGTCCGGTGGCGCCGCTCCTCTGCCGTACCGACCGCAGCGCCCCTTCCAGCGCGAACGTGGCCGCACCGAGGGACACCGGGTCGGTGGGGATCGGCGAGAGGACGATCTCGGTGGCGGCCAGCGGCCGGCGCAGGGCGTGCCGGGCGACGGCCCGGCGGACCTCGACCAGCAGCGGCTCGCCCAGCCGGGAGGCGACCCAGCTGCTGAGGACGACCACCTCGGGGTTGAGGAGGTTGACCAGGTCGGAGATACCGGCGCCGAGGTAACGGGCGGTCTCCCGGACGACCGCGAGCGCGACCGGGTCCCCCTCGGCGGCCGCACGGGCCAGCGCGTCGATGGTGGCCGTCTGGTCGTCCGGGTGCGACAAGGGTGAGTGCGGGTCGAGTTCGCGCAGATGCTGCATGATGCCGGGGGCGCCGACGTACGTCTCCACGCAGCCGTGGCCGCCGCAGTGGCACGGCCGTCCGTCCAGCACCAGCGTGGTGTGCCCCCACTCGCCGGCGCTGTTGCTCACGCCCCGGTGCAGTCCGCCGCCGAGCGCCAGCCCGGCGCCGACCCCGGTGCCGAGATTGACCACCACGGCGTCGTCGCGTCCGCGCGCGGCCCCGAACCAGAGTTCGGCCACCGTGCAGGCGCGCAGCGGATTGTCCAAGTGGAGGGGGTAGGGGAGGAGTTCGGCCAGCAGGTCCAGCAACGGCACACCGTGCCACTGCCAGTTGGCCGCGTACTCGACGACGCCGGTGTCCCGGTCCACCTGGCCCGGCACGCTCACTCCGACGCCCAGCACCCGGGCCGCCCGGGTTCCGGCCCGGTCCACCACCGCGGCGACCGCGGCGGCGACCCGGCCGACCACCTGCTCCGGCCGGCTCTCGCCGGGCCGCAGCTGCTCCTCGGCGCGGGCGAGCACGTTCAACGCCAGGTCGAACAGCTCGACATGGACGTACGTCTCCGCGATGTCGACGCCGATCAGCGCGCCTCCCGACGCGTCGACGGCGATCAGCCCCCTGGGCCTGCCCCCGGCGGAGTCCTCGAACCCGACCTCGGTGACCAGGCCGAGGTCCAGCAGCTCACCGACCAGGGTGGCGACGGTGGCCAGGCTCAGACCGGTGGCGGCCGCCAGCTCCTGCCTGCTGGTGGGCGACGCGGCGATGAGCCGGCGCAGCACCTCGTAGCGGTTCGCGGTGCGAATGTCACGTGACGTGCGCTTCACGCGGCTGCTCCTCCAGTGCGGACCGGACCGGACCGCAGCGGCATCGGCTCCGGCGGCGCCAGGCTAGGGGCCGGCACGGCCTTTCGACAAGGGGTTAGGAAAGGGGTTCGCAGAAGCAGGGGGAAGGAGGGTGGCGGGTGCGGGGTGGCGGCCGGGTCACTCCGCGAGAAGGTCCCCCACGAACGCGTTGGTGAACTTCCCGGCGGGGTCCAGTGAGCGGGCGAGGGCGCGGAAGTCGGCCAGGCGGACGTATCGCCGGCGAAGGTCGGCCGGCGGGATCTCGTACACCTTCCCCCAGTGCGGGCGTGGGTCGAAGGGGGCAAGCGCCTCCTCCAGGCGGCGCACCACCGGGAGGACCGCGGGGGCGTCGCGCACCCAGGTGAAGTGCAGTGCGACCGAGTCGCGGCCGTGGGCGGGGCTGAGCCACTGCGCGTCGGCGGCGACCGTCCGCACCTCGCAGATCCGCAGGACGGCGGCGACCGCCTCCCCGATCCCGGCGACCGCCTCCAGCGCGTCCACGGCCGCGGGTCGCGGCAGCAGGTACTCCGACTGGATCTCCTCCCCGCTGCTCGGGGTGAACTCGGCCCGGAAGTGCGGCAGCCGCTCGTGCCAGGGACCCGGAATCCCCAACTGCTCCGTGCAGTTGGCCGCGGGCATGCCCGGCACCGGATGCACCGGCCCGGCCGCCGGCGGCGCCCACGGGAAGTCCACCGCCGGCCGGTCGGTGCGCCGCTTGACCCACACCTGCCCGAAGGACGGTGCACGCCAGTCCGTGAACAGGCTGACGCTGTGCCCGGCGGCCGCGACCGCCGCGAAGTCCAGCTCGCGCAGCGGGAGTCCGGTGTAGACGTGCTGCGAGACCTCGTACGCGGGTTCCAGGTCGAGCGTGAGAGCGGTGACGACGCCGAGCGCGCCGAGCGAGGTCACGACGCCGTCGAACCGCGTGTCACCGCGCGTGATCGTCAGCGGCGATCCGTCCGCCACGACCAGCTCCACCTCCCGGACGGCCGAGGCCAGCGGCGCGTTGCCGACGCCCGAACCGTGGGTGCCGGTCGCCACCGAACCCGCCACCGAGATGTGCGGCAGGGAGGCCATGTTGGGGAGCGCGAGACCGTACGCGTGGACCGCGCGGGCCAGTTCGCCGTACCGGACCCCGCCGCCCACCCGGACCGTGCGCGCGGCCGCGTCGACCTCGATCACCGGAGGCAGGGCGGCGGTCGACAGCAGGACGCCGTGCGGGCCGGGGTCGGCGATGCCGTTGAAGGAGTGGCCGCTGCCCAGCACCCGCACCCTCGCACTCCCGGCGACCAGGGCCCGCAGTGCGTCCAGCGTGTGCGGACGCCGGTACGCCTCGGCGGTGTACGTGATGGTGCGGGCCCAATTGGTCACCGTGTCCGTCATCCCGACATCCCTCCCGGAGAGTGCGTGTCCGTTGACCCTCTCATTCGCCGCCGCCTACGGTGGAGAGCGGTTGCCCCGCACGCGTCGTCGAGCCGGAGGGTCACGTCCTTGCCCGAGCGTCCGCAGGCCCTGCTCGCCATGACCGCGGAGAACGTGGAGCACGTCTTCCCGCCGGACCTCCTCGCCCGGCTGCGCGCCTGCGTGGACCTCGATCCCGCCCTGGTGGCCCAGGACTTCACCGAGCCGCGGGTGCGGGAGGCCCTCGCGCGCACCGAGGTCCTGATCACCGGCTGGGGCTGTCCGCGCCTGGACGCCGCGGCCCTGGACGCCGCCCCCGGGCTGCGCGCGGTGCTGCACGCGGCCGGCTCGGTCAAGGGATTCACCACCCCGGAGGTGTGGCGACGCGGCATCGCCGTCTCCTCGGCCGCCGCGGCCAACGCCCTGCCCGTGGCCGAGTACACGCTCGCCATGATCCTGCTCGCCGGCAAGGATGTGTTGGGCTCCCGCGACCGCCTGCGCGCCCGGCGTGCCTTCCCCTCCGGCGGCATCCTCCCCGGCCTCGGCAACCACGGCCGCCGGGTGGGTGTCGTCGGGGCCTCCCGCATCGGCCGCCGCCTGATCGAGCTGCTCCGCCCCTACGACCTCACGGTCACGCTCGCCGACCCGTACGCCGGCGCGGCGCAGGCGGCGCGGCTCGGGGTACCGCTGCTGCCGCTGGACGAGTTGCTGCGCACCTCCGACACCGTCACCCTGCACGCGCCGCACACCCCCGAGACCCGCCACCTCATCGGAGCCCGGGAACTCGCCCTGATGCCCGACGGATCGGTGCTGATCAACACCGCGCGCGGCGCACTCGTCGACCACGACGCGCTGATCCGGGAGCTGCGCGCCGGACGGCTCGGCGCCGTCCTGGACGTCACCGACCCCGAGCCGCTGCCCGCCGACTCCCCGCTGTTCGACCTGCCGGGCGCCTTCGTCACCCCGCACCTGGCGGGCTCCCAGGGCAACGAGGTGGCCCGGCTCGGCCGCACGGTGGTGGAGGAGGCCGAGCGGCTGTCGTCGGGCGCGGCCCTTCTGCACGCCGTCGACCCCGCGGAGCTGGACCGCACGGCCTGATGCACACGCGAGGACGAGGCTGCGGATTTCGTTGCCCGAAGACTTCCAGGCGGACTTATTCGTCATTTGTCTGGCTGATCGGCCGCGATATCGGTAGCGTGCGGGGATGACTCCCGAACCGCTCCCCAGCGCGCTGCCCGTCACCGACCGCACCCGTCACCGCAGGCTGCGCGAGCAGGGCAGTCACGAGCGGGCGGATCTGGAGGCGATCCTCGACGCGGGGTTCGTCTGCCACCTGGGGGTGGTGGTCGACGGACGGCCGGTGGTGGTGCCCACTGTCTACGGGCGGGACGAACGGTGGCTGTACCTGCACGGCTCGGTGGCGAGCCGCAGCCTCGCCGCGGACACCCCGGTGTGCGTGACGGTCACGCACGTCGACGGACTGGTCCTCGCCCGGTCCGTCTTCGAGCACGGGGTGAACTACCGCAGCGCCATGATCCACGGCACCGCCCGCAGGGTGACCGACCCCGAGGAGAGACTGGCGGGCCTGCGCCGGCTGACCGAGCACTCGGCACCGGGCCAGTGGTCGTACGCCCGCCGCCCCGACCGCAGGGAGCTGGCCGCCACCACCCTCCTCGCCGTCTCCCTCCACGAGGCCTCCGTCAAGATCCGCACCGGTGCCCCCGACGACGGCGACGGCCCCGACGCGGCGCTCGGCCTGTGGGCCGGGGTCCTGCCGCTCACCAGCGCCTGGGGCACTCCGGAACCCGACCCGGCGCTGCCGCCGGGCACCGCCGTACCGGAACACATCGCGCGACGTGCGGGGACCCGGCACGGCTGACCGGGAGGCGGGGGCATACGGTGAGAGACGAACGCCTGAGCCGGGAGGAGACATACGGATGGGCAGCCGCACCGCGCTGGTCGAGGATCTGATGGAGCGCTTTCCCCACGTGCCACGGGAAGCCGTCTTCAAGGAGGACCTGCTCCGCGGCGGCGTCGCCTTCGACCCGTCCGCCCTCAGCGACAACGAGAGCGGCGAGGTCAAGCCGAAGTCGTACTTCATCTTCTCCTTCGACCACGGCACCCTGCCCGAACTGGGCGAGGCCGCGCTGCGCCGGCCCCCGGAGGAGATCATCCTCACCGGCGGGCCGTACGACCTGCGCCGTACGGTCGTCTCCGTACGGGTGAATCCCGCCTCGCCCTACCGGGTCGCCGCCGACGGCGAAGGGCTCCTCGGGCTCTACCTCGACGGCAGGCGCATCGCCGACGTGGGGGTGCCGCCGATGCCGGAGTACTACCGGCACACGCTCTCCAACGGGAAGTCCGTGATGGAGGTCGCCCCCACCATCCAGTGGGGGTACCTGATCTACCTGACCGTCTTCCGGGTCTGCCAGTACTTCGGCGCCAAGGAGGAGTGCCAGTACTGCGACATCAACCACAACTGGCGTCAGCACAAGGCGGCCGGCCGGCCGTACACCGGCGTCAAGGACGTGGAGGAGGTCCTGGAGGCGCTGGAGATCATCGACCGGTATGACACCCAGAAGGCGTCCACCGCCTACACCCTGACCGGCGGAGCCATCACCAAGACGGTCTCCGGCCGCGACGAGGCCGACTTCTACGGCCACTACGCCAAGGCCATCGAGGAGCGCTTCCCGGGCCGCTGGATCGGCAAGGTCGTGGCGCAGGCGCTGCCGAAGCCGGACGTGCAGCGGTTCAAGGACTACGGCGTACAGATCTACCACCCCAACTTCGAGGTGTGGGACCGGCGGCTGTTCGAGCTGTACTGCCCGGGCAAGGAGCGCTACGTCGGCCGGGACGAGTGGCACAGGCGGATCCTCGACTCCGCGGACGTCTTCGGCGCGCGCAACGTCATCCCCAACTTCGTCGCGGGCGTGGAGATGGCGGAGCCGTTCGGCTTCACCACGGTGGACGAGGCGATCGCCTCCACCACCGAGGGGCTGCGCTTCTTCATGTCGCACGGCATCACCCCCCGCTTCACCACCTGGTGCCCCGAGCCCACGACGCCGCTCGGCAAGGCCAACCCGCAGGGCGCGCCGCTGGAGTACCACATCCGGCTGCTGGAGGCCTACCGGGCCACCATGGACGACTTCGGGCTGTCCTCGCCCCCCGGCTACGGCCCGCCCGGACCCGGCCGCGCGGTGTTCTCCGTCAGCTCCTTCATGGACAGCCTGCCCGCCCGGGAACCGGCGGAGGAACCGGCGGAGGTGTGACTTCCGCGGCCGGCCCGGCGGCGGTGAACGCGACGCCTCCGGCATCCGTACAGGAGGCCGGAGTCGCGGGACCGGCGCGGGGCGCCCCCAGGCCGCCACTGTCGGTGACCGGATGTGAACAGGCCGCTTGTCAGTTGTGTCGAGGACGTGAAAGGCTCAGTGCCCTGCCGCGAGGTTCCGTGCAACTCCCTGTCGCCCTTGGTGAGTTGCCCTCGCACGTGGATGCAGGAGTCAGATGCCCGACCTGCCGACCCCCCAGGACGCCACCGAGGCCGCGCTGTTCTCGGAGGGCTGGGACGCGGTGCTGTCCTACGCGGACCTGTGCACCTCCGGGTCCCTGACGGCCCATCAACTGGCGAACGAGGCGTTCGCGCTCGGCATGCGCGAGGTCCGCGCCGCCGCGAGCACCCACGTGCGCGGCGCGGGCCGCCGCACCGGACGGCTGCCGACGATACCGGCGCTGCTCACCGCCGTGCGCGACACCGCGGCCGGCTGGGAGGCCGGCGGCCAGGGGCACAGACTCGACCCCGATCTCAGGCTGTGGCTCAACTCCGGTAACGCCGCCCGCTTCTCCGGGCCCCCGCTGCAGCGCCCCGTGGCCCTGCGCGGCCTGCGGGACATGCAGGAGCACGACGCCTCCCTGCTGTGGCTGGCCGAGGTGGAGGCGCTGCCCCTGCCCACCGTGGCCCGCCGGCTCGGCCTGGACCCGGCCACCGTCGCGGACGAACTCGACCAGGTCCGCACCCTGTTCCGGGACCGCTGCCACCGCGCCCACCTGGACACCCCACTGGACCCGGAGTGCCGCAGTTACGCCCGGCTGCTCGACGCGGTCACCCGCTCGGCCGCCGCCGACGCCCCCGAGGACCTGTCCCGGCACCTCGCCACCTGTGTGCGCTGCGCGGAGGCCGCCGCCTGTCTGCGGCTGCACGGCGGCGGACTGCCCGCCGCGCTGGCGGGCGGGGTGGTCGGCTGGGGCGGCCTCGCCTACCTGGAACGCCGCCGCCGCGCCGCCGAGGTCCGCCTCGGTGCCCCCGCCTCCGATCCCGACGCCGGCGACCCGGCGGACGAGGCGGGCGGCGGCAGGGTGCTGCGACGCGGCCTGCTCGCGGCCGCCGTGCTGCTGTCCGCGCTGGCCCTCGGCGTGTCGCTGATGCCGTTCGGCGGTTCCGGCGACGAGACGGTCGCCGCCCACCAGAACCGCCGGCCCGTCGTCGGTCCCGACGTCCCCAGCGCCGTCCCGCACACCACCCACGCCTCGCCCCGCACCGCCACGCCCACCGTCATGCCGTCCGCCGCCACCACGAGCGTGACACCCGAGCGGAAGAAGCCCGACCCCGAACCCCGGGGCGCCTCCTCCGCCACGCACCACCCCCGGCGCAGCACCGCCCCGGCCACCCCCGAGGCGGCCGCCTGCCGGGTCGCGTACGACGTGACGGACCAGTGGCCCGACGGCTTCCAGGCCACCGTCAGCGTCACCACCGACCGGGCCCTCACCGGCTGGCAGGTCGCCTGGAGCTTCCGCGACGGCCAGCAGGTGGGCCAGATGTGGGACGCCACCGGCCGGCAGGACGGCTCCCGCGTCACCGCCAGCGCCGCCGACTACAACAAGGTGGTCGCCGCGCACGGCACCCTCTCCTTCGGCTTCATCGGGTCCCTGCGCAACGGCAACCGGGCGCCGTACGACTTCACCCTCGACGGGGCCCCCTGCACGGCCGGCTGAGCGCGCGCGAACAAATACGTTGACGCAAGAGCCCGCCCCCGGGCTACAGTTGCCCCGCACGCCGAGATGGTGTGCGGACGTACGAGTGGAATCAAGGAGGTGTCGACCGATGGCTGTCACTGTGCTGAGCGCTGCCCTCATCCAGGAACTCATCAAGTCCACCTCCGTGGCCACCGGCTGACACGACCGCGCCGAAGCGCCTGCCGGGCCACCCTTGTGAAGGGTCACCCTTGACTTCCACCTCTGCTCGGTCCACCGCTCTGACTCCCTACGGCTGGGACGACGCCTGGGCCGACGCGTTCACCCCCCACGCCGCCGAAGGGCTGCTGCCCGGCCGGGTCGTCCGAGTCGACCGCGGTCAGTGCGACGTCGTCACCGCGGACGGAGTCGTCCGCGCCGACACCGCCTTCGTCACCCCGCACGACCCGCTGCGGGTCGTGTGCACCGGTGACTGGGTCGCCGTCGAACCCGGCGGCCACCCCCGCTACGTGCGCGCGTACCTGCCGCGCCGCACCGCCTTCGTGCGCTCCACCTCCTCCAAGCGGTCCGAGGGGCAGATCCTCGCCGCGAACGTCGACCACGCGGTCATCGCGGTGTCCCTCGCCGTCGAACTCGACCTCGGCCGCGTCGAACGCTTCCTCGCCCTCGCCTGGGAGTCCGGCGCCCAGCCCGTGGTCGTCCTCACCAAGGCCGACCTCGTGCCGGACCCGGCCACCCTGGCCCACCTGGTCCAGGACGTCGAGACGAGCGCGCCCGGCGTGCCCGTCCTCACCGTCAGCGCCCTGTACGGCGAGGGGCTCGACATCCTCGTCTCGCTCGTCGGCTCCGGCACGACCGTGCTGCTCGGGCAGTCCGGCGCGGGCAAGTCCACCCTGGCCAACGCCCTCGTCGGCGACGACGTCATGGACGTCCGGGCCGCGCGGGACGTCGACGGCAAGGGCCGCCACACCACCACCACCCGCAACCTGCTCGCGCTGCCCTCCGGCGGTGTGCTCATCGACACCCCCGGGCTGCGCGGCGTCGGCCTCTTCGACGCGGAGACCGGCGTCGGCCAGGTCTTCGCCGAGATCGAGGAACTCGCCGCGGACTGCCGCTTCCACGACTGCGCCCACGAGACCGAGCCGGGCTGCGCGGTCCGCTCGGCCGTCGAGAACGGCGCGCTCCCGGTCCGGCGGCTGGAGAGCTACCGCAAGCTCAAGCGGGAGAACCAGTGGATCGTGGCCAAGACCGACGCCCGGCTCCGGGCCGAGATCAAGAAGGACTGGAAGCGGAGGGGGGCCGAGGGCAAGGCGGCGATGGAGGCCAAGCGGGGCCGCCACGCGTAGCCGCCCCCCGGGGCCTCGTCGCCGTACGGCCGGGCCGCTGATCGGCGCGGCCGCGGCACGCCGCAGCTCCATGTCCGAATTCCGCTGGCCCGCCCCCGGCCCGCCGTTCCACACTGGAGCCGTGATGGACGAGGACAGCAGGTACGAGGCGGTGCGCAGCCGGGACGGGCGGTTCGACGGCGCGTTCTTCTTCGCCGTCGAGACGACCGGGATCTACTGCCGGCCGAGCTGTCCGGCGGTGACGCCCAAGCGGCACAACGTCCGCTTCTTCCCGACCGCCGCCGCGGCGCAGGGCTCCGGCTTCCGGGCCTGCCGCCGGTGCCGGCCGGACGCCGTGCCGGGCTCGGCGGAGTGGAACGTCCGCGCGGACGTCGTCGGCCGGGCCGTACGGCTGATCGCCGACGGCGTCGTGGACCGCGAGGGCGTCGCCGGACTCGCCGCACGCCTCGGCTACAGCGCCCGGCAGGTGCAGCGGCAGCTCACCGCCGAGCTGGGCGCCGGGCCCGTGGCGCTCGCCCGGGCCCAGCGGGCGCACTCCGCGCGGGTGCTCCTGCAGACCACCGACCTCCAGGTCACCGAGATCGCGTTCGCGTCCGGATTCGCCAGCGTGCGGCAGTTCAACGACACCATCCGCGAGGTGTACGACGCGACACCCACCGAGGTGCGCGCCGCCGCACCCCGGGGCCGCGCGAACCGCCGGGCCACCCCCGGCGCCGGCATACCGCTGCGGCTGGCGTATCGGGGCCCGTACCAGGCCGCCGCCGTCTTCGACCAGCTGGCACGGGAGGCCGTACCGGGCGTCGAGGAGGTGTCCGGCACCCAGGGCGGCCGTACCTACCGGCGCACCCTGCGCCTGCCGTACGGCACCGCGCTCGTCGCCGTCGCGGAGCGCACCAGGGCGCCGAGGACGACCGGCGGCACGCATCCGGGCGGCTGGCTGGAGGCACGGCTGCACCTGACCGACCCCAGGGACCTCGGCAGCGCGGTGCAACGGCTGCGGCGCCTGTTCGACCTCGACGCCGACCCCTACGCCGTCGACGAGCGGCTCGGCGCCGACCCCCGGCTCGCCCCCCTCGTCGCCGCCCGGCCCGGGCTGCGCTCGCCCGGCGCCGCCGACCCGCTGGAACCCGCCGTACGCGCCCTCGCCGGTCCGGAGGGGGCCGAGCGGCTGGTGCTCCGGTACGGCAAGGCGCTCGACGCGCCCTGCGGCAGCCTCACCCACCTCTTCCCGGAGCCGGCCGTCCTCGCCGAGGCCGAGCCCCACGGCCCGCTGGGCGCGCTCGCCGCCGCCCTCGCGGACGGCACGGTGCGGCTGGACCCGGGCGCCGACCGGGACGACGCCCAGCGGGCGCTGCTCGCCCTGCCCGGCATGGACCCGGCCACCGTCGCCACCGTCCGCGTCCGGGCCCTCGGCGATCCGGACGTGGTCCCGCCCGGGGCCGCCGTACCCGACGGGTGGCGGCCGTGGCGGTCGTACGCCGTCCAGCATCTGCGCGTGGCGGGAGAGCCGATCCGATGACGACCGTGTACTACACCCGGCTGGACGCCCCCGTCGGGCCGCTGCTGCTCACCGCCGACCCGGACGGCACGCTCACCTCGCTGTCCGTACCCGGGCAGAAGGGCGGCCGGACCGTCCAGGACGGCTGGCGGCACGACCCCGGACCGTTCCGCGCGGCAGGCGACCAGCTCGCCGCCTACTTCGCCGGGGAACTCAAGGAGTTCCGGCTGCCGTTGCGCGCGGACGGCACCGAGTTCCGGCAGCGGGTGTGGGCCGCGCTGGACGAGGTGCCCTACGGAGCCACGGTGACCTACGGCGGGATCGCGGCCCGTATCGGCGCCCAGCGCATGGCCGTTCGCGCCGTCGGCGGCGCGATCGGCGCCAACCCCCTGCTGATCGTGCGCCCTTGCCACCGGGTCATCGGCGCGAACGGGGCGATGACCGGATACGCGGGCGGACTCGAGCGCAAGGTGTGGCTGCTGACCCTGGAAGGCGCGGTCACCGGCCGCTAGCCGCCCTCCGGGCCCCGGCCGTGCACCAGGCGCGATCTCGCTCGGCCGCCGTCATGAGCGGATTCCGTGACCCGCGCATCGGCGGTGCGCCCCAGGGCCGCCGTCCTCGGCCGGGTTGCGCCGAGCGGGTGGACCGGCGCCGGTGATCCGGTGGCGCGGGCCCGGCGTGTGGGACGGTCTCCTCCGACGAGCCGACGGGGAAGGGCGGGCGCTCACATGGCCAAGGTCCGACGGGTCCTCACGGTCCTGCTGCTGACGGTGCTGCCGGGCACGGCGGCCCCGGCGGCGGCCGGGCCGGCGACCCCGCCGTGGACCGGCAGTTGGGAGACCGCGCCCTCGGGCACCACGCCCGCGCTGCCCGGCGCCGCGGTCCGCAACGTCGTCCACCTCAGCGTCGGGGGCAGCGCGGTGCGCGTCCGGCTGAGCAACCGGCTCGGCACCGCGCCGCTCACCCTCGGCGCCGTCACCGTCGCCCGGCGTGGGACGGCCGGCGCGGACGCGGCACCCGGCACCATGCGCACCGCCACCTTCCGGGGCGCCACCGGCGTCACCGTCCCGGTGGGCCGCGACATCGTCTCCGACCCGGTACCGCTGACCGTCGCGCCCGGCGCCGACCTCCTCGTCACCGTGTACACCCCCGGCGACAGCGGACCCGCCACCCAGCACCGCACCGCCCTGCAGACCAGCTACGTCGCCAAAACGGGCGCGGGCCGGGCCGCCGACGAGTCCGGCGCCGCCTACACCAGGAAGATCAGCACCTGGTACTACGTCACCGGCGTCGACGTCCAAGGGCCCACCCGGGGCAGCGTCGTCGCGTTCGGCGACTCCCTCACCGACGGTAACGGCTCCACTCCGAACGCCAATCACCGCTGGCCCGACCGGCTGGCCGAGCAACTGCGCCCGGAACGGCTCGGCGTGCTCAACGCCGGCATCGCGGGCAACCGCCTGCTGCGCGACGGCACCGGCCCCGGCGCCCTCGCCCGCCTCGACCCCGACGCCCTCGACCGGGCCGGGGTCCGCGCCCTGGTCGTGTTCGAAGGCATCAACGACATCAAGGGCACCCCCGAGGCGTTCGACGCCGCCGCGTACGCCGACGCCTACCGCACCCTCGTCGCCCGCGCCCACGCCCGCGGCATCCTCGTGGTCGGCGTCACCCTCACGCCGTACGGCAGCTACCCCGCCCACACCGCCGCCGGCGAGGCCGTACGGCAGCGGGTGAACGCCTTCATCCGCACCGGCGGCGTCTTCGACGCGGTCGCCGACGCGGACGCCGCCGTACGCGACCCGGCCGACCCCACCCGCATCCTGCCGGGCTACGACCCCGGCGACCACCTGCACTTCAACGACGCGGGCATGACGGCCGTCGCCGACACCGTCCGGCTGGCGCTCTCCGGCGGCCCGGCGAAACACCTCGTGCACTACTGGCCCGCACACTCCGGCCACCGCCCGCCGGCCCCGGCCCACCGCCCGGCCCGCCCGGTCACGCCCACACCACCGTGACCAGCCACACGGCGGCCGTCAGCAGACACGCGAAGAGCTCCGCCAGCACGCTGGAACCACCCGCGCGCATCGTCGTGCGCAGGGCGGCCACGGCCTCGGCGCGGCCGCCCAGCCGCAGCCGCTCGTGCAGATAGATCCCGGCCATGAAACCGGGCACCGCGCCCACCACCGGCAGCAGGACGAAACCGAGGAGCGCCCCGGCCCCGGCGTACACCCCCATCCGGGGCGTGGCGCCACTCTCCCGCAGCCGGCGGGGCGGCAGCGCCCAGCGCACCACGAGCGACAGCAGCAGCACCGCGGTGGCTCCCACCAGGACCGCCCAGGCCACCGGCCGGGGGTCCGTCAGCGCCCACCACAGCACCCCGGCCCAGACCAGCCAGGACCCAGGCACCCCGGGCACCAGCACCCCGCACACGCCGACCGCGATCACCACGCCGACCAGCACGAGCTCCCACACGCCCATCTGCCCAGAGTGCCGGACGGGTGAAGAAACCGCAGGTCAACCCGGTCAGGACGGCCTGCTCACCCAGCCCCGCTCGTAGGCGTGCCAGCCCAGCTGGAGCCGGGTCGTCACCCCGGCCAGCTCCATCAGCCGCTTCACCCGGCGCTGCACGGTCCGCAGGCCCAGATCGAGCTGCTTGGCCACACTCACGTCGGTCAGCCCGGCCAGCAGCAGCGACAGCACCTCCAGATCGGTGGCGTCCGGACCGTCCGGATGCTCCTCGGCCGCCCCGGACGCGCCGAGACGCAGGGGCAGCGCGTCCCGCCACACCGACTCGAACAGCCCGGCCAGCAGCTCCAGCAGCCCGCTGGCGTGCACCACCAGCGCGGCGGGTTCCGCCGTCCGCGAGGTCAGCGGCACCATCGCGAGCGACCGGTCGGCGATCACCAGCTTCGTCGGAACCCGGTCCACCACCCGCACCTGCTCGTCCCGGCCCAGCGCGGCCGCCAGCTCGGTCATCCCGTGCGGCAGCTCCAGCACCGCCCGCTCCATCACCACCCGGTAGCGCACCCCGCGTCCGGCGGCCTGTTCCTCCGCGTCGTTCTCCATGCCGGAGACGACCGTCGGCTTGCCGGTGACCAGCGCGCACACCTCCTCGGCGGCGCCCAGCTGCAACTGCAGGAAGCGCTGGGCGACCGCCGGCGCGCCGGTCACCACCTCCACCAGGTCGTGCACCGCCGGCTCGGCCGCCGTCGCCCGGTACTCCTCCGCGAGCAGCGCGGCCGCCAGTTCCGCCTTCTCCAGCTCGTGCCGCTGCTGGATGAGCAGCGCGCCCAGGGCCACTCCGGGCGGGGCGGCCACCCAGCGCCCCGGGCGGGCCGAGGACCGGGCCGCGAGCCCCTGAAGCTCCAGCCGGCGCAGGGCCCGCTCGGTGTCCGGCTCGGCCAGCGTCAGGTGCCGGGCCAGGTCGGCCACCTCGGCCGCGCCCGCGGACACCAGCGCCCGGTACGCCGCCTCGTGCGTCTCGTCCAGCCCTATCGCCGCCAGCATCGGCCTACATCCCTCCCCGGTGAACGAACTGTGTGAACCAGCCCTGTGAACGAGCTGTGGAGGTGGTACGTCGTGGCGGAAACCGGCCACGGCGCAAACCCGCCGCAGCACATCATCGCGGTACCGGTGGGGACTCTGCCAAGGTGGCAGGACCGCGGGGCGCGCGGCCGCACACACGGCCCACAGGCGTCGCCGGGGAATCCACGCCGCGATCCGGCCATCCGACCGGTGCCCGCCGAGGCCCGGTGACGGACCGTGGCCCGGGCCCGCACGTGTGCGCGCACACGAAGGGGATCCGGGGCCGGGCCACCCAGGATGTCGCCGGGCGGTCCTCCCGTGGGGGGTGGGGCCGCCCGGCGGCCATCACCCTTTTCTCGTACGGCTGTTCGCCCGTTCACTCGACACGCCGTTCGAGGGGTACCGGGGGCCGCCGAATTTCCCGATGCCCCGTTTTCATCCGGCCCTCGCGGTGGACAATTGGGGGCATGAGCCAGCAGGGGGGAAGGCCCGCCCGTCGTGACGACGACTGGTGGCGACAGCTGTACGACGACTCCATCGAGGACACGGGCCCCTCGGCCGCGCCGGATTCCCTGGACGACCGGTTCGCCTCGGCCCGGAACACGGTCGCGGGACGTCCGGGAGGGCAGTTGGGAAGCGGTGCGGAGCCGGGTGCCGAGGGCGGCGACGACGGCGGTGCCGGGAGGAGACGGGCGCCACACGAGCCGTCGGTACCGGGGCAGCGCGCCCCGCACGCTCCCCCCGGCGGACCGTCGGCCGACCGTCCGGCCCCCGCGGCACCCGCACCGCCCACCGAGCCGCCGGAAACGGCACCGGTGACGCCCCCGGTACCCGCCGAGCCGCCGAGGACCGCCCCGGCCGGCCCGCGGGTACCGGCACCGCCCTCCCAGCCGCCGGAGACGGCACCCGTGACACCCCCGGCACCGGCCGGGCCGCCGCCCGCACCCGGCCTCGCGAGGCCCGCACCCCCCGCCGAGCCGCCCGTGGCCTCCGCGCCACCCGGCGAACCACCCGCGCCCCCCGGCGAGCCGCCGAAGGCCGCGCCCCGGACGCCCGCGCAGCCCCCGGACTCCGCCGCACCCGCCCCCGTCGACTACGTGGGCTCCGGGCCCCCCACCTACGACCCCGAGCCCACCGCGCTGCCCGCCGCGGAACCGGACGAGCTCGGCGAACTCGTGCCGGACACCGTGCTCGACGGCGCCCGGTACGGGGCCTGCACCCTGCGGGCGGTGTCACTGCGCGGGGACTCCGCCCGGTACCGGGGCGAGCCCCGCCGGGACGCGCTGCTCACCGCCCGGTTCGGCAGCGGCGAACAGGCGCTGATCCTCGTCGCGATGGCCACCGGTGCGCGGGCCACGCCCGGCGCGCACCTCGCGGCGGCCGAGGCCTGCCGGTTGATCGGGCGGGCCGTGGGCCGCAGCCACCAGCGGCTGGTCGAGGACCTCCGGGCGGCCCGGCGCGGCGACCTCAAGTCCGGACTGCACCGGCTGACCGACCGCAGCCTCGGCCGGCTCCGCGCGAGCGCCGCCGAGCAGGGCGCCGACCCCGAGGAGTACACGGCGACCCTGCGCTGTCTGCTGCTGCCCGCCGACCCGGACTGCCGTACCCGCGTGTTCTTCGGCGTCGGCCACGGCGGGCTGTTCCGGCTGCGGGACGGCGAATGGCAGGACATCGAACCCCGCGTGTCGCCGGCCGAGACCACCGGCGCCCCCGTCGTCGGCTTCGGCTCCCCGCCCGCCGAGACACCCGAGGGCGACCGCCTCACCCTGGACTTCGGCATCCCGACCCCGCCCAGCCCCTACGAGCCGGCACCGCAGCCGCCCCGCGAACCGTTCCGCTTCCGCGCCTCGGTAGCCCGGCCGGGTGATGCGCTGGTGATGTGCACCGAGGGCCTGGCCGGGCCGCTGCGCGGCGAGGCCGCCCTCTGCGCCTACCTGGCCCGCCGCTGGTCCGGCCGCGCCGCACCCGGCCTCGCCGCGTTCCTCGCCGACGCGCAGGTACGGGTGAAGGGCTACGCCGACGACCGTACGGCGGCGGCCGTGTGGGAGGCGTAACCGCGGCGCCTGTGAATTCATGGACCTGAGGACCGCGGAGGGATCCGTGACGACCGAAGGGGCAGACGCCAGCCATGGCCAAACAGAACGTCGCCGAGCAGTTCGTCGACATCCTTGTCCGCGCCGGGGTGCGCCGCCTGTACGGCGTCGTCGGCGACAGCCTCAACCCGGTCGTGGACGCCGTGCGCCGTAACTCCGCCATCGACTGGATCCATGTGCGCCACGAGGAGACCGCGGCCTTCGCGGCCGGCGCCGAGGCCCAGATCACCGGGAAGCTGGCGGCCTGTGCCGGCTCCTGCGGCCCGGGCAACCTGCACCTCATCAACGGCCTGTACGACGCGCACCGTTCCATGGCCCCGGTGCTCGCCCTCGCCTCGCAGATCCCGTCCAGCGAGATCGGCCTCGGCTACTTCCAGGAGACCCACCCGGACCGGCTCTTCCAGGAGTGCAGCCACTACAGCGAGTTGATCTCCAGCCCCCGGCAGATGCCCCGGCTGCTGCAGACCGCCATCCAGCACGCGGTCGGGCAGAGCGGGGTGAGCGTGGTCTCGCTGCCCGGTGACATCGCCGCCGAACCCGCCCCGGAGAAGGCCGCGCAGAGCGCCCTCGTGACCTCCCGGCCCACCGTCCGGCCCGGTGACACCGAGATCGACCGGCTCGTGGAGATGATCGACGCGGCCCGCAAGGTCACCCTGTTCTGCGGCAGCGGCACGGCCGGCGCGCACGCCGAGGTCATGCGGTTCGCGGAGAAGATCAAGTCGCCGGTGGGGCACGCGCTGCGCGGCAAGGAGTTCATCCAGTACGACAACCCGTACGACGTGGGGATGAGCGGACTGCTCGGCTACGGCGCCGCGTACGAGGCGACCCACGAGTGCGATCTGCTGATCCTGCTCGGCACCGACTTCCCGTACAACGCCTTCCTGCCAGACGACGTCAAGATCGCCCAGGTCGACGTGCGGCCCGAGGTGCTCGGCCGCCGCTCCCGCCTCGACCTCGCCGTGTGGGGCGACGTCCGCGAGACGCTGCGCTGCCTGCTCCCGAGGGTGCGGGAGAAGACCGACCGGCGCTTCCTCGACCGGATGCTGCGGAAGCACGCCGACGCGCTGGAGGGCGTGGTCAAGGCGTACACGCGGAAGGTCGAGAAGCACGTCCCGATCCATCCCGAGTACGTGGCAGCCGTACTTGACGAAATCGCCGACGACCAGGCGGTCTTCACCGTCGACACCGGCATGTGCAACGTTTGGGCGGCCCGGTACATCTCGCCCAACGGCCGCCGCCGGATCATCGGTTCGTTCTCGCACGGGTCGATGGCCAACGCCCTGCCCATGGCGATCGGCGCGCAGTTCACCGACCGGAGCCGGCAGGTGATCTCCATGTCCGGCGACGGCGGGTTCTCCATGCTGATGGGCGACTTCCTGACGCTCGTCCAGTACGACCTGCCCGTGAAGGTCGTCCTGTTCAACAACTCCTCCCTCAGCATGGTGGAGCTGGAGATGCTGGTCGCCGGACTGCCCTCGTACGGCACCACCAACGTGAACCCCGACTTCGCCGCCGTCGCCCGGGCCTGCGGTGCCTACGGGGTGCGGGTGGAGAAGCCGAAGCAGCTCGCGGGGGCGCTCAAGGACGCCCTCAAGCACAAGGGGCCGGCCCTGGTGGACGTCGTCACCGACCCCAACGCCCTGTCGATCCCGCCGAAGATCAGCGCCGAGATGGTCACGGGGTTCGCCCTGTCCGCGTCGAAGATGGTGCTCGACGGCGGGGTCGGCCGGATGGTCCAGATGGCCCGCTCCAACCTGCGGAACGTGCCGCGCCCTTGACCCGGCGGGCCGAGTCGGCGGGCCGGGACAGCGGAACCTCGGACTCCGGACCACTGCCGGAGGAGCGGATTTCGGCCAGTTTCACCGCCCGTGACGGTATGCCGACGGCGGGTGCCGGACGCAGCTGCGCTGCCGTAACGGGGCGTCAGTGGCGCCCAGCGGTGGTCCGGGAGCGCTCGGCACCCCGGTCCGAGGTTTCCCGGACCGGGAGGGGCGGCGTCCGGCGGTGGCCGAACCGCCGGTCATCGGACATCCGCGATGACTGGCTGTGAGCCCACTGGGCAAGCATCCCCCCGTGAACGTGTTCGACCAGGAGGGGCAGGGACCGGCGGCGTGCGGGCGGGGGTCATGAAGAGGCAGGCGCGAGGGGGCGGTCCCGTGGTCATCGGGGCCTCCTCGGCGGACGCGGGGGAACAGGCCGACACCATCACGGAACACGCGCACCGGCTCCGGCGCAGGCTGGGCCGGGCCGATCTCAGGGCAGTGCCCCGGGCACGCCGTGAGGTGCGCGAACTGCTGCGGCACTGGGGAAAGCCGGGCCGCTCCGAGATCGCCGAGCTGCTCACCAGCGAACTGGTCACCAACGCGCTCGTCCACACCGACGACGACGCCGTCCTGATCGTGGTCGTGGACGCGGACGGACTGCGGGTGGAGGTACGGGACTTCGTGGGCCGCAGACCCGACCTGCGCGGCCCGGACGGGGACGAGGACACCAACGGCCGGGGCCTGGTGCTGGTGCAGTCCCTGGCGGACAGCTGGGGGGTACTGCCGCACGGGGTGGGCAAGTCGGTGTGGTTCGAACTCGGCGCCGAGGCGGCCTGAGGGACGGCGGGCGCGGCAGCGTGCGTGGGCACGAGTACGGGACGGGGGCGTGACCCGCGTGGTCACGCCCCCGTCCCGTACTGCTGTCACCGCGGTCCGTACCGCGGGGCCGGCCGTCAGCCGAACTGCTGCTCCAGGTCCTTCAGCTTGCGCTCCAGGGAGTCCAGGCGCGGCAGCGCCATGGTGTCGTCCTCCGCGGTGAGGTCGACGGTCACCGGTTCAGAACCGCTGCGGACCGGCTGCAGGGAGGGCCGGGCGCGCACGGGCAGCTGCTCCGCCGTCGATATGGCAGGCTCCGCGGTCGCCTGGGCGGGCCCGCGCTCGACCGCCTGCACCTCCACCTCCCGGTTCGCCCGGCCGATCAGGCCGCGGTGTCCCCGGCTTATGGCCTTCAGCCGGGCGCGCTCCACGCGCTGCTGGTCGCGCCGCCGCTGGCGGGTCTCCTCCTTCTGCCGCTTGTCCTCGCGCACCTCCTCGACCGCTTCGTCGAGGCTGCGCACACCCTCCAGGAGCATCAGCGACCAGGCCCCGTAGGTCTCGCGCGGCGCCCGCACCCAGCGCACGATCCGGATCTGCGGCAGCGGACGCGGCACCAGGCCCTGCTCACGCAGCGCGGCCCGGCGGGTCTGCTTCAGCGCCCGGTCGAACAGGACGGCCGCCGACAGCGACATGCCGGAGAAGAACTGCGGCGCACCGGCGTGCCCCACGCCCCGGGGCGCGTGCACCCAGTTGAACCAGGCCGCCGCCGCGGCGAACATCCACACGAGTATCCGGGAGCCGAGGGCCGCGTCGCCGTGGCTGGCCTCCCGCACGGCGAGCACGGAGCAGAACATCGCCGCGCCGTCCAGGCCGAAGGGCACCAGGTACTGCCATCCGTCGGTCAGCCCCAGGTTCTGTTCGCCGAAGCCGACGAGGCCGTGGAAGGACAGGGCGGCCGCGACCGCCGCACAGCAGAACAGCAGTACGTAGGAGGCCGTGCCGTAGACGGCCTCCTTGCGCCTGCGCCGCTCCTCGCTGCGCTCCCACGAGTCGTCCGCACTCGCGTTCTCCCCGGAGGTGCGCTTCCCGCGCGCGAGTACCGCCACCGCCGCCAGCATGCCCAGGAGCAGCACGGCGCCCGGAAGCAGCCAGTTCAGCGATATGTCGGTCAGTCTCATCAGGGGTCCCTTGCATTGGGATAGGGCGTAACGCCCGCCATAGTGGCCCACTCCCGACGTCCCTCAGGGGGTTTCGGGGCAAGAGGCCGCCAATAAGGCGCAAGGGGATGCCCAAGGCGGCCATCTGCTCGAACTGCCGTGTGAAGGGCGGGAGTTGAGTTCGAACAAGACTACCCGTACGGATGGTTCCGCGGAAAGTTCCCGCGACGGGTGAGGAAGTGGTGAAGCACCCGCCTGGAGGGTCCTCCGGGGGCGGGGTGGTCCGACGGCGATGATCCTAATGGACCCGGGACCGTGCTCCGGACCTGATGGACACTCAAGCCGCGTCAGAGACGGCCAACTTGGCGATCCGGTCGCTGTCGCAGCTGCGCGGGCAGGTGGCGCAGGTGTCCTCCGGGCGCACCGTGTAGAACATGCAGCAGCTCGCCCGGTCACGGGTCGGCAGCGGCTCGCCGTCCGGGCCGGTCAGCACCCGGAACGCGGCGGAGCCGACATACGGCCGGGTCGCGCCCGGCAGCAGCAGCTCCAGCTCCCGCACGGCCCGCCGCTCCTCGTTCTGTCCGAACAGGCGGGCCACGTACCACAGCCCCTCCACGACCTCGTCGGTCGCCATGCCCCACAGGGCCCGCCCGCGCCGCCGCATCCGCGGCCCGAAGGCGGCGAGCACCGGCTCCAGGTGCTCGGCCACGGCCGCCCGCACCTCGGCCCGCAGCGCCTCCTCGTCCGGTACGACGACGGCGCCGGGCAGGGCGGCGGCGGGGTCGTCCGGCAGGCAGGCGAAGGAGACGGGCCCGTGTATCGCCATGCGGCCGGCGGTGCGGTCGTACGAGACATGCGTCACGGGCAGCCGGGGGACCCGGCGCCGCAGGAACCAGGGAACGGTGATCAGCAGGCAGGCCGGCCAGGCGTAGCGGTGCAGGCCGAAGCTCGCGACGACGTCCGGGCGGGCCCGGGTGCCGTAGTCCCGCAGCACCTGGTCCTCGTCCCAGGCGAGGAAGGCGTCCAGCTCCGCCCCGCCCGCCGCCAGCCCGGCAGCGGTGACCCAGCCGTCCCCCCGGGGCGCCGGGCCGGCCGGGTCCGGCTCCGCCACGGTCAGGCCGGGGAAGGCGGCGGCGAGACGGTCGAAGGCGGCGGTGAACGGCGAGGCCGCAGCGGGCATGGCGGGACCACCGATCCTTGATCGCGGGCGGGACTGGAACAGGTAAGGCTTACCTTACCTGCTCGTACGGGAGTTTGAACTGGCCCTCGGTGCGCCTAAGGTGCTTGACGGACAAGTGACAAGCCGTCGTTAATGACCCCAAGTACCGACAAGCCGCCAGGAGGACCCGTGAAGCAGGGCGTGCAGGCCCCCGCCGGGGCGGGCATACCCCGGAGCGGCGTGGCCCGGGTGCCTGCGCAGCAGCGCGCGGCGGACGCCCTCGACGGCTGTCGGGAGCGGGACACCGCCCTGCCCGGCGTCCGGGGCGAGCACACCCACGCCGAGCGGCCGGTCCCCGGGCAGCGCCCCGTGGTCCAGCGGTCATCGGTGCGCGGGCAGATCCTGGACGCGCTGCGCACCGCACTGGTCGCGGGCGAGCTGAAGCCGGGCGAGGTCTACTCGGCGCCCGTGCTCGGGGACCGCTTCGGCGTCTCGGCCACCCCGGTCCGGGAGGCCATGCAGCAGCTCGCGCTGGAGGGTGCCGTCGAGGTCGTGCCCAACCGCGGCTTCCGGGTGGTCGAGCGCGGGGCGCGGGAGTTGGCCGAGCTGGCGGAGGTGCGGGCGCTCATCGAGGTGCCGGTGATGCTGCGGCTGGCCCGCACGGTGCCGGCCGAGCGGTGGGCCGAGCTGCGTCCCCTCGCCGAGGAGACGGCACGCGCGGCCGCCTCCGGCTGTCCGGCGACGTACGCGGAGTCCGACCGCGCCTTCCACCGGGCCCTGCTCGCCCTGTCCGGCAACGGGCAGCTGGTGCGGATCGCGGAGGACCTGCACCGGCGTGCGCAGTGGCCGCCGGTACCGCTCGGGCGGGCCGGGCTGCTGGCCGACGCGGCGGAGCACACGGCCCTGCTGGACGCGCTGACCGTGCGCGACCTGGACGTGGTGGCGGCGCTGGTGAACGAGCACTTCGCGGGCGCGGGCTGAACGGTCGCGGGCCGGCGCCGTGGGTGCGTGGTCCGTCGCCGGGCGCGGGTCCGTCGTGGCTTGTCGCGTAGTTCCCCGCGCCCCTGAGGGGGGTGCAGCCGTCGCCACCGGCAAGTCGGGCGGCGCCGTCGCGGCGTGCGCCAAGGGCGGTGTCCCGAGGGGCGCGGGGAACTGCGCGATCAGCCGGCACCGGGCCGCGCCCGGCGGTGAAACCTCTCCCGCCCGGTGCTACGCCGTCGCCGCCCCCGGTGCCGGAGGTGTCAGTTGGGCCGCCAGCCAGGTCGGGACGCCGCCCAGGAGGCGGAACAGGCGGCGCGCTTCCTCCCGCAGCCGGGACGCCTCCGGTTCGGACTCCGCGTCGGCCAGCGACGCCAGCGCCGGCGCCGTACCCACCAGGTAGCCCAACTCCTCCCGGATCCGCAGGGATTCGGCGAAGCCGTGCCGCGCCTCGGCCAACTCCCCGTCCCGCAGCGCGAGTCCGGCCAGATGGCGCCAGGTGAAGGACAGCAGCAGGGGGTCGGCGTGCGCGACGGCACCCGCGTGGGCCCGCCGGTACGCGGCACGGGCCGCCTGCGGCGAGTGGCTCAGGTTCTCCGCCAGCAGCCCCCGGCGGAAGTCCAGCAGGGCCCGCCCGGCCGCCCCGGGAGCGATCAGCGCCGCCGCCCGGCCGAGCGCGGCCCGCGCCTCGTCGGCCCGGTCCCGCACCCCGTGCAGCGTCGCCGCGTAGGCGAGTTGGCCCCGCTCGCAGGCCGCAGCGCCGCGCTCCTCGTCGCCGTGCGCGAGCGCCTCCGCCGTGCGCAGCGCGTCCTCGGCCTCCTGCCAGCCCCGCTCGGTGTACAGGCACCGTTCGACGAGCAGCGCGGCCCGTTGCAGCGCCGTCGCCGGTGTGCCGGGTGGCAGCAGCGCCGCCGCGTCGGCCCAGCAGGCCCGCGAGCGCAGCCGCCATACCGCGGTCTGGAGAGGATCGTCACCAGCGGTCGTTCCGTTACCAGACATGGCGGTATGCGCCACGTTGCCCTCCCCGAGCACGCCATCGAGCTGTTGAGTGGTGGCGGCATTCCAGCATCTGTCGCGGGGCGGGGCCAAGACGTCGGGTGAAAGATTTCACAAAGTCGTGGGGCGCGAGCGTGACCGGATCCGGCCCCTCGCGCCCCCGCTGACCTCAGCTCATGCGCAGGGCCAGGAAGAAGTCCAGCTTGTCCTCCAGGCGCGAGAGGTCCCGTCCCGTCAACTGCTCGATACGGCCCACCCGGTAGCGCAGCGTGTTGACGTGCAGGTGCAGACGGGTGGCGCAGCGGGTCCAGGAGCCGTCGCAGTCGAGGAACGCCTCGAGGGTCGGGATCAGCTCCGCCCGGTGGCGGCGGTCGTAGTCCTTCAGGGGGTCCAGGAGGCGTGCCGTGAAGGCGCGGCGGACGTCGTCGGGGACGAACGGCAGCAGCAGGACGTGCGAGGCCAGTTCCTGGTGGCCGGCCGCGCAGACCCGGCCGGGACGGGCCGCGGCGACCCGGCGGGCGTGCCGGGCCTCCTCCAGGGCGCCGCGCAGCCCCTCCGCGGAGTGCACGGCCGCGCTCACGCCGAGGGTGAGCCGTCCGTCGTCGTTCAGACCCGCCGTCAGCGGTTCCCGCACCGACTGCAGCAGGGAGTCGGCCAGCAGCCCCGTCTCGGAGCCGTCGTGCTCGGCGGAGACCGCGGGCAGCGGGACCAGGGCGATGGCCTCGTCGCCGGTGTGGGCCACGGCGATGCGGTCCGAGGGCTCCGGGCCGGTCGCCAGCGGGTCGACCAGCACTTCCTCCAGGAGCGACTGGGCGACCGGACCGCCCTCGGCCTCCTGGCCCTCCCACTCGACGCGGGCCACGACGACCTGCCAGTGAGGGGCCGTGCCGAGCCCGGGCAGCAGCACCGGCGCGGCCACCCGCAGCCGGGCCGCGATCTCGGCGGGAGCGGCGCCCGTCTGGACCAGTTCCAGCACCTCCTGGGCCAACCGGCGCCGGACCGTGCGGGCCGCGTCCCGGCGGTCCCGCTCCACGGCGATCAGCTGCGTGACGCCCTGGAGCAGGTCCAGGCGCTCCTCGGGCCAGTCGCCGGCGTCGGCCTCGACGGCCAGCAGCCAGTCCGACAGGACCGTCTCGCGGACGTCCCGGGCGGCCTGCGGGGAGCGGCCGGAGGAACGGACCGGGAAGAGCGAGTACGTCACCCCGTCCAGCAGGAAGCGGTGCGGTCCGCGCCGTCCGGTGCGGGTGGCGGCCAGGTGCTCGGCGGCGAGCCGCGCGCAGGTCTCGACGGGCAGCGCCGGGCCCGTCTCCTTGGAGCCGGCGATCAGGCGGCCGGTGGGGGAGAGCACCCAGGCGCGCAGGTCCAGGTCGGTGCCGAGCAGGTCCAGGACGACGTCCGGGCCGCCGCCCGCCGGGCCCGAGGTCATCATCCGCCGGTGCCGGTCCACGACCGCCGCCAGGTCCCCGGCACGCTCTCCGGAGACCTGCCGTACGACGTGCTCGGTGATCGACGCGAACGCCACCGACTCGTGCACCGCGAACAGCGGCAGCCGGTGCCGGGCGCAGGCCAGCACCAGGTCCTCCGGCACATCGCCCAGCTCGGCCTCGCCGGCGGCGAGGGCCGCCACCCCGGCCTGCACCAGGATGCGGACGAACGGCTCGGAGTCGTCGGCGTCCCGGCGCCAGGCCAGGCCCGTGAGGACCAGCTCACCGCCGGAGAGGTAGCGGGACGGGTCGCGCAGGTCGGTCGTCATGACCCCGCGGACCGACCGGTCCAGCTCGTCCTCGCCGCCGAGCAGCCGCAGGCCCAGCGCGTCGGTGTCCAGCAGTGCGCGCAGCCGCATCTCGTCGCCGCCGTTCTCTGTCTCGAAACCTACGATGGATCTTTGAGGGTGACGGGAGGGTCACCCGGAACCGGACGCTCGGGGGCGTATCCCGGGGTCCGGGTGCCGTTTCCCGCGTTGCCCAGGGAAAACCGAGAGGCTACCGATGACCTCCGTTCATACGAATCTACAAGATGCTCGCCCTGGCCAGCGAACTCCTTCATGGTTTCGGTGACTGACCCCGCCGGAGTACGGAGCGGTGTACTGAGTCCACTCCGCGTTAACAGGACATGAACGAGCCGGGCCCGCCGCACACGGATTGGCTCAATCTGAACGACCCACGAGACGAAGAAGAGAGCCGGTCATGGACTTCCTTCGCCCCGCCAGCTGGGAGGAGGCGCTCGCCGCCAAGGCCGAGCACCCCACCGCTGTGCCGATTGCGGGTGGCACCGATGTGATGGTCGAGATCAACTTCGACCACCGCCGGCCCGAGTACCTCCTCGACCTCAACCGCATCGGCGACCTCTCCGAGTGGGAGGTGGGCGAGGACTCCGTACGGCTGGGTGCCTCCGTCCCGTACACCCGGATCATGGAGAACCTCCGTGCCGAGCTGCCGGGCCTGGCGCTCGCGTCGCACACGGTCGCCTCCCCGCAGATCCGCAACCGCGGCGGCGTCGGCGGCAACCTCGGCACGGCCTCGCCCGCCGGTGACGCCCACCCCGCCCTGCTGGCGGCCGGCGCGCAGGTCGAGGCGGAGTCGGCGGCCCGCGGCACCCGGCTCATCCCCATCGACGAGTTCTACACGGGCGTCAAGCGCAACGCGCTCCAGCCCGACGAGCTGATCCGCGCCGTGCACATCGAGAAGGCCGACGGCCCGCAGCAGTACTCGAAGGTCGGCACCCGCAACGCCATGGTCATCGCCGTGTGCGCGTTCGGCCTGGCCCTGCACCCCGGGACGCGCACCGTGCGCACCGGCATCGGCTCGGCCGCCCCCACCCCGGTGCGGGCCAAGGCCGCCGAGGAGTTCCTGAACGCGGCGCTCGAAGAGGGCGGCTTCTGGGACAACGGCAAGATCATCACCCCTTCGGTCGCCAAGCAGTTCGCGGAGCTGTGCTCCGGCGCCTGCAACCCGATCGACGACGTCCGGGGCACCGCGAGCTACCGCCGCCACGCGGTCGGCGTGATGGCCCGCCGGACGCTGACCTGGACCTGGGAGTCGTACCGCGGCGCCCGCCGCACCACCGAGGGAGCTGCGTAATGCGCGTCAACTTCACCGTCAACGGACGCCCGCAGGAAGCCGACGACGTCTGGGAGGGCGAGTCCCTGCTGTACGTCCTGCGCGAGCGCCTCGGGCTGCCCGGCTCCAAGAACGCCTGCGAGCAGGGCGAGTGCGGCTCCTGCACCGTCCGCCTGGACGGCGTCCCGGTCTGCTCCTGCCTGGTCGCGGCCGGCCAGGTCGAGGGCCGCGAGGTGGTGACCGTCGAGGGACTCGCGGACTTCGCCAAGCAGCGCGCCGAGAGCGGCTGCGCGACCGGCGCCTGCGGCGGCACCTCGCTGGACGAGGCCAAGCAGTGGCAGGCCAAGGGCACCGACTCGCAGACCGGTGAGGGCGCCGAACTCTCCCCGATCCAGCAGGCGTTCATCGACGCCGGCGCCGTCCAGTGCGGCTTCTGCACCCCCGGTCTGCTCGTCGCCGCCGACGAGATGCTGGAGAGCAACCCGAACCCGAGCGACGCGGACATCCGCGAGGCGCTGTCGGGCAACCTGTGCCGTTGCACGGGCTACGAGAAGATCATGGACGCGGTCCGCCTGGCCGCCGCCCGCCAGTCCGAGGGGGTCTGACAGACATGCCGACCAACGGCGCTCCTACGAAGATCACGCAGGGCTCGCAGACCAAGGGCGGCATCGGGGAGTCCACGCTCCGCCCGGACGGCACCCTCAAGGTCACCGGCGAGTTCGCGTACTCGTCCGACATGTGGCACGAGGACATGCTGTGGGGCCAGATCCTGCGCTCCACCGTCGCGCACGCCGAGATCGTGTCGATCGACACCTCAGAGGCCCTCGCCATGCCGGGCGTCTACGCCGTCATGACGTACGACGACCTGCCCACCGAGGTGAAGAACTACGGCCTGGAGATCCAGGACACCCCGGTCCTCGCGCACGGCAAGGTACGCCACCACGGCGAGCCGGTCGCGATCGTCGCCGCCGACCACCCGGAGACGGCCCGCCGCGCCGCCGCCAAGATCAAGGTGGACTACCGGGAACTGCCCGTCATCACCGACGAGGCCTCGGCGACCGCCCCGGACGCGATCCTCGTCCACGAGGGCCGCGACGACCACCACAGCGGGCACGTCCCGCACCCCAACATCGTGCACCGCCAGCCGATCGTCCGCGGCGACGTGGCGCGGGCCCGTGAGCGGGCCGACGTGATCGTCGAGGGTGAGTACACCTTCGGCATGCAGGACCAGGCCTTCCTCGGCCCCGAGTCCGGCCTGGCCGTGCCCGAGGAGGACGGCGGCGTCCACCTCTACATCGCCACCCAGTGGCTCCACTCCGACCTGCGCCAGATCGCGCCGGTCCTCGGCCTGCCCGAGGACAAGGTGCGCATGACGCTGGCCGGCGTCGGCGGCGCGTTCGGCGGCCGCGAGGACCTGTCGATGCAGATCCACGCCTGCCTGCTGGCGCTGCGCACCGGCAAGCCGGTGAAGATCGTCTACAACCGGTTCGAGTCCTTCTTCGGGCACGTCCACCGGCACCCGGCGAAGCTCTACTACGAGCACGGCGCCACCAAGGACGGCAAGCTCACGCACATGAAGTGCCGGATCGTCCTGGACGGCGGCGCCTACGCCTCCGCCTCCCCCGCGGTCGTCGGCAACGCCTCCTCCCTCTCCGTCGGCCCGTACGTCGTCGACGACGTCGACATCGAGGCCATCGCCCTCTACACCAACAACCCGCCCTGCGGCGCCATGCGCGGCTTCGGCGCGGTCCAGGCGTGCTTCGCCTACGAGGCGCAGATGGACAAGCTGGCGACGAAGCTGGGCATGGACCCGGTGAAGTTCCGCCAGCTGAACGCGATGGAGCAGGGGACGCTCATGCCGACCGGGCAGCCGGTCGACTCCCCGGCCCCGGTCGCCGAACTCCTGCGCCGCATCAAGGCGATGCCGCTGCCGCCCGAGCGCCAGTGGGAGTCCAGCGAGGGCGCCGACGTACGGCAGCTGCCCGGCGGACTGTCCAACACCACGCACGGCGAGGGCGTCGTCCGCGGGGTCGGCTACGCGGTCGGCATCAAGAACGTCGGCTTCTCCGAGGGCTTCGACGACTACTCCACCGCCAAGGTGCGCATGGAGGTCATCGGCGGCGAGCCCGTCGCCACCGTGCACACCGCGATGGCGGAGGTCGGCCAGGGCGGGGTCACCGTCCACGCGCAGATCGCCCGCACCGAACTCGGCGTCGCCCAGGTGACCATCCACCCCGCCGACACACAGGTGGGCTCGGCCGGCTCGACCTCGGCCTCCCGGCAGACCTACGTCACCGGCGGCGCCGTGAAGAACGCCTGCGAACTGGTCCGCGAGCGGGTCCTGGAGATCGGGCGCCGCAAGTTCGGCTCCTACCACCCCGCGTGGGCGACCGCCGAACTCCTGCTGGAGGGCGGCAAGGTGGTCACCGACGGCGGCGAGGTCCTCGGCGACCTGGTCGACGTCCTGGAGGGCGAGGTCGTGGAGCTGGAGGAGGAGTGGCGGCACCGGCCGACCGAGCCCTTCGACCTGCGCACCGGCCAGGGCAACGGTCACGTCCAGTACTCCTTCGCCGCGCACCGCGCGGTGGTCGAGGTCGACACCGAACTGGGCCTGGTCAAGGTCATCGAACTGGCCTGCGCCCAGGACGTCGGCAAGGCGCTCAACCCGCTCTCCGTCATCGGCCAGATCCAGGGCGGCACCACCCAGGGCCTGGGCGTGGCCGTGATGGAGGAGATCATCGTCGACCCGAAGACGGCGAAGGTCAGGAACCCCTCCTTCACGGACTACCTGATCCCGACCATCCTCGACACGCCGACCATCCCGGTCGACGTCCTCGAACTCGCCGACGACCACGCGCCCTACGGGCTGCGCGGCATCGGTGAAGCCCCGACTCTGTCGTCCACCCCGGCCGTCCTCGCGGCGATCCGGAACGCGACCGGGCTGGAACTCAACCGCACTCCGGTGCGGCCCGAGCACCTCACGGGGACCGTGTAACACCCAGACTCTCCGGGCGGTGTGAGGGAACGTCACACACTCCGCCGCGCCGCCCGGAGGAACCCCTTTGAGTTCCGCACCGCTCGCGGTCCTCGAAGCACCAGGAAATTCGTTCGTCTCGGGCCGTCCCCCGGGCCGTCCATTCCCAAATCCCGTGACCGTCAGGGCGGTTGCACGGGTGCCCCTGTGAACCTTGGGAGATGGCACCATGACCCAGCAGTCAGTGGAGCCCAGGACCGCGTCCGAAGACGCCGGCGACGGCAGTCGCATCCCGGCCGGACGGTCCTGGCTCGACAGGTACTTCCACATATCCGGAAGAGGATCCACAGTCGCGCGTGAGGTGCGCGGCGGCATCACCACCTTCATGGCGATGGCGTACATCCTCCTGCTCAACCCCCTCATCCTGTCCGGCAAGGACGCGGCGGGGGACACGCTCGGCCAGAAGGCGCTGATCACCGCGACCGCGTTCGCGGCGGCCTTCACCACGCTGCTGATGGGCTTCGTCGGCAAGGTGCCGCTCGCGCTCGCGGCCGGCCTGTCCGTCTCCGGCGTGCTCTCCTCGCAGGTGGCCCCCAACATGACCTGGCCGCAGGCCATGGGCATGTGCGTGATGTACGGCGTGGTCATCATGCTGCTGGTCGTCACCGGCCTGCGCGAGATGATCATGAACGCGATCCCGCTGGCGCTCAAGCACGGCATCACCATGGGCATCGGCCTGTTCATCGCGCTCATCGGCTTCTACAAGTCCGGCTTCGTGCACCAGGGCAAGGCCACCCCGGTCACCCTCGGCCCCGCCGGTGAACTCGCCGGCTGGCCGGTGCTGCTCTTCGCCGGCACGCTGTTGCTGATCTTCATGCTCCAGGCCCGGAACATCCCCGGCGCCATCCTCATCGGCATCGTCTCCGGCACGATCGTCGCCGCCGTGCTCAACGGTCTCGGCGTCATCGACCCGAAGCAGTGGGCCAACGGCGCCCCCGAACTGCACGGCACCGCGGTCTCGATGCCCGACTTCTCGCTCTTCGGCCACGTGGAGTTCGGCGGCTGGGAGAAGGTCGGCGCGATGACGATCGGCATGATCGTCTTCACCCTCGTCCTGGCCGGCTTCTTCGACGCGATGGCCACCATCATCGGCGTCGGCACGGAGGCCGGGCTCGCCGACGACAAGGGCCGGATGCCCGGCCTGTCCAAGGCGCTGTTCATCGACGGCGCCGGCGGTGCGATCGGCGGTGTGGCGGGCGGCTCCGGCCAGACGGTGTTCATCGAGTCGGCGACCGGCGTCGGCGAGGGCGCCCGCACGGGCCTGGCCTCCGTCGTCACCGGCCTGTTCTTCGCGGCCTGTCTGTTCTTCACCCCCGTGACCGCGATCGTCCCCCAGGAGGTCGCCTCCGCGGCCCTGGTGGTCATCGGCGCCATGATGCTGATGAACGCCCGGCACGTGGACTGGGCCGACCGCGCGACCGCCGTCCCGGTCTTCCTGACGGTCGTCCTGATGCCGTTCACGTACACCATCACCTCCGGTGTCGCCGCGGGCGTCATCTCCTACGTCGCCATCAAGACCGGCCAGGGCAAGGCCCGCGAGATCGGCGCCTTCATGTGGGGGCTGGCCGTGATCTTCCTGGTCTACTTCGCCCTTCATCCGATCGAGGGCTGGCTCGGCGTGCACTAGCCGCCGCGCCGAAAGCCCTTCCGCGCAACCCCGTTAGGAGACCGACAGATGCTGGACATCGCCGAGGAGCTCAACCGGTGGGTCGAGCAGGGCCGTGACTTCGCCGTCGCCACCGTGGTGGCCGTCGGCGGCAGCGCCCCGCGTCAGCCCGGCGCCGCCCTCGCGGTGGACGCCGACGGCACGGCGATCGGGTCGGTCTCCGGCGGGTGCGTGGAGGGCGCCGTGTACGAGCTGTGCCGGCAGGCGCTGGAGGACGGGGAGACCGTCCTGGAGCGCTTCGGCTACAGCGACGAGGACGCCTTTGCCGTCGGCCTGACCTGCGGCGGCATCATCGACATCCTCGTCGTGCCGGTCCGGGCGGACGGTCCCGCCCGGCCGGTGCTCGCGGCCGCGCTGGCCGCCGCCGCGAGTGGGGAGGCGGCGGCGGTCGCGCGGATCGTGGAGGGACCGGCACAGCTGCGGGGCCGGGCCCTCCTCGTCCGTCCCGGCGGCTCCACGGACGGCGGCTTCGGCGGCCACCCCGAACTGGACCGCACGGTCGCGGCCGAGGCCGGCGCCTTCCTGGACGCGGGGCGCACCGGCACCCTGGAGATCGGCGAGCAGGGCTCGCGCTGCGGGTCCCCGCTCACCGTCCTGGTCGAGTCCTCCGTGCCCGCGCCCCGCATGATCGTCTTCGGTGCGATCGACTTCGCGTCCGCGCTGGTCCGGGTCGGCAAGTTCCTCGGCTACCACGTCACGGTGTGCGACGCCCGACCGGTGTTCGCCACCCGTGTCCGCTTCCCGGAGGCCGACGAGATCGTCGTCGAGTGGCCGCACCGGTACCTGGAGCGCACCGAGACCGACGCCCGTACGGTCCTCTGCGTCCTCACCCACGACGCCAAGTTCGACGTCCCCCTGCTCGAACTGGCCCTCCGGCTGCCCGTCGCCTACGTCGGTGCGATGGGCTCCCGCCGCACCCACCTCGACCGCAACGAGCGGCTGCGCGAAGTCGGCGTCACCGAGCTGGAACTGGCCCGCCTGCGCTCCCCGATCGGCCTCGACCTCGGCGCCCGTACGCCCGAGGAGACGGCCCTGTCCATCGGCGCGGAGATCGTCGCCCACCGCCGGGGCGGCAGCGGGGTGTCCCTGACGGGCGCGCACACCCCGATCCACCACGACACGGCGGCCCGGCCGGCGCGGCGCATCGGCTCGGTCGCCTGAGAGGCGTCGTTCAGGCCTTCCCGAGCAGCTGGTCCGCCGCGCGGCCGAACATGACGCGGGCCGTCCGGTCCAGGACGCCGTCGAAGAGTCGGGGCAGGAGGCGGATGCGCACTTCCTCCCGCCACACCACCCGGCTGCGGCCTCCCGGCCCCGGCCGGACCTCGATCTCCGCCCAGCCCAGGACGACCCGGCCGCGCTTCTCCAGCCGGCACAGGCCGGGCTCGCCGCCCACCGGGGGGCGCCAGACCGTCACCTCCATGACGTCGTCGACGGTCACCGGTCCGACGCCCGAACGGGCCACGAAACGCGTGCCCTCGTGGGTCGGCGGCGCGGTGAGCACCTCGATGCTGGTCAGCGGGACCACGTCGGCGTGGCGGGGCCATTCCGTCAGCCTGCGCCACGCCTCCTCGGGGGCGAGCGGGGGCGTGCGTTCGAAGGAAAAGGTGGGCACGGCACGATCGTAGGGAATCGGCGGCGTCCACCAGCGCGTTCGTCCCCGGCTCACCTGACCGGCCCAACGGCCGTCCGCCGCGGGAGCGTCCGGCCCGCCGCCGAACGGCGTGTCCGAAAGGCTCCGGGAACGCGCCCGGCATACGGAGATCGGCGTTCCGGCGGGCGGGTCCGGGCATGCCGCCCGTCGGTCGGACATCTCCGAGGGGGCCACCGGTGGAGCGGATCGGCTTCGTCGTACTGGCCGTGACCGCCGCCCTGTTGGTCTCGGGCGCCCTCGACAGCGGCCGTGCGGCCCGCCGGGTGGCCGCCGTCGCCGTCGCGCGCCGGGCGGAGCCCGTGGCCGGCGCCTACGCGATCGCCTACCTGCGGGCCTGGACCCGGCTGCCCTCCGGCCGCAGGACGACGTCGAGGCCGCGTTCGCCGACGCGGTCGTACGCACCGCGCCACTGCCGGCGACCACGGGCTGTCCTGGCAGGCGCCGGACGACGAGCGTGTCGACCTCCTTCCGCAGCGGCTCGTCGGCGAGGGCCTCTTGAACGATCCCGTGCGTGCGGGCGCCGCCCTGACCGCCTCCGCGTACCTCGTGCCGGCGATCGCGGTCTCCTGGCTGCTCACCGTGGCGGGCGTCGCACTCGCCTGGCTGGACGGCTCCTACGGGATCCTGGCCGGATACCTCCCCGTGCTCGTGGTGCCGTGGATCCTGTGGTGGGGCGACAGCCGCCGCCACCCGGGACCGCCGCCGCTGGGCAGACGCCGTCAGGCGGGCGAAGAAGGGTGCCTGGGCGCCCGATCCTCACCCCGGACCGGACCGGGGCGACCCGGAGGTGCTCGGCCAGGTGGCCCGGCCCTGCACGGCAGGCGTGCGCTGCCCGGCAGGCATCCGCTCGCTCCGCCGCCCCCGCCCCCGGCCTCAGGGCCGGTACACCTTGCCCGGCTCGGGCTTGCCGGGCGCGAGCAGCTGAGGGACCGTCACGAAGACGTAGCCGCGCTCCTTGAGGGCGTCGATGATGCCAGGCACCGCGGGCACGGTGCCCTTGTAGATGTCGTGCAGCAGGATGATCCCGTCCCGTGACGCCTGGTCGAGGACCCGCTGGGTGATGAGGTCCGAGTCCTCGGTCGTGTAGTCCTTGGCGGTCACGCTCCACAGCACCTCCGCCAGGCCCAGCTCCTTGCAGATCTCGTGCACGTCGGCGTCGGTACGGCCCTGAGGCGGGCGCATCAGCGTCGGCTTGCGGCCGGTGAGCCGCTCGATCTCGTCGTTGGGCCGCTTCAGCTCCGCCCGTATCTGCGCGTCGGATATCCGGGTGAGGATCTTGTGGTCCCAGGTGTGGCTCGCGACCTCGTGGCCCTCGGCGGCCATCCGCTTGACCAGCTCCGGGTACTTCTCGATGTGCCGCTTGCCGAGCAGGAAGAAGGTCGCCGGGACCTTCTTCTCCTTGAGGATGTCGAGCAGCGCCGGCGAGTTCTCGCTGGGGCCCGCGTCGAAGGTGAGCGCGATGCACTTGGCCTGGCGGCAGTCGACGGTCCCGAGCCTGCCCGGCGCCCCGTGGGCCGCCTCGGCGCGCGCGGTGCTCGGTGCGGTGGTGTCGACCTGGGCGCAGCCGGACAGCGCCAGCGCGAGGCAGGCCGCGGCCGAAAGGAGCGCCGCCGGACGCAACCCGCGGCGCCGTTCGCGCATCTTCCTGGGCGGAGGCGCGGGCGTCGAGGACGTGGTCGGGACACCGGTCGGGATCCCGTCGGTCGAAAGAGGCATGCGGGGACTATACACTCAGTGTATAGAGCATGTGTGCGAATTCCGGGGTGTGATCCGCGGTACACCTCGTCGCCGTAGCACCATGGAGGCAGGGGCTCCGCGGAGGAGGACGACATGCGCTTCCGGGACCGCGCCGAAGCCGGCCGGGAACTCGCCGGGCTGCTGGCCGACGCGCAGGCGCGGGGAGAGCTGACCGATCCCGTGGTGCTCGCCCTGCCGCGCGGGGGCATCGCCGTGGCCGAGCCCGTCGCCCGGGCTCTCGACGCCCCGCTGGACGTACTCGTCGTCCGCAAGATCGGTGCCCCGCACCACGAGGAGTTCGCCGTCGGCGCGCTCGCCGGTGACGACCCGCCGCTCTTCGACGCGGACACCCTGGACCAGTTGGGCCTGACCGAGAAGTCGATGGCCCCCGTGGTCGAGCGCGAACGGCGCGAACTGCGCCGCCGCGAACGGCGTTACCGGGGTGACCGGCCGGTCCCCGAGCTGGCCGGCCGCACGGTGATCGTCGTCGACGACGGCCTGGCCACCGGTGCCACCGCCCGCGCGGCCCTGCGCCACCTCCGGCGCCGCCGGCCGGCCCGGCTCGTCCTGGCGGTGCCCGTCGGCGCCCCCGACTCCGTCGAACTGCTCGCCGCCGAGGCCGACACCATCCTCTGCCCGCACCGCCCGACGGGCTTCTCCGCCGTCGGCCAGTGGTACGAGGACTTCGGCCAACTCACCGACGACGAGGTACTGGCGGCACTGGCGGCGCATTGACCCGGGTCCCCTCCGTGACCGGTCACGCCTCCCGGCGCCGCGCGCATCGGTCGGGCACCGGCTGGTGGCATTAATGGGCGGTCGGCACGGGGGCCGTCAGGGATGGGCGCACCGGTCGCCGTGGGGCCTCGGGGCGCCGGCTCGTTCAGTCCTGACCCCACCCCAGCTCCAGGCTCCGGCCCTGGGCGCGGCCCGCCTTCGCTGCCGGGCGGCGGGTGGCGGGGTCCAGGGCGTTGTCGCCGATCGCCGCCAGTGATGCCTCGTCGGGGGCGATGAGCCGCACCTCGGCGCCCCGGGCGCGCAGTTCTCCGACGCACCGCTCCAACGGCTGGTCGCTGGGGAACGGCTCCGTGGTGCCGAGCGGCACGAGCACCAGCACCCGGTCGGCACCGGTGGCCAGGTCGACGTTGGCGATGGACCGTACCCCGCCGTCCATGTACCGGTGTTCACCGATCGTCACCGGGGGCCACACGCCCGGCACGGCGCAGCTCGCCGCGACGGCGTCCACCAGCGGCACTCCGGAGTCCCGGTCGAAGACGCGCGGCTCACCGCTGCCGGCGTCCACCGCGACGATCTTCACCGCCCGCTCCGGCCATCCGTGGGCCGGCAGCCGGGACGCGATCACCGCGTGCCGCTCCCGCTCGGAGACCGTCGGCGCGGCGAGCGCCGCCCGGCCGACCGCGCGCCGCAGATCCGCCGTGGAGGCGGCCGACTCGGCGGCGGCGCCGATCTCCGCGGCGAACTTCTCCAGATCCATCTCCGCCGCGATCTCGGCGGACTGCAGCGCGGGGTCCACCTGCCGGGCGTACAGCTCCTCCAGGCCCAGCCCGCTCCCCAGCTGCGCCGCCACCGCGGAACCGGCGGAGGTCCCGACGAGCAGGCCCGCCCCGCTCACGTCCCGCCCGGCATCGGCGAGCCCCGCCAGCAGCCCGGTCATCCAGGCGATACCGCCCACCCCGCCGCCGCCCAGCACCAACGCCTCACTCATCACGGCTCCTTGACTGCTCGTAGGTCCTTGATCCCCTCGGGAACGACACCGCGGACGGCGTGGGCATTCCCGGACACCACCGGGGACCGGCCGGACGCCCCGGAGGTGCCCCGCGCGGTGCCTCCTCGTAGCCTGGGAGGGATCCCGACGCCCTCGGAACCGGGAGGCCGGGCCGGGCCGGGACGGGAGGTGCTGCCATGAACAGGCGCTGGACCGCGCGTCTGGCCCTCCTGGCGGGCGCGGCGGCACTGGCGGTGCTGCTGGTCTTCGCCGGGTTCGGCAGCGTGTTCCTGGTCCTGGTGGGAGCGGCCGGCCTGGTGCTCACGGCGGTCGGCGGCTGGTGGGTGGTGACCCGCACCCGGTGGGTACGGGCGCTGGGCGCGCTGCTCGCGCTCGGCGCGCCGCTCGCCGTCCTCGCGCTGTACGCGCTCGCCGGGCTGCTGTGGGTGGTACTGGTCTCGCTCGGCCTGTGGGCGCTGGCCGTCACCGCGGGCCGGGCGGCACTCGCCGACGGCACGTCCCGGCACATGGCGGAGCATCCGGCGGGCCGGCTCCGGCGGCCCTTCCTGATCATGAATCCGCGGTCCGGGGGCGGGAAGGTGGAGAAGTTCCGCCTCGTGGAGCGCGCCCGGGCCCTGGGCGCGGAGGTCGTCGTACTCGACCCGGCGCACCACCAGGACGTGGCCGAGCTGGCGCGGCGGGCCGTCGCCGACGGAGCGGACCTGCTCGGCGTCGCGGGCGGCGACGGCACCCAGGCCCTGGTGGCCGGTGTGGCCGCCGAGCACGACGTCCCGTTCCTGGTGATCAGCGCCGGCACCCGGAACCACTTCGCCATGGACCTGGGCCTGGACCGGCAGGACCCGTCGGCCTGCCTGGACGCGCTGACCGACGGGGTCGAACTGCGCGTCGACCTCGGCCGGATCCGGGCGGGAGCCGGGTCCGCGCGGTCCGGGGAGGAGCGCGTCTTCGTCAACAACGCCTCGTTCGGGGTGTACGCGGCCGTGGTGCAGAGCCCCGCCTACCGCGAGGACAAGGCCCGCACCACCCTGGAGATGCTGCCGGACCTGCTGACCCACCACAGCGGCGCCCGGCTGACCGTCCGCGTCGGGGGGCGGACCCTGACGGATCCGCAGGCCGTGCTGGTGAGCAACAACCCCTACCGCACGGACGACACGGCGGGACTCGGGCGCCGGGACCGGCTGGACTCCGGCCGGCTCGGGGTGCTGGCCGTCGAGGTCGGCAGCGCGGCGGAGGCGACGGATCTGCTGCTGCGGGGTGAGCACAGCCGCGGTCTGACCTCCATGACCGCCCGGGAGGTCGTCATCGAGGCCGACGCCCCGGCCGTCCCGGTCGGGGTCGACGGCGAGGCGCTGTCGCTGCCCACCCCGGTGCACTGCCGTCTCGTACCCGGCGCGCTGCGCGTACGGGTGCCGCGGCACCGTCCCGGGGTGCCGCCGGTCGCGCCCCGCATGGACTGGCGCCGGGTGCGACGGCTGGCCCTGACGATGGGGCGGGCGGCGGCAGGACGCGACGACGGCCCGTCCCGGTCCGGGTCCTCCCCTACAGCCAGTCCCGGTGCTTGAAGATCACGTACAGGCTGACGCAGACGACCCCCATCAGCCCGATCGCGAACGGATACCCGAAGGTCCAGCCCAGCTCGGGCATGTGCGTGAAGTTCATGCCGTAGATGGTGCCGACGAGCGTGGGCGCGAAGAGGATGGCCGCCCACGAGGAGATCTTCTTGACCTCCTCGTTCTGCTCGAACCCCGCCTCCGCCAGTGCCCGCATCTCCGCGTTCTGCTGCTGGGTGACCAGGGTCGCGTTGACCGTCAGGATCTCGGTGAGGGCCTGGCGGAAGCCGTCGACACGCTCGCTGATGTGGGTGACGTGGTCGGCGACGTCCCGCAGGTAGCGCTGGAGCTCCTCGTCGGTCTCGTACTTGGCGAAGCCGGCCATCAGGCCGTGCAGCATGCCCACGAGCGGGCGCGTGGCACGCTGGAACTCGACCATCTCCCGCGACAGTTCGTAGATGCGGCGGGAGACCGCGGGGTCGCCGCGGAACACCTCGGTCTCGATCTCGTCGATGTCGTTCTGGACGCCGGCCACCACCGGCGCGTAGCCGTCGACCACCGCGTCCAGGATCGCGTACAGCACCGCCTCGGGGCCGAGTCCCAGCAGCTCGGGGGAGTCCTCCATACGGCGGCGGACCGCCGACAGGTCGGGTGCCGCACCGTGCCGGACCGTCAGCACGAAGTCCGGGCCGACGAACACGTGCAGCTCGCCGAAGTCGACCTCTTCGGGCGCGTCGAGGTAACGGGCGGCCCGCAGGACCACGAAGAGCGTGTCGCCGTACCGCTCCAGCTTGGGGCGCTGGTGTGCCTCCATGGCGTCCTCGACCGCCAGCGGATGCAGCCCGAACTCGGCCGCCAGGGAGTGCAGTTGGGTCGCCGTCGGGCGGGCGAGGCCGATCCACGCCATGCCCGGGGACTCCTCGCGCAGCTCGCGGTAGGTCTCGGCGAGGGTGGCGGGGGAGGAGACGCGGACGCCGTCGCGGTAGAGCGCCGCCTGGACGACGCCGGTCGCGCCGGCCGGCTCCGCAGGATGGGGCGCGGGTGTCCCGGCGGCGGGCACGGGCGGCGTCTGGGCCCGGCGCCAGACCGACTTGCGGCCGCCGTTCCTGCCACCTGGTCGGTCGGCCATCGGCTGCCTCTCCGTCGAACCTGCGTACGGCGTGATCACGCGGCGGGGTACGAGAAGGATAGCCACCCCGGGATCCCCGGCCGGGTGCCCGCGTGGCCGTGCCGTCCGAGGGAAATCGCGGACAGAAGTTGTCCGCGACGGGCGTTAGCGTGCGTCCATGACGAACAGCGGCGGGACGACCGGCGGCGGGACGACGAGCGGTACGAGGAGGCGCGCGGTGCGCGGCGGCGCGGCGGCCGCTCCCGTGCTGGACGTCCGGGCCCTGAACCGTGCCACCCTCGACCGGCAGCTCCTGCTGCGCCGCTCCCCGCTGCCCGCCCAGGACGCCGTACGGCATCTGCTCGGCCTCCAGGCGCAGAACGTCAAGCCCCCCTACGTCGCCCTCGCGGCCCGCCTCGACGGCTTCGAACCGGAGCTGTTGTCCGACCTGATGGCCCGCCGTGAGGTGGCCCGGATCGTCACCCTGCGCTCCACCATCCACACCCACACCGCCGACGACTGCCTCGACCTGCGGCCCCTCGTGCAGCCGGCCCGCGACCGCGAACTCGGTCACTTCCGCGCCGGACTCGACGGCGTCGACCTCGGCCGGCTGGCCGCGCTGGCCCGTGAGCTGGTGGAGGCGGAGCCGCGGACCATGGCCGGGCTGCGGCGGGCGCTCGGCGCCGAGTGGCCGGACGCCGACCCGCGGGCCCTGGCCGTCGCCGCCCGCTGCACGCTGCCGCTCGTCCAGGTCACCCCGCGCGGTCTGTGGGGCGGGAGCGGCCAGGTCGCCCTCACCACCGCCGAGCACTGGCTGGGCCGCCCCGCCCGGCCCGCGCCGGCCACGGAGTCCGTGGTCCTGCGCTACCTCGCGGCCTTCGGCCCGGCCTCCGTCAAGGACATGCAGACCTGGGCCGGACTCACCCGTCTGCGGGACGCCTTCGAGCGGCTGCGCCCGCGGCTGCTCACCTTCCGCGACGAGAACGGCGTCGAGCTCTTCGACCTGCCCGACGCCCCGCGGCCGGACCCGGACACCCCCGCACCGCCGCGCTTCCTGCCCGAGTTCGACAACCTCCTGCTGTCCCACGCCGACCGCGCCCGCGTCGTACCGCCCGCGCTGCACGGCCGGAACTGGCAGGGCAACCAGGCCTACCGGACCCTTCTGGTCGACGGCTTCCTCGCCGGGCTGTGGAAGCCGGACGGCGACGCCCTCGTCGTCGAGTTCCTCACCGAGCCGACCAGGGCCCAGCGCGCGGCGGTGGCCGCGGAGGGGGAGCGGATGCTGCGGGTCCTCGACCCGGGCGGCGCGCACGACGTCCGGTTCGGGGAGGTCGCCCGGTCCTGATCCGGCCGGGAGGCCGGACACGGAGCCGGACATGGATAGGGGGGCGTTGCGGGCCGCTCGTGGTGGCCCGCAACGCCCCCCTGGCAATCACCCGAGGGATGCTCGGGAAGTCTTCCGGGTCACGAGTTGACCTGCGTGGTCACCAGGTCCGAGAAGGTGGTCAGCCGGGTGTACACACCCGGGTAACCCGCCTCCGCGCACCCCTCGCCCCAGGAAGTGATCCCTGCCAGGGCGCCCCCGATGAGCAGGGGACCGCCGCTGTCGCCCTGGCAGGTGTCTACGCCGCCGGACGTGTATCCGGCGCACACCATGTCGGACTGTACGAAGTCCGAGCCGTAGGAGGAACGGCAGCTGGAGTCGGACACGATCGGGACGGTCGCGGTCCGCAGCTGGTTGGAGGAGCTGCCGTTCTCCGAAGTGGTGCCCCAGCCGAGGATGCGGGCCGTGCTGCCGGCCGCGTACACGCTCGTCTGGGAAGAGCTGACGTACTTCGCCGCGGTGTACGGCATCGACGTCGAGAGGGTCAGCACGGCCACGTCGTCGCCGTTGGTGGCGTCCGTGTAGTCCGGGTTGATCCAGATCTTGCTGACACGGCTCACCGTGCCGTTGGTGCCGCTCAGATAGGTCCGGCCGCCGACCACGCGGACGCTGCCGGTGGTCTCGCCGACCATGCAGTGCGCCGCCGTCACGACCTTCTTGGGCGCCACGAGGGTGCCGCCGCAGAACTGGTTCTGGGACGCGTCCGTGATCTGCATCATGAACGGGTACGCGGTCGTCGTGGTGGTCGTGCCGCCGACGATGGGCTGAGGGGCGGCGCTCGCGATGGGGGAGGCGAGCATCCCGGTCGCCGCCGCGGCGGCGGTGGCCGCGATGACCGCGGCGGTCTGTCTCGCACGTCTGAGCCCGAACATGAGTCTCCTCAGTGGGGGTTGCACCGGTGGGGGGTCGCGCGGGTGTGGGTTGTGCATGGGGGTCGCGGGACCGACCCCCATATGCCCGGGCGAGCGGCACGCCCTTTACGCTAGGACCCGGACCCTCGGCTCCCAATGAGGGAACCCCCTAGGGGGTGGGGTGAGGGAAAACCCTCGGTCCGGATCAGTTAACAAGAGCGCTGCTCAGTGCGCCCGTCGACCTGCCGCCAATCGGACGATGTCGACGCGCGAGCGGATCCCCAGCTTGCGGTACACCCGGGTCAGGGTGGCCTCCACCGTCTTCACGCTGATGAACAGCCGCGCCGCGATCTCCCGGTTGGTGGCACCCTCCATGACCAGGGCGGCGACCTGACGCTCCATCGCCGCGAGGATGTCCAGCGCGTCCAGCGCGTCCGGCACGGCGAGCGCGGGCGCCGGCTCGGGGGCGGTCAGGGACTCCTCCACCTGGCGCAACCAGGGCAGCGCCCGGCAGCGGCGGAACATCCGGGTGGCCTCCTCGAAGGCCGCGGTCTTCGGGCCCCGGCCCGGCAGCCGGGCCAGGGCGAACGCGGCCCGCGCCTCCTCCAGACCGTAGCCGAGCTCGGCCAGCCGCGACTGAGCGGACGTCAGCTGGGCCACGGCGGCCTCCAAGTCGCCCCGGGCGGCCCGCACCAGGGCCTCGGCCCGGTCGAGGACCGCGAGGACACTCGCCCGGTGGAGGCGCAGCGCGTGCTCCCGGCTCACGTCGATGACGTTCTGCGCCTCGGCCGGCTCACCGATGCGGACCAGCGCCTCGGCGAGGTCGCCCTGCCAGCGGCCGCGGGCCGGATCGGTGATGCCGAGGCCCAGTTCCAGGCTGCGCACCCGGCGCAGCGAGCGGACCGTGCCCGCCGGGTCCCCGGCCACCAACTGGGCGTGCCCGAGGGCGCCCAGGGCACGGGAGAGGTACATCTGGTCGCCGTCCTCCTCGGCGTGCTCCACCGCCTCCCGGGCGAGGGCCAGCGCCCGGTCCACGTCCCCGCCGGAGGCCTCCGCCAGCGAGGTGAGCATCGCCGAGGCGGTCTCGCCGATCCCGGAGTCCCGGGCGAGCCGCAGGCTCTCGCGGGCGAGCTCCAGCGCCCGGCCGCAGTGCCCGGCGCGCAGCTCGGTCTCGGCGAGCCCGCGCAGGAAGTGCACCTCGCTCTCCACCGAGCCGCGCCGGCGCACCTCCCGCAGCAGCGCGGTGACCGTGGTCCGGGCCTCGGCGAGCTGGTCGCCCATGACGAGCCAGCGGAACCGGGCGCTGCCCGCGCCGTTGTGGTGCCAGGCCACCCGGGGGTCCTGGGGCTCCGTCAGGGCCCGTTTGATGGTGCGGGGCGCCTCCGGGTGGCCCATCAGGGTCTCGGTCTGCGCCTGGAAGGCGAGGGAGAGCAGTTCGGTGCGCCGGTCCGCGCCCCGTGCGGCCAGTTCGGCGGCGTGCGCGGCCGCCTCCCGTGCCTCGGTGAAGTCGCCCTCCACGATCAGCGCCCGCCAGGCCAGCTGGTAGTGGACCAGCGCCAGCAGCCGGGGGTCGTCGCCGGCGTCGGCGAGGGCCTGCGGGAAGACGGCGTCGACCTCCGCCATGGTGTGGCCGGCGGTGTCGATGACGATCATCCAGGCCCGCACCCGGTCGGCGGGCACGCTCGCCCGGGACAGCACCTCCCGGGCGATGTCGCGGGCCAGGTCCACCTCGCCCGCGGTGATCGCGTCCTCGGCGGCCTGCAGCCGGCGCTCCTCCTGGGTCGGCGTGCCGTCGGCGGGCGTGTGCCGGGCGGCCAGCAGCCCGAGCTGGGCGGCGACCGAGGGCGCCCCCCGGTCGCGGGCGAGCGCGGCGGCCTCGGCCAGCCGGGCGGCCACCAGCGGATCGGTGCCGGTGGTGGCCAGGGCCAGGTGCCGGGCCCGCTCGATCGGGTCGGAGGCGGCGGTGGACAGCGCCGCGTGGGCGGCCCGCCGCTCGTGGGCGGGCGCCTCCGCGTAGAGCGCGGCGGATATCAGCGGGTGCGCGAACCGTACGGCGGGCGCGTCCGGCTCGGTGGCCAGCAGCCCGAGTTCGGCGGCCTGGGCGCATTCGGCCTCGGCGTTCTCCCGGCCGGCGGCGTGCAGCAGTGCCGGGGTGGGGCGGGCACCCGCGCTGGCCACCAGCAGGGTGCGGCGGGCCTCCACGGAGAGCATGTCCAGGCGGCTGAGCACCAGGGCGCGCAGCGAGGTGGGCACGGGCAGCGGTTCGCCCGGCCGCGGCGGGGTGCTGCTCTCGGCGAGCGCGCGGCCGAGTTCCAGGGCGAACAGCGGGTTGCCGCCGCTGGTGCGGTGGATCTCGCGGACCGTGGAGCGGGGCAGGCCGCCGTGGCCGCGGTGGTCGAGCAGCTGCGCGACCTGGGCGCGGGAGAGCGGGCCGAGCCGGACGGCCAGCGTGCCCGGCGGGCAGGCGCGCAGATGGCGGTCGTACTCCTGGCTCTCCTGGCCCTCCGTCCGCACCGCGCACAGCAGTTGCACCGGGGTGCCCTCGAGGCGCCGCGCGGCGAAGCCGAGCAGTTCGGCGCTGGCCGGGTCGAGCCACTGCAGATCGTCGGCGACGAGCAGCACCGGGCCCTCGGCGGCCAGGGCGCGCAGCGCGGAGAGCACCGCGAGGCGCAGGGCGAGCCCGTCGCGCTGGAGGCTGGACTCGCCGCGGCCGGTGAGCGCCGACTCCAGGGCGGTGCGCTGGGCGGCGGGCAGCCGGGGGGCGACGTCGTCCAGGACCAGACCGAGGAGGTCGGCGAGGGCGAGGAAGGGCAGGTGCGATTCGGACTCGGTCGCCGAGCAGCGAAGGACGGTGCGCGCGGTGGTGGCGTATTCCTCGGCCAATGCCCGCAGGACGGTGGATTTGCCAATTCCGGCGGGGCCGTGCAGCAGCACGCTGCCGCCCGAGGCGAGTTGGTCCCGGGCGCCGGTGAACAGCTCGTCGCGGCCGATGACCAGGTCGGGGCGGCACCTGGCAGGCTCCTGGAAGTCCCGTCGCACGGTCACCGCTCCCCTCGTGTCGTGTCCGGGCCAAATTCTAGGCAACGATCCTTGAAATTCGGACGGAAGCCGTGGTGAGGGAAATAACAAACGGTCAAAGCATAGGTAAATTCAAAGCGTCACCGCATGAATGAAAAGGTTTCCTCACCGGGCCCGTCCGGTTCGTCTACGGCAGCAGCCCCGCTCTGCGGGCCGCCGTCACCGCCTCCCCTCGGGTGTGCGTGCCCAGCTTCCGCATCGCCGAGCGCAGGTAGCCCTTGACCGTCTCCGGGCGCAACCCGAGCCGCTCGGCCACGGCCGTGTTGGTGGCACCCGCCGCCACCCAGGAGAGCACGTCCAGTTCGCGTGGCGCCAGGCTCGCGCCTTCGGCCGGCCGCGACGCGGTCAGCAGTCCGCACGCCGCCAGCAGTTCCGCCCGCAGCTCCGGGTCGGCGATCCGCGGCGCCAGCGCCCGCAGTGCCGCGTGGGCCTCACGCACCTGCTCCCAGGCCGCGCCCCGCTCCGTGCCGCCGGGCTCCGGCCGGACCGCCGCCAGCAGCCCCCGCGCCTCGTCCCGCACCACCAACGCCTGCTCCATGTCCCGGGCCACCGCCATCGCCGCGCCCAGCACCCGGTCCCCCAGGGGCTGGGGCGAGCGCAGCGCGCCGTACAGCACCCCGCGCACCCGCCGCCGTACGACGACCGGCACCGCCAGCACCGAGTGGAGGCCCTCGGCGGCCACCGGTGCGTCGTACTCGTGACTGATCTGCCGGGAGCTGGAGTAGTCCGTCACCGCGCACGGCCGGGCCAGCGCCACCGCCTTGCCGCCGAGCCCGTTGCCCGAGGTCACCGCGAGGGAGCGCAGGGCGGCCGTGGTCGTACCGCTGAGCTCGGTGATGCGTATCCGCGGCCGGCCGGGCTCGACCAGCCCGCCGAAGGCCACCGGGAGCCCGGTCGCGCGCCGCAGCCGGGCCGGGGCGCCGCCGATCTCCACCACTCCCGTCACCTCCGCCGTCACCTGTTCGCCCTTTCGGCTTCCCACACCCCCGTTCGGGGGTAGTGAGACCTGCATCACGGATTAGACGATGCCAGAGAGCCGCCCGGCAATGGTCCGGAACAGGGGAGTGGCCCCCGGGGCACCGGCGCCCGGGGGTGAACGACCGGAAAGCATGGAGGACGCAGATGACGACGGCGACCGAGGCCTTCAGGGGCGCCCGGGACTTCCTGCTGGAGCACCGCGAGGACTACACAGCCGCCTACGACGGGTTCGCCTGGCCGCGGCCGGAGCATTTCAACTGGGCGCTGGACTGGTTCGACGTGATCGCCGAGGGCAACGACCGGACCGCCCTGCACATCGTCGAGGAGGACGGCGCCGAGACCCGGCTGTCCTTCGCGGAGATGGCCGAGCGCTCCAACCGGGTCGCGCACTGGCTGCGCGAGCGGGGCGTCGCCGCCGAGGACCGCATCCTCGTCATGCTCGGCAACCAGGCCGAGCTGTGGGAGACCGCGCTGGCCGCGATGAAGCTGCGTGCCGTCGTCATCCCCGCCACCCCGCTGCTCGGCCCGGCCGACCTGCGCGACCGTGTCGAGCGGGGCCGGGTGAAGCACGTGATCGCGCGGGCCGGGGACACCGCCAAGTTCGACGACGTGCCCGGCGCCTACACGCGGATCTCCGTCGGCGGCCTGCCGGAGGAGGGCTGGGAGCCGTACGAGGACGCCTACGCGGCACCCGCCGAGTTCCTCCCCGACGGCCCCACCCTGGCCGACGACCCGCTGATGCTCTACTTCACCTCGGGGACCACCGCCCGCCCCAAGCTGGTCGAGCACACCCACACCTCGTACCCCGTCGGGCACCTGGCCACCATGTACTGGATCGGCCTGAAGCCCGGCGACGTCCACCTGAACATCTCCTCGCCGGGCTGGGCCAAGCACGCCTGGTCCAACCTGTTCGCCCCGTGGAACGCGGAGGCGACCGTCTTCATCCACAACTACACCCGGTTCGACGCGGCCCGGCTGATGGCCGAGATGGACCGGGCCGGGGTGACCACCTTCTGCGCCCCGCCGACGGTGTGGCGCATGCTCATCCAGGCGGACCTCGGCCAGCTGCGTACCCCGCCCCGCGAGGTGGTGGCCGCCGGCGAGCCGCTGAACCCCGAGGTGATCGAGCAGGTCAGGCGGGCCTGGGGCCTCACCGTCCGGGACGGCTTCGGGCAGACCGAGACCGCCGTCCAGGTCTCCAACAGCCCCGGCCAGGTGCTCAAGACCGGCTCGATGGGCCGGCCCAGCCCCGGTTACCGGGTCGAGCTCCTCGACCCGGTCTCCGGCGCCCCCGGCGCCACCGAGGGCGAGATCTCGCTGGACCTCTCCGAGAGCCCGGTCGGCCTGATGACCGGCTACCACGGCGACCCCGACCGCACGGCCGAGGCCATGGCGGGCGGCTACTACCGCACCGGCGACATCGCCTCCCGCGACGAGGACGGCTACCTGACCTACATCGGCCGCGCCGACGACGTCTTCAAGGCCTCCGACTACAAGATCAGCCCGTTCGAGCTGGAGAGCGTGCTGCTGGAGCACGAGGCGGTGGCCGAGGCGGCCGTCGTGCCCGCGCCGGACGACCTGCGGCTCGCCGTCCCCAAGGCGTACGTCGTCCTCGCCGAGGGCTGGGAGCCCGGACCCGACACCGCGAAGGTCGTCTTCGAGCACTCCCGCCAGGTCCTCGCCCCCTACAAGCGCATCCGCCGGCTGGAGTTCGGCGCGCTGCCGAAGACCGTCTCCGGCAAGATCCGCCGGATCGAGCTGCGCGAGGCCACGGCCGCCGGCTCGGCCGACGAGTACCGCGAGGAGGACTTCCGGTGACCGCACAGCTGTCGTACACCCACGGGACGGGAACCACCGCCCTGCTCGGCGACACCATCGGTGCCAACCTGGACCGGGCGGTGGCCGCGTGGCCCGACCGGGAGGCCCTGGTCGACGTCCCCACCGGCCGGCGCTGGACGTACGCCGCGTTCGCCGCCGACGTCGACCGGCTGGCGTGCGCGCTGCTCGCGAGCGGGATCGCCAAGGGCGACCGGGTGGGCATCTGGGCGGTCAACTGCGCCGAGTGGGTGCTCGTGCAGTACGCCACCGCACGCGTCGGCGCCGTCATGGTCAACATCAACCCGGCCTACCGCACCCACGAGGTGGAGTTCGTCCTCAACCAGGCGGGGATCTCCCTGCTGTTCGCCTCCCTCAGCCACAAGTCGAGCGACTACCGGGCGATGGTCGAGGAGGTCCGCGGCCGATGCCCCCGGCTGACGGAGACCGTCTACATCGGGGACCCGGGCTGGGAGGCGTTCACCGCACGCGGTTCGGACACCCCGCGCGACGAAGTGCGGGACCGCGAGGCGTCGTTGTCCTGCGACGACCCCATCAACATCCAGTACACCTCGGGCACGACCGGCTTCCCGAAGGGCGCCACCCTCTCCCACCACAACATCCTCAACAACGGCTACTTCGTAGGAGAGTCGATCTCCTACTCCGAGCAGGACCGGATCTGCATCCCGGTGCCCTTCTACCACTGCTTCGGCATGGTCATGGGGAACCTGGCCGCCACCTCGCACGGCGCCTGCATGGTGATCCCGGCCCCGTCCTTCGAACCGAGGGCCACCCTGGAGGCGGTGCAGCGGGAACGCTGCACGTCCCTGTACGGCGTCCCGACGATGTTCATCGCCGAACTGAACCTCGCGGACTTCGCCTCCTACGACCTCTCCACCCTGCGCACCGGCATCATGGCGGGCTCGCCCTGTCCGGTGGAGGTGATGAAGCGGGTGGTCGCCGAGATGCACATGGAGGAGGTCTCCATCTGCTACGGCATGACCGAGACCTCACCGGTGTCGCTCCAGACGCGCATCGACGACGACCTGGAACACCGCACCGGGACCGTCGGCCGCGTCCTGCCGCACCTGGAGGTCAAGGTCGTCGACCCGGCCACCGGCGTGACGCAGCCCCGGGGCACGGCCGGCGAGCTGTGCACCCGCGGGTACAGCGTGATGCTCGGCTACTGGAACGAGCCGGAGAAGACCGCCGAGGCCGTCGACGCCGGCCGCTGGATGCACACGGGCGACCTCGCGACGATGCGTGAGGACGGCTACGTCGAGATCGTCGGCCGCATCAAGGACATGATCATCCGGGGCGGCGAGAACATCTACCCGCGCGAGATCGAGGAGTTCCTCTACGCGCACGCCAAGATCAGGGACGTCCAGGTCGTCGGCGTGCCGCACGAGAGGTACGGCGAGGAGGTGCTCGCCTGCGTCATCCCGCACGACCCGGCCGACCCGCCCACGCTGGAGGAGGTGCGCGCCTTCTGCGAGGGCCGGCTCGCCCACTACAAGATCCCGAGCAGGCTCCGGATCCTCGACTCCTTCCCGATGACGGTGTCCGGAAAGGTGCGGAAGGTCGAACTGCGGGAGAAGTTCCAGGTGTGACCCAGCGGGAATCGAGCATGCGCTGATTGCTCGAGGACGGGTCCCGGTCGTCGGAGCGCGCTGTCGGCGGCGTACTCGGCCCGGGACCCGTCGGTGTTCCGGACGGGCGCCGTCCGCGGACGGTATCCGGTGGTGCGCCGCCCCACGGTGTCAGGTGCGCCGGTCCCGCGCTCCGCCCCCCGGGGCCGGGGCCCCTTCGCCGTGCAGCGCCTCGGCCGGGTCGTTCATCGGCTGAGGGTCTCCGGCGAGGTCCAGGACGAACAGCGGGACGCCGAGCGAGGTGGCGCGGGTCCGGGCCTCGTCGGTGTAGACGGCCAGGGAGAAGTAGACGCAGTCCGCCGATTCCGTCGTCGCGGTCAGCCACAGGCACTCCACGTCCCGCAGCGCGGCCGGCCGCACGGTCGGGTCCACCTGGGCGAGCAGGCCACGGGCGGCGAGCCCGATGCCGTTCGGCGGCCGCTGGTCGGCGCGGCGGATGCCCCGGTAGCCGAGCCAGCGCAGATACAGCGCGGCGGCGGTGACGGCGTCACGGGCGGTGCGAATGGCGCGGGGCTGGAACGCGGGCCGCCGCGCGGCGGCGGCCTCCCCGGCATCCGGCCCGGCCGGGGCCTGCCCCGGCGCGCCCCGCGCCCCGGGTGCCGTCTCCGTCAGGGGCCCGGCGGACGTCTCGGGCGCAGCCGTCACCGGGACCCGCAGCACCGTGCCGCACGGGCAGCCCAGTTCCGGCCGGGGCCACTGGTTGCGGCGCCCGCAGACGGCGCACGGCACGGTGAGCCACTCGTCGTCCCAGGCGCGGTGCGCCGAGACGGCCGGTTCGGTGGCCGGATCGAGCCGCGGGGCGGTGGGCGCGCCGCACGCACACGGGTAGGCCGGCGCGGTGTAGAGGTGCGCGCGCCGGCAGGCGGGACAGCGCACCGGCACGCTCTCGGGCATGGCCCACTCCAAGGCGTCGCGTCGGAACGGCCGTCGGGCGACGGCGAACCCATCGTCCTCCTCCCGCACCCCCCTTGTCCGGTGCTTGCCGTGTCCCGGCGTCTCTTGACGCGATTCGCCGACCCCCTTACATTGCTTCCAGATAGTAGAAGTTGAATTCCGTAATGCGGAAGATTGCCAATCTGGAGACTGTGCTCACCGCGGGGCGCGACGGGAGTACGCATCCGACAGCCGAAGCAGGAGTACTCGATGGCCCGTATGACCGCTGCCCGCGCGGCAGTTGAGATCCTCAAGCGCGAGGGCGTCTCCGACGCCTTCGGTGTGCCGGGCGCGGCGATCAACCCGTTCTACAAAGCCCTCGAGGAGGGCGGCGGCATCAACCACACCCTCGCCCGTCACGTCGAGGGTGCCTCGCACATGGCCGAGGGCTACACCCGGACCCGGCCGGGCAACATCGGTGTCTGCATCGGCACGTCCGGCCCGGCCGGCACGGACATGATCACCGGCCTCTACTCCGCCATCGGCGACTCCATCCCGATCCTGTGCATCACGGGGCAGGCGCCCACCCACGTGATCCACAAGGAGGACTTCCAGGCCGTCGACATCGCCTCGATCGCCAAGCCGGTCACCAAGATGGCGGTGACCGTCCTGGAGGCCGCACAGGTCCCGGGCGTCTTCCAGCAGGCCTTCCACCTGATGCGTTCCGGCCGCCCCGGACCGGTGCTGATCGACCTGCCGATCGACGTGCAGCTCACCGAGATCGAGTTCGACCCGGAGACGTACGAGCCGCTGCCCGTCTACAAGCCGGCCGCGACCCGTGCCCAGATCGAGAAGGCGATCTCCTTCCTGCTGGCCTCCGAGCGCCCGGTCATCGTCGCCGGCGGCGGCGTCATCGGCGCCGACGCCGCCGATCTGCTGGTCGAGTTCGCCGAGCTGACCCGGACCCCGGTGATCCCGACCCTGATGGGCTGGGGCACCCTGCCCGACGACCACGAGCTGAACGCGGGCATGGTCGGTGTCCAGACCTCGCACCGGTACGGCAACGCCACCTTCCTGGAGTCGGACTGCGTCCTCGGCATCGGCAACCGCTGGGCCAACCGTCACACCGGCTACAAGCTCGACGTCTACCGCGGCGACCGCAAGTTCGTCCACGTCGACATCGAGCCCACCCAGATCGGCAAGATCTTCCCGCCGGACTACGGGGTCGTCTCCGACGCCAAGGCCGCGCTGGAGCTGTTCGTCGAGGTCGCCAGGGAGCTGAAGGCCGACGGCCGGCTGCCCGACCGTACCGAGTGGGTCGCCTCCACCCAGGAGCGCAAGGCCACCCTGCTGCGCCGTACGCATTTCGACAACGTGCCGATGAAACCGCAGCGCGTGTACGAGGAGATGAACAAGGCCTTCGGCCCGGACACCCGGTACGTCACCACGATCGGCCTGTCCCAGATCGCCGGCGCGCAGATGCTGCACGTCTACAAGCCGCGCCACTGGATCAACTGCGGTCAGGCCGGCCCGCTCGGCTGGACCATCCCGGCCGCGATCGGCGTCGCCAAGGCCGACCCGGACGCCCCGGTCGTCGCGCTCTCCGGCGACTACGACTTCCAGTTCATGATCGAGGAGCTGGCGGTCGCCGCGCAGCACCGGATCCCCTACGTCCACGTGCTGGTCAACAACGCCTACCTGGGCCTGATCCGGCAGGCGCAGATCGGCCTCGACATCAACTTCCAGGTGAACCTGGAGTTCGAGAACATCAACACGCCGGAGATCGGCGTCTACGGCGTGGACCACGTCAAGGTCGCCGAGGGGCTGGGCTGCAAGGCCATCCGGGTCACCGAGCCGGGCCAGCTGGGCGCGGCCTTCGAGCAGGCCAAGAAGCTGGCCGCCGAGTACCAGGTGCCGGTCGTCGTCGAGGCGATCCTGGAGCGGATCACCAACATCTCCATGAGCCGCACGATGGACATCAGCGACATCTCCGAGTTCGAGGAACTGGCCACCGAGCCCGGCCACGCGCCGACGTCGGTGAAGCCGCTGAAGATCTGACCCACCTGACCCGGAAGGGGCGGACCGTCCGGAAGGACGGTCCGCCCCTTGGTCGTGCCGCTCCCGCGTGCGCGGGGCTCAGCGGACCTCCGGCCCGCACGCGGGTGCGTGCCGTGGCCGCCGCCGGTGCGGCTGGGGGCCGGGCCAGGTTGAGCCCGGGCCTTTGTGTCCGCCGTAGGCGCCGGGGGTGGGGCTCAGCCGTAGCCGCCGCCTCCGCAGCCGCCGCCGTAGTCGTGGCCGCCGCCGTGCCCGCCGAAGTCGCCGCCGTGGGCGTGCCCGCCGTGGCCGGTGTCGTGGGTGGGGGCGCCGGTGCCCGGACCGTGGGGCTCCTCGTGCCCCCCGTCGCCTGCGATGCCGCGCAGGCCGCCGCCCCGGCCGAAGGGGAAGAGCCCCTCGTCGGCGAGGGCGCCGCGGCCGGTGAGCCCGGAGTCGCGGGCGAACACCGGCACCAGCGCCGTCAAAGCCCGCGCGCCGTGCAGCGCGACGGTGAGCAGGACCTGGTCGTCGGGCAGGCCGTCGGGGCCGTCCGGCAGTGGATGCAGCGCACGCAGCGCGGCCAGCTCACGGCGGGCGGCACGGGTGGGCCCGGGCGGCAGCGACCGCAGCAGTCCGGCGGCCCTCAGCTCGGCGCGCATCCGGGCCAGGGCCCGGCGTACCACCGCCCGGCCGGGCAGCTCCCGCGGTCCGGCGGGCCGGTACAGACCGGTGCGGACCGCCTTCTCCAGCGGGTGGCGGAAGGGGCCGGCGTCACCGGGCCCGCCGGCCCTGCGCAGGGTGCCGGGCCGGCCGGCCTCGACCACGCCGCGCAGATGCAGTCCGAGCACGGCGACGGTCAGCGCGGCGCGGTCGCCGCCCCGCAGCAGGGCGACCGCGCAGGCGTCCGGTGGAATCGACGTCGTACGGCCCACGGCTCACCCCCGCGAGGGGGCCCGCCGCCCCCGTGCCGGCGGGCCCCGTCTGCTGGTGACATGCCCGCGCGCGGGGGTGGCCGAAGCATGGTCCGCGCTGTTCAGAGGTTGATTTGAGGATGGCGTAGTGCCGCTACGGTCCCTGCCGTACGCGGCACGGCTACCACTCGTGCTCGGAGAGTCCGGGCCAGTCGTCCGGGCCCCCGCCCTGCCACTCGATCAGATCGCTCTCCTCCACTTCGATCCGGTCCAGATCGGCCAGCCGCAGGATCTCCACGACGTCGTCCAGGTGGGAGGCGATGCCCAGGGTCACCTCTCCCTCGGTGACCCGGCGGGAGCCGTCCAGGGCGGGCGAGTGGACCACGATGTGCGGGTACTGCGTCGGATTGCCCATGGCATCAGCGTCCTGCGGAAGGGTCCCCCGCGCACGCCGGGGCCGGGACGACGCGAAGCGCCCCCTGGGCAGGGGGCGCTTCGGTGTCCGGTGATGGCCGTCCGACGGCGCGAGGCTGGGCGCGACAGGTCGTTCGCGCCGCCGGACGGGGCAGGCGGCCCCCGGTAAGGGGGCTGGGTGGGACCGCGGCGGATGCGACGGATCCGGGTGCTCTTCCCTCAGGTCGAGAAGGGCAGGCCGTTCCTTCACCACCGCACTGGCTCGCACGCCGCCGCGGTCCTCGCCCTGCCCGCGCCTCCACCGACGGCCACCCCTCATCCGGGCCGTCCGGTGTACTGCGCGGGCCGCGTACGGAATCATGACCTCCCGTCAGATTCCGTACGCTGCTTGCGGGTTCCTGGGATCAGTCCTCGCGCAGGGCGCGGACCGCCGCCTCCACGCGCTTGCCGTACTCCGGGTCGGCGGCGTGGAAGTGGGCCAGGTTCTTCTCGATCACGTCGTCGCGGGAGACCTGCGAGAGGCTGCCGGCGATGTTCGCGACGAGACGCGACTTCTCCTCCTCGGACATCAGGCGGTACAGGTCGCCCGCCTGGACGAAGTCGTCGTCCTTGGTGTGGAGGGGAGCCTCGTGGTTGCCGGTGTGACCCGACACCGGCAGGGGGGCCGACAGCGGGCGGCCGGTCTCGACCGGGCCGTCGTAGGAGTTCGGCTCGTAGTTCTTGGCGCCGCGACCCTGGCCGTTGACCGCCATGAGGCCGTCCCGGCCGTAGTTGCGGGCGCCGCCCGGGACAGCCTTGGGGGCGTTCACGGCGAGCAGGGTGTGGTTGACGCCCAGGCGGTAGCGGTGGGCGTCCGCGTAGGCGAACAGCCGGCCCTGGAGCATCTTGTCCGGGGACGGACCGATACCGGGCACGAAGTTGTTCGGGGAGAACGCGGCCTGCTCGACCTCGGCGAAGACGTTGTCCGGGTTGCGGTCGAGGACCAGGCGGCCCACCCGCTGGAGCGGGTAGTCCTTGTGCGGCCACACCTTGGTGAGGTCGAACGGGTTGAAGCGGTAGTCGGCCGCCTCGGCCGCCGGCATGAGCTGCACGTACAGGGTCCAGGACGGGTGCACGCCCCGCTCGATGGCCTGCAGCAGGTCCGTCTGGTGGGAGTTGGCGTCCTGGCCCACGGTCTCCGCGGCCTGCTCGCTGCTCAGGCTGCGGATGCCCTGGTTCGTCTTGAAGTGGTACTTGACGAAGAAGGCCTCGCCCTGCGCGTTCGTCCACTGGTAGGTGTGCGAGCCGTAGCCGTTCATGTGGCGGTACGACGCCGGGATGCCGCGGTCGCCCATCAGCCAGGTCACCTGGTGCGTGGCCTCGGGGGCGTGCGCCCAGAAGTCCCAGACGTTGTCCGGCTCCTGCCTGCCCGTGAACGGGTCCCGCTTCTGCGAGTGGATGAAGTCGGGGAACTTGATCGGGTCCTTGATGAAGAACACCGGGGTGTTGTTGCCGACGAGGTCGTAGTTGCCCTCCTCGGTGTAGAACTTCACCGCGAAGCCGCGGGGGTCGCGGACGGCGTCCGCGCCGCCGAGGGAGTCGGCGACCGTCGAGAAGCGCAGGAAGACCTCGGTGCGCTTGCCGATCTCGCTCAGGAAGTCGGCGTGGGTGAAGCCGGTGACGTCGTCCGTCACCTCGAAGTGGCCGTACGCGCCGGAACCGCGGGCGTGCACGACGCGCTCCGGGATCCGCTCGCGGTTGAAGCGCGCGAGCTTCTCCAGGAGGTGCTGGTCCTGGAGGAGGAGCGGGCCGCCTGCGCCGGCGGAGGCGGAGTTCTGGTTGTCGGCGACCGGGGCGCCGGACTCTGTCGTCAGCACGCGCTTCGACATCGGGGACCTTCCGTGCGAGAGGGCAGCGGGAATCTGCGGAACCGCTAAAGCTTCGGAATCTTCGGAAACAGACTTCCGCTTCATGGAGCTTCCGCTGGCGTGAGCCTAGATTTGGGTGGACGGGGCGTCAACAGTTTGTTGAAGTGGGTTCCGGGCGGCGCCGACGCCTGGGCGCGACAGGACAGGTGTCGGCGGCGGCGCCGCCCGGAAGTCTCGGGGTGCGTCAGACCTTGGCGCCGGAGAGGCGCTCCACCGCCCGCAGCAGGGCCGAGTGGTCCAGGCCGCCGTCGCCCTGGGCGCGCAGGGAGGCGACCAGCTGGGCGACCACGCTGCCGACGGGCAGGGCCGCGCCGACGTTGCGGGCGGCGTCGGTGACGATGCCCATGTCCTTGTGGTGCAGGTCGATGCGGAAGCCGGGCTTGAAGTCGCGGGCCAGGAAGTTGTCCTTCTTGCGCGTCAGCACGGTGGAGCCGGCGAGGCCGCCGTTGAGGACGTCCAGCGCGGCCTTGAGGTCCACGCCCGACTTCTCCAGGAAGACCACGGCCTCGGCGCACGCCTGGATGTTCACGGCGACGATCAGCTGGTTGGCCGCCTTCACGGTCTGGCCGGAGCCGTGCGGGCCGCACAGCACGATGGTCCTGCCGAGGGCGTCGAAGATCGGCTTGGCCTCGTCGAAGTCGGCCTGGCCGCCGCCGACCATGATCGACAGCACGGCCTCCACGGCGCCGGCCTCGCCACCGGACACGGGGGCGTCCAGCACCCGGATGCCCTTGTCCTTCGCGGCGGCGGCCAGGTCCACGGAGGTCTGCGGGGTGATCGAGGACATGTCGATCAGCAGGGCGCCGGACCTGGCGTTCTCCAGGATGCCGTCGGGGCCGTAGGCGATGGCCTCGACGTGCGGGGAGGCGGGGACCATGGTGATCACCACGTCGGCGTCCCGGACCGCCTCGGCGATCGAGCCGGCCGCGGTGCCGCCGGCAGCGGCCAGGCGGTCCAGCTTGTCCTGCTCCAGGGTGTAGCCGGTGACCTTGTAACCCGCCTTGACCAGGTTCTCGGACATGGGGGAGCCCATGATGCCGAGGCCGATCCAGGCGATCTTGGGAAGGTTGCTCATCTCGGGGGTGCCTCTCTGACTGCTCTGCAAAGTCGGGGGGTTCAGCGCGCTTCGCGCGGGAGCCACGCGAAGGCCTCGGCGCTGGGACGGCCGCCCGGCTTGTACTCCAGGCCGACCCAGCCGTCGTAACCGGCCTTCCGCAGCCGGTCCAGCAGCTCCTCCAGCGGGAGCGAGCCGGTGCCGGGGGCGCCGCGGCCGGGGTTGTCGGCGATCTGCACGTGCCCGGTCCTCGCCGCGTACCGGTCGATCACCGAGGGCAGGTCCTCGCCGTTCATCGACAGGTGGTACAGGTCCATGAGGAACTTCGCGTTCCCGAGGCCCGTGGCCGCGTTGACCTTGTCGACGACGTCGATCGCGGACGGCGCCGACACCAGCGGGTACAGCGGCGACTCGGGCCGGTTGAGCGCCTCGATCAGCAGGATCGCGCCGATCCGGTCGGCGGCCCGGGCGGCGAGCACCAGGTTCTCCAGGGCGAGCGCGTCCTGTGCGGCCGGGTCCGCGCCGTCGACGCGGTTGCCGTACAGGGCGTTGAGGGCCTTGCAGCCGAGCGACTGCGCGAACCCCGCGGCCACGTCGATGTTGGCGCGGAACCTCGCCGACTCCTCACCCGGGACCGACAGGGCGCCGCGGTCCGGGCCCGGCAGCTGCCCGGCGTAGAAGTTCAGCCCGGTGAGCTGGACGCCCGCGTCCTCGATCGCCTTCTTCAGGGCGTCGAGCTCGGACCGCTCGGGGGTGGGGGAGTCGATCCAGGGCCACCACAGCTCGACCGCGGAGAAGCCGGCCGCGGCGGCGGCCGCGGGACGCTCCAGGAGCGGGAGTTCCGTGAAGAGGATCGACAGGTTGACGTTGAAGCGCTGGTCTGCGAATCCCATTCGGGCCGCGCTCCCTTCCGTGGTTCTTGTTTCCGTATAGCGGAAGTTCGTTTCTGCTTAATGGAAGATTGCCGTCGGGTGTCGGCGCTTGTCAAGAGGGCCCGGCAGCCCGTCCTCACCGGGCCGCCCCAAAACCCGCGGCGCGCGTTAGGTTGTGCGCGTGCGATTGAGAGTGGAGTTCACGACCGAACCCTTCGACCTGGAAGAGGCGCCCGCGCACGCCCTCGTGGCGCGGCAGGTCCTCGAGGCGGCCGAGTTGGACGCCGTGGACGTCGGCCCGTTCGGCAACACGGCCGAAGGGGCCGCCGACGGCGTGCTCACCGCCGTCGACGCGCTGCTGCGCAAGGCCCTGGAGGCCGGTGCGACCCGGGTCTCGCTCCAGGTCAACGTGATCGAGGACGCGAGCGGGGAGGGCGACAGTTGACCGGGGACGAGCCCTTCATCGCGGCCGTGAAGCCGCTGATCGACGCCATGGGCGGGGAGATGCTTCCGCCGGACGAGGCCGGTCCGGAGGATGTCGTCCTCGCCTGGGAGGGCGTCGACGTCCTCGCCGTACGCCTGCCCCAGCTCGCCGACTCCCTCGACCACATCCTCGCCGCCATGGAGCGCAGACAGGGCCGGCCGCTGGCCGACCTGGACCGCAAGGCCAAGCAGGAGGTCGTGCGCATACTGGAGGCGCGGGGCGCCTTCGCCGTGCGGCACGGCGTGGAGACGGTGGCGGGTGCACTGGGTGTCAGCCGCTTCACCGTCTACAACTACCTGAACCGGGAGAAGGGGGCCTGAGCGGCCCGGGCGCCGCCGCGGCTTGTTACGCGGATTTTTCAACAAAGTGTTGACGTGATGTTTCCGAGGGCGTTAGCTATCGGCAGCCCGTTCAGCACGAAGGCCCATCGCGGCCACGGAGGCTCCCGTGACGTCGACTTCCACGCCCCCGGGCCTCGCCCGGTTCAACGACCTGGAGGAGGACGCGGCCCTCGCCGCCCTCCACGAGGCGTGCGCCTCCACCGAGTGGGCCCGGCGGTTGCTCGCCGGCCGCCCCTATCCCACCGCCGAAGCGCTCTACGCGGCCGGTGGCGCCGCCACGGCCGAGCTGACCGCCGAGGACCTCGACGAGGCGATGGCCGGGCACCCGCCGATCGGGCGTCCCAAGCCCGGCGACCCGACCTCCGCCCGTGAGCAGCGCGGCATGGCCGGCGCCTCCGAGGACCTCAAGGCGGAGATGCTCGAGCTCAACCTGGCCTACCAGGAGAAGTTCGGCCATGTCTTCCTCATCTGCGCCACCGGCCGTACCGGCGAGCAGATGCGCGACGCGGTCAAGGAGCGGATCGGCAACTCGCCCGAGCAGGAGCGGGAGATCGTCCGCACCGAGCTGGGCAAGATCAACCGCATCCGACTGGCCCGACTCGTCGAAGAGGACGCCTGACACCATGAGCACCAGCACCACCGCCTCCGTGTCCACGCACATCCTGGACACCTCCGTCGGCCGCCCCGCCGAGGGCGTCGCCGTCCAGCTCGCCGCCCGCAGCGGGCGCGACGCGAACTGGCAGGCGCTCGGCGGCTCCGCGACCGACGCCGACGGCCGGTGCAAGGACCTGCCGGCCCTGCCGGAGGGGACCACCCACGTACGGCTCGACTTCGCCGTCGAGCCGTATTTCGAGAAGAAGCAAGCCGATGCGCAGCAGGACGCCCCCGCGAATCGGGACAGCGGAACCGGTGTGTTCTTCCCGGAGGTGGCGATCACGTTCGCCGTCGTACCGGGCGAGCACTACCACGTGCCGCTGCTGCTCAACCCGTTCGGCTACTCCGTTTACCGAGGGAGCTAGCTAAATGCCCACGATTCTGGGACAGAACCAGTACGGCAAGGCCGAGAACCGAGTCGTCAAGATCACGCGGGACGGCGCCACCCACCACATCAAGGACCTCAACGTATCCGTGGCGCTGAGCGGCGATATGGAAGAGGTCCACTACTCCGGCTCCAACGCCAACGTCCTGCCGACCGACACCACCAAGAACACGGTGTTCGCGTTCGCCAAGGAGCACGGCATTGAGTCCGCCGAGCAGTTCGGCATCCACCTCGCCCGCCACTTCGTCACCTCGCAGGAGCCGATCCACCGCGCCCGGATCCGCATCGAGGAGTACGCCTGGGAGCGGATCGAGACCTCCGACGCCAACTCGAAGTTCATCGGCTCGGACGAGGTCAAGCACTCCTTCGTGAAGAAGGGCCAGGAGACCCGCCTCACCCAGATCACCTACGACGGCCGGAAGTGGGAGGTCGTCTCCGGGCTCAAGGACCTGACGGTGATGAACTCGACCAACTCCGAGTTCTGGGGCTACGTCAAGGACAAGTACACCACCCTCCAGGAGGCGTACGACCGCATCCTGGCGACCTCGGTCTCCGGCCGCTGGCGGTTCAACTGGACCGACGACGAGCAGAAGATGCCCAACTGGGAGAAGTCCTACGAGCAGGTCAAGAAGCACATGCTCCAGGCCTTCGCCGAGACCTACTCCCTCTCACTGCAGCAGACGCTGTACCAGATGGGCTCGCGCATCATCAACAACCGCGGCGAGATCGACGAGGTCCGCTTCTCGCTGCCGAACAAGCACCACTTCCTGGTGGACCTGGAGCCGTTCGGCCTGAAGAACGACAACGAGGTCTACTTCGCCGCCGACCGCCCCTACGGCCTCATCGAGGCCACCATCCTGCGGGACGGCTGTGAGGCCCTGATCCCGGTCGACACGACCAACCTCTGACGCGGGACGCGCGCCCCCGGCCCACCACCCGTGCCGGGGGCCCGCCACACCGGAGGGAACGAAATGGCACAGCCTGCGAAAGGGCCCGCCACAGCCCTGGGTCCCACCCCGCCGGGGCACACCGAGGACGCCGTCACGTCCGTGCATCCGGTGGACGAGAAGCTCCACGTCACCCGGCTCGTCCCGGCCGCGCTCCAGCACATCGCCGCGATGTACGCGGGCGTCGTCACTCCTCCGCTCATCATCGGCCAGGCCTGCGGACTCGACATCGCGGCCCGCACCCGGCTCATCGCCGCGAGCCTGCTCATCGCGGGCGTCGCGACCATCCTCCAGACCATCGGCGTCAAGGGCCTCGTCGGCAACCGCCTGCCCTTCGTCAACGCCGCCTCCTCCGCCGGCATCGCCCCGATCCTCGCGATCGCCGAGACCAGCGGCAAGGGGCACCAACTCCCCGCGATCTACGGCGCGGTGATGGTCGCCGGGGCCTTCTGCCTGGCGCTCGGCCCGTTCTTCGGGCGGCTGCTGCGCTACTTCCCGCCCCTGGTCACCGGCGTCGTCATCACCCTGATCGGGGTCACCCTCATGCCCGTCCCGGTCGGCTGGGCCCAGGGGGGCGACAAGACCGCCGCCGACTTCGGCGCCATGCGGCACCTCGCGCTCGCCGGCTTCACCCTCGCCGTCATCCTGCTGATCCAGCGCTTCGGCAGGGGATTCGTCAAGCAAGTGGGCCTGCTGTTCGGGCTGTTGATCGGCACCCTGGTGGCGATCCCCTTCGGCATGGCCGATTTCAGCGGGCTGCGGTCCGCGCCGGTCGCCGCGCTGCCCACCCCGTTCGCCTTCGGCACCCCCGAGTTCCAGCCCGCGGCCGTGCTGTCGCTGTGCATCGTGATGCTCGTGCTGATGACCGAGAGTTCCGCCGGCATGCTCGCCCTCGGCGAGATCTGCGACCGCCGTGCCGACGCGAGGACCATCACCCGCGGCCTGCGCACCGACGGCATCGCCACCCTGCTCGGTCCCGTCTTCGGCGGCTTCCCCACCTCCGCCTTCGCCCAGAACGTCGGCGTCGTCTCCCTCACCCGGGTGCGCAGCCGCTACGTCGTCGCCGTCGCCGGCGCCACCCTGCTGGTCCTCGGCGCCTTCCCGGTCCTCGGTGCCGTCGTCTCCCTGGTCCCCATGCCGGTCCTGGGCGGCGCGGGCATCGTGCTCTTCGGCTCGATCGCCGTCAGCGGCATCCGTACCCTGTCCGAGGCGGGGCTGGACGACAGCTCCAACATCATCCTGGTGGCCGTGGCGCTCGGTGCCGGCATCATCCCGCTGGCCGCGCCGACCTTCTACGCGGACTTCCCGGCCTGGGCGCAGACCGTGCTCGGCTCCGGCATCAGCGCGGGCGCGCTCGTCGCCGTCCTGCTCAATCTGTTCTTCCACCACCTCGGCACCCGGAGCGGCAGGCCCGCTCCGGCACTCAAATCCTCCTAGGGTCCTGCCGTGCCCTCCCTCCCCGTGGACACCCCTTCGGTCCACGGGCCGCCACTGAAAGAAGAGGAAGCACCATGGCACCATCGGCAGGCCAGCGCATCGTCATCGAGAACTGCGCGATCGCGACCGTGGACGCGGGCGACACGGAGTACGCCTCCGGGTACCTGGTCCTGGCCGGCAACCGGATCGAGGCGGTCGGCGCGGGCAAGGCCCCCGATGGCCTCGAGGACGTGGTGCGCCGGATCGACGCGACCGGCCATCTGGTCACGCCCGGTCTGGTCAACACCCACCACCACTTCTACCAGTGGATCACCCGGGGCCTGGCCACCGACCACAACCTGTTCAACTGGCTGGTCGCGCTCTACCCGACATGGGCGCGCATCGACGAGCAGATGACGTACACGGCCGCCCAGGGCTCCCTCGCCATGATGGCCCGCGGCGGTGTCACCACCGCGATGGACCACCACTACGTCTTCCCGCGGGGCTCCGGCGACCTGTCCGGCTCGATCATCCGCGCCGCCGCGGAGATGGGCGTACGGTTCACGCTGGCCCGCGGCTCGATGGACCGCAGTGAGAAGGACGGCGGCCTGCCGCCGGACTTCGCCGTCGAGACGCTGGAGGGTGCGCTCGCCGCCACCGAGGAGACCGTCAAGAAGCACCACGACGCCTCCTTCGACGCCATGACCCAGGTGGCTGTCGCCCCCTGCTCCCCGTTCTCCGTGTCCACCGAACTCCTCCGGCAGGGCGCCGAGCTGGCCCGCCGGCTCGGAGTACGGCTGCACACCCACGGCTCGGAGACCGTGGAGGAGGAGAAGTTCTGCCACGAGCTGTTCGGCATGGGTCCGACGGACTACTTCGAGTCCACGGGCTGGCTCGGTGAGGACGTGTGGATGGCGCACTGCGTCCACATGAACGACTCCGACATCGCCGCCTTCGCCCGGACGAAGACCGGTGTCGCCCACTGTCCCTCGTCCAACGCCCGGCTCGCGGCCGGCATCGCCCGCGTGCCCGACATGCTCCGGGCCGGTGTCCCGGTCGGTCTCGGCGTGGACGGCACCGCCTCCAACGAGTCCGGTGAACTCCACACCGAGCTGCGCAACGCCCTGCTGATCAACCGCCTCGGCGCCCACCGCGAGGCCGCCCTCGACGCCCGCCAGGCGCTGCGGCTCGGCACGTACGGCGGCGCCCAGGTGCTCGGCCGGGCCGAGCAGATCGGGTCGCTGGAGCCCGGCAAGCTCGCCGACCTGGTGCTCTGGAAGATGGACACGCTCGCCCACGCCTCCATCGCCGACCCGGTGACCGCGCTCGTCTTCGGCGCGGCGGCCCCGGTCACCGCCTCCTTCGTCAACGGTCGGCAGATCGTCGAGAACGGCCGCCTGCTGCACGTCGAGGAGGACGCCATCGCCCGCTCCACCCGCGAGGAGGCCCAGCGCCTCGCCCGGATCGCCGCCCAGGGCTGATCCACACCCCACACTCCGGCGCCCCACCCCCGTGGCGAGGCGCCGGCGGACTCCGGCCGGGAGGGACGGCTCACGGCCGGAGCCGTGGATCCGAGCGGGATCCACGGCAAGCCGTCTCCGGGGCGCGTGCGCACGCGCGCGCCCCGGAACGGTCACCGCTGTACCGCTCACCGCTCGAGCGCCACCCCGTCACGGTCCCGCACGACCACACGCACCACCTCCCAGAAACCCACGTCGACGACGACGTGTTACCCGCCCGGAGGAGCAGCCGTGGCCGCCCATCCTGTTGACGAGAAACTCCCCGCCCTGAAAATGGCGACCAGCGGCCTGCAGCACGTGGCCGCCATGTACGCCGGAGTAGTCGCACCACCCCTGATCGTCGGCGCGGCCGTGGGCCTGAGCGCGACCGATCTGACGTTCCTCACCGGCGCCTGCCTGTTCACCGCGGGCCTCGCCACCTTCCTGCAGACGCTGGGCATCTGGAAGATCGGCGCCCGGCTGCCCTTCGTCAACGGCGTCACCTTCGCCGGTGTCGCCCCCATGACCGCCGTCGTCGCCTCCACCGAGGACAAGTCCGACGCCCTGCCGATCATCTTCGGCGCGGTCATCGTCGCCGGCCTCCTCGGTTTCGTCGCCGCGCCCTTCTTCAGCAAAGCGATACGTTTCTTCCCGCCGGTCGTCACCGGCTCGGTCATCACCCTGATCGGTGTGTCCCTGCTGCCGGTCGCCTTCGGCTGGGCCCAGGGCCCCGATCCGAAGGCCGACGACTACGGCTCGACCACCTTCCTCGCCCTCGCCGGCATCACCCTGCTCATCGTCCTGCTGCTGCGCCGCTTCACCCGCGGGTTCGTCAAGCAGATCGCCGTGCTGCTGGGTCTGATCGTCGGCACCCTCGTCGCGATCCCGTTCGGTGTCACGGACTTCAGCCCCGTGGCCCACGCCGACGTGGTGGGCTTCCCGACGCCGTTCCACTTCGGCGCCCCGCAGTTCCAGCTCGCCGCCATCCTCTCGCTGTGCGTGGTGATGGTGGTCTCCATGACCGAGTCGACCGCCGACATGCTGGCCCTCGGCGAGATCGTCGAACGACCCGCCGACGAGCGGACCATCGCGGCCGGCCTGCGCGCCGACACCCTCGGCTCGGCGCTCAGCCCGCTGTTCAACGGCTTCATGTGCAGCGCCTTCGCCCAGAACATCGGCCTGGTGGCGATGACCCGGATCCGCAGCCGGTACGTCGTCGCGACCGGTGGCGGCTTCCTCGTCCTGATGGGCCTGTGTCCGATGGCCGCCTCGCTCATCGCCGTCGTGCCCCGCCCGGTCCTCGGCGGCGCCGGCATCGTCCTGTTCGGGTCGGTCGCCGCGAGCGGCATCCAGACCCTGATGCGGGCCGGCCTCGAACGGGACAACAACGTCCTGATCGTCGCCGTCTCCCTCGCCGTGGGGATCATCCCGATCACCGCGCCCGAGTTCTACCACGCGTTCCCCGAGACCGCGAAGATCGTCCTGGACTCGGGCATCTCCACCGGCTGTATCACGGCCGTGGTGCTCAACCTGCTCTTCAACCATCTCGGCAAGGACCGAGAGGCCCACGACGTCACCCACCCGATGGAGGCGGGCGAGGAGATCGCGGCCGTGCACTGACAGCGCGGCGGGCCACGGAGAAGAACACGGCGGCCCGCCCGCCGTCACGACCGGAGCCCTGGACGACCAGGCTTCAGCCGCCCGCCGCCGCCCGGCAGGGGGTCGTCGAGGGCAGCCGGCCGGTGACGTACGAGCGGGGCGGTACACCCATCAGGGACCGGAAGTCGGACGTCATGTGCGACTGGTCGTAGTACCCGGTGGCGACCGCGAGTTCGGACCAGGAAGCCGTCGCGGCCCGGGTGACGACCGTGCGCACCCGGTCGATGCGCGCGTAGTGCTTGGGGGAGACCCCCACCCCCTCCGTGAACAGGTTGCGCAACTGGCGCTCACTCACCGCCAGTTCACGAGCGACGTCACGGACCTGGGCGGGGGCCCGGTCCGCCCGGACCGACAGCGCGTCGGCCCCGGCCCGCACCAGGGCCGTACGGCCGTGGTCCGCGGCCGCCGGCAGCGTCTCGGGGAGCGCCTCGGCCAGATACGGCACCACCTCCTCGGGCTCCAGGCGGCGCAGCTCCCTCGCGAGCCGCCGCGCCGTCCCGCCGGGCAGTCGGTCCAACGGCACGGCCCGGCCGACCAGTTCGGCGGCCGGGACGCCCAGCAGAGGCAGGGCGGTTCCGGGCGCGAGCCGCAGCTCCAGACAGGACAGATGGGCCTTGCCCTCGTGGTACGAGGCACGTACCCGCGGTCCGACGGCCATCACGTCGTGGTGCCCGCCCGCCGACACCCGCAGCACCACCTTGGTGACCGCGTCGGGCAGATGGACGAAGGCGGCCCCGCCGGGATCGGCGAGGGACACGTTCCGCACCCCGGTGATCCAGGGGTGCAACATCTCCGTTGTGTTCAAGGCCAGTTCGGCGGTCGTGTTCGGCACCTCACCAGCCTAGGCGCGCGGCACGCTCCCGGGACGGGCGAAGCGTGCCGGTTTTTCCAAGAGCGGCGGACCCCGTCCGGGCCACCGTGGACCCCATGATCCTGGTGACGGGTGCCACGGGCACCATCGGAAGTGAAGTCGTACGACAGCTCGCGGAGCGCGGCGACAAGGTCCGCGCCCTGACGCGCCACCCGGCGAGGGCGAAGGCGCCACGGGGCGTGGAGGTGGTGCGCGGGGACTACGGCGACCCGGGCTCCCTCGACGGCCCGATGGAGGGGGTGACGGCCGTGTTCCTCGTCGGTGTCCCGGGCCCCTCCGCGCAAGCCGACAAGGTGCTCGTGGCCGCGGCGGCGAAGGCGGGGGTACGCCGGCTGGTGAAGCTCTCCGCCATCGGCACCGGGGATCCCGAGGCCGGCCCGTTCGGTCTGTGGCACGCGGACGGTGAGCGGGCCGTGCGGGAGAGCGGGGCCGAGTGGACGGTCCTGCGGCCCTCGTCGTTCGCCTCCAACACGCTGAGCTGGGCACCGGCGCTCCGGGACGGCGAGCCGGTGCCCAACATGACCGGGGACGGGGCGTCCGGGGTGATCGACCCGAGGGACGTGGCCGCGGTGGCCGTGCGGGCCCTGCTCGACGACGGGCACGCCGGACGCACGTACACCCTGACCGGTCCCGAGGCGATCAGCGTCCCGGAGCAGGCCGTCGTCCTCGCCTCGGTCCTCGGCCGCCCGGTCCGGACCCGCGACCTGTCCCCGGAGGGAACCCGTGAATTCCTCCGCACCGTCTGGGGCTTCGACGAGACGCAGGCCGAGGGCGTCCTGACCGGAACGGCCCATGTCCGCCGCGGCGGCAACGCGCTGGTCACACCGGACGTGCCGGAGGTACTGGGCAGGAGGGCCCGGTCCTACCGGGAGTGGGCCGAGGACAACCGGGCGGCTTTCGGCGGTAGTTGACCACGCTCAGGGTCGCGTCCGGTCTCGAAGGGGGGCCGGGCCGACCCGCGCGACCGCTACAGCCCGAACAGGCCCAGGTCGGTGGCCAGTTCCTGGAAGATCTCCCGCGGATCGGGGAGCAGCTTGCGTTCCGCCAGGTTCAGCATGCCGCCCACCGCGGTGAGCTCCGCCGCGAGAGTGCCGTCGGCCTTGCGGATCTCCTGACGGATGCGGAAGGTCTTGCCGCCGCCCCACTCGAACGCGCAGGACACGTCGACCTCGTCGCCCGCGAGCAGCTCGCGCCGGTAACGGATCGTCGTCTCCAGCGCCACCGGGCCCACGCCCCGGCCGACCAGCCGGGCCTGGCTGATCCCGGCCGCCTGGAGCAGCGACCAGCGGGCGTGCTCCGCGTAGTTGAGGTACACCGCCTGGTTGAGGTGCCCCTGTACGTCGGTCTCGTACCCGCGGACGGTCACACGGACGGAAAACGGTTCGGACACCTGCTTGCCCTTCTCACGTCAGGATCTCCGGTGCACCGATCATGGCACGGGGGTCACGCCCGGCGCGGCGAGGCCAGCAGATAGCGCGCCCGGCTCCGCGGCTCGGTGTACTCGCCGGTCTGCCAGCCGGCCCCCTCCAGCGTGGCCGCGCAGGCCGCCAGCGTCTCCGCGTCCGGCGCGTACACGGCCACCGCCTCCGGCTGCGGGGTCGCCCGCACCCGGTAGCCGTCCGTGTCCCCGCCCGCCGGGTGGTGGCCCGCCGCCTCCAGGGCCAGGGCGGCCGCCCGCACCAGATGCGCGCGCTCCCAGCCGCAGGGCCGGTCCGTCGCACCGTCGGGATGGGTCATCCGGCGCAGTTCCAGCAGCCCCTGCCAGGCGCCGTGCACCTCGCGCCGCCGGGCCGGACCGGACGGCGGGGCCTCCTCCTCGCCGCCGACCCGCGCCGCGAACACCCCCGCCGCCGGCCGCTCCTCCCGCGGCGCCTCGGGCGCCGCGTCCGGCACCGCCTCCCGTATCCGGTGCCCGGCCGGGGTCAGGAAGTGGTCGTGCGGCGGCCGCGAGTGCCGGAAGGCGAGGCCCCGCTTCACCAGCGCGGCGAGCTGTGCCTCCGTGCCGCGCAGCCGGCCGGTGACCGCGTCGGCGGCCTCGATCACCCGCCGCTGGGCGGCGGTCGGCGGTCGTGTCACGGCGCGCTCCTTGCGATGTCGTCCCGCGCGGACCGCCCCGGTGGACGGCCCCTTCGCAGCGTACGACCCGGGTCCGACAGCCCCGCCCTACTCCGGCGGCCGGATGTTCCACCCCGCCACCACCGGGCGGCCGTGCTCCGTGCCGAGGCGGCACAGTGTCCCCGTCGCCAGCTGGAACAGGGCGCCGTGCCGCGGGGGGAGGCCCAGGCGGCGGGCGGTGAGGACACGCAGGAAGTGACCGTGGGCGACCAGCACGACGACCCCCTCGGTGTTGGCGAGGGCGGCGTCGACCTTGCTCAGCATGCGGTCGGCGCGTTCCCCGACCTGCTCCGGGCTCTCGCCCGGATGGTCCGGCGGGCCGGGCGCGACCCCGTCGTCGAACAGGAACCAGTCGGGCCGGGTCCGCTGGATCTCCACGGTGGTCACGCCCTCGTACCCGCCGTAGTCCCATTCGCGCAGGTCGGCGTCGACCCGCGCGTCATGGATGCCGATGAGCTCGGCGGTCTCCCGGGCCCGCTGCGAGGGGCTGACGAACGCCGCCCCGATCCGGTGCGAGCGGATCAGCGGCACCAGCCGGCGCGCCTCCTGCCGCCCGTGCTCGGTGAGGGGTACGTCGGTCCAGCCGGTGTGCCGTCCGGAGCGCGACCACTCGGTCTCACCGTGCCGGACGAGAAACAGGTCACCCACGTCAGCGCCCTTCCCGCTCGCCTGCCAGCGCTCCCAGCACTGTCAGCACTCCCAGCACGGTGCCACAAGGCGGCCGCGGCACGCAGGGCGGACTGCGCCAGACGGCCGCGCGCTCAGGTGCCGGGGTGGACCAGCGTCCGCTCGGTGCCGAGCGTCCTGGGGCGCGTGTCGGCGTACAGGGTGGTCTCGCCGTCGGACCAGCGGACGACCAGGTCGTTCGCCGTGTGGTCGCCGGTGAGGTCGCCGGCCGTCATGACCTGGGCGTGCTTCCACAGGCCGTTCGGGCCGCGCAGCCGGGACCTCGTGCCGAGCCCCGCGGCCGAGGTGCCCGCGTAGGTGTCGAGCGTGCCGTCCGTCCGGCGCACGAGCAGGTCCCAGTCGGCGGTGCGGCCGAAGTTCCCCCCGGTGAGCAGGGCCGCCTTGGTCCAGGTGCCGTTCACGGCGACGAGCTGTCTGCCGGTGCCGAACGAGCCCGCCGTGATCCCGGTGTAGACGCTCACCCGGCCGTCCGACCAGCGGACCAGCAGGTCGGTCGCGCCCGCCCCGCCGTGGAACTGCCCGGCCGTCAGCTGCGCGGCGTTCTTCCAGCCGGAGCCGGGGGCGGCCATGCGTATCTCGCGGCCCGTGCCGGACGCGCCGAGGTCCGGGTACAGGGTCGCCTCGCCGTCGGACCAGCGCACCAGCAGGCCGTCGTGGCCGGCGCCGGCGAAGGTCCCGCCGGTGAGGGACCGGGCGTGCGTCCAGGTGGAGTTGGCCTTCCGCAGTCGCAGTTCGGTGCGGAACCCGCCGTCGCCGTCGCCGGGATGCAGGGTGACTGCGCCGTCGGACCAGACCACGACCAGGTCGCCCTGCCGGTCGCCGGTGTAGTCGCCGGAGGCCATGAGCGCGGCCTTGCGCCAGCGCGTGGCGCCTCCCGCCAGCTTCTCGCCCAGGCCCTGGTACGGCGGCTGGTCGGCGGGCGGGGTCCGGTCGGCCACGGCGGCGTCGAGGAGCTTCTCGGCGTCGGCGCCGAACGCGGGCGCGTAGCTGATGTAGTCGGCGTTCGCGTCGTTGCCGCCGCCGTTGTAGCCGCCGAGGTTGCCGATCACGTGCCCGGAGCGCGCGCCGTCCTTGTAGTCGGTGATCCACGGGCTGCCGGACACCCCGCCGTAGTAGCCGCCGCAGGTCATCGACATCTGCCGGTAGCCGCGCAGCTGCTTGGTGGGCACGGTGCACTTCACCGCGCGCCCCGCGCCGTTGTGCCGGTACGAGGGGTAGCCCACGACGGTCACGCCGCGGTGGTCGTACCCGCCGGCCCGGGTGAAGGTCAGCCCGCCGCCCACGGCGTCCTGCAGCGAGGTGCCGTGCTGGTTGGCGGAGACCCGGGCGAACGCGGTGTCCAGGTCGGAGGAGGCCTTCTTGGTGGTCGTGCCGCCCTTGTCGGGCTGGTACCGCGGGTCGATGAAGACGCGCTTGACGGGGAAGATGCCGTAGGGCTGCTGGTCGGGTCCGGCGCCCTTCACGAACTTGGGGACGAAGATGTAGTCGCCCTTCATGTTCATCGCGCAGTGGGCCGCGGTGAGCACGATGTTGCGCGCCGGCGTGTCGATCACGCTGCCGGTGCAGTGCCAGGTGGTGCCGCGCGGTCCGTCGGAACCGAAGAACGTCCCGACGAGCCGGGTCCCCTTGTAGAGGGTTCCCTGGGGCCGGTGCGCCGCCGCGCTCCCGGGCCGCGTCTGCCCCGGCGGCGCCTGGCGTACGGCGTCCAGCGGTGCCGCGTCGGCCATGCGCTCGGCGGTCCAGTACCGGGCGGCGTCCTCGGCCTCCTGCCCGTCCGCGGGCCGGGGCGGTGAGGACGGCGCGGCCTGGGCGGCCGGGGCCGCGAGTCCGAGGGCCGCCGCGCACAGGGCGGCGAGGGCCGTGCGGCGTCGGTGATACATGAACAAGGCTGCTCCCCGTGGTCGTTGGAACCGGACCAGGGGGAACGGCGGTGCGGCGCTGGTCAGGCGCGCACCGGCGGTCCGTGTGACCTGTCCTCCGCGGCGCGTGGCGCCCGGGGCGGAGGCGCTCCCCCGGTCATGAGGAGCGATCTTCGCACACGTGCGCGAAAAGGTGCCACCGAGGTGACGGCTCCCGCGGTACCGGTCGCCCTACTGCCGGTATCCGCCGAGGAACCGGCCGATCCGGCCGATCGCCGCCTCCAGGTCGTCCGCGTGCGGCAGCGTGAGGATGCGGAAGTGGTCGGGGGAGGGCCAGTTGAAGCCCGTGCCCTGCACCACCTGGATCTTCTCCCGCAGCAGCAGGTCGAGGACGAACTTCTCGTCGTCGTGGATCGCGTGCACCTTGGGGTCGATGCGCGGGAAGGCGTACAGGGCGCCCTTCGGCTTCACGCAGGACACGCCGGGGATCTCGTTGAGCCGCTCCCAGGCCACGTTCCGCTGTTCGTGCAACCGGCCGCCGGGCGCGGTGAGTTCGCTGATCGACTGGCGTCCGCCGAGCGCGGCCTGGATCGCGTACTGGGCGGGCGCGTTGGCGCACAGGCGCATGGAGGCCAGCATGGTCAGGCCCTCCAGGTAGTCCTTGGCGTGCTGCCTGGGCCCGGTGACGGCCAGCCAGCCGGAGCGGAAACCGGCCACGCGGTACGTCTTCGACAGGCCGCAGAAGGTGAGGACCACCAGGTCGGGGGCGAGCGCGGCGGCGGAGTGGTGGACCGCGTCGTCGTACAGGATCTGGTCGTAGATCTCGTCGGCGAACACCATCAGGCCGTGCCGGCGGGCGAGGTCCAGGATGCCCTCGACGACCTCCTTCGGGTACACGGCACCGGTGGGGTTGTTCGGGTTGATGATGACCACGGCCTTGGTCCGGTCCGTGATCTTCGACGCCATGTCGGCCAGGTCCGGGTTCCAGTCGGCCTGTTCGTCGCACAGGTAGTGCACCGCCTTGCCGCCCGCGAGGGTCGTGACGGCGGTCCAGAGGGGGAAGTCCGGTGCGGGGATGAGGATTTCGTCGCCGTCCTCGACCAGCGCCTGTACGGCCATGGAGACCAGCTCCGAGACGCCGTTGCCCAGGAAGACGTCGTCCACGTCCACTTCGAGGCCCAGGTTCTGGTAGCGCTGGGCGACCGCGCGCCGGGCGGAGAGGACACCGCGCGAGTCCGTGTAGCCGTGGGCCCGGGGCAGCATCCGGATCATGTCCTGGAGGATCTCCTCCGGCGCCTCGAAACCGAAGGCCGCGGGGTTGCCGGTGTTCAGGCGCAGCACGCTGTGCCCCGCCTCCTCCAGGGCGTTGGCGTGCTCGATCACCGGGCCGCGGATCTCGTAGCAGACCTCGCTGAGCTTGTTCGACTGCCGGAACTCCATGCGCCGCTTCCCCTCCGGTATCTGGTGTTACTTGGTTTTACCAAGTGTGAGCTTGGAAAGTCCAACAACCCGTCTAGACTGCGCCGCATGTCACCTCGCCGAAGCTACGACCAGTACTGTTCCGCAGCCCGTGCCCTCGACCTCGTCGGCGACCGCTGGACGCTGCTGATCGTCCGGGAGCTGCTCGCCGGCCCGCGCCGCTACACGGATCTGCACGCGGACCTGCCGGGCGTGAGCACGGACGTACTCGCCTCCCGGCTGAAGGACATGGAACGCGACGGCCTCACCACGCGCCGCAGGCTGCCCCCGCCCGGAGCGGCGTACGTGTACGAACTCACCACGCGAGGACGTGAGTTGCTGCCGGTACTACAGGCGCTGGGGAGCTGGGGCGAGGCCGAACTGGGGGAGCGGCGCCCGACGGACGCGGTACGTGCCCACTGGTTCGCCCTGCCGCTGCTGCGCGCGCTGGAGGGCGAGGGGGTCGTCGAAGTGCACCTGGAAGAAGGTGACTTCCACCTGTTCGTGGGCGCCGAGGAGGGGCCGGTGTACGGCGACGGGGCCGCCCCGGCCGGGCCCGACGCACGGCTCGCCCTGGACGCGGCCACCGCTGAGGCCATCGCCCGGGGGGAAGCGCGGCTGCCGGACGCGGTACGGGACGGCCGGGTGACCGTGACGGGCGACGGCACCCTCGCCAAGGCGCTCCGGGAGGCATGAGGGGGGAACGGCAGAAGGCCCGCCGGGTGGGCGGGCCTTCTCCGGGGCGCGGTGTGCGGTCAGGCGCCCGGGGGCACCCGGGAGGGGCGGCCCGAGCCCCGGGTCAGGGCGTAGCCGCCGATGCCCGCCAGCGCGGCGAGCACCGCGCCGATCCCGGTCCACACCCAGCGGTCGGACCACCAGCCGGAGGACCAGCCGTCGTCCGAGCCGAAGCTGGACAGCACCGCCGCCTTCGAACCGTCCTTCTCCTCGCCGGACTTGACGGCGATACCGGGCACGAGCGGCTTGCCCAGCGAGCCGTCGACCGCCGCCGCGCCGCCGATGTCCTTTGAGTCCACGCGGACTTCGGTGCCCACCGGAAGGCCGAGGTCGGAGGAGCCGAGGTCCAGCACGGTCAGCCGGACGTAGTAGGTGCCCGGCAGCGGGTCGTTCGCCCAGGGCTCCGACCAGCCGCGCACCGTGCGCAGCACACAGGCGAGCTCCACCGTGGAGGTGCCCGGTGCGGCGGTGCGGGACTGTGCGCCGTACTGACATGCCTGACGGCGCCGCAGTCCGTCGTACACGTCCAGCTGCCAGGTCTGCGAGCCGTGCGTGTCGGGCAGCTTCACCGTCGCCTCGACGGTGGGCCGCTGCCCGGTGTCCGCCGGGAACGACCAGTACAGGTAGTCACCGGTGGAGCCGGACGCGGTGGCCCGCTGCCCCTGCTCGATCTCCGTGGCCGTACGGAAGGAGGTGCCCGCCTGGGTGGGGGCCTTGTCGTCGCCGGAGGCGCTCGGCGAGGGCGAGGAGTCGGCGGCGGCCGGCCCGGCGGCCAGCCCCAGCGCCAGCAGCGCGGTGCCCAGTACCCGTGTGATACGCATCAGTTCGTCCTCCAGACCGCGAGCCGCCAGCGCGACAGCCAGCCCCACAGCAGACCGGCGAGGAAGCCGATCAGCACCAGCACGCCCAGCAGCCACCAGCCGCGCCCGAGCCCGAAGGCGGCAACGTCCCGGTGACCCGAGGGCCCGTCCACGACGTCGACGGTCAGCTCCAGCGGCAGACCGGGCGTCGTCTTGACGCCCGCCGCGGCCGAGAACGACTGGGTGACCTGGAGGCACACGGTCTCGGCGGGCGCCGTGTCGTCGTCGCTCTCCGCCTTCGGGTAGCGCAGACCCGTGGAGATCACGTCGGTGCGGCCGGTGCCCGCCGCCTCACCGCGCACGATCTCCCGCCCGTGCAGGGTCACCGCCCGCAGCAGCACCCCGTAGTGGGGGTTCACGGCCCGGTCGTCCGCCACGCTCACCGAGGCGCGCAGCTCCTGGCCGGGCTCGACGTCCACCTTGTACCAGCGCTGCTGCCCGAACTCCTCACGGTCGGTGTACAGCCCGGACTTCAGCGCCGGTGCCTTCTCGCACCGGTCCGCGCCCTGCGTCGCCACCGGCGTCACCACCGGATCGGCCGCACGGTCGACCAACTGGCCGACCCGGTCGCTCAGTTCCTCCTTGTGCTGCACGGAGGTGTAGGTGCCGCCGGTCGCGTCCGCGATGCAGCTGAGCTGATCACGGGTCTTCGCGTCGGGCACCAGGCCGAGGGTGTCGATGGTCAGCCCGATGCCCTTGGCGGCTATCTCGCGGGCCACCTCGCACGGGTCGAGGGGCTGGCAGGTGTCCTCGCCGTCGCTGATCAGGACGATACGGCGGGTGCCGTCACCGCCGTTCAGGTCGCCCGCCGCCTTCAGCAGCGCGGGCCCGATCGGCGTCCAGCCGGTCGGCGACAGCGTGGCCACGGCCGTCTTCGCGTCGGTCCGGTCCAGCGGGCCGACCGGGTAGAGCTGTTCGGTGTCCTTGCAGCCCTCCTTGCGGTCGTTGCCGCGGTAGTTGGCGCCGAGCGTGCGGATGCCCAGCCGCACCTCCTCCGGCGTCGCGTCCAGCACCTCGTTGAACGCCTGCTTCGCCGCGGCCATCCGGGTGCCGCCGTCGATGTCCCGGGTGCGCATGGAACCGCTGACGTCCAGGACGAGTTCGACCTTGGGGGCGGCCTGCTCGGTCTCGTCGGCGACCGCACCGGCGGGGAAGGCGAGCCCGGCCGTCAGGGCGGCGAGCAGAGCGCAGACGCCCGCCGCCAGCCGTTGTCTTCTGATCATCGGCGGATCCTATTGATCAGACGGTCCGTGCTCCAAAACGAGCGGGTTCGGCAGCGACGTCCACTGGTCGCCCGGTGTCCCGGGGGACAGCCGCATCAGGCTCAGCGCCTTGGCCGGTACCGGTCCTTCGCGCAGGGCCCGCAGACCGGCGGTGTCCGGGAGACCGGGCAGCGCGGCGGCGAGGGCCGCGCCGAGTGCCGGGCCGGAGCCCGCCGTACCCGCCAGGGCGCCCGCCACCAGCGAGCCGAACAGCTTGCGCCGCAGGGCGGTTTCGTCGTCCGTGACCAGCCGGCCGGTGAGCGGTGGCGGGGTGATGCCGTGGCCGGCCAGGCGGGCGGGGCTGATCCGGATGTCGGCCAGATCGCGGTAGACCAGCCGCCGCGGGGTGCCGTCGGCCGACAGGACGACCAGGAGGTTCTGGCCGTGTGCCTCCAGGGCCACGCCGAGTTCCAGCAGGAGCAGGCCCACCGTGAGCGCCAGCCACGCGAACCCGGCCAGCCAGTCCGGGGATTCGGGCAGCGAGGTGGTGGCGAGGGCGGCCACCGGAAGGACGTGCTCGTCCGGTGCCGCGTACTCCTCGGGCGACTCCCGCAGCAGTGCGGCCAGGTCGGCGGAGTGGGCGGTGACCGCTCCCAGGGTGCGGGTGACGTGCAGCAGCCCGCCGGTGTGCGCGGCCAGCTCCTCGCCCAGGTCGGACAGGGGCGCCGCGGCCCGCACCGAGTACGTGGAGATGTCCCGCACCGAGGAGGTCAGCCGGGCGCTCAGCGCGGTCTTCACGTGCGGGCCGCCGGGCACCGCGAGCGTCCGCAGGGACATCAGCGGATGGGCGGGCCGCCACGGGGCGCACGGCCGCCCCAGGACGTGCTCCGCCTGCCACGGATGCACCGGCACCAACAGCCGCTCAGCCTCCCGGAGTTCCTCCGGCCACTCACCCGTCGCCAGGCACTCGGCGGCCGGCACCGCCACCGCCGACAACCGCACCACCGGCCGGTGCTCCGGACCGTACGCCAACTGGTCCGCCACCGAGAAACCCGGCCGGGAACGGCAGCTGGGATGGAAGGGATGCCCGTCGACCACCCGCTGCTCCCACTCCCAGTCCCTCCTCCGGCCGCCGGCCGGGGCGATCTCCACCGGCCACCCCTTCGGGTGATCCGCGCCCGCCCGCGACAGCGCCAGCGACGCCACGCTGTCCGCCAGCTCCGCCGCGAACGCGGACCCGTGCGGCACCCCGAGCGCCGTCATCAGACCCGCCGGATCCTCGTACCGCTCCAGGCCGAGGCGGACGCCGGTGACGTACGCGCTCGTGGCGTACGGGTCCGCGTGCGGCCCGTACAGGGTCCGGCCGTCGGCGAGCCGCAGGGCGAGGCCGTGGGCGCCCCGCACCCGGCCCGTGCACCACGGCAGCGGCTCGTGCGCGAGCGCTCGCCACAGCCTGGTTAGCACGGCGGCGCGGGCGCCCGGCAGCTCCGCCGCGTAGCGGGACAGCAGGTCCGGCCGTACGTCGGCCAGCTCCTCGGCGACCTCGGCCTCACGGGTGGGGGGTCGGTGCACGGTCGGCTCCTCGGATACACGGGCAACGGGCACGATTGTCAGGGAAGACAGACATACTGATCACCACCGGCTCCCGGACGACGGGCGAGACGTACGCGGTGTGCGACGGACCCGTCCCGCGCCGTACGACACCACACACGCAACGCCGCGATCGGCACCTGGACGAAGAACGAATGGATCGCGTGGACCACACACCCCCCACCGGCGCCGTCGGCCCCCGCGCCGACGCCTACGCCGCCGCGCCGCTGCTCAACTGCCTGCTGCGCGAGGTGGCCGAGAACCTCCCGGACGCCGGGACACGCCGTGTCCACCGGCTGCCCAGCGGGCGGCTGCTGCGCGTGCGCGCCGGCCGGCGCCCCGCCGACCCCGAGGTCCACCGTGCCGGTGCCTGGCACCCGGTCGGCCACACCGAACTGGTCAAGCTGGTCGCCGAGGAACTGCGCCGGCACACCGGCCTGACCGGCGGCGACCTGCCCGCCGAGATGATCGACAGCCGGGACGCGGTCGCCGCGCTGCTCGCCGCCCGCGAGCGGGCTACCCCACCCGGCGACCCGTACCTGCGCTCCGAGCAGTCCCTGCTCACCGGCCACCCCCACCACCCCGCCCCCAAGGCGCGCGGCGGCGGCCCGGTCGCCTCCTGGCTGCCGTACGCCCCCGAGGCCCACGCGCGCTTCCCGCTGGTGCTGCTCGGGGTCCGCGAGGACCAGGTGGCCGAGGAGGGCGACACCCGTGCCCTGGACGCCCTCGGCACCGCCCCGCCCGGCTACCGGCTGCTGCCCGCCCACCCCTGGCAGCTCGCCCTCGTCGCCCGCGAACTCGCACCGGCGCTCGCCGACGGCCGCCTGCTCCGCCTCGGTACGACCGCCTTCGACGCCTGGCCGACGGCCGCGGTCCGCACGGTGTACGCACCCCTGCGCGACCTGTTCCTGAAGTTCAGCCTGGACGTGCGCATCACCAACGACATCCGCCGGCTGTGGCGCCACGACCTGCGGCGGCTGCGCCGCACGGACACCGCCGCACGGCACGCCTTCGCGGCGATCGGCCCGCCCGCGGCCTGGCTGAGCGATCGCGGCTACCGCACCGCCGCGTTCGCCTTCGAGGAACTCGCCGTACTCGTCCGCGACGGCCTGCGCGGCCATCTGCTGTCCGGCGCCACCCCGCTGCTCGCCGCGGGCCTCGCCGAGGGCTTCGACGGCAGCCCCGCCGCGGCCGCCGCGGACCCGGCGGCCTGGTGGGAGGCCTACCTGCGGCAGGTCGTCCCGCCCGCCCTCACCGCCTTCCACGACCACGGCGTGGTGCTGGAGGCCCACCTGCAGAACACCCTCGTCGCCGTGGACGCGGCCGGTACACCCGTACAGGCACTGTTCCGGGACGCCGAGGGCGCCAAGCTGCTGCCGGACGTCTCCCGCGCCGCCGGCTGGGAGCGCCTGGTGTACTGCCTGGTCGTCAACCACCTCAGCGAGATCGCCGCCGCCCTAGCCGAACACCACCCGGGCCTGGACCCCTGGCCCGCCGCCCGCCGTGAACTGGCCCGGCACGACCTGCCCGAGATCCCCGCCCTGCTCACCGCCCCCACCCTGCCCGGCAAGACCAACCTGCTGCTGCGCTGGACGGGAGCGGACGGCGCCGACGCCCGCTATCTGCCCCTGCCGAACCCGCTGAGAGCCGGCTGACGGGACGGCCGCCCCTCAGGGGGAGGGAAGCCGGCCCCGGCCGGACCGGTCAGCCGTTCCCGCGGTCCGACGTCAGCACGGCGGCCAGTTCGTCGAGGCTCCCGGCGCGCCAGTCGAAGTCGTCGGAGGGCAGCGGGGGATCGCCGACCGGGCGCCGCACGTAGGCGGTGCGCATGCCCAGCCGCTGCGCCCCGCGCAGATCCCAGGCGTGGGCGGCGACCATCAGGACGTGCGCGGGCGGACGTCCCACGACGTCGAGAGCGAGCCGGTAGACCTGCGGCGCCGGTTTGTAGGCGCGGGCCTCCTCCGCGGACAGCGCCTGGTGCCACCGCAGTCCCGCGTGGCAGTTCAGCCGGAGCAGCGCAGCCCGGCTCGCGTTGCTGAGTCCGAGCAGGGGAAAGCGCTCCGCGAGACGCGCCAGCCCCGCGACGGAGTCGGTCCAGGGCTCCAGCCGCTGACCGGCGGTGGCCAGCCGGTCGACGGCGCCGGGGTCGGTGAGCCCCGCGTGGTCGGCGACGCGTTCCGCCGCCTCGCGGTCGATCACCTCGCTGTCGGCATACGGGCGGCTGCCGTCGGCGATCCGCCGCTGCTGGCTCTCGACGTGCTCCTGCCACAGGGTGCGCAGCCGCTCGACCGCCTCCTCGCCGGCGTCCGGCACCGCCTCGCGCAGGGCCGTGCGCAGCCCGCCGGGCTCGTCGACCATCGTGCCGAGGACGTCGAGGACGACCGCCTCGACGCCGGAGTCGGGTGGCATCCGTTCCCCCCTGGTCTGCGTATGGACGCGGCACGGGTGCGTGTGCGCGGCCCAGCGTGCCTCGGCGCGGTGCCGCGGATGCCGATTGCGCCATCGGCGGCATGTCGGGGAGGGATCCGGAAGCGACCTGCCGCTGGCGCGCGTTGACGGCGCGCCGCGGCAAGCCTCCGCGTTCCCGGGGCGCTCGGTGGCTGTCGGAACTATACCGACCGGTGTACCGTGTGGCCGTGACTGTTGGCAACGGCACCGCAGGCCGAGGCGGCAAGAGGCGCGGGACGCAGCATCTGACCCCTGCGGGCATGAAGATCCTCGAGACCGCGTCTCGGCTCTTCTACGAGCAGGGGATCCGTGCCGTCGGCGTGGAGGCGATCGCCGAGGAGGCGGGCGTCACCAAGAAGACCATCTACGACCGTTTCGGCTCGAAGGAACAGCTCATCGTGGCGTATCTGCGCGCCCGTGACGGGCTGTGGCGCTCCACGCTGGTGAAGCACGTCAACGGACACGACGGACCGCCCGAGCAGAAGATCCTCGCCACCTTCGACGCCCTGCGCTCCTGGATGCGGGAGCGCAACTCGCGCGGGTGCGCCTTCATCAACGCCGCCGTGGAACTGCCGGAGGACCACCCCGGGCGCAAGGTGGCCCGCGAGCAGAAGACCTGGCTCCTCACCTACCTGGAGGACCTCGCGGGGCAGGCGCGCGCCGCCGACCCGGCCGCACTGGCCGCCCAGGTGCTGATCCTCCACGAGGGTGCCTGCATCGCCGACTCCATGCACTCCGTGGACCAGGCCGTCGACCGTGCGGCGCACATGGCCGCCGTCCTGGTCGAGAAGTCCCTCGCCGGGGCGCTCGCCCGTTCGTGAGGGACGCCGGCGCCCGGCAGGGGAGTCCCCGCCCCGCGTCCTCCTAGGCGACGAGCGAGGACAGGGGTGCCGAACCCGTGGTGACCCCGTCCGGGGTGGAGCGCAGCGCCTGGATGTGCCCGGCCTCCTGGTCCATCTGGCGTGCCAGGTCCGCCGCGTAGGTCCGCAGCAACTGGTGCATGAGGTAGTGGCGTTCGTCCTGGCGGTGGATCAGGTGCACGCTGTCGAGGCAGCGCAGCATGCGCGACGCCTCGTCCTGACTGACCCCCGCGGTGGCCGCGGTGGCGTCGGCGTCGATGAGACGGCTGGGCAGCAGACCCAGCAGGCGGAACAGACGGGCACTCTGCTCGTCCAGTGCCCGGTACGACGTGGCGAAGGCGTCGCGCAGCACGACATCACCCTCGGCCAGATTCAGCCGGGCGCGTTCGGGCTTGAGTTCGCGGGCCAGGGCGTCGGCGCTGCGCTGCTGACGGCTCACGATGTGCTCGCCGGCCAGCACCAGGGCCAGCGGGAGCCGGCCGCAGCGTTCCGCCAGCACGTCGACGGCCGCTGGGTCGGCGTCGGCCCGCGGGTCCCCGATGATCGCCCGGATCAGCAGGGCGGCCTCCGGCTGGCACAACTCGGTGAGCCGCAGCGTGGCCGCCTCGGCCACGGACATCAGACCCGGCAGGCGTGAACGGCTGGTCACGACCACCGCACACCCGGGGGAGCCGGGCAGCAGCGGGTAGATCTGCTGGGCGTCCGCGGCGTTGTCCAGCACCAGCAGCATCTCGCGGCCGTGCAGGTACGAGCGGAACGTCGCGGCCCGCTGGTCCAGATCGGCCGGGATCCGGTCGGCGGGGACCCCCAGCGTGCGGAGCAGGTCCGCCAGGACGTCGGACGGGGTGGCCGCCGTTCCCGGTCCCGGACCCTGCAGATTGACGAAGAGCTGGCCGTCGCGGAAGTGACCGTTGTTGACGGCGTGATGCGCCCACTGGACCGCGACGGCGGTCTTGCCGACGCCCGGCAGCCCGCTGATGACCGCGACCGGCACGGCGAGGGCCTGCTCGGCCCCTCGCAGCAGTCCGTCGAGATGGCGCATCTCCTCCTGCCGCCCGACGAAGTTGCGCTTGGCCGACGGTAGTTGACCGGGACGTACCCAGCCCCGCTGCGGCCGGGATGCGGACTCCAGGGCCAGGGCGATGTCGGCGAAGGTGGTGCCCGCGTCGAGCGCGCGGTCGCAGGCCTTCGCGAAGCTCACCGACGGGGGCCGCTTGCCGTTCTCGATCTTGCTGACATGACCCCGGTTGAAGTGCGCGCGGGTCGCCAACTGGGCCAGGGAGAGGCCGCGTCGCTGACGGAGGGAGCGGAGCAGCTGCCCGAAGGACGCCGGCTCGCCGGCACTCGGTGGGCATCCGGTCTCCTGGCGCGACGCCCGCATCGGTGTGGTGCCCTGTACCGGTTCCCGTACCACTTTCGAGCCCCCTGAATCGTGAAGACGGTTGCGAGTGGCCAGTCCCGGAGGGGAGTTGGCCGGGTCGGCGGGTTCCCGGACGGCTGACCGTCCGCGGGCAGGTGGGGCCGCCCACCGCCGGAACGCGAAGCGGCTGCCCGTCCGCGGTTCCTTGCTACGGGGTCCATGCGCGGAGTCCGTCCGCGAGGTCGGCCCGCGAGGTCGGCCCGCGAGGTCGCTGCCGCGACCTGGCGCCGCCGCGGCGGAACGCCGTCGAGGTCAGCGTGCGCCGGTGACGGCGTCGCCCGATCTGCCGAAGGCGCGACATCGGCCGGTCCGGGACCGGGCACGGGCGTCCGTCATCGTGATGCCGCCAGCGCGTCGAAGCCGGGGAACCGGGCGGCGAGGCCGTTCGGCAGGGACCGCGTGCCGCCGCCGCCCGCGTCCTGGCGGAAACGGACGGCCGTGTACCGCGGATCCGCACCGGCGTCGAACCAGTGGGCCGTACGCCCGGGTACGGACAGCAGGTCTCCCGCCGTGCAGAGCACCGCGTGCACCGCACCGGAGACATGGAGGAAGAAGCAGGCCGAGCCCGCCACGACGAACCGCACCAGGTCCTCCTCGTGGAGGTGCTCACCGGAGCAGTCCTCGCAGAACGGCTGATCCGGACCCGCCGGGGAGGGAACGTGCCCTGCCGGGGCCGGGCCGTCCGGTCCCTGCGGCAGACGGGCGATCTCGACGGCCCGGTAGCCGCTCTCGGCGCGGACATGGTCGATGTGGCAGCGGTACGCGCGGGTGATGGCGGCGTCGTCGGCGTCGGCGGGAAGTCTGTGCGCGGCGTGCCATCTGCCGAAACGCACGCCGATCCAGAGCAGTTCCCTGCGGATGACCTCCTGGTCGTCGGAGCGCAGCCGCACGTCCCCCGGCGCTTCCGCGGGCATGACCTGAAGCAGCGTCACCTGGTCCACCCGGCCGGGTCCGGGGCGTCGGCGCCCGGCCGCAGCGGCGAGCGGCTCCGTTCCTCGATCCCGTCCAGCGCGGCGAGCGCCTCGCCGAGGTCGCGCCCCCAGGTGAACACGCACGTGTCCGCCACGAGGAGAGCGGCCGGTGCGCCTGCGGCCGTGCCGTCGAGGGCGGCCCGCACCTCGTCGGCCGTGCGGCCGGGGTCGGGCCGTGCCGGGAGGGCCGGCAGCATCGTCGGCGTGGATCCGGCCGGGCCGGAGCGGAGGTTGCGCTCAGCCGCGGGAGGGCCGGCGTGGCCCGCGCCGCGGGCGAGCGCGGCCGGCGTCGTGACGCCCGCCGCCCGCACGTGCACCACCGTCTCGCAGTCGGGCAGGTAGCCGTGGAGCGCGAGGTGGACCGGTGTCTCGGCGCAGGGCCACTCGGTCTCCCCGAGGAGCGGCAGCCCTTCGGACGGGTCGATCAGGACCGTGTCCCGGGCGTCCATCCGGCCCTTGTCGAGGTCGTGTGCCGTGATGAGGACCGCGTCGCCGGAGCGCAGGGACACACTGCCGGACGTTCCCGGCATCCAGCCGCTCCGGTGCAGGTGCCTGGCCGTGGCGGCGAGCCGTTCCCGCTGCCGCTCGGTGTCCTCGCGAAGGTAGAGGGGCTTCACGGGTGAACTCCCTCCGCGCATACGGGCCGGAGGGCCGTCGTGTGACGTCCCGCCTCCCGCGGGTGCCGAGGTGGATCGGCGGCGCGTGCGCGGCCGCGTGGTGCGGGGGGTTCCGCTGCCCCGGTGGTCGCCGTGGCTGACCTGTGGAGCGACACGTTCCCATCTCCTTCGGGTGGGGGGAGGTGAGGCGTATACCAACCGGTATAGCTACATGCTATGGATTCGATCTTCGCGGTGTCAACGACGCCCCGGAGAAGCTGACTTGAATGGTTCCTTCGGTTGCGGCACGTCGCCGGCACTGCTACGGAACGACCCCCTCCGGTGTCGTGTGCCCGCCCTCCGCAGCGCCGTGCGGGGAGGCCGGAGGCGCGCGGGGCCGGGGGGTCCGGGCCCGCGCGGGCGATCGCGGAACGGGCGCCCGCCTCTCGCTCCGCATGACTCGTACCGCGCGGTGTCACGGCCGAAAGGGCGGCGGTGTGGCTCGAATCCGCGGCATCGCACGGGTGGCGGAGGAAACGGAACAGGCCGGATGCGTGCCCGGTGCACCGGAGTTGCCTGTCGAGAGGCAACAGGGCAACCCTGTACAGCGTCGGTGACGGCTGGCGATAGTGAATTCACTTCCATCGAGGGAATGCCGTTCCGGAAGAACGGTTCGGCAGGAGGGCGCGGTTGCCGCCCATTCCTCGGTGCGGGCCGGTTCGTACGGCCGTCGGCCCCCTTCCGTCCGGGTCGAGCCCGGAAGTTCTCGCAGAATTCGCGCTGCCGTCACACCGAAGGAGAACCAGATGAGTACGCAGATCGCCCATGCCGAACTGGTGCTGTCGCCGGGTGAGTTCTTCGAGATCGAGGATCCCGCGCGCATCAGGTCTTCCATAGGGCTCAGGCTCTCGGACCATTCCTACCTTCCGAAGGCGGACGAGCCGCGGGCCGACTGGGTCGCGAGCGTCGCGGTCCCCGCCTTCAAGACCCTGGCCGAGATGGGTTTCCTCGCCCCGCGCTTCTGCACGATCGGTACGGGCGCGGGCCTGGACGTCCTGGCCGCCGTGGAGATCCTGAAGGCGCGCCACGTCGGATTCACCGACCTCCACGAGGACGTCGTCGCCTACGCGCGGGCCAACATCGAGGCCAACCTCCTGGCGCGCGACGTCGAACTGGTCGCGGGCGCCGGCGATCTGCTCGCCCCGCTGGCCGGGAAGCTGTCGCAGCTCGACGTGGTCTACGAGAACCTGCCCAACATCCCGATGGCACGCAGCGCCGACCTCGACGACGGCCAGACCAGCTCGACGTTCATCGCCGAGCGCGACGAGGAGATCCCCGGTTTCGCCGAGAAGAACCTCGTCACCCTGCACTACCTGGCGCTCCAGCAGGCCCACCCGGCACTGCGGGTCGGCGGCCGGGTGCTGTCGTCGATCGGCGCCCGCATCCCGCTGTCCGAGATCCTCGCCCTCTCCGGTGCCGCCGGCTACAACGGCAGCATCCTGACGTACACCTGGAAGGTCCAGTCCGAACCGGACGAGGTCGTCGGCGGCTTCGCCCGCTGGGAGCGGGAGGGCCTCGGCCCGTTCCACTTCTATCCGGTGCCCGTGCTGCGGGACGCCTTCGAAGGACTGTCCCCGGCCGGCGCCGGTGCCCGAGCTCTGGGGATCGAACAGGAGCTCGCGCCGCACGCCATCACGGCCGCGGACGCCCTGCGCCTGGTCGAACAGGGGGAGAAGGTCGGGCACACCGTGGCGATCCTCGACTCCGTCAAGATCCCCGGCTCCGCCCTCTGAGCCGCACCGGGCGAACCACCGGCGCGGCGGGGCGACGGCGTGCGCGTCACGGGCGGACACGAACGGGACCGTGCCGCGCCCCCGCACCCACCCCCCAGTCAGGGGCCGCACCACCGCCCCCCCACCAAGCAGGGTCCCCGGCCGGAGCCCGCCCCCCCTGGGGCCCGGTCCATGGGGGGCGGGCTCCGTAGACCCGTTCCAGTCGGGCGCCGCCTTCGCGCCGGGTCGCCGCCCTCTCCGCCGGGCCGCCCTCTTCGGAAGTGACCACTAAGGATTCGGGATGGATATCCAGTCGTTCATCGGCGAGACACCCCTCGTCGAGCTGAAGACCTTCGACGTTCCGGCCGACGTGCGGATCTTCGCCAAGGCCGAGTTCATGAATCCGGGCGGCAGCATCAAGGACCGGATCGTCCGGTACATCGTCGACGACGCCGAGCGCCGCGGGCTGATCGCACCGGGCGCGACCATCGTCGAGAACACGTCCGGCAACACCGGGGCGGCCATCGCGATGCTCGCGGCCACGCGTGGCTACCGCGCGGTCCTGACGATGCCCGACAAGGTGAGCAAGGAGAAGCGGGACGCCCTGCGCGCCATGGGGGCGGAGGTGATCGTCTGCCCCACGTCCGCGCTCCCGGACGCGCCGGACCACTACGTGACGCGCGCGAGGGCCATCCACGCCGCCACGCCGGGCTCCTTCATGCTCAACCAGTACGACAACCCCCTCAACGCGGAGGCCCACTTCCGTTCCACGGGCCCCGAGATCTGGGACGCCCTCGGCGACACGGTGACGGCGTTCGTCGCGTCGGGGAGCACCGGCGGCACCATCTCCGGCACCTCGCGCTTCCTCAAGCAGCGGAAACCGGACGTCAGGTCGGTCCTGCTGGACCCCGTCGGCTCCATCTACCACCGCTACTTCCACGACGGCGTCGTCGACCCGGGGCAGATCGCGCCCTACTTCGTCGAGGGCGCCGGCGAGGACCACCTCGCCCGGTGCATGGACTTCTCCACGGTCGACGAGGTGCTCCGGTTCAGCGACGCCGACGCCTTCGCCACCTGCCGGCACCTGGCCCACCGCGAAGGACTCGTCTGCGGCGGCACCGCCGGCGCGAACGTGTGGGGCGCCGTGCAGGTGGCCCGGTCGCTGTCCGGCCCGGCGGCGGTCGTCACCGTGCTCCCGGACAGCGGCACCAAGTACCTGTCCAAGATCTACAACGCGGACTGGCTCGCCCGGAACGGGTTCGAGACCGGCGAGGTCCGTGCACTGGAGCCGACTCTGTAATGGGTAGTACACAGAAGAACGTGATGGCCGCGCTGACGGCGGCCCTGCTGTGGGCCACGGCCTTCGTCGCCCCGGCCGCGGTCAAACCCGCGAGCGAGCTCCTGCTGGTGACCGGCCGGTACTCCCTGTTCGGCCTGTGCGGTCTCTACGTGCTGATCAGGAGCCGAAAGCAGCTCAAGCTGATGCCGCTGCGCAGGATCCTCTTCGGGCTGTACATCGGATTCGTCGGCTACTTCGTCTTCTACATCTGCGTGTCCTACTCGGCGACCGCGGGCAGCGGCTTCATCACCGCCGTGGTGGTCGGGGCGTCACCCATCACCATCGCGGTCGCGGGGAACTTCGCCGAGAAGCGGATGTCCTGGAGCCAGCTGATCGCCCCGGTCGTCCTCATTCTCGCCGGCATCAACCTGCTCAGCGTCACCGACTTCGTCCAGGGCGGGGGCGACGGTGCCGGGAACTCCATCCTCGGGATCGCCCTCGCCCTCGGCGCGATGCTGACGTGGTCGTACTTCGTGGTGCGCAACGCCCAGTCGCAGCGCACCTGGGAGACCAGGCCCGACCCCACGATCTGGGCCGCCCTCGTGGCGATGGGGGCCGGCGGCGCGTCGATGGTGCTGCTGCCGTACGCGATCGCCTCCACCCCGGAGGAGACGTTCAGCCCGTACCCGCTCTTCAAGATCATCACGTGGTGCGTCTTCCTGGGCGTCATCGGCTCCTGGTGGGGGACCTACATCTGGGTCAAGGCGGCGCAGGGAATTCCGGTGCCGCTGGTCGGCCCGCTCCTCGCCACGGAGACCATCTTCGGGGCGATCCTCAGCCTTCCGGTGGAACAGCGGACCCCCACCTGGACCGAAATCGCCGGTGCCCTCTGCATTCTCGCCGGAATCTCCGTCTACATGGTCTTCGACGTGAGGAACGTCCGCTCGAAAGAGGCACTTTCCGCCCCCGACGAATCCGACGCGGAGGCCGTTCCCGCGGCCACGCGCGCGAGCCGGTGAAAAGAGCGCCACGCATCTCCAGTTGACCCTCAAGGGAGGAAAATCATGAGCAACTCCTTCGCGAACATAGCCAATTCGCATGTGTTCTTCGACGACGCCACCGGACTGAAGAACTACTACGAGGACTGGGCGACCCGGTACGACCAGGACCTCGCCGACCAGCAGTGGGTGGCCCCCCGCGTCGCGGCGAACCTCGTCCACCTGCTCGCCTCCGCCTACGGATCGCCGCGGACCACCGTCTTCGACGCCGGCTGCGGCACCGGCCTCGTCGGCGGCTTCCTGCGCACCCTCGGCGACTACGTCGTCGACGGCGTCGACCTCTCCGAGCAGATGGCCGCCGAGGCCGCCAGGACCCACGCCTACCGGAAGGTCTACGGCGGGGTGGACCTGTCCTCCGGCCGCCGCGACGAGCGCCTGGACGTGTACGACATCGTGGTCAGCAGCGGCGTCTTCACCTTGGGCCACGTCCGTCCGACGGCACTGCTCACGCTCTTCGAGTACGCCCGCCCCGGCGCCCTGATCGTGGTGTCCACCCGCGGCAGCTACGCCACGGAGACCGGCTTCGAGGACTTCGCCCGGTCGCCCGAGGTGACCGGCCGGGCAACGCTGGAGCTGACCCTCAGGAACGCCAACTACATCGCGGAGGAGGGCGCCGACTACTGGGTGTTCCGCAAGGCCGCGGCCACGCGGTGACGCGAGGCGGGAAGGCGCCCGAAAGAACGGCGCCGCCGCCGGTCACGGACTGCACCGGCCGGTGACGCCCGCCCGCGACGGCGGACGGACGCCACCGGCGGGGCGGGGCCACGGACCGTCCGCTCCGCCCGCCCCGGCGCGCCCGGCAGCTCACGGGACGCCGGCCCGAAGGCCGCACCCCGCACGCGACGCGACGTGCCGTCACGTGCCCACCCCTCACCGTCCTGGAGTGTCATGTCCCGCAGCCTGTTCACCTCCGAGTCCGTCACCGAAGGACACCCCGACAAGATGGCGGACCAGATCAGCGACAGCATCCTCGACGAACTGCTCCGTCAGGACCCCGCGTCGCGCGTCGCGGTCGAGACCCTGATCACCACCGGCCAGGTCCATGTCGCGGGCGAGGTGTCGACCTCCGCCTACGCCGACATCGCGACCCTGGTGCGGCAGAAGATCCTCGACATCGGCTACGACTCCTCCGCCAAGGGCTTCGACGGGGCGTCCTGCGGGGTGTCGGTGTCGATCGGCGCGCAGTCTCCCGACATCGCGCAGGGCGTCGACACCGCGTACGAGCAGCGCGTCCGGGGCGCCTCCCGAGAGGACGCGGACGAACTGGACCGGCAGGGCGCCGGGGACCAGGGCCTGATGTTCGGCTACGCGACGGCCGAGACGCCCACCCTGATGCCGCTGCCGATCGATCTGGCCCACCGGCTCTCGCGCCGCCTGGCCGAGGTCCGCAAGGACGGCACCGTCCCCTACCTGCGCCCGGACGGCAAGACCCAGGTCACCGTCGAGTACCTGGGCAGCAGGCCGGTCCGCCTGGACACCGTCGTCGTCTCCTCGCAGCACGCGGGTGACATCGACCTGGACGGCCTCCTCGTCCCCGACATCCGCACCCACGTCGTCGAACACGTCCTCGCGCGGCTCGCGGACGACGGCATCGAGCTGGCCACCGACGACCACCGCCTGCTGGTCAACCCGACCGGCCGCTTCGAGGTGGGCGGGCCGATGGGCGACGCGGGGCTGACCGGCCGGAAGATCATCATCGACACGTACGGCGGCTACGCCCGGCACGGCGGCGGCGCCTTCTCCGGCAAGGACCCGTCCAAGGTGGACCGTTCGGCCGCCTACGCCATGCGGTGGGTCGCCAAGAACGTCGTCGCCGCCGGGCTGGCGGAGCGCTGCGAGGTGCAGGTCGCGTACGCGATCGGGAAGGCCGAGCCGGTCGGGCTGCTCGTCGAGACCTTCGGTACCCACTCGATCGCCGTCGAGAAGATCGAGCAGGCCGTCACCGAGGTCTTCGACCTCCGCCCGGCCGCGATCATCCGCGACCTCGACCTGCTCCGCCCCATCTACTCCCTGACGGCCGCCTACGGTCACTTCGGCCGCGAACTCGCGGAGTTCACCTGGGAGAGCACCGACCGCGCCGACGCCCTGCGCAAGGCCGCGAAGGCCGCCTGACACCCGGCGCGGGCGGCACCTCGCGGTGCGCGGTCCCTCTCCCCGGGCCGCGCACCGCGCCCCCGGAACGCGCCGGCCACCGAAGCCGTCCCGTCACCACCCTGGTCCCCGCTTCAAGGAGTGCTCTCCATGCGTATCGCCGTGACCGGTTCGATCGCGACCGACCACCTGATGGTGTTCCCCGGCCGCTTCGCGGAACAGCTCCTCGCGGAGCAGCTGGAACGGGTCTCCCTGTCGTTCCTCGCCGACCGGCTGGAAGTGCGCAGAGGGGGAGTCGGCGCGAACATCGCCTTCGGACTCGGACGGCTCGGCCTCGCCCCCCTCCTGATCGGTTCGGCGGGCGTCGACTTCGCCGAGTACGGCGCCCGGCTCGCGGCGAACGGCGTCGACACGTCCGAGGTCCGGGTCAGCGGCCGTCTGCACACCGCCCGCTTCGTGTGCACCACCGACGACGACCAGAACCAGATCGCCACCTTCTACGCCGGTGCCATGGCCGAGGCGGCCCGGATCGACCTGGCCGGCGTGGTCCGCCGGCACGGCGCGCCCGCGTTCGTCCTGGTCGGCGCCGACGACCCCACCGCCATGCTGCGCCATACCGCCACGGCCCACCGGCTCGGCGTCCCGGTCGCCGCCGACCCGTCCCAGCAGCTCGCCCGTCTCACCGGCGAGCAGGCCCGCGAACTCGTCGACGGCGCACGCTGGTTGTTCACCAACGAGTACGAGGCCGCGTTGCTGCACGAGCGCACCGGCTGGACGGAGCGGGAGCTCCTCGGCCGTATCGGCACCTGGATCACCACGCGGGGCGAGGCGGGAGTCTGCCTGCGGGGAGCTGACGGCGCGACGCTGCGGATCCCCGCCGTGCCCACCGACAGGATCGCCGACCCCACCGGCGCCGGGGACGCCTTCCGCGCCGGATTCCTCGCCGGCGTGGCCTGGGGCTGGCCGTCGGAGCAGGCCGCCCGCCTGGGCTGCGCACTGGCCACCACGGCCCTCGAATCGGTCGGCACCCAGGAGTACGAGCCGACCGCCCCGGACCTGCTCGCCCGCATCGACCGGACGTACGGCACGCACGCCGCCCGCGCCACCGAACCGCAGCTGGTTCGCGTGTCATGACCGCCGGGACCGCCGGGCCCGGGGCGGCGCCGAGGAGCGGGGCCCGGTCACCGGTCACTATGCTCACTTCCGGGAGGCCTCCCCGGATTGCACCGCGTCGAAGCTGGCCGTGAAATAGAAGGTAATCGACCGGTGGGGCCCTGGAAGATGATGCGAGCGGTAACCGCGACCCGCTACGTCGAACCTCTGCGCTCCGGTGGCTCCGTCCCCGGTGTCGTTGAGGCCGACGACCTCGGCACGTACGTCGTGAAGTTCACCGGCTCCGCACAGGGCCACAAGGCGCTGGTCGCCGAGGTGATCGTCGGTGAACTCGCCCGCGCGCTCGGGCTGCGCTTCCCCGAGCTGGTCCTGGTGCACTTCGACCCGGCGATCGCCGCCGGCGAGCCGCACCAGGAGGTGCGGGACCTGCACAGCGCGAGCGCCGGGGTCAACCTCGGCATGGACTATCTGCCGGGCGCCCGGGACTTCACCCCGGACATCGCGAAGGTCTTCCCGGTGGATCCGCTGGAGGCGGGCCGGATCGTCTGGCTGGACGCGCTGACGGCCAACGTGGACCGCACGGTGCACAGCTCCAACCTGATGGTCTGGCCCACGTTCGGCACCGTGCCCCCGCGCCTGTGGCTCATCGACCACGGCGCCGCGCTGGTCTTCCACCACCGCTGGGACACCACGACCCCCGGCCGGAAGTACGACTTCCGCCACCACGCCCTCGGCCATTACGGCCCCGACGTCCGCGCCGCCGACGCGGAGCTGGCGCCACGCGTGACGGAGGAGCTGCTGCGCGCGATCGCCGCCGAGGTGCCGGACGCCTGGCTGGCCGAGGACGCCGGGTTCGCCACCGCCGACGACGTCCGGGACGCCTACGTCGATTACCTGCTGGCCCGCGTCCGGCTCTCGCCCCAGTGGCTGCCCACCGACTTCCCGAGCCGCGAGGAGCTCGCGGCCGAGGAGGCCGCCCGCGCGGCGAAGACGCAGGCGGGCCGCCCGGACTGGCTGAAGCGGGTGCCCGATCTGCACGGCAAGCCGGCGGCGGAACAGGACTGGTCGGCGCACCTCGGCTGACCCGCGGCACTCTCGCGTCCGGATCGGGTACTCCTGGGCGACCGAGTGGCCCCGGAGGAGCCCCAGGGCCATTCGGTCGCGCGGACGGGTCGGTGTGCGGCTCAGCCGCGCAGCTGCTCGTACGCCGGCAGGGTGAGGAAGTCGGCGTAGTCCTCGTCGAGGGAGACCCGCAGCAGCAGGTCGTGGGCCTCCTGCCAGTGGCCGGCCGCGAAGGCCTCCTCGCCGATCTCCTTGCGGATGGCGTCGAGTTCCTCGGCGGCGACCTTGCGCGCCAGCTCCGGGGTGGCCCTGTCGCCGTTCTCGAACTCGACGCCCGCGTTGATCCACTGCCAGATCTGGGAGCGGGAGATCTCGGCGGTGGCCGCGTCCTCCATCAGGTTGAAGATGGCGACCGCCCCGAGCCCGCGCAGCCAGGCCTCGATGTAACGGATGCCGACCTGCACGGCGTTGACGAGACCGGCGTACGTCGGCTTCGCCTCCAGCGAGTCGACGGCGATCAGGTCGGCGGCCTCGACGTGGACGTCCTCGCGCAGCCGGTCCTTCTGGTTGGGCTTGTCGCCGAGGACCCGGTCGAAGGACTCCAGGGCGATCGGCACCAGGTCGGGGTGGGCGACCCAGGAGCCGTCGAAGCCGTCGTTGGCCTCGCGGTCCTTGTCGGCGCGGACCTTCTCGAAGGCCACCTTGTTGACCTCGGCGTCGCGCCGCGACGGGATGAAGGCCGCCATGCCGCCGATCGCGTGCGCGCCGCGCTTGTGGCAGGTGCGCACGAGGAGTTCGGTGTACGCCCGCATGAACGGGGCGGTCATCGTCACCGCGTTGCGGTCCGGCAGGACGAACCTGGCCCCGCCGTCACGGAAGTTCTTGACGATGGAGAACAGGTAGTCCCAGCGGCCGGCGTTCAGCCCGGCGGCATGGTCGCGCAGTTCGTAGAGGATCTCCTCCATCTCGTACGCGGCCGTGATCGTCTCGATCAGGACGGTCGCGCGGACCGTGCCCTGGGGGATGCCGACGTACTCCTGGGCGAAGACGAACACGTCGTTCCACAGGCGGGCCTCGAGGTGCGACTCGGTCTTGGGCAGGTAGAAGTACGGGCCCTTGCCGAGGTCCAGCAGGCGCTGGGCGTTGTGGAAGAAGTACAGGCCGAAGTCGACGAGGGCGCCGGGGACGGCGCGGCCGTCGGCGTCGACGAGGTGGCGCTCGTCCAGGTGCCAGCCGCGCGGGCGCATGACGACGGTCGCCAGCTCCTCGTCCGGGCGCAGGGCGTAGGACTTGCCGGACCCGGGGTCGGTGAAGTCGATGGTCCGGGTGTAGGCGGCGATCAGGTTGAGCTGGCCGTGGACGACGTTCTCCCAGGTGGGCGCTGAGGCGTCCTCGAAGTCGGCGAGCCAGACCCGGGCGCCCGAGTTGAGCGCGTTGATGGTCATCTTGCGGTCGGTGGGGCCGGTGATCTCGACGCGCCGGTCGGTCAGCGCGGCCGGGGCCGGGGCGACCTTCCAGGAGTCGTCCGCGCGGATCGCGGCGGTCTCCGGGAGGAAGTCGAGCGTGGAGGTGCGGGCGATCTCGGCGCGGCGCTCGGCCCGGCGGGCGAGGAGTTCGTCACGGCGCGGGGTGAACCGCCGGTGCAGCTCCGCCACGAAGGCGAGCGCGGCGTCCGTGAGGACCTCTTCCTGCCGGGGCAGGGGCTCGGCGTCGACGATGGCCAGCGGGGACGGCGCTGGTGCGGACATGAGCTGTCACTTCCTTCAGCGGTGGCACCGGGTGCCTAGGGGCACGAACGGGACGAACTGCGCCAGCTGTGCGGCCAGGCGCTTCTGAACAGTGGATAGTAGTTTCCTCATCGTGGAACTTCAATGGTTTGTTGATGTCGAGATTCTCTGAGTCGAGGCAAGGTGGCGCCCGGTGCCACCCCGTTCACTCAAGGTGGCGCAGGTCGGCCGCGGTGTCGATGTCGTACGGCTCGGCCACGTCCGCGCACTCCACGAGCCTGACCGAGGCCGCGTGCTCCTTCAGGTAGGCGCGCGCCCCGCGATCCCCGGTGGCGGTCGCCGCGATGCCCGCCCAGTGCGCGGCCCCGAAGAGCACCGGATGCCCCCGCTGCCCGTCGTACGCGGCCGAGACCAGCGAGTTCTCGTCCTCGTACGCGCTCAGCACCCGGGCCACCGCGGCGGGGCCGATGCCGGGCTGGTCGACCAGACTCACGAGGGCCGCGCGCACGCCCGTGCCGGCGAGCGATTTCAGCCCCGCGCGCAGGGACGTGCCCATGCCCTCGGCCCAGTCCGGGTTCTCCACGAGCACGCAGTCGTCGAGCTCGGCGCACTTGCGTACGTCGTCCGCGCCGGCGCCCAGGACGACGTGGACGCGTCCGCATCCGGCCGCGCGCAGCACCCCCACCGCGTGCTCGACCAGGGGCCGCCCCCGGTGTTCCAGCAGCGCCTTGGGCCGCCCGCCGAGCCGCCGGCCGCCGCCGGCGGCGAGCAGCAGCCCGGCGACGTCCCCCCGATGATCCTGGTTGTCCGTCATGAGTCCTGCATACCCGACGACGGCGGAAGCGTCCTGATTTCCGGTGCCGATTCCGTTGGGCTGAATTTCGGTCCGCGCTGTGGCGCTCCCGTACGGGGTGGCGTTTACTGACCCGCGCACGACGGCGTGTCTGGGGGAGGGCTGTGTTGCGGAGCTTGGGGCAGAGGCCAGTGACCGGCAGCGACGAGGACCCGAGGGTGGTGGAACTGCATACCGCCGTTTCCCGGCTGCGCCGCGAACTCGCCGCGCTTCCCACCGACTTCCCCGACCGGGGCATAGCCGAGGACGAACTGGCCTCCCTCGCGGCCATGGCCTCAGGCGGCACCCCGGAGACGCTGCGGCTGCGCGGCAGCCTGTTACTGATCGCGGCGGCGATCGGCTCGGTGAGCGCGCTGGCGAGAGCACTCAGGGAGGTACGTGAAGCGGTGGACCTCTTCGGCGAACCCCCACGATCCTGACAGCGGGGCCCTCGCGGTGGCGTCGGGGGGTGTGCGAGTGGCCGGTCCGGATGCGGCCGGTCGGTGGCGGCACCTTCTTGGGTCCGGTCGCAGGCAGCCGCGTTCCGGTGGCCGGGCCGGATTCCGGGGTGCTCGAGCGAGCCCGGACCGAGCGTTCCGGGATCGCGAGCGGTGCAGGGGGCGGCTCTCCAGCGCCGCACCGAGCGGGTCCATCGGCGGACGCCGCATCCGCGTGCCGCCCACGGACACCCCGTTCAACCGTGTCCCCATCGCGGAGGACCAGGGCGGTTCTCTGTAGCACGCTGCGCCCTGGCCGGCCGGGGGGGGCACCCGCGTGGCGCCCCCCGCCGGTGCTGGTCACTGCGGGTGAGCCGGGCGGCTGCGACCTGGGCCCAGTGCAGACCGGCCGCTCGCCGCCGAGCAGCCGACCGGCTCCAGGCACGTGCAGGCAGGGCTGGAGCGCCGCGAGCCGTACGGCCGGGATCAGCGGGCCGAGAGCGGCGAGGGCGCCCACGACGAAACCGGTGGCGGGTGCCCGGACGGCGTCGGCGATGTACGGGAACAGGACGACGGAGGCGCCCATCCTCCCCAGGCTCTGTGGTGAAGGTGCTGGTCGCAGCCGTTCGTTGATGGCTGCGACCAGTCGAGCTGTTCGGGATCCGGCGCCCCGGGACCACTCACTTCACTACGACATGGTCCCCGGCCGAAGTCGACGGCGCGGTGGTGGTGTTGCCGTAGTACACCCAGCGCCACGTGCCCGTCCTCGACGCCTTCACGGTCGTCCTGACATCACCCGAACCGTTCGCGTACACCTTTTTCACCGTGGTGTAGGAGGTGGCTCCAGTCGGCTTGAACTGCAGGCTCACCAGGCGGCCTTCGTAGGAGGCGTACTTCTTGGTCTCCCAGTTGGCCCGCGTGACCTTTCCGGTCACCGTGATGGTCCCGCCCTTGGACACCGGCTCGGGCGAGGCGTTCACGGTCAGGCGGGAACTGCGCTTGACGTAGACCGTGAGGTCCTCACCATCGGTGTCACCGCCGCCGCCCTCGAAGGAGACCTCGGCCGCGACCTTCCAGGCTCCGGCCTCGCTGTTGTGCATGTCCCACACGGTCGGGTCGAAGTACATCGTCTCGTTGAAGTCGCACACGCCCGAGCTCACCTTGATGCAGTCGCTCGTCTCGATGGCGTGCCACAGGCGATCACCCGTACCGCCGCGGTAAAGGAACACCGCCGGCCACTTCCACTTGTGGGTGGTCGCCATCCGGAAGGAGGTCGGCGCTGCGACCTCCTTCGACACCCCGATCACGATGGGCTTGCCGCCGTTCACCTGGACACGGGTGAAGGAGACCCCTCCCTCAGCCGCCCCGGCCGGCGCCGCGGCCACGCCCGTGAACACCGCCGCCGCGCCACCGGCCACGACAGCTCTCCAGACCTTCTTCCCCATATGATCCCCGATCTCTGTACTGGAAGGCGCCGGGGACTCATCCTCCGGCGCCTCTCAGACGGCCGGGATACACGCGGGGTTGTACACCCGTGGATCACGATCGGGCGTCAGACGGTCTTCGCCTCGCACGAGCGGATGCACCCGGCACCGGCGGGGTGCGATTCACTCCGGTCGAATGAGAGGCAGTGGCGGCGGCCGACCGACGTGTCGGAGATCAGTCACGGGACGATGCCCAGCACCTTCACAGCAGACCCCAGGCGTGGATCGCCCGCCGGACGCCTGACCGGGGCCGCGCGATGCCGACCCTGCCCAGCGGGTCGAACATGGCCCTGCGCCGCCCGGTGCGTCAGCTGATGGCGGCTCGGGATGCGTCGGACCGCCGTGACGCGCGTGGAGCCGGGGAGCGTTCGGCCCTGGTCCGGATGCGCGGCGTCGCTCGTGAGCCCGCTCGGACGCGGGACGCCGCCGCCCCGGCTGCTAGGCGCCCGAGCTGGCCAGTGCCTGGGACAGTTCGACGGCGATCTGCTGGAGCACCGGCACGATCTTGTCGGTCGCGGCCTCGGTGACCCGCCCGGCCGGCCCCGAGATGGAGATCGCCGCGGCGGTCGGGGAGTCCGGCACGGACACCGCGAGGCAGCGCACCCCGATCTCCTGCTCGTTGTCGTCGACGGCGTACCCGGCCTGCCGGACGTCCTCCAGCGCGGCGAGGAACCCCTCCGGCGTGGTGATGGTCTTCTCCGTCGCGGCCGGCATGCCCGTACGGGACAGCAGCGCGCGCACCTCGTCGTCCGGTACGCCCGCGAGCAGGGCCTTGCCCACCCCGGTCGAGTGGGGCAGGACCCGCCGGCCGACCTCCGTGAACATGCGCATCGAGTGCTTCGACGGCACCTGCGCCACGTACACGATCTCGTCGCCGTCGAGCAGCGCCATGTTCGCGGTCTCGCCGGTCTCCTCGACCAGCCGGGCCAGATAGGGCCGCGCCCAGGTGCCGAGCAGCCGGGACGCCGACTCGCCGAGCCGGATGAGCCGGGGGCCGAGCGCGTAGCGCCGGTTCGGCTGCTGGCGGACGTACCCGCAGGCGACCAGCGTGCGCATCAGCCGGTGGATGGTCGGCAGCGGCAGCCCGCTGGTCGCGGACAGCTCGCTCAGGCCGACCTCGCCGCCCGCGTCCGCCATGCGCTCGAGCAGGTCGAAGGCGCGCTCCAGGGACTGGACCCCGCCTCCGGTGGAGGATTTGGCGGAGTCGGTGGTGCTGGCGCTGGACGTCGGCACGGCGCGTTCCTTTCGGGACTGGCGGGAGGGCAGAAGCCTACCCGGCGGCCGGTTGACTGCCCGCTTGTACGTAGCTACGTTCTGCTTGCTGGAATTCTAATTCCGCTTTGTGGAAACGTCCAGAGTGGACGCGGGTGACGTACTGCCCAGAAGTCTGCCCCTTGACGGCGCGGAAGCGGGAGTGAAGACTCCTTCAACAGAACGTTGAAATCCGTTACGTGGGTGTACATCCCGTTTCCTGGACGTACAACAGCGGTACAGAGAGGGGTTCGGGTGTCCGACGCTGAACTGGTGCTGCGCTCGACGCGCGTCATCACCCCGGAAGGGACGCGGGCCGCGACGGTCACCGTGTCCGCCGGGAGGATCACCGCCGTCCTGCCGTACGACGCCGAGGTCCCGGCCGCGGCCCGGCTGGAGGACGTCGGCGACCACGTCCTGCTGCCCGGCCTGGTCGACACCCACGTGCACGTCAACGATCCGGGCCGCACCGACTGGGAGGGCTTCTGGACCGCGACGCGCGCGGCGGCGGCCGGCGGCATCACCACGCTGATCGACATGCCGCTCAACTCCCTCCCGCCCACCACGACCGTCGACCACCTGCGGATCAAGCAGAACGTGGCCCGGGACAAGGCGCACATCGACGTCGGCTTCTGGGGCGGGGCCCTGCCCGACAACGTCAAGGACCTGCGCCCGCTGCACGACGCAGGCGTCTTCGGCTTCAAGGCCTTCCTGTCCCCGTCCGGCGTCGACGAGTTCCCGCACCTCGACCAGGACCGGCTGGCCCGGTCCCTGGCGGAGATCGCCGGGTTCGACGGGCTGCTGATCGTGCACGCCGAGGACCCGCACCACCTGGCCGCCGCCCCGCAGCACGGCGGCCCCAAGTACGCCGACTTCCTCGCCTCCCGCCCCCGCGACGCCGAGGACACGGCCATCGCGAGCCTCGTCGCGCAGGCCCGGCGGCTGAACGCGCGCGTGCACGTCCTGCACCTGTCCTCCAGCGACGCGCTGCCGCTGATCCGCGCGGCCCGCGCCGACGGCGTCCGCGTCACCGTGGAGACCTGCCCGCACTACCTCACCCTGACGGCCGAAGAGGTCCCGGACGGCGCGAGCGAATTCAAGTGCTGCCCGCCCATCCGCGAGGCCGCCAACCAGGACCTGCTCTGGGAGGCCCTCGCCGACGGCACGGTCGACTGCGTCGTGACCGATCACTCGCCGTCCACCGCCGACCTCAAGACCGACGACTTCGCCACCGCCTGGGGCGGCATCTCCGGCCTCCAGCTGAGCCTGTCCGCCGTCTGGACCGAGGCCCGCAGGCGCGGCCACGGGCTGGAGGACGTCGTCCGCTGGATGTCCACGCGGACCGCGGAACTCGTCGGCCTCGACGGCTCCAAGGGCGCCATCGCCCCCGGCCGGGACGCCGACTTCGCCGTCCTCGCCCCCGACGAGACCTTCACCGTCGACCCGGCCGGCCTCCAGCACCGCAACCGGGTCACCGCCTACGCCGGCAAGACCCTGTACGGCGTCGTCAAGTCCACCTGGCTGCGCGGCGAGCGCATCGTCGCCGACGGCGAGTTCACCGGGCCGAAGGGCACGCTGCTCGCCCGCCCACAGTGACCCACCCCCCCAACCCGGCCGACTCCAGAAAGGAACCCCTGATCACCGTGACGGCGCAGCAACATTCGAGTTGGGCCACCTTCACCGGCGACGCGAACCCCTACGGAGGCGGCGACCCGTACGCGGACTACCGCACCGCCGACCTGCCCTTCACCCAGTACGCCAACCTCGCCGACCGGCAGCTCGGCGCCGGTGTCATCGCCGCCAACGACGAGTTCTTCGCCCAGCGGGAGAACCTGCTGGTGCCCGAGCCGGCCGAGTTCGACCCCGAGCACTTCGGCCACAAGGGCAAGATCATGGACGGCTGGGAGACCCGCCGCCGGCGCGGCGCCTCCGCCGAGCACCCCTGGCCGACCGCGGAGGACCACGACTGGGCCCTGGTACGGCTCGGCGCGCCCGGTGTGATCCGCGGGATCGTCGTCGACACCGCGCACTTCCGCGGCAACTACCCGCAGGCCGTCTCGGTCGAGGGCACCTCCGTGCCGGGCTCGCCCTCCCCGGAGGAACTGCTCTCCGACGACGTGAAGTGGACGACCCTCGTCCCCCGCACGGCGGTCGGCGGCCACGCGGCGAACGGTTTCGCCGTCTCCGTCGAGCAGAGCTTCACGCACCTGCGCGTCAACCAGCACCCCGACGGCGGCATCGCCCGGCTGCGCGTGTACGGCGAGGTCGTGCCCGACCCCGCGTGGCTGACGGTGCTGGGCACCTTCGACGTGGTCGCGCTGGGGAACGGCGGACAGGTCGAGGACGCCTCCAACCTCTTCTACTCCCCGGCCACCAACACCATCCAGCCGGGCCGCTCCCGCAAGATGGACGACGGCTGGGAGACCCGCCGCCGCCGCGACCAGGGCAACGACTGGATCCGCTACCGCCTGGTGTCCGAGTCGCAGATCCGGGCCGTCGAGATCGACACCGCCTACCTGAAGGGCAACAGCGCCGGCTGGGCCTCGGTCTCCGTCAAGGACGGGGAGGACGGCGAGTGGACGGAGATCCTGCCGCGCACCCGCCTCCAGCCCGACACCGACCACCGCTTCGTCCTGCCGCGGCCGGCGGTCGGCACGCACGCGCGCGTCGACATCTTCCCCGACGGCGGCATCTCCCGGCTGCGCCTGTTCGGCTCCCTGACCGAGGAGGGCGCGGCCCGGCTCGCCGCCCGCCACCAGGAGCTGGGCGGCTGACCCGCCCGCACGCGCGCGTGGGGCGCCCCGGCCGGACCGCACCGGGGCGCCCCGCGTGTCCCTCCGCCCGCACGTCCGTCACTCCTGAGGGCCATGTTTCCCCGGTGCGGAACTCTTCCGTCCGTCTCTCGCGTTCTTCCCGTCGTGACCCTTAAGCAAGAGATCGTCGGCAACGCCATGCAGATGGCGGTCGTCAACCTGTTCCCCGGCCAGACCGTGTACTGCGAGGCCGGGAAGTTCCTGTTCAAGACCACCAACGTGACCATGGAGACCCGGCTGTCCGGCCCGTCGGGCGACGGCGGGCGGCAGGCGGGCGGCTCGGGTGGCTCGGGCGGCGGCATGGGCGGCATGCTGCGCCAGGCCATGGGCACCGCCATGCAGGTCGGCCAGCGCATGCTCGCGGGCGAGTCGCTCGCCTTCCAGTACTTCACCGCCCAGAGCGGCGAGGGCACCGTCGGCTTCGCGGGCGTGCTGCCCGGGGAGATGCGCGCCCTGGAGCTCGACGGCACGCGCGCGTGGTTCGCCGAGAAGGACGCCTTCGTGGCCGCCGAGTCCACCGTCGACTTCGGCATCGCCTTCGCCGGCGGCCGCACCGGCATGAGCGGCGGCGAGGGCTTCGTGCTGGAGAAGTTCACCGGTCAGGGCACGGTGATCATCGCCGGAGCGGGCAACTTCATCGACCTGAACCCGGCGGACTTCGGCGGCCGCATCGAGGTCGACACCGGTTGCGTGGTCGCCTTCGAGGAGGGCATCGAGTACGGCGTCCAGCGCGTCGGCGGCCTCAACCGGCAGGGGATCATGAACGCCGTCTTCGGGGGTGAGGGGCTGTCCCTGGCCACGCTGGAGGGCAACGGCCGGGTGATCCTGCAGTCCCTCACCATCGAGAGCCTCGCCAACGCCCTGAAGAAGGCCCAGGGCGGCGACAAGCAGGGCCCGACCGGCGGACTGTTCTCCACGCACACCGGCTGAGCCGATGAGTCGCGGGGCCCCGCGGGGTCTGAAGTGATGACAGCAGACCCCGCACCCGGAAGAAGGCACCCGCCATGGGCAAGCTCGTCTCCACCGTCTTCATCAGCCTCGACGGCGTGTACCAGGCGCCCGGTGGTCCCCAGGAGGACACCAGCGGCGGCTTCGACCAGGGAGGCTGGACCTTCCCGTACGGCGACGACGACTCCGGCCGCTTCATCACCGGGGTCTTCGACAGCGCGGGCGGCTTCCTGTTCGGCCGCCGCACCTACGACATCTTCGCCTCGTACTGGCCGAAGAGGACCGACCCCGCCGACCCGATCGCGTCCAGGCTGAACACCCTCCCGAAGTACGTCGTCTCCTCCATCCTCACGGCTCCCGAGTGGTCCGGCACCACCGTCGTCTCCGGCGACCTCGCCAAGGAGGTGGCGGCCCTCAAGGAGCGCACGGATGGCGAACTCCAGATCAGCGGCAGCGGCACCCTGGTCCGCTCGCTCGTGGACCTGCGGCTCCTCGACACCCTGCACCTGATGACCTTCCCGGTCGTCCTCGGCGAGGGCCGCCGCCTCTTCGCGGACGGCGCGCTGCCCACCCGCTTCACCCGCCGCTCGGGACACGTGACCGGCGCGGGCGTCTCCATCCAGACGTACGACCTCGCGGGCCGCCCGGAGTACGGGTCGTACTGACGCCCCGACGGCAAGCGGTCCCACCTGCGGGACGGCCCTGGCCGAAGATCGTCGCCGTGGGTACGGTGATCGCGTCCCGTGCGAGCCGCCGACGTCTGCGCACCCCCTGCCGGAGACCTGGAGAGCCGCCGCATGTCGTCGATCGCCGTACCGGGCGCGTTCGCGCCCCGTCGCGCCTGGCACACCGACCTGCCCGTCCTCCTCGTGGCGGTCTGCTGGGGCGCCAGCTACCTCGCGGCGAAGGACGTCACCACCGCCCGTACGGTGCTCGCCGTCCTGGTGCTGCGGTTCGCCCTCGCGCTCCCGCCCCTGGCGGCCGCGGGACACCGTTCCCTGCGCGCGCTGACCGCCGCCCAGTGGCGCGGCGCGACCGTGCTGGGGCTGATCCTCAGCGGGATCTTCCTGCTGGAGACCTACGGCGTGGTCCACACGTCCGCGACCAACGCCGGTCTGATCATCAGCCTCACCATGGTGTTCACCCCGCTCGCCGAGGCCGCCGTCACCCGCACCCGGCCCACGGTCCCCTTCCTCGGCGCGGCGGGCCTCTCGGTCCTCGGCGTCGTCCTGCTCACCCAGGGCGCGGGCTTCACCCGCCCGTCCGCCGGCGACCTGCTCGTGCTGCTCGCGGCGTTCGCCCGCACCGCGCACGTCCTGGTCATGTCGCGGATCAGGGCCGTGCGGGGCGCCGACGCGCTGCCGCTCACCACGGTCCAGCTCGGCACCTGCGTGACCGTCTTCGTCCTGCTGTCGGCCGTCGGCGGCGGCCCCGCGCCCTGGACCGTCGCGGCCGGCCTCGACGGGCGCCAGTGGGCGGGGCTGCTGTTCCTGGCCGTGCTGTGCACGGTGTTCGCCTTCTTCGTGCAGATGTGGGCCGTCCGGCGCACCTCGCCCTCCCGGGTCGGTCTGCTGCTCGGCACCGAGCCGCTCTGGGCCGCCGCGGCCGGTATCGCCCTGGGTGGGGACCGGCTCGGCGCCGTGGGGCTCGCGGGCGGCGCGCTGGTACTTGTGGGGACGGCGTGGGGACGCCGTGCGACCGGTTGACTTCCCGAAGCTTCACGGGACTTGAACGGAAACTCTTCAACCTTGTCGTTGACATGCCAACGTCTACGCGCGTCATCATGAAGTCATGACCTTCCCCCCACGCATCACCCGTATCGGCGCCGCGGGCGCCCTGCTCTCCGCCCTCCTCGTCGGCGGCACCGTCTCCGTCACGACGGCGGACGCCGCGACCGCCTCGGTCGGCAGCATCTGCCACAGCGCCCTGCCGTCGCAGGCCGACGACACCCTGCAGCTGATCGACCAGGGCGGGCCCTTCCCGTACGACCAGGACGGCACCGTCTTCTCCAACCGCGAAGGCGTGCTGCCCACGCAGCAGTCCGGCTACTACCACGAGTACACGGTGAAGACCCCCGGCTCCCCGGACCGCGGTGCGCGGCGCATCGTCACCGGTGAGAAGCAGCAGGAGGACTACTACACCTCGGACCACTACGCCACGTTCGACCTGATCGACTTCGGCTGCTGAGACCGGCCGGTCGGGCCGCCGAACCGAGGAACGGCGCGTCGGCCGGGGGTCCGAGTCCGAGCTCAGCCGGACCCCCGGCTCTCCGCGGCGGCGAACAGCGCGAACGCGAGCACCACGAGCGCGACGCTCGCGTAGACCTCGTAGCCGTCGAGGAACCCGAGCCACCGCTGCACGAGACCCACGTGCCAGTGCGTGAACTCGTGCACCAGGCCCAGGACGCCCTGCACCAGGGCGAGAAATCCGAGAAGTTCCAGCGACTGCTTCATATGACGACCCTCGCCCCGCGGCTTCCCCCCACACATCGGCCGCGGGGCGAGTCCCGTACCGCCACAAGGCTGCGCCACGGCGCTGCCGCACCACCGAAAGTCCACAGGGCCGCGACTTTGGTCGACGATCCCCTCGGCGACGCGCTCGCCCGGGCGGATCCTGCGTAGATTTGCCGACCGTGAGCACTGACGAGTCGGCCCGGGCGCCGCAGGAGTTCGCGGGCCGGCGCTGGCTCCTCCCGTCCGCCCTGGTCCACGAACTGTCCCCGGACGACCACGGCTTCGGCCGGCGGCCGCGGCGTACGGCACGCGACTGGGTCGTCGACTTCTCCTGCTTCCTGCTGGCCGTCCTCCTCGGCCTGGCGGCCGCCGCATCCCTCCGTGACGAACCCGGGCTCCCGCACGGCTTCGCCGTCCTCGACCAGACGCTCGGTGCCGTCGCCTGCGCGGCGGTCTGGCTGCGGCGCCGGTGGCCGGTCGGGCTCGCCGTCGCGACGATCCCGGTCGGCCTGCTGTCCAACACCGCGGGCGGCGTGGCGATGGTCATCCTGTTCACCCTCGCCGTGCACCGGCCCTTCCGGTACGTGGCCTGGATCGGCGGCGTCGAACTCGCCCTGATCCCGGTCTTCTACTGGCTGCGGCCCGACCCCGACCTGCCCTACGCCGGAGTCGTGGCCTTCACCGTACTGCTCACCCTGGCGGTCATCGGCTGGGGCATGTTCGGCCGCTCCAAGCGGATGCTGATGCTGAGCCTGCGGGACCGCGCCCACCGGGCGGAGACCGAGGCGCGGCTGCGCGCCGAGCAGGCGCAGCGCCTGGCCCGTGAGGCCATCGCGCGCGAGATGCACGACGTCCTCGCCCACCGGCTCACCCTGCTCAGCGTGCATGCGGGCGCCCTGGAGTTCCGGCCGGACGCGCCCCGGGAGGAGATCGCCAGGGCGGCGGGCGTCATCCGGGAGAGCGCCCACGAGGCCCTCCAGGACCTGCGGGAGATCATCGGCGTGCTGCGGACCGGGGAGTCCGACGACGCCGGCGGCCGGCCACAGCCGACGCTCGGCGCGCTGGACGCCCTCGTCGCCGAGTGCCGCGAGGCGGGCATGAAGGTCACCCTCGACCACCGGATCGCCGACCCGGCCGGCGTCCCCGCCTCCGTCGGCCGCACCGCCTACCGCATCGCCCAGGAGAGCCTGACCAACGCCCGCAAGCACGCCCCCGGCAGCGAGGTCACCGTCCGCCTCGCCGGCGCCCCCGGCGGCGGCCTGACCGTCACCGTCACCAATCCGCCCCCACGGATCGTCGCCCCACCGGTCCCCGGCTCCGGCCAGGGCCTCATCGGCCTGACGGAACGCGCCACGCTGGCCGGCGGCCACCTCGAACACGGCCCCACGCGGGACGGCGGCTTCGAGGTCCGGTGCGGGCTGCCGTGGCCACGCACCTGAGGCGAGCGGCCGACCCGGAACCGGGCGCGCCGCCCCGGCCGCCCGGCGTACGCGTGCCGCCGGGGAACGGGGCACCGGCTTGCGAAGCCCGCTCCGCCGGCCGCCCGCTCCGTGGTTACGTAGGGCCATGACTGCGACGCCGATCAGACTCCTCCTCGTCGACGACGATCCCCTGGTGCGGGCCGGGCTCGCGCTGATGATGGGCGGGGCCGAGGACATCGAGATCGTCGGGGAGGCCGCCGACGGCGCGGAGGCCGAGGAACTCGTCCGGCGCACCCGGCCGGACGTCGTCCTGATGGACATCCGCATGCCGTCGGTGGACGGTCTCACCGCCACCCGGCGCCTGCGCGCCCGCCCGGACGCCCCGCAGGTCGTGGTGCTCACCACCTTCCACGCCGACGAACAGGTGCTGCACGCCCTGCGCGCGGGCGCCGCCGGTTTCGTCCTCAAGGACACCCCGCCCGACGAGATCGTCCAGGCTGTCCGCCGGGTCGCGGCCGGCGACCCCGTCCTGTCGCCCGCCGTCACCCGGCAACTGATGCGGCACGCCGCCGGTTCCGCCGCCGACACCCGCCACGCACGCGCGCGTGACACCCTCACCGTGCTCAACGACCGCGAGCGCGAGGTCGCCGTCGCCGTCGGCCGCGGACTGGCCAACGCCCAGATCGCCACCGAACTCTTCATGAGCGTGGCCACCGTCAAGACCCACGTCTCGCGCATCCTCGCCAAGCTGGACCTCGACAACCGCGTCCAGATCGCCCTGCTCGCCTACGACGCGGGACTTCTCGAGGACGGGCACTAAGCCGCCGTCCCGGGCGTTGTCCCCTTGCCGGGAGACGCCCGGCGGACCTCGGCGGAGTCCGGAAGGGGATCGATGGACAGCCGACAGCTGGTCGACTTAGGGGAGTTCGGCGACGCGTTCCGCCGCGACCCCCACACGGTGTACGCCCGTCTGCGCGCCGAGGGCCCGGTGCACCGGATCCGGATCCCGGGGGCGGACGAGAGCCACCGGCCATGGCTCGTCGTGGGGTACGAGGAGGCCCGCGCCGCCCTCGCCGACCCCCGGCTGGCCAAGGACGCCACCAAGATCGACGCCACCTTCTTCGACGAGGAGCTGATCGGCAAGCACATGCTGCTCGCCGACCCGCCGCAGCACACCCGGCTGCGCGGCCTCGTCACGCGCGCGTTCACGATGCGCCGCGTCGAGGCACTGCGCCCCCGCATCCAGCGGATCACCGACGACCTGCTCGACGAGATGCTGCCGCACGGCCGCGCCGACCTCGTCGAGTCCCTCGCCTACCCCTTGCCCATCACCGTCATCTGCGAGCTGCTCGGTGTCCCCGAGATGGACCGCGCGGAGTTCCGGAAGATGTCCACCGAGGTCGTCGCCCCCTCCGGCCCGGAGGCCGAGTACGACGCGGTCGTCCGCCTCGCCGAGTACCTGACCGAACTCATCGACGACAAGAGCCGCACCGGGCCGACCGGCGACCTGCTGAGCGACCTGATCCGCACCACCGCCGAGGACGGCGACCGCCTCTCCCCGGGCGAGCTGCGCGGCATGGCCTTCCTCCTGCTGATCGCCGGCCACGAGACCACGGTCAACCTGATCGGCAACGGCGTCCTCGCCCTGCTCACGCACCCGGACCAACTCGCCCTGCTGCGGGCCGACATGAGCCTCCTGGACGGCGCGGTCGAGGAGATGCTGCGCTACGACGGCCCGGTGGAGAACGCCACCTTCCGCTTCGCCGCCGAGCCCCTGGAGATCGGCGGCACGCACATCGCACAGGGCGACCAGGTGGTGATCGGTCTCGCCGCGGCCCAGCGGGACGGCTCCCGCCACACCGACCCGGACCGCTTCGACATCCGCCGCGAACCGCGCGGCCACCTCGCCTTCGGCCACGGCCTCCACTACTGCCTGGGGGCGCCCCTGGCCCGCCTGGAGGCCCGCACGGCCATCGGTTCCCTGCTGGAGCGCGCCCCCGGCCTGGCGCTGGACGGCGAGCCGGGGGAGTGGCTGCCAGGCATGCTGATCAGAGGGGTGCGCAGTCTCCCGGTCCGCTGGTGAGCGGCCCGCACCCGCGGCTGTCGTACGGCTGCTCAGCCGTACGACGGCCGCGCCCGGTCCGGGATCTCCGCCAGCGCCACCGGCCGCCGCTCCCGGCGGGAGATCTCGCAGGCCTCGGCGATCCGCAGGGCGTGCAGCGCCTCCCGGCCGTCGCACGGATTGTCCCGCTCGCCGCGGACCAGGGCCACGAACGCGGTCAGCTCGGCCTCGTAGGCCGGCCCGAAACGCTCCAGGAACCCCGGCCACGGCTTGTCGGCGGGCGGAGGCCCGGTCGGCTCGGTGGACGCGACCGGTGTGCGGTCGTCCAGACCGACCACCACCGTGTCCCGCTCGCCCGCCAGCTCCATGCGCACGTCGTAGCCCGCGCCGTTGAGCCGGGTCGCGGACGCCGTGGCCAGCGTGCCGTCGTCCAGGGTGAGCAGCGCCGCGCCCGTTCCGACGTCGCCGGCCTCACGGAACATCGCTGGACCGGCGTCGGACCCGGTGGCGTACACGTCGACCACCTCGCGGCCCGTCACCCAGCGCAGCACGTCGAAGTCGTGGATCAGCGTGTCCCGGAACAGCCCGCCGGACAGCGGCAGCCACTCCGCGGGCGGAGGGGACTGGTCACAGGTCATGGCCCGTACGGTGTGCAGCCGCCCGAGCCGTCCCGCGCGCACCGCCTCCCGGGCGCCGGCGTACCCCGCGTCGAACCGCCGCTGGAAGCCCATCTGCAGCACCGTCCCGGCGGCCGCCACCTCGGCGAGCGCCTGGAGGGTGCCCGGCAGGTCGAGGGCGATCGGTTTCTCGCAGAACACCGGCAGTCCCGAGCGGGCCGCCCGGCCGATCAGTTCGGCGTGGGCGGCGGTCGCCGCGGTGATCACCACCGCGTCCACGCCCCACCGGAAGACCTCGTCCACCCCCGGCGCCGCCGTCTCGCCCAGCCGGTGCGCGAGCTCCTGCGCCCGTGCCGGGTCCGCGTCCGTGAGGATCAGCGATCCGACCTCGCGGTGCCGGCTGAGCGTCCTCGCATGAATGGTGCCGATGCGGCCCGTACCGATGACCCCGATGCGCATGGAAACAAAGTGAGGGCCGACCCCGTACGCTGTCAATGCGTATGTCCGGACAATCGGACTACACAACTTCCCGTCAACCGGGCACGGGGCTACGCTCGGGCCCGTGCCGAAACCAGATGTGGACCCGACCGTGTCGCTCGACCTTCGTGTGGACCGTAGTTCCCCGGTGCCGCTGTACTTCCAGCTCTCCCAGCAGCTGGAGGCCGCCATCGAGCAGGGCAGCCTCACTCCGGGCAGCCTGCTGGGCAACGAGATCGAGCTGGCCGCGCGGCTCGGCCTGTCCCGGCCGACCGTCCGCCAGGCCATCCAGTCGCTCGTCGACAAGGGGCTCCTCGTCCGCCGCCGGGGCGTCGGCACCCAGGTCGTGCACAGCCAGGTCAAGCGCCCCCTGGAGCTGAGCAGCCTCTTCGACGACCTGGAGGCGGCCGGCCAGCGGCCCGCGACCAAGGTCCTGGTCAACTCCGTCGTGCCGGCCTCCCCCGAGGTCGCCGCGGCGCTCGGGGTCGCCGAGGGCGGCGACGTCCACCGCGTCGAGCGGCTGCGGCTCGCGCACGGCGAGCCGATGGCCTACCTGATCAACCACCTGCCGCCCGGCCTGCTCGACCTGGACACCGGCCAGCTGGAGGCCACCGGCCTGTACCGGCTGATGCGTTCGGCCGGGATCACCCTGCACAGTGCCCGGCAGTCCATCGGGGCGCGCGGCGCCACGGCCGACGAGGCCGAGCGGCTCACCGAGACCGAGGGCGCCCCGCTGCTCACCATGCAGCGCACCACCTTCGACGACACCGGCCGCGCGGTCGAGTTCGGCGACCACACCTACCGCCCGACGCGCTACTCCTTCGAGTTCCAGCTGCTCGTACGTCCCTGACGGTGCCCCCGGACCTTCGTCGCAATGTCCGGACAATGTGACCGGCCTGCGGTGCCCCGGCCGTGTCATGGGTGTTCCCCGTGTTCGATACTGAGGTGTTTGGGGCTGGTGAATCGACGCCGGGACACACCGGCGACCGAGGTCGCCCGCCCCTTACGCACGTCAGACCAAGAGCACAGCGAGAAGGGCACGGCCTCGTGGCACGGTTTCGGACCTGGGTAGGCATAGCGCTGGCAGGGGCACTCTCCGTGTCCCTGGCCGGATGCAGCAGCACCGGCGGCAAGCGGGCCGAGGACGCCCGCAAGGCCGCCGCGGCCCAGGGCAGGGCGGCGGTGAACACCCCCCGCTGGACCATCGCGATGATCACCCACTCCGGCGACGGCGACACCTTCTGGGACATCGTGCAGAGCGGCGCCGAGCAGGCTGCCGTCAAGGACAACATCAACTTCCTGTACTCGCACGACGACGAGGCCCAGCAGCAGGCACAGCTCGTGGACGCGGCCGTCGACAAGAAGGTCGACGGCATCATCGTCACCCTCGCCAAGCCGGACGCCATGAAGGCGGCCGTCGCCCGCGCCGAGAAGGCCGGCATCCCGGTGGTCACGGTCAACTCCGGTTCCGAGGTCTCCAAGGCGTTCGGCGCCCTGACCCACATCGGCCAGGACGAGACCGTCGCCGGCGAGGCCGTCGGCGAGGAGCTGAACAGGCGCGGCAGGAAGAAGGCCCTGTGCGTGCTGCACGAGCAGGGCAACGTCGGCCACGAGCAGCGCTGTGACGGCGTCGCCAAGACGTTCCACGGCACGCTGCGGAAGCTCTACGTCAACGGCACCGACATGCCCGACGTGCAGTCCGCGATCGGCGCCAAGCTCCAGGCCGACAAGTCCCTCGACGCCGTCGTCACCCTCGGCGCGCCCTACGCCGACACGGCCGTGAAGGCCAGGACGGACGCGGGCAGCAAGGCCGAGATCGACACCTTCGACCTCAACGCCGGGGTCGCGGCCTCGCTGAAGAACGGCACCCTCGGCTTCGCCGTGGACCAGCAGCCGTACCTCCAGGGCTACCAGGCCGTCGACCTGCTGTGGCTGTACAAGTACAACGGCGACGTCCTCGGCGGCGGCAAGCCGGTGCTCACCGGACCGCAGATCATCACCAAGGACCAGGCGTCCGCGCTGGCCGAGTACACCGCGCGGGGCACCCGATGAGCGCGGCGACCGACGAGGTGGGCGGAGCGGCCGACGAAGCGGGCTCGGCGGCCGGCGAGGTGGGCAAGACGGCCGACGAAAGGATTCTGCGGACGTCTTCGCTGCGGAAGCTGCTCGCCCGCCCGGAACTGGGCTCCGTCGTGGGCGCGCTCGCCGTCCTCGTCTTCTTCGCCCTCGCCGCCGACGGCTTCCTGCGCCCCGCCAGCCTCGGCACGGTCCTGTACGCGTCCTCGACCATCGGCATCATGGCCGTACCCGTCGCCCTGCTGATGATCGGCGGTGAGTTCGACCTGTCGGCCGGCGTCCTCGTGACGTCCTCGGCGCTGATCTCGTCGATGTTCAGCTACCAGATGACCGCGAACACCTGGGTCGGGGTCGGCGTGTCCCTCCTGGTCACCCTGGCCGTCGGCGCCCTCAACGGCTTCCTGTTCACCCGCACGCGGCTGCCCAGCTTCATCATCACGCTGGGCACCTTCCTGATGCTGACCGGCATGAACCTCGGCTTCACCAAGCTGATCGACGGCACGGTCTCCACCAAGACCATCGGCGACATGGAGGGCTTCCCCAGCGCCCACGCCGTCTTCGCCTCCACCCTCACCGTCGGCGGAGTCGGCCTCAAGGTCACCGTCCTGTGGTGGCTCGGACTCGTCGCCCTCGGCTCCTGGATCCTGCTGCGCACCCGCGCCGGCAACTGGATCTTCGCCGTGGGCGGCAACGCCGACGCGGCCCGCGCCGTCGGCGTCCCGGTCGCCGGGACCAGGATCGGCCTCTACATGGGCGTCGCGTTCGGCGCCTGGATCTCCGGCCAGCACCTGCTCTTCTCCTTCGACGCCGTCCAGTCCGGAGAGGGCGTCGGCAACGAGCTGATCTACATCATCGCGGCCGTCATCGGCGGCTGCCTCATCACCGGCGGCTACGGCAGCGCGGTCGGCTCGGCCGTCGGCGCGCTCCTGTTCGGCATGACCAGCAAGGGCATCGTCTTCGCCGAGTGGAACCCGGACTGGTTCAAGTTCTTCCTCGGAGCGATGCTGCTCCTCGCGACCCTGCTCAACGCCTGGGTCCGCAAGCGCGCGGAGGCGACGGCATGACGCAGACCGAATCGCGTACGGCCCTGGTGGCGCTGTCCGGCGTCGGCAAGCGCTACGGCAACATCCGCGCCCTGGAGGGCGTCTCCCTGGAGGTCCACGCGGGCGACGTCACCTGCGTCCTCGGCGACAACGGCGCGGGCAAGTCCACCCTCATCAAGATCATCGCGGGACTGCACCGGCACGACGACGGCACGCTGCGCATCGACGGCGAGGAGACCGCGCTCGCCTCCCCGCGCGAGGCCCTGGACCGGGGGATCGCCACGGTCCACCAGGACCTCGCCGTCGTCCCCCTGATGCCGGTCTGGCGCAACTTCTTCCTCGGCTCCGAGCCGCGCAAGGGCGCCGGCCCCTTCAAGCGCCTGGACATCGACCTCATGCGCCGCACCACCCGCGAGGCCCTGCTGCGCATGGGGATCGACCTCCGGGACGTCGACCAGCCCATCGGCACCCTCTCCGGCGGCGAACGCCAGTGCGTGGCCATCGCCCGCGCGGTCCACTTCGGTGCGAAGGTCCTCGTCCTGGACGAGCCGACGGCGGCACTCGGCGTGAAACAGTCCGGCGTGGTGCTGAAGTACGTGGCCGCGGCCCGCGACGAGGGCCTGGGCGTCGTCCTGATCACCCACAACCCGCATCACGCGTACCTGGTGGGGGACCGGTTCGTCCTCCTGCGCCGCGGCACGATGGTGGGCAATTGCACACGGGACGAAACGACCGTGGACGAACTGACCCGGCAGATGGCGGGCGGGTCCGACCTGGACGCCCTCCGTCACGAACTGCGGCGCGACTGAAGGGCGCGGGGGGCCGCGCGACGAGCCGCGACGTGCCCGCGGACGGCGGCGCCCGCGGCTCGCGTCCCCCCGCCCCGCGCAGCACCCGGCGTGAGCGTGCGGCACAATCGACCGCGATGAGCACCTACCGCGACCTCACGGCCCCCATAGGCTCCCGCCGGGCCCCCGTCCTGCGAACGGTCGGTACCCGGGAGCGCCGGTCACACCTGACCGCCCCCCGTGTCCCCACCGTCGGCATCGACATCGGCGGCACCAAGGTCATGGCGGGTGTCGTGGACGCCGACGGCAACATCCTGGAGCGGCTCCGCACGGAGACCCCGGACAAGTCCAAGAGCCCCAAGGTCGTCGAGGACACCATCGTCGAACTGGTCCTGGACCTGTCCGACCGGCACGACGTGCACGCGGTCGGCATCGGCGCGGCCGGCTGGGTCGACGCCGACCGCAACCGCGTGCTGTTCGCCCCCCACCTGTCCTGGCGCAACGAACCCCTGCGGGACCGTCTCGCCGGCCGCCTCTCCGTGCCGGTCCTCGTGGACAACGACGCCAACACCGCCGCCTGGGCGGAGTGGCGCTTCGGCGCCGGGCGCGGCGAGGACCACCTCGTCATGATCACGCTCGGCACCGGCATCGGCGGCGCCATCCTGGAGGACGGCCAGGTCAAGCGCGGCAAGTTCGGCGTGGCCGGCGAGTTCGGCCACATGCAGGTCGTCCCCGGCGGCCACCGCTGCCCGTGCGGCAACCGCGGCTGCTGGGAGCAGTACAGCTCCGGCAACGCGCTGGTGCGCGAGGCGCGCGAGCTGGCCGCCGCCGACTCGCCGGTGGCCTACGGGATCATCGAGCACGTCAAGGGCAACATCGGCGACATCACCGGCCCGATGATCACCGAGCTGGCCCGCGACGGCGACGCGATGTGCGTGGAGCTCCTCCAGGACATCGGCCAGTGGCTCGGCGTCGGCATCGCCAACCTGGCGGCCGCCCTCGACCCGTCCTGCTTCGTGATCGGCGGCGGCGTCAGCGCCGCCGACGACCTGCTCATCGGCCCCGCCCGGGACGCCTTCAAGCGCCACCTCACCGGCCGCGGCTACCGCCCCGAGGCCCGTATCACCCGCGCCCAGCTCGGCCCGGAGGCCGGCATGGTGGGCGCGGCCGACCTGGCCCGGCTGGTCGCCCGCCGCTTCCGCCGCGCCAAGCGGCGCCGCGTGGAGCGGTTCGAGCGCTACGAGCGGTACGTCCAGGCCCGTCGCGACCGGGACACCGCATGACCGCCTCCCTGCCGCACCAGGCCGCCCCGCCGGACGAGCCGAGCCGGCCGCCCGAGAACCCGCGCCACAAGGCCGAGCGACGGGCGATCACCCTGCTGATCATCGGCCTGCTCATCGGCGTCCCGGCCGGCTACCTGGTGATCTCCGCGAACCAGAGCCGCGACAGCGGCAAGGACAAGGAGGCGAAGTACTCGGCGACCGGCCTCACCGCCGGCTGGCCCTCCAAGGTGCAGCGCCGCCTCTACCAGGTGAACGTCCCGCACCCCGCCGACCACGTCGCCTACTACGAGACGAACAACTGGAAGACCAGCCGCCTCTACGTGATGTTCAGCACCAACCAGGCCGGACTCGACAGCTTCCTCGCGGCCATGGGCGTGCGCGAGGACCAGCTGAAGAAGGACCACATCACCATCGGCGCGCGCGACCGCAAGATCTCCGGCTGGACGTTCGACGGTCCCGGGCCGTGGTCCGGGTTCACGCACAAGCAGAAGAACCCCTCACCCACCCAGGACGTCGTCGTGAACACGTCCGACCCGAAGAACCCGGTGCTCTACGTCGTCTCCCGCACGGTGCCGTAGCGCGGGCCCGGACCGGCCGCCGGAGCCGATTGTCAGACCCCGCCCGTAGAGTCGGAGACATCTGATCCGGGACAGGGCGGGAGGTGGCAGTACGTATGAGCGGCGGTCCGGCGGCGGTGGCCGAGCGCGCGGCGGCATCCGCGCGGGCCGGGAACCCGGTCCCGGTCCGTCTCGCGTCGGTCTACCTGCCCGCACCCCTCCCGCGCGAGGGCCGCATCGCCTTCTGGGACCCCGACGACGGCCCCCTGCCCGCCGACGGCGGCACCGGCGGTGACCCGGCCGAACTGACGGTCGTACGACGCCACGGCAGGGGCGCGCGCCGCCGGCAGGTCCCCGCCCTGACCCTGCCGCTCGCCGAGGCCCTGCCGTTGCTGGTCCGGGCCCGCCGCGACCCGGCCGCCCACCCGGCCACGGCATGCTGGGGCGCCGCCGCCCTGCACGCCCTGCGACTGGTCGCCCGCGGCCGCCTGCTGCCCGGCCTCACCCCGAGCGGCCACGACGCCTGGCGCGCCGGCCCCCTGGAGCCCGACGACATCGCCCACCTGCGCGCGATCGCCGCCGCCCTGCCCCCGGAGGGCCACGCCGTGCCCCTCCCCGACCCCGGACCGCTCCGGCTGCCCGAGCCGGAGGCCCTGGTCCGTTCGTTCCTGGACGCGGTCGCCGACACCCTGCCCCGCACCCCCGCGGCCCCCTACACCTCCGGCCGGCCCTTCGCCGCCCGCGAGCCCCAGTCCCTGCCGCAGGCCCACGCGTGGGCCGCCGAGGTCGCCGCCGGGATGGACGCCGGCGTGCGGATCTCGCTCCGGCTCGACCTGTCCGCGTACGACCTCTTCGACGCCGGCTCGGCCGACGGCGCGCGCGGCGCCGGGGCGGCCATCGTGCAGGTGCACAGCCTCGCCGACCCCACCCTGGTCGCCGACGCGGCGGCCCTGTGGGCGGGAGAGGCCGACACCGCGTTCGGGCCCCGCGCGCGCGTCGACGCGGCCCTCGCCGTCCGGCGCGCGGCCCGCGTGTGGCAGCCCCTCGACCGGCTCGCGGAACAGGACGTGCCCGACGTCCTCGCCCTGTCCGAGGAGGAGCTGGGCGAACTGCTCGGCGTCGCGGCGAGCCGTCTGGGCGCCGCGGGCGTCGCCGTGCACTGGCCCCGGGACCTCGCCCGCGACCTGACGGCCGCGGCGGTCGTCCGGCCCGCACCCGGCTCGGCGACCGACGGCACCGGCTTCTTCGAGAGCGAGGACCTGCTCCGGTTCCGCTGGCAGCTGGCGCTCGGCGGTGAACCGCTCAGCGAGGCCGAGATGGACATGCTCGCCGAGGCCCACCGGCCGGTCGTACGGCTGCGGGACAGCTGGGTGCTGGTCGACCCGGCCCTCGTCCGCAAGGCCCGCAAGCGCGAGCTGGGCCTGCTCGACCCGGTCGACGCGCTGTCCGTCGCGCTCACCGGCACCGCCGAGGTCGACGGCGAGACCGTCGAGGCCGTGCCCGTCGGCGCCCTGGCCACCCTCCGTGACCGGCTCACGACCGGCCTGAGCCCCGCGGACCCGCCCGCCGGTCTCGCCGCCACCCTCCGCGACTACCAGCTGCGCGGCCTCGCCTGGCTCGACCTGATGACCTCGCTCGGTCTCGGCGGTTGCCTCGCCGACGACATGGGCCTCGGCAAGACGATCACACTCATCGCCCTGCATCTGCAGCGGGCGCGCAGCGAGCCGACCCTCGTGATCTGCCCCGCGTCCCTGCTGGGCAACTGGCAGCGCGAGATCACCCGGTTCGCGCCCGGCGTCCCCGTCCGCCGCTTCCACGGCCCCGACCGCAGCCTGGACGGCCCGGGCGGCGGCTTCGTCCTCACCACGTACGGCACCATGCGCTCCGCCGCGGCCCGCCTCGCCGAGCAGCCCTGGGGCATGGTCGTCGCGGACGAGGCCCAGCACGTGAAGAACCCCTACTCGGCCACCGCCAAGGCGCTGCGCACCATCCCGGCCCCCGCGCGCGTGGCGCTCACCGGCACACCGGTGGAGAACAACCTCTCCGAGCTGTGGGCCCTGCTCGACTGGACCACCCCCGGGCTGCTCGGCCCGCTCAAGTCCTTCCGCGCCCGGCACGCCCGCGCGGTGGAGAACGGCGAGGACGAGGAAGCGGTGCAGCGCCTGGCCCGCCTCGTCCGCCCCTTCCTTCTGCGCCGCAAGAAGTCCGACCCCGGCATCGTGCCCGAACTGCCGCCCAAGACCGAGACGGACCACCCGGTTCCGCTCACCCGCGAGCAGGCCGCGCTGTACGAGGCGGTGGTGCGCGAGTCGCTGCTGGCCATCGAGACCGCCGACGGCATCGCCCGCCGCGGCCTCGTCCTGAAGCTGCTCGGCGCCCTCAAGCAGATCTGCGACCACCCGGCGCTGTACCTGAAGGAGGACCCGCGCGCCGACCGGCTCGCGGCCCGGTCCGGCAAACTCGCCCTCTTGGACGAGCTGTTGGACACCCTGCTCGCCGAGGACGGCTCGGCGCTGGTCTTCACCCAGTACGTCGGCATGGCCCGCCTCATCACCGCGCACCTCTCCGCCCGCGCGGTCCCCGTGGACCTGCTGCACGGTGGCACCCCGGTGCCGGAGCGCGAGCGCATGGTGGACCGCTTCCAGAACGGCGAGACCCCCGTCCTGGTGCTGTCCCTGAAGGCGGCCGGCACCGGCCTGAACCTCACCCGGGCGGGCCATGTCGTCCACTTCGACCGCTGGTGGAACCCGGCGGTCGAGGAGCAGGCCACCGACCGCGCCTACCGGATCGGCCAGACCCAGCCCGTCCAGGTCCACCGTCTGGTCACCGAGGGCACGGTCGAGGACCGCATCGCCGAGATGCTGGAGTCCAAGCGGGCCCTGGCCGACGCCGTTCTCGGTTCCGGCGAGGCGGCGCTGACCGAGCTGACCGACCGTGAACTGTCCGACCTCGTCTCGCTGCGGAGGACGTCATGACGGCCACCGGGCAGCCGCGCCCCGCCGACGCCGCCCGCCGCGCCCTGCGGGAGGCGCGGGAGCGCACGGAGGCGGAGCGGGACGAACCGGCCGGGTCGGCGCCGACTGCGGCGGAGGACGCGGTACCGGACGCGGACGCGCCGCAGGACCACACCGGCGAGGCCGAGGGGCCTCTCGACGAGACCGCTGCGACCGCGGGTGCCGACGGCACGGCCGCCCTGACGGGCTCGGATTCCTGCGCCGGGCCCGGGCAGGGCGCGGAGCCGAGGCCGGGGAACGCGGCGCGGGCCGCCCTCCGGGCCGCCATCGCCGACCGCCGGGGCGACGCCGACGGTCACGCGACCGCCGATGCCGACGAACCGGCCCGGGAACAGACCCCCGACCCGGAACCGACCGCCACGACGCGTGCGGTGACCGCCGGTGCCGCGGGCGGACACCGCCCCGGGGACGCCGCCCGTGAGGCGCTCCGTGCGGCCCGGCGGGAGGCACGGCGCGCGGAGGAGGCGGAACCCCGGAACGAGAGGCGCACCACCGCACGTCCGGTTACGGCCCCGTCCCGCGCCGCGCGGGGCAGGACCGCCCACGACATGCGGAACTACCTGGCGAACGCCTTCCGCATGCCCACCTGGGCCGAGGAACCCGAGGGAGCGGAGGAGCCGGAGGGGACGTCGGAGAAGAAGGGGAGTCGGGAGACGCAGGGGACCGAGGAGACGGCGCCCGGCCCGGAGAAGCCCGCCGACGAGACGGCCTCCGACGAGACGGCCCCCGACGAGCCGACCCCGTCCCCGGCCCTGGACCCCGTCCCGGCACCGGCGCCCCCCGCCCCCGCCGTCCCCCACGCGCCGTCCACCATGGCCACTTTCCACCGGGACACGGAACTGCGGCGTACGTTCCCGGCGTTCGCGGTGCGCGCGGGTGCCGAGGAGGGTACGGAGTTCGCCGGGACCTGGTGGGGGAACGCCTGGGTCGAGGCGCTGGAGCGGGGTGCGCTGGACCCCAAGCGGCTGGCCCGCGGCCGCGGTTACGCGGACCAGGGCAAGGTGGACGCCATCACCGTCACACCGGGGCTCGTGCTCGCCTACGTGCGCGGAAGCCGGCCGCGGCCGTACCGCGTGCAGGTGCGGGTGCGCACCCTGGCGGACGACGACTGGGCACGCTTCCTGGACGCGGCCGCCGACCGGCCGGGACACATCGCCGCGCTGCTCGACAAGGAGCTGCCCCAGTCCCTCGCCGACTGCGGTGTACCCCTGCTGCCCGGCCCCGGTGACCTGGCCCCCCGGTGCAGCTGCCCCGACTCCGGGCACCCCTGCAAGCACGCCGCCGCCCTCTGCTACCAGATGGCACGCCTGCTCGACGCCGACCCCTTCGTGCTGCTCCTGTTGCGCGGCCGGGGCGAGAAGGAGCTGCTCGACGCGCTCTCCCGGCGCAGCGCCGCCCGGGCGGCCCGCGCCGCGCAGGAACGTCAGCCGCAGTCCCTGCCCGGCGTGCGCGCCACCGACGCCCTCGCGCCCCGCCGACTGCCGCCGCTGCCCCCACCGGCGCCGGTCCCGCCGCACCCCGAGCAGCCCCCGGTCTATCCGGCCGCGCCCGGCGGCCCCGATCCCTTCGCGCTGGACCAGCTGGCGACCGACGCCGCCGCCCGCGCCCACGCGCTGCTCGGCACCGGCCGCGACCCGGTCGGCGAACTGACCCTGTGGCAGGACGCGGTACGCCTCGCCGCGGGCCGCCCCGGCTCGGGCCTGACCGCGGCCACCCGCACGCTGTACTCCACGCTCGCCACGGCCGTCGGCCGCACCACGGCCGACCTCGCCCGGGCCGTCGCGGCCTGGCGGCAGGGCGGTCCGGAGGGGCTGGCCGTCCTGGAGGAGCCCTGGGATCCGCCGGCCGGCCGCTTCGACCGGGCCCGCCCGCTGCTGCTCGCCGCCGACCTGCCCGCGTTCCGCCCGTGGCGCAACCGCCTCACCCATCCACGCGGTCACGTCCAGCTCCGCCTCGGCCGCGACGGCCTCTGGTACGCCTACGAGTCGGAGCCCGGTCAGGAGGACTGGTGGCCCCGCGGCACCCCGGACCTCGACCCGGTGGGTGCCCTGACGGGGCTCGGCACCCCGGACGACCTGTGACCGACGACCACTGCCCGAAAAGGGCGTAGGGCGGGCTCCGGCGACTCGGTGAGGGCGGTGCGAGGTGTCGCCGGTGATCCCGGGGCGAGGTGGGGACGCCGGACCAAGGTTCGCCGAACCGGCGTGTCCCGGAGCCGTTGTCACATCGAGGGCTGAGCGCTCCTGTCGTGCCGGTCCAGCTGTTCCCGGTAGGCCGAGCCCACTTCGGTGAGGCTGCGGGACAGGGCCGCGCAGTTGGCCGTCGCGTAGCTGATGACGAGGGCGGGTGGGCTCGCGGCGGTGGACGCGCGGTAGTGGCGGCCGCCGCGCAGGAGCACCGAGCGGCGGCGGGCGGCGCGGACGAGTGCCTGCTCGTCGATGTGGGGCGGGAGCCGGATGTAGGCCTGGAGACCGCCGGCGCCGCCCAGCGGCCACGCGCCCGGGAGCTGGGTGTCGAGGTGACCGAGCACGGTCCGACGGCGGCGGCGGAACTCGGAGCGGAGCCTGCGCTGGTGACGGTCGAAGGCACCGGTGTCGACGAAGCGCGCGAAGGTGAGCTGTTCGAAACCCGAGCAGCCGATGTCCCAGCCCGCGCGTACGTGCTCGACCGACGCCATGAGCTCGGACGGGCCCACCAGCCAGCCGAGCCGCAGCGCCGGGGCGAGGGTCTTGCTGGCGCTGCCCGCGTAGACGACGCGGTCCGGTGCGAGGCTCTGCAGGGCGGGCGGCCGGTCGGCGGTGTCCAGCAGGCCGCTGTCGAAGTCGTCCTCCAGGACGTAGCCGCTCACCTCACGCGCCCAGGCGACGAGCTGTGCGCGGCGCTCACGGCTCAGGCGTACGCCGGTGGGGAACTGGTTGGCGGGCGTGACCAGCACGGCCCGCGCGCCGCTCGCCCCGAGGCGCTCGATATCGATTCCGTCCTCGTCGACGGGGATGCCGACGGGCCGCAGTCCCGACGTGGCGATGAACTCGCGCTCGCCCGGATGGCCCGGGTCCTCGACCGCCAGCGCGGTGTGCCCCCGATCGAGCAGGACCCTGCAGACCAGGGCCAGGCCCTGGGCGAAGCCGGAGGTGATCATCAGGTCCTCGGGCCGGTTGCGTACCCCGCGCACGCGGCCGAGATGGCCGGTCAGGACGTGCCGGGCGTGGAGGACTCCGGCCAGCGGAGCGTAGCCGAGCTCCTGGTGACCCGCCTCGTTGATCACGGCGGTGGCACAGCGGAGCCACTCCGCGCGCGGGAAGTCGATGGTGTTGGACGTGCCGGTGCGCAGGTCCCACATGGCGTCGGCGCCCGCTTCCTCGGTGGGGGGCGCGAGGGCGGAGGCGGCTGCCTGTCCGCCGGTGTGCTCGGCGACGGAGGTGCCGGAACCGCGTCGGCTCGTCAGATAGCCCTCGGCCGCGAGCTGGTCGTACGCCTCGACCACGACGCTGCGGGAAACCCCGATGTCGACGGCGAGCTGACGGGTCGAGGGAATGCGAGTTCCGGGCTTTAAAGTTCCACTCTCAACCAAGTTTCGGAGGGACTCCCGCAATTGCATGGCCAGCGGAATCCGGGAATCCCGTTCCACCATGAGCGCGATGTGGCGCGACAAGTGGTCTCCTCTCGAAGGGTCGAAGTGGTATGGCCGGAGCATTCAAACATTTGATGGAGTGGCCTCGCACGCACATTCGGACACCTCGGACCCGGTGGCCGAATGCGGCAGGGGGGATCCGGCCCGTGCGGGCCGGAGCGTGCGAAGTGCGGTGTCGCGCCCGGAAGAAGGGGCGCTCCCGCAGTACGGGGGAATGGCTCCTCGACGCCCCTGCGGTCCTTGAGATCGAAAGGCAAGCGTTGTGTCAGTGGTTTCGGTTGCATCGGCTGCGGCGTCGCCGCGGTCATCGGACAAGCAGGACCCGTTCCCGGCCACGGGGGTCGATTCGACGGGGGAATCCGCACCCGAGGGGAACGGACGCACGGGAAGAATTGCGGTGCGGGTGACGTCGGACGCACTTGCTTACGTCGATGCCCTCAATCTTTACCAGGAATTGTCCGCCGTCCGGTCGCAGGACGACGTCTTTCTCTTCGAAAGCCTCGACGGCCCCGACCAGGACCGCCACTTCGCCGCCGTCGGCTGCGGACGCCTGGCCGAACTGCGGGTGTACGCCGACCGTGTGGACCTCGTCGCCCCCGGCGAGCTCGGCGAGGCGCTCACCGCCGCCGTCTCGGCCGCCGCCGGCCGGCCCCCGGGGCACGCCGGTGACACGAACAGCTGGCCCCTGGCCGGCCCGGACACCGTGTGGCGGGTGCTGCGGGCGGCACAGGGAGCCTTCGACCTCGACACCGACGTACCCACCGGCACCTTCGCCTTCGGCTTCCTCACGACCCTGTCGTACGAGGCGGCGTGGGCCATCGAGGACCTGCCCGCCCAGCGCACCGCATCCGATCTGCCGCGCTGCACCCTGACCCTCTTCCAGGACACCGTCTGGTACGACCTGCGCGACGGCGGAGTGCTCCATCTCGCCGCCCACGGACCGCAGTTCGACGACACCACCCTCGAGCTGCGGGCAGCGGTGGACCGTGCGCGGTCGAGGGGAAACACACGGCCGGCGGTGCCCGACGCGCCGCGCCCTCGTTCGGTGCGCGACACGGTGGACGAGGAGACGTTCACCGCCCGAGCCCGGCGGTGCCTGGAACACATCGGGGTCGGCGACAGCTACCAGATCCAGATCGGCCACCGCGTCGACGTGGAGAGTGAACTGACACCTGTACAGGTCTACCGGCGACTCAGCCACCGCAACCCGTCCCCCTACATGTACCTCGTGCCCTGGGCGGGCCGCACCGTCATCGGGGCCAGCCCCGAGCTGTTCGTGCGCATGAAGGACGGCGACATCTCGATGCGGCCCATCGCGGGTACCACGCCCCGGGCCGCCGATCCGGCCGAGGACGCCCGCCGGGTCGCCGAGCTGCGCGCGAGCGCCAAGGAACAGGCCGAGCACGTCATGCTGGTCGACCTGTGCCGCAACGACATCGGACGGGTGTGCGTGCCCGACACCCTGTGCGTCGACACGATGATGGAGGTGGAACCCTTCGCCTACGTCCACCACCTGGTGTCGACGGTCTCCGGCCGGGTCCGTGACGGCCTCGACGTGTGGGCGTCGGTCCGTGCGACCTTCCCCGCGGGCACCATGACCGGCGCGCCCAAACTGCGGGCCATGGAGATCATCAACGATCTGGAGGACGAGCCCCGCGGCATTTACGCCGGCGCGCTCGGCCTTGTCGACGTGCGCGGCTTCGCGGTCCTCGCGCTGTGCATCCGCACCGTCGTCCACGACGGCGTCCGCTACAGCACCCAGGCGTCGGCCGGGGTGGTCGCGGACTCCGAGCCGGTCGCCGAATGGCGCGAGACGCTGGCCAAGATGAGCGCCGCCTACTGGGCGCTGACCGGTGAGGAGCTGCTCGCATGAAGGTCCTGCTCGTGGACGCGTACGACAGCTTCACCCACATCATCGACCAGTACCTGCTCAGCCTCGGCGCACGCACCGAGGTGGTGCGCTCACGCACCCGCCCGACCGAGGAACTGATGGCCTCGGCACCCGACGCGGTCGTCCTCGGGCCGGGGCCCGGGCATCCCGCCGACTCGGGGCACGTCGAGCTGGTGCACGCCTTCGCCGGGCAGGTCCCACTGCTCGGGGTGTGTCTGGGGCACCAGGCCATCGGCCTCGCCTACGGGGCGCGGATCGCCGTCGCCGACCGGCTCATGCACGGCAAGACCAGCCTCGTCGAGCACGACGGACAGGGCGTCTTCGCCGGTGCCCCGCTCCCGCTGACCGTCACCCGCTACCACTCCCTGGTGGTCCGGGAACCGGCCGCGCCGCTCGTGGTCACGGCCACCTCCACGGACGACGGCCATGTGATGGGCGTACGCCATGAGGCCCTGGACGTGGAAGGAGTCCAGTTCCACCCGGAGAGCGTCATGACGCAGGAGGGGATGCGCCTCTTCCGCAACTTCCTGGACCGAGCCGAGACGCCCACCGCCGCCGCACTGCGATAGCTGCGATCGCCGTGCCTGCGGGGCGGCTCCCTTGCGGAGCGGCCACCGACGCACTGCCGTCGCCGCCACCGCAGCGGTAGCGCGCACCGCCGTACCGCCGAAGCGACAACCACCGACCCTCGCAAGCGGCCGCGCTCCGGCACCAGCACGCACCGCCGAGCGTCTTCGCCCCGCGTCGTCGCCTTCCTGCCCGAGCCGAAGCGGCCACCGCCGCCCGCGGCAACGGCCGTGCTCCGACGACGGAGCGCCACGCGCCGTCCTGCCCGCCGGGGGCGACGGCATCCACTCCCCTGACAGCCGCCGCCCACGCACGCCCTGCCGTGCGGACACGGCACACCAGGCTGCCCCACGCGCCCGCGCACGGCAGCACCGACGAACGTACGAAGGAACCCGACGCCCATGTGGCTTCCCACGCACGGACCCGCGGCCGAGTTCGCCGCGCGGTACCTCGAACTCCACCGCGCCTTCTACAACCGCACCCTGACCACCGCCGAGCTCGACGACTGGCGCCGGACCCAGCTGGCCGCCGTCCTCGAACAGGTCAGCACCCGCTCGCCGTTCTACGCACGCCTCCTGAAGCGGGCCGACCTGTCCGCCGTCACCCCGGACGACCTCACCGCGCTGCCCTTCACCACCAAGGCCGACCTGCGCGAGGAGATGCTGGACGTCCTCAGCCGGCCGCTGGCCGAGGCCCTGTTCTTCTACGAGACGACCGGCACGACCGGACGCGCCACACCCTGCCCCCGCGACGGGCGCGAGATCGTCGCCAGCAACGCCCATGTGACCGAGTCCTGGAGCTCGGTCTTCCGGCACCACTTCGGTGAACACCCGCCGCGCATCGGCTTGATGGGACCGACCGAGGTGCACTCCTTCGGTGACACGCTCGGCGACGTCGCCCGCAACACCGGCTCCATGAACGCCAAGATCTGGCCGTACTCGCCCGTCATCGGCTTCCAGAAGGCTCTGCAGCTGATGAAGGACCTCGAACTGGAGGTCGTCTGCTGCACGCCCGGCGTCGCCCTCACCCTGGCGAAGGCCGCCGAGCACTACGGCTACGACCTGCGGCGGGACTTCGCGGTCAAGCTGCTCTTCGTCACCGGCGAGATGTGCACCCCCGCCCTCGCGCACAACCTGGAGGCGGTCTGGGGCGCCGACGTCTACAACATCCTCTACGGCTCCCAGGAAGCCTTCGTCGTCGCGACGGCCTGCCGCAACAAGCGGATGCACCTGTCCCAGACCAACTACGTCGTCGAGGTCGTCGACCCGGAGACCGGCGAGTCCCACGGCCCGCGCGGCACGGGCGAGCTGACGCTCACCATGCTGACGGACGGGGTGAAGCCGCTGGTCCGCTACCGCACGGGCGATGTCGTGGACGTGGCCGAGTCCGACTGCGACTGCGAGATGCCCGGCGACCTGGTACGGATCGTCGGACGCACCCTGGACCGCATCGACCTCGGTGGACGCCGGTTCACGGCCGGCCAGATCGAGACGGCCGTACTGACCGGGGTCACCGGGTCCGCCGGATACCAGGTGGTCATCGAACAGGACGCCGCCGGGCAGGACCGGCTCACCGTGCGACTGGAGCTCCTCACGGGCCTGGTGGCCGACCCCGAGGCCCTGGCCGAGGCGGTACGTGCACGGACGGCGGACGCCCTCGGGGTGCCCGTCGCCGTCGAGCTCAGCGACGGACTCGACCCGATCGTCAGCACCGGCGCGTTCGTGAGCTGGAAGGCCGCCCGCGTGGTGGACCGGCGCACCGTGACCGACCACGAGACCTCGGTGGCACAGCGGATGGCGGCGAACCGTGGCTATACGACCTGACCTGGCGGGCGGCACCGTCCGGGTGGCCCCGCTGCCCCGCCCCCTGGCGAGCGAGTACGCCGCGCGCTGGAGCGAACTGTCCGAGCGGTGGGCGGCCCGCCCCGGATCCGTGCTCGGCACCCTCGGCCCCGCAGGCACCTCCAGCGACCTCGTCGCGCGTTACCTCGCGGCGGAGCACAACCTGCGCGTGGAGCTGCACGACACCTTCGACGACGTGCTGGACGGACTCCTGCTGCGCAAGCTCGACTTCGCCCTGGTACCGAGCGCCTACGCGGGCCTCACCCGCTTCCACTGGCACCGGGACCTGCGGCTGCGCGCGTTCTTCCCGCGCGCCACCCCGGAGTACGGCATCGCCGCGGCCGCGCACAGCCGGCTTCCGACGGGCGACGGACCGGTGTCCGTCGCCGCGATGTGGGAGGTCCGGCGGATCTACGCCGAGGTCGTGCCGCCCGCGCTGCGCGGCCGGGACGTCGACTGGGTGGACGCCTCCTCCACCCAGCACGCCGCCCAGATCGTCGCGCGCGGCGGCGCCCAGCTCGCCGTGACGAACGCCCCGGGAGTCACGGCGTACGGACTGCGCTGGATGGCGACCCGCCCCGGCGCGGAGATCCTCTGGACCCTCTTCGACCACACGGAGGAGCCCGGGACGGACGACCCGCCGGACCGGCCACGCACCGCCGGCCGGCAACCCTGAGACCAGGAGAGAGACGACGTGTCACGCAAGACCCTGCTCCACCGCGCCACGGTCCAGGAGGGCCTGGGCCGGGCCTCACTGCCACGGCACAGCGTGCTGATCGACGGCGACCGCATCGAGGCCGTGCTGCCCGAGGGGCTCGCCCCGCTGAACGCCCCCGGCATCGACGTGCTCGACCTCGACGGGCGGACCGTGATGCCCGGCATGACCCTCGGGCACACCCACATCGCCTACCTGAACGTCCTCGACGGACGCGAGATGCTGTTCAAGTACTCCGTCCCCGACCTCACCCTCGCCGCCGCGCGCAACGCCGAGAACCTGCCGGCCCTCGGCTACACCGCCTTCGTGGGCGCCGGCTCGGTCTCCGGCATCGACATGGCACTGCGCCGCGCCGTCGACCGGGGCGAGCTGCGCGGCCCCCGCATCACGCCGTGCAGCCGGGACCTGATGGTGTCCGGACCGCCCGAGCGCCGAAACCCCGAGGTCAAGAAGCGCATCCCGACCGATCTGATGCGGCTGGCGGAGACCCCGGAGGAGATGGCGGAGTACGTCGCCACGGAGATCGCGCAAGGCGCGGAGATCGTCAAGGTCTTCTCCTCGGGCGACGACACCTTCCCCAACGGGCGCTCCCACGAACTCCTCTTCACCCCCGAGGAACTGAAGATCGCGGCGCGCACCGCGCACGAGCATGGTGCCCTGATCCGCGCCCACTCCCGAGGGCTCGACGGCATCCGCAACGCCATCGCGGCCGGGGTCGACGTCATCGACCACGCCACCTACGCCGACGACGAGGCCCTGCACGCCATCGCCGCGCGCGGCATCTTCGTCGTACCGAGCCTCTACCAGCCACACATGCTGCTCACCACCGGAACCCGGCACGGCAAGACCACCGAATACCTGGAGACGCTGGAGTTCGAGGCCGAGGTCGCCAACACCCTGCGCATCCTGCCGATCATGGTCGAGCTCGGCATCCCGGTGGTGGCGGGCGACGACTTCGGCTTCGCCTGGACCCCGCACGGCACCTATGCCAAGGAGCTCGAACTGTACGTCGAGATGGCGGGCATCCCCGCACCGACCGTGCTCACCTGGGCGACCGCCAACGGGGCCCGGCTCGCGGGACGCGGCGACGACGCGGGCACGGTGCAGGCCGGACGCCTCGCCGACCTCGTCGTGACGAACGGCGACCCCGCCCGGGACATCTCCGTCCTGAGCCGGCCGGGAGGCATCGAACTGGTCCTCCTGGGGGGCACCCCCGTCGCCGGCAGCCCCGAGCCCTTCCGGACCGGCCCACAGCGGCACGCCGAGCCCGGCGGCGCCCCGGCCCCCGCGGGAGCCGTGCGATGACCGGAACCCGAGCCCGCCTCCCCGTCACGCCGCTGCTCGCCGTCGGCGCGTTCGCCATCGGCACCGACACCTTCGTGGTGGCGGGAGTGCTGCCCGAAGTCGCCCGCGGCCTCGGAACGAGCCTGGCCGACGCCGGCTGGGTGAGCACCCTCTTCGCGCTCACCTACGCCGTTCTCGCCCCCGTGCTCGGAGCGCTCACCGGACGCCTGGAGCGCCGCTCCGTCCTCGTCGTCTCCCTGACCGTGTTCGCCATCGGGAACGTCGCCTCCGCCCTCTCGACGGGGCTCGGCGCGCTCCTCGCGGCGCGGGTCGTGACCGCGGCCGGGGCCGCCCTCTACGTCCCGGCCGCCTCCGCGTCGGCCGCCGCCCTGGCCGCCCCGGAACGCCGAGGACGCGCCATGGCGGTGGTACTGGGCGGGCTGTCGGCGGCGACTTTCGCGGGTGTGCCGTTCGGCACCTGGTTGGCCGCCGACCTGCACTGGTCCGTCACGTTCTGGCTGCTGGCCGGACTCGGCGCGGTGTGCGCGGTCGCCGTCGCCGTCGGACTGCCCCCGGTGCGGCTGCCCGCCGCGCCCGGACTCGTGGCCCGGCTCGCCCCGGCGCGCGATCCGCGGGTGCTGGTCACGGCGCTCACCACGCTCGCCTTCCTGACGGGCGGCTACCTCGCGCTGACGTACATCGGCGCGGTCCTCGCCCCGGCGACCGACGGCGACGGCACCAAGCTCGCCGTGCTGCTGCTGGACTTCGGCGTGTTCGCGGTGTGCGGCACCGTGGTCGGCGGGCGGGCCACCGACCGCTGGGGGCCGACGCCGGTCCTGCTGGCGTCGGTCGCCGGTCTCGCCACCGTCCTGGTGACACTGCCCCTGACCCGGGACACGCCGGCCGGCGCGAGCGTGGGCATGGCGGCCTGGGGCGTGACGGCGATGGCCACCCAACCGCCGCAGCAGCACCGGCTGTTCGCGATCGCACCCGAGTCCGGGCCGCTCCTGCTCTCCCTGAACTCCTCGGCCACGTTCCTCGGCATCTCGCTCGGCGGCTTCATCGGCGGCCGGGTCCTGGCGCACGGCGGGGCCGACGCGGTCGACCGGCTCGGCCTGCTCGGGGCCGCTCTCGCGGCGGTCGGCCTGCTGACCGCCGTGCTCGGAGCGCGGCTGCGGACCGAAGGACCCCGCACCGACAGGGAGCCGGCCCCCGCACCCGCGGGCGACGCGGGCTGACATCCGGCGCGGCGCACTCCACGCGCCGGGCCGGGCGCGGCGGAACCTCCGCGTCCGGCCCGCCGGACCCGCCGCACCCGGCAAGTGGCCTCACGCATCGCCCCGTAATTGGCCACCGCCGCGACCCCGTCCGCTCCCTACTGTCGACCCGTCAACAAGGAAACCGCCCGCGCTCGACACGGGCGGCCGAAGCCCGGAAACGAAGGACCACACACCCATGGAAAGCCCCCGCCCCGACTCGGACACCCGCTCCCTCGGCGTCGGCGTCGACGCGCGCGTCCGGGAGCGCGTGCCCGGCTACGTCCTCGGCCTGATCGCCGTACCGGACGTCGGCGTCGTCGCGGACGCCCCCCAGGTGACGGACCGGCTCACCGCCGCCGAGGACGCCCTGCACAGCGCCGGGCTTTCCAAGGCCGACGTCTCCGCCCTGCCCTCCATCTCGGCCTGGCGGGACGCCTACCGGGAGATGGACGTGAACCCCAACCGGTTCCCCTGCGCCGCCGAGTCGGTCCTGCGCAGGGTCGCCAAGGGGGACCGGCTGCCGCGCATCAACTCGCTGGTGGACCTGTGCAACGCGGTGTCCCTGGAGAGCCGGCTGCCCGTGGCCTCCTGCGACGTGGGCGGCATCGAGTCCGAGCTCGTCGTGCGGCCCGCCGGCGGCAGCGAGGTCTACCTGCCGCTCGGCACACCCGACGCCCCCGAGCACCCCGAGCCCGGCGAGGTCGTCTACGCCGACGACCAGGGCCGCGCCCACTCGCGCCGCTGGAACTGGCGCCAGGGCGACCTGGTCAAGTCCGGCCTCGGACGGCGCCGGCTCCTGCTCACCGTCGAATCGGTGCACGAGGGCGGCCGGGCCGAGGTGGAGCGGACGCTCGGACAGCTCACGGAGGCGCTCACCGGCCTCGGTGCCGCCCCGCACCCGCCGCGGATCCTCGACGGCGCCACCTCCCGGGTGGAGCTGTTCGGCACGCCGTCGGCCGCGCCGGTCCGCTGAACCGGGCCCCACTCATGGATGAGGAGCAGGACATGAACCGTTCGATCCTGGTGATCTACCGGCCCGCCGCCGGGCGCTACACCGCCCAGTTCCGCAGCATCGTGGCCGCCGCCGGCGACCTCGGTGTGGCCACCGTGGTGCTGCTGCCCACCGGGTGGCAGGCGCCCGAGGCCGAGGGCCTGGCGCAGTACCACGCCGACCTGGACGACACGGCGGCCGTACGGGCCGCCGTCGACGGGATCGTCGCCCGGCACCGTGTCGAGCGCGTCTTCCCGCTGTTCGAGGGCGATGTGCTGCCCGCCAGCCGCGCCCGGCGCGACCACGGCATCCCCGGCCTCACCCCGGACCAGGCGCTCAACTTCCGCGACAAGAACGTGATGCACCGCCGGGCCGAGGAACTGGGCGTGCGGGTCGCCAGGTCCTGCCGCCCGGACACCATCGGCGCGATCACGGAGTTCGCCGAGGAGGTGGGCTACCCGATCGTCGTCAAGCCGTACGCGGGCTGGGCCTGCGGCCGCACCTACCGGGTGGACGGCCCCGCCGAACTGCGGGACGTCTGGCAGGAGATGGGCGACGACCGGCACGAGTACCGGGTCGAGGAGTTCATCCGCGGCACGGAGTACCACGTCGACTCGCTCTTCAAGGACGGTGAAGCGGTCTTCGCGCAGCTCTCCCGTTACACCTACTCCGTCCTGGAGTACCGCAACGAGCCCGGCGGCACCATCTCCCGCAAGTACGACCTGTCGGCGGGGGAGCAGCGCATCCTGGACCTCAACACGGTGGTGCTGCGCGGCTTCGGCCTCGACACCGGTGTGGTGCACGCCGAGTTCTTCCTGCTGGACGACGGCGACGTGGTGTTCGGGGAGGCGGGGGCGCGGGCCGGCGGCGGCTCCATCGTCCCGGCGATCGAGGCCGGGCGCGGGATCAATCTCGCGGGGGAGTGGTGCCGGCTGGAGCTCGACCCGGCACACCGCACCGAGGCCCGGCCGGGCCCCGAGATCGGCACCGAGTACCTCACCTCCGACCGGTACGGCCACATCACCGCCATCACCACCCCGGCCGAACTCGTGGCGCTGGACGGGGTCCTGGACGCCGACGTGTGGAAGCAGGTCGACGACGTCCTGGCGCCGCCGACCGCCTCCAACGACGTCCTGGGCTGGTACGTCTGCGAGGGCACCGACTTCGAGGACATCCGGGCCCGCTTCAAGGCGGTGCGGGACGCCTTCCGCGTGGAGACGGAGCCCGGCGAGGGCACCGGCGCCATGGCCGGGTCCGTCGCCGCGACGGCGGGCGGGCAGGCGCAGCGATGACGTGGCTGACCCGGTTACGGGCACTCCCGCTCGCGCTGCGGGTGCTGTTCCTCGCCTCCTTCATCAACCGCGCGGGCATGTTCGTCTTCCCGCTGCTCGCCGTCTACCTGGTGCGCGGCAAGGACCTCAGCCCCGGCGAGGCCGGCCTGCTGATCTCCGTCGGCAGCACCGGCCTGCTCGCGGGCAGCCTGCTGAGCGGGCCCCTGCGCGACCGGCGTACGGCCCTGCTCACCGCGCTGCTGCTGAACGCCGGCGGCTATCTCGGCCTCGCCGTGCTGGACGGGCCGCCGTGGACGTACGCCGGACTGCTGTTCGTCGCGCTGGTCGGCATGGGCATGTTCGGGCCGGCGTCCAACACCCTGGTGGCCGACCTGACCGAGCCCGATCAGCGACCCTTCGCCTACACGGTGAGCTACATCGGCAACAACCTCGGCATGGGCATCGGCCCGCTGCTGGGAGGCCTCGCGGCGGCGTACTCCTACCACGTCATGTTCGCGGGCAACATCATCGCCGGCCTCGTGTGCGCCGCGATGATCGCCCTGTGGGTGCCGTCCGAGCGGCGTGACCGGGACAAGGCCCGGAAGGACAGAACGCGTTCGGGTCCGCTCGGCCACCGCCACGTCCTGCTCCTGGTGCTGGTGTCCTTCTTCTACGTGGTGCCGCTGATCGGTCTCGAGTACGCGCTGCCGCTCGCCGTCACGACGGTCCTGCACGACTCGGCGGGACTGGTCGGCGTCGTCTACACCGTCAACAGCGTCGTCGTGGTCGGCCTCGGGCTCGCCATGGAGAAGCGCATGCAGGGCCGGGGCACGAAGCCGCTGCTGCTCGTCAGCGGAGCGCTCTGGGCCGCGGGCCTCACCGTCATCGTCGTAGGCTTCTCGCTGCCGGCGATCCTGCTGTCCACGGTGATCTGGACGCTCGGCGAGATCATCGCCTCGGTGGTCGTGCCCACGTACATCGCCGACCACGTCGACGAGCGCAGGGTCGGCAGCTTCATGGCGCTGAACGGCTTCGTCCTGGGGCTGGCCCGGCTCGCGGTGCCCGCGGGCCTCGGCGCCCTGTGGACCGCCCAGGGTCACCGGCCCGTCTTCCTCACCCTGCTCGCCGCGCCCCTCGTCGGCATGGCCGCGTACGCCGTGCTGCGGATCCGGCCCACGGCTGCCGCCCGCCCGCCGGAGCCCGCCCCGGCCGCAGTCGGCACCTAGTGCCGCGACCGGCGTCCTTGCCGGACCGACCGCCCCCCCCGCGGACCACCCGAACTGCCCGCTACCCGAACGACGCCCACCCCGACCGACCGCCACCAGGACCACCCGGACCACCGACCTCTCGTACCGACGCACCGACGATCACAGGAAAGTGTTCATGTCTCAGACCAAGTTCCTGCTGTCCGAAGACCAGCTCCCCACCACCTGGTACAACGTGGTGGCGGACCTGCCCAAGCCGCTGGAGCCGATGCTGCACCCCGGCACCCGGCAGCCGGTCACCCCGGACGACCTGGAGCCGCTGTTCCCCGCCGAGCTCATAGCCCAGGAGTTCTCCACCGAGCGCGATACCGACATCCCCGGCGCCGTGCTGGACGTCTACAAGCAGTGGCGCCCCAGCCCGCTGGTGCGGGCGCGGCGGCTGGAGAAGGCCCTGGACACCCCGGCGCGGATCTACTTCAAGAACGAGGGCGTCAGCCCGGCCGGCAGCCACAAGCCCAACACGGCCGTCCCGCAGGCCTATTACAACAAGCGGGCCGGCGTGGGCCGCCTGACCACGGAGACCGGCGCCGGGCAGTGGGGCAGCTCCCTGTCCCTCGCCTGCCAGTACTTCGGCCTCGTCTGCGAGGTCTACATGGTCAAGGTCAGCTACCAGCAGAAGCCCTACCGCCGCGGCCTGATGGAGACCTACGGCGCCACCGTCACCGCCAGCCCCAGCGAGCTGACCCAGGCCGGCCGGGACGCGCTCGCCGACGACCCGGACTCGCCGGGCAGCCTGGGCCTCGCCATCTCGGAGGCGGTGGAAGCCGCGGTGACCAGCGGCGGCACCGCGAAATACGCGCTCGGCTCGGTGCTCAACCACGTGCTGATGCACCAGACGATCATCGGCAAGGAGGCGCAGCTGCAGATGGAGCTGGCCGAGGACTACCCGGACATCGTGATCGGCGCGGCGGGTGGCGGCTCCAACTTCGGCGGCCTGGCGCTGCCGTTCATCGGGGAGCAGCTGCGCGGCGGGCGGTCCGTGCGGGCCGTCGCGGTCGAGCCCGCGTCCTGCCCGACCATGACCCAGGGGCGTTTCGACTACGACTTCGGCGACACCGCCGGCATGACCCCGCTGACCAAGATGCACACCCTCGGCCACGACTTCGTGCCGCCGAGCATCCACGCGGGCGGCCTGCGCTACCACGGCATGTCCCCGATCATCAGCCAGCTCAAGGAGCTGGACTACCTGGAGGCGCGCGCGGTGCCGCAGACCGCGTGCTTCGAGGCGGGCGTCACCTTCGCCCGCAACGAGGGCATCGTGCCCGCCCCGGAGTCCACGCACGCGGTGCGCGCCGCCATCGACGAGGCGCTCGCCTGCAAGGAGTCCGGCGAGGCGAAGACCATCCTGTTCTCCCTCTCCGGCCACGGCCACTTCGACATGCAGGCCTACATCGACTACTTCGGCGGCAAGCTGACCGACTGACGCGAGAACCGAAGGCGGAGCGGGGCGGAGGGAGCCCCGCTCCGCCCTGCGATCACCACAGGGGGAGAACATGCTCACAGCACAGGGAACACCGCCGGACATACGGGGGGACGGTCCCGTCATCCTCGGCATCTCGGGATCGGAACGGGCGGGCGGCAACACCGACCTGGCACTCCAGTACACAGGGGAACTGGTGCGCGAGCGGGGCGCGCAGTTCCAGACCCTGTACCTGCGCGAGCACCGCATCTCGCCGTGCAGCCCGTGCGGCGACTGCAACAACCGCACCAGCCGGTGCGCGGTGCGCGACGACATGCCCGCCATCATCGACCGGATGCGGCAGGCCGACGGCATCGTCTACGCCGCGCCCGTGCACGGCTTCGGCCTCGCCCACCTCATGCAGATCTTCATCGAGCGGGCGGGCGTCGGCTTCCTGCGCTTCGAGCGGCCGCTCGCCAACAAGGTCGGCGGCATCATCGTCACGGCCCGCCGCTACAGCGACGCCTCCGTCCACCACCAGCTGGTCGACAATCTGCTGCTCAACCGGATGATCCTGGTGGGCAGCGGGTTCCCGGCCCTGCTGCGCAACACCGGGCAGGAGCCGGGCCTCAACGACCCCGAAGGCGTGGACGCCCTGGAGCGCATGGCCCACCGGATGGTGGACATGGTCCAGCTGCTGCGCCGCCACGAGGCGGAGACCGGTGAGCCCGTGCTGCCGCTGGACGACCGGAACGAACGCGTCGTACTCCGCCGGCCCCAGCTGGTCGACAGTGCCGCCCAGCACCCCGCATGACGGCCCTGCGCCGACCCGCACTCCCTCATCACCCACCCACCGCACGAACAGGAGCAGCCACACCATGCCCACCGTCACCCCCGCCCTCGTCGGCATCGACTTCGACAGCATCCCGTGGGAGAAGTGGCACAAGCCCGGCGCCGACGGCCGAGTGAAGATCGCGTACACCGGCGGGTACCGGGTGCGCCTGCTGGAGCTCCCCGCGGGCTTCAACGAGCTCAACTGGTGCGAGACGGGCCATCAGGGCTACGTCCTGCGGGGCGAGTTCACCATCCACTTCGACAACCGCTCGGTGCCCTGCCGGCCCGGCATGGGCTTCGTCATCCCCGGCGACGAACGGCACCGCTCGCAGGGCTCCGAGAGCGAGTCCACCGTCGTCTACGTCATCGACGAGGTGCCGGCGCCGTGAACGGCCACGACAGGATCGAGGAACTGCGCGTCTCGATCGACGCACTCGACCGGCAGATCGTCGCCCTGCTCGCCGAACGCACCGCCGTCGTCCGCGAGCTGACCGAGTTCAAGCAGGACGAACAGACGGTCCGCTCACCCCGGCGGGTGGAGCAGGTGATCGCCGAGGTGCGCGGTCTGGCCGACGCGCAGGGCATGCCGCCCGGCATCGCGGAGGCCGTGTACCGCACGCTCATCGATGAGCTGACGAACCTGCAACTGCGGCGGCTCGCCGAACGCCGGGCCGCCGCCGGAACACCCACCGCCCCGGTGCCGGCCGCCTCGGCGGCCGTGAACGGGGCGGCATGACCCGCCGCGGACTCGCCGATCTGCGCACCGCGCTCGCCGGGCTGGACCCGCTGCCCGGCGAGCTGGTGCGGGTCCGGGAGGAGGTCCCGGCCCGCTTCGGGGTCGGCGCCCGCTACGCGAAGTGGGCCGGTACGCCCGCCCCGCCGCCCACCGGCCCCGGCCCAGCCGTGCTGTTCGAGCGGGTGTCACCCAGCGGCGGCGGCGCGGCCCGCTCCGTGCTCATCGGCCTGTACGGCAGCCGTCGGCGCGCCGCGGGACTGCTCGGGCTCGCCCCCGGCGAGATGGCCCACCGGCTGCTGGACGCCGCGGCCTCCCCGGTGGCTCCGACACGCCTGCCGGCCGGCCGGGCGGGGGCCCGCGACCTGCTCGCCCCCGATCTGACGGCGCTGCCGATCCCCGTCCTCACCGACGAGGACGCGGGTCCGTACCTGACGCTCGGCGCGGTCCTGGCCACCGACCCGGACACCGGTGTACGCAATCTGTCCATCCACCGGATGTGCGTGCAGAGCCCCGACCGGCTCACCATCTGGATGGTGCCCGGCCGGCACCTGGAGGCGGCCCACCAGGCGGCCCGCCGCCGGGGCGGGAATCTGCCCGTCGCCATCCACCTGGGCCTCGGACCCGCCCTGCTGCTCGCGTCCTGCTGCCCGGCGCCCCTGGTGCCGGAGGGCGTGGACGAGCTGGCGGTGGCGGGAGCCCTCGGCGGCGCGCCGGTCGAACTCGCCGGGTGCCTGACCGTCGACGCGGAGTACGTCGCCCACGCCGAGTACGTCATCGAGGGCGAACTCCTCGCCGACCTGGCCCCGGAGAACCCGCACGGCCCGTCCGCCACCCCCGAGTTCCTCGGCTACCAGGGGCGCGCCCACCCGGCGCTGCCCACGGTACGCGTCACCGGGATCACCGCACGCGACGGGGCGATCCTGCAGACCGTCTCGGGCCCCGGCCACGAGCAGTCGGTGCTGCTCGGCTTCGGCATGGAGGCCGCGGTCCTCGACCGGCTGCGCCGCCTGGGAGCGCCGGTCCGGGCGGTGCACTGCCATACGGCGGGTGGCGGCCAGCTCATGGTGGTGATCCAGTGGCGGGCCAAGCGGTCCTCCGCGGACGACCGGCTGGTCCGCGAGTCCGGCGAGTCGGTCCTGGAGACGTTCCGGATGGCCAAGCTGGTCGTCTCGGTGGACGCGGACGTCGACCTCGAATCGGACGCGGACCTGTGGTGGGCGATGGTCACCCGGCTGCAGGCGGACCGGGACCTGACCGTCCTGCCCGACCGCGAGGGCTTCCCGCTCGACCCGACGCAGTCCACCGCCTACTCGGACGCCCTCTCCGCCGACGGGCGCACCGCGAAGGCGCACTTCGACTGCACGGTGCCGTACGCGCAGCGCGACCGCTTCCGCCGGCCCCGCTTCACGGAGCCCGAGGCGGCACCGGACGCCGCCGCACCGCCCGTGCGGCTCAGCTCCGCCCCCGCGCCTCGCGCACCGCGGTGGCCAGCAGGGCGACGCCCTCGGTGATGCGGGCGGTGGGCAGCGCGGCGTAGCCCACCAGGAACGTCGGCTCGGCAGGCGGGTCCAGGACGAAGTAGCCGGACGCGGGATACACCCGGACCCCGCGTCCGGCCGCCCGCCGCACGATCTCCTCCTCCGGTACGCCGCGCGCCCCGGTGAAGCTGGTCAGTACATGCAGCCCCGCCGCCTCTCCGGAGATGCGCACCTCGGCGCCGAGATGCTCGTAGAGCGCCTCCAGCAGCCGCCTTCTGCGCTGCCGGTACAGCCGCGTCATCCGGCTGATGTGCCGGGCGTACGCACCCGTCGCGATGAAGTCGGCCAGCGCCTCCTGGGACACGGTCGGGGTGAGCCGGTCGGTGATCCACTTGATCCCGAGGAACGGCTGTACGAGGTGCGGCGGCAGCACCGCGTAACCGATGCGCAGCGCCGGGAACAGGGTCTTGCTGAAGCTGCCGACGTAGACGACGGTGTCGCGGTGCCTCTCGGCGGCGAGCGCGGGCAGCCGCTCCGCGGTGAAGGTGAACTCGTTGTGGTAGTCGTCCTCCAGGACCGTCGCACCGCGTTCGTGCGCCCAGGCGATCAGGGCACGGCGGCGGGTCTGCGACATGATGAAGCCGGTGGGGAACTGGTGCGACGGCGTCACGTACACCAGCTTCACCTGCTCCGGGTCGTGTCCGTGGGCCCGCACCCGCTCGTCGATGTCCGCGACCCGCAGACCCTCCTCGTCGACGGGAACCGGCACCACGGCCGCGTCGGAACACCCGAAGACCTGCCGCAGCACGGTATGGCTGGGGTCCTCGATGACCACCACGTCGCCCGGCCCGACCAGCATCCGCACCAGGACGTCCAGCGCCTGGGTCGCGCCACCGGTCACCATGATGTGCTCCGGACCGGCGTCGATGGCCCGGCTCTGCCGCACCAGCGTGGCGATCTCCGCGCGCAGGGCCGCCGAACCCTCGGCCGGCCCGTACCCCAGCGCGGCGGCGTCGGCCCGCCCGTACGCCTCGTGCATCGACTGCCGCCAGCGGGCGACGGGGAACGCGGCGAGTGCGGGCGTACCGTGCCGGAAGTCGAGGACGTTGCCGGGACGCCGCAGCACGGGCGGTGGCTCCCACGGCTGCCACAGCGGATTGCCGTCGTCGGTGGGCCGGGGCGGCGTGGGCACCGGCGGTACGGCCCTCGTCCGGGGCGCCTCGCCGGACGCGCCCGCCGAACCGGTGGCCGGAAGCTCAGCGACCCGGGTGCCCGAGCCACGTCGCGCGGTCAGGACTCCCTGCGCCCGCAGCAGCTCGTAGGCCCGGATGATCACCGTCCGCGAGACGCCCAGTTGCTGGGCCAGCTCGCGCGAGGCGGGCAGCGCGTCGCCGGGGCGCAGTTTGCCCGCGCGCACGAGCGCGGTGACCTGATCGCACACCTGCTGCTGCAACGTCGTACCGCTCGCCCGGTCCAGAGTGATGAGCAGTTCGGTGGATCCCACGGCGTTCCCCCCGCCCCCGTACCGCCTGCGCGGTGTCCGGGGAGTCACCCTAGTCGCCGCACGACGCCGTCAGAGGGCGGCTGCCTCCCGGTTCGGGGACGGCCGAACGGGCGAGACCCACGTCCGAGGCCGCAGGGTTTGCTGCGAACAGGATCACATGGGCCGCCGACTTCCCCGGCTGCGTGCGTTTTCGAGACACGTGTAGTAGCCGTCCTGTGGGGTCCAGCCGGTCTAGGGCAGGAGCGTTTTTGCAGTTCAGGTCCTTGTGCCCCAGATGCGTCGACGCTGTTGGTGATACGCGGGTGATAGCAGGAGAGGTGAGGAGCCCCCGCCGACCTGGTCCGGCGGGGGTTTCTGTGTTCGGGGACGGGCCTGGTGTGTGGTGTTCGCCGCGGTCTTGATGTGCTCCGGCACGCCGTTCTCGACCCCTGGCGAGCGCCCCTATGACACCGAGCGCGACCGTCACGATGAACAGCAGAAGAAGCAGCACCGCGTCAGCCTCCGGGCGTCAGCGGCGGGCAAGACGTGGTCCGCCGTCCAGGTGGACGGCGGACTCATCTCTCGGCCCTGCGGGTCGACGACGTCGCAGCTGCGTCACTCGCGGAGATCGGCCGAGTGGATCACCACCTTCTCCCCGTGGCATGTGCCGGTGACGCAACGGCCCCGGCGTATACACACCGGGGCCGCCCTTCCGGGTCGTTGCACGTGAGAGTGCGCCGGCCCACTCACCAGCCTATGCCCAGGATCCCATTTCGTCATATGGCGGGACATGGCCGTCATGCGGCCGGCCGCAGCCCTGAGGGTGGCCTGGGCAGCGTCAGTCGCAGTCCCTCTCCTCGGTCTCCATGAGCTGGATCCCGCCGTCGGGGCCTGCGGGGTAGCTGCGCGCTTCCGTGGCGCCGAAACAACGGCGGAGAATCCCCGCGACATGGCGAGCCGCCTCCGGGTCGGCGGCGACGATACGAACCTCCGCGTGCCCGGCCGACGGCAGTTCAAGTGACCTCGATGTGAGCCCTTGCTCGTTCAGGACGACGTGGATCACGGGCGACGTGCCGGTGGGTGTGACGGCCGTTGCCCCGCACCCCCCCTTGGCTCGAAGCAGGTCTGCGTCATCAGCGGCTGCCCTCTTGATGCTCATGGCGTGCGGCGTCGGCAGGAGGGCCCTTCGGCACGGTGCCAGGTGGGCTCTTACGGGTCCGCCGACCGATTCCCGGTAGAGCTTCGCTGTAACGGAACGCCCCGATCCTTTCGTCATGCTGTGCGTTGAGCCGGTGAATCAGGAATATTCCCGCGATGATCACGAAAATGATCACGGCGACGGTGACGACGGTCTCCACCTCCTCACCTCCTCGGGGCGGATCCCGAGATCCCGATCGCGGCTCCGCCGTCGGTCTCCCATACCGCTTCCCGGCTTTGAACATCTGTTGCGTCGTGGCTGAGGGCCTCGTCGGCCATCAGACCGCTGGCGGTGCGGATACCTCTCGAAACGGTTGCCGCTGACATCAGCCGGGCGGCGGCGGCCGGCTCCGTCTCCGGAGGGATCACCAGCAGGTCCAGGCGGCCCACCGTGTAGGAGAGGAGGATCACTTTGTTCGGGTCCTGCTCGGCGGCGAACCAGCCGACATGCACCGTGTGGCCCGTGACGGGGACCTTGCGCGGGATGACGGGCCAGTGGGTCGGGTTCACGGTGATGTGCGTGATCCGGCCCCAGCAGGCGTCCAGTGCGTCTGTCAGAGTGGGGATCTCCCGGAGGAGATCACGGGAGCGGGGCCACCAGGCACCGTCCAGGAGACCTGGAACCGGGCCGGCCGGGGTCAGGGACAGCCGGGCCGACGCCGAAGGCAGGCGCTCTTTGATGATCGTGGGTTCGATGGTCGCGGTCATGACACGGACCTGTCCCCGGGCCCCTCTCGGAGGCCGGTGTTGTCGCTCGCCGGGAACGACACCGACACGGCGGCCTGGTGTGCGAAGTACTCCCGGTCCTTTCACTCTACGCCGTTCCGAGGCCCCGGAACGTGCACGTGAGCAGGAGCTTTACCGAGAGGCAGCGAGTCCGGTACCACCGGCGAACGCAGCCGGTGCGGCCGCGCACGACTTACGCTGAGAGGAGGAGGTCCCGCGTTCGGCGGTGACACCGAAGCCCGCAGACAGGCGGACACGCCATGAAAGAATCCGACACCCCTCGCGCCCCCGGGCTTCTGCCGGACGCGATCCACCGGGCCGCGAAACCGGGGACGGTACTTCTGCGGCTGCGGACGACACAATCCCGGGAAGGCAATCTCGACGGCGCGTGGTGGCCGCGTTCCCGCGACATCGGCGCGGAGTTGCCCGGCCTCATCCACGTGCTGACCGGGCACCTCGGCCCCATCACGCGTGTCGGCCTGGACGCCACCGCCTGGGATGAACTTCCCACGCGCCTGGTCATCGACGACCAGGTCGTCCATATCGACTCCTTCCCGGTCGGTGATGACACCGTCCTGATCACTCGGGGCGACGGGGACCACTTCTCCCTTCTCGTGGTCCCGCCGCACGCGACACCCGACGCCGCCCTTGCCGCGATGGCCAGGGCTGTCCGAGCCGACAACGTCACCGATGCCGCACAGATCCTCATCGCCACCGGCACCCATCAGGCACACCCGATCCCCATGGAGGACCCTCGGACCGGCGAGACACGTCACGAGCCCGAGGAATGACCTCTGCCAGGTCCGGGCGCCGGCAGGGCTGTCCTTGCCGGGCGGCCCCCCGAGTTCAACGCGATCGAGGCGCCGCCCGTCGGAGTGGATGCCCGGTAGTGTTGTCCCCTGAAGTTCCGCCGGTGCCGTTAGGGTCCGCGACATGGCCCGTACTCGGCTGTACCGCGACGGTTCCCTGGTCGAGGAGGACTTCCCGGTCCGGGACATCTCCCAGCATCTGGCGGACCGGTCTTCGACCGTGTGGTTGGACCTGTACCGCCCGGACCGCGCCGAGTTCACGGCGGTCGGCGAGGAACTCGGCCTCCACGAGCTGGCTCTCGAGGACGCGCTGCACGAGGGACAACGGGCGAAACTCGACAACTACCGCACCCATCACTTCCTCAGTGTCTACGCGGTCGCCGTCGACCCGGATGGCGCAGGACTGACGATGAGCGAGCTCGCGGTCATCCTCACGCCACAGGCGCTGATCACCGTCCGCAAGGACGCCGCGTTCGCCCTCGACGAGCTGGTCGCCCGCTGGGACCGTACCCCGGCTCTGGCGGCACACGGGGTCGCCTTTCTGCTCCACGGCCTGCTCGACCATGTCGTCGACGGGCACTTCGCCGCGGTACGGCAGCTCGACGAACGTATCGAGGAACTGGACGCTCTGCTCTTCGCCGAAGGCGGCCGGCAGATCCAGACCGTACAGCGCCAGTCCTACGCCCTGCGGAAATCACTGGTCCGGCTCCGTCGCGTGGTCCTGCCCATGCGGGAGGTCGTCAACGCCCTCATGCGCCCCGACCTCGACGTCGTCGACGGTCTCTTGCTGCCTTACTACCGAGATGTGTACGACCACGTGCTGCGTGCCGGCGAGTGGACTGAGTCGCTGCGCGACATGGTGGCCTCGGTGATGGAGACCAACCTGTCGGTGCAGGCGAACCGGATGAACCTGATCATGAAGAAGGTGACGAGCTGGGCCGCGATCATCGCCGTGCCCACGGCGATCACCGGCTTCTACGGACAGAACCTTCCCTATCCCGGCTTCGCACACCAGTCGGGATTCATCGTCTCCAGCGCCGTCATCGTCGGTGTCTCTCTGACGCTGTACTTCGCTTTCAAGCACTGGGACTGGCTCTGACCACACGCTCCTGCGCGCTCGTCGGCAGACGGGGCTGGGAGCCGGCTCCAGAAGTCACCTTCGAGATGCCGACCCTCACAATGTGCCGGGCGATGATGCCCCGGAAATGGGCCGGCATGGTGGCGCCTTGTTCGTCGACACCCGTGGCGGGGCGTCGACGAACGTGAAAGCTCCTCGGAGCGTCCAGCGGGTAGCGGCTACGGCCCCCGTCGCTCTCTTCGGCGTTCACGTGCAGCGGCCGACGGGCGTGAAGAAGGCATGCATGACGGTCGTCCTCACATGCCGATGATCAGGCGGCTGACGTCACCGGCCTTTGCCGGTACCGCTGCGGACGTCACGCAGGTACCGCCCTCGTACTCCCAAGCCTCGTCCGGATCGAGTGGTCGGTCGGCCGTGGAGACTGCGCGCCCGGCTCGGTCCGCGGCGATGAGTGCGCTCGCGGTCAGCGGCGGGCCGTCGTAGTCGGATGCGGCCGCCAGCAGGCGGGCCGCCGACCGCGCCCCGGTCTCGGGTGGGATGACGAGCAGATCCCAGCGTCCGGTGCCGTAGGAGAGCAGCAGCAGTTTGTGCGGGTCGATCTCCGGCGTGAACCAGCCGACCTTCACGACATGGCCGTTGACGGGCACCTTGCGCGGGATGACCGGCCAGTGCTCGGGGTTGACGGCGATACGGGTGATGCGGCCCCAGACGGGGTCCAGCGCGTCGGTCAGTGCGGGTAGTTCGCGCAGCAGGTCGCGCGAGCGCGGCCACCAGGCGCCGTCCAGGAGTCCACGGGAGGGGCCGTCCGTCTTCAGTACGAGCCGGGCGGGAGGGGCTGCGACGGGTGCGGGCCGCGGCAGGGTTGCTTCGAAGGTCGCGGTCATGATGCGGACCCGTCTCCGGGCCGCCCCTGGGGTTACGGCCCGGGTTTCATCTCTCGCCGAGAACGACCCGGCGTGGAAGCCGGTGTGCGAAATGCCCTCGGTGTCTCCACTCTACTCCTGCCGCCGCTCGCCGCGGTGGCCGTCGTACCGGCAGGAGCGGGCCGACAGAACCAGGGGCGTCGCAGGTGATCGGACCGGTCTCGCTTCACCTGCCGAGCGCGCCTGGGACCGCCCGGCGATCGCACCCACCCAGGGCGGCCCGACGGCTCCGCCCCCCACCTCTGTCGTCGCAGCCGGTCTGTCAGCAGGACTCCCCGGGCTGCCACACGACGGACGGCCAACGGTGTGGCCGGCGTCGGAGTCACGTCGTCGTCCCGGGAGTTGTTCGTGATCGACCGAACCGTCATCCCCTCATCGGGCGCCGGCCGGTGGCTTCGGCGGTCACCGCACCACTTCACAGGTGCCGGAGCGGCTGTCCCGAGCAGGAGTAGGCTGAAAACGTCGAGGGCACGTCGTACGCCGGTGTCCGGACCGGTCTCGTCCTCGTCGCAAGAGAGATGTGGACCGCTCAGGTCCGGATCGGGCTCCGCCCTATGACATCCGAAGCCCCGCACCGCCCACCCCGTCCCGAGGCCGAGCACGAACCGAGCGGGCAGAGCCGGGTGGAGGTCCGCCTGGTCTCCGCGGACTCCGAAGCGGCCCGACGCGTCGCGGACGCGCTCCGGCTGCTGTTCGCCGGCGATGAACAGCGCAGCTATCCCGGCCTCTCGGGAACCGGGACGCGGCTGCACCTCACACTGGACGCCTCGCGTGCCGCCGGTCCGCTCGGCTCCTGGCTCGACTCCAGCAGACCGCCCGCCGATCGCACCCACCAGGGCGAGACCGCCTGACGGCCCCGCCGCCCACTCTCCACGTCCTCACCAGCCCAAGCCCCTGTATTCACCGTTCGTGTGACTCGCATCCGCTCTCAGCGATGCCACGCATTCACGTCGAAGAGGCGCAGCCCAAGACCCCGGCCGCACTGTCATCACCGAGGTCAAGGACCGCGCATGTCTCTCCATATCCTCCGCTGCCCGTCCGCCGTCCCGCCTAAAGGCGCCCCGCCGTCCCCTGAGTACGACGGGAGGGCACCTTTCTCGCGCCAGGGAACGGCTGCCGAGCGCACCGGCAGCGAGCGGCTGTCCCTGGCGATCACGGCGTCGATCGTCCTTCTCCCGTTCCTGGCACTCGCTCTGGCCGTCTGGCTGCTGCGGGGGCGCCTGATCCATCCCGTCGATGTCCTGCTCGCCGCGGTGCTCTACACCGTCACGGGCCTCGGCGTCACGGTCGGCTTCCACCGTGGTCTGACCCACGGCAGCTACCGGGCCGTACGGCCGCTGCGCACCGCGCTCGCGGTGGCCGGGTCCATGAGCTTCCAGGGGGACGTGATCGGCTGGGTCGCCATCCATCGCCGCCATCACGCCTTCACCGACCGGCCGGGCGATCCTCACTCTCCGTATCGCTACGGCACGTCTGTATGCGGCCAGTTGTGGGGACTGGCGGATGCCCACGTCGGCTGGCTGTTCCGCAACGACCCCACGTCCGCGGCGCTCCCCCACACTCGGCTTCGCTCGCGCGGGGGGACCCCCATCGCTCCCGATCTGCTGGCCGACCGTGACATCCGGGCCGTGTGCCGGGCCTTCCCGGCCCTGTGTGTACTCACCCTCGCTCTGCCCTTCGCCGTGGGGTGGCTGATCGGCGGCAGCTGGGTGTCCGCCCTGACCGCCCTGCTGTGGGCGGGACTTGTCCGCATCGCCCTGCTCCACCACGTCACGTGGAGCGTGAACTCCCTCTGCCATGTGATCGGCGAGCGGCCGTTCCGCACCCGTCGCCACGACCGCGCCACCAACCTGTGGCCCCTGGCCCTGGTCTCGTTCGGCGAGAGCCGGCACAACCTGCACCATGCCGACCCCACCTGCGCCCGGCACGGCGTCGACCGCGGCCAGCTCGACCCGTCCGCCGCCGTGATCCGTTTCTTCGAACGCCTCGGCTGGGCCTGGGACGTGCGCTGGCCCACCCCGGACCGTATCGCCGCCCGCCGCGTGTGAACCCGAGCGACCGCATCCCCTTCAGGAGTTCCCATGACACTCGCCCCACCGCCCCCGCCTTCCTCGACGTCCGCTGTCCGCCTGCGCCTGGTGCCCCAGCCGGCACAGGGCCACATGGCCCAGCGCATCGACGGCGCCTGGTGGCCCCAGTCGTCCGACCTGGCGTCCGAACTGCCCGGGCTGCTGGGCGTCCTGCCGCACGCCTGGGGACAGGTCACCAGCGTCCTCGTGGATGAGGCCGTATGGTCCCCGTTCCCGGGCCGACTGCTCGTCGCCAACCAGGTCGTACGCCTGCGCCGGACGACCACCCAGCGCTCCCCGTCCACCGTCTGCCTGCTGGCGCCCGGCCGCGGCCGGTGGGACCTGCTGGTGGTGCCGCCCGCCGCCACGGACGCGGAGGCCGGGCGGCTCATGGAGAGTATGGCCGCCGTCGTGCGGGACAGAGTGGGCTGGGGAGTCGCAGTCCGTTGACGGTGGCCTTCTGACCACCCCCGGGTGCGGGCCCGGGGGTGTTGTCACCGGACCCGGCTGGGGAGGCCCCACGTGCCCGGCCCTGGACCGGCCGCGCTACCCGACGGGGAGTCCGCTCGGACCGTCGACGGAGTACGCTGGTGTTACCGAGGGTATTTCGCGCATCGGCTTCCATGTCGTTGTCACTTTCGGTGATTTGATCACGCCGGGCCGGTTTCGGTCGGCCTGGAGCAGGGTTCGCGTCATGACTGCGACCATTTCCCCCACGCCGATCCCCGGCAGTCCGGCCTGCTCTACGTCACTCCGGATCCCTTCCGCTCCTCCCGGTTCCTCGCCGACGGCCGTGCCCGATCCGCTGTCGGGGCTGATCACCGGGGGCCTGACGAACCGCCCGTATTGGCCGGCCGGCCTGGGGGCGGTGCTCTTCGGCGGCCAGGTGCAGCCGACGCCCGTCTCGGCCCTGTGGCTGATGGCCGCCGGCAGAGACTGCCTGCGCACCTCGCACGTGGACCGGCTGATGGTGGACGCGGCGCTCCTGCGCACGGTGTCGGAGACCGGCTCGGCCGTTCAGGCGGCCTGGGACTGCGAGGAAGACCACGAGGTCCGCGATCCGGCTGCACGCCCGCGGATCCCGGCCGTTTACGTTCCGCCGACGGCGAGGTGAGGGCCGTGCGCACTCCAGCGGCCACCGGGGCCACAGTCGGCGGTGCCCGGACCGGTGTACCGCGGAGTGCTCCCGGCTGAGCCGGGCCGACCCACCAGAGCCTCAACAGCAGCCCGAGACCCCGGCCGCACCTCAGACGACAGGCCGGGGTCCTCCCGTGCCGTGTGCTTCCCGGACCGCTCGGGTCCGGGACCGTCATCGACGTAAGGAAAGTGAGAACCATGGGTGTTCTGATCACCGTGCTGGCGGTGTGCGCCGTGGCCGGGCTGGTCCTGCTCGCCCTGAGCGTGCGCAACGTCCAGCAGTACGAGAAGGGCGTGGTGTTCCGCTTCGGACGGCTGTTGCCGGACATCCGCGGGCCGGGCCTGCGCGTCATCCGGCCGATCGGGGACCGGATGAGGAAGGTGTCCGTCCAGACCGAGGTCCTCGGCATCCCGCCGCAAGGATCCATCACCGCCGACAACGTGACGCTCACCGTCGACGCGGTCGTCTACTTCAAGGTCATCGACCCCGTCAAGGCCCTGGTGAACGTGCGCAACTATCCTGCCGCCGTCTCCCAGATCGCGCAGACGTCGCTCCGCTCGGTCATCGGAAGGGCCGACCTGGACACGCTGCTCTCCGACCGCGACCACATCAACGCGGAACTCAAGAAGGTGATGGACGCCCCCACCGAGGAGCCCTGGGGGCTGCGCATCGAACGCGTCGAGATCAAGGACATAGCCCTTCCGGAGTCGATGATGCGCTCGATGTCCAAGCAGGCCGAGGCCGAGCGGGAACGCCGCGCGCGGGTCATCGCGGCCGACGGAGAGTTCCAGGCGTCCCAGCGGCTGACCGACGCCGCCGCGACGATGGCCGACACCCCCGGAGCACTCCAACTGCGGCTGCTGCAGACGGTGGTGGACGTCTCTGCCGAGAAGAACAGCACCCTCGTGATGCCGTTCCCCGTGGAGATGCTCCGCTTCTTCGACCACCAGAGCAGGGAAACCGACGGCGAGTCGGCCGGACGGCGCGTGCACCGGATCACCAGGCGCCCCGCGCTGACCACCAGCGCCCTGATCCCCGAGCCCGCCACCCCCGCACCGGCCCTCACACCGTCGGTCTCCCTGCCCGGGGAGCGGGCCGGCAGCCGTGCGGAGGTGGCCCGGGAGCGGCGGGACAACTGGCCGACGCGCCGGGACGCCGAGGAATCCCTGAGCGGTTGACCGTTCCGGGCCGCCCGGGGTGACGTGATCGTCTCGGTGTGGGGGGTGCCGCTGACGGCCCTGATGACAGCGTGTCACCAGGGTCGCAGCGGTCCGGGGTGGCTGAAGCGGCCGGCACGCCGTTGGATGCGGTGCCGGAGGGTGCGGTGGCGTACCGGTGGAAGCGCGGCCCGTGCGTCGGCGCGGGCGTAGAAGACGTGTTTGGCGCCCTCGATCAGTACCAGGTAGAGCACGACCATCAGGGCCAGGGCGAGGACGAGTCCGAGCGGCAGGGATTGGAAACCGAGTGGTCCCGCGAGCGGGGACATCGGCAGTGCGACACCGACGGTGACGACACCTATGGCGCTGACCAGCAGGGGGCGGCTGGGCCGGCTGCGGTAGAACGGCACCCGGCGCGTGCGGATGGCGAAGACGACCAGCGCCTGCGTGGCGAGGGACTCCACGAACCAACCGGAGCGGAACAGCTCGGCGCCGGTGTGGAAGACCTCGATCATGACCGCGAAGGTGAGGAAGTCGAAGAGGGAGCTGACGGGCCCGAAGAAGAGCATGAAGCGACGGATGAAGGCGATGTCCCAGTGCGAGGGCGCGCGCAGCTGCTCCGGGTCGACGTGGTCGGTGGGGATGGTCAACTGCCCTGCGTCGTAGAGAAGGTTGTTGAGCAGGATCTGCGAGGGCAGCATCGGCAGGAACGGCAGCACCAGGGAGGCTCCGGCCGCGCTGAACATGTTGCCGAAGTTGCTGGAGGTGCCCATCAGGACGTACTTGATGGTGTTGGCGAAGATCCGGCGGCCCTCGGTGACCCCGGCGGCGAGGACGCCGAGGTCCTTCTCCAGGAGCAGGACGTCGGCCGCGTCCTTGGCCACGTCGGTCGCGGTGTCCACGGACAGCCCCACGTCGGCGGCGTGCAGGGCCAGCGCGTCGTTCACGCCGTCGCCCAGGAACCCGATGTCCCGGCCTCGGCGCCGCAGCGCCCGTACGACTCGGGCCTTGTCCTGGGGCGAGACGCGGGCGAAGACGGTGGTGGTCTCGGCCGCACGGGTCAGCTGGTCGTCGTCCAGCTGACCGATGTCCTGGCCGGTGAGGGCGCGGCCGGGCGGCATGCCGAGGTCGGCGCAGACCTTCTGGGCGACGAGCGCGTTGTCACCGGTACAGATCTTGACGGTGATGCCGAGGTCGGCGAGGCGGCGCAGTGAGGCGGCGGCGCCGGTCTTGGGCGGGTCGAGGAAGACCAGGAAGCCGGCCAGACGCAGGCGGTATTCGTCGGCGGCGGTGAGGGACGTCTGCCCGCCCGTGTCCCGGGTGGCCACGGCGACCACCCGGCTGCCCGCCGCGAAGTGCTCCTGGAGCACCGCCGCGGCCTCCTCGGGTACGTCACCGCAGCGGGCCAGGACCGCCTCGGGCGCGCCCTTGGCGACGAGCAGGCGGCTGCCGTCCGGACGCTCGACGAGCGCGGAGCCCAGTTGCCGGTCGTGGTCGAAGGGCAGCAGCGCGAGCCGGTGGTGTCCGGTCGGGGGTGTGTCCGTGGCCTGCCACAGCGCGGCGTCCAGCGCGTTCCCGCCCACCTGGTCCAGGTCGCCCTCAGTGGCCAGCAGGCCCAGCTTCAGCACCGTGTCGGAGGGTGTACCGGCCGGGTCGAGGGCCGCCTCGAAACGGATGCGGCCCTCGGTGAGCGTGCCGGTCTTGTCGGTGACCAGGACGTCCATGTCGCCCAGGTCCTCGATGCACACCAGCCGTTTGACCAGGACCTTGCGCCGCGCCAGCTGCCGTGAGCCGGTGGCCAGGCTCGTGCTCACCACGGCGGGCAGCAGCTGCGGGGTGATGCCCACCGCGATGGCCAGCGAGAAGAGCAGAGCGTCGAGCAGCGGGCGGTGGAGCAGGAGGTTGATGACGAAGATCCCGGTGGTGAGGGCGGCGGCGACTTTGAGGAGCAGCATGGAGAAGCGGCGCAGCCCCGCCTGGAAGTCGGTCTCCGGCTGCCGTTCTCCCAGCCCCAGCGCGATGCGCCCGAACTCGGCACGGCCTCCGGTGGCGACGACCACTCCGGTGGCGCTGCCCCCGTGCACCACGGTCCCCATCAGCGCGCAGGAGGTCAGCTCGGCCAGTGCCGCCCCCGCGGCGACCGGTTCCGGGTCCTTGTCGGCGGGGGCGGACTCCCCGGTGAGGACGCTCTCGTCGCAGGCGAACGCCGTGCACTCCAGCAGGCGCAGATCCGCGGGCACCACCTGCCCCAGCGTCAGATGCACGACGTCGCCCGGCACCAGCTCGGTCACGTCGACCTCGCCGGCCGCGCCGTCCCTGACCACGACGGCCGTGTGCCGCACCCGCGAGTGCAGGGCCTGTGCCGCCTTCTCCGCCCGGTACTCGTTCACGAATCCCAGCGCCACGCTCAGCACCAGAATCCCCGCGATGATGATCGCGCCGGTCCGCTCGCCGAAGAAGTACGAGACCCCGGCCGTCACCGCCAGCAGGATCAGCAGGGCGCTGCGCAGCTGCCGCCCGAGGACCGCCAGGACGCGGACATGGTGCGTGCGTACGGCGTTCGGCCCGAAGGCCGCGAGCCGCTCGGCCGCCTCACCCGTCTCGCCCCCCGACAGGCCGTCGGGGCTGCTCGCGAGCGCGGCCAGCACGGCCTCCGCGTCCTCGGCGGCGGCGTCCCCCACCCGCAGCTCCGCCGCACGGGTGGTCACCGACTCCGTGGTCACTGACTCCAGGTCCATTCGGCGACCTCGGGCAGGTCCGCCCCATGGGCGCGGATCCAGTCGTGATGGAGGTAACGGACGTCGGCCATCCGCTGCCGCAGCGCTGCCGCGCGCACCGCGAGGCCCGGCACCCGGTCGATCACGTCCATGACCAGCCGGTAACGGTCGAGGTCGTTGCGTACGACCATGTCGAACGGGGTCGTGGTCGTGCCCTCCTCCTTGTACCCGCGCACGTGCAGGTGCGGGTGGTTGGCCCGGCGGTAGGCGAGCCGGTGGATGAGCCACGGATAGCCGTGGTAAGCGAAGACGACGGGCTTGTCGGGGGTGAACAGCGCGTCGTACTCGCTGTCGGGCATCCCGTGCGGATGTTCCTCCGCGGGCAGGAGCCGGGCGATGTCGACGACGTTGACCACCCGTACCGCGAGTTCGGGCAGATGGTGACGGAGCAGCGAGGCCGCGGCGAGCACTTCGAGGGTGGGTACGTCGCCCGCGCAGGCGAGCACCACGTCGGGCTCGCCGGGCTCGGACTCGGTGCCGGCCCAGTCCCAGATGCCGGCGCCGCGGGCGCAGTGCGCGCGGGCGGCGTCGATGTCGAGCCAGTCGAAGCAGGGCTGCTTGCCCGCGACGACGACGTTGACGTAGTCGCGGCTGCGCAGCACGTGATCCGCCACGCACAGCAGGGTGTTGGCGTCCGGCGGATAGTAGACCCGCACGACCTCCGGCGACTTGTTCAGTACGTGGTCGACGAAACCGGGGTCCTGATGCGAGAAGCCGTTGTTGTCCTGGCGCCACACGTGCGAGGTCAGCAGGTAGTTGAGGGAGGCGATAGGGCGGCGCCAGGGGAGCCGGCGGGCGACGCGCAGCCACTTGATGTGCTGGTTCGCCATGGAGTCGACGATGTGGACGAAAGCCTCGTAACAGGAGAACAGGCCATGCCGGCCGGTGAGGAGATAGCCCTCCAGCCAGCCCTGACAGGTGTGTTCGGAGAGGATCTCCACCACCCGGCCGCCGCGCTCCAGGTGCTCGTCCGTGGGCAGTACCTGGGCCTCCCACGCCTTGCCGCTCGCCTCGTAGACGGCCTGAAGGCGGTTGGAGGCCGTCTCGTCCGGCCCGACCAGCCGGAAGTCGCGCCGCTCGCCCGTGTCGGCCATCACCTGCGCCAGCAGGTCGCCGAGGACGCGGGTCGGCTCGTGCGCCGTCGCGCCGGGCCTGTCGACCGGGACGGCGAACCGCTCCAGGGGCGGCATGGGCAGGTCGTGCAGCAGCAGGCCGCCGTTGGTGTGCGGGCTGGCGCCCAGGCGGTGCGCGCCGTCGGGGACGCAGGCGAGGACCTGTTCCCGGGGGCGTCCGTGCTCGTCGAAGAGTTCCTCGGGCCGGTAGGAGCGCAGCCATCGCTCCAACTGCCGCAGATGGTCCGGGTTCTCGCGTACGGCCGGCAGCGGCACCTGGTGCGCTCGCCAGGTGCCCTCCACCGGGAGGCCGTCGACCTCGGCGGGCCCGGTCCAGCCCTTGGGCGTGCGCAGCACGATCACCGGCCAGCGTGGGCGTTCGGTGATGACGGAACCGGCACGGGCGGCGTACTGGAAGGCGGCGATACGGTCCAGGGCCTCGTCCATGGCGCGAGCCATCGTCTGGTGGACGGCGTGAGGGTCGTCCCCGGTGACATGGAGGGGCTCGTGGCCGTATCCCCTGAGCAGGGAGTCGAGTTCGGGCTCCGGTATCCGGGCCAGGACCGTCGGGTTGGCGATCTTGTAGCCGTTGAGGTGCAGGATCGGCAGGACGGCACCGTCCCGTACCGGGTCGAGGAACTTGTTCGAGTGCCAGGAGGCGGCCAGTGGGCCCGTCTCGGCCTCACCGTCGCCGATCACGCAGGCCACCAGGAGCCCCGGATCGTCGAACGCGGCCCCGTAGGCATGAGAGAGGGAGTAGCCCAGCTCGCCGCCCTCGTGGATCGATCCGGGGGTCTCGGGTGCGACATGACTGGGGATGCCGCCCGGGAAGGAGAACTGCCGGAAGAGGCGGGTCATGCCGGCCGCGTCCCGCGTGATGTCCGGGTACGTCTCGGTGTAGCTGCCCTCCAGCCAGGAGTTCGCCACCACGGCCGGCCCGCCGTGACCGGGCCCCCAGACACAGATCGCGTCCAGGTTCCTCGCTTTGACGACCCTGTTGAGGTGGGTGTGGACCAGATTCAGGCCCGGTGAAGTGCCCCAGTGCCCGAGCAGTCGCGGCTTGACGTGCTCAGGCGCCAATGGCTCGGTCAGCAGAGGGTTGGCCATGAGGTAGATCTGCCCGACGGCCAGGTAGTTCGCCGCCCGCCAATGGGCGTCCAGAGCGCTCAGCTCCTCCTGGTCGAGGCGGTCGGGCGTGCCCGGAGTGTCGAGGGTGGTCCCGGTCGTGGGGCCGAGTGGCATGACGAACCCTTCTCGCAGGGGATGATCAGGAATTTCTCGGACTGAGACCGGGGAGGTGCTCGGTTTCGTCGATGAAGGCGCGGGCGACGTCCGCCAGGCGGCGGTTGTGGGCGCGGGCGTAGGCGCGCAGCGTCGTGAAGGCCCGTTCCATGTCCGTGTGGCGGCGTTCGGCGAGCTTTCCCTTGGCCTGTTCGATCAGGACGCGGCTGTTGAGGGCGGTCTGCAGCTGTTCGTTGAGGAGGGTGCTGCGCTCGGTGGTGCGTTGTTGCAGCAGGCTGATGGTGGCGACGTCGGCGAGGGCCTGTGCGAAGGGGGTGGCGGCGGGGCTGATGGGCGCCGGGGTGGTGTGGAAGAGGTTGAGTGCGCCGACGGCCTCGTCGCGCAGGCGCATGGGCAGCGCCTGGACGGCGGTGAAGCCGAGGCGCTGCGCCTGGGCGGTGAACAGAGGCCAGCGGGCCGCTTCGTCGCGCAGGTCGGGAACGGAGACGGTGGTCCCGGTGTGGAAGCAGTCCAGGCAGGGGCCTTCGTGGTTCTGGAGCTGGAAGAGTTCGAGGAGGCGCACCCGTTCGTCGGAGGCGGCCATGACGCGCAGCACGCCGTCGCGGTCGGCGAGCAGGACGCCCGCCGCACTCGCGTCGAGCAGATCGACGCAGCGGTCGGTGAGCAGGCGCAGGAAGTCCATGAGGTCGAAGTCGGCGACGAGACTGTCCGCCAGTTCGACGAACGTCCGGGCCATCAGCTGTTCCTTCATCGTGCACACCTCTGTTTGTGGGGCGTGAGCATCAGGGCTCCTCGTCGGGCGGTCGCGCATCCGGCGGTTGCGAGTCGGGAGGACGTGCATCCGGCGGTCTCACGTCGGACGGTGTGGTCTCCGGGGAGAAGCGGAGCCGGTGGGCGACCACGTCGGCGGCGACCACCGAGATCCGTGTCCCCCGGGCGTACGCGTGGGCGCGCAGCCGGATAAAGGCTTCCTCGACGCCGACGCCGAGCTGGACCATGAGGATGCCGGTGGCCTGGTCGATCTCGGCCCGGTAATCGCCCAGGTCGTCGAAGGACGCGGCGTCCGGCCGGTCCGTGCCGGTCATGTCGGTGCCGGAGGCGCAGGTGTCGGACGGGACACCCGTCTCGCTGATCCCGGCGTCGAGCAGAAGCAGCGTGGCAGTGTCGGCGAAGGCCATCGCATCGGCCACCTCGTCCGCGTCCAGCTCGACCGAGCTGCTGGAGTACAGGTCGAGTACGCCGGGGCTGATGGCACCGATCTGCAGGGGGAAAGCGAAGACCGCCCTGGCTCCGGCTTCCAGGGCCGCGTCGGCGAACACCATCCAATGCCGCTGGAGTTCACCGGCCAACAAGTCGGTGCAGAGGACCGAGGATCCGAGGACAAAGGCATCCACGCACGGCCCCTCGCCCAGTGTGAGCTGGAGTTCTTCCAGCTGCTGACTGACGGAGTCGGTGCTGCACAGCGGATGACTCGCCCGGCCGCGGGACATCGCGGACACCCCGGCCCCGCCGACCGGCAGCGCCGCCACCGCCGCCGTACACACGTCGAGGAGGCCGACCCGGGCGCCGCGCAGGGCCGCCTGCTCGGCCACGAGAGCCTGGATCCGCGCCGACCGGCTGCCGGGGATCACGGTGACCACCGGATCCAGGGGGGAATCAGCGCCAGGGACACGGCACCGTCGGCCGGCCCGCGGACGTTTCCGACGCCTTTCCTGCGCCAGGAGCGGAGGGAGGCCACGATCGGCTCGTCGGCCCGGTCCGCCAAGGCGACACCGAGTGATGCCTGGCGCTCGGAGAGGAGCGGTTCCCGCAACCGTCGGGTCACATCCCAATGCCGCTCGTGCGGGTGGACCAGGAGCCCGGTGAAGCCGGCGCCGGCGCCGGTGATCCCTCCGACGGCAGGTGGCAGCGCTCCGTCGAATCCCGGCCACCCGAAGCCGTCACCTCGTACGGCACGGGGGGCTGGGGCCGCGTGGGGGAGCCGCCGGCGCCGCCACCCCGGGGAAGATCCGAACCCGCAGCCCTCCAGGGCCGCGGCCTCCGAGACCACCACGGAGAATCCGGGCTGCCGTACGGCGACGGCGAGACGTCCTGGTCGGACTTCCGGGCTCGGCTCGCGCGCATCTTCGCCGGACGCCGCTGCGCGGGACTCCGCGACGGACCCGCGAGATCCCCGCGCCAACAGGCGGGGTGCCGGCGGCTGAGCCGGCGCGGGCACATCGCTTCCACGGCGGGCTGCTCGCAACCGCCTCCGCTCCACGGCTGACCGCGGGCCCGAGAGATGATCATGGCGCCCTCGCCCGCTGGAAGGGACGAGGGCTGCGCGAGCGGACGCGAGCCCCGCAGGCGGATGGGCAGCCGCAGAGTATGGCATGACACCTCTGTTCCAGCCGTTCAGGTGTTCTCGGGACCGCTACCGGGCACCGTCCGCGAGGCGCGGGGCTTCGTACCCGGCGGGGTGCGACCGAGGTCGGGGCGTACGAGGACGTGAGTGGGTCACCAGGTCGGGGTTCCGCGCTCCGAGATTCGGTGCCCGACAGGGATCTCCTCGGAGATGCGACGGGTCCGGACGAGAATCCGCTCCCGTGGCATCGTGCTCAGCAGGCCGTGCGTCCACCGGGGTCCTGGGCGTCCGCTCATCAGCATAGTCCCCGGCCCTTCGCCGCGGTGGGTCCGAACGGGCCGGAATCTGACAACCGGGCGGCAGCGGAAAGGCATCGTCGAAATCCGCGAGCCGAATCTGGGTGAGCAGGTAGACCGGCAGCAGGAAGCCGACGAGCAGGGCGATGGCCAGGCCGGCGAAGAACAGCAGCGCCGTCCGGTACGCCGTGGCGGACGCAGCAACCACCGACGTCCCGGGCCCGGTCACCGCCGCAGTCCTCAGCACGGAAACCGCGGCCTGGCCAGCCAGGCGCAACGACCACTCGACGCATCCGGCTTGATGCGATCCCATTTCTCGGCCTCGTCCTCGGCGCGGGCCAGACCGAGGCCACCACTTGGCCCGCACGTACAGACACTCGCCTGGCATTGCCCTTCTACTGTCGGTGCCCCAGCACTCTCCGGATCAGCAGGAAGGCAGCGATGGCGATCAGGACAATCCCCAGGAAGATCACGATTGCCCCGATGGCGACCAGGAGCGTCCCGAGCAGGATCAAAATCGCCCCGATGATGAGAAGAAACATCGCGAGAAAGGTCACGGTCGCCTCCTGTGCCCCCTCAGACTCTGACTCCTTCCGGCCCCTATCGCAAACGTGTCTGGACAAGTCCCGACTGCGCCGCCCCCGGCGGTGCCCGCCTGCTGGGGTCAAGCCCCCGTCACGGGCCATGAAACCGCGAGGTGTCTTCGGCGACGACACCGTCGCCGCCGCGATGATCGACCGCCTCGTCCACCACACGGAGGTCATCGCGGCGGCTATCGCATGCGCGGCCGCGACATCGGCCGTATTCCACCCGCCGACGCAGGGAAATGTAACGATCGTCCACGGGTGTCCAGCCGCTGCGGAGCGCGCACAAAATTGCAGGTCAGGTACCTGCGGTTCGCGGGTGTCCGCTCAGTTCGTGACAGCGGTGTGAGAGAGGGCGAAGCAGTGAAGCCCGTCCGGGAGCCATTCCCCGACGGGGCTTCTGCTCGGAGCCATGAGACGAAGCCCCACCGGAGCGCTCCGGCGGGGCATCGCCGTGATCTCGACCGTGCTTGCGCGCATGACCGCGTTCGGCTCCGCACACAGTTCGTGCTCCTGCGATGCCCGCGGGACGCTGGATTCGCGATTGCGCCCATGCATATGGGAGGGGAGCCGTGAGACGACGCAGCCCCGCCGGGAAGCCGACGGGGCTGTCCCGGCAGCTGGGTTTCACCGGATCACTTCAGCCGGCACCGGGACAAGGCGCTGGAGCAGCGAGGACATCTGGATGCTCACAGTTGCCGACTCATGCAAGCGGTTCGACGGGATTGCCTCCTGGTTCAGACAGGGTGGCGAGATCATCCACCGCCGGCGCCGATGGGTCATGCTCGGGCGCTGCTGATACGGGCTCGCCGCAGTGGCGCTCCTGCTCGGTGGAGACTGGCGAGTGCTTGCCGGTAGGAGGCGATCAGTCCGGTTTCCGGATAGTCGACTCCCAGGCCCCGGCAGTAGCGGCGGACGATGGGTCGGGCCCTGCGCAGGTGCGGGCTGGGCATGCTGGGGAACAGGTGGTGTTCGATCTGGTGGTTCAGGCTGCCCAGGGCGAGGTCGGTGAACCAGCTGCCGCGTACGTTGCGTGCGGTGAGGACCTGGCGGCGCAGGAAGTCGGGGCGGTCGTTGCCGGTCAGGATCGGCATATCGATTTCTTCCCGGTCGGTGACGACACCATCCTCATCACCCGGGGCGACCGGGACCATTTCTCCCTGATGCTGGTCCCTCCGGACACGTCGCCCGACGCGGCACGCGCCGCGATGGCCAGGGCCGTCCGGGCCGACAACGTCACCGAGGCCGGACAGATCCTCATCGATACGGGCGGTGACGCGCCGCCTACGTCGGCCTGACACGTCCGTCGCGGATCGACTCCCCGTCGGCCTGGACCCTAGATGCGGGCGAACTTCTCGGTCTGCTGGGCGAATTCCTGAGCCATGGCGGCGCTGACCGTTGGCCTGGTGTCGCGGATCGTGTCCAGGTAGTCGTCGGTGGTGGGGGTGGTCCGGGTTCCGGTGTCGAACGTGCGCTCGAACTGGGCCTGGGAGACGGTTCGCGCCGCATGGGCGATATCAGCGGGGGTGAACCCCTCGCTGGCGGACGCGAGTACCTCGCTGTCGGCCTGCGCCCCCGCTCGGGCCAGGTAGCTCTCCCACAGTGCGGTCCTGGCGGTGTGATCGGGAGGGCCGATCGGGAGGACGTAGTCGAAGCGGCCGTGGCGCAGGAACGCGGAGTCCAGCGTGGTGACGTTGTTCGTGGCGCAGACGAGCAGCCGCCCGTCCTGGTTACGGAACCGGACGATCGCTTTGAGCAGTTCGTTGACGACGCCGACAGCGGTCGCGTCCGCGCCGCCGCGTTCGCCGGCGATCTCCTCGACCTCGTCGATGAAGACGAGGACGCGGTCGAGCCGGGCGATCTCGTCGAAGCGCCGGTTGAGCCCGGTCGCCAGGCCGTACTCGGCGGCCAGACGGGCGGGGAACAGTTCGAGGAAGGGCCATCCCAGGCGGCTGGCGATCGCATGCGTGAACGTGCTCTTGCCGGTCCCGGGTGGGCCGAACAGCATCACCGCCCGTGGCAGTTCCACTCCGTGCTGGGCGGCCAGTTCAGGATGGGCCAGCGGCAGGACCAGGCGTCGCTCGATGAGCCGCTTCTCCCGTTGCATGCCCGCGACCTTCTGCCACAGTCCCCCCGGTGGCAGCTCGGCTCCGAGCGAGGACAGCGTGTCGGCCGACTGCGGAGTCACCGGCCCGCGCTTTTCGAAGAAGACCAGCCCGGGGCGGGCGCCGAAGTCGCAGTTGCGCAGGGCGGTGGCACCGGTCTCGCCCTCGGGCAGGACGGCGTGCACCGCTCGGACGCCCACGGCGAAGAGCCGTTGCTCAAGGGCGGTGACCAGGGCACTGCCCAGCCCGCGCTGCCGCCAGCCGGGCGCCAGGCAGATGCGCAGGATCCATGCCCGTTCGCCCTCCACCCTGCTCACCGCCGCGCCGATCAGTGCGTCGTCGGCCGTGGCCACCACAGCCGGATGGCGGGCCTGGAGGGCCGTCACGGCGTCCGAGAGCGGGAAGAGCGGCGGCACCTCGGTCGTGCCGCTCTCCATGTCGACACGGATCAGCGCTTCGAGATCGTCCTGGGTGTAGTCCCTGACCCGCCAACCCGTCATGATCAACTCCGCGTGTTCGGCCGTACTCCCATCATCAGCCGGGGTACCCGGAGGGCGCGCGTGACTGACGTCGGCCGCGAGTCCGCCCCGGTGGCACGGATCGCTCGCCGGCACCACCGCGGTGCGCTGATGGTGCGGGCCGTAGTCGGGTCATGCTGCGGTACCGGGCGCGGAGCCGGCCGGACTGAGAGGCTTGTCGGTGCGGCCGTTGCCGGCCGGTGGTGCTGCCGCGGTGGGTGCGGCGGCTGCGGTTTCCCGGGCGAGGAAGGAGCCGAGCTCGCCGATCGTGCTCATGAGGGGGCAGGGGAGACGACGGTGGTGTTCTGGTCGACACCGATCTCCACCAGGCTCTGGAGATTGCGCAGTTGAAGCGCCGGCGTCGACGACGCGAAAGTAGGCGACCGCCGACACGTCGACGTTCACGTTGTCCCGGGCGATGCTGCCCTGGGACTGGATCGGCATGGTGACGACCAGCAGCGACACCCGGTGCCGGGTGTCGACGAACGGGATGATGAACCGCAGGCCGGGGAGCGTGTTCCGACGAGTCGGCCGAAGCGGAACAGCACTCCCTTCTCGTGCTGCTTGACGACCTTCACGGACAGGGCGAGGGCCAGGACGGCCAGGAGGCCGATCACGGCGATGAGAACGATCATGGCTTGCCCATGCTGCTCCTCGGGAGGAGGACCACCTGGGGCGGGGACCCGCCGGTCGAGACCTCTGCATGCGCCTGCGTCGGTTCGTGATACAGCGCCGAAACCCGTCGGAACGAACCGCGCCGACGGTCGGCGACCTGGACGGTGCTGGTCGCGGGGGGTCGTGCAGTGTCGGTGCTGCGGCGCGGGCCGCCGGGCAGCGCGCGACTGTACCGGTGCACGGCGATCCTTTCCGCGTGCTCGAAGTCGAGCCGGTGGATCACGAATGCCGCCGTTCCGCCGGCTGCTCGTCTGGGCCCGCGAGCGGGGTACGGTGCGCCGAGCCGGTGTGAAGGGCACAGGCACCTTCGGCGCGGGCCTGTCCCGCTACCTGCCGGCTCAGCAGGTCGAGGTATATGAGGTGAACCGGCCCGACCGCTCGGCCCGCCGGCTGCTGGGGAAGTCGGACCCGCTCGATGCGCAGGTCGCCGCGCGGGCCGTGCTCAGCGGTCGCGCCCGGACGGCCCGGGCCAAGTCCGGCGACGGTCCGGTGCACAGCGCCCGGACGTCGAAACTCGGCAAGGACTCCGCGGTCAAGGCCCGTACCCAGGCGATCAACCAGCTCAAAGCCGTTCTGGTCATCGCCGATCCCGCCCCTCGGGAACAGCTGTCCAGCCTGGGCAACCGCGAGCTGTTCCGCACCCGCGCACGCCTCGGCCCACCCGGCGGTGGGGGTGACGAGGACGCGGTGGCCCAGGCCACCTACCTGACGTTGCGCATGCTCGCCGAGCGCATTGAGCAGCTCCCCGGGCAGATCGATGAGCTGAACCAGCGGCTGACCCGGCTCGTCGAACGCCATGCCCCACAGTTGCTCGTACCCGTGGGCATCGGTCCGGACAGCGGCGTCACTCTACTGATCACCATGAGACGACCCCGAGTGACTGAACACTGAAGCGTCCTTTGCTGCCCTTTGCGGAGTCAGCCCCGTCGAGTATTCCTCGGGCCGTCGGAGCACGCACCGACTCAACTACGGCGGCGACCGGCAGGCCAACGCCGCCCTGCACCGCATCGTCTTCACCCGGCTGCGGCACGACCCCCGTACCCAGGCGTACTACGAACGCCGCACCCAGGAGGGCAGGACCCGACGTGAGATCGTCCGATGCCTCAAGCGGTATGCCGCCCGCGAGGTCTTCAACCTGGTCAGACCGGTTTCCCGCAACCCCGCGTTATAGGGGCGTCCGTGAGACGTGAGAGGGTCTGACGCGTGAGTGAGACACCACCGAACACCCTGCAATACCGCTTTGACGGGCCAGAAGACGCTCCGGTCCTGATCCTGGGTCCCTCACTGGGTACCACCTGGCACATGTGGGACCGCCAGATACCGGAGCTGGTGAAGCAGTGGCGGGTCTTCCGGTTCGACCTGCCGGGACACGGCGGGGCCCCGGCCCACCCGGCGGGTTCGGTCGCCGAGGTGACCGCTCGGCTGCTGGCCACGCTGGACGCGCTCGGCGTGCAGCGGTTCGGGTACGCCGGGTGCGCGCTGGGCGGCGCGGTCGGCATCGAGCTCGCGCTGCGCCACCCGGAGCGGGTCGCCTCGCTGGCGCTGGTCGCGGCCTCGCCCCGGTTCGGCACCGCGGACGAGTTCCGGCAGCGCGGGGTGATCGTCCGCACGAACGGGCTCGACCCGATCGCCCGCACCTCACCGGACCGCTGGTTCACCGGCGGGTTCGCCGCCGCGCAGCCCGCGATCACCGAGTGGGCCGTGCAGATGGTCCGCACCACCGACCCGGGCTGCTACATCGCCGCCTGCGAGGCGCTCGCCGCGTTCGACGTACGGCCCGAACTGGGCCGGATCGGCGTGCCGACGCTCGTGCTGGTCGGCTCCGACGACCAGGTCACCGGCCCCGCCGAGGCCCGCACGCTGGTCGCCGGCATACCGGACGCCCGGCTCGCCGTCGTGCCGGGCGCCTCCCACCTCGTGCCGGTCGAGCAGCCCGCCGCCGTCACGGACCTGCTGGCGCACCACTTCGCCACCGCCTGGCAGCAGTCCTACGACACCGGCCAGACGGCCCTGCCGGGCATCCCTGCCGCTCCCGTCCCGCTCGCGCCGCCGCAGCCCGTACCGGTCGCGGAGATCGCCCCGGCCGCCGTGCCGGCCCGCCCCGCCGGACAGCCCGACCGGTACGAGAACGGGCTGAAGATCCGCCGGGAGGTGATGGGCGACGCGCACGTCGACCAGGAGCTGGCGCAGGCCGGCGACTTCTCCGGGGACTTCCAGGAGTTCGTCACCCGCTGCACCTGGGGCGAGATCTGGGACCGGCCGGGCCTGGACCGCCGTACCCGCAGCTGCGTCACGCTGACCGCGCTGGTCACCGGCGGTCACCTGGAGGACCTGGCCGCGCACACCCGGGCGGCCCTGCGCAACGGGCTGACCCCGGACGAGATCAAGGAAGTGCTGCTCCAGGCCGCCGTGTACTGCGGCGTGCCGGCGGCGAACAGCGCGTTCCGGGTCGCCCAGCAGGTCATCCGCGAGGAGACCACACCCGCCGAGTGAAGGCCGCGTGCGGCCGCAGGCGGCAGGATGGTGAGACATGAGGTTCACGAAGAAGTCCCACGCCTGCGTCCGCCTCGAGAAGGACGGGCGGACGCTCGTCATCGATCCGGGCGGCTTCAGTGAGGAGGACGCGGCGGCCGGCGCGGACGCGATCCTGGTCACGCACGAGCACCCGGACCACTTCGACGAGGGCCGGCTGCGTACGGCGATGGAGGCGAACCCGGCCGCGGAGATCTGGACGCTCCGGTCCGTCGCCGACCGGATCACCGCGGCCTTCCCCGGGCGGGTGCACACCGTGGGCCATGGCGACACCTTCACCGCCGCCGGCTTCGACGTCCAGGTCCACGGTGAGCTGCACGCCGTGATCCACCCGGACATCCCGCGCATCACCAACGTCGGCTACCTGATCGACGGCGGCCGGGTCTTCCACCCGGGCGACGCGCTCACCGTCCCCGACCGGCCCGTCGAGACCCTGATGCTCCCGGTGATGGCACCGTGGAACAAGATCTCGGAGGTGATCGAGTACGTCCGCGAGGTCGAGCCGCAGCGCGCCTACGACGTGCACGACGCGCTGCTCACCGACCTCGCCCGCCCGATCTACGACCGCCAGATCGGTGCCCTGGCCGGTGCGGAGCACCTGCGGCTCGCTCCGGGAGCCTTCGCCGACCTGTGAGCCGGGACCGGTTGTCACACCCGGCAGGTAGGTTGTGAGACATGCGCATCGCCACCTGGAACGTGAACTCGATCACCGCCCGTCTTCCCCGGCTGCTGGCCTGGCTGGAGAGCAGCGGCACCGACGTGCTCTGCCTCCAGGAGGCCAAGATCGCCGAGGCGCAGTTCCCGTTCGACCAGCTGCGCGAGCTGGGCTACGAGGCCGCGGTGCACGCGACCGGCCGGTGGAACGGCGTGGCGGTGCTCTCCCGCGTCGGCCTCGAGGACGTGGTCAAGGGCCTGCCCGGCGACCCGGGCTACGACGGCGCGGTCGAGCCGCGCGCCGTCTCGGCGACGTGCGGGCCGGTCCGCGTCTGGTCGGTGTACGTGCCCAACGGCCGCGAGGTCGGCCACCCGCACTACGCGTACAAGCTCCAGTGGTTCGAGGCCCTGAAGGCGGCCGTGCAGGGCGACGCGCAGGGCAGCCGCCCGTTCGCCGTCCTCGGCGACTACAACGTGGCGCCGACCGACGGCGACGTCTTCGACCCGGCCGCCTTCGAGGGCTCCACCCACGTCACCCCGGCCGAGCGCGCGGCCCTGACCGCCCTGCGCGAGACCGGTCTGAGCGACGTGGTCCCGCGCCCCCTCAAGTACGAGCACCCGTTCACCTACTGGGACTACCGCCAGCTGTGCTTCCCGAAGAACCGCGGCATGCGTATCGACCTGGTCTACGGCAACGAGCCGTTCGCCAAGGTTGTCAAGGACTCCTACGTCGACCGTGAGGAGCGCAAGGGCAAGAGCGCGTCCGATCACGCGCCGGTGGTGGTCGACCTCGACGTCTGATGCCACGCTGGGTCCATGAACATTCCGTTCCTGGGCCACCGGCACAAGAAGGACGTTCGCACGGCGCTCGCCGCCGACCCCGAGGCGGTGGCGGCGCTGTTGTCGGAGTGCGAACTGCTCCGCTCGCAGGCGGCCCAGGCGGGTGTCCGCCTCGACGACACCCCGGCCTCCCTGGAGGCCCTGGACCAGATGGTCCCGCGCTGGCGCGACGACGCCGAGATCCTGCCCTGGCTGGGCAACGACGCGGGGCTGTACCTGGGCACGGTGGTGGTGCGCACGGTGACGGGCGCCGTCTGGCGGATCCGCCCGGACGGTGAACCCGTCGTGCTGCTCGCCTCGGGCCGTGAGGTCGAAGTGGTCGCGGCCGGACAGGAGTGGGCCGCGAGCGGCGCCCCGGAGCTGTCGCAGCTGTACGCGGAGATCGCCGAGACCTGATCCCGCGGCCGCGCACGGACCCCCGCGTAAGCCCGCTGTCCGCCCCCGCCCGCACCCCGCTGGTGTAAATACGGCTAATGCCCGGAAGGTGCGTGTCGTCCGTCAACTCCGCTTTGCGCTGGATAGTTTGCGGCGACCACGACACAGCTGCGAGCGAGTAGGGCTGCGGATGGCCGTCGATCCGTTGATCGAACTGCGCAACGTCAACAAGTACTACGGGCAGCTGCATGTCCTCAGGGACATCGACCTGACCGTCGGCAAGGGGGAGGTGGTCGTGGTCATCGGCCCGTCCGGGTCGGGCAAGTCGACGCTGTGCAGGACGATCAACCGGCTGGAGACCATCGAGAGCGGGACCATCACGCTCGACGGGCAGCCGCTTCCGGCGGAGGGCAAGGCCCTCGCGCGGCTCCGCGCCGAGGTCGGCATGGTCTTCCAGTCCTTCAATCTCTTCGCCCACAAGACGGTTCTGCAGAACGTCTCCCTCGCCCAGATCAAGGTCCGTCGGCGCAAGAAGGACGACGCCGACCGCCGCTCCCGCGGACTCCTCGACCGCGTCGGCCTGCTGAACCAGGCCGACAAGTTCCCGGCGCAGCTCTCCGGCGGCCAGCAGCAGCGCGTGGCGATCGCCCGGGCCCTCGCCATGGACCCCAAGGCGATGCTCTTCGACGAGCCCACCTCCGCCCTCGACCCGGAGATGATCAACGAGGTGCTGGAGGTCATGCGGCAGCTCGCCCGGGACGGCATGACCATGGTCGTCGTCACCCACGAGATGGGTTTCGCCCGCGCCTCCGCCAACCGCGTCGTGTTCATGGCGGACGGCCGGATCATCGAGGACCGCAGCCCCGAGGGGTTCTTCACCAACCCGAGCAGCGAGCGGGCCAGGGACTTCCTCTCCAAGATCCTCAAGCACTGACCGGGGGAGTGCGAACCGTGTTCCGTACCACCCGTGCGCCCCGCGCCCTGCGCGCCGTGCTGTCCGCCGCCCTCGTGCTGCTCACAGCCGCCTGCGGCAAGGAGGGCAGCCCGCCCGCCAAGGGCCCGGCCGCCGACGAGCTCCCCGTCCATCAGGTGGCGCGGGGCTTCGGTCTGCCCGGCTCCAGGACCTGGACCCGGGCGAGGAAACGCGGTCACCTCGTCGTCGGCACCAAGGAGGACCAGCCCTACCTGGCCGAGAAGGACCCGGCGACCGGCACCTACTCCGGCTTCGACGTCGAGATCGCCAAGATGCTCTCCGCCTCCCTCGGCTTCCCGCCGAAGACCGTGCGCTTCCGGACCATCGCCTCCGCCAACCGCGAGACCGCGCTGCGGAACGGCCAGATCGACTACTACGTCGGCACCTACACCATCAACGCCAACCGCAAGAAGCTCGTCGGGTTCGCCGGCCCTTACTACATGGCCGGCCAGTCCCTGCTGGTCCGCAAGGACGAGAGCGACATCCACGGCCCCCAGGACCTCGCCGGCAGACGCGTCTGCTCGGCGGCCGGATCGACGCCGTACCAGCGCATCAGGACCGACTACCCGAAGGCGGTCCTGGTCGCCTACGACACCTACTCCATCTGCGTCGACAACCTCCTCACCTACCAGGTCGACGCCGTCACCACCGACGACGCCATCCTCATCGGCTACGCCGCCAAGGCACCCGATGAACTCAAGGTCGTCGGCAGGCCGTTCTCCAGGGAGCCGTACGGCATCGGCGTCCCGCACGGCGACAACGCCCTGCGCTTCGCCCTCGACGACGCGCTGCGGGCCCGCGAGGGGAACGGCGACTGGAAGAAGGCGTACGACGCCACGCTCGGCCTCTCGGGCGTGCCCGCCCCCCACCCGCCCGCGATCGACCGCTACCCGGCGAGCTGACGAGGACGGCATGTACGTACTGACAGACAACTTCTCGGTCTACTGGGAAGGATTCCTCGGCACGGTGCAACTGACCGGCTGGTCCTCCCTGCTGGCCCTCCTCCTCGGCTTCCTGATGGCGTCCTTCCGGGTAGCCCCCGTCGCCTCTCTGCGCGTCTTCGGCACGGTCTGGGTCACCGTGCTGCGCAACACCCCGCTCACCCTGCTGTTCTTCGCGGTGCTGCTCGGACTGCCGCGGTTCGGGCTGGTCCTGCCCTTCCAGGTGTTCGCCGTCCTCGCCCTCGGCTGCTACACCTCGGCGTTCATCTGCGAGGCGCTGCGTGCCGGCATCAACACCGTGCCCAAAGGGCAGGGGGAGGCCGCCCGCAGCCTCGGCATGACCTTCGGCCAGACGCTGAACCTGGTCGTCCTGCCGCAGGCCTTCCGGTCCGTCATCCCGCCCGTCGGCTCCACGCTCATCGCGCTGGCCAAGAACTCCGCCATCGCGGGCGCCTTCAGCGTCACCGAGCTGCTCGGCACCTACAGGACCATCAACGAGCTGGGCTACAACATCGTCTGGACCTTCGTCTGGATCGCCGTCGGCTATCTGATCATCACGCTCGCCATCAGCGCCCTGTTCAACTTCCTGGAGCGCACGTACGGAGTCGCCCGATGACCGAGGCCACCGCGCTCTACGACGTCGCCGGACCGCGCACCCGGCGACGCCACCGCCTCTACGGTGCCGTGTCCGCCGTCGTCATCCTCGCGCTCGTCGCGTGGATCCTGTATCTGCTGTTGGACACGGAGCAGTTCACGTACGCCAAGTGGATGCCCTTCGAGTACGAGGGCATCCAGAGACTGCTGCTGCGCGGACTCGGCAACACCTTGAAGGCCTTCGCGACGGCGGCCGTCCTCTCCCTCGCCCTCGGCGGTGTGCTGGCCGCCGGGCGGCTGTCGGACCACCGTCCGGTGCGCTGGACGGCCACGCTCGTCGTGGAGTTCTTCCGCGCCATGCCCGTCCTGGTGATGATCTTCTTCATTTTCGTGGCGCTCGAGGCGCAGCCGCTGACGGCGCTGGTCGCCGGACTCACCCTGTACAACGGCTCGGTGCTCGCCGAGGTCCTCCGCTCCGGGATCAACGCCGTCGAACGCGGCCAGCACGAGGCGGCTTTCGCGCTCGGCATGCGGAAGTCCCAGGTCATGGCCCACGTCCTCGTGCCGCAGGCGGTACGGGCCATGCTGCCCGCCATCATCAGCCAGTTGGTGGTCGCGCTGAAGGACACCTCCCTGGGCTATCTCATCACCTACGAGGAGTTCCTCCACGCCGGGAAGCTCATCGCCTCGAACCTCGACTACGATTTGCCGTTCATCCCCGTGGTGATGGTGATCTCGCCGATCTACATCGGGATGTGCATGCTGCTCTCGTGGTTCGCCGGCCGGGTGTCCCGCCGTGAGCAGCGCAGTCCCAGGACCGAGGCCGTGGCGGTCGCCACGGCCGGCCCCGGGACGCTGCTGCCGGGTGGGGAACCCCCCACGGCCCCGAGACCGTAGGGGGGCGGCAGTTCACACGGGCCAGGCTCGTCCGGCGGCAGCCGGAGATCACTGCTCGCGCAACGGGACGGACACGTACGACGGGTCGTCCGAGGGCGAGGAGAAGGTCAGCTGCGCGCCGGACGGGTTGTGCTCGGTGTAGAGCGGGTCCACCGTGTCGACCACGACGGCGAGACGGTGCCCGGCGGGGACGTCGTAGGCCGTGGAGAACAGGTCCAGGTCGACACGGAACGGCTCGCCCGGCGTCCGCCCGTGCCAGCTCAGGGGCGCGTGGGTGACCAGCTTGCCGATACCGAGCGGACCCACGTCGTACAGGTACGCGACGAGGGTGCCGCTCTCCTTGGTCGGGGTGAGCGTGGTGTGCAGGAGTGCCGTGCCGCGCACCTGCTGGGCCGTGCCGTACCGCTCCGACTGCCAGACGGCCGCCCAGCGGCGCGGCAGCAGCGGCATCGAGGCGATCGGCGGCAGCTGGGCGACCTGGTCGAGGATGCTGGAGAGGAAGACGATCCCGCCGTCCGCACCCGAGTCGACGTTGGCGTGGATGGTGGTGGAGCCCGCGAGCGCGATCTTCCGCCGGGTGGCGCCGACCGACTTCCAGTCCGGGTAGCCCTCGTATCCCCCCGCGCTACGGGACTTCAGCTGGACCGGCTGCTCGCGGTCGATGCCGTTGTTGGCGCCCCTGAGGTAGTGGTCGAACCAGCGCTCCGTGTCCGTCCACACGTCGTTGGGCAGTCCGAACAGGCCCGTCAGTTCGGCGGTCGCGTGGTCGCCGGGGCGCAGCTCCAGCCGCTTGGGGCCGGTCAGCTTCTCGTAGAAGCCGGCGTACTGGTTGGCGGGAAAGACCGTGTCGCCCCAGGCGTTGGCCAGCATGACGGCGGCGCCGTTGCTGTTCAGCTGGTCGACGTAGGTCCCGGCGGAACGTTTCCTCCCCCAGTCGATCATCTGCTGTTCCTTGGACAGGTCCGAGGCGTAGAGGTTGTCGAAGATCTCCCGCAGCTCCGGACTCTCGCGGCCGGTGAGGGTGCCCGCCCCGTCCAGCACGGCCGCCGCCTGGACGTGCTGGGTGCGGCCGGAGTAGATGGAGTCGATCAGGTCCGCCCAGCCGCTGAGCGCGGCCACGGCCTTGATGCGCTTGTCGTGGGCGGCGGCGAGCAGGCTGATCCCGGCGCCGTACGACACCCCCGCCATGCCGACGCGTTGCGGGTCGGCCGGTGTGTGCGCGAGGGCCCAGTCGATGACCTTGGAGGCGTCCGCTATGTCGGGCGGACCGGCCACTTCTATCTGCCCGCCGGACTGCCAGAAGCCGCGGACGTTGTACGTGAGCACCACGTAGCCGGAGTCGGCGAGCTTCTGGGCCTGCGCGAGGTACTCGATCTGGGGCAGGCCCCAACTCGTGGGCAGCACGACGAGCGGGTAGTCGCGCGTGCCGTCGGCGCCCGCGGGCGTGAGGACGTTGGCCTTCAGTACGGTGCCGCCGTCGCCGGTGATGTCGACGAAGCGGACGGCCGGGGCGGCTTGGGCGGCCGGCGCGAGGCCGACGACGGTGCCGGCGATCAGCGCGGCCGAGACGGCTCCCGCGGCGGCGGTGCGCAGGGGGGTGCGGCCATGTCCCATGGGTCACTCCTTCACTTGGTCCAGTGCAAAGTGACCCGACGGTAACCGTGTCGACTTACCGCAAGTAACCCGTCGGTAAGTTACGTGCGGGTAAAGATTGTTGATCGGCGGGACTGTTGAGGGCCGGCCTCGATCCGGACGCGCCGGGCGGGGTGCGCGGGGGCGCCCCGGAGAACCGATGTGACGACCAAGATCTCTTGCCCTATGCTGCCGCTTGCGCATCCGGGGGCGGCTGGTCGTCACGACGACCAGCACCGTGACAAGTGCGTATCACGCCATTCTCCACTCGTGCTTCAGCATGCCGCCGCGCGTCCGCGCCGGCGCGACTGCTGCCCGAGCCTGCCCGCAAGGGTCCGGACCGGCGCGTACCGCCCCCGGATCCTCAGTCACCCCGTTGTCATCGAAAGGCAGGGCACGTCATGTCGGAACGGCAGTACCTCGGTCAGGGCACCACCACCTCCGCGGAGAAGTTCTGGTACATCCTGGGCTGCATCTACTTCGGCGCCGCCTACATGCAGAAGGTCCCGGTGAAGAAGGCCCTGAGCGAGTACGGGCTGGTGGAGATGACCGGGGCCGAGAAGTTCTGGTACGTCGTCCAGTGCATATTCTTCGGCGCCGGCTACTTCGCGAAGGTCACCATCAAGAAGGCGCTGTCCGAGGTGCGCAACTCCGGCGGATTCCCGACGGTCTGACGACGCCGCAGCGGTCGCCCGGGACCCTAGGCCGCGCCCGTCGCGGCCGGTTCCGGCACCGGCGTCTGCGCCGCCCGCGTCACATCGGCGACCAGCTCGACCACATCCGGGCCGTACGCCTGCGAGTTGACCACCTTCAGCAGCAGCACGAAGGAGCCGGCGCCGTGCTTGCGGGCCAGCCGCTCGTGGTGCCGGGCGAGATAGCGGGTTGCGGCCTGGTTGGTGATGGCCCGCTGGCCGCAGAAGAGGAACACCGGACGGGCGTCGTGCCGTCCGCCCGCGGTCAGCCGGGCCAGCAGAACGTACTCGCTCTTCCCGCTCTCCATCCGGTAGTCGTTCCCGCCGATCCTGAAGGCGCCGAGCTCCGGCCCCGCCTCCGCCTCGACGTTGATGCGGACACCCGGCAGCAGTGAGGAGAGATGGGCCGCCATCCGGCGGTTCGAGGCGGGACCGCCGAGGCAGAACTCCGTGCGCTCGCCGAACCCCTGCTGGGTTGCGTCGTGCGCGACGACCTGCGCGTGCGCGTTGCAGTCCTTGATGAGGGCGGAGAGCTCCAGCAGGGCGAACACGTCGTGCCGCATCACCGACAACTCGGGCCCGCCCGCGTTGCGGTTGACCACCAGCAGCGACTCGGAGTGGTCCGGCAGCCCGAAGAAGACCTGCTTGCGCCGCAGTCTTCGCCGCCACAGACAGGTACGGGCGACCCAGCCCAGCGAGGCGGAGACACCCGCCGCGATGACGCCCAAAACGATGTTGCGCACGTCGTCGTTCATGGCCGCGCATGGTAGCGGGCCCGGGCGGCCGGTACGTACCCGTGTTCGACGTGTGACGGTCGTGTGGCAGGCCACCGAGGCGTACTGTCGGTACTACGGCGATCTGGTTACGCTGCGCGGACTGTCCCGACGGGAGGTACGCATGGGTCGTCCTGGTACCCGGAAACTCGTGGTTCTGGCGGTCTCGGCCGTCGTGGTGTCGGCGGGCGCGACGGCGCCGCCCGCGGTGGCGACGGACGGCAGGCCCGCCAAGGTCCCCGTGGCGGTCGGCTACGGCGGAGCCGTCTCCAGCGTCGACGCGGACGCCTCCGCCGCCGGCATCGACGTCCTCAAGCACGGCGGCAACGCGGTCGACGCGGCCGTCGCCACGGCCGCCGCCCTCGGCGTCACCGAGCCCTACTCCGCCGGCGTCGGCGGAGGCGGCTACTTCGTCTACTACGACGCCAAGACCCGTACGGTGCACACGGTCGACGGCCGTGAGACCGCACCGCTCAGCGCCGACTCCGACCTCTTCACGGAGAACGGCAAGCCGCTCGCCTTCTCCGACGCCGTCAGCAGCGGCCTGAGCGTCGGCACCCCGGGCACCCCCGCCACCTGGCAGACGGCACTGGACCGGTGGGGCAGCGAGAAGCTCCGTACCGTCCTGCGGCCCGCCGAGCGGATCGCCCGCGACGGCTTCACGGTGGACGACACCTTCCGCTCCCAGACCGCGTCCAACGAGACCCGGTTCCGCTACTTCCCCGACACCGCCCGGCTGTTCCTGCCGAACGGACGGCTCCCCGAGGTCGGCTCCACGCTGAAGAACCCCGAACTCGCCCGCACCTACGAGCAGCTCGGCCGCGAGGGCGTCGACGCGATCTACCGCGGGGACATCGGCGACGACATCGTCAAGACGGTCGAGCACCCGCCGGTCGACCCCGCCTCCGGCTGGAACGCCCGCCCGGGCAAGCTGGCCGAGAAGGACCTCGCCGTCTACCGCGCCAAGCTCCAGGCACCCACCAGGACGTCGTACCGCGGCCTGAACGTGTACTCCATCGCACCCTCCTCCTCCGGCGGCACGACGGTCGGCGAGGCCCTCAACATCCTGGAGAACAGCGACCTTTCGAAGGCGGACGAGGTGCAGTACCTGCACCACTTCATCGAGGCGAGCCGCATCGCCTTCGCCGACCGGGGGCGCTGGGCCGGCGACCCCGCCTTCGAGGACGTACCGACGAAAGAGCTGCTGTCGCAGCGGTTCGCCGACTCCCGCGCCTGCCTGATCAAGGACGACGCCGTCCTCACCAGCCCGCTCGCCCCCGGCGACCCGCGTCACCCGGCGGCCTGCGGCAAGGGCGGTACGACGGCGCCCACGACCTACGAGGGCGAGAACACCACCCACCTGACCGTGGCCGACAAGTGGGGCAACGTCGTCGCCTACACGCTCACCATCGAGCAGACCGGCGGCAGCGGCATCACCGTGCCCGGCCGCGGCTTCCTGCTCAACAACGAGCTGACCGACTTCTCCTTCACCCCGGCCAACCCCGCCGTGCACGACCCGAACCTGCCGGGACCGGGCAAGCGGCCCCGCTCGTCCATCTCGCCGACGATCGTCCTCGACGGGCACAACCGGCCCGTCGTGGCGCTCGGTTCACCCGGCGGCGCGACGATCATCACCACCGTGCTGCAGACGCTCACCGGGTTCGTGGATCGGCGGCTGCCCCTGGTCGACGCGATCGCCGCACCCCGCGCCAGCCAGCGCAACGCGGCCCAGACCGAGCTGGAGCCGGCCCTCTACAACAGCGACCTGCGGTCCCGGCTGGAGGCGATCGGGCACAGCTTCAAACTCAACCCGGAGATCGGCGCGGCCACCGGTGTGCAGCGGCTGCCCGACGGGAAGTGGCTGGCCGCCGCCGAGAAGGTACGGCGCGGCGGCGGCTCGGCGATGGTCGTGCGTCCGGCGCGCTAGGGCCCGGCACGCCGAAGTCGGAGTCAGGGCGCCACGCGGCGCCGTGCCCCCGCCGGGGCGCGGCGCCGTGTCCCTCACAACTCCGGTGCGGGGTGCGGGGCGTCACCGGTGCGGAAGTCCAGCCGCCCGTCCTTCACGTCCACCGTGACCCGACTGCCCTCCGAGATGGTGCCGTCGAGCAGCAGCCTGGACAGCTGGTTGTCCACCTCGCGCTGGATGGTGCGGCGCAGCGGCCGGGCGCCGTACTCCGGCTGGTAGCCGCGCTCGGCGAGCCAGTCCACGGCCGCGGTCGTGAACTCGACCCCGACGCCCTGTCCGTCCAGCAGCCGCCGTGTGCCCTCCAGCAACAGGTCGGTGATCTGCCGCAGTTGCTCGCTGGTCAGCTGTCGGAAGACCACGATCTCGTCGATACGGTTGAGGAACTCGGGCCGGAAGTGCTCGCGCAGCGGCCGCAGGATCTGCTCGCGCCGAGCCTCCTCGTCGGCCTCCGCGCCACCCGGCCCGAAGCCGATGCCGGCGCCGCGCCGGGTGATCGCCTCGGAGCCGAGGTTGCTCGTCATGACGATGACGGTGTTGGTGAAGTCCACCGTCCGGCCCTGGGAGTCGGTCAGGCGGCCGTCGTCCAGCACCTGGAGCAGGATGTTGAAGACGTCCGGGTGCGCCTTCTCCACCTCGTCGAGCAGCAGCAGCGAGTACGGGTGCCTGCGCACCACCTCGGTGAGCTGTCCGGCCTCCTCGTGGCCGACGTACCCGGGTGGGGCACCCACCAGTCGGGACACCGTGTGCCGCTCCTGGTACTCGCTCATGTCGAGGCGGACCATGCGGTCCTCGCTGCCGAACAGCGCCTCGGCGAGCGCCCGGGCCAGTTCGGTCTTGCCGACGCCGGTCGGGCCGAGGAAGAGAAAGCTGCCGATCGGCCGGTTGGGGCTCGCGAGCCCGGCGCGGGAACGCAGCACGGCCTCCGCGACCACGCCGACGGCCTCCTCCTGGCCGACGACCCGCTGGTGCAGGTGCGCCTCCAGGCCGAGCAGCCGCTCCTTCTCCTCCTGGGTGAGGCGGCTGACCGGGATGCCGGTCTGACGGGACACCACCTCGGCGATGGCCTCGGCCGTCACCTCCAGGTCCAGCCCCTCGTCGCCCTTGTCGTCGTCGCTCGCCTCGGTGATGTGCCGCTTCAGCTCGCCGATCCGGTCGCGCAGGTCCTTGGCCCGGTCGTAATCCTCGTCCGCGACGGCCTGGTCCTTGTCGCAGACCAGTTGTTCCACCTCGCGCTCCATCGCGCGCACGTCCGCGTCCTTCGTCCGGGCGCCCAGCCGGACCCGGGCGCCCGCCTGGTCGATCAGGTCGATCGCCTTGTCCGGCAGCCGGCGGTCGGTGAGGTACCGGTCCGACAGCTCCACGGCCGCGACCAGTGCCTCGTCGGTGTAGCGGATCTGGTGGTGGGCCTCGTAGCGGTCGCGCAGCCCGCGCAGGATCTCGATCGTGTCCTCGACGGTCGGCTCCGGCACCAGGACCGGCTGGAAGCGGCGGGCCAGCGCCGCGTCCTTCTCGATCCGGCGGAACTCCTCCAGGGTGGTCGCGCCCACGATGTGCAGCTCGCCACGGGCCAGCGCGGGCTTGAGGATGTTGCCCGCGTCCATGGCGCCGCCCTCGCCGCCGGAGCCGGCGCCCACCACGGTGTGCAGCTCGTCGATGAAGACGATCAGCCGGTCGGAGTGCGCGCGGATCTCCTCCACGATGTTGTTTATGCGCTCCTCGAAGTCGCCCCGGTAGCGGGTGCCGGCCACGACCCCGGTGAGGTCCAGGGCGACCACCCGCCGCCCGGCCAGCACGTCCGGCACGTCCCCGTCGGCGATCCGCTCCGCGAGCCCTTCCACGATGGCCGTCTTGCCGACGCCCGCGTCACCGATCAGCACGGGGTTGTTCTTCCCGCGCCGTGACAGCACCTCGATGGTCTGCTCGATCTCCGTGTCCCGGCCGATGACGGGGTCGACGCGGCCCTGCCGGGCCAGCTCGGTCAGATCGCGGCCGTACTTGTCCAGGGTGGGTGTGCCGGTGGGCCGCTGCCGCTCGGGGCGCGTCTGCGTGCTCTCCGGGGTCTCGGGCGGCAGGGAGCCCGCCGAGAACCGGGCCGCGTTCAGGATGTGCCCGGCCGCCGAGTCGGGGTTCGAGGCCAGTGCGCTCAGCACGTGCTCCGGGCCGATGTACCCGGCACCGCTGGCCCGTGCCATGTCGTGCGCGTCGAGCAGGGCCCGCTTGACGGCCGGGGTCAGCGACAGCGAGGTCGGCGGCGGGACGTCGCCCGCCTGGTGCTGGACGGGTCCGGAACGGTCGTCGATCTCCGTCGCGAGCGAGTCGGGATCCGCGCCGGACCGGCTCAGCAGGCTCCGGGTGGGCTCGGTGGACACCGCGGCGCGCAGCAGGTGCTGGGTGTCCAGATCCCGGCTGCCGTGCTCGGCGGCGTACTGGGCGGCCCCTTTGACCAGCTCCCGGGCCGGCTGGCTGAGCAGACGGCCGATGTCGATGTGGCGAGGGCGGTTGGCCCCGCCCGTGGCACCGCTGAAGAAGCGGGCCAGGAACTCACCGAAGGGGTCAGGAGGGTAGCCGTTGGTCATGGCATGGGTTCCTTCGCTGACGACAAGCGGAGCGGCCGGGTAGCCCAGGAGCGGGTTGCTCATGCCCACGATGTCACGATCCGTGGGGGTGGGCATGTTCGCCTTCGGGAGGGGATGCCCGTTCCGTCCGCCGCCCCTGGGGAGGGGCCCGTGGCCCGCGGGGCGGAGGGTGTCGCGTGTCCCTCGGGCGGGGCCGGGGGGGGGCCGGGGGCGAGGTCTTTCCGCGCGGCCGGGGCGGGGGTCGCTGCCGGCTCGGCCGGGCGTCCACCGGGCGGGGAGGCGTCCGGGCCGCTCGGGTCAGGGACCGATTCCGCGCCGCGCGTGGGTCTCCCGTGCGGCACGAGGATCTCCCGTGCCGGTCGAGGTGAGGGCTGACGGTTCCCGCGCCGGCCCGGTCAGAGGGCTTCCCGTGCCGTCAGGATGCGGGGGCCGGACTCCGTGACGGCCACGGTGTGCTCGGCGTGGGCCGCGCGGGAGCCGTCGGTCGTGCGCAGGGTCCAGCCGTCGTCGGCCTCGTAGTAGTGGTCCTTGCCGCCGGCGATCAGCATGGGCTCGATGGCGATGACCATGCCGGGGCGGAGGGGGAGACCGCGTCCGGGGCGGCCCTCGTTCGGCACCTCGGGGTCCTCGTGCATACGGCGGCCCACACCGTGACCGCCGAAGCCCTGCGGGATGCCGTAGCCGGCCGTACGGCACACGCTGCCGACGGCGTGCGCGATGTCGCCGATGCGGTTGCCGGGCACGGCCGCCTCGATCCCCGCCGCCAGTGCCCGCTCGGCGGTGTCGACCAGCCGGAGGTCGGCCGCCCGCGGACGGCCCACCACGAAGCTGACGGCCGAGTCGCCGGCCCAGCCGTCCAGCTCGGCGCCGCAGTCGACGGAGAGCAGATCGCCGTCGCGGAGCCGGTACCGGGTCGGGATGCCGTGCACGATCGCGTCGTTGACCGACGCGCAGATCACCGCTGGGAAGGGGGTCGGCGCGAAGGAGGGGCGATAGCCGAGGAACGGCGACGACGCCCCCGCCTCGCGCAACACCTCCCGTGCGATCTCGTCCAGCTCCAGCAGGGAGACACCCACGTGCGCGGCCTGCCGTACGGCCGTGAGGGCCCGCCCGACGACCTGGCCCGCCGCGTGCATCGCGTCGATCGATGCGTCCGTCTTCAACTCCACCATGCCAATTACTATACCGGTATTTGAATGGGTGCCGTGCCGAGGGGCGGTATTAGAATCGGTTCCATGGTGCGCACCCCTCTCACCCCCGAAGAGCGTGAACGCGGCGAGCGGCTCGGGCAGCTGCTGCGCGAGGCGCGCGGCGGCCGGAGCATGCCCGAGGTCGCCGCCGAGGCCGGCGTGTCGGCCGAGACCATCCGCAAGATCGAGACGGGGCGGGCGCCGACTCCGGCGTTCTTCACGGTGGCCGCGCTGGCCCGGGTGCTCGGCCTGTCGATGGACGACATCGTCGAGCGGTGCGCGCTCGTGGTCGTCTGACGCGGCCGTGCGCGCACCGGCCGGCCCCCCATGCTGAGCCGTCCGCAGGCTTCCCGAAAACTCTGCGTAGCAGTCCGGTAACACAACTGGTGTTGCCTACCGACCGGAATGCTGGCAGTCGGGCGGGAGCTGGGCGATGGCATGGGATCGACTTCCCGATCGAGTACGGGAGTTCGCGAGCTACCTGGACGGCCTCATGGCGCGCCTGGACCAGGGCGGAGGCTGGAGCGCGGTCTTCTGGCAGCGCGACCCGGAGGGCATGCAGGCCTGCCTGGACGGGCGGGAGGTGCCGCCGTGGGACGTGGTGGAGGCGCTGCTCCACGACCTCGGTGCGGCGTACGGCCCCGCCGCCGCGACGGCCGAACGGCAGCGGGCCCGCGCGCTGCACACCGCCGCGACCGGTGCGTACGACGCCCGGCCGGGCGCCCGGGACGCCCTGGCGGGCCGGCTCGACGCCATGCTCGGGGAGCAGCGGTACGCCGCCGAACGCAAGGCCGAACTGAGCCGCCTGCTGTCGGCGCCGGCCTCCCCGCAACAGGCGGAAGCCCTGCGCCTCGACCTCGCCTGGGCCCAGGACGACCACGACCGTGCCACCGCCCGCTGCGCCGAACTCCGGTCGCGTCTGGAGGAGTCGGCGCGGAAGCCGGCGGAAGGGGCGGCGGCCCGCGGACGCCGTCGCGGCGGTGCTCGGTTCGCCGGGCTGGCCGGGGACGAGGCCGCCGCGGTGGCCGTGCCGCAGACCTCGGTGCCGGTGGTGGAGCCTCGCGGTGGGCGGCGCGCGCCGCGGGGAGCCCGGTTCGCCGGGGCCGCGGCGGAGGCCGAGCCGGTGCCGGTCCCCGTCGAGGCGGTCGACGACGCGGCGGCCGAGGCCGTCGAGCGCGCGGTGGAGCGGCTGGCGCGGCTGCGGGCGCAGGGGCGCAGCGGGGAGGCGCACGCGTTGCTGGTGGAGGCCACGGGATGGCCCGCCGGCCGCCTCCCGCTGCTCGCGGACGCCCTGCACCGGGCGGGGCTCGGCGCCGACTGGGCGACCCTGCTGTGGGAGTCCGCCGCGCTGCCCGCCGAGCGCCTGGTCGACGCGGCCGACGCGCTGGCCGGGGCCGGCCGGGACGCCGACGGCCGGCAGATGCTCAGGCAGGGCGTGGTGCGCCCGGCGGAGCAGATCGGCGCCGCCGTGCTGCGGCTGGCGGGCGAGGGGCGCGGCCGGGAGGTGCGGGCCCTGCTGGACGCGTACGTGCGCATGCGCACCCCCGAAGAGGCCGCCCGGAGCGTCGCCGAGGCCCCCGACCGCCTCGTCCCCCTCCTCCTGGAAGCGGCCCGTGCCGTCTCCTCCGAACGCCACTGGGACCTCGTCCACGCCCTCCGCGTCGCCGGCCACGCGCCGTGACGCCCCCTCCGAGCCGCCGTGCGGGTCCCCGGAGCGCGCCGTGCGGGTTGAGGGCGCCCGACGCGACCGTTGCCCGGCGGGGCGCCGGGGCGGGTCCCGCCGGTGCTGCCGCCTCGCCCGGCAGGCGCTCCGACGGCCGGGCCCCCGCCACGCCGGCCGCACCCATCGTGAGGCGCCTCCGGGACCTGGTCCCGTCGTGTCCCCGTCCGCCCCCTGGCCGGGCGGCTTCGCTCACCCACAGGAGTGTGAAACGTGATCGACTCCGCGGGTTGACGACGATGGTCTTGGCAAGGGGCGTCGGGAGGCTTACTTTCGTCCCTCTACGGCCTGCTCTACGGGCGTAGAGGCTCTGAGGTCGCGTCGAAGGAGCAGCTCATGGCCAACGTCGTCCGCGCCGCTCTGGTCCAGGCCACCTGGACCGGCGACACCGAGTCCATGGTGGCGAAACACGAGGAGTACGCCCGCGAGGCGGCCCGCCGAGGCGCGAAGATCATCGGCTTCCAGGAAGTCTTCAACGCCCCCTACTTCTGCCAGGTCCAGGAGGCGGAGCACTACCGGTGGGCCGAACCGGTGCCCGACGGCCCGACGGTCCGCCGTATGGAGCAACTCGCGCGCGATACCGGCATGGTGATCGTCGTACCGGTCTTCGAGGTCGAGCAGTCCGGCTTCTACTACAACACCGCCGCCGTCATCGACGCCGACGGCACCTTCCTCGGCAAGTACCGCAAGCACCACATCCCGCAGGTGAAGGGCTTCTGGGAGAAGTACTACTTCAAGCCCGGCAACCTGGGCTGGCCCGTCTTCGACACCGCTGTCGGCAAGGTGGGCGTCTACATCTGCTACGACCGGCACTTCCCCGAGGGCTGGCGGCAACTGGGACTCAACGGCGCCCAGTTGGTGTACAACCCCTCCGCCACCCACCGCGGTCTCTCCGCCTACCTCTGGCAGCTGGAGCAGCCCGCCGCGGCCGTCGCCAACGAGTACTTCGTCGCCGCCATCAACCGCATCGGCCAGGAGGACTACGGCGACAACGACTTCTACGGCACGAGTTACTTCGTCGACCCGCGTGGGCAGTTCGTCGGCGACGTAGCCAGCGACAAGACCGAGGAACTCCTCATCCGCGACCTGGACTTCGACCTCATCGAGCAGGTACGGCAGCAGTGGGCCTTCTATCGCGACCGCCGCCCCGACGCCTACGAAGGACTGGTACAGCCGTGAACGACCTCTACTCCCGCCACCGCCAGGTCATGCCCGAGTGGCTCGCCCTCTACTACGACGACCCGCTGGAGATCACCCACGGCGAGGGACGGCACGTCTGGGACTCCGCGGGCAACCGGTACCTGGACTTCTTCGGCGGCATCCTGACCACGATGACCGCTCACGCGCTGCCCGAGGTGACCAAGGCGGTGAGCGAGCAGGCCGGGCGGATCCTGCACTCCTCGACCCTCTACCTCAACCGGCCGATGGTCGACCTCGCCGAGCGCATCGCCCAGTTGAGCGGCATCCCGGACGCCCGGGTGTTCTTCACGACCTCCGGCACCGAGGCCAACGACACCGCGCTGCTGCTCGCCACCACCTACCGGCGCGGCAACACGGTCCTCGCGATGCGCAACAGCTACCACGGGCGCTCCTTCAGCGCGGTCGGCGTCACCGGCAACCGCAGCTGGTCCCCGACCTCGCTGTCCCCGCTGCAGACCCTGTACGTCCACGGCGGCGTCCGTACCCGGGGCCCGTACGCCCACCTCGACGACCGCGCGTTCATCGACGCGTGCGTGGCCGACCTGAGGGACATCCTCGGCCACACCCGGCCGCCCGCCGCGCTGATCGCCGAACCGGTGCAGGGCGTGGGCGGGTTCACCTCCCCGCCCGACGGCCTCTACGCCGCCTTCCGCGAGGTCCTGAACGAGCACGGCATCCTGTGGATCGCCGACGAGGTGCAGACCGGCTGGGGCCGCACCGGCGACCACTTCTGGGGCTGGCAGGCGCACGCCCGCAGCGGCCCGCCGGACCTCGTCACCTTCGCCAAGGGCATCGGCAACGGCATGTCCATCGGCGGGGTCGTCGGCCGCGCCGAGATCATGAACTGCCTGGACGCCAACAGCATCTCCACCTTCGGCGGCACGCAGATCACCATGGCCGCCGGTCTCGCCAACCTCGCCTACCTGGTCGAACACGACCTGCAGGGCAACGCGCGCCGGGTCGGCGGGCTGCTCATCGAGCGGCTGCGGGCCGTCGCCGCCAAGCTGCCGGGCGTACGCGAGGTGCGCGGACGCGGGCTGATGATCGGTGTCGAGCTGGTCCGGCCCGGGACGGACGAGGCCGATCCGAAGGCGGCCGCCGCCGTGCTCGAGGCGGCCCGCGAGGGCGGGCTGCTCATCGGGAAGGGCGGCGGCCACGACACCAGCGCCCTGCGCATCGCCCCGCCGCTGTCCCTGACGGTGGCGGAGGCCGAGGAAGGGGCGGCCATCCTCGAACGCGCGCTGCGGAGTTCGTACTAGGCGCGTGGCGAGGGAAGCCGTGACGGGTCTCGTGGGCGGTCGTCCGCGGGGCCGTCGCGGCCGGTCGCGCAGATCCCCGCGCCCCGTCGGGGCGCCACCGTCCGAGCGAGGGATACGGCCATGGCATCCGACACCGACCTCCGCCCCCCCGCCCGGCAGCCGTCCGAACCCGTCCTCTCCGTCCGCCAGGTGCTCACCCTGGAGCGGGTGCTCGCCGGGGAGCCGGAAGTGGTCGCCGGGGCCGGGCAGCTCGACCGGCCCGTGCGCTGGGTGCACGTCGCCGAGGCGGCCGACGTCGGCGTGATGCTCACCGGAGGGGAGATGGTGCTCACCACCGGGGTGCTCCTCGCCGGGGACGAGGCCAAGCAGGCCGAGTACATCCAGTCCCTGCACCGGGCCGAGGCCTCGGCCGTCGTGCTCGGCCTCGGCCGGGCCTTTCCCACCCCGCCCGAGGTGATGCGCCGGGCCGCCGAGCGGTGCGGGCTGCCCATGGTGGTCCTGCACCGGCCGTTCCCCTTCGCCGAGCTGACGGAGGAGGTCCAGAGCCGGCTGGTGCGCCGGAAGTTCGCCGCGGTCAGCCTGTCGGAGACCGTGCGGACGGCCCTCACCGGACTCATCACGGCCGGCGCCCCGCTCGGCCGGCTCCTCGACGAGGTCGCCCGGCACAGCGGCTGCCCGGTCGTCGTCACCAACCTCGCCCACCGGGTCCTCGCCACGGCGGGGGAGCGGTCCGCGGTGGACGACGTGCTGCGCGACTGGGAACGCATCGCCCGGCAGGCCGGCGGCGCCGCGGGAGACGGCTGGATCAGCGCCGAGCTGGGCGGGCGCGGGGAGCGGTGGGGCCGGCTGCTGCTGTGCGGCTACCGCGGCGACACGGCCACCGGACGGCTGCTCGCCGACCGGGCCGCCGAGGCGCTGGTCCTGCACCGCATGCTCGGCGGCGGCTCCGCCCACAGCTGGGAGGAGCAGTCCGCGCAGAGCCTGCTCACCGACCTGGTCTCCGGGGTCGTACCGGCCCGGCAGGTGCTGCCGCGGGCCCGCGCCGCCGGACTGCCGGTCAACCGAAGGACCTTCGTCCCGCTCGTCGTCCCCGGCGGGGACCCGGCCCGGCTCGGCCGGGTGCTGCGCATGCTGGGACTGCCCGGGCTGGTCGCCGAGCTGGCGGACGGGGCCACCGCGGTCCTGCTCAGTCTGGCCCGCGACCAGCACGCGCAGGCGCTCACCGCCCACTTCGCGGCCCGGCTCCGCGACGAGACCGACCCGGCGGCCACGGTCGCCGCCGCCGAACCGCGCACCGTCTGGGACGACGTGCCCGCCGGGCTGCGGGAGGCCCGGCATGTCGCCGAGGCCGTCGCCGACTCCACGGCCGCCCTCGACCCGCCGGCCGTCGTACGGCTGAAGGACGTCCATCTGCGCGGGCTGGTCCGGCTGCTGCGGGACGACCCGCACGTGCAGTCCTTCGCCGAGCGGGAGCTGGACGGGCTGCTGCGGGCGGCCGAACCGGAACTGCTGAACGTCCTGCGGACCTACCTGGCGACGGGCCGCAACAAGTCCCGTACCGCCCAGCTCCACCATGTCTCCCGGCCAGCCCTCTACCGCCGTCTGGAGGCGATACAGGGCCGCCTCGGCGTCGACCTGGACGACTTCGAACAGGCGGCCTCCGTGCACATCGCGCTCCTCGCGCATGACGCGCAACAGGGGTGAAACATGCGACGACCTGGGAAAACGGCGGTGAAACATGAGCCCACGCAGACGTGACACGGTGGCACGCCCGGACCCCGCAGACGTGACACGCTGCCACTCAAAGGCACCGTCCGGGCTTCCTAGGCTCTCGGCACACCGAGCTACCGGAGGTCCCGATGAGCCGAGTGATCCGAGCCGCCCTCTTCCAGACCGCCTGGACCGGCGACAAGGAATCCATGATCCAGGTCCACGAGCAGGCGGCGCGCGACGCGGCCGCGCAGGGCGCCCAGGTGCTCTGCTTCCAGGAGCTGTTCTACGGCCCCTACTTCTGCCAAGTCCAGGACAAGGCGTTCTACGAGTACGCCGAGCGGATCCCCGAGGGCCCCACCGTCCGGCGCTTCCAGACCCTCGCCCGCGAGCTGGGCATCGTCCTGGTCCTGCCGATGTACGAGGAGGAGCAGCCGGGCGTCCTGTACAACACGGCCGCCGTGATCGACGCGGACGGCTCCTACCTCGGCAAGTACCGCAAGACCCACATCCCCCAGGTGCAGGGGTTCTGGGAGAAGTTCTACTTCCGTCCCGGCAACAGCGGCTGGCCCGTCTTCGACACCGCCGTCGGCCGGATCGGCGTGTACATCTGCTACGACCGGCACTTCCCGGAGGGCTGGCGGGCGCTGGGCCTCGCCGGCGCCGAGATCGTCTTCAACCCCTCCGCGACCTCGCGCGGGCTCTCCCGCTACCTGTGGCAGCTGGAGCAGCCGGCGGCGGCCGTCGCCAACGAGTACTTCGTCGGCGCGATCAACCGGGTCGGCGTGGAGGACCTGGGCGACAACGACTTCTACGGCACCACCTACTTCGTGGACCCGGAGGCCCAGTTCGTGGGGGAGGTGGCGAGCGACAAGGAGACCGAACTCGTCGTCCGCGACCTCGACCTGGCGAAACTCCGCGAGGTCCGCGACCGCTGGCAGTTCTACCGCGACCGCGCGCCGGGCGCGTACGGGCCGCTGACGGCGCCCTGACGACGGAGCCCGCAACGGCTCCGGCACGGGGCGCGGGGGACCGCGCGACCAGCCACCGACGACCCGCAGGCGACCACGAAGGAGAGGGCTCATGAGCCGCCGAACAGTGATCCGCGGTGGTCTCGTCATCACCGCGTCCGACGAGATCCACGCCGACGTGCTGATCGAGGACGGCCGTATCGCCGCCCTCGCCGCCACCGGCACCCCCGCCGCCGAGGCGTTCGGCGCCGACCGGACCATCGACGCCACCGGGAAGTACGTCATCCCGGGCGGCGTCGACGCCCACACCCACATGGAGCTGCCGTTCGGCGGCACCTTCGCCTCCGACACCTTCGAGACCGGTACCCGCGCCGCCGCCTGGGGCGGGACCACGACGATCGTCGACTTCGCGGTGCAGAGCGTCGGCCACACCCTGCGCGAGGGCCTCGACGCCTGGCACGCCAAGGCCGAGGGCAACTGCGCGATCGACTACGGCTTCCACATGATCGTCTCCGACGTGAACCAGGAGACGCTGAAGGAGATGGACCTGCTGATCGAGGAGGGAGTCACCTCCTTCAAGCAGTTCATGGCCTACCCGGGGGTGTTCTACTCGGACGACGGGCAGATCCTGCGGGCCATGCAGCGCTCCGCCGAGAACGGCGGCCTGATCATGATGCACGCCGAGAACGGCATCGCGATCGACGTCCTGGTCGAGCAGGCGCTGGCCCGAGGGGAGACCGACCCGCGCTACCACGGCGAGGTCCGCAAGGCCCTGCTGGAGGCCGAGGCCACCCACCGCGCCATCCGCCTCGCCCAGGTCGCCGGGGCGCCGCTGTACGTCGTGCACGTCTCGGCGACGGAGGCGGTGGCCGAGCTGGCGCGGGCCCGGGACGAGGGGCTGAACGTCTTCGGCGAGACCTGCCCGCAGTACCTGTTCCTGTCCACCGACAACCTGGCGGAGCCCGACTTCGAGGGCGCCAAGTACGTGTGCAGCACCCCGCTCAGGCCCAGGGAGCACCAGGCCGCCCTGTGGAGGGGGCTGCGCACCAACGACCTCCAGGTGGTCTCCACCGACCACTGCCCCTTCTGCTTCACCGGCCAGAAGGAACTGGGCCGCGGCGACTTCTCCAAGATCCCCAACGGCCTGCCCGGGGTGGAGAACCGCATGGACCTGCTCCACCAGGCCGTCGTCGACGGGCACATCACCCGCCGCCGCTGGATCGAGATCGCGTGCGCCACCCCGGCCCGGATGTTCGGCCTGTACCCGCAGAAGGGCACCATCACCCCGGGCGCCGACGCCGACGTCGTCATCTACGACCCGCACGCCGAGCAGGTCATGTCCGCCGAGACCCACCACATGAACGTCGACTACTCGGCCTACGAGGGCAAACGCGTCACCGGCCGGGTCGAGACGGTGCTCTCGCGCGGCGTGCCCGTCGTCGACCAGCGGGAGTACACCGGACGCGCCGGCCACGGCGTCTACACCCCGCGCTCCACCTGTCAGTACCTCAACTAGGAGTGGCGCCCATGGACTTCGGACTCGTCCTGCAGACCGATCCGCCGGCCTCCCGTGTCATCAGCCTGATGAAGCGGGCCGAGCGCAACGGCTTCCGCTACGGCTGGACCTTCGACTCCGCCGTGCTGTGGCAGGAGCCGTTCGTGATCTACAGCCAGATCCTCGCGAACACCACGAAGCTGACGGTCGGCCCGATGGTCACCAACCCGGGCACCCGCACCTGGGAGGTCACCGCCTCCACCTTCGCCACCCTGAACGACATGTTCGGCAACCGGACCGTCTGCGGCATCGGCCGCGGCGACTCCGCCATGCGCGTCGCGGGCCGCAAACCGAACACCCTGGCGCGGATCAGCGAGGCCATGAAGGTCATCCGCGCCCTCGGACACGGCGAGGAGGCCGACCTCGGCGGCACGAAGATCCGCTTCCCGTGGATCAGAGAGGGCGCCGAACTCCCCGTCTGGATGGCCGCGTACGGCCCGAAGGCGCTCAAGATGACCGGAGAGGAGGCCGACGGGTTCATCCTGCAGCTGTCCGACCTGTACCTCACCGAGTACATGGTGAAGGCCGTCAAGGACGCGGCCGCCGCCGCCGGACGCGACCCGGCGGAGGTGACGATCTGCGTGGCCGCCCCCGCCTACGTCACCGAGGACGACTCGCCCGAGGCCCTCGCCCACGCCCGCGAGCAGTGCCGCTGGTTCGGCGGCATGGTCGGCAACCACGTGGCCGACCTGGTCGACAAGTACGGCGCGCACTCCGCGCAGGTCCCCGAGGAACTCACCGAATACATCAAGGCACGGCAGGGCTACGACTACGCCCACCACGGGCGCAGCGGCAACCCGGACACCCAGTTCGTCCCCGACGAGATCGTCGACCGCTTCTGCGTGATCGGCCCCGCCGAGAAGCACGTGGAGAAGCTGAAGGCGCTTCGCGCGCTGGGCGTCGACCAGTTCGCGGTGTACGACATGCACGACGCGCAGGAGGCGACGATCGACGCCTACGGCAGCCGGATCATTCCCGCCGTCAACTCCTGACCCCCGCACCCGACTCGAACCCCCCACGCCCCTCTTGGTCTCCCCTCCCCGCCGTCCCGGGGAGGGGGCTGGTGCCCGCAACGGCCATTGCCCGATCCCTCTCTCCCCGATTGGCCAGCCCATGACCGACACCGCTCCCACGGCCATACCCCTCTCCGGCCAAGTGACCCTGCCCGACGGGCGCGTGGAACTCGCTCCCGGCACCGAGCCGCCCAGCGGCCCGTACGCCAACGCGGACCTCCTCCCGGTCCCCGCGGCCAAGCGGACCTGGACGACGTACAACTTCTCCGCCCTGTGGGTCGGCATGGCCCACAACACCGCCTCCTGGACCCTGGCCTCCGGGCTGATCGCGGTGGGCATGGACTGGAAACAGGCCGTGTTCACCATCGCCCTCGCCAACCTGATCGTGCTGGTGCCGATGCTGCTGACCGGGCACGCCGGACCGAAGTACGGCATCCCGTTCCCGGTCTTCGCCCGCGCCTCCTTCGGCGTGCGCGGCGCCAACCTGCCCGCCGTCGTAAGGGCGTTGGTGGCCTGCGGCTGGTTCGGCATCCAGACCTGGATCGGCGGCGAGGCCATCTACTTCCTCGCCGGCAAGCTGATCGGTGACAGCTGGGCCGACGCCGCGCGGATCGGCGGCCACGCCTGGACCATGTGGCTGTCGTTCGCGATCTTCTGGGCGATCCAGGTGGCGATCATCTACCGCGGCATGGAGACCATCCGGCGCTTCGAGAACTGGGCCGCGCCCTTCGTGATCGTCGGCGCGCTGGTGATGCTGTGGTGGATGAGCAACAAGGCCGGCGGCGTCGGACCGCTCTTCGACCAGCCGTCCGAGCTGGGCTGGGGCGGCGACTTCTGGAAGCTGTTCTGGCCCTCCCTGATGGGCATGATCGGTTTCTGGTCCACGCTGTCGCTGAACATCCCCGACTTCACCCGCTACGGCCGCAGCCAGAAGGCGCAGACCTGGGGCCAGGCCCTCGGCCTGCCGACGACGATGACTCTGTTCGCCTTCCTGTCGGTGCTGGTCACCTCCGGCTCGCAGGCCGTGTACGGCGAGCCGGTCTGGGACCCGGTCCAGCTCGCCGCCAAGACCGACAACGTGGTCGGCCTGCTCTACGCCCTGGTGACCGTGCTGGTGGCCACCCTGTCCGTGAACATCGCGGCCAACCTGGTCTCCCCGGCCTTCGACTTCTCCAACGTCGCGCCCAGGAAGGTGAGTTTCCGCACCGGAGCGCTGATCACCGCGGTCCTCGCCGTGCTGATCTTCCCGTGGAAGCTGTACTCCGACCCGCAGGGCTACATCTTCACCTGGCTCGGCCTGGTCGGCGGTCTGCTGGGCACGGTCGCGGGCATCCTCGTCGCCGACTACTGGGTCGTGCGCCGCACCCGCCTCGACCTCGCCGACCTGTACCGCGCGGAGGGCCGCTACTGGTACGCCGCCGGCTGGAACTGGCGGGCGGTCGTGGCCTTCCTGGTGGGCGGCGTCCTCGCGATCGGCGGCGCCAGCTTCGAACCGCTGATCGACGGCCGGCCCATCCCCGCGCTCTCCCCGCTCGCCGACTACGGCTGGGCGGTGGGGCTCGGCACCTCCCTGGTGCTCTACCTGGCGCTCACCCTGGCGACAGGCCGCAAGGGAGCCGCGGCCTGAGGCGGTCGGGGGGCGGTCAGCCGGACCGGCCGCCCCCCAGCGCGCCGACCGCGGCCTTCGCCGCCTTGATGGCCCCCTTGTTGATCTCGTCCGTGCTCGGGGCCTTCTTCGACTCGAAGTCACTGCCGTTGTAGGTGACGACCACCAGGGCGTTGGCCTTGCGGACCAGGACCACGCCTTCCCGGGTCTCCTGCTTGTCCTCGGTGGTGAGGTTCACGACCGAGTAGGCGGAGTCCCCGAGCCCGGGGACGGCGCCGCCGCCGCTCTTCTCCTCGACCCGTTGCTCGTACTGCTGCTTCGCCGCCCGGTCGGAGTCGCTGATCTCGAACGACACGTCGAGCCAGCGGTAGTCGAAACCCTTGAGCGCGTTCCAGGAGCAGGTGCGGCGCAGCTCGGTGTCCGTCGACGGGATCTCCTTGCCCGCCGTCTTCGCCCCGGGCACCAGGGCCTTGACGGTCCCCACGGGCACGCTGCCGCAGGGCGAGGGCGCGTCGGCGTACGTCTTCACCGTGGCGTCGGACGACGGGGCGGAGGAGGACTCGGCGGGCGCACCCTGGGGCGCCGGCCGATGCGTGGCCGTGGGCTGTGCGGCCGGGCCGGAGGTCAGCGCCCAGCCGGCGCAGGCGAGGACCGCGACCGGCGACAGACGCGCGGTGAGGGCGAGCGGCAGAGGAAGCAAACGCACGTCGCACTTCTCGTGGGGGACGGGGCGCGGAGGGGTCCGCAATGTGGACGGGGACGACAGTGTCACACGACTGCCTGTGCGGCGGAAGGGCCAACTCCGCTGTGTGCGCGGCCGGTCACGGCACCCGGTCACGACGCTCCGCTTTGCCCCTTATGCTCCCTGCCGGGCCGTGGGCCCGGCAGCGTGCGCCGCCAGCCGGCGGCGGGCGCCGACCTCGCTGGGGTACTCGCGGACGGTGAGCCAGACGGCGAGCCGGCCGACGACATAGGCCGCGAACGCCGGCATCACGGGCACGCCGAGCAGCACGAGCGCGCGGCCCAGGGCGATCCGGCCCGGGACACGCCGCTCGTGGTCGCGCCGGGCGCGCAGGGCCCGGTCGGGATCGGGGGGATCCAGCAGCGCCTCGCGGAGCTCCCGGCGCTGCGCCACCCCGCCCCACACCAGCGCCACCGAGGACGCGGCCACCTGCACGCCGTCCCACACGACCCGCACGGTGGACGGCAGCAGGTCGCGGACCCCCTCGTACAGCCCCAGCGCGAAGAGGGAGAACAGGGCCATGGCGAGGACGGCGAACACCGCCGTCCGGGCTCGGCGCAGCCAGTACGGCGCGCCCCGCCGGTACCACGTCCGGCCCAGCCGCGGCAGGTCCGGGGCCGGGACCAAGTATCCGGGGACCGGGGCCTCAGAAGGTGCTCGTGACGCCATGCCAGACATCCTTCGCCAGTCGCTTTCCGTCGTCGACGGTCTCCGAGGCGACGTGCTTCGTCCCGGTCCACACGCCCCCGACGACCCCGTGGTCGTGGATGTCCTCGCTCCAGTGCTCGTGGAAGGCGTGGTCGAGGACGGACGTCGCGGCGACCACCGTACCCACGCCGACCGCCGCGACGGCGACTGCGCCCTCCACAGGCAACGCCGCCGTGATCGCCACCCCGGCGGCCAGGCCGCCGAGGGCGACCCCGCCGTCGACGGCGTACACGGAACTCATACGACCCCTTGGCCCGGGGCGGGGCGGCCCTTGACCCGTTCCTGAACCACTCTCGACCGGGAGGCCGGCGGCTACGGCACCCGCGCCGTCCACTCAGGGGCCCCGAACTTGGTTTCGGCCAGCGCCCGGGCGCGCGCCAGCTCGTCGGCCGTGACCTCGCCCCGCACCAGCCCGTACCGCGCGCGGAAGGACTCGATCATCCGGTCGATGACCGACTCGCGCGGCAGCCCGGTCTGCCGGCGCAGCGGATCCACCCGCTTCTTCGCGCTCCTCGTCCCCTTGTCGGACAACTTCTCCCGCCCGATCCGCAGCACCTCGACCATCTTGTCGGCGTCGATGTCGTACGACATGGTCACGTGGTGGAGCACCGCCCCCGGCCCGCCGTCCGGGCCGACGATCCGCTTCTGCGCCGCGCCCGCGATCTTGCCCTGGTCGGTCGCGATGTCGTTCAGCGGCTGGTACCAGGCCCGGATGCCCATGTCGCCGAGGGCGCCGAGCACCCAGTCGTCCAGATAGGCGTAGCTGTCCTGGAAGGACAGGCCCTGGACCAGCGACTCCGGCACCGACAGCGAGTACGTGATCGTGTTGCCGGGCTCCACGAACATCGCGCCGCCGCCGGAGATCCGCCGCACCACCTCGATGCCGTGCCGCGCGGCGCCCTCGGGGTCCACCTCGTTGCGCAGCGACTGGAAGCTGCCGATGATCACCGCCGGGGCGCCCCACTCCCACACCCGCAGCGTCGGCGGCCGCCGGCCCGCCGCGACCTCCGCCGTCAGCACCTCGTCCAGCGCCATGTGCAGCGCCGGGGCCTGCGGGCCCTCGTGGATCAGCTGCCAGTCGTAGTCCGTCCAGTCCGTGGCACGGGCCAGCGCCCGGCGCACCGCGACGCCGACGCCCTCCGAGGTCAGGCCGTACATCACCGTCCCGGCGGGCAGCGCCGCGTCGATCCGCGCGGCCAGCCCCGCCGCGTCGGTGTCCGCAGGAGCACCCTCCAGCGCGCCGTTCACCGCGTCCAGCGCCTCGTCGGGCTCCAGGAAGAAGTCACCGGCCACGCGCACGTGCCGCAGCACGCCGCCCTCCACGTCCACGTCCACGACGACGAGCTTGCCGCCGGGCACCTTGTACTCACCGTGCACCGCCTGGGCCTCCGTTCCCGCCACGGAGATCAACGCCGCCCGCCACCGGGGTGTTCCCCGGCCGCCGGTCCCCTCCGTACGATCACCCGGACGACGTACCCGAGCCGAGGAGCGCGCTGTTGTTCACCACCCGGCCGACCCTCCAGGGCACCTTCGGCATGGTCTCCTCCACCCACTGGCTCGCCTCGCAGTCGGCGATGGCGGTCCTGGAGGCGGGCGGCAACGCCTTCGACGCGGCGGTGGCCGGGGCGTTCGTGCTGCACGTGGTGGAGCCGCACCTGAACGGGCCCGCCGGCGAGGTGCCGATCCTGCTCGCCCCCGCGGGCGGCGCGGTGCGGGTGCTGTGCGGTCAGGGCGTGGCCCCGGCGGGCGCCACGGCCGCGCACTACCGCGGGCTCGGCCTCGATCTCGTCCCCGGCACCGGGCCGCTCGCCGCCGCCGTGCCCGGAGCCTTCGACGCCTGGCTGCTGCTCCTGCGCGACCACGGCACCCGGAGCCTCGACGACGTCCTGCGCTACGCCATCGGCTACGCCGAGCACGGGCACCCGTCCGTGGAGAAGGTCGGCGCGACCGTGGAGACCGTGCGCAGGCTGTTCGAGACGGAGTGGACGTCGTCGGCCGACCTCTACCTGCCCGGCGGCAGGACGCCCCGGCCCGGTGAACCGCTGCGCAACCCGGCCCTCGCCGCCACCTGGAAACGGCTGCTCGCCGAGACCGCCGGGGCCGGCGACCGGGAGGCCCGGATCGACGCCGCCCGCGAGGTGTGGCGCACCGGCTTCATCGCCGAGGCCCTGGTGCGGCAGTCCCGCCGGCCCACCCTGGACACCAGCGGCGAACGGCACACCGGCACGCTCACCGAGGCCGACCTCGCCGGCTGGTCGGCGAGCTACGAGAGCCCGGTGACGTACGACTGGAACGGCTGGACCGTGTGCAAGGCGGGACCCTGGAGCCAGGGCCCCGCCCTGCTCCAGCAGCTCGCCCTGCTGCCGGCCGAGCTGCCCGCGTACGGCTCCGCCGACTACGTCCACCTGCTGATCGAGGGCTGCAAGCTCGCCATGGCCGACCGCGAGGCCTGGTACGGCGACGCCGCCGACGTACCCCTCGCCGACCTGCTGTCGGACGGGTACAACGCCGGCCGCCGGGCCCTCGTCGGCGCGGAGGCCTCGTACGAGCTGCGCCCCGGCAGTCCCGGTGGGCGCGTCCCGCGCCTGCCCGAGCAGGCACGCGCGCGTGTGGACGACGGCAACCGGGCGTTCGACCCGATGGGCGCGGGCGAACCGACCGTCGCCGAGCCCCCCGGCGAACCTCACGTGGCCGTCGACGGCACCACCCGGGGCGACACCTGCCACCTCGACGTCGTCGACCGTTGGGGCAACATGATCGCGGCCACCCCCAGCGGCGGCTGGCTCCAGTCCAACCCCGTCGTGCCCGAGCTGGGCTTCCCGCTCGGCACGCGCCTGCAGATGACCTGGCTGGAGGAGGGCCTGCCGAACACCCTCACCCCGGGCCGCCGTCCACGCACCACCCTCACCCCGTCCCTCGCCCTGCGCGGCGGGGTGCCGGTCCTGGCGTTCGGCACGCCCGGCGGCGACCAGCAGGACCAGTGGCAGCTGCACTTCCTCCTCGCCGCCGCCCTGCGCGCCCCGGTCCGCGGCGGCCTCGACCTGCAGGGCGCCATCGACGCCCCGAACTGGCACAACGACAGCTTCCCCAGCTCCTTCTACCCGCGCGGGCGCCGTCCCGGCAGCGTGACCGTGGAGTCCCGCGCGGACGCCGGGGTGATCGAGGGACTGCGGCGGCGCGGCCACGACGTCACCGTCGGCCCCGCCTGGTCCGAGGGCCGGCTGTGCGCGGTCGCCCGCGACCCGGAGACCGGCGTCCTGCTCGCGGCGGCGAACCCGCGCGGTATGCAGGGGTACGCGGTGGGCCGCTGAGGCCGCCCGCGGCACCCGCTCTTCATCCGGAGTCCACCTCGCGGCCACCCGCCCGGCGGGGATTGTCAGTGGTGCGTGCTCTCATGGAGGGCATGAACGAAGACACGGAAACCATCGAAGAGTTTCTTCTGCGCTGCTCGGCCGACGTGGAGGAGGCGGTCCGCAAGGCCGCCGCGGCCGAGATCCTGCCCCGCTTCCGCCGCCTCGCCGACCACGAGGTGGACACCAAGAGCGGCCCCCACGACCTGGTCACGGACGCCGACCGGCTCGCCGAACTCCGGCTCACCGAGGACCTCGGCGCCCTGCTGCCCGGCTCGGTGGTGGTCGGCGAGGAGGCGGTCCACGCCAACCCCGCGACGTACGACGCGCTCCAGGGTGACGCGCCCGTGTGGATCGTCGACCCGGTCGACGGCACCCGGCAGTTCGTGCACGGCGACGACGGCTTCTGCACCCTGGTCGCCCTCGCGCGCCGGGGCGTCGTCATCGCCTCCTGGACCTACGCCGCCGCCCGCGACCAGTTCGCCACGGCCGTCCGCGGCCAGGGGGCCTACCTCGACGGCGAGCGGCTGTTCGCGGGCCCGCCCGCACCCGGCCGGGACCTCGTCGTCGCCACCTCCCACCCCGACTACACCACCGACGAGCAGAAGGGCGCACTGCGCGCCCTGTGGACCGACGGCGTCGCGCCCCGCCCCTGCGGCTCCGCGGGCCTGGAGTACCTCGCCGTCGCCCGGGGCGAGTTGGACGCCGTGGCGTTCTCCTGGGAGGCCGCCTGGGACCACGCGGCCGGACTGCTCCTGGTCGAGGAGGCGGGCGGGGCGCACCTCACCCTCACCGGCGAGCCCTTCCGTGTGACCGGCGGCAACGCCCTGCCGTTCACCGCCGCGCGTGACGCGGCCACCGCCCGCCGCGTGTCCGCCCTGCTCCGCGCGGAAGGCTGACGAGCGGCGCGCGCACCGTCCGCCCGGCCGGGGCCCGCCGCGGGGCCACCCGGGCCGGGACGCGCCGGACCCCCGGCATATCCTGACCGCCAGTGGCCATCGGCTGACGAAGGGGTCCGAAGGTGCCGTCGATGCTCGATGCGGTCGTGGTGGGTGCGGGGCCGAACGGACTGACGGCCGCCGTGGAGCTGGCCCGGCGCGGTTTCTCGGTCGCCCTGTTCGAAGCCAAGTCCACCGTCGGCGGCGGCGCCCGCACCGAGGAACTGACCCTCCCCGGCTTCCGGCACGACCCGTGTGCGGCCGCCCACCCCCTCGGCGTCAACTCGCCGGCGTTCCGCGGCCTGCCCCTCGACCGATACGGCCTCGAATGGCTGCACGCCGAACTGCCCATGGCGCACCCCTTCCCCGACGGAACCGCGGCCGTGCTGTCCCGCTCGGTGGCCCGGACCGCCGCCTCCTTCGGACCGCGCGACGCGGGCGCGTACCGCAGGCTGGTCGCGCCGTTCCTCGGCCACTGGGACACGCTCGTACGGGACTTCATGTCGCTGCCGCTGACCGCGCTCCCGCGCGACCCGGTCACCCTGGCCCGCTTCGGCCTGGCCGGGCTGCCCCCGTACACCTGGATGATGCGCCGCTTCAAGGACGAGCGGGCCAAGACCCTCCTCGCGGGCCTCGTCGCGCATGTGATGGCCCCCCTCGGCGGACCCGCCACCGGCGCCGTCGGCCTGGTCTTCGCGCTGGCCGCGCACGCCCGCGGCTGGCCGGTGCCCCGCGGCGGATCCCAGGCCGTCTCCGACGCGCTCGCCGCCCTCCTGAAGGACCTCGGCGGTGCCGTGCACACCGACTACGAGGTCAAGCGGCTGGACGACCTGCCGCCGGCCCGCGCGTACGTCTTCGACACCTCGCCCACCGCGCTCGCCCGCATCGCCGGCCTCGGCGACCACTACGCCGGCTACCGGTACGGCCCGGGCGTCTTCAAGATCGACTACGCGCTGGACGGACCGGTGCCCTGGACCGCCCCCGAGGCGCGCGTCGCCGGGACGGTGCAGGTCGGCGCGAGCGTGACCGAGATCGGCACCGCCCTGCGCGCCGCCTCCCGCGAGGGCCGCGCCCCGGAGCGGCCGTTCCTGATCACCGTCCAGCCCAGCGTGGTCGACCCCGGCCGCGCACCGGCGGGCAAGCACGTCTTCTGGGCGTACGGACACGTCCCGGCCGGCTGGACCGGCGACCTCACCGACGCCATGGAACGCCAACTGGAACGCTACGCCCCCGGCTTCCGCGACCGGGTGCTCGCCCGCGCCGTGGCCGGACCCGCCGAGATGTTCGCCCGCAACGCCAACTACGTCGGCGGGGACATCGCCTGCGGCGCGGCGTCCGGACTCCAGCTGCTGCTGCGGCCCAGACTGTCCCTGTTCCCGTACCACACCCCGCACCCGGCGGTGTTCCTCTGCTCGTCGGCCACCCCGCCGGGACCGGGCGTGCACGGGATGTCGGGTCACAACGCGGCCAAGGCCGTATGGCGCAGACTGAGGCAGACATGACCACCATCACCCTCGTCCAGGGCGACATCACCCGGCAGAGCGCCGACGCGATCGTCAACGCGGCCAACTCCTCGCTGCTCGGCGGCGGCGGGGTGGACGGCGCGATCCACCGGCGCGGCGGCCCGGCCGTCCTGGAGGAGTGCCGCAGGCTGCGCGCCTCCCACTACGGCAAGGGCCTGCCCACCGGGCAGGCGGTCGCCACCACGGCGGGCGCACTGGACGCCCGCTGGGTGATCCACACCGTGGGCCCCGTCTGGTCCGCCGGCGAGGACCGCTCGGACCTGCTCGCCTCCTGCTACCGCGAGTCCCTGCGCGTGGCCGACGAGTTGGGCGCCCGTACGGTCGCCTTCCCGGCGATCTCCACGGGGGTGTACCGGTGGCCCATGGAGGACGCCGCCCGCATCGCGACGCAGACGGTGCGCACCACGCCGACGTCCGTCGAGGAAGTGCGCTTCGTCCTCTTCGACGAGCGGGCGTACGACGTGTTCAGTCGGCAGCTCGGCTGACGCCGGCGCCGGGCCCGGGACCCGGACGGCACGCCGGCCTCCGGGCAACCGCCGGACGACGGAGGCCGCTTGCCGGCGACGACGCGAACGGCACCACCGCAGACCAGCCGGGAGCCGCCCCGAAGGGCGTCCCGGAGCCGCGCGCGGACGCCGCGGAACGAGGCGTGACCAGGGCGATGTGAAGATCTCACATGCCGTACCCCGGCGGATTCACCCCGCTTGCATGCACCCGTCCCTGTCGGCGTGATTGGCGCATATGCGACCGTCGCCATGGAGACCGTCGGAAGGTCTCGACGGCGTGGAAGGAGCTGCGGAGATGGAGGTAGGAATCCTCGGGCCGCTCGTGGTGACGGTGAACGGAACGTCCCTCGCACCGAGCGCGGCCAAGCCGAGACAGGTGCTCGCGTTGCTCGCGTCCAACCTCGGCAGGCACGTGTCCGTCGGCACCATCGTGCAGGAACTCTGGGGCGACGCGACCCCCGGCTGCCCCACGGCGGTGGTGCAGACCTATGTGAAGCAGTTGCGGCGCGCTCTGGCCGCCGCGCTCGCCCCGGCCGACGGGCCGGACGCGAAGCAGGTGCTGAGCCGTACCCACACGGGCTACGTCCTCGGCCTGCCCGGCGCGGACGTGGACGCCCGGGAGTTCGAGCGGATGACGGTCCGCGGTCAGCAGGCCCTCGGCCGCCACGAGGCGGAGGAGGCGGCGGCGCTGCTGGACAAGGCCCTCGCCGTGTGGCGGGGGCCCGCACTGGTCGACGTACGGACCGGACCGGTGCTGGAGACCGAGGTGCGCAGGCTGGACGAGGCCCGCCGCGGCGCCCTGGAGAGCCGGATGAGCGCGTACCTGCTGCTCGGACGGCACGCCGAACTCATCGGCGAGCTGGGCGTGCTGACGGCCCGGTACCCGTTGCAGGAGAGCCTGCACGCCCTGCTGATCCTGTCCCTGCACCGCAGCAGCCGTTCCGGGGAGGCGCTGGAGGTGTACCGGCGGCTGCGTGCGGCCATGGTCGGTGAACTCGGCATCGAGCCCTCGCAGCGGCTCCAGCGGCTGCATCACGCCATCCTCCGCGACGACCCCGCCCTGGAGTCGCCCGCCGCCGGTTTGGCTGTTTTTTAGCGGTTCCCGCCACCCTCGGGACGTGCCTGCCGGGGCCTGCTCGACCGCGAGCCGAAGGCGTCCGGCCGGTCGGGCAGGTGATCCGCCCGTGTCCGCGTCCCGGGCACGGACGTCCGCCCCCCGCGCCGGCCGGCCGCAGTCGGCCGCGCAGCGCGGGCCGGCCCCGGCCGGCCACCGACGTCGGACTAGCCCCGAGGCGGAACGGAATGACGCGTTACCTGTCCCAGACATCCCCGTCCGAACTGGACCCCGATGACGCCGGAGTGCGGCTGTTCTGCTTCCCGTACGCGGGCGGTGGCGCCTCCGCCTACCGGCGCTGGCAGCGCGGTCTCGACGTGCACGCCGCCGGCGCCCAGGTGCTGCCCGTCCAACTGCCCGGCCGCGAGGGCCGGATGACCGAGCCCCGGTTCACCGACCTGGCCGCGCTCGTCGCCGACCTCGACGAGCAGCTCGACGCCGAACTGGAGCACCCGCACGTGTTCTACGGGCACAGCATGGGCGCCCTGATCGCCTACGCGCTGACCGCCCGCCGGCAGCTGCGCGGTGCGCCCCTGCCGCTCGCCCTGGCCCTCAGCTCCTACCGCGCCCCCCACCTGCCCGCACCGAAGATCGCCGACCCGGGCGCCAGCGACGAGGAGCTGGTCGCCGGACTGGCCGCGCTGGGCGGTATCCCGCGGGTGATCCTCGACCACCCGGACTTCCTCGCCGCGCTGCTGCCCATAGCCCGTGACGACCTGCTCCTGTGCACCGCGTCCTTCGGCGCGGACGCCGACTCGATCCGGGTGCCGCTGCATCTGTTCGTCGGCGCGCGCGACCGCCTGGTGTCGGTGCCGGAGGTCGTCGCCTGGCGGCGGCACGCCGGACGCGGCTGCGAGGTGCGGGTCATGCCCGGCGGGCACTTCTTCATGCGCGCACACGAGGACGGCTTCCTGCGCGAACTCGCAGCCGTCATCCGTCAGTACGCCTACGCGCCGGTGCTCGCGGGCGCCCTGTCCGCCTGACGACGCAAGGCCCCCGGAGGGACTCGATGACAGCTCAGGAAACGTACACCGACCGCGTTCTCGCCAGAGCTGCGGACCGCGGGGACGCCCCCGCCTTCACCTTCGTCCGGGACGACGGCGACGACCGGCTCTCGTACGCCGAACTGGACCGGCAGGCCCGGGGGATCGCCTCCTGGCTCCAGGAACGAGGGCTGACCGGACGGCAGGTGCTGCTGCTCCACCCCTCGGACCTGTCCTTCGTCACGGCCTTCGTCGGCTGCCTGTACGCGGGTGCGGTCGCCGTCCCCGCGCCGCTGCCCTCCGACCGCGAACGCCACTTCGACCGGCTGACCCGGATCGCCGCCGACGCACGGATCGGGGCGGTGCTCACCACCTCCCGGCACGCCGCCGCCGTCGAGTCCTGGCTGGCGGGCACGGGCCCCGAGCGGGTGCCGTGCCTGGCCACCGACGCGGGCCCGGTGGGGGACGCGAGCCAGTGGCGGGACCCCGGGCTGCGCCCCGACGACCTCGCCTTCCTCCAGTACACCTCGGGTTCGACCAGCGCGCCCAAGGGCGTGATGGTCTCCCACCGCAACCTGGTGGCCAACGAGGCCGCCATCCAGCGGGCCCTCGGCTCCGGCGCCGACGACTGCTTCGGCAGCTGGCTGCCGCTCTACCACGACATGGGTCTCATCGGGCACGTGCTCCAGCCGCTGTGGCTGGGCGCCCGGGCCGCTCTCATGGACCCGGGCTCGTTCCTGCGCCGGCCGGCGGCCTGGCTGGAGATGGTCGGTGACCACCGGATCACCATCGGCGGCGGCCCCGACTTCGCGTACGCCATGTGCGTACGGCGGGTGAAGGACGCCGACCTGCCCCGGCTCGACCTGTCCAGCTGGGAGCGGGCCTGCAACGGGGCGGAACCCGTACGGGCCGACACCATCGACGCGTTCACCCGGCGTTTCGCCCCGGCGGGCTTCCGGGCCGAGGTCTTCTTCCCCTGCTACGGCATGGCCGAGACCACCCTGCTCGTGTCGGGCACCCCGCGCGGCATCCGGCCCACGACGCGGACCGTCGACGCGGCGGCCCTGGAGAACGGCGAACTCCGCGCCCCGGAGACGGGGACCGGCCGGACGCTGGTCAGCAGCGGGGTGGTGTGCCCCGAGGACTTCGAGGTGCGGATCGTCGACCCGGAGACCGCGCGCGCCCTGGCGCCCGGACGTGTCGGGGAGATCTGGCTGCGCGGGGCGAGCGTGGCCGACGGCTACTGGGCCCGGCCCGACGCCACGGCGGAGACCTTCGGGGCCCGGACGGCGGACGAGGCGGGTCCGGCGGGCGGCGGCTGGCTGCGCACCGGGGACCTGGGCGCCCTGAGCGACGGGCAGTTGTACGTGACCGGCAGGCTCAAGGAGATGATCCTGGTCAACGGCCGGAACATCTACCCGCACGACGTGGAGGCCGCGGCCCGCGCGGCGGACCCGGTGCTCGGCACGGGCGCCGCCTTCGCGGTGCAGTCGGGCGGCGGCGGACGGGAACGTCTGGTCGTCGTCCAGGAGGTCGCGGGCGCCGCCCTCGCCGCCGCCGCCGGGGAACACGGGCCGCGGCTGGTCGAACGGGTGCAGAACGCGATCGCCGCGGAGTGCGCGGTGCCGGCGGGCAACGTCCTGCTGGTCGCGCCGGGCACGGTCCGCCGTACGACCAGCGGGAAGATCCAGCGCACGCTGATGCGGAAGCTGTTCCTGACCGGCGTGATCGAGCCGCTGTACGCGGTGGTCGAGGCCGACGTCCGGCCGCCGGCCGAGCGGACGGCGGCGACGGTCGGCTGACCCCCGGCCACCGCGCCCGCACACGCCGACGGCACCCCTCGGGCTCCCGGCCCGGAACGGCACTCCCGTTCCGGGCCGGGAGCCCGGTGCCGCGCCCGGTGCGGTCGCAGAAGTCCGCCCGGGTGGTGGGCGTCCGCCTGTGCGACGGCCGACGGCTGCCCAGGCTTTTCGTCACGCAGTGTCCCCGTGACGAGTGAGCCGACGACGAGCGGCCGGAGACCGCCGCCGAGTCGCGGGAGACCATGGAACCGGTCTTCCTCGCCGCGCTCCGGCACCTCCCGCCCCGGCAGGGCGCGGTGTTGATCTTCCGTGACGTGCTGGGCCGCCCCGTGGAGGAGGCCGCGACGCTGATGTACATGAGCGTCGCGGCGTCCTGCAGCGCCTTGCAGCGGGCCCGGCGGACGAACTGGGCGGCCGGGCGACACGGTCAGCAGGAGCGCGACACCGTGCGCCGCTGCATGGACGCGGCCGAACGTGCGGAGTCGATGACGGCCGACCTGCTCAGCGTCGACGTGGTGGTGACCATGCCGCCCGATCCGGTGGGGTTCACGGGCCGGGACGCGCTGCTCCAGCAGCTCGGCCGGGTTTTCGACCCGGCCTCGCCGCACGACGAGGAATGGACCGGGCGGCCGGCCGCCGGGCGGGTGAACGAGATGGACAACCTCGCCGAGGTGACGGAGTCCTGACGGATCGTTTCCGAATGCCGGCTCGATCGGATCCCGACCCGCTGCGGCACGGCGACCGAGGCGGGTGGCCGCCGGCCCCGGACCGGCAGCCCCACTGGCGCCGCGAGGAGGCGCAACGGTGCTTCGCCCGCCGGTCCGACGGTATCTCCCAGGGCCTGTCGTTCGGATCGGGCCGGCCCGGCCCACGGTGGCTGTCGGCCGGCCCGAGCGGGATGACGCGAACGACAGGCTCTAGGCGGCCGCGTCCCGGCGCGCGCCCGGCATCCGGGCCGGCGTTCCCTCGCCGGCACCTCCGGCGGAAACCGCCGACCCGGCGGGTCCGCGGGCCGGGCCCCTCAGCAGGACGGCCGAGAGCGCGGCCCCCAGCGCGACGATCGCGGCGGCCGCCGTGAAGCCCGCCGGGGCGGCGGCCGCGACGCGGTCACCCGTCGCACCGCCGGCGAGGTGGGTGCCCGACTCGCGGGCCAGCACCGTGCCGACGACCGCCACGCCCAGCGCGTTGCCCAGCTCCTGCATGGTGTCGTTCAGCGCGGCCGCGTTGCCCGAGCGTTCCGGCGGGACCAGGGCCAGCACGGCGTCCGTCGCGGGCGCGAGCGCCACGCCCACGCCGATGCCCATCAGGCAGAGGCTCAGCAGGATGCCGGGGTAGGTGCCGGCCTGGGCCAGTGACAGGATGCCCAGGGCGCTGACGGCCAGACCGCCCGCCACCGCGCCGCGCGGGCCCGTGCGGCGGGCGGCCCACGGCGACAGGGCCGAGCCGGCACCGACGGCGACCGCCACCGGGGCCACCGACAGACCGGCCCGCAGCGGGCTGTAGCCCAGCCCGAACTGGAGGAACTGGGTCAGCACGAACAGCGTCCCGGACATGCCGCTGAACAGCAGCATGTTGCCGGCGCCCGCCCCGAGGAACGCGGGACGGCGCAGCAGGGCGAAGTCCACCAGGGGACTCGGGTGCCGCCGCTCCCACCCGGCGAACCCGGCACCGGCGAGCAGGGCCGCCACGAACGAGCCGAGCACCGGCGCGGACGTCCACCCCTCGCCCGAGGCGTGGATGGCGCCGTAGACCAGACCCACCATCGCCGCCGAGCCCAGCACCGCCCCCACCGGGTCCGCCGGACGCGGCACGGGCGCCGCCGACTCCGGCAGCAGCAGCGCGCCGGCCACCAGGACGACGGCCACCGGCAGCAGGTTCACCAGGAAGACGGAACCCCACCAGAAGTGGGCGACGAGGGCGCCGCCGAGCACCGGCCCCGCGGCCACGCCCAGCGCCGATGTGGCACCCCACACCGCGATCGCCCGGGGCCGCTCGGCTTCCGGGAACACGTTCACCAGGATCGACAGGGTGCCCGGCATCACGAGCGCCGCGGCCACGCCCATCACGGTCCGGGCCGCGATCAGCTGCCCGGCGTCCCGCGCCGCGAGCGCGATCAGCGTGCCCACGCCGAACAGGGCGGCGCCGAGGAGCGTGGCCCGTTTGCGGCCGTAGCGGTCGGACAGCGTGCCCGCGGTGAGCAGGCAGGCCGCGAACACCAGCGCGTAGCCGTCCACGATCCACTGGGTGGTGCCGATGCCCGCGTGCAGGTCCCGCATCAGGCTGGGCAACGCGACGTTGAGCAGCCCGTTGTTGAGGATGATCAGGAACAGGGCGAGGGACAGCACACCGAGCATCCACCAGCGGCGCGGGTCCGGCGGCGAGGGCGGCGGAAACGCCTGCCTCCCGTACGACTCCGTCGCGTCCTGCATGCGGATCTCCTCTCGGGCCGGCGGGAGAGCGCCACGACGCCGTGCGCCCGGCCACAGCCTGCCGTCCGGTCCTGAAGGCGTGGTTGAGCGATTTCCGGCCGGTGGCGCAACCGCCGCTACAGCCGCCGCCCCGAGCATGGATCGCCGCAGGCACCCGCAGGCAGCGACCTTCCGTGGCTTCGAGGACTTCCAGGAGTGGATGTGCAGGACGACCGGGCGCAAGCCTTCATGACGACCCTGATCGAGCAACTCGTCGCCGTACGCCCCGAGACCGCGGGCCGGCAGGTCACCGAGCGCTCCCGGCTCACCGGCGACCTCGGCCTGGACTCGGTGGAGCTCGCCGAACTCTTCGAGCGCATCCGGGAGGTGTACGGGGAGGTCGAGATCGCGGACTGGCTGGCGCTGGCGACCCGCGCCGAGGGCGACACGGTCGGCAGCCTCGTCCGCTACCTGTCCATGGTGCTGCCCGAGGACGCGGGGCAGCCGCTGGTGGCGGGGAGCGCGCGATGACCGTGACGACGCAGGCGCCGGCCCGTACGGACTACGTGGCCCTCGCCGCCGAACTGGCCGGCCGGTTCGCCGAGCGGGCCGCGCGGCACGACGCGGACGCCAGCTTCCCGCACGAGAACTTCGAGGAGCTCGTCGCCTCCGGCTACACCGCGATGACCGTGCCCCGCGAGTACGGCGGCGGGGGAGCGGACCTGGAGGAGCTGTGCCGGGCCCAGGAGACGCTGGCCACCGGTTGTGCGAGCACCTCCTTCGCGGTCAACATGCACGTGCACGGCATCGCGATGATCGCGGGCATCGGCGGCCCGGCCGCCGAACGCGCCTACCGGGCGATCGCCCAGGACGGCGCGGTCATCGCCGGCGGGTTCAGCGAGCCCGGTGTCGGCGGCAACTGGTGGCACCCCACCACCAAGGCCGAGCCCGTGGAGGGCGGTTATCTGCTCAACGGGCGCAAGGGCTTCTTCACCGGGTTCCCGGCCGCCGACCTGCTCTTCCTCTCCGCCGCCCGCACGGACGACCGCGGACTGCCCGAGCCCGTCGGCTTCCTCGTGCCCAAGCCGGAGCGCGGGGTCACCGTCACCGCGGAGTGGGACGCGGCCGGTATGCGCGCCACGGGCAGCCACTCCCTGCTGCTGGACGACCTGTTCGTGCCCGAGGACCGGATGGTCGGCCGGCCCGGCGCGCTCCCGCTGATGTTCATGCAGGGCGTCCACTGGGCCTGGTGCAGCTTCGCCTCCGTGTTCCTCGGCATCGCGCGCGGCGCCCTGGAGCAGGTGGTGCGCGAACAGCGCGGCCGCACTCTGCACGTGCTCGACCGGACCGTGGCCCATCTGCCGGGCGTGCAGTTCCGTGTCGCCGAGATGAAGACCCGGCTCGCGGCCGCCGAGGCGCACCTGTACCAGGCGGTGCGCGCCGACCACGACACCGCGATCGCCGCGGACCCGCTCGGCCACTACATCGAGATGAGCGTGATGAAGAACAGCGTCGCCCGCCTCGCCCACGAGGTGGTCGTCCTCGCGATGCAGGTCCAGGGCGGCTCCGCGCTGCTGTCCGGGCACCCGCTGCAGCGCGCCTACCGGGACGTGGTGGCCGGGCTGCTCGTCCCGCCGAACTCCGACGTGACCGCCGAGTGGGCGGGCAAGCACGCGCTCGGAGTGCCGGTCTTCGCCGAACCCCGCTGGGAGGGCTGAAAGCCATGGCCACCGCCGTACAGGACACCACCGCCGTCGACGACGCCGAACGGGACGCCCGCTGGGCGCGGTTGGAGATGACGGCACGCGCGCTCGCCGCCCGGTTCGAGGAGCGGGCGAAGGACGGGTACGACTCCGGCGAGTTCGTCGGCCGCAACATCCGGGACCTCGTCGAGGCGGGCGTCACCGCGGTCAACGTCCCCCGGGACATGGGCGGCCTGGAGGCCACCCTGGAGGAGAACACCCGGCTGCTGCGGATCATCGCCGGCGGCTGCGGCTCCACCGCGTTCACGCTCGCCATCCACGCCGTGCTGACGGGCTCCATGCGCAGCGACCTGAGCGTGGCCGTGCGCGAGCGGATGTTCGGCGCGGTCCGCGACGGCGCGTTCGTCGTCGGCCCGTTCACCGACGAGGGCTCGGGCGGCAACTGGGTGCGGCCCTCGACCACGGCCCGCCGCGTCCCGGACGGTTTCGTCCTGGACGGGCTCAAGCACTTCGCCACCGGCTACGACGCGGCCACCCACCTGGTGGTCACGGCCGGCCTGGACGACGAGCACCTGGAACCGCCCTTCAACCTCGCCGCGTTCTTCGTCGAGAAGCCCGAGCGGGGCATCGAGGTGGTCGCACCCTGGAGCGGCTTCGCGCTGCCGATGACCGGCTCGCACTCGCTGCGGCTCGACGGTCTGCGCGTCGACGCCGACGACTCGGTGTTCCCCGACGGACTGACCCCCCTGTTCGTGATGGCCCGCCAGCAGTGGGGCCACTACTGCTTCGCGGCCGTCTTCCTCGGGCTCGCCGAGCGGGCGTACACGCTCGCCGTCGAGCGCACCCGCGGCCGGTCCACGACCGCCGTCGCCGATCTCGCCCGGCTGCCCGGCATCCAGTTCGCGGTGGCCCGGATGCGTTCCTCGCTGGCCACCATGGACGCCCTGCTGACCGAGTACGCCACCCGGCACGTCGACCCGGGCGAGGACCTGCCCGCCTTCGTCGCCGACACCTGCGTACCGAAGTACTACATCACCAACGAGGCCGAGCACGTCGTCGCCACCGCCTTCGAGGTGATCGGCGGCTCCGGCATCCGCGAGGGCTCCCGCATCGGCCAGATCTGGCGGGACGTGAAGGCCGGCCCGCTGCTGCCCTTCACCAACGACATGGCCCGCGAGTTCATCGGCAAGGCCACCCTGGGCATCAGCCCGGTCGAGACCCCGAGGTGGGTGTGATGGCGACCTCCACGACCCCGGACCGCACCGGCGCACTGGACCCCGTCCGGGTGCCGATCGACAACGAGTACTACGAAGAGGTCGGCGACGACTGGTGGAACACGGAGGGACCGCTGCGGGCCCTGCACGAGATGAACCCGGCCCGCACCGGCTACTTCGACCGGATCATCAAGGCCCGCCACCGCGGCCGCCCGGCCGGCACGATCCGCGTCGTCGACCTGGGCTGCGGCGGCGGCCTGGTCGCCGAGAACCTCGCCGCCCGCGGCTACCGGGTCACCGGCATCGACCTGTCGCCGGGCACCGTCGAGGCGGCCCGCAGGCACGCGGCGGCCTCCGGGGTCGACGTCACCTACCGGGTCGGCTCCGCCTACGGCACCGGTCTGCCGGACGGCTGCGCCGAGGCGGTCGTCGCCTCCGACGTGCTGGAGCACTTCCACGACCTGCCCGCCGCGCTCGCCGAGATCGAACGGCTCCTCGTCCCCGGCGGGGTCCTGCTCTTCGACACCGTCAACCGGACGATCCGCAGCTACCTGCTGCTCATCCTGGTCGCCGAGAAGCTCCTCGGCATCATCAAGCCGGGCACGCACAACTGGAAGATGTTCATCCGCCCCGCCGAACTGCACGGCCTCCTCGGCCGCGCCGGGATGCGGCTGGCGGAGACCCGCGGCCTCGGCCCGGCCCGCCCTCTGCCCGCGCTGCTGCCCGGCCTGCTGCGCCACCGGCGGCTGGGCGAGTTCACCCTCACCGGCGACGTCTCGGCCAGCTACATCGGCCACGCCGTCAAACCCGGTACGCCGGACGCCGACGCCGGCTGAAGCAGGCCCCACCGGCCCCGCGCCCGCCCCGCACCGCCCCGCGAAGGGCCGGCGACGGGCCCCTCGCCCAGGACCCCGCGAAGCACCTCGCCAAGGACAGGACAGCCATGGTCTCCATACGCTCCGCCAGCCTCGCCGGCACCGAAATAGGGGCCGCACCCGACGCCGTACGACGGCTCCTGCTCGACGTGGTGGGCTGCGGCCTGCTGATGCCCGGCGTGGAGAGCCTCACCGCCGAGGGCGACGACGTCTACCACTACGTGCTGGCCACCATCTCCAACGGGGCCGTCAGCCACACCCCCGACCACCGCACCCGCTTCGACACCGGCGACCCCGCCCGCATCCGCTGGGAACCGGTCGGCGCGCACAACTTCCGCTCCTGGGGCGAGTTCCGCACCACCCCCGGCACCGGGCCCGGCACCACCTACCTGGAGATCGACACCCGCTCCGAGGCCGACGTCGACATCGCGCCCGTGGTGCTGCCGCTGGTCGAGCCGTTCGCCCGGCAGCAGAGCGACGAGGTCACCGAAGGGTTCCTCGCCGCCATCAAGGACCGGCTGGAATCGGGCGCGAGGGCGGCGGCATGACGACCGCGACCGAGGCGCCGGACACCGTTGGACGGACCCCCGCCCGCGGGGTGGCCAGACTGCTGGCCCTGCGCACCGCCGCACCCGACACCGTCGTACCGCAGGCGAGCGCCTTCGACACGTACTACCGCGAGGTCTACCGGGACGTGCCCAAGGCCGAGGAGATCTTCCGCGGCTCCGGGGTCACCCAGCGGCACATGGCCTGGGACCCGCGCACCGCCTACGCCGACGGGTTCCCCACCATCAAGCCGCGCATGGCGGCCTGGGAGGAGAACGTCCTCGCCATGAGCCGGCGTACGGTGGGCGGGGTGCTCCAGGACGCGGGCGCGAACGACCTGCGCGAACGCGTCGGCACGTTCGTGATGGCCAGCTGCACCGGATACGCGGGACCCACCCCGGACATCCTGCTGGCCAAGGAGTTCGAGCTGCGCCAGGACCTGCGCCGCACCTTCATCGGGCACATGGGCTGCAACGCGGCCTTCAACGTGCTCAAGACCGCCTTCGACGCGCTGGCCGCCCGCCCCGGCGAACTGGTCCTGGCCGGCTCCGCCGAGGTCTGCTCCGTCCACCACCGGCCCGAGGTGTCGGCCGAACAGGCCGTCGTCAACGCCCTGTTCGGGGACGCGGGCGCCATGACCCTGCTCGGGGCCGACGACGGCGGCCCCGGCCCGGTGTTCCTCGGCACCCACACCGAGACCCACCCCGAGACCACCCACGCCATGAGCTGGCACATCGAGGACCTCGCGTTCCGCATGACGCTCTCCCCGTACGTGCCGTTCTACCTGGCCGAGAGCATCGAGCCGTTCGTCAAGCGGCTGCTCGCCCCGCACGGCCTCGACGTCGGCGACGTGCGGCACTGGGGCGTGCACCCCGGCGGCCCGAAGATCATCGACTTCGTCGGCGAGAAGCTCGACCTCACGCCCGAACAGCTCGCCCCGTCCCGGGCCGTGCTCGCCGAGCACGGCAACTGCTCCTCCGCCACCATCCTGCTGATCCTGGACCGCATCCTGCGCACCTCACGGCCCGCGCCGGGGGAGCTCGCCGTGCTGATGGCGTTCGGCCCCGGGCTGACCATGGAGTCGGCGCTCGTCCGTTTCTGATCCCGCCGCGTACCCCGAACCTCCGACACCGATGGGACACCCCTCATGACGACGAGCGCACTCGAACCGCGCTGGACCACCCCCGACCTGCACGCCGCGATCAAGGACCACTACGACGGGCTGATCGAGCTGTACGAGGACCTGTGGGGAGAGCACATCCACCACGGGTACTGGGCCGAAGGGGAACCCGACCCCGGCCGGCACGCCGCCCAGGTGCGGCTCGTGGAGGAGCTGATCGCCTTCGGACCCGTACCCGAGGGGGCCCGGATCCTGGACGCCGGCTGCGGCATCGGCGCCTCCGCCGTCCACCTCGCCGGACGGCTCGGCTGCACGGTCGACGGCATCACCATCAGCGCCGAGCAGATCGGCCGGGCCGAGAACAAGGCCGCCGAGGCGAAGGTCGCCGACCGCACCAGGTTCCGGCTGGTCGACGCCATGCACACCGACTACCCGGACGGCACCTTCGACGTGGTGTGGGCACTGGAGAGCTGCGAGCTGATGCCCGACAAGAAGGCGTTCCTCGCCGAGTGCCACCGCGTCCTCAAGCCGGGCGGCACGCTCCTGGTCGCCACCTGGTGCGCCCGCGACGACGGCCTCGCGCCCGACGAGACCCGGCTGCTGCACCGCATCTACCGCGACTTCGTGGTCTCCCACGTGCTGCCCCTGGACCGGTACGGCGCCCTCGCCGACGAGCTGGGCTTCACCGGCGTCCGCACCGCCGACTGGTCCGAGCGGGTGTGGGACACCTGGAAGCTCTCCACCGACATCGTCAAGCCGGTGGTCCGCGACCCCTCCATGATCTGGAAGCTGGTCCGCGCCAAGGGCATGGACATCTTCCGCTTCCTCAACTCCGTACCGCTGATGAAGCAGGCGTACGAGCGCGGCGTGATGCGCTACGGCGTGCTGCGCGCGACCAAGCCGCTGTGAACCGGCGCCCACCCACCCGACTTCCCGTTCCCTCCTGGAGCCGACGATGACGACAACTGCCGCTCCCACGGCGTCCGTCGAGTCACTGGTCGCCGAACTGCTCACCCAGCAGTGGCTGATCGACCTGTTCTCCGAGCTCGCCGAGCGCCAGCAGGCCTCGACCGCCGCGACCGAGAAGCTGCGCGCCCGCGACGCCGCCACCCATGTCTTCTGGCCCTTCCACTCCCCGCAGTTCCCGCTCGTGGTGCGTGAGGCGCACGGCAGCCGCATCCTCGACGCCGACGGCAACACCTACGTCGACTGCCACCTCGGCTTCGGCGCCCAGGCACTGCACGGGCACAGCCCCGAGCCCGTCGTCCGGTACGTCACCGAGCAGCTCGCCGCCACCACCGGCAACGGCTACTGCCACCCGGTCGAGCAGCAACTCGTCGACCTGCTCGGTGAGTTCGTGCCGCACTGCGAGAAGTTCGCGTTCCTCAACTCCGGCACCGACGCCACCGCGGCCGCCATCCGGCTCGCCCGCGCGCACACCGGCCGGCGCATGGTGGCCAAGTTCGAGGGCTCCCTGCACGGCGTGCACGACCTGGGCATGCACAACACCGCCTTCTGGTACCACGGCCACCCGACCCACCCCTTCCCGGGCAACGCCCCCGACGGCGGCGTCGAGCGGCAGTCCGCGCTCACCGGGGTGCCCCTCGCCGACCCGCGCGACCTGCTCGTCCTGCCCAACGACCCGGTGCGCGCGGTCGAACTGATCGAGCGCCACCGCGGCGAGCTGGCCTGCGTGATCACCGAGGCCGCGTCCTCCTCGTTCCCGTTCGTCGAGCACACCGTCCCGCTGCTGCGCTCCGTGTCCGAGCGGTGCCGGGCGCTGCGCGTCCCGTTCGTCCTCGACGAGGTGCTCACCGGCTTCCGGTTCGGCCCCGGCGGCGCCGCCGCGCACTTCGGCATCGAGGCCGACCTGTACACCTACGGCAAGGTCCTCAGCGGCCTCGGCATCCCGCTGTCCGCCGTCGGCGGCCGGGCGGCCCTGCTCGACCACACCCAGACCTCCGGCCTGCCCCTCACCGACATCGGCCGCAAGACCTGCGTGCAGACCACCCACGCCGGCAACCACCTGGCCCTGGCCGCCTCCTACGCGAGCCTGCGGCTGCTGCACGAGCAGCGCGACACGTACTACACCGAGACCCGGGCCAAGGTCGACGGCATCCAGCGGCGCCTGGCCGGGTTCCGCGGGGAGACCGGTATCCCACTGCGCCTGGTCGGATTCGGCGACTTCATCGGCTCGTTCGGCTTCCTGGAGAAGGACAGCTACGACGACTACCGCGCGTTCGCGGGCGCGGTGAACCCGATCGCCTTCTTCCTGCTCACCCTGATGCTGCGGCGGCGCGGCTTCTACACCCTCAGCCTGCCGATGCTGTTCACCGGCGGCGCGCACAGCACCGAGGACCTGGACACCCTGGTCGACGCGGTCACCGACTCGGCCCGCGAACTCGGGCGCCACGGATTCCCGTTCGTCCTGCCCGGGGCCGACGGGGCATGACCGGCGCCGGCCCGGACGAGCGGGCGGACGCCGTGGTGGTCGGGGCCGGGCTCACCGGTCTGGTCACCGCCGTCCGTCTGGCCCGCGCCGCCGGACCGGGCCGGCGGGTGCTGCTGCTCGAAGCGGGCGGCGAACCCGGCGGGCGGGCCCGTACCACGGACCACCGGGGCCACCGGCTGGGCCTCGGGCCCCGGGCGCTGTACCGGACCACGCGGGACGAGCTGCGGGCCCTGGGCGTCCGGGTCCCGGGCGGTGAACCGGACCTCACCGGGTCCCTGGCCCTGCGCGACGGCGCACTGCACCCCGGCTACGCCGCCCCGGGCCCGCTGCTGCGCACCGGACTGCTCGCGCCCCGCGAACGCCTCGCCGTGGCCCGGGCTGCTGGCCCTGTCCCGGGGCCGCCCGGGCCTGGCCGGCACCGACGCCGCGCGGTGGCTCGCCGACCGCCTGCCCACCGAGCGTGCGCGGGAGGCGGCCTTCGCCGTGCTGCGCGTCAGCGCCTACGTCGGCCGCCCCGAGATGATCGACGCCGGGGCGCTGGCCGCGCACTTCGCCGGGGTACGGCGCGGGGTGACGTACGTCGACGGCGGCTGGCGCACCCTCGTGGACGCGCTGCTCGGCCGCGCCCGCGCCCTGGGGGTGGACATCCGCACCGGCTACCGGGTCACGGCGGTCGAGGGCGGGGCACGCCCGCGGCTGACCCTCGCGGACGGGTACGGCATCCGGGCCCGCTCGGTGGTACTGGCGGGACTGCCGCAGCGGGCGGCGCACCGCCTGCTGGACGAGCCCGAACCGGCCGGCCCGCCCGGCCGGCCCCTGCACACCGCCTGTCTGGACGTGGCCCTGAGCCGGCTGCCGGACCCGCGCCGGACCCTGGTCCTGGGCGTCGACGAACCCCTCTACCTGTCCGTCGCGTCGCAGACCGCACGCCTCGCGCCGGAGGGCGGCGCCGTGCTCCACCTCGCCCGGTACGACGACGGGTCCGGGCTCGGCGCCACCGAGGTGCGCAAGCGGCTGGACGAACTGCTCGACCTGTGCCAGCCCGGCTGGCGCGAGGTGCTGGTCCATGAACGGTTCCTGCCCCGGATCACCACCATGACCGCGGTGCCCGAAGCCCGGACGGGCGGCCTCCCCGGCCGGCCCGGACCACGGGTCCCCGGGCGGCCGGGCGTCTTCGTCGCCGGCGACTGGGTCGGCCCGCGCGGTCTGCTCGCCGACGCGTGCGTGCTCAGCGGGGCGTGGGCGGCCGAGGAGGCGGCGGCGCGCCTGTGAGCACGGGGAAGACAAGGCCCCTACCGACCAACGGAGTTGTCATGCGTCCGATCCGTATCGCCGCCCTCGGCGGCTCGTTGCGTGCCGGCTCGGTCTCCGCGGCCGCCCTGCGGACCTGCGCCGCCCGGGCCCGCCGGGCGGGCGCCGAGGTCACCCTGCTGTGCGGGCCCGACCTGGTGCTGCCGCCCTACGACCCGGAAACGGGCGTCAGGTCGGCGGCGGAGCTGCGGCTGCTGGCCGCCCTGCGCGCCGCCGACGGTGTCCTGCTGGCCAGCCCGACCTACCACGGCGGCATGTCCGGGCTGCTCAAGAACGCGCTCGACCACACCGAGGCCCTGGCCCAGGACACACCCGGCTACCTGGACGGACGCGCGGTGGGCTGCCTCACCGTGGCGTGGAACGAGGTGGCGGGCGCCTCCGCGCTGGCCTCCCTGCGCGCCTCGGCCCAGGCGCTGCGCGGCTGGGCGGTGCCGATGGGCGTGGTGGTGTCCGCGGCCACGGAGTTCACGGCCGCCGACACCTGCGCCGACCCGCGCGCCGCCCGCCGCCTCGACATCCTCACCGACCAGGTCCTCGACTTCGCCCGCATGCGCCGCACCACCGAGGCGGACGCCGTACCCGTCGGCTCGGGGGTCGGGGCCACGCTGTAGCCCACCGTCCGCACCCGTGACCGACCCCCGAGCCCACGGCAACGGCTCGGGGGCCGATGGCGTGCGCCGCGGCGGACGGCGGGGCACACCGACGGGAGAGGGCACATGGCGCGCGCTCCCGCCTGCCGCGTCCGGGACACGGTGATGGCCGGGCACTCCCTCCCCTTGGGTCCCTCAGGGAGTGCCCGGCCTGTCGGTGGGTGCCGCGCCGGCTAGCCCGCGGCCGCCCGGACCGGGGTCAGGGGCAGCATGCGGCGGTCCTCTGTGCGGGCCGCCGCCAGCAGGGCGCGGCCCTTGTCCGTCATCAGCTCGGGACGCCACAGCGTGCCGCCGTCGAGTTCGACCGTCACCCCGGTGACCCCGTCGACCGCGCCCACCTTCTGCTCGACCGACTGCATGATCACCGGCACCGCCATGCAGAACGGCGCGGTCAGGCTGATGCGCACCGTGGCCCGGCCCTCGCCGTCCACCGCGACATCGCGTACGAGGCCGAGGTCGACCAGGCTCATCGGCCGCTGCCAGGACTGGCTGCAGGGGTCGTACACCTCGCCCAGCGCGGTGTGCACCTGGTCCGGCGTGACGGTCGCGACCGTGGCGACCGCCCGGTCCGCGGCGCTCACGCCGAGGCCCCGGCCGCCGCCGCCCACAGCTCGGGCTGCGACTCGCGCCAGTACGTCCACATCGGCCGGTTCCCGCCGTGCTCGGCCCGGTGCCGGGCGAACTCGTCGTCCCGCACTGCCTCCGCCGCCGCGGCCAGGTCGATCCCGGCGATGCGCGCGTAGTTGCCGGCGAGGAACGCCGCCCGCTGTTCGTGGGTGATCTGCTCCAGCCCGTACCGCTCCAGGATCCGGTCGGAGAACGTGAGCCGCGCCATCTTCTCCAGCACCGGCTGCGGGTGGAAGTGCAGGGCGCCGGAGGCGTAGATGATCTTCTCCGCTCCGCCGAGCGAGATCAGCTGGGCCAGCGCCTCCTCGACGTACCCCATGCCGTGCGCCAGGATCGCCGAGGTGATCTCCAGGTTGGCGTAGACGTTGGGCAGCCGCATCAGCGCCATGGCGACCTCCTCCACGAAGGGCGGGAGGCCGGCGTGCACGATCTCGAAGGAGAGGTCGATGTGCCGGATGGCGACGGTCTCGAGGTCGTCGATCCCGAACGGGCCGAGCGGCACCAGTCCGTTGGGCACGATCTTGTGCAACGCGATGATCTTTATGCCGAGTTCCTTGGCGAGCTCGAACAACGGGGTGAACTCGGGGTCGTCGAGCCGCCAGCTGACGTCCGGGGAACCGGCGTTGGGGTACATCTTGATGCCGATCGTGCCCGGCACCCGCGCCACCTGTTCGCGCAGGTCCCGCAGACAGGCCTCGATGCCGAGGGCGGGGTTGATCCCGGCGTACGGCACGATCCGCCGCGGCCACTTCTCGGCCAGCACCTGGTTCTTCTCCCCGTTGCACAGGCCGTCCTCGAAGACGGCGTCGATGCGCAGCCGGTGGTTGACGGCCATGTCCACGTCGGACTCGGTGAACATGGTCCAGGCGAGCAGCTCCGGCGGCCAGTCGGTGCAGAACACCTCACGCGGGATGCCGGAGCCGGCGGTCGCGAAGCGCTCGTGCATGCCCCAGAGCATCTCCCGCAGCGCGAACGCGTGCAGGTCGGGGAACTCGCCGTCCTTGCGCAGATTGCTGTCCGCCACGTTGTACGGGTGCACGGTGGCGTCAATGACGAACATGTTGTCGATCAACTGGGTCTCCCGTCGCGGCAAGGGCGAACGCGCGGACCGCACGGCGCGGTCATGGGCGAGCGCGTGTGGCCGAGTCTCGCCCCCTCGCCTTCAGCGGGGCTAAAGCGCTCGCTAGAACACTGCGTACACCAACGGAAGGTGACGATCCATGTTCTCTGCCCTGGGCTCCGCACTGCACGTCAGGCGGCGCGCCGCCCTGTTACTGGCGGTCCTGGCGGCCGTCCTCGCCGCCTTCTTCGGCGGCACCGTCGACAGCAAGCTCACCAACGGACTCTCCGACTACGACGACCCGGGCGGCGCCAACGTCACGGCCCGCCGGATCATCCAGCAGGCCACCGGCGTCGACGCCCAGCAGGGCTACGCCGTACTCGTGCGCACCGACGCGGCCCTCGACCCGAAGGCCCCGCCGCCCGCGCCGGTGTCCGCCGCGGTGGCCCTGCTGCGCGGGCGCCCGGAGATCAAGCAGGTCGTCGACTACGCCACCGACCCGGCGCTGATCAGCAGGGACGGGCACAGCACGGTCGTTCTCGGCACGGTGGCCCCCATGCGGGAGAAGGACACCGTCGACGCGGAGAAGGCGCTCCAGAAGGCCATCGCCGACAACCCCGAGCTCAAGGGCAGGGCCTGGCTGGGCGGTTCGACCCCGGGTCACGTCCAGGTCGCCTCGGTGTCCAACGAGGACCTCGCCAAGGCCGAGAGTCTCGCGCTGCCGTTCATCCTGATCCTGCTGGTGCTGGTGTTCCGGGGCGTCGTCGCCGCCCTGGTGCCGCTGGCCGGCGCGATCGTCACCCTGTTGCTCACCCTCGCCGGACTGCGCGCCGCCACCGAGTTCATGGACGTCTCCACCGGCGCCCTCAACCTCGCGTTCGCGCTGGGCCTCGGCCTCGCGGTCGACTTCGGACTGCTCATCGTCTCCCGCTACCGTGAGGAACTGGCGGTCCACGGTCCGGGCCGCCAGGCCGTCGCGCGCACCGTCGCGACCGCCGGGCGGACGGTGTTCTTCAGCTCCCTGACGGTGGCCGCGGCACTGGCCGCCATCACCGTCTTCCCGCACCCGTACCTGCGCTCCATGGGCCTCGCCGGCGTCATCACCGTCGTCTCGGCGGCCCTGTTCGCCCTGCTCGGACTGCCCGCCCTGCTCGCCCTGCTCGGGCGGCGGGTCAACTCCCTCGCCCCGCGCCGCTGGCAGCGCGACAGCACCGCACGGGAGGAGGCCGGTGACCGCTGGCACCGGATCGCCTCCGGCGTGATGCGCCGGCCCGTGGTGGTCGCGGTCGCGGCGACGGCGGTGCTGCTGCTCGTGGCGGCACCGGTCGCCGGTCTGAAGTTCACCGGCGCCGACCCCTCGACGCTGCCCGCCTCCACGAGCGCCGGCAAGGTGTCCCGGGCCCTGACCCGCGACTTCGACAAGCCGCCCGCCGCGCCGCTGCAGATCGTCCTCGACACCCCCGGCGGCACGGAACTCGCCGCCTATGCCCAGCGGATCGGCCGCGTCCCGGGCGTGGAGTCGGTGGGCACCCCGTTCCGTCTCGACGCCCGGCACTGGGAGGTCGACGCGGTGCTGCGCGGCGCCCCGCTCGGCACCACGGCCAAGGACGCGGCGGCGAAGGTGCAGGACGTCCCGGCGCCGGTGCCGGCCCGCTACACCGGGGTGAGCGCCGACTTCCTCGCACAGAAGGCCAGCATCGCCGACAAGGTGCCGTCGGCCGCCGGGATCCTCGCGCTGATCACCCTGGTGCTGCTGTTCGCCTTCTCCGGTTCGGTGATCCTGCCGTTCAAGGCGCTGCTGATGAACACGCTGTCCACCGGTGCCGCCCTCGGCTTCCTGGTGTGGGTGTTCCAGGACGGCAACCTCGGTCTCACCGCCCAGAACGGCATCGAGGCGACCACCCCGGTCCTCGTCTTCGCCCTGGCCTTCGGGCTCTCCACGGACTACAACGTCTTCCTGCTGGGCCGGATCAAGGAGGGCAGGGGAGCGGGCCTCGACGACCGGGAGGCCGTGGCCGAGGGCCTGGCCAGGACCGGCCCGATCGTCACCTCGGCGGCGGCGCTGTTCTGCCTGGCGGTGGGCGCGCTCGCGCTGTCCCGGCTGGTCTTCGTGCAGGAGCTGGGCCTCGGCACGGCGTTCGCCGTGCTGGTCGACGCGACGGTGGTACGGGCCCTGCTGGTGCCTTCGTTGATGGCGCTGCTCGGCAGCGTCAACTGGTGGGCACCGGGCCCGCTGCGCCGCCTGCACACCAGACTCCGCCTGGACCGCATGGAACCCCCGGAGACCGAGCCGGCGACGTCCCCCGCCGAGGCGCAGACCCGAGGACCGGCGGTGTCCGCCACCTGACCACACGCCGCACGGCCCGGGACCCCGTCGACGGCTCCCGGGCCGTCCGCGTCCCCTGCCACGCGGGACCCTCACGCGTCCGCCCAGGTGCCGCCGACTCGACCACACGCCCGGCGTGCGCCTCGCCACGGCGACGGTCATCCGCACGCGCACCCCTCCCCCCCCGACAAGGCGCGCAGTCCGACGCCGGGCGTTGGTGAGCGAGGGTGTTTCGGGTGCGCCCCGTGACGCCGGCCGTCGGCACACCCCCCCCGCACCCCCCGGCACTGGCCCCCCCGAGCGCGCCCCCGCCAGGCACCCCTGCGCGCCCCCGCGCGCCCGCTCCGATTCGGCCAATTACGCTACGGCCGTTGCGGATATCCTCGGCCGCTTTCTACTCTGAATATCGAAACGGCCGTAGCGGAAAGCCGGCTCGGCGACGGCTCGGCGACACGACGGCGAGGAGGAGCGGGCGTATGACAGGGACCGCACGCAGAGGGCGTCCACGGAGCGAGGACGCCGACGTGCGGATCCTCGGGGCCGCGCAGGAACTGCTGTTCGCGCGGGGATACGACCGGTTCGTCATGGACGAGGCGGCCGTGCGGGCCGGGGTCGCCAAGACCACGCTCTACCGCCGCTGGCCCACCAAGGACCACCTGCTCGTCGCCCTCGTCGCCAAGATCCAGGACGAGGTGCCCGTCGCCGACACCGGAGAGGTCCGCGCCGACCTGACCGTCTACCTCACCGCCATCGCCACCGGGCTCAACCGGATGCGCGGAGTCGGCCGGACCGGCGACCGGGACGACCGGTCGGCCGGAATGGTCGCCGAACTCGTCGCCGCGGCCGCCCGCCACCCCGACGTCGGCGACGCCGTCCGGGGCCTGTTCGCCCGGCGCAACACCCTCGTCCTGGCGCTGCTCGACCACGCCCGGGAACGCGGCGACCTGCGCGCGGGCACCTCGTCCACGGTGCTCTTCGACCAGCTGGCCGGAGCCCTCTACTACCGGCTCCTCGTCACCGGCGAACCGATCGACGCCGCGTACGTCCGGGAACTGGTCGACCACGCGCTGACCGGAGCCGCCGCCACCCCCCACCCGGAGAGGAACTGACCATGCCGCCCACACCCCCCACCGCCGCCGCACCCGCGACCCTGCCGAGCGCGTCCGCCGCGACACCGCACACCAGGCCGCGCAGGCGCCGCAAGTGGCCGCTGATCACCGCGTCCGCGCTGCTGGCGGCCTTGGGCAGCTACACCCTGTGGACCCACGAGCATCCGGTACGGCTCACCGCGTCCGTCGAGATCAAGGCCGACCCCGAGCAGGTCTGGGGCGTGCTCACCGACTTCTCGGCGTACCCGCAGTGGAACCCCTTCATGACCAGCGCCGAGATCACCTCCGACGACGGCCGACTGCGCCCCGGCGCGACCATGCGCAACCAGCTGCGGCAGCCGAGCGGCACCTCCACCTTCGACCCCGAGGTCCTCGTCGCACGGCCGGGCCGGGAACTGCGCTGGCTCGGCAAGCTCGGCCCCGGCTGGCTCGTGGACGGCGAACACCGCTTCGTCATCGAACGCGCGGGGCCCGGCACCGTACGGCTCACCCAGAGCGAGAGCTTCAGCGGGGTCCTGGTCCCGATCGCCGAGAGCAAACTGCGCGCGGAGACCCTGCCCCAGTTCCGGGCGATGAACGAGGCGCTGAAGAAGCGCGTGGAGAACACGCGGCACTGAGCGCGAACGGCGTCCCCGCCCACGCGGGGAGGCCGGCGCAAGAACCGCTTAAGGGCGGCCGGAGACGATCCGGTCGCGACGTACCGATCACGAGGGCCAGGTGAGGCCGATGGCGGCCAGGAACGGGCGGGGTGTGCCGGACACCGACGAGATGATCGTGGTGCACCGGCTCTTCATGCAGGAGTACAGGGCGGCGGTGCCGCTGGTGCGGGAGGTCCGCCCCGGTGACCGCACGCGCAGCGCCGTCGTCGCGGACCATCTGGACGCGCTCGACGCCATGCTGACGGAACATCACCTCGCGGAGGACGAACTGGTCTGGCCGCGGCTCGCGGCCGACCCCGCCGTCGAACCGGCGCTGACGGCCCGCATGGAGGAACAGCACGAGCGGATCGCCGACGCCCTCGGCCGGCTGCGCTCGGCACTGCCGCAGTGGCGCGCGAGCGCCGACCCGGCGCTCCGGGACACCGTCGCGGACGCCTGCGCCGAACTGCTGCCCGCGCTGGAGGCCCACCTCGGCGACGAGGAGGAGCACATCCTGCCGCTGGTGCCCGGGCGGTTCACCGCCGCCGAGTGGGCGGTGCTCAGCGAACGCGGCCGGGCCGTCGTACCCAAGGCACAGCGCCTCTACATGCTCGGCGCGCTGGGAGAGGCCGCCGGTGACGACCGCCGGGACGAGTTCCTGGGCAGGCTCCCCGGCCCCGTGCGGCTGATCTACCGGATCGCGGGCCGCGGCCTGCGCCGGCGCACCAGGGCGCGGCTGCACGGCCCCCGCGCGTCCGGCGGCCTCGGCGTGCCGGTGGCCTGACGCGGCGGCGGAGCACGGCGCGGTGCACGAGGCGGTGCACGGGCCGTCGCCGGCGAGCGGCGGCCCGGTGGCTCCCGGGCGGCCCGGTCCCTGCCACGGCGGGCCCGCGGCCACGTCCCCGAAACCGTCGAAGTCGTCCACGAAGTGAAGGCAGCGAAGTGAGGAAGAGCCCGTGACCGCACCCGTGACCACCAGGCCCCTGCCGGCCGACCGGGACGAGGCCCTGGACCGCGTCCGCACCCTGCACCGCACCGACCGGCTCGCCGCGGAGTTCCCGGCCCTGCCCGGACTGCTCGCCGTGCTCGCCGTCGGCCCCACCGCGGCCGGCGACCTGTCCCGCGCCGGCCGACTGCTCGCCCGCGTCGACCCCGACGCCGTGCACGCCCTGCACCCCGACGCCGTACCGCTCACCGTGACCGTGTCCGGCCACGGCACCCTCGACGCCCTCACCGGCCCGCTCACCGCCGAACTCGCCCGCCACGGAATCCCGTTGCGTGCCGTCGTCGGCGACCACGACTCCTGGCGCCGCGACCTCCAGGACACCACCGGCCCGCTCTACGCGCGGGACACCGACCTCTCCCTGGTCCTGCTGGACGCCCAGCTCGTCTTCGACCAGCTCCCCTCGCCCTGGCGGCTGCCGGACGCCGAGGAGGCGCTCGCGGCGAACCTGAGACTCATCGAGCGGCTGGCGGAGAGCTACGTCCGCGAGGGCTCGGGCACCCTGGTCCTCAACACCCTCCCGCTGCTGACCGGCCAGCTGAACCAGCTCGTCGACCATCGCTCGCGCACGGAACTCTCCGTTCTGTGGCGGGAGTTCAACGCCGGACTGCTGAAGCTGGCGCTGCGCCACGCCCGGGTGCACGTGGTCGACCTGGAACCGCTGGTCGCCGAGTCCGGACCGGTCCGCGACAGCAGGCTCGCCGTCTACACCAAGGAGCACCTCGGCGCCGAACTGCTCGCCCGGTACGCCCGCCAGGTCGGCCACCTGGCCCGCGTCGTACGCGGCCGGACCAAGAAGGTGCTCGTCGTCGACCTCGACAACACCCTCTGGGACGGCGTGCTCGGCGACGACGGACCCGACGGCATCGCGATGGCCGGCAGCTACCGCGGCGAGGCCTTCGCCGCCTTCCAGAAGGTCGTCGCCCAGCTCGGCTCGCAGGGCGTGCTCCTCGCCGTGTGCAGCAAGAACGACCAGGAACCCGTGGAACGTGTGCTGGCCGACCACCCCGACATGGTGCTCCGGCCCGACGCCTTCGTGCAGGTGACCGCCAACTGGCGGCCCAAGGACGCCAATCTGCGCGACATCGCCTCCCGGCTCAACCTGGGCACCGACAGCCTGGTCTTCGCCGACGACTCGCCCTTCGAGTGCGGCCTCGTCGCCACCGGCCTGCCCGAGGCCGCCGTCGTGCGCCTCGACGAGGAGCCCGCGCTGCACATCGACCGGCTGCTGGCCGACGGCTGGTTCGACACCCCCGAACTCACCGAGGCGGACCGGCAGCGCGCCGGACAGTACCGGGCCGACGCGGGCCGCCGCGAACTGCTCGACTCGGCGGCCACCCCGGAGGACTACCTCCGCGCCCTGGACGTGACGGTCACCGTGTCCCCGGTGACCGAGCCGGACGTCGCCCGGATCTCCCAGATCACCCTGCGCACCAACCAGTTCAACCTGACCACCCGACGGCTCCAGCCCGCCGACGTACGGCGGCTGCTGGACGCGCCCGGGCACCTGGTCCTCGCCGTCCGCTCCCGGGACCGCTTCGGCGACAACGGGCTGGTCGGCGCGGTGTTCGCGGAGCGCACCGGGGACGGCCTGCGGATCGACAACATGCTGCTGAGCTGCCGTGTCTTCGCCCGCGGCATCGAGCAGGCCGCGCTCGGCGCGCTCCTCGCCCACGCCCGGGAGACCGGGGCACGGTCGGTGACGGCGACGTACCGGCCCACCGCGAAGAACCACAAGGTACGGGACCTCTACCCGTCCCTCGGCTTCCGGACGGCCGGCGAGAGGCCGGACGGCGGGATGGACTTCGTCCACCCCCTCACCGACCTCCCGCCGGTCCCCGGCCACGTCACCCTCGACGCCACGTTCACCGTCCCGCCGGCCTAGGGCCCACCGCACTTCCCGGTCCCGCCCCGGGGTCCGCCACGTCGCCCACGTCCCCCGTCGCGATGTGCCGCACCCCACCGGGCGGGGCCGGGAACCGACCGCAACCCCCCTCCGGCCTGCCGTCCGCCATCCCCCCGTGGCGGACGGCAGGCCCTTTCGTGCGGCGGGGGTCCCGTTTCGCCCGGAGTGTCCAGCGCAAGCGGCGCCTTAGCGGGGCGAACCAGCATCGAGTACGTCCCAACCCCATCGCCGGCGCCATGCCTGCGGATCCCGGAGAGGTCAGGCAAAGACGTTGACAAGCTTCCGAACCTTCACGGAACTGGTCCTGGATCGTGCGGCCGAGCTCGGTACCGAGGACGCCTTCATCTTCCTGCCGGACGATGCCAACGGATCGGCTCCGGAGCACCTTTCGTACAGCGGACTCGACCAGGAGGCCCGGCGCATCGCCTCCTGGCTCCAGGCGAACGGCGCCGCCGGCCGGCAGGTGCTGCTGCTGTACCCGTCGGGCAACGACTTCATCAAGGCGTTCACCGGCTGCCTCTACGCGGGTTCCGTCGCCGTGCCCGCCCCGCTGCCCACCGAGCAGGGCCAGCACTTCACCCGGGTCTCCGGCATCCTGCGCGACGCCGAGGTCCGTGCCGTCCTCACCGACTCCGCCAGCGCCCCGGAGATCTCCGCCTGGCTGGCTTCGGAGGGCATGACGGACGTGCTCTGCCTCGCCACCGACACCGGGGAGTACGGCGACCCGGGCGCCTACACCGTGCCGGACCTCAGCCCGGAGCACCTCGCCTTCCTGCAGTACACCTCCGGCTCGACCAGCGACCCCAAGGGCGTGATGGTCTCCCACCGGAACCTGCTGGCCAACGAGGCCGCCATCCAGCGGGCGGCCGGCACCGGCGCCCACTCCCGGTTCGGCGGCTGGCTGCCCTTCTACCACGACATGGGACTCATCGGGCACGTGCTGCACCCGCTGTACGTCGGCGGCTCCGCGGTGCTGATGTCCCCGGTGTCCTTCCTGCGCCGCCCGCAGCGCTGGCTGAAGGTGTTCGGCGAGCACGGCGCCAACATCGGCGGCGGCCCCAACTTCGCGTACGACCTGTGCACGCGCCGCATCACCGACGAGCAGCTCGCCGAACTCGACCTGTCCGGCTGGGAGTGCGCGGGCAACGGCGCAGAGCCGGTCCGCGCCGAGACCCTCAAGGCGTTCAGCGAGCGCTTCGCACCGGCCGGCTTCCGGGCCGAGGCGTTCTTCCCCTGCTACGGCATGGCCGAGACCACCCTGCTGGTCTCCGGCACCCCCAAGGACCGGCAGCCCGCGGTCCGCACCGTCGACTCCGCCGCCCTGGAGCAGGGCACCCTGGCCGGCCCGCGGGACGGCGGCTCCGTGCGCAACCTGGTGAGCAGCGGCGTCATCCAGGACTTCACCGTCCGCGTCGTCGACCCCGACAGCCGCCGCGAGCGGCCCGAGGGCACGGTCGGCGAGATCTGGGTCAAGGGCGACAGCGTCGCGGACGGCTACTGGAAGCGCCCGCTGACCAACGTCGAGATCTTCGACGCGCACATCACCGACGGCAACGGCGGCGAGGACGCCGGCGGCTGGCTGCGCACCGGCGACCTGGGCGCGCTGGAGGACGGTGAACTGTACGTGACGGGCCGTCTGAAGGAGCTGATCATCTTCGCCGGCCGCAACCTCTACCCGCAGGACGTCGAGCGGGCCGTCCAGTCCACCGACAGGGCTCTCGGCATCGGCTCCGGCGCCGTGTTCACCGTCGAGACGGACCGGGAGCACCTGGTCGTCGTGCAGGAGGTCCGGGTGAGCGCGGTCAGCAGCGACCTGCGCAGCCTCGCCACCGGCATCCAGCGGCTGCTCGGCCAGGACCTCCAGATCCCGGCGGGCAACGTGGTCCTGGTGCGGCCCGGCACCGTCCGCAAGACCACCAGCGGGAAGATCCAGCGCACCCTGATGCGCAAGCTGTTCCTCGAGGGCGCGCTCACCCCGCTGTACGAGGTGCTCGAACCGGCGGTCCGCCAGATCGTCGCCGACGCCACCGGCTCCTCGCTCGCCCCGGCGGTCTGACATGCGCGACACGCCCTACCGGCTCGCCGAGGAACTGGACCGGTTCCTCGGCGACCCCGGCGATCCCAGCGGCTGGTTCTCGCACGCCCGCTCCGTCGAGCTGGACGAGAAGGAGGAGTTCCCGGCCGCCGTCTGCCGGCGCCTGGACGACTGGGGACTGCCCGACCACTACGTCCCCGTCGAGCACGGCGGCCGGCTGACCGACTACGAGCAGCTGCTCCAGCTGATGCGGGCCGTGGCCCGCCGCGACCTCACCGTCGCCATCGGACACGGCAAGACCTACCTCGGCGGAGTCTGCGTATGGGTGGCCGGCACCCCCGAGCAGGCCGCCCGGCTCGGTGCCGACATCCGGGCCGGTGTGCCCGTCTCGCTCGGCCTGACCGAACGCGCCCACGGCAGCGACCTGCTCGCCGGCGAGGTGCGGGGCACCGACGGCGCGGACGGCTGGCTGGTCAACGGCGAGAAGTGGCTGATCAACAACGCCACCCGGGGCAGCCTGCTGTCCCTGCTCACCCGCACCGACCCGGCCGGCGGCCCGCGCGGATTCAGCGTCCTGCTCGTCGACAAGCGCGAGCTGGACAAGGACCACTACCGCCACCTGCCCAAGGTGCACACCCACGGCATCCGCGGCGCCGACATCTCCGGCATCGCCTTCCAGGACGCGCCGGTCTCCCGGTCCGCGCTGGTCGGCACCGAGGGCACCGGCCTGGAGACCGTGCTGAAGGCGCTCCAGCTGACCCGCACGATGTGCGCCGCGCTCTCGCTCGGCGCCGCCGACCACGGGCTGCGTCTCGCCCAGGACTTCGCCGAGCGGCGCGAGCTGTACGGGCGCCGCCTGGTCGATCTGCCCCAGGCGCGCCGGACCCTCGGCACGGCCGCCGCCGACGTCCTCGTGCACGAGGCCCTGGCCACCGTCGCCGCCCGCTTCGTGCACACCCTGACCGACGAGATGAGCGTCACCGCGGCGGTCACCAAGTACCTGCTGCCCAGCGGCACCGAGGACGTCCTCGCCCAGCTGACCCGGCTCCTCGGCGCCCGTGCCTTCCTCAAGGGCGTCCACGCGAACGGCATGTTCCAGAAGGTGGAGCGCGACCACCGGATCGTCGGCCTCTTCGACGGCAACACCCTGGTCAACCTCAACTCCCTGGTCAACCAGTTCCGTTCACTGGTACGGGGCAGAAGGCGGGGCACCGGGAACCTGGCCGGCGCGCAGACCGCGTACGACCTGTCGGCGCCCCTGCCGGCGCTCGCCCCGGGACGGCTGTCCCTGGTGGCCCGGCACGGCAGCGCCGTCCTGGCCGGCCTCGACGCCTCCGCGGCCCGGCTCACCGAGCTGGCCGGGGAACGGCCCGCCCTGCTCCCGGCGGCCGCGGCGGCCCGGCGGATCGCCGAGGTCACCGACCGCGTGCACACCGACATGGAGCGTTGGCAGGGCGTCATCGGCGACGTCCCGCCCGCCGCGTTCGACACCGCCCGCCGCTACACCCTGTGCCACGCGGCGGCGGTCTGCCTCGGCCTGTGGACCCACAGCGCCCCGCTGTTCGCCGGCACCAGCGCCGAACCGCTGTGGCGCGACGGCCTGTGGCTGCGCGCCGGCCTGGACCGGCTGCTGACCCGCCTCGGCGAGCCGGACACCGGGGACACCGAGGCGTACGACGCGCTGCTCGACCACCTGCACACGACCCGGCGCTCCGGCGAACTCTTCTCGCTGCACCCCTACCGGCTGCCGGGCAAGCCGACCGAGCCGGTGGCCGACGCGGCGACCGCGAGGAACTGAGAGGACGCCATGCTGATCGGTACCGCGGCCCCCGGGCCGCACGGAGCGCCCGCCCCCGGACCCGGACCGCACCCGCCCGGCGGCCAGGAGGAGCGGGTCGTCGCCCGCATCGCCGAGCTGGAGCGCCGGCTCGGCGACCCCACGGACGAGCGCGGCGAACTGTCGTACGCCAGACTGCTGGAGGCCGACGAGCGCGCCGAGCTGTCCGAGGCCGGCGAGCGGGCCCTGGACGAACTGGTCCTCAACGCCGACTTCGTGCCGCCGGAGCACGGCGGACGGCTGGAGCGGATCGACACCCTGGTCCGCGTGCTGCGGCAGGTCTTCCGGCGTGACATCGCGCTCGGCCTCGGCTACGGCGTGACCTCGTTCATGGCCGCCGTCAACGTGTGGAGCTCGGGCACCGCCGAGCAGCGCGGGCGCCTCGCGGAGCTGCTGCTCGACGGGCAGAAGGTCTCCGTCGCCTACCACGAACTGGCGCACGGCAACGACTTCGTGCGCAACGAGTTCCAGGCCCGCCCGGCCGACGGCGGCTATCTCCTCAACGGCGCCAAGCAGGTCATCAACAACGCCGACCGCGCCGCCGCCTGGGTGCTGTTCAGCCGTACCAGCCCGGCCCCCGGCAGCCGCAGCCACTCCGTGGTGTTCGCCGAACGGGCCGGCCTCGACCAGGACCGCTTCCAGGTCCTGCCGCGCTACGACGCGGTCGGCGTGCGCGGCTGCCACCTGTCGGGCCTGGACTTCACCGACTGCCCGGTACCGGCCTCCGCGCTGGTCGGCGAGGAGGGCAAGGGCGTCGAACTGGCCCTGCGGGCCTTCCAGATCACCCGCAGCGCCGTCCCCGGCATGGCGATCGGCGCCACCGACACCGCCCTGCGCACCGTCGTCGGCTTCGCACTCGGCAGGCAGCTGTACCGCAAGTCCGTGATGGACATCCCGCACGCCCGGTCGACCCTCGCGAACACCTTCCTCGACCTGCTGATCAGCGACAGCCTGTCGCTGGCCGCGACCCGCGCGGTGCACGTGCTGCCGGAGGAGACCAGCGTCTACGCGGCCGCGGTGAAGTACCTGGTGCCCAAGATGCTCACCGACGCGATGTACGACCTGTCCATCGTGCTCGGTGCCCGCTTCTACGTCCGCGAGGGCGAGTTCGGGATCTTCCAGAAGCACGTGCGCGACCTGCCGGTGCTCAGTCTCGGCCACGCCGGTTCCGCGGCCTGCCAGGCCACGATCATCCCGCAGCTGTCCCGGCTCGCCCGGCGCTCCTGGTTCCGCGACGAACCGGCGCCCGCCACCGTGTTCCGGCCGCGCGAGGACCTGCCCGGCATCCCGTTCGACCGGCTCACCCTGGCGAGCGGCCGGGACGGACTGAGCGCCACCCTGGTCGCCGCGGTCGACCGACTGCCCAGCGGCAGCCCCGAGGAACGCGCGGCGCACGGCATCGCCCTGCGTTTCATGGACGAGCTGCGCCGGCTCCAGGAGCAGGGCCTGAACCTCGCCCCCCAGGACCGGACCGCCCTCGCCAGCCCCGCCGCCTTCGCCCTCGCCGACCGGTACGCGGTGGTGCTCGCCGCCGCCTCCGTGATCGGTGTGTGGCAGCAGGCCCAGGGCGACACCGACCCCTTCCTGGCCGATCCGGCCTGGCTCGCCGCCGCACTGCACCGGCTGGGCCGACGGCTCGGCCTCCAGCTGCCCGACCTGCCCGACTCCTGCGAGCAGCGGCTGCACGACGAGGTGCTCCGCCGCTTCGACGAGACACGCAGCTACGACCTCTACAACGCCCCGCTGGCCGGCTGACCCCGCCGCCGGTGCGCACGCACCGTCAGACCCTCTCCGAGGAGCACATCATGGCCGTTCCCACCACCGGACGCACCGCCGACGAGCTGACCGCGTGGCTGTCCGACCGCATCGCCCTCTACCTCAAGCGCCGGCCCGAGGAGATCGACCCGGTCGTGCCGCTCGCCGAGTACGGCCTGGACTCGGTGGCCGCGCTCAGCCTGTGCGGCGACATCGAGGAGGACTTCGACCTGGTCCTCGAACCCACCGTCGCCTGGGACTACCCGACCGTCCAGGCGCTCGCCGCCCACCTCGCGGAGAGCCTGGCCACCGAGGCGGCGGCGAGCTGATGGACCGGATCGCCATCGTCGGCATCGACTGCCGGTTCCCGGGGGCGCCCGATCCGGGCGCCTACTGGGACCTGCTCATGCGCTCGGGGGACGGCGTCGGCACCGTCCCCGAACAGCGGTGGGCCGCCAAGGAGTTCCACTCGGCCACCCAGGCCGAGGGGCGCAGCAACACCACCCAGGGCGGCTTCATCGACGACCCCGACGCGTTCGACAACGAGTTCTTCACCATCTCGCCCCGCGAGGCGGCCGCCATGGACCCGCAGCAGCGCCTGCTGCTGCAGTGCGCCTGGCGGGCCGTCGAGGACGCCGGCCTGCCGCCCCAGCGGCTCGCCGGCACCGCGACCGGCGTCTTCGTCGGCATCATGGGCAACGAGTGGGCCCAGCTGCACCTCACCGACTACGACCACGTCACCGCCCAGGCCGGCTCCGGCAACGGCTACTGCATGACGGCCAACCGGATCTCCTACCACCTCGACCTCAAGGGCCCGAGCCTCGCCGTCGACACCGCCTGCTCGTCGTCCCTGGTCGCCGTGCACCTGGCGGGCAACGCCCTGCTGTCGGGGGAGTGCGACTACGCGATCGCCGCCGGCGTGAACGTGGCGCTCACCCCCGCCCTGTCGATCTTCTACACCCAGGCCGGGCTCTCCGCGCCCGACGGACGGTGCAAGCCGTTCAGCGCCCAGGCCGACGGCATCGGCCGCGGCGAGGGCGTCGGCGCGGTGGTGCTGCGCCGCCTGGAGGACGCGCTCGCGGACGGCCAGCAGATCTACGCCGTCGTCCGCGGCACCGCGGTCAACCAGGACGGCCGCAGCAACGGGCTGACCGCACCCAACCGCTGGGCCCAGCAGGACGTCATCGCGGCCGCCTACCGGCGCGCCGGCGTCGAGCCGGCCGACGTCGCCTTCACCGAGGGACACGGCACCGGCACCGCGCTCGGCGACATGATGGAGGCCGCCGCCCTGGGCCACCACCACGCCGGCCGCTCCGCCAAGCCGATGGCGCTGGGCTCGGTCAAGGGAAACCTGGGCCACACCGAGGGCGCGGCCGGTATCGCCGGGCTCATCAAGGTGGCCCTGTCCCTGCACCACCGCACCGTGCCGGCCAGCCGGTTCTCGGCCAAGGAGAACGAGCAGCTGGGTCTGCGCCAGAAGGGGCTGCGGCTGCTCAAGGCCCCGCTGCGGCTGCCGCGCGGCACCTCTGTGGCCGGCCTCAGCAGCTTCGGCATGGGCGGCACCAACGCCCACGCCGTGCTGGAGTCCGCGCCGCCGCAGTCCGCCCGCCCGCGCCCGGAACCGGCCGGCGACACCACCGGGATCGGCACCGGCGTCTTCACCCTGTCCGCCCCGGCACCCGACGCGCTGCGCCGCAACCTGCTCGCGCAGTCCGAGGCGCTGGCCGCGCGCCGGGCGCCGCTCGGGCCCGTCGCCTGGACCTCCAACCGGGTCAAGGCCGGACACCGCTACCGTTTCGCGGTGTCCGCGGGGGACACCGACGCCCTCGTCGAGCGGCTCCGCGCGGCCGCCGCCGACCCGGATCTGCTGGCCCGGCTGACCGGGGCGCCCGGCGCCCGGCCGCGCACCGCGTTCCTCTTCACCGGCCAGGGCTCCCAGTACCCGCGCATGACGGCGGGCCTCCACCGGGACTCGCCCCTCTACCGCCGCTTCCTCGACGAGGCCGACGCGGCCCTGCTCCCGCACACCGGGGAGTCGGTACGCGACCTGCTGCTCGGCGGCGACGAGTCCGTGCACCGCACCCGGTGGGCGCAGCCCGCGCTGTTCGCCGTCGGCTACGCGCTCGGCCGTACCCTCGGGGAGCTCGGTGTGCGCCCGGACCTGCTGCTCGGCCACAGCGTCGGCGAGTACGCGGCGGCCTGCCTGGCCGGGGTGTTCCCGCTGGAGGACGCCGCCCGGCTGATCGCCGCCCGCGGCGCGCTCATGCAGCGGCTGCCCGACGGCGGCGGCATGCTGGCCGTCCTGGCGGGCCGCGAGGAACTGGAGGAGCGCCTCGCGGCCGAGCCGCACGTCGGTGTCGCCGTCGTCAACGGCCCGCGCGCCACGGTGCTGTCCGGCGAGCTGGCGGCACTGCGGCGCATCGACAAGGAACTCGACCGGGACGGGATACGCACCCGGACGCTGCGGGTGTCGCACGCGTTCCACTCGTACCTCATGGACCCGATGCTGGAGGAGTTCGCGGAGATCGCCCGCGAGGTCGGCGGGGGTACGCCCCGGCTGCCGCTGTACTCGACCCTGTACGGCAGGGTGCTGGACGACGAGCCGATGGACGCCGACTACTGGGTGGCGCACGTCCGCCGTCCGGTGCTCTTCGCGGACGCGGCCGCCGGACTGCTGGCGGCGGGACCGACCCACGCCGTGGAGATCGGGCCGTCACCCGTGCTGTCCTCGATGGCCCGCAAGCTGCCGCGGGCCGCCCCCGGAGCCCGGCCCGCGTTCGTCCTGCCGGTGCGCGGCGAGGACTCCGCCGGCCGGGACCTCGCGGACGCGCTCGCCGAGCTGTACCGGGGCGGAGTCACCCCCGACTGGGACGCCGTGTACGAGGAGCGGGACCGGACCGCGTACCGGCTGCCGCCCTACGTCTTCAGCGACGCCCACCGCTACTGGACCCGCGGCGGACCCGTCCGCGCCCGCCACGACGCGCCGCTCGCCGAACTGCCGTCCACCGCGGCCCGCGAGAGCGCGCCGGCCGCGGAACGCGAACCGGCCGGCACGGGCGTGCTCACCCTGGAGCGCCCGGCTCCCGGCGATCCGGTGACCGAGGCCGCCCTGGAGGCCATCGGCCAGGTCGGCGGCTACGAGACCCACGAACTCAGCCCGTACCTGCGGCTCTACGAGGACCTCGGCTTCGACTCCGTGATGGTCATGGAACTGAAGGGCCGCATCGAGGAGCGACTGCCCGCCGTCGCCACGCTGACCGTGCAGGACCTGCTGCCCAAGCTGGCCTCGGTCGGGGACCTCGTGGACTTCCTGCGGGACCACTGCGGAACCGCATCCGCCCCTGTCGAGGAGAGGACGGCATGACCGACAACCAGGTGTATCTCGCCTCCGTCGGGACCGCGCTGCCCGGCGACCCGGTCGGCAACGCCGAACTGGCCAAGGTGCTCGGAGCCAACGAGGAATGGATCGAGGTGTTCATCGGCACCCGGACCCGGCACTTCGCCCGCGACCTGACGACCGGTGAGGTCCGCTGGTCGCTGGCCGACCTGTGCGCCCGCGCGGCCGAACGGGCGGTGAAGGCGTCCGGGGCCGACCTCGCCGACATCGAGTTCGTGGTGCTGGGCACCGCCACCCCGGACACGCTGATGCCGGCCACCGTGAACAACGTGACCGACCAGCTCGGCATCGACCAGGTACCCACGTTCCAGCTGCAGTCGGGCTGCGCGGGCGCGGTGCAGGCGCTGAGCCTCGGCCGTACCCTCATCGCCTCCGGGGAGTACCGCACCGGCCTGGTCATCGGCGGTGACGTGTGCAGCAAGCACCTCGACCTGAACCGCGACCTGTCCAAGGCCGCGCCCAGCGACCTCGTCAACTTCGTCCTGTTCGGGGACGGGGCGGGGGCCGCCGTGCTCACCGACGAGCCGCGCGGCGAACAGGTGGCGGTCAAGCAGGTGCTGAACCGTTTCACCGGGCTGGGGCGCAAAGCCGGCCAGGTCATCGAGTGGTTCGGCCTCGCCGACCGCTTCGACGACCGCCAGGCTCTCACCGAGGACTACAAGGCCATCGAGGAGCAGGTGCCCGTCATGGCCGTGGAGATCCTCTGGGAACTCCTCGGTGAACTCGGCTGGGACGCCGCCGAACTGGACTATCTGCTGCCCCCGCAGCTGTCCGGCCGCATGACCCGGAAGATCACCGAACAGCTCGACGTGCCGACGGCCACGGAGGTCTCCTGCGTCGCCGAGACCGGCAACAACGGCAACGCCCTGCCGTTCCTGCAGATCGAACGGCTCCTGGAGACCATGTCCGCCGGCCAGAAGGCCCTGGCGGTCGCCATCGAGTCCAGCAAATGGATCAAGGCCGGCTTCGCCCTGGAGAAGGTATGAGCACCCGACACGCGTACAGTCTGGACGACTTCGCCGACACCGTCCGCGACGAACTCGGCCTGCCCCTGACCGACGAGCAGATCGGCGCCGACTTCGACGAGGTCCCCGAGTGGGACTCCCTGCACCTGCTGAAGCTCGTCACCGCCGTGGAACAGGCCACCGGCCGCCCCGTACCCGTCGGCCGGGTGCTGGAGGCCCGCAGCCTCAAGGAGATCTACGAACTGGCGGTCCCCGCGTGAGCGGCACACCCGTCCCGCACAGCGAACGGCGCCGCCGCCACACCCTGTACTTCCTGGAGTGGGCGGCGGACCAGCGGCCGGTGCACCTGGACACCGAGGTCGACATGACCCGGATCCAGGAGCACCGGGCCGCGGCCCGCGCGGAGGGCACCCGTATCTCCGTGGTCAGCTACCTGCTGCACGCCACCGGCCGCGTCCTCGCCCGCCACCCCCGGGCCAACGCGGTCCTGGCCCCCGGCTGGCCGTCGGCGCTGCGCCGCCCCAGGACCCTGCGGTTCGGCGAGGTCACCGCGAAGCTCGCCCTCGACCGCACCCTGGACGGCGAACGCACCGTGCTCTCCGCCCTGGTGCCGGGACTGGAGAGTGCCTCGCTGCAGGAGATCCAGGACCGTGTCGACCGCTTCCGCGGCGCGGACGCGGGCACCCTCCCCGAGTTCAAGGGCGTCCGGATGCTCGGCCGGCTCCCGGTGCCGCTCGGCCGCGCGGCCTTCGCCGCCGCGCTGCGCAGCCCCCGCAGGCGCCCCGAGGTCTTCGGCACCGTCTCGGTCAGCTCCCTGGGACACCGCGACGTCGACGGCTTCCACTCGGCGGGCGGCACGGCGGTCACCCTGTGCGCCGGGCGGATCATCGACCGGGCCGTCGTACGCGCCGGGCAGGTCGTGCCCGCGCCGGTCATGCGGCTCGGACTCACCTTCGACCACCGGGTGATCGACGGGGCCACCGCCGCCGACGTGCTCAGCGATCTCCGACACAGCATGGAGGAATTCGATGACGGCTCCAGGGAAGGCGTCCCCGGGCCGGACCTTCGGGGAACCGATCATGATCAGTGGGCCGCGCGGGGACTGGAACAGAGTCCGCGGTGACCTCGCGACGCACGCCACCGCCGTCCTGTACGCCCAACTGGACCACTGGCGTCCGGAACGGGCCGGCGGCCCCCGCCTGCGTACCCTCCTCGGCCGCGACTGGGCCCGCTACCTGGACCTGACCCACCCGGAGGTGCGCACCCGCTTCGCCGCCTCCCGGGTGCTCCTGAAGTTCGCGGCCGGCGCCGCCCTGCGCGTGCAGCCGCAGACGGTCGAACTCGGCTACACCCCCTCGGGGCGGCCGTACCTGCACGGGTACGACGGCGTGCAGATCAGCCTCAGCCACACCGAGGACCTGCTGCTGGTGGGCCTCGCCACCGGAGCGGTCATCGGCGTGGACGCCGAGCGCGCCGACCGCGCCCTGTACGGGGCCGGCCTCGGCCGGCACCTGTGCACCCCGCGCGAGGTGCAGCTGATCGAGGCCATGGCACCGGCGGACCGCGACCCCGCGCTGGTCCGCCTGTGGACCCTGAAGGAGGCGTACAGCAAGGCCATCGGGCTCGGCATGCAGTTCCGCTTCACCGACTTCGGCTTCGAGACCGACGGCACCCCCACCGAGGTGCGGCGCCCGGACGGGACACCGGGCACCGGCAACGAGTGGGCCTTCCGCACCTACTCGCTGCTCGGGCGGTACACGGTCAGCGTGGCCGTCGGTGACTCCGGCTTCGGCGTCACCACCGACACCCAGGCGCACACGATGCTCGACGACGGCATCGTCGACGCCCTCGCCGAGGCCCTCGGCGCCGACGAGCCCGACCACCGCCGCGACGACGACTGGTGGTGAGCGGGCCCCGCCCCGCCGGAACCACCCCGCCGGGGCCCGCCGTGCAACCGGCCCGCAAGCGGGGTCCGGGACGGTGAACGCCCCGCGGGACGGAAGAGACCGGAGACGCACATGGACCATCTCGCCGAACTCAAGGAATTCGCCCTCCTGCACGCCAGGGGACAGGGCATGGCGCCGCGCCGCGTCGAACGGATCCTGACCGGGATCACCAACGACACCTGCGGCGACCCGCGTTCCTGGGCCGCCACCTGGACCCGCGAGGGCCGCACCGCAGCCTCCTACGGCCGGCTCCTCGACGCCTGCGCGCACTTCGCGCTCGCCCGCTTCCCCCACCACGGCGACCCCGCCCGCGAGGCCGCCGGACGGCTCGTGGTGTCCACCTTCGACATCTGGCGCGAACGCCGCCGGGACATCGTCCGGCTCGAACTGCCCTACGAGGGCGGCACCGTGGCCGCCTGGGCGACCGGCCTCGACGCCGCGCGCCCGCGCCCCCTGCTCGTCGTGATGGGCGGGATCGTCAGCGTCAAGGAGCAGTGGGCACCGCTGCTGCCGCTGTTCGCACGGCTCGGCTACGCCGCCGTCGTGACGGAGTTCCCCGGCGTCGGCGAGAACACCGTGCGCCACACCCCCGGCTCCTGGCGGCTGCTGCCCCACCTGATGGACCGGCTGGAAGGCCGGGCGAAGGTCTCCGACACCTCCATGCTCACCCTCAGCTTCAGCGGCCAACTGGCCCTGCGCGCCGCCACCGAGGACCCCCGCATCCGCCGGGTGCTCACCGTCGGCGCCCCCGTCGGCGCCTTCTTCACCGACCCCGCCTGGTGGCCGCACGTCCCCGGCATCACCGCCGACACCCTGTGCGCCCTGACCGGGGCCCCGGACCGCGCCACCCTCTGGTCCGAACTGCCCGAACACGCCATGACCGCCCAGCAGTTGCGCCGCGTACGCATCCCCGTCCGGTACGTCGCCAGCAGCCGCGACGAGATCATCCCGGCCGGCGAGCAGCACCTGCTGCGCGCCCTGCCCGACCTGCGCGTCAAGACCTTCGACGACGTCCACGGCTCACCCGCCCACCTGGGCGCGATGCGGCGCTGGCTGGTCTCGCAGCTGCTGCTGACCCGGATCACCGGCCGCCGTACCGCGGCCGCCGCCCCCACGACCGAAGAGGACACCGCCCGCACCCACCCCCGACCCACCGCCTTCGCACCCGGAGAGAGGCAGTCATGACCGGCAAACCCTTCACCAGGACCAAGGTCGCCACCGTGCGCCCCTGGCACAGTCTCGCCTCGCTCGGAGTGATCGAGAGCGATCTGACGCACACCCGCTTCCGGACCGCGCAGGCCCCGCACGACACCGAGGACCGGCCGGGCCCCACCCGCCGCCCGAGCCGCCACGAGGAGGCCTGAGACCAGTGGCCGCGCAGAACACTCCGGGCCAGTCCCCGGGCGGTGGCGCCATCCGGCTGCGCCACCGCACGGTGCACGGCTACCGCAGAGCCTTCCGGATGGCCGGCAAGGGCGACGCCGTCCTGCTCATCCACGGCATCGGCGACTCGTCCGACACCTGGCGCGACGTCATGCCCGGACTCGCCAAGCACTACCGGGTGATCGCACCCGACCTGCTCGGCCACGGACAGTCCGACAAGCCCCGCGCCGACTACTCGCTCGCCGCGTACGCCAACGGCATGCGGGACCTGCTCAGCGTGCTCGGCGTCGAACGCGCCACCATCGTCGGGCACTCCCTCGGCGGCGCGGTCGCCATGCAGTTCGCCTACCAGTTCCCGGACCGCTGCGAGCGGCTGGTGCTGGTCGGCACCGGCGGGATCAGCCGGCAGGTCACCCCGCTGCTGCGCGCGGCCACCCTGCCCGGCGCGCAGGCCCTGCTCCACCTGCTGCAACTCCCCACCTCACGCTGGCAGATCGGGGCCGCGGTGAAGGTGCTCCAGTGGCTGCGCACCGACCTTGCCGTGGACGCGCCCGACATCCTGCGAGTGGTGGACGCCCTGCCCGACGCCACCTCCATCAACGCGTTCGTGCGCACGCTGCGGGCGGTCGTCGACTGGCGCGGCCAGGTGGGCACCATGCTCGACCGCTGCTACCTGGCCCAGGGGATGCCCACCATGCTGGTGTGGGGCGGCCGCGACCAGGTGGTGCCGGCGCTGCACGGGGGACTCGGCCACGTCTCGATGCCGGGCAGCCGGCTGGAGATCTTCGAGGAGGCCGGCCACTTCCCGTTCCGCACCGATCCCGACCGGTTCCGCGCGGTCCTGCGGGACTTCATCGACACCACCCGCCCGGCGAGCTTCAGCCCCGAGGAATGGCGCGACCTGCTCCGCAACCGCCGTCCCACCCCCCGGCCCCGCGTCGCACCGGAGACGGCGGCCGACGGCCCGTCACCCCGCACCCTGCGCCCGGCCTGACCCCGCGCCGGACGCCACGGGAGAGCGGCCGGCAGCGAAAGGACCGACCCCCGGAGAGCCACGGCTCTCCGGGGGTCGGTCCTTTCGGCGGTTGCCGTTCTTCTTCTCGTGCGGGCCTCACGCCCGGCCGGCGGGCGCCGCGGGCGGGTTCATCAGCCATACACCGGGGCGTATCTCCAGACGGGACCAGGCGGCGGGGCCGGTGCGGCGGTGGGCGCGGACGTGGTCCGCGGTGCGCCGCGCGTAGCCGTGCCAGCGGACGTCGCCCAGGGCCGCCGCCGCGGCGGCGCAGGCGTCGAGTTCCGCGAGGCAGTCGGCCGGGCGGCCCTCGACGAGGGCCAGCAGCGCCAGGCCCCGCCGGGCGTCCGCACAGCCCCGGGCGTCCCCGGCGGACCGGGCCCGGGCGAGCGCCTGCCGGTACAGCGCCCCCGCGCGCTCCGGCTCACCCTGTCCGAGCAGCACGTCCGCCTCCCCGGTGAGGCACCGGGCCGCCCCGATCCCGTCCCCGGCCAGCGCGAACAACCGGGCCGCGTGCCGATGGCAGTCGACGGCCCGGCCGGTGTGCCTGCGCTGCCAGGACAGGTCCCCGACCGAGCGCAGCAACGCCGCCTCGGCCACGGCGTTCCCGGAGCGCCGGGCCGCGTCCAGCGCCTGCTCGTGACTGGCCTCCCAGTCGTCCCACAGCGCGCACGCCTCGTAGTAGCCGCCGAGCGCCGAGGCCAGCGCGCAGACCAGGTCCCAGTGCCCGCCGGCGTGCAGCCCGCGCAGCACACCCAGCAGCCCGGCGGACTCCGCCTGGAGCCAGCGCAGCGGGGCGGCCACGGCCGGATCGTGCACGGGGAGGTCGCCGAGGTCCGGCACGAGGACGGACGCCAGCCGGTCCCGCCCCGGAGCGAGCCGTGCGTCGGCGGCCCGCGCCCGCAGCAGGCAGGCCCGGCCCAGCCGGGCCACGGCCTCCGCGACCGCCGCCGGGCCGTCCACCTCGCTCACCGTCTCCAGCGCCAGCGAACGCAGCAGCGGGTGATAGCCGTACCGCACCTCGCCCCCGCCGTCCGCGGGACGGCGGGCCTCCAGCAACTGGGCCCGGACCAGCTCCTCCAGCCGCTCCTCGGTGGCCTCCGGTGCCAGGTCCAGCAGGGACCCGGCCACCCACAGCGGGAAGTCCGGCAGCGGAGCGAGGCCCAGGGTGCGGAACGCCTGCCGCTCCGCCTCCGGCACCTCCTGGTACGCCGCGAGCAGCCCGCCCCGTACGTCCAGGTCGCCGAGCGAGAGCGCGGCGAGACGGGTCCGCTCGTCGCCGAGCCGGCGGGCGAGGTCGGCCGGCGTCCAGTGCGGCCGGACCGCGAGCGCGCCGGCCGCCACTCGGAGGGCGAGCGGCAGCCGGCCGCACAGCCGGGCGATCTCCGCGACCGCGGCCGGGTCCTGCGCCATGCGCGGGCCACCCGTGGCGAGCAGCAGGGACTCCGCCGCGGGCCGGTCGAGCACGTCGAGCACCAGGTGCCGGGCCTGCTCCAGGGCGCCCAGCGGCCGGCGGGAGGTGAGGACGACACAGGCGTCCGGAACGGCGGAGAGCAGCAGCCGCACCTGTGCCTCCGACACGACGTCGTCGAGCACGATCAGCAGGTCACGGCTCCGGGCCGCCTGGTGCAGCAGGTCCGCCAGCTCGTCCGGCGCGCCGGGCAGCGGGTCCGGGCCGTCGCCGGGCCGCAGCAGCCGGCGCAGCAGGGCGGTCAGCGCGGCCCGCTCCGTCAGCGCCCGGCCCGCCGAGTCCCGCAGGGACACCAGGACCCGCCCGGTGAACTCCTCGGCGTGGTGGGCGAGCTGGACCGCCAGCGCGGTCTTGCCGACGCCCGGCCGGCCCGAGACGGCCACGACGCACGGCCGCGTCCCGTCGCGTGACTCGGCGAACAGCGTCGTGTACCGGGCCAGTTCGGCGTCCCGGCCGGTGAAGTCGGTGAGCGCGGGCGGCAGCCACAGCAGGGGGCCGACGGGGGCAGCGGCGGGACCGGGCGGGTTTCCGGCACCGGCCGCCGCAGCTGCCGCCGCCCCGGCCTCCGCCGAGGACGGGATCCGGGCGACGGTGTCGGAGGCGGCCCCCGCGCCGTCCCCGCGCACCGTCCCGTCCGAGGCGCCGTCGGGCGCGGCCCGCGACGGAGCCGCCCGCGGCTGCGGCGGCCGGCGGCCCGGGTGCCAGGCGAGCCCCGGGTCGGAGGCGAGGACCCGGCTCAGTACGCGCTTGAGCGAGGCGTCGGGCTCGACGCCCAGCTCGTCGACGAGCGTGCGCCGCACCCGGTGGAAGGCACGCACCGCGTCCGACTGTCGCCCGGACCGGTACAGCGCCACCATCAGCAGCTCGTGCAGCGTTTCCCGCATCGGGAACTCGTGTGCCAGAGCCATCAGTTCACCGATCAGCTCCTGATGGCGCCCCAGCTTCAGATCGGCCGCGATCCGCTGCTCCAGCACCTCGGAGCGCAACTCCTCGAGCCGTATCGCGGTCGTCTGCAGCGACGGTCCGTGGGGGATGCCGGAGAGGGCGGGACCGCTCCACAGCGCGAGCGACTCGGCCAGCAGCCGGGAGGCGGTCGCGTAGTCCCGCTCCTCGAAGGCGGCGCGCCCGCGTGAGCGCAGCGACTCGAAGACCGTGAGGTCGAGGTCGTCGGGGCCGGCCCGCATGACATAGCCGGGCGGCTGGGTCAGCAGCGGCTGCCGGCCCGGCCCCGGGTCGGCGCCGCCCTCCGCCAGCAGCGCCTTGCGCAGCTGTGAGACGTACACCTGGAGGGTGGTGGCCGCGGTGCGCGGCGGGGCCACGCCCCAGAGCTCGTCGATGAGGCTGTGCGTGGAGATGACGCTGTTGCTCTGCACGAGCAGCGTGGCCAGTACCACGCGCGGTTTGGCTGCCGTCGGGGTGCGCGGGTCCATCCGCACGGGTCCCAGTACCCGAAAGCGCATCGGTGCTCCTTCGCGACGCCGGCCGGTACGGGACCGTCGGCGTGGTTCAGCAGATCTGGAGGACGGAGGTGGACACGGTCGCGACGACCCGGGTGCCCTGGGTGAAGACGAGGTCCAGTTCGGCGACGGGCCGGCCGGCGCCGTCGCGGCGCACCTCGCCGGGGGCGTCGGCCGTGCGCGGCCGTACGCCGCAGCGCAGTGGGAGCCCCGGCTCGGCGAACCCGCGGAACGCGGCATGCCAGTCGGTCAGCACGGCGTGCGCGGGCGCCAGCCCGTACAGCTCGCCGGCCCCGAACAGGGCCGCCTGGCGGGACACTTCGAGGAACAGGGCGGCCGGCACCTCGGATCCGGAGTCCGGCAGCACCTCGCGGGCCGCCGGGATGTTGACCGGGAAGACCAGTGCCGCCTCGTCCTCGTGCAGCGGCAGCCCGATCAGCACATTGCGGGTCGTGCGCCGGCCGACGAGTTCCGGACCGGGCACCCCGTGCCCCGCGGGCAGTCCGCTGTGGCCGTGGGCGGTGCGTTCGCTCTCCCGGCGGCTGTGCGCGCGGTGGCTGCGGTAGACGCCGGGCATGAGGAACACCAGCCGGGCCGTGACCGTGCCGCACCGCTCGCCCTCGATGTTGATCGAGGCACGGCAGTCCATCGCCCGCGGGACCCCGCCGACCAGCTCGGTGGGGGTGAGGTCGAGGTCCAGGGTCAGCTGGGCGGTGGTGGAGGTGCGCTCCCAGGGCGCCAGCGCGGTGACGGCCATCGTGCAGTCCGCGAGGAGGATCCGCCGGTTCTCCGGGACCCGGAAATAGCGGCCCGCGGCGAACACCGCCATCTGCCGCAGCGACTCCATCGGGTACAGCAGGTCGTGGAACGGCGCGGTCGAGTCGGAGAACAGGGCGTGGTGCTCGGGCAGTTCGGCGGAGAAGCCGAACCGGTGGCGGCCGGGCGGCATGGCGGAGAGCAGCAGGCCCTCGGGCGTGTCGGGCCGGTGCACGAGGTGGTGCGGTCCGAGGAAGTCGGCCGCGGGCGAGGGAACGAGCAGCGATCCGCTGTCCATGAGCGGCCCGCCCTGGCGGGCGGACCGCGGGCCGATGGAGGGAGGAGAGGGGAGATTCATGAAGGTCCTCTGCTGCGACGGAGTCCGGACGTTCGTGCGGTGGGACGGGAGGGGAAGCGGTGAGCCTTCCTCTGAACGGTCTCCGACGCCGCTGAAGAATCGGGGAAGCCCCAGGGAAGGACCCCTGGAGTCCGCTTTCCCCGGGCCGGTCAGCCCGGTTCCCGGACCGGCTCCGCGGCCACGAGGGGGTGGTCGGCGGGCAGCGGTCCCGCGGCGCTCGCCCCGGCGGGCGAACCGACCGGGGCGAAGACCTCCTGGTCGGCCCGGCGGTAGCCGGCCCACTCGGTGGGCAGCGCGTCCTCGTAGAAGATGGCCTCGACCGGGCACACCGGCTCGCACGCGCCGCAGTCGACGCATTCGTCCGGCTGGATGTACATCTTGCGCGGGCCCTCGTAGATGCAGTCCACCGGGCACTCGTCGATGCAGGCCTTGTCCTTGAGGTCGACACAGGGCTGGGCGATCACGTACGTCATGAGGAACTCTCCACGGTCCAGGTGTCGTTGCCGTGCAGCAGGGCGGCCAGGTCGCCCTTGCCCTTCTGTTCGATGGCGGTGTCGAGCTGGTCGGCCATCGCCGTGTCGTAGACCGGACGCTCCACCGAGCGGAAGACGCCGATCGGGGTGTGGTGCAGGGTGTCCGGGTCGGCGAGCCGGGACAGCGCGAAGGCGGTGGTGGGGGACGCGGAGTGGGCGTCGTGCACGAGGACGTCCGCCTCGTTCTGCGCGGTCACCGTGACGACCTTCAGGTCACCGGTCCGCTGGTCCCGTACGACCCCGCGGGAGCCGTCGGCGCCGAAACGGATCGGCTGCCCGTGCTCGAGCCGGATCAGCGCCTCCTCGGCCTGCTGCTTGTCCTTCAGGGCGTCGAAGGCGCCGTCGTTGAAGATGTTGCAGTTCTGGTAGATCTCGATCAGCGCGGTGCCCGGGTGGCCGGCGGCGGCACGCAACACCTCGGTGAGGTGCTTGCGGTCGGAGTCGATGGTGCGCGCCACGAACGACGCCTCCGCGCCGATCGCGAGGGACACCGGGTTGAACGGGGCGTCCAGCGACCCCATCGGCGTCGACTTGGTGATCTTGCCGACCTCGGAGGTGGGGGAGTACTGGCCCTTGGTGAGCCCGTAGATCCGGTTGTTGAACAGCAGGATCTTCAGGTTGACGTTGCGCCGCAGCGCGTGGATCAGGTGGTTGCCGCCGATCGACAGTGCGTCGCCGTCGCCGGTGACCACCCATACGCTCAGGTCCTGCCGGGACGACGCGAGGCCGGTCGCGATGGCGGGGGCGCGGCCGTGGATGGAGTGCATCCCGTAGGTGTTCATGTAGTACGGGAAGCGGGACGAGCAGCCGATGCCGGAGACGAAGACGATGTTCTCCCTGGCCAGGCCCAGCTCGGGCATGAAGCCCTGCACGGCGGCGAGGATCGCGTAGTCACCGCAGCCCGGGCACCAGCGCACCTCCTGATCCGACTTGAAGTCCCGAGGGCCGAGGGCGACTTCGCTCTTCGGCACCAGGGACAGCGCCTCAGTGGGCATGGACGGCCTCCTTGAGAGCCTGCGCGAGCTGTTCCGCCTTGAACGGCATGCCGTTGACCTGGGTGAGGGATTCCGCGTCGACCAGGAACCCGGCCCGGAGCAGCCGCGCGAGCTGCCCGAGGTTCAGCTCCGGTACGACCACCCGGTCGTAGGAGCGCAGGATCGTGCCGAGGTTCCCGGGGAAGGGGTTGAGGTGGCGCAGGTGCGCCTGGGCGATGGGCTCGCCGGCCGCCCGCAGCCGCCGTACCGCAGCCGTGATCGGCCCGTAGGTGGACCCCCAGCCCAGTACCAGGGTGGTGGCCTGGTGCGGGTCGTCGACCTCCAGGTCCGGGACCTCGATGCCGTCGATCTTGGCCTGGCGGGTGCGGACCATGAAGTCGTGGTTGGCGGGGTCGTAGGAGATGTTGCCCGTGCCGTCCTGCTTCTCGATGCCGCCGATGCGGTGCTCCAGCCCCGGCGTGCCCGGGACCGCCCACGGTCTGGCGAGGGTCTGCGGATCCCGCTTGTACGGCCAGAAGACCTCCGTGCCGTCCTCCAGCGTGTGGTTCGGACCGGACGCGAACTGCACCCGCAAGTCCGGCAGCTCCTCCAGGTCCGGGATCCGCCACGGCTCGGAGCCGTTGGCCAGGTACCCGTCGGACAGCAGCATCACCGGCGTTCGGTACGTCAGCGCGATCCGGGCCGCCTCCAGCGCCGCGTCGAAGCAGTCCGCGGGGGTCTTCGGCGCCACGATCGGCACCGGGGCCTCGCCGTTGCGGCCGAACATCGCCTGCAGCAGGTCCGCCTGCTCGGTCTTGGTCGGCAGACCCGTCGAGGGACCGCCGCGCTGGATGTCCACGACCAGCAGCGGCAGCTCCAGGGAGACGGCCAAGCCGATCGTCTCCGACTTCAGCGCCACACCGGGACCGGACGTCGTCGTCACCGCGAGGGAACCGCCGAACGCCGCGCCGAGCGCCGCGCCGATCGCCGCGATCTCGTCCTCCGCCTGGAAGGTCCGCACGCCGAAGTTCTTGTGCTTGGACAGCTCGTGCAGGATGTCCGAGGCCGGCGTGATCGGGTACGAACCCAGGAACAGCGGCAGGTCCGCCTGCCGGGAGGCGGCGACCAGACCGTAGGCCAGGGCCAGGTTCCCGGAGATGTTCCGGTACGTGCCCGTCGGGAACGCCCGGGTGGCCGGGGCGACCTCGTAGGAGACCGCGAAGTCCTCGGTGGTCTCGCCGAAGTTCCAGCCCGCCCGGAACGCGGCGATGTTCGCCTCGGCGATGTCCGGCTTCTTCGCGAACTTCGACTTCAGGAACTTCTCGGTGCCCTCGGTGGGCCGGTGGTACATCCACGACAGCAGGCCCAGCGCGAACATGTTCTTGCTGCGCTCGGCCTCCTTGCGGGACAGACCGAAGTCCTTCAGCGCCTCCACCGTCAGAGTCGTCAGGGGGACCGGGTGGAGCTGGTACGCGTCGAGCGAGCCGTCCTCCAGCGGTGAGCCGGCGTACCCCACTTTCTGCAGGGCCCGCTTGGTGAACTCGTCGCTGTCGACGATGATCTCGGCGCCGCGCGGCAGATCGCCGATGTTCGCCTTCAGGGCGGCCGGGTTCATCGCGACCAGCACGTTCGGCGCGTCACCCGGGGTCAGGATGTCGTGGTCGGCGAAGTGGAGCTGGAACGAGGAGACGCCCGGCAGCGTCCCCGCGGGGGCACGGATCTCGGCCGGGAAGTTCGGCAGGGTGGAGAGGTCGTTCCCGAAGGACGCCGTCTCCGAGGTGAAACGGTCGCCCGTGAGCTGCATACCGTCACCCGAGTCCCCGGCGAACCGGATGACCACCCGGTCCAGCCGGCGGACCGTACTGGACCGGGTGGCTGCTGTGTCAACGGTCACCAGCTGTCCCTCTCCTCGTCGGATGTCCGGCTCGCACCGTAGGAAGCCGTCCTTGCGACCCGCCAAAGCCCCGCCGCGTACGTGAGAACTTCACGTGATCGGGGTGACGGCGTGGCTGTCCGGCGAGCGGTGCGGGCCGTCACAATCGGCACGGAAGAAAGGGGTCCCCATGTCGCGGGTGGTCGGCAGCCGCGCAGTCCATCTCTGGTCGCTGCACGAGGACGTGGTCGTCGAGGAGGACGCCACGGACCAGGGCCTGGTGCTGCGCAGCCGGTTCGGGACGGAGCGCATCAGCCGTCCCGATCCGCTGGTGCGGGAGGCCCTGCGGCGCATGGAACTCGGCCCCGTCCTGCTCGCCAACGTCCTGCCCCGCGCGTCCGCCGCCGCGGAGGACGCCAGGCAGGGCGCCTGCCTGGTGCTGCTGCCGGTGCTGGACCGGCTCTCGCATCTGATCGTGCGCACCCTGAGCTGGGAGGACCTGCGGGGGCCCCTGTTGTCCGTCGTCTCCACCAGCAAGGACGCGCCGTTCGCCCCCGTGGCCCTGTCCGCGCGGCGGCTGATCCGGCTGATCGGCGATGTGTCGCTGACCCTGGAGAAGGCCGGGTTTGCGCTGGCCTGCGCCACGTCCCCGCACCGGGTCCAGCTGCACCGGCCGGAGGCCGTCTGGGTGGTCGGGCTGCTGGCCTGGCCGGCCACCCCGTCCGACGCCTCCTCCGTGCTGCCGCTGCCGCCCGAGGTGACCCAGGCCGTGCTGAGCTATCTGGCGGCCGCCGGCATGACCGAGGACTGCGGCGAACCGGTGCCGCGCGCCTGAGGGTTCACCCCCGCGGGCCCCGGCCGGCGCTCACAGCAGCCAGCCGGACTCCTGGGCGATCAGCACGGCGTCCACGCGGTTACGCGCGTTGAGCTTCGTGGTGATGGTGGTCAGGTAGTTGCGTACCGTCCCGGTGGACAGGTGCAGTTCGGCGGCGATCTCCGCGGGCTCCGCTCCCTTGGACGCCAGCCGCAGCACCTCGGTCTCGCGTTCCGTGAGCGGGCTCTCCTGCCCGCCCCAGGCGGCGAGGGCGAGTTGCGGGTCCACCACCCGCCGGCCGGCGGCCACCTGCCGTACCGCGAAGGCAAGTTCGTTCGGCGGCGCGTCCTTGAGGATGTAGCCGCCCACCTGTGCGGAGATGGCCCGCAGCAGGGTCCCCGGACGTCCGATGCTGGTGAGGATCAGCACCCGGCACTCGGGCACCCGGTCCCGCAGCCGGGCGGCCGCGGTCAGCCCGTCGATGCCCGGCAGGTCGATGTCGATGACCGCCACGTCGGGTTTGTGCCGCAGCGTCGCCGGCACGATGTCGTTGCCGTTCTCGACCCCGCAGACGACCTCGATGTCATGCTCCAGGTCGAGCAGTGCTGTCAGGGCACCGCGCACCATGTTCATGTCCTCGGCCAGCAGTACGCGAATCACCGAACCCCCGTTCCCCCGCACCGAGTTGTCGCCTTCCCACGTCCCGGACGCGGCGACTGTACCAACTTCGGTTCCCGGGGGGAGAGTCCCGTCGGGGGGATCCCGCATCTGGCAGAGGCTCCTCCGGTTGGCGGCCGCCGGTGGCCCTTGACCGGGGCGTCCGGGACTAGGTGGTGTCCGGCACGGCACCGGTCGGTCTCTCGGCACCGGCCGGTGCCGGGAGTGAGGCCGGCGCGACCGCCCGGACCCGGAACGTGCCGCCCGGCAGGGCGCCGGAGGAGAGGTTGCCGCCGATCTCCCGCAGTCGCAGCGCCAGGTTCTCCAGACCGTTGCCGCCGTGCTCCGAGGGCACGCGACCGCCCGGAGAGGAGCCGTCGTTGACCACCGACAGCACGACCGCCCCCGGCTCCGCCACCAGCCGGATCGTGCAGTGGGCGGCCTTGCTGTGCCGCAGCACGTTGGTGACCGCCTCCCGCACCACGGCCGCCAGCACGTTCTCCACCCGCCGGTCGAGATCCCGCACCGACACCTCCACCTCGACGGTCACGTCCGCGGCGTTCAGGACCGACTCGGCGGAGGTGACCTCCTGGGCGAGCGACATGTTGCGGAAGCCGCTGGCGACCCGGCGCACATCCGCGAGCGACTGGCGGGAGATGGTCAGGATGTCGCCGACCTCCTGCACCGCCCGCTCGGGGTGCAGGGGTATGAGCCGGTGCACCAGCTCGCTCTTGAGGGTGATCGCCGACAGGCTGAAGCCGAGCAGGTCGTGCAGGTCCCGGGCGAACCGCAGCCGTTCCCTGACCACCGCGAGGCGCGCCAACTCCCCGTGCGCGTCGTGCACTTCCTGGATGACCTCGGCCAGGTGCGTCAGGCCGTACACGATGAGGCCCGTCAGCAGCGTCGACTGGCACAAGTAGACCGCGTCGACGATGCCCCGGCCGTCCAGCAGCGGGGGCAGGAACATGCTGAGCCCGACGGCCGCGTACAGACACCATGCGGGCCGCGGCGGCAGCAGGAGCAGCAGGGACCCGGAGAGGAAGCCGCCCAGCGCGCCCCACTGGGCGTGGTAGACGAGGATCGGCAGGTAGGTGAGCAGCATCTGCGCGCCCAGCGTCAGGAACCGCTCGCGTCCGGGGCGCCGTCCGGCCCCCGGCGCCGAGTGCCGCAGCTGGATGAGGAAGACGGCGACGAGCGCCAGGATCGCGCCGACGTCCGCGGCCGGCGACAGACCGGTGCTGATGACGTTCAGCGCGGTGATGAAGAGGTAACTGAGCAGTGCCACCCGCAGGATGACCCGGGCCAGACGGGGCCCGGGGAGAGCCTGGTTGATGCGCGTGTCCGTGTCTCCGGCGCCGGCCGGAGGGCGGACGAGACCTGCACGCGGCTCGCGAGGTGCACTGGCCTTCACGGACTCCTCTTTCGCAGCAAGGGGCGGAGTTCGTTTCGGATCGTATGGGACCTACGTGAAGACCGTGTGTGACTTGTATTGATAGCTGGAGATTTAGACGAACATGGGTACCGGGTTGAGCTGTTCGTACCGTCTTCGCTCCCGCAGCCGCCCCAGCGCCACGGGTACGTCGTACAGCCGGCCCGGGGCCAGTCTGGCCCAGAAGTGCCGCATCCCGGGCACGATCACCTTGACCACCGGCAGTTCCAGATCGGGGCGCGTCTGGTCGAGGACGAGCAGTTCCATGCCGCGGTCCCGGACCAGTTCACCGATGGCGGTCACGTCGTCCAGCAGATCCGGGCGCAGAGCGGCCGGCCACGACCGCGGACCGCGTGCGGCGACGGACGGATCCGGCAGCAGGTAGGGCTGATTGGCGGTCGTCGCGGTGCGCCACCAGTGGACCGCGTCGGGATCGTCGATGCCGTAGCCCGGGGCGTCCGGCCGCCGTGGCGTCACCGCGGGCAGCATCTGCCCCATCTCGGTCAGCGCCCGGCGCAGGGCCACCCGCGGATCGAAGTGGGCACCGAAGCCGAAGATCACGTCCTCGGCCGGCCGGCCGGTCCGCCGGGACACCGCCGCCAGTACCGGGACGCCGAAGTCCGAGGTCAGGTCGAGCACCCACAGCTCCCGGCCCAGCCGCAGGCACCCCTCGCGGATCCGGTCGGTCTCGGGGGCGGCGAACGCGTCCAGGTCCACGCCGGGCTGACGGGTGCGGTTGTACCACCACAGGGCCACCGCGTCCCGCTCCACCAGCTCCAGGAAACCCTGCACCAGGGCGTCCTCCGGGCTGCTGCCCGCCGCGTTGCCGTTGGAATCGGCGTGCAGCCCGTCCGCGGAACCGCCGCCGTCGGAGAAGTAGAGCATCGAGGTCGGCAGCAGCCGGTGCCGCCCGGCGGTCAGCGACCACACCGGCGTCCAGTCGGTGGGCCGGCCCTCGTCGAACGGCCGCGGCACGTGCTGGAAGTGCGAGCCGCGGGCGTTCCAGAGGTCGCGGTCCCGCAACTGCCGCTCGTGGTACAGCTGGCAGGCGTTCGGGTGCACGGCGTCCGCGCCGAGCGCCCGGTAGGTGTCCCGTACGACGGGCTCGTCGCCCTGCCGGGTGCCGCTGTACCGTTCCACCGCCTCGCCCAGCGCGCTGACCCGGGCCTCCGTGGCGTCCAGGCCCTTGCCGCCGCTCAACGCCCGCAGCCCGGCGCGCAGTCCGGCCGCGCTGTGCGGGTTGAAGGCGAGGTTGTGCCCGGACAGATAGGTGTCGACGAAGTCGGGCGTGCGCGGGGCACGGCGGATCTCCTTGACGATCCCGGTCACCGGGCCGACGAGATGGCCGTACCGGTCCAGCATCTCCCCGGGCGACGCGGACCGGTGGCTGTTGCCGTGGTGCGCGGCCTTCGGCCGGGACACCGGTACGAACGGCGCGCGGACCCGCTTCGCCACCGCCTGCGGATCACCGCACACCGGGCACTGGGGGCGCCGGCGCACCGGATGGCAGGCCGCCCGCAGCAGCATGGTGTCCAGGGTGTGCACGAGGTCCTGCGACGGATACCGCATCCCGGCCAGCCACTTGGCCGCCTCCAGCACCGCCATGTGCACACCGAGGGCCCGGCCCGCCGCGACCGACGCGGCCGGCCGCTCCGGCGGCCCGGTCAGCCCGAGAGCGCGCTGCACCGGCCACTCGGAGCGGCGGTGCCCGCGCAGCCGGTGGGCGAGGCAGGTCCAGCACGGGCCGTGGCCCGGCCGGAAGAAGGGCCCGATCCACGGGTCGACACCGCAGACCTTGGCGAGCAGCCACGGCGTTCCGCTCGCCCGGTGCCGGGTGTCCACCTCCGCCAGTTCCGGCGACAGGTAGTCGTCGCACAGGACGAGGGAGAGGGCGCCGGACGAGCCGGGGGCCGCCACGGCGACCCCCGACTCCCTGCACGCCGCCAGGACCGGCGCCGCGTCGACCGTCGGCAGCACCTCCAGGGAGACCGCCGCGCCCGCCAGTTCGGCCGTGGCCCGGCAGCCGTCCAGGCCCATCAGGTCCCAGTAGGCCTCGGCCATCGGGTCGGCCTGCCGGACGGGACCGCGGTCGTCGGCCTCCGCCGGGCGGAAGCCGAGCAGACCCGAGCGGGCCAATTCGCCGAGGGAGGAGCCGGCCTCCTCCGCGGTCAGCGCCGAGGACGCCTCCCGCAGCACCGAGCGCACGCTCCGCGTCCCGTCGAGCAGCGGCGCGAGCACCTCGGCGTGCGGGCCGCGCAGCGCGGTGACCCCGCGGCGGGACACCAGGTAGGTGGCTTCACCGGGAACCACGACCGGGCTCAGATGGCGCTTGAAGCCCACCAGAACGCTTTCGTCCGGGAGTGTCGTCCCGGCCTCGTGCCCCCCCGGGTCGGTCATGCCCCGAACTGCCCGCTCGCCTCGGCGGCCGGGAACGCGATGATGCAGATGCTGAACAGCACGGCATCGTTCTGGCCGAGGGAGTCGAGATCCTCGATCACCAGGGAACGGGCGGACTGAGCCGTGTCGTCGGTGCGACGGTGGACGCCGGACGGAACTGCGTTGACCATGGGACAACCTTTCCCCGTTGGGATTCCGCTGACTTAGGGTGTTTCGAACGACTGTCCTTGTGGCGAAGATTCTGGCGAGGGCGGTGACCTCACAGACAGTGCTGCCGTCATCTGTCGAGGGTGAACTTTTCACGCCAACGGGCCCCGGCCCAAGGGCCGTTTTAGCTCCGTCCGGGAACATCGAGGGCCCTGCCCGCCCGGGTCGAGAGGAAGCCCCAGATGATCCGCCTCCTGGCGCACTACGCCGCCCGCGCCGTGGGCCAGGCGTACCGGTGTCTGGTCGCGTACGGCCAGATGTGGCTGTACCTCCCGGGCGAGCCGCCCCGCCCGACACCGCCCCACCTGCTGGAGCGCCTCCGCCCCGACCTACCCCTCACCCCGGCCGAACGGGCCCTGGACGAGCAGCTGCGGGACCTGGACTTCCGGAGCTGATGAGCTGACCGGACGGCCCAGTTCCGGCCAACCGTGCCGCCCCGTTCACACCGGCGGCCCCGCGGGTCCCCGCGCAAGCGGCACTTCAGGGCCCGCTCCTACGGTCGCGCCGGAGCCGCGCCCGGCCCGGGCGACGGCGGTCACCGGAAGGGGTGCCATGGAGACATCGGTACGGCTGCGGCAGGCCCGCCTCGCACTGCTGGCGGTGTTCCTCGTCCACGGCGCGGTCTTCGCCCTGCTGGTCACCCGCATCCCGGCCGTCCAGGACCGCTACGGCCTCAGTGACACCACCCTCCCGCTCTTCCTCGCCGCCGTGCCGGTCCTGGCCGGCGCGGGCAGCGTCACCGCCGCACGGCTGGTACGCCGGGTGCCCGCCCCCACCGTCGTCCGCGTGCTCCAGCCGGCGGTCTGCCTGCTGCCCGCGGGCATCGGCGCGGGCGACACCTGGTGGCAACTCGCGCTCTGCCTGGCCGTCTTCGGCCTGCTGGTGGGCGCGCTGGAGGCGAGCGTCAACATGACCGGGGTGGCGGTGCAGCGCCACTACGGCCGCAGCGTCATGCTGGGCTTCCACGGCGCGATGAGCCTGGGCGGCATCCTCGGCGCCCTGCTGGCCGGCGCCGGCGCCCGCTGGCACCTGTCCCTGTTCGCCCTCTTCGCGGGCGCCGCCGTACCGCTGCTGGCGATCGCGGCGACGGCAGGCCCCCGGCTCACGGCTGTCGCCGACGGACCGGCGGACAGGGCCGGTGACGGCGGCGGGGCGGCCCGCCCCGCCGCCGTCCCGTGGCGGCCGCTGCTGCCGCTCTGCCTGATCATGGGCGCGGCCTTCGTCGCCGACTCCACCTCCAGCAACTGGAGCGCCAAGTTCCTCGAGGACACGCTGCACAGCTCCGAGGCGATGGCCACGGTCCCGTACGCCCTCTACATGGCCACCACCCTGCTGGGCCGCGGACTCGGCGACCGCTGGGTGCGGCGCTGGGGCGCGACCGCCGTGGTGCGCGCCGGCGCCCTGCTCAGCACCGTCGGCTTCGCCGCGGTCGCCGCCGCACCGGGGCCCTGGGCCGCCGTCGCGGGCTTCGCCGTGCTCGGCGCGGGGCTCTCGGTGATCGTCCCCCAGGTGTTCACGGCCGCCGCGCAGCGCCTGCCGGGCGCGGCGGACACCGCCGTGGCCCGCATCAACCTCTTCAACTACGTCGGGTTCCTGGTCGGTCCGCCCCTGGTCGGCGCGGTCGGCGCGGCCGTCTCCTACCGTGCCGCCATGTGCGTACCGCTGCTGCTGACCCTGGGCGTCCTCCTCGCCGCCCGCTCGCTGACCCCGGCACCCCCCGCCGTACCGGCCGGGACCGCCCCCCGGCCGGAAACGGCGACAGCGGGCACGGCGTGACGGCGCCGGGACCGCACCTTTCGCGCCCGCTTCGGGAACGGCACGCGCCAACTGCCTTTTTAGCCGTGCCAAAGCAGCACCCCCGACGCTTTCCGCAGGACACGAGCCCGTTCACGGGTGAGCCCGCCGACGAGGGGAGGACCATGCGCCGGGAGAGCGTCCACGCGGTGCGGACGGCATCCCCGACCCCCGGGCAGGCCTCCGCCCCGGCTCGGAGCCGGCGCCCCCCGGCGGCGCCGCACGAAGGCCACGGCGACCGCGGCACGGCGTCCGTGCCCCGGACCGGCGGCCGGCCTCCGGCACCGGCCGGAGACACCGGTCGTGCCGTGCCGGGGGACCTCCGCCCACCGGGCCGGACGATTCCGGCCGCCGAACCGCAGGATGCGCAGAAACCGGAGATGCAGCCATGACCGCGACCGCACTCGGATCCGCCCCCGCCACCGCCCTGATAGACGACGCCGTCGGCACTTCGGCCGCCCCCCGGGTGGCCAACGCGGCCGAGGTCTTCCTCACGGCCGCCGTCGACCGGAGCCCCGGCGCACCGGCCGTGCGCGACCGCGAGGGCGCCTGGACCTACGCACAGCTCGACGCCGCCGCCGACTCCTTCGCCCGCGTCCTGGACGGCCACGGGATCCGGCCCGGCGACCGGGTGCTGGCCCGCGTCGACAGCGCCCGCGAGTTCACCGCCCTGCTGTACGGAACCTGGCGCCGCGGCGCCGTCCTGGTGCCGATCAACCCCGGCATGAAGGCGTTCCACCTCAAGGCCGTGCTCGCCGACTCCGAACCCTCCCTGATCGTCGTGGACGCCGCGGAGCGCACCGGCGCCGAGGGCCTGACCTGGCCCGCCGGCACACCCGTCGCCGTCGCCGCGGAGCTCGACCTGTCCGGACCCGCCGACCCGGCCGCCCGCACCGAACGGGAGGTCCCCGCCGACCGGCTCGCCCTGCTCATCTACACCTCGGGCAGCACCTCGGCGCCCAAGGCGGTGGCCTGTCCGCACGGCCCCGTCGCGTTCGCCGCCCGCGCCATCGAGGCCCGGCTCGGCTACCGCCCGGACGACGTCGTGCTCACCGCCGTCCCGCTCTCCTTCGACTACGGCCTCTACCAGATCCTGCTCTGCGCCCTCGCCGGCGCCGAGCTGCTGCTGTCCGGCCCCGCCGACCACGCCCGCGTCCTGGGCTTCGCCCGTGACCACGGCGCCACGGTCGTACCGCTGGTCCCCTCCCTCGGCGAACTCCTGGTCCGCCTCGCCTCCCGCGACACCCGGCCCACCCGCATCCGCATGTTCACCAACACCGGCGCCACGCTCAACGCCCCGCTCATCGCCTCGCTCCGGGAGACCTTCCGCGGCGCCGCCGTGGTGCCCATGTACGGCACCACCGAGTGCAAGCGGATCACCATCCTGGAGCCCGACGGCGACCTGGCCCGCCCCGGCTCGGTCGGGCCCGCGCTGCCCGGCACCGAGGTGCTCGTCGTCGACGACGAGGGACGGCCCCTGGCACCGGGGGAGACCGGCGAGATCGTGGTCCGCGGCCCGCACGTGATGGCCGGCTACTGGCGGGCCCCGGAACCGACCGCGCTGCGCTTCCGGCGCCCCGCGGACGGCGGCCCGGTCACCCTGCACACCGGCGACTACGGACGGCTCGACGACGACGGCCACGTCTACTTCCAGGGCCGCCGCGACGACCTGTTCAAGCGCCGGGGCTCGCGCATGAGCTCCGTCGAGATCGAGTCCGCCGTACTGGACATCGACGACGTGCGCGAGGCGGCGCTGCTGGTCCCGGAGGAGGACCGCGACATGGTCCTGTTCGTCGTCGGCGAGACGCCCGCACTCACCGGCGAGCAGGTGCTGGCCCGGCTCGGCGACCGCCTGGAGGCCGCCAAGGTCCCGGACGTCTGCCACGTGCTGCCCGCGCTTCCGCTCACCCCCAACGGCAAGACCGACCGCAAGGAACTGCGCCGCCGCCTCGTGGAGGGCACCGATGAGCACTGACAGGGACGTGGCCGGGCAGACCGGCCCCGCCGCCCCGGCCGTCCGCCGCCTCGCCGAGCGGTACGGCAGCCCGCTCTACGTCTACGACCTGGACCGGGTACGGACCGCGCTGGCGGACCTGCGCGCCGCCCTGCCGCAGCCGAGCCGCGTCTACTACTCCCTCAAGGCCAACCCGCACCCGGCCCTCGTGGCCGAACTCCGCCGGGGCGGCGCCCGCGCCGAGGTCACCTCGCGCGGCGAACTCGCCGCGGCGCTCCAGGCCGGCCACCCCGCCGGCGAGCTGATGTACTCCGGCCCCGGCAAGGTGCGTGCCGAACTGGACGAGGCGATCACCGCGGGGATGCGCACCTTCTCCGCCGAGTCCTTCGGCGACCTGGAGCGGATCGGCGCCGCCGCGCACGCGCAGGGCGTCACGGCCGACTGCGTCCTGCGGATCAACGCCGCCGGCGCGCCCGGCCAGGCGGGGCTGCGGATGACCGGCGCCCCCTCGCAGTTCGGCTTCGACCTCGACGACCTGACCGAGCACCGGGCCCGGCTGCTCGCCGAGGGCACCCGGATCGTCGGGATGCACTTCTTCCCGCTGACCAACGCCCGGGACGAGGACGGCCTGTGCGCCGAACTCGCGCAGAGCGTGCGCACCGCGGCCCGCCTGCGCACCGAACTCGGCATCCCGCTGCACCTCCTGGACCTGGGCGGAGGATTCGCCGCGCCCTACGCCACACCCGGCGAGCGCCCCGTCTACCGCGGTCTGCGGGCGGCACTGACGGCCGTGCTGGACGAGCACCTGCCCGGCTGGCGGGACGGCGAGCCGGTGGTCGCCTTCGAGTCCGGCCGCTACCTGGTCGGCGACAGCGGGCAGTTGGTGGCCACTGTCACCGACGTGAAGCACAGCCGGGGCAGCGCGTACGCGGTGCTCGACTCCGGCATCAACCACCTGGGCGGGCTGTCCGGCCTGGGCCGGCTGCTCCCGCTGTCCGCCCGGCCGCTCGACCCGGCGGACCCCGGCGACGACCACCCGGAGACCCGGGGCCTGCGGGACGAAGCCCCCGCGGACGGCCCCCGGCCGGCCGCCGTCACCCTCGCCGGCCCGCTGTGCACCCCCGCCGACATCCTGGCCCGGGCCGCCGAACTGCCCGGACTGCGCCCGGGGGACCTGCTGGCCTTCCCCAACGTCGGCGCCTACGGACTGTCCGCGAGCCTCCTCGGCTTCCTCGGCCATCCGGCACCCGCCGAGATCGTCGTCGACGGCCACGAGGTCGTCTCCGCCACGCGTCTGGCCCTCGGCCGCCACGACGCCGAGCCCCTCACCGCATCCCGTACGGAGGAATCCGCCGCCATGACCGACACCATTGCCGCCGTCCCCGCGACCGACGCGGCAGCGCCGCCCTGGGACAAGGCGTACGAGGAACTCCTGCTCGAACTGCTGCCCAGGCTCGCCTCCCAGGGGCCGCTGCGGCCCGACAGCAGCCTGAAGGCGGCGGGCCTGGACTCGCTCGCCATGGTGGAGACCCTGGTCCGGGTCGAGCAGACCTACGGAATCGCCGTACCCGACTCGGAGCTGGTCGCCGACACCTTCGCCACCCCGGCCGCGCTGTGGCGTGTGGTGTCCGCCCTGCGCGACAGCTCCGTCGGACCGGCCTGAGCGGGCCGGCCGCCGGCCAGGACATCCCGACGACACAGGACGAGAGGAGCCACCATGCGGTGGGAAGGCGTGTACGTGGCCGGGACGGGGGCGTGGCTCGGCGAGCCCGAGTCCGCCCGGTCGGCCGTGGAGTCCGGCGCGTACGACGCGGAGCAGCACGCGGCCGACGAGATCGTGTCGGTCTCCGTCGCCGAGGAGTCCATGGCCCCTCCGGACATGGCGGTCCACGCGGCGACGACCGCGCTCAAGCGGTCCGGTCTCGACGCGTCCCGGGTGAACCTGCTGATCCACAGCGGCATCTGGTTCCAGGGCGTCGAGATGTGGCCGGCGGCCTCCTACGTCGCCGGTCACGCCCTCGGCCGGGACGCGACCGCGTTCGGCTTCGAGCAGGAGTGCAACGGCGGACTCGGCGCCCTGGAGGTCGCGGCCCGCCAGGTCGCCGCCCAGCCGGGCACCGGAGCCGCGATGGTCACCACCGCCGACCGGTTCGGCGCCCCGCTGGTGAAGAGGTGGAGCAGCGAGCCCGGCTTCGTCTACGGCGACGGCGGCACCGCCCTGCTGCTGTCCGCCGCCGGCGGCTTCGCCCGGCTGCTGTCCACCGCGAGCGGATCGGACAACTCCCTGGAGGCGGTCGTCCGCGGGGCCGGGCTGCGGCCCCTGCCGTCCGGGGAACCCCTGGACCTGCTGGGCCGGGTGGGACACTTCATGCGCGCCCACGGCAGCGTCCGGGAGGCCACCGAACGGGTCGGCGCGGTGATGAGGAACGTCGTCGGCACCGCGCTGGACGACGCCGGCATCGAACTCGCGGACGTGTCCCGGGTGGTGACCCTGGCCAGCGGACGCAGCCGGCTGGAGTGGCAGGTGCCGGTGCTGCTCGGCCTGCCCGTGGAGCGGTCCACCTGGGACTTCGCCCGCCGGGTCGGCCACCTCGGTGCCGGGGACCAGATCGCCGGCTTCAACCACCTCGTCGAACAGGGCGAGTTGAGCCTGGGCGACCATGTGCTGTTCGTCGGCGGCGGCTCGGGATTCAGCTGCACCTGTGCCGTGCTGGAGATTGTCGACGTACCGGAATGGGAACGCTCCGGCAGCGGGGGCACGACCAGCGCGACCTGACCGCAACTCGCGTCGCTGACCTGCGACTTCAGTGGGACTTCAGCGCGCCGCGGGACACTGCACCGCCGGACCGGTCCGCTGTCCGTGCCCCCGCCGTCCGTCCGTCTCCACACGAGGAGAGAAGCATGGTGACGACCGAACCCGACGGCGCCACGAGGAGCTCCACCTCCACCGTGGTGCGCGTGGTCTGGGGAGTCGTGGGGATCCTGCTGCTGGCCTGGGACGTCTTCGAGGCGGTCAAGCACGCCGGCTGGGTGTACCCGGCCGCCGTCCTCGGCCTGGTCCTGCCCGAGCTGCCCCGGCTGGCCGGCCTCGGGCAGCGCCACGCGCCGGGCCGGCTCGCGCCCCGGGCCGTGCCCCTGTACAACCTGCTGAACCGGCCGCTGATCCCCTTCGCGATCATGGTGGTCTTCTCGTTCCTGGGGGACAGCCCGGACGACATCGCCGCCCCCTTCACCTTCGGCATGTCCTGGCTGACCACCATCGCCCTCACCCGCGCGCTGGGCCAGGGCCTGCGCACGCCGGACGGCCGCCTGCGCTGAACCGGCCCGCGAACCCGGGCCCGCAGCCTCTCCCCCCAGAGCTGCGGGCCCGTCGCCGTATCCGGACGCCGGGAGCGGACGAACCGGCTCCGGCGGCCTTTATCGGCGCGCAAGCCGGTGCTGCGAACCTCGCCGGACAGTCCCGAACGCATGCACCTTCCGAAGCACCGGAGGCCACACGATGGACACCGCCTCAGCGCCCGGCACCGACACCGGGACGGCGCCCGAGACCGGGACGGAGCCCGGACTCCAGTACCCCTTCCACCGCCCCTCGGCCGTGCAGACACCGCCCGTCTACGAGGAGTTGCGCGGCAAGTGCCCCGTGGCCCACGTCCGGCTGCCCAGCGGTGACGAGGGGTACGTGGTCAGCCGTTACGACGACGTCCGCACCGTCCTCGCGGACGGCCGGTTCAGCCGGGCGGCGATGCTCGCCGAGGGGGCCCCGCGGCTCACCGCGGCCCCGCCCATGGCCGGCAGCCTGTTCACCATGGACCCGCCCGAGCACACCCGGCTGCGCAAGCTCGTCTCCCGCGAGTTCACCGCCCGCCGGGTACAGAACCTGCGCCCCCGCATCCAGGAGCTCACCGACGGGCTGCTGGACGAGATGGAGAAGCTCTCCGGGCCCGTCGACCTCAACCCCGTCTTCGCGTTCCCGCTGCCGGTGATGGTCATCTGCGAGCTGCTCGGCGTCCCCTTCGAGGACCGGGGCAGGTTCCGCGCCTGGTCCGACGCCTTCGTCTCGCTCACCTCGCACACCCCGGAGGAGGTGCTGGAGCAGCGGATGGCGATGGTGCAGTACCTCGGCGAGCTGGTGCAGCGCAAGCGCGAGGAACCCACCGACGACCTGATGGGCGCCCTGGTCTCCGTCCACGACGAGGACGGCGGCCGGCTCAGTGAGCACGAGCTGATCACCATGGGCATCACCCTGCTCGTGGCCGGCCACGAGACCACCGTCAGCATGATCGGCACCTGTGTGCTGACCCTCCTCCGGCACCCCGAGCACCTGGCCGCGCTGCGCGAGAACCCGGGGACGATCGACCACGTGGTGGAGGAACTGCTGCGGATCAACCCCATCGGGGACGGCGGCCCGTTCCGCATCACGCTGGAGGACGTCGAGCTCGGCGGCACGACCATCCCCGAGGGCAGCGGGGTGATCGCCTCGGTGTGCTCCGCCAACCAGGACGCCGACCGCTTCGGGGAGTCCGCCGACTCCTTCGACCCGTCCCGGCCGTCCGCCTCCGCCCACCTGGCGTTCGGGCACGGCGCGCACTTCTGCCTGGGCGCCGCCCTCGCCCGCGCCGAGCTCCAGATCGCCATCTCCTCGCTGATCCGCCGCTTCCCGACGCTGCGCCTGGCCGACGAGGTCGGCAACCTCACCATGACCAGCGGCATGATGGTGCACGCCCTGAGCAGTCTGCCGGTCACCTGGTGACCCGCCGCCGGTGACCCCGGAACGCCGCCGCCCGGATCCCTGCCGAGGGATCCGGGCGGCGGCGTGTCGACGGGTGCCGGCGTCCGGCGCGAGGGCGGCCCCCGCGCCGGTGACCGGGCTCAGGCCCGCCGGGCGGGCTCCTGCACCATCCGCCGGGCCACGGTGGGACCCGGCTGCTGCACCTGGAAGTACGCCCGCGACAGCACGCGCTGCTGCACCGAGCGGTTGCGGTTCATCACCCGGTACAGCGACCGGCGGAACACGCCGCCGAGCCGCCCCTCCAGCGCGAACAGGCGTTCCTGGCGCAGCTGGAGGGCACGGGAACGGCGTACGGACTCCTCGCGCGCCTCCTGGAACGCCTCCCCGGCCCGCTGCAGCCGCTCCGGGCCGCCGCCGGCGGCCATCGCCTTCTCCACCAGGGGCGCCAGCGTGACCGCGTCGATGATCGCGTGGTTGACGCCCTGTCCGAGGATCGGCGTCAGGGTGTGCGCGGCGTCCCCCATGAGGATCAGACCGGGCGTCGACCAGCGCGGCACCAGCGTGGTGAAGATGTCCAGCATCGACGTGTCCGACCAGGCGCGCACGGTGTCGCGCACCGCGTCCGACAGCTCGGGCGCGAGCCGGTCCAGGCGCTCGTGGAGCGCGCCGAGACCCTGCGCGCGCAGCGCCTTCAGGCCGCCCTTGGGGATGTTGAGCCCCACCCGGACACTGTCCGGATGGGTGGGGATGAACAGCCCGTGTTCGCCGCCCCGGATGCGGATGCGGTAGGTGTGGCCGTCCCACTGCTCGGGGAACGGCAGCCGCAGCCAGATGACGTCCCGGTCCAGCGGCAGCTTCTCGTAGGACAGTCCGGACAGCTCCCGCACCTTGCTGAACCGGCCGTCGGCCGCCACCGTCACCGCGGCCCGTACGGTGATCTCACCGTCGGGTGTGCGGGCCCGCACCCCGGTCACCGGTCCGTCGTCGCCCTGCTCGCGCAGCAATCCCACGGCGGTGGCGGACTGGACGAGCGTGAAGCCGGGGTGTTCCCGCCCGGCGTCGGCGAGCGCGGAGAGCAGGGCCGGCTGGGGGAGTTCGACGGGGTAGGGATGCGGATAGGGGAACTCGGAGAGGTCGGCCCGCAGCACGACGCTGCCACCGTCGACGATCTCCATGTGGTGCATCTGGACGTACGTCCCCTCGAGCCGGTCGAGCAGCCCGAGCCGGTCCAGCATCCACACCGAGTCCGGAGACACCGACTCGCCCCGGAACGAACGGTTGAAATGCCCGCTCTGCTCCAGGACCACCACCGAAACGGAACGCTTGGCGAGCTCCACGGCGAGCGTGAGCCCGGCGGGCCCCCCTCCTACCACGCACACCTGTGCGGTCAGCTCTGCTGTCATCGTCATGCTGCCTCTCCAGCGGAGTCATGGTCGGTCGATCGTGTGACCGCGCCCTAAAGCTCCTCTTGCAGCCGACGCGCCCCGGACGCCGCAGGCCCGGCCCGGCGTTCAGTCCTGCGGCCGAGCCGGGACGGAGGCGGACTCGACCCGCTCCTTCAGCGCGTCGGTCAGCGCCTGGAACCCCTTCTCCGAGGGGGTGATGACCGCCCCGGAGAACGGCACCAGCAGACCGCTGAACCGCTCGCTCTGCAGCACGTGCGTGCCGCCGTCCCGGGCCGTGAGCTCGAAGCTGTGCACCCCGTCGAAGACGCCCGGCACGCCGAACCGGCCCCGCCAGCGCAGAAGCCGGCCGGGCTCGCTCTCCAGCACGGTGGGCGTGAAGACCATCTCCCGCCCGCCGCCGGGCAGCCGGAACCGCAGGCTCAGCCGCGTGCCCGGAACGGCCTGTCCGGCGGCCTCGACGAGGAAGGGGTTCCACTCGTGGAACCGCTCGAAGTCGGTCAGGACCGCCCACACCTGCTCGGCGGGTGCGGAGATGTGCACTGCGGACGAGATGCGACGCATACGGGGTCCTTCCAGAAGCCCGGCGGGACGTCCACGCGGGGCGGGGCGGAATGTGCCGTGCTCCGGCAAGCGTTGTCCGACGCACCACGCTACTGAACGCCACCGCACGACCGCACGCCCCGACCGCCCCCACACAAGCGCCGCCTTAGCGCCCGCGCGAGCGCGGGGTACTGCGCAGGGCCGGTGAACCGGACGGGCTCGCGTGACCTCCGGCCCGGTACGGCCGCGCGCCGGCGACGGCCCGGGGGACCGCTCGGCCGAGGGCCGGGCCGGGGCCGACCTCCCCCTGGGACCGGGCTGCGGCCGGGCGCGTGGCATCATCGGGCCGGGTCAGGACCACGCCGTAAGAGGAGCACGATGAACCCCGCTCTCACCGCCCCGCCCGACGGGGGTACCCCCGGCCCGCACGGAGCCGAGAGCCAGGAGCGGGCCACCGGACTGCTCGACGACTTCTCCCTGGAGATGACCGGCAAGGACGTGACCCGCCTGGAGGAGGCGTCCGACAGCATCCCGCCCGGCACCCGGATCAACATCACCTTCCTCGCCGGCGAGGACCTCGCGACGCGGCTGACGGCCGCCCGCGCGGTCCGCCGGCTCGGCTTCGTCCCCGTGCCGCACATCTCCGCGCGCCGCCTGCCCTCCCGCGCCGCCCTGGAGGAGTTCCTGTCCGGGCTGGCGGCCGACGGCACCGCCGAGAACGTGTTCCTCGTCGGCGGCGACCCGGCCCGCCCCGAGGGTCCCTACGCGGACGCCCTCGCTCTCCTGCGCACCGGCCTGCTCCAGGAGCACGGCGTCCGTCACGTCGGCATCAGCGGGTATCCCGAGGGCCACCCGGCGATACCGGACCCCACCCTGTGGTCGGCCCTCACCGACAAGGCGGCCGCCATCGGCGCCCACCGGTTCGGCGGCGACGTCATCACCCAGTTCGGCTTCGACCCCGTCCCGGTCCTCGGCTGGCTGGAGGCCGTCCGCGCCCGGGGCGTCCACCTGCCCGTCCGCATCGGCGTCCCCGGCCCGGCCGGTGTGCGCCGGCTGCTCGGCTATGCCACCCGGTTCGGCGTCGCCACCAGCGCCTCGGTCGCCCGCAAGTACGGTTTCTCGCTGACCAACCTGATGGGCACGACCGGCCCGGACCGCTTCCTGCACGCGCTGGCCGAGCGGTACGACCCCGCACGGCACGGCCGGGTGAAGGTGCACTTCTACACGTTCGGTGGCCTGCGGACCACCGCGGAGTGGGCCGCCCGCTTCCGGCACGAGGACCACGCCCCCACCGGACGGCCGTGACGCCGGGGACACACCCGCCCCGACCACCCCCCTCCCTGGCCACCTCACGTACATGTCGCATTCTCGCCAGCGGCCCGCTCCGGCCCTGGCCGATCCTGGAGTCATGCAGACAGGGACGCAGACGAGGACGCGGACAGGGACCCACTTCGACCGGGAGCACTGCGTACGTGCCGTCCAGTCCAAGGACGCGCGGTTCGACGGCTGGTTCTTCACGGCCGTTCTGACCACGCGCATCTACTGCCGGCCCAGCTGCCCGGCGGTCCCGCCCAAGCCCGAGAACATGACGTTCTACCCGAGCGCCGCCGCCTGCCAGCAGGCCGGCTTCCGGGCCTGCAAGCGCTGCCGCCCCGACACCAGCCCTGGCTCCCCGGAGTGGAACCTGCGCGCCGACCTGGTCGCCCGCGCGATGCGGCTCATCGCCGACGGCGTCGTGGACCGCGAGGGCGTGCCCGGCCTCGCCACCCGGCTCGGCTACAGCACCCGGCAGGTGGAACGGCAGCTGCTCGCCGAGCTGGGCGCCGGACCCCTCGCACTGGCCCGCGCCCAGCGCGCCCAGACCGCCCGCCTGCTCATCGAGACCACCCCGCTGCCCATGGCGGAGATCGCCTTCGCGGCCGGCTTCTCCTCCATCCGCACCTTCAACGACACCGTGCGCGAGGTCTTCGCCCTGTCCCCGAGCGAGCTGCGCGCACGAGTCCCCGGCAGCCGCGCGGCGGGCACCCCGGGCACCCTCGCCCTGCGCCTGCCGTTCCGCGCCCCGCTCAATCCCGACAGCCTCTTCGGCCACCTCGCCGCCACCGCCGTACCCGGCGTCGAGGAGTGGCGCGACGGCGCCTACCGGCGCACGCTCCGGCTGCCCTTCGGCCACGGCATCGTCGCGCTCACCCCGCGCCCCGACCACATCGCCTGCCGCCTCACCCTCAGCGACCTGCGCGACCTGACCGTGGCGATCAGCCGCTGCCGCCGGCTGCTCGACCTGGACGCCGACCCCGTCGCCGTCGACGGCAGGCTGCGCACCGACCCGTTGCTCGCACCCCTGGTCGACCGGGCCCCGGGCCGCCGGGTACCGCGCACGGTCGACGAGGCCGAGTTCGCCGTACGCGCCGTCCTCGGGCAGCAGGTGTCCACGGCCGCCGCCCGCACCCACGCGGGCCGCCTGGTCACCGCGCACGGCAAGCCCCTCGACGACCCCGAGGGCGGCCTCACCCACCTCTTCCCGTCCGCCGAGGCGCTGGCCGCCGTCGACCCCGAGACCCTGGCGATGCCCCGCACCCGGCGCACCACCTTCACCACCCTCGTCCGGCGACTCGCCGACGGCACCCTGCACCTGGGCGTCGACTCGGACTGGGCGGAAGCCCGCGCCCGGCTGCTCGCGCTGCCCGGCTTCGGCCCCTGGACGGTCGACGCCATCGCGATGCGGGCCCTCGGCGATCCCGACGCCTTCCTCCCCACCGACCTGGGCATCCGCCGGGCGGCGGGCGAGCTCGGCCTGCCCTCCACCCCGGCCGCGCTCACCGCGCGCGCCGAGGTCTGGCGGCCCTGGCGGGCGTACGCCGTGCAGTACCTGTGGGCGACCGACAGCCACCCGATCAACTTCCTTCCCGTGTGAGCCCCTTGGAGTGATGGAAGCCGTGAAACGCCACACTGTGATCGACAGCCCGTACGGCCCGCTCACCCTGGTCGCCGACGCGGACGGCGCCCTGTGCGGCCTGTACATGGCCGAGCAGCGGCACCGGCCGCCCGAGGAGAGCTTCGGCCCGCCGGAGGACGGCCTGCGCTGTTTCGCCGAGGCGGAGGAGCAGCTGTCGGCCTACTTCGCGGGCGAGTTGACCGAGTTCACCCTCGAACTCGCCCTGCACGGGACGCCGTTCCAGCGCCTGGTCTGGGACGGCCTCACCCGCATCCCCTACGGCGAGACCCGCACCTACGGCGAACTCGCCGGCGCCCTCGGCAACCCCGGTGCCTCCCGCGCCGTCGGCCTCGCCAACGGCCGCAACCCCGTCGGCATCATCGTCCCCTGCCACCGCGTGGTCGGCTCCGACGGCAGCCTCACCGGCTACGGCGGCGGCCTCCCCCGCAAACGCCGCCTCCTGGACTTCGAACGGGGCGCGGCGCTGTTCTAGCCCACGGGGGCGGCACGGCCGGCCGCGACAGGCGTCAGGCGGCGTCCTCGGCGCCGATCCGGCGCAGCAGTTCGGGCAGGGCGGTGCCGATGGGCTCGCGGATCACTTCGGCGGCCAGGTCGTCGTACGGGGTCGGTTCGGCGTTGACGATGATCAGGCGGGCGTCGTGGTCGGCGGCGACGCCCGCGAGGCCGGCGGCGGGCTGTACCTGGAGGGTGCTGCCGACCGCGACGAACACCGTGCAGGCCTTGGCGATGGCGGCCGCCTCGCCCAGCACCACCGGGTCGAGCCGTTCGCCGAACATCACGGTGGCCGACTTGAGGATGCCGCCGCAGTCCAGACAGGCCGGATCGTCCTCGCCGGCCTCGACCCGGGCGAGCGCGTCCGCCATGGAGCCGCGCGCACGGCACTGCGTGCAGACGACACCGTGGGCGCTGCCGTGCAGTTCGAGCACCTTGCGGGCGGGCATCCCGGCCAGCTGGTGCAGCCCGTCCACGTTCTGCGTGAGCACGCGCACCGGGATGCCGGACCGGTCCAGTTCGGCGACGGCGCGGTGGGCCGCGTTCGGCCGGGCCCGCAGCGCGCCGCTCTCGCGCCGCATCAGCCAGGACCGCCGCCGGATCTCCGGATCGCCCATGTAGTACTCGTAGGTCACCAGCTTCTCCGCCTCGGGATCGCGCCGCCACAGCCCGTTCGGACCGCGGTAGTCGGGGATCCCGGAGTCGGTGGAGATGCCGGCCCCGCTGAGGACGGCGACGAGAGGCTTGGTCATGCCGCCGAGGGTAGGCCGGGTGCCGTGGCTCCGGCGAACGGATTAAACGTCAGTCGAGCCAGGCCAGGCGGAGCGCCGCCACCGCTGCCAGCGTCAGTGCGGGCGCCGCCCAGGCCCACCCCATGGCCCGGCGTACCGACGGGAACAGCCACAGGGCCGTCACCGCACCCGCGGCGGCCAGGGTGAGGAGGCACGCCGCGGCGACGCCCGCGTACGCGCCGTCGTCCCAGGGGCCGTTGGGACGTGTGACGAGCGCGGCCCAGCAGAAGAACGCGGCGACGAGGGTGAGCAGCGTGACGGGTACCGCGAGGACGCGGCGGACGTCGCCGCGGTCGTCGAGCGGGCCGTCGAGCGGGTCCGTGGTGCGGGGCATCGGCGGTCGTCGTCCTCGGGTCGGGCGGAACCGGTCACGGTCGCCGGGTCGGGCGGAACGGGTCACGGCGGGGAACCCCCGATGCTAGCGTCCGGGCATGGCCAAGGTGACTGTCTCGCTCGACGCCCAGCTCGTCGTGGAGGTCATGGTGCTCGCCGGTGTCGGGAATCCGCAGGACGCCGTCGAACTGGTCGTCCGCGACTACATCGAGCGCGGACACCGCACGGAGGCGAGGGTCGCCGCCCGCGACGACGCCCTGCGCGAGGTCGACGCCAAGCCCCGCGACCCCGAGGGCTGAGGGGCGCCTCCGCGGCGCCGCGTGTCTCAGGCGACCCGGTGGCCGTTCTCCAGCTCGACCGTGGGGGAGCCGTCCGTCACGGCGTCGAGGGCGGCCAGCACCCGGCGGCCGAGGGCACCCGGCAGATGCTCGGGGATCTCCTCGCGCGGCACCACACGCCAGGACAGCAGCTCCTCCTCCTGGAGGCGGATCGCCTTGAAGTCGGCCTCCGCGAGGACACCGCCGTCGTACAGGTACGCCACCAGCGGCGGCCGGCCCGTGCCGTGCACCCAGTCCACGGCCAGCAGCCGGCCGAGCTCACGGTCGAGCCCGATCTCCTCCAGCGTCTCCCGGCGGGCGCCCTGGCGCGGGGTCTCCCCGTCGTCGGACTCGATGGTGCCGCCCGGCAGCGCCCAGCCCTCGCGGTAGTTCGGCTCGACGAGCAGCACCCGTCCCTTGTCGTCCCGGAAGAGCGCGGCGGCACCGGCGAGGACCCGGGGCAGGCTTGCGATGTACGCGGCGAAGTCTGGAGTCGTGGTCATCCAGGAAGGGTAACCAGCCGTCACCCGGCTACGACCCGCTCCGGGCCAGGCGCAGGGTGCGTTCGGCCAGCGCACTGATCCGCACCCCGTCGAAGCCGAACACCGCGCTGCGGACGGTGTCCTCCAGTGGCTCCGTCCATTGGTCCGGGATCGCCGCCGCACCGGTGACGACCCCGGCCACCGAACCGGCGGTCGCGCCGTTGGAGTCGGTGTCCAGGCCGCCGCGCACGGTCAGCGCGATGGTCCGGGTGAAGTCGCCGTCGCCGTACAGCAGCCCGGCGGTGAGCACGGCCGCGTTGGGCACCGTGTGGATCCAGCCGAGGCCGGCCGTCTCCTCCGACAGCGTCGCCAGGGTCTCCTCCCAGGGCAGACGGGCCTCGTGCAGGGTCGCGACCCGCCGGACCGTCCGGGCGAGGCGGCTGCTCGCCGGGATCACCCCGAGCGCCGTCTCCAGCGCGTCCCGCACGGTCGCGGCGGTGAAGGCCGCCGAGACCAGCGCGGCCGCGAACATCGCCCCGTACACGCCGTTGCCGGTGTGCGAGAGGACCGCGTCCCGGCGGGCCAGCCCCGCGGCGCGCGACGGTTCGCCGGGACAGGTCCAGCCGTAGACGTCGGCGCGGATCAGCGCGCCGATCCACTCCTGGTACGGGTTCTCGTACGTCGCCGTCAGCGGCGGCTTCAGCCCGTTCGCGAGGTTCCGGTACGCCGCCCGTTCCGCGGTGAAGGTCTGCAGGTACGGCATCCGCAACAGCCACAGATCGCCGACCTGCTCGGTGGAGAACCCGAAGCCGTGGGTCTCCAGCAGGTGCAGCCCGAGGATCGCGTAGTCCACGTCGTCGTCCCGGCAGCTGCCGTGGATCCGGCCGCGCACGCACGCCCGCCACTCCGGGCGCAGTACGGCGCTCTCCTCGGCGTCGGCGGGTTCGGGCAGGTAGTCGGTGAGCGGCAGGGCCGCCGCCCGGCGCAGATAGCGGTCGATGCGTTCGCGGGTCCACACCTCGCCCTGTTCGACCGGTTTGCCGAGCATGTTCCCCGCGATCCGGCCGAGCCAGCCGCCGTGGATGCGGTCGGCCAGGTCGGGTTCGGTCCGCCGGGTGGTCAGGGGCCGCGTGGTCATGGCTGGGGTCTACCCGTTTTCCCGGGCCGCCTCCCGGCCGCCCGCCGGCCGTCCGCCGGCGGCTTTCCACGGTTCGGTCGGGGCATGACGGCGGGGGCGTCCTGAGGTTAAGGTCGCAGCGGCGCGACTGGCCCTGACGTGCGCGGGGCCCGGAGAGCAAGGGGAAAGCAAGGTGGCGGACGCTGCAGTGAACGAGACCCGTCGGGTGCTCATCGCCGCGGACAAGTTCAAGGGCTCGCTGACGGCCGTACAGGTCGCCGAGCGGGTGACGGCCGGGCTGCGCCGGATCGTGCCGGACCTCCAGGTGGAGGCGCTGCCCGTGGCCGACGGCGGCGACGGCACCGTGGACGCGGCGGTGGCGGCCGGCTTCGAACGCCGGGAGGTCCGGGTGGCCGGACCGCTCGGCCGGGAGGTCACGGCCGCGTTCGCGCTGCGCGGTGGCACGGCGGTCGTGGAGATGGCCGAGGCGAGCGGACTCCAGCGGCTGCCCGCCGGTGTCCTCGCCCCGCTGACCGCGTCCACGTACGGCTCCGGCGAGCTGCTGCGGGCCGCGCTGGACGCGGGCGCGCGGACGATCGTGTTCGGCGTCGGCGGCAGCGCGACCACGGACGGCGGCGCGGGAATGCTGGCGGCGCTCGGCGCGCGCTTCCTGGACGAGAACGGCGAGCCGGTGTCCCCGGGCGGCGGCGGCCTCGCCGGGCTGGCCCGCGCGGACCTGTCGGGTCTCGACCCCAGGCTGGCGTCGGTCGAGCTGGTGCTGGCCAGTGACGTCGACAACCCGCTGACCGGGCCGAAGGGCGCTGCGGCGGTGTACGGACCGCAGAAGGGGGCCACGCCGGACGACGTCGAGACCCTCGACGCGGCCCTGGCCCACTTCGCGAAGGTGCTGGAGGGCGAGGCCGGGCCGCGGGCGGCGGAGTACGCCGCGTCGCCGGGGGCCGGCGCGGCCGGCGGCATCGGTTACGGCGCGCTGCTCATGGGCGCACGGTTCCGAGCCGGTATCGAGGTCATGCTGGACGTGCTGGGCTTCGCGCCCGCTCTGGAGAGGGCCTCCCTGGTGGTCACCGGCGAGGGCTCGCTGGACGAGCAGACCCTGCACGGCAAGGCACCGGCGGGCGTGGCCGCGGCGGCGCGGGCGGCCGGCAAGGAGGTCGTCGCGGTGTGCGGACGGCTCGCTCTGCCCCCGGAGGCCCTGCTGCGGGCCGGTATCGGCCAGGCGTACCCGCTGACGTCCGTGGAGCCGGACGTCGCCCGGTGCATCGCGGAAGCGGGACCGATCCTGGAGCAGGTCGCCGCCCGGATCGCCGAGGACCACCTGAGCTGAGGCCCCGCCCCGGCCGGGCAGGACGAAGGGCCCCGGACCAGAACGGTCCGGGGCCCTTCGTACGAGCGCCGCTACGGCAGCTGTGCCGCGCGTGCCTCGCGTCGGTTGCCGCGGAAGTTGTTCACCCGGCGGGCCGTGGCGAACAGCGGGATCACCGCGCCCATGACCAGCTGCAGCGCGCAGCCCGTCTGCAGGAGCAGCTGACCGCTCGGGGCGTCGAAGGCCCAGGCGGCCAGGAGGCCCATGGACAGGACGATCCAGCCGAGCATCGCGCCGGCGAGGCGGCCCCGCGGCTTCGGGTACTCGACCCGGCTCACCATCAGCCAGGCGGTGCCCAGGATCGCCAGCAGCGTCGCCACGAAGGGCAGCTCCAGCAGCACGATCGAGACGACCGTCAGGGCGCCGAACGGCGAGGGCATGCCCTGGAACATGCCGTCCTTCAAGGTCACGCAGGAGAAGCGCGCCAGACGGAGCACGACGGCCAGGAGCACCACGATCGCCCCGAGCGCGGCCACTCTCTGGTGGGCGTCGTCCGCGACCATGCCGTAGACGAGGACGAAGTACGCGGGCGCCAGGCCGAAGCTGATCAGGTCGGACAGGTTGTCCAGCTCGGCGCCCATGGGGGAGGAGCGCAGCTTCCTCGCCACCAGGCCGTCGAACAGGTCGAACACGGCCGCGCAGAGCATCAGGATCACGGCGGTGGCGGCGCTGTGCCGGGCCATGCCGGCGGACTCGTCGTTGCCCGTGAGGTGCGGGATGAGGATCCCGGTGGTGGTGAAGTACACCGCCATGAAGCCGCACGTCGCGTTGCCCAGGGTGAGGGTGTCCGCTATCGACAGGCGGAGAGAGAGGGGCATCTCCTCCTCTTCGTCCACCTCGTCTGCCTCGGGCACCCAGCCCGCCTGGGTCTCCGGATCAATCACGGTCAATGCGAGTCACCCCAGCCACGGTCTTCTGACCGACCTCGACCGCGACCTCCACGCCCTCGGGCAGGTAGAGGTCGACACGCGAGCCGAAGCGGATCAGACCGATACGGTCGCCCTGCTCGACCTTCGTGCCCTCGGGAAGGTAGGGCACGATGCGGCGGGCCACCGCGCCGGCGATCTGGATCATCTCGATGTCGCCGAGTTCGGTGTCGAAATGCCAGACTACGCGCTCGTTGTTCTCGCTCTCCTTGTTGAAAGCGGGAACGAAGCCGCCGGGGATGTGCTCGACCGACGTCACCGTGCCCGCGAGGGGCGCGCGGTTGACGTGGACGTTCAGCGGGCTCATGAAGATCGCGACGCGGGTGCGCCCGTCCTTCCACGGCATGATGCTCTGCACCACACCGTCGGCGGGGGAGATGACCCGGCCCGTGGCGATCTCGCGCTCGGGGTCGCGGAAGAACCACAGCATGCCCGCCGCGAGCGCGGTGGCGGGCACGGCGACGGCCTTGGCCGCGCCCGAGCGGCGGGCGCGGGCCAGGCTGAGGGCGGCGGTGGCGACGGTCGGAAGAAGCCACGGCGATGCTCCGCGCGCGAGGCGTACGCCTGCTCGGCTGTCGCGAGGTGCAGAGGTTTGGCTGTGGGGCATGGATGACCTTCGTAGCGGATGATGCCGCGCTTCGACGGGGGACGGCGGCTTTCCCGGGATCGTACCGGTCGGGGCCTACAACTGGGCAAGCCAGTCAGCCGAGTCGGCGGCCGAAGGCCGCCTACGGGGTGTGATCTTCTTCTCGAAGAAAACACCCCGTACCCGGACAATCAGCCCTGGAATCGATACTCTTCGAGCAGTCTGCGCCCGATGATCATTTTCTGGATCTCGGCGGTGCCTTCACCGATGAGCAGCATCGGGGCCTCGCGGTAGAGGCGCTCGATCTCGTACTCCTTGGAGAAGCCGTAGCCGCCGTGGATCCGGAAGGCATCCTCCACGACCTCCTTGCAGTACTCGGAGGCGAGGTACTTCGCCATCCCTGCTTCAAGGTCGTTTCGTTCGCCGGAGTCCTTTTTGCGTGCAGCGTTCACCATCATGGCATGCGCCGCCTCCACCTTGGTGGCCATCTCCGCCAGTTTGAACTGGATGGCCTGGTGCTGGGCGATCGGCTTCCCGAAAGTGTGACGCTGCTGGGCGTACTGGACGCCCAGCTCGAAGGCACGCTGAGCGACACCGCAGCCACGGGCCGCCACATTGACGCGGCCGACCTCCACGCCGTCCATCATTTGGTAAAAACCTCGGCCGGTGACGCCGCCGAGCACCCGATCGGCCGGAATGCGCAGGCCGTCCATGATCAACTCGGTGGTGTCGACGCCCTTGTAGCCCATCTTGTCGATCTTGCCGGGGATGGTGAGGCCCGGGCGGACCTCGCCGAAGCCCGGCTCCTTCTCGACCAGGAAGGTGGTCATCGACTTGTGGGGCGCGGTGCCGTCGGGGTGTCCTTCGTCACTTCGGACCAGGACGGCCACCAGGGACGACGTACCGCCGTTCGTCAGCCACATCTTCTGGCCGTTCAGGACGTACTCGTCGCCGTCCTTGACCGCCTTGGACGTGATCGCCGACACATCGGAGCCGAGGCCCGGCTCCGACATCGAGAAGGCGCCCCGGATGTCGCCGGCCGCCATCCGCGGCAGGAAGTGCTCCTTCTGCTCCTGCGTGCCGTGCTGCTTGAGCATGTACGCCACGATGAAGTGCGTGTTGATGATGCCGGACACCGACATCCAGCCACGGGCGATCTCCTCCACGCACAGCGCGTAGGTGAGGAGCGACTCGCCCAGGCCCCCGTACTCCTCGGGGATCATCAGACCGAAGAGGCCGAGTTCCTTCAGGCCGTCCACGATCGCTTGCGGGTACTCGTCGCGGTGCTCCAGCCCGGTGGCGACCGGGATGATCTCCTTGTCCACGAAGTCGCGGACGGTGGAGAGGATCTCCTGCTGGACGTCGGTCAGACCGGCGGTCTGGGCGAGACGGGCCATCTCTACTTCTCCTGCTGCTTCAGTTCGGGACGGCCCGGCTGCTCGCCGCCGCGCTCCTTGATGTAGGTCTCGGTGGGCACCATGACCTTGCGGCGGAAGACGCACACCAGGGTGCCGTCCTGCTTGTAGCCCTTGGTCTCGACGTGGACGATGCCGCGGTCGTCCTTCGACTTCGACGGCCACTTGTCCAGCACGGTCGTCTGGCCGTAGATCGTGTCGCCGTGGAAGGTCGGCGCCACGTGCTTGAGCGACTCGATCTCCAGGTTGGCGATCGCCTTGCCGGAGACGTCCGGCACGGACATGCCGAGCAGCAGCGAGTAGATGTAGTTGCCTACGACGACGTTCTTGCCGAAGTCCGTCGTCTTCTCCGCATAGTTGGTGTCCATGTGGAGCGGGTGGTGGTTCATGGTGAGGAGACAGAACAGGTGGTCGTCGTACTCCGTGACCGTCTTGCCCGGCCAGTGCTTGTACGTCGCCCCGACCTCGAACTCCTCGTAGGTGCGTCCGAACTGCATCGCGCTCAGGCCTCCGGGATCTCGAACTTCGACGTGCGCTGCATGCCGGCGGCCCGGCCCTTGCCGGAGATGACCAGGGCCATCTTGCGGCTGGCCTCGTCGATCATCTCGTCGCCGAGCATCGCGGAGCCCTTCTTGCCGCCCGCCTCGGACGTGTAGTAGTCGTACGCGTCCAGGATCAGCTCGGCGTGGTCGTAGTCCTCCTGCGACGGCGAGAAGATCTCGTTGGACGCCTCGACCTGGCCCGGGTGCAGCACCCACTTGCCGTCGAAGCCGAGCGCGGCGGCGCGCTGCGCGACCTCGCGGTAGCCCTCGACGTTGCGGATCTGGAGGTAGGGGCCGTCGATCGCCTGGAGGTTGTTGGCGCGGGCGGCCATCAGGATCTTCATCAGGATGTAGTGGTAGGCGTCCGCCGGGTAGCCGGGCGGCTGCTCGCCCACGACCAGCGACTTCATGTTGATGGACGCCATGAAGTCGGCCGGGCCGAAGATGATCGTCTCGACGCGCGGGGAGGCCTGCGCGATCTCGTTGACGTTGTTCAGGCCCTGCGCGTTCTCGATCTGCGCCTCGATGCCGATCTTGCCGACCTCGAAGCCCATGGTCTTCTCGATCTGGGTGAGCAGCAGGTCCAGGGCGACGACCTGCTGGGCCGTCTGCACCTTCGGCAGCATGATGCAGTCGAGGTTCTGGCCGGCGCCCTCGACGACGGTCACGACGTCGCGGTACGTCCACTCGGTCGTCCAGTCGTTGACGCGCACGACCCGCGTCTTGCCCGTCCAGTCGCCCTCGTTGAGGAACTTGACGATGGTGTGCCGCGCCTCCGGCTTGGCGAGCGGCGCGCACGCGTCCTCCAGGTCCAGGAAGACCTGGTCCGCCGGCAGGCCCTGCGCCTTCTCGAGGAAGCGCGGGTTCGAGCCCGGTACGGCCAGGCAGGAGCGCCGCGGGCGAAGGCGGTTGACGGTGGTCATGCGGGGACCTCCAGAGGGTCGAGCTTGTTCGCTTTCCGGATCTCGTCGACGATGCGGCCGATGATTCCGGTGATGTCGAAGTCCTTCGGGGTGAAGACGGCGGCCACTCCGGCGGCCCTGAGCTGGTCGGCGTCCCCGTTCGGGATGATGCCACCTGCGATCACCGGTATATCTGTGGCACCGGCCACACGCAGCCGCTGGAGCACGTCCGGCACCAGCTGGGCGTGCGAGCCCGAGAGGATCGACAGGCCCACGGCGTGCACGTCCTCGGCGAGTGCCGCGTCCACGATCTGCTCGGGCGTCAGCCGGATGCCCTGGTAGACCACCTCGAAGCCGGCGTCGCGGGCCCGGACGGCTATCTGCTCGGCGCCGTTGGAGTGCCCGTCCAGGCCGGGCTTGCCGACCAGGAAGCGCAACTTGCCGACGCCCAGCTCGCGGGCGGTGCCGTCCACCTTCGCGCGGACCTCGGCCAGCGCGGAGCCCGGCTCGGCGGTGACCGCCACCGGCGCCGACGACACCCCGGTGGGCGCCCGGAACTCGCCGAACACCTCCCGCAGGGCCCCGGCCCACTCACCGGTCGTGACACCGGCGCGGGCGCACTCCAGCGTGGCCTCCATCAGGTTGTCGGTGCCCTTCGCGGCCTCCTTCAGCCGGTCCAGCGCCTTGCACGGGCGCGGGTGGTTGAAGGGCGGCTGGTAGCGGGTGTCGCGCCAGTGCTGGAGGGACTCGATGACGCGGGCCTCGACCGCCGGGTCGACCGTCATGATCGCCGTGTCCAGGTCGGCCGTCAGCGGGTTCGGCTCGGTGCCCTCGAAGGCGTTGACACCGATGATCTTCTCTTCGCCGGACTCGATCCGCGCCCGCCGCTCGGCGTGCGAGGCGACCAGCTGGGACTTCAGGTAGCCGGACTCCACGGCGGCCATCGCGCCGCCCATCTCCTGGATCCGCTCGATCTCCGCGAGGGACTCCGTCACGAGGGCGTCCACCTTCGCCTCGATGACGTGCGAGCCCGCGAAGATGTCCTCGTACTCCAGCAGATCGCTCTCGTAGGCGAGCACCTGCTGGATGCGCAGGCTCCACTGCTGGTCCCAGGGCCGGGGCAGGCCCAGCGCCTCGTTCCAGGCCGGCAGCTGCACGGCACGCGCGCGTGCGTCCTTGGAGAGGGTCACGGCCAGCATCTCGAGCACGATCCGCTGGACGTTGTTCTCCGGCTGCGCCTCGGTCAGGCCCAGGGAGTTGACCTGGACGCCGTAGCGGAAGCGGCGCTGCTTGGGGTTCTCGATGCCGTACCGCTCGTGGGTGACCTTGTCCCAGATGCGGCCGAACGCCCGCATCTTGCACATCTCCTCGACGAAGCGGACGCCCGCGTTCACGAAGAAGGAGATGCGCGCGACGACGTCGCCCATGCGCTCCTGCGGCACCTGGCCGGAGTCGCGCACCGCGTCGAGCACGGCGATCGCGGTGGACATCGCGTACGCGATCTCCTGCACCGGCGTGGCCCCGGCCTCCTGCAGGTGGTAGCTGCAGATGTTGATCGGGTTCCACTTCGGGATGTGGGAGACCGTGTACGCGATCATGTCCGTCGTCAGGCGGAGGCTCGGTCCCGGCGGGAAGACGTGTGTCCCCCGGGACAGGTACTCCTTGACGATGTCGTTCTGGGTCGTGCCCTGGAGCTTGGTGATGTCCGCGCCCTGCTCCTCGGCGACGACCTGGTAGAGCGCCAGCAGCCACATGGCGGTGGCGTTGATCGTCATCGAGGTGTTCATCTGCTCCAGGGGGATGTCCTGGAACAGCCGGCGCATGTCACCGAGGTGCGCGACGGGCACACCGACCCGGCCGACCTCGCCGCGGGCGAGGATGTGGTCGGAGTCGTAGCCGGTCTGCGTCGGCAGGTCGAACGCCACCGACAGACCGGTCTGGCCCTTGGCGAGGTTGCGCCGGTACAGCTCGTTGGACGCCTCCGCGGTCGAGTGACCCGCGTACGTCCGCATGAGCCACGGACGGTCCTTCTGACGCTCTGTCATCTAAGGCCCTCAGATGTTCCGGAAGCGGTTGATGGCGTCGATGTGCTTGGCGCGCATCTCCTCGTCGCGCACGCCCAGGCCCTCCTCGGGGGCGAGGCACAGCACGCCGACCTTGCCCTGGTGGGCGTTGCGGTGGACGTCGTGGGCGGCCTGGCCGGTGTCCTCGAGGGAGTACACCTTCGACAGCGTCGGGTGGATCTTGCCCTTGGCGATGAGGCGGTTGGCCTCCCAGGCCTCGCGGTAGTTGGCGAAGTGGGAGCCGATGATCCGCTTCAGCGACATCCACAGGTAGCGGTTGTCGTACTCGTGCATGTAGCCCGAGGTGGAGGCGCAGGTGGTGATGGTGCCGCCCTTGCGCGTGACGTAGACCGAGGCGCCGAAGGTCTCGCGGCCGGGGTGTTCGAAGACGATGTCGATGTCCTCGCCGCCGGTGAGCTCGCGGATGCGCTTGCCGAAGCGCTTCCACTCCTTCGGGTCCTGGGTCTGCTCGTCCTTCCAGAACTTGTAGCCCTCGGCGCTGCGGTCGATGATCGCCTCGGCGCCCATCGAGCGGCAGATGTCCGCCTTCTGCTCGCTGGAGACGACGCAGATCGGGTTGGCGCCTCCGGCCAGGGCGAACTGCGTGGCGTAGGAGCCGAGCCCACCGCTCGCGCCCCAGATGAGCACGTTGTCGCCCTGCTTCATGCCGGCGCCGTTGCGGGACACCAGCTGCCGGTACGCGGTGGAGTTGACCAGACCCGGTGCGGCGGCCTCCTCCCAGCTCAGGTGGCCCGGCTTCGGCATCAGCTGGTTGGACTTGACGAGCGCGACCTCGGCGAGGCCGCCGAAGTTGGTCTCGAAGCCCCAGATGCGCTGCTCGGGGTCGAGCATGGTGTCGTTGTGGCCGTCCGAGGACTCCAGCTCGACGGAGAGGCAGTGGGCGACGACCTCGTCGCCGGGCTTCCAGGCGTTGACGCCCGGGCCGGTGCGCAGGACGACGCCCGCGAGGTCGGAGCCGATGATGTGGTACGGCAGGTCGTGGCGCTTGGCCAGCTCGTTGGTGCGGCCGTAGCGCTCCAGGAACCCGAAGGTCGACAGCGGCTCGAAGATCGAGGTCCACACCGAGTTGTAGTTGACCGAGGAGGCCATGACGGCCACCAGGGCCTCGCCCGGGCCGAGCTCGGGCAGGGGGACCTCGTCGAGGTGGATCGACTTGCGCGGGTCCTTGTCGCGGGTCTCGAGGCCCGCGAACATCTCGGTCTCGTCCTTGTGGACGGTGATCGCGCGGTACGACTCGGGGAGCGGCAGGGCGGCGAAATCGGCGGACGTGGCGTCCTTCGACTGGATCGCGTCCAGGATGTCCTTCACGGTCACGGTGTTGCCTCCGGCGGTGAGCGCCCTGAGGGAGGGGCGCCTTGGGATTCGTCGGTGCTGCGATGAGTGCTGCTGAGGGTGGGTGGAGATGTGCCGTCGGTTCGGCTCGGTGGTGCTTCGGCAGCGCTTTGTGGCGCGGGAGGTTGCCTGTGACGCAGGCGTCCGGGCGCGCAGGCCGTCGGCTTGCGGGGACAGCCGGCGAACGCTTGGTCTCTGCTCGCCGGCCGCCCGGACATCTTCAACGTATGACACCGCGTGTCAGGTGGCAAGGCACTGAGTGCCATGACTTGGCCTCAGATGAAATCTTTACGTAACAAATGAGCGATGATCGATCGAACGGCCTCGGAAATCTCCGCGAAAACGGCCTCTGACATGGCAAAACGGCCACCCCGAAGGGTGGCCGTCATCACAGGGCGAGCGGTCCGTCAGCGCTCCTTCAGAGCCTCCTCGATGGTCCGCATGACCTCGTCCAGCGGTGCGTCGGTCCGGGCGACGGTCACCAGCACCTCGCCGTGGGCCGACACCGAGGCCGGCGCGGTGGTCGTCGCCGTCCGGGTCGCCGAGCCGCGCCCGGCGCCGATCCCGGTGCCGAACGTCCGGCGCACGATCGCGAAGGCGTGGTCCAGCTGTGTCTCCACGTCCCCCTGGCCGCCCGCCCGCAGCCAGCGCCGGAGGACGTGGTTGTGCGCGGTGACCACGGCGGAGGCGGCCACCTCGGCGAGCAGCGGGTCGTCGTTGGCGTCGTCGGCGTGCGCGTGCTCGTCGAAGTGCCCGAGCAGATAGCGGGTGAACAGGCGCTCGTAACGGGCCACCGAGGCGATCTCGGCCTCGCGCAGGGTGGGCACCTCGCGCGTGAGCTTGTAGCGGGCGACCGAGATCTCCGGCCGGGCCGCGTACATCTTCATGACTTCCTTGATCCCGCGGCACACGGTGTCGAGCGGGTGCTCGTGCGCGGGCGCGGCGTTCAGGACCGCCTCGGCGCGGATCAGCGTGTCGTCGTGGTCCGGGAAGATCGCCTCTTCCTTGGAGCGGAAGTGGCGGAAGAAGGTGCGGCGCGCGACCCCGGCGGCGGCCGCGATCTCGTCGACGGTGGTCGCCTCGTACCCCTTGGTCGCGAACAGTTCCATCGCTGCGGCCGCCAGTTCCCGGCGCATTTTCAGCCGCTGGGCGGCGGCGCGACTGCCTGCGGCACTTTCCGGCGCGTCGGGCGTGGCTGGTGTACGTGAGGACTTGGCGGGCTGGGGCATGACCCGAAAGTACTGCATGTGCGCAGCTCGGTGCGCGGGTGAGGGGGCTCCCCCGCCCGTGGGGGGCGGGGGAGCGTCCACCGGGTCGAGCAGTCCGCCCCAGTCCGCGCCGTCCGCGGCGCCGTCGAACCAGTCCCCGGCGCCGTCAGCGGCGGGCATACTCGCGGAAGCCGCGGCCGGTCTTGCGGCCGAGGCAGCCCGCGGCCACCAGGTGCTCCAGCAGCGGCGCCGGGGCGAGACCGGGGTCGCGGAACTCGCGGTGCAGCACCTTCTCGATGGCCAGCGAGACGTCCAGGCCCACCACGTCCAGCAGCTCGAACGGGCCCATCGGGTAGCCCCCGCCGAGCTTCATCGCCGCGTCGATGTCGTCCAGCGAGGCGTAGTGCTCCTGGACCATCTTGATCGCGTTGTTGAGGTACGGGAACAGCAGCGCGTTCACGATGAAACCGGCGCGGTCGCCGCAGTCCACCGCGTGCTTCTTGATCTTCCCGCAGACCTCGCGGACGGTCGCGTGCACGTCGTCGGCGGTCAGGACCGTGCGGACGACCTCGACCAGCTTCATCGCCGGGGCGGGGTTGAAGAAGTGCATGCCGATCACGTCCTGCGGGCGCGAAGTGGCGCGGGCGCAGGCGACGACGGGCAGCGAGGAGGTGGTGGTGGCCAGGATCGCGCCGGGCTTGCACACCTTGTCCAGCGTCTGGAACAGCTGCCGCTTGACCTCCAGGTCCTCGGCGACCGCCTCGACGGCCAGGTCGACGCCGGCGAAGGCTTCGTAGGAGCCGGCCGGGGCGATCCGGTCCAGGATCTGCGCGGCGGCCTCGGCGGTCAGCCGGCCCTTGTCGACGGAGCGCGCGAGGGACTTGCCGATGCGGGCCTTGGCGGCCTGCGCCTTCTCCTCGCTGCGGGCGGCCAGGACCACCTCGTAGCCCGCCTTCGCGAACACCTCGGCGATGCCGGAGGCCATCGTGCCGGAGCCCGCGACACCGACCGAGCGGATCTCGCGCCCCGCGGTGAGCGTGCCGCCCGCCGCCGGGGTCAGCGCGTCCGGCACGACCGTCGCGCTGCCCGGCGCCTCGTAGGTGTAGAAGCCGCGCCCGGACTTGCGGCCGGTCAGACCGGCCTCGCTGAGCTGCTTGAGGATCGGGGCGGGGGCGTGCAGCCGGTCGTGGGACTCGGCGTACATGGCCTCCAGGACCGTGCGCGCGGTGTCGATGCCGATCAGGTCCAGCAGGGCGAGCGGGCCCATGGGCAGACCGCACCCGAGCCGCATCGCCGCGTCGATGTCCTCGCGGGAGGCGTACCGGGCCTCGTACATCGCGGCCGCCTGGTTGAGGTAGCCGAAGAGCAGGCCGTCCGCGACGAAGCCGGGGCGGTCGCCGACCGCGACCGGCTCCTTGCCCAGCTCGATCGCGAGGTCCGTGACCGCGGCGACGGCCTGCGGCGCGGTCAGCACCGAGGAGACGACCTCGACCAGCTTCATCGCCGGGGCCGGGTTGAAGAAGTGCAGGCCGAGCATGCGCTCGGGGTGGGCCGAGTCCGCGGCCAGCCGGGTCACGGACAGGGCGTTGGTGCCGGTCGCGAGGATCGTCTCCGGGCGGACGATGCCGTCCAGTTCGCGGAAGATCTGCTGCTTGATCTCGTACGACTCCGGGGCCACCTCGATGACCAGGTCGGCGTCGGCCGCCGCCCGCAGGTCGGTGGAGGTGCGGACCCGGGCCAGGGCCTCGGCGCGCTCCTCCTCGGTGAGCCGGCCGCGCGCCACGGCACGGGCGGTGGAGGCCTCCAGGGCGGTGCGGGACCTGGCGGCCTGAACCTCGCTGATGTCGATGCCGATCACCTCGCGGCCGGCCTTCACGAGGACCTCGGCGATGCCGGTGCCCATGGTGCCGAGGCCGACCACGGCGATCGTCTTGAACGGGGACAGAGAGCTGCCGGTCCGAGGGGACAGGGGAGTGGCCATCGCGGGACTCCAGGATGAGGGTGACGACGAGGAACGCCCGGGTGCGCCCGGAGGGCGCACCGCGGTGCGTGAAGGGATGCGGGTGTTTCCGGGCCGCGAGCGCACACGCCCGGTGTGCCGGTCCCACGGGCGTGCACACGCCCGGGAGCGGCTGATTCCGACCGGCTCTGTCCCGAAGCCGGGTCGTACTGGGTACACACGGTGCACCGAACCGACAAGCTCGCGACGGCTGCGTCACCAAACCGGCGCCAGCGAGAGTGCGAGGGGTACTCGCTCGTCTGAGCTTAACCGGCGAGTAACGAGCGCGCCAGTCCCCGGACTTTGTGATGTACCTCCCTCCGCCGGCGTCGCCCCTCTACCCTGGTGCGCGTGGACGAAGAGTTGCGATCGCTCACGGAACGCTTACGGCGGGAGTCGCACGGCACGGCCGGGTACGACCGGCTGCTGGCGACCGACGACCGCGACGAGCTAGCGGACGTGCTCACCGCACCCGGACAGCCCCTGTGGGCCAGGGAACTGGCCGCGTTCCGTCTCGGCCTCGCCGGCGACCGGCGCGCCTTCGAGTCCCTGGTGCTGCTCCTTAACCACCGCGACCCTCCGCGCTGCGCCTCCGCCGCCCACGCCCTCGCCCGGCTCGGCGACCCGCGCACGGCCCGGGCGGCCGCCGCCCTCGCCACCAACGAGCTCCGCGTCGCCTACGCCCTGCACCCGGTACGGCTGCTGGCGGCCCTGCGCGCCCCGGAGTCGGTGCCCGCGCTGATCACGACCCTGGAGCGGCGGCTGCGCCCGCACGACCCCTACCGGCGGGTCGCCCTCGCCTGCGTGGAGGGCCTGGGCGCGCTCGGCGACGGCCGCGCCCGGCGGGTGCTGAACGAGGCACTGGCCCACCCCGCCCTCGCGGAGGCGGCGGTGCACGCGCTCGCCCGCATCCCGCAGCAGAAAGGCGTGAGGTGACGCGCGGTCAGCCGCGCAGCTCCTTCACGTACCGCAGCTCGGGCACCGGCACGCCGCCCGCCTCGAAGGGCTCCTCGGCGCCGTCCGGCCGGAATCCGGCGCGCTCGTAGAAGCGGCGGGCCCGGGTGTTGTCCTTCAGGACCCACAGGCACATGCGCGGGTACGCGGAGCACCGCGCGACCGCCTCCGTCAGCAGGGCCCGCCCGATCCCGCCGCCGACGTATCTCGGGTCCAGGTAGATCGCGTACAGCTCGGCGTCCCCGTTCGGCGAGCCACCGTCGCGGTACGGCCCGTACGCCGCCCAGCCGAGGATCTCGCCGGCCCGCTCGGCGACCAGGTTCCCCACGGGGCCGGTCCCCTCGGCGAACCGGGCCCGCCGCCGCTCGGCGTCCGCCGCGACGTCGAGGCCGGCGAGGTACGTCTCGGGTATGAGGCCGCGGTAGGCGTGTTGCCAGCCGCGTATGCGGATCTCGGAGACGCGCTCGCAGTCGGCGAGGGTCATCGGGCGGATGCGGGTCGGGGTGCCGTCCATGACGGCACCTTAGGCAACGGACTCCCGGGAGTGCCCCCGGATCGAGCCCCCTCAGTAGTCCACCACCGCGAACGCCTCGATCTCCATCAGGAACTCCGGCGCCACCAGACCCGCCACCTGCACGGCGGAGGACGCCGGCAGGCGGTCGTCGGGTATGTGCGCGGCGCGCGCCGCCCGGATCGCCGGCAGATGCGCCCGGTCCGTGACGAAGTACGTCAGCTTCACGACGTCCTCGAAGCCGGCCCCCGCGGCGGCCAGACAACGCCGCAGGTTCTCGAACACCTGGCGGGCCTGCGCCGCCGGATCGTCCTTGCCGACCAGGTGGCCGTCCTCGTTCAGGGCGAGCTGTCCGGAGACGGCGACGAAGCGGCCGGTCGCCGAGACCACGTGGCTGTACTGGGCCGCGGGGGCGACCCCGGCGGGGGCGGAGATCCGGGTCGGTTCACTCATCTCTCCATGGTGGACCACCCCACTGACAACGCCCCCGGCCGGCGGGGGGCGTTAGCGGCGGAAGCCCAGCAGCCTGTGCAGGGCCGAACCGCGGGACGACACCGACGCCGCCTTCGCGGTGAGCGGCTCGGGGTCGGGCGACTTCGGGCAGACCGCGTCGGCCGCGTCGGTCGTGCCGGTGCCGTGCGGCAGCGTGCCGTCGGCCAGGTACGCGGCGAGATACCCGTCGAGGCAGGCGTTGCCGCTGAGTGTGATGCCGTGGTTGCCGCCGCCGTCCTCGACCACCAGGCGGGAGCCGGTCAGCAGCCGGTGGACCCGCGTACCGCCCGGATAAGGGGTGGCCGCGTCCCGCGTCGCCTGGAACAGCAGCGCGGGCGGCAGCTCGGTGTTGGCGATGTCCACCGGCTTCAGCGCCGCCGTCGGCCAGAACGCGCAGGGCGCGTTGTACCAGGCGTTGTTCCAGGCCATGAAGGGAGCCTTGCCGTACACCGCCCAGGTGTCCGCGCTCCACCGGCTCCACGTGCGCCGCCAGGAGGTGTCACGGCACTGCACGGCCGTGTAGACGCTGTAGCCGTTGTCGCCCGAGCCGTCCACGGTGGCGAAGTTGTCGTACGCCTCCACCAGTGGCCCGGTCCTGCCGTCGTGGACGTAGGCCGCGAACGCCTCGGCGAGGTAGGGCCAGTAGCCGTCGTAGTAGCCGCCCGGGATGAAGGTGTCCTCCAGCTCGGAGGCCCCGACCCGGCCCTCGGCCGGGGTCCGCGCCAGGGCCGCCCGCATCGCGTACCACTGCGCCTCGACCTTCGCCGGGTCCGTGCCCAGCCTGTACCTGGCGTCGTACTTGGCGATCCACGCCATCAGCGCCCGGTGGCGGTCGTCGAAGGCGTAGTCCTGGCCCAGGTTGTCGTCGTACCAGACGCCGGACGGGTCGACGATCGAGTCCAGCACCAGACGCCGGACCCGCTCGGGGTACAGCTTGGCGTAGACCGCGCCGAGATAGGTGCCGTACGAGTAGCCGAAGTAGTTGATCCGCTCCGCGCCGAGGGCCCGGCGGATGGCCTCCATGTCCTGGACGGCGCTGACCGTGTTGACGTACGGCAGCACGTCGGCGTACTTGCGGCCGCAGGCGGCCGCGAAGGACTTCGCGCGCTCCACGTTCGCCTGTTCCAGCGCGGGCGTGGCCGGCACGGTGTCCGGGCGCACCGGCTTGAAGTGGCCCGGCACGCAGTCCAGAGCGGGGGTGCTGCGGCCGACCCCGCGCGGGTCGAAACCGATCACGTCGTACTGGGCCGCCACGGCCTTGGGCAGCGTCGAGGCGACGAACCCGGCGAGGGTCAGCCCGCTGCCGCCGGGGCCGCCCGGGTTGACCAGCAGGGGGCCCTGGGAGGTCTTCGCGGTGTGCGGGACACGGGACAGGGCGAGGGTGATCCGCCGGCCGGCCGGCTGCGCGTGGTCCAGCGGCACCGTCAGGGACCCGCACTGGAGCGTCGGGTAGTCGTTCGTCGCGCACTTCTTCCAGACGGGTTCCGCGGCCGGAGCGGCCGGTGCCGCCGGCGCGGTCCGGGCCGCGTGGGCGGGGACGGCCGCGACCGAGCCCGCCAGCACGGCCGCGGCTGCGCACAGCACGGCTGCGCGTTCTCTCATGGGTCCTCCCGGGACGGAGGTGTCGGCGAGCCGTGAGGATCACGGTTCTCGCCGGATCGTCCCGGAATCGGCCACCCGGAGAACGCGTCGCGGCCATAGTTGACCCGGATGGGCCGAGGGATGCCCTCGAACGCTCTCAGATGAGGGTGAGTTGGGTCGGCTCGGCCACGTCCCGCGGCTCCGGCTCCACCGGGCGGATCCGTCGGGCCAGGCCCGCGCGCGTGGGCCCGATGCCGTACTCCCGCGCCAGCTCGTGCACCTGACGGGTGATCCGGCGCTGGTACCACTTGGGCGCGTAGGCGCCGTCCGCGTACAGCCGCTCGTAGCGGCGCACCAGGTGCGGGTGATGCCGGCCGAGCCAGGCCATGAACCACTCCCGGGCGCCCGGCCGCAGGTGCAGCGCCAGAGGTGTGACGGAGGTGGCCCCGGCCGCCGCTATCGCCCGTACCGTCGACCGCAATTGGGCGGGGTCGTCGCTCAGGAACGGGATCACCGGTGCCATCAGGACCCCGCAGCCGATGCCGTGCTCCCCGAGGGTGCGCACGACGTCCAGCCGGCGCTCCGGCGCCGGGGTGCCGGGTTCCACCGTGCGCCACAGCCCGGTGTCGAGGAAGCCGACGGAGACCGAGACGCCGATGTCGGTCACCTCGGCCGCCCGGGTCAGCAGCTCCAGGTCGCGCAGGATGAGGGTGCCCTTGGTGAGGATCGAGAACGGGTTCGCGTGCTCGGTGAGGGCGGAGATGATGCCCGGCATCAGCCGGTAGCGGCCCTCGGCGCGCTGGTAGCAGTCCACGTTCGTGCCCATCGCCACGTGATCGCCCGTCCAGCGGCGGGAGCCGAGCTGACGGCGCAGCACGTCGGGCGCGTTCACCTTGACCACGATCTGCGTGTCGAAGCCGATGCCGGTGTCCAGGTCCAGGTAGCTGTGCGTCTTCCGCGCGAAGCAGTAGACGCACGCGTGCGAGCAGCCCCGGTAGGGATTGACCGTCCACTCGAACGGCATGCGCGAGGCGCCCGGCACCCGGTTCAGCACGGAGCGGGCCCGGACCTCGTGGAAGGTGATCCCGCGGAACTCGGGGGTGTCGAAGGTCCGGGTGGTCACGGCCTCCGCGCCGAACAGCGCGGGATCGGCCGCCCGGCCGTGCTCGGCTGGCTCCCCGGACTCCACGGTGAGGTTCTCCCAGCGCATGACGCCTCCTCGGTAGGACTGCGCCCACAATAGAACATCTGTTCCCATGATCGTGCGACCCCCGATTTGGGCGGCCGGGCGCCGGGGTGGTTGGCTTGCCCCAACCGGCGAGCACACAGGTCCTGGAGGAACGCAATGGCGCAGGTCGAGGCCACTACGGAGCGGGTCGTCGCGGCGGACGCGGAGAAGGTGTTCGACGCCCTGGCCGACTACCGCGGCACGCGGCAGCGGCTGCTGCCCGAGCACTTCAGCGAGTACGAGGTGCGCGAGGGCGGCGACGGCGAGGGCACCCTCGTCCACTGGAAGCTCCAGGCCACCAGCAAGAGGGTGCGCGACTGCCTCCTGGAGGTCAGCGAGCCCACCGACGGCGAGCTGGTCGAGAAGGACCGCAACTCCTCCATGGTCACCACCTGGCGGGTCACCCCCGCCGGCGAGGGCAGCTCCCGCGTCGTCGTCACCACCACCTGGAAGGGCGCCGGCGGCATCGGCGGCTTCTTCGAGAAGACCTTCGCGCCCAAGGGTCTCGGCCGCATCTACGACGCCGTGCTCGCCAACCTCGCCGCCGAGGTCGAGAAGTAGCGCCAAGCCCCCACCGGTGGAGGGGCGTTGCGTCCCTTCACCGGTTCGAGTGGATCTCCGCCACCTCCACAGTGGCGCCGTAACTCGCCGCAGTTGTTCGCAGTTGTCGCCTTACGCGGGAATTGTGACAGGTGCGACGAGGGGAGCGGTACGTGGGCGGGTCGACTCTGGTGAAGCACGAGCCGGTCGCGGCACCGGACGCCGGGGAGGCGATCCGGGCGGCCGAGGGTCCCGCGGGGGCCGCGGGTGCCGGAGGGACCGCCACCGTCACCGCCGCGCCCCCACCCGCCGCGACCATGGCCGAACTCGGGCCGCGCCGCGTGCGGCTGGTGTTCGTCGGGCTGATGCTCGCGTTGCTCCTCGCGGCACTGGACCAGATGATCGTCGCCACCGCGCTGCCGAAGATCGTCGGCGAACTGCACGGCCTGGACAGGATGTCCTGGGCGATCACCGCCTATCTGCTCACCTCCACCATCGGCCTGCCGCTGTACGGCAAGCTCGGCGACCTGGTCGGCCGCAAGGGCGTCTTCCAGTTCGCCATCGCCGTCTTCGTCGTCGGCTCCGCGCTCGCCGGCCGGGCGCAGAGCATGGACCAGCTGATCGCCTTCCGCGCCGTCCAGGGCGTGGGTGCGGGCGGGCTCATGATCGGCGTGCAGGCGATCATCGCCGACATCGTGCCGCCCCGCGAACGCGGCCGGTACATGGGCCTGATCGGCGCCGCCTTCGGCCTTGCCTCCGTCGCCGGACCGCTCCTCGGCGGCTACTTCACCGACCACCTCTCCTGGCGCTGGTGCTTCTACGTCAACGTCCCCTTCGGCCTGGTCACCCTCGCCGTCGTCACCGTCGTCCTCAAGCTCCCCAGGCCCGCGGTGCGCGGACGGCTCGACGTGCCCGGCGCGCTGCTGCTCGCAGCCGCCTCCACCTGCCTGGTCCTGCTCACCAGTTGGGGCGGCACCGAGTACGCCTGGGACTCCCGGCAGATCCTCGGCCTGGCGGCCGGCGCGGTCGCCGCCGTCGCCCTCTTCCTCGTCGCCGAGCGCTTCGCGGCCGAACCCCTCATCCCGCTGCGGCTGTTCCGCGACTCCGTATTCAACGTCAGCGGCCTGGTGGGCCTCGTCATCGGCGTGGCCCTGTTCGGCGCGGCCAGCTATCTGCCGACCTTCCTGCAGATGGTGGACGGGGCCAGCGCCACCGGCTCCGGGCTGCTCATGCTGCCCATGATGGCCGGGATCGTCGGCGCCTCGGTCATCGGCGGGCAGCTCATCAGCCGCACCGGGCGCTACAAGATCTTCCCCGTGCTCGGCGGCGCCGTCTCCGCCACCGGCATGTGGCTGCTGTCCCGGCTGGAGACCGACACGCCCCGGCTGCACTACAGCATCTGGATGGCCGTCCTCGGCGCCGGCATCGGCCTGGTGATGCCCGTCCTGGTGCTCGCCGTGCAGAACTCCGTGCGCCCCGCCGACCTCGGCACCGCCACCAGCGCCAACAACTACTTCCGGCAGATCGGCGGCAGCGTCGGCGCGGCCGTCTTCGGCACCCTCTTCGCCGACCGGCTCACCGACTCCCTGCGCAGGGAACTGCCCCCGCGGGCGGGCGCCGGGCTGCCCGACCCGGACTCCCTCACCCCGCAGCTCGTCCACGCGCTGCCCCCGGCCCTGCGCCACGCCTACATCCGCGCCTACGCCGACGCGATGCCCCGGATCTTCCTCTATCTGGTCCCGGTGCTCGCCCTCGGCCTGCTCATCGCCTTCTTCCTCAAGGAGAAACCCCTGGTGTCCCACCACACCGCCGAAACCGAGCCCGAGACCCTGAGCGCCGGCGCCCCGATCCCGACGGCCCGCACACCCCACACCGCGGGCGTCCCCGTCTGCGGCACCGTGCAGCACCCCGACGGCACCGTGGTGCCCCGCGCCGCCCTCACCCTCATCGACGTCGCCGGACAGCAGATCGGCCGGGGCGCGAGCGGCGAGGACGGCCGGTACGCGCTCAGCACCCCCGGTTCCGGGGCGTACGTGCTGATCGCCGCCGCCGGCGGCCACCAGCCGCAGGCCGTCTCCGTCACCGTCGGCGAACGGCCCGTCGAACTGGACGTCGTCCTCGGTGGCGCCGGGCGGCTGGCCGGCAGCGTGCTCACCGCCGACGGCAGCCCCGTGCGGGACGCCACCGTCACACTGACCAACGTCCACGGCGAGGTCGTCGCCGCCACCCGCAGCGGCCGGGAGGGCGGCTACGTCATCACCGAACTGGTCGCCGGCGAGTACACCCTGGCCGCCAGCGCCCCCGCCTTCCGGCCCGCCGCGCTGCCCGTCACCGTGCAGGCCTCCCGGGAGACCCGGCAGGACGTCGAACTCGCGGGCGGCGCCGTGCTGAAGGGCACCGTGCGGGCCCACGGCGGCCGCGCGGTGGAGGACGCGCGCGTGACGCTCCTCGACGCCGCGGGCAACGTCGTCGACACCCTCACCACCGGAGCCGACGGAACGTTCCGGTTCGTGGATCTCTCCTCCGGCGAGTACACCGTCATCGCCGCAGGTTACCCGCCGGTCGCCACGGTGCTGCAGGTCGCGGGCGGTGGCCGCACGGAACGGGACCTGCAACTGGGGCACGAGGACTGAGCGGCGCACGGGGCCGCGCGCCGGTGCGATCGGGCGGCACCAATTCCCGGATTGCCACACATCGCCACCTGCCGTCGCCTTACCGTAGTGGCGGGCGGCACAGATCGTTTGCGAACAGCCGTGGGGAGAGAGGGCCTGGGCCATGGACCGTGGCAGCGAGCGGGACACAGCTCCCGGGCGCGACACCGGCGACACGGCGGCCGGCCGGATTCCGCTGGCCGTGGTCGTCGTCGACCGCGACGGCCTCGTCTCCCACTGGAGCAGCGGTGCGGGGCGCCTGTTCGGTGTGGGCCGGGAGGACGCGGTCGGGCGCTCCGCGGCCGACCTGCTGCCGGTCTCCGGCGCCCTCGCCGACGACCTGCACGGCGAGCCGATGCCGGACGCCTACGACGAGTACGACGCCCTCGGTCCCGACCTGGAGTCCTCGCTCGGCTGCCGGACCTCGTACGCCACGGCGGGCCGCGCCCGCCTCGTCCCGTACGGGCAGCCGGCGGACGGTGAGCGGCTCGACGTGCTCTGGTGGGCCTACCCGCTGGTCGGGCCCGGCTCCTTCCGGCTGCTCGTGCTCGCCGCGGACGCCACCCGGCTCCGTGAGGAGCGGGGCTACGACGACGAGACCGCCGAACGCATCTCGCCCGGCTTCGCCCGCCACACCGAACTGCCCGCCTTCGACGAGCTCGAACGGCGGCTGCCCGAGATCCTGCCCAACATGGGGCCGGGGCTCAGCGGCCGCATCGTCTCCCAGGTCCTCGAACTGGGCTACCCCGTCCTGGAGTTCAGCCAGTACGACCGGGTGCCCGTGACGCCGTACTGGGGTGTGCCCCGCCGTGCGGGACGCGCCCGCGTCGAGGCCGTCGCGCCGTGGGAGCGGGCGGCGGCCGCCCCGGTCCCGGCCGGAGCCGAGCAGGACCTGGAGTACGCCGCCGTCCGCGAGCGGCTGGAGTTCCTCAACGAGGTAAGCTCCGGCATCGGCACCTCCCTCGACCTCGGCGAGACCATCCGCGAGGTGACCAGCGCCGCCGTCCCCCGTTTCGCGGACTTCGCGGGCACCCACCTGCGCGCCGCGGTCCTGGCGGGCGAGGGTTTCCCGGACGGACCGCCCGACGCGAGCACCGTGATGTTCCGCGTCTGGGTCGAGCACAACGACGAACCGGGCCGCTGGGACGACACCGTGCCGGTCGGCGAGGCCTTCGCCTTCCCCGAGCACACCCCGTTCTACAAGTGCATGGTCACCGGCGAGCCCGTCGTCGTCCCGAGGGTCACCGAGGAGCTGTCCGAGCGCATCTCCGGGGAGTTCGAGAAGCGCGACCTCAGGCCGCTCATCGGCGGCCGCTCCCTGCTGATCGTCCCGCTCAAGGCACGCAACGTCGTCCTCGGCTTCATGGTGCTGATGCGCCGCCCCGACCGCCCCGCCTTCGACGACATGGACCGCACCACCGGCGCCGAACTCGCCGCCCGCGCGGGCCTCGTGCTCGACAACGCCCGCATGTACACGTACCAGGAGAACGTCGCCGACACCCTCCAGGACAGCATGCTGCCGCAGGTGACCCCGCGGATGGCCGGGTGCGACGTCGCCACCCGCTATCTGCCCGGAACCCGGCTCGGCCGGATCGGCGGCGACTGGTTCGACACCATCAAGCTGCACGGCTCGCGCACCGCCCTCGTGGTCGGCGACGTCATGGGCCACGGCCTGAACTCGGCCGCGATGATGGGCCAGCTGCGTACCGCCGTGCAGACCATGGCCACCATGGAGACCCCGCCGGCCCAGCTGCTGCGCAACCTCGACGACCTGGCCCGCCGGCTCGGCGAGAACTACCTCGCCACCTGCCTGTACGCGGTCTACGACCCGATCCGCGGTGAGCTGACCCTCGCCAACGCGGGCCACATCCCGCCGGTCCTGGTCCGCGCCGAGGACGGCAGCAGCGATCTGCTCGACCTGCCCACCGGCGCCCCCATAGGCGTCGGTGGCGTCCCCTTCGAGGCCACCCGCATCCGGGTCGCCCCCGGCGACCGCCTGGTGCTGTGCACCGACGGTCTGGTCGAGGTGCGCGGCTCCGACATCGGCGAGGGCCTCGCCGCGCTCTGCGAGTCAGCCGCGCACCCGGCCGCCTCGATGGACGACGCCTGCGACACCATCATCCGCGCCCTCAACACGCGCGGCGGCCGCAAGGACGACGTCGCCCTGCTCATGGCCCGCCTCAACGGCATTCCCGACGACCACGTCGCCGAATGGCGGCTCGACGCCGAGCCGCTCGCGGTGCCCCGGGCCCGCCGCCTGGTGCGCGAACGGCTCCTCCAGTGGTGCCTGCCCCATGCGGTGGAGACGGCCGAGCTGCTGGTCAGCGAGGTCGTCACCAATGCCGTGCGGCACGCGCCGGGCGACCGGATCGGGCTGCGCGTGGTCCGCACCGACGCGCTGCTGTTCGAGGTCACCGACGACGAGCCCGCCCTGCCCGCCATGCTGGGCGCCGGCCCCCTCGACGAGTCCGGCCGCGGACTGCGGGTGGTCAGCCGGCTCGCCAGGGAATGGGGCGCCAGCACCAGCGGACACCGCAAGACCGTCTGGTTCGAGCAGAACCTCACCGGCAATAGCTGAACAGGGGGCGTGTGGCAACCCGTTGCACGCCCCCACTCCGCTGGATCCCGTACATCCGGTGAACGTGGTCCCCCACCCCTTGCCCGATGAGACAGCGACGCGATATCCCGATCACGGAACCGACTGTGGGGAGAGCGCATGAACGTCTCGGACAACTATCGCAACGCGTGGGAGAGTTACTGGAGCGAGACCTCCGAGGGCCGGGGCGAGGCGATCTGGGACGCCGATCCCTCCCTCAGCGCCGGACCCCACAGCGCCCTCCTCCTGCCGCACGCCGATCCCGCCCGCACCATTGTCGACCTCGGCTGCGGCAACGGCACCCAGACCCGCTACCTGGCCACCCGGTTCGCGCGCGCCGTGGGCGTCGACCTCTCGCACGCCGCCGTCGAGCACGCCCGCCGAGCCGAGAACGCCGGTACCGTCGAGTTCCAGCAGCTCGATCTCACCGACACCGGCGCCGTCCGCGCCCTGCACGAGCGGCTCGGCGACAGCAACGTCTACATGCGGGCCGTCATCCACCAGAGCGAACCGGCCGCCCGCCCCGCGGTCGCCGCCGCCGTCGCCGAGATCATCGGCGCCGAAGGCCGTGCGTTCGTCGTCGAGCTCACCTCCGGCTCCCGGGACGTGCTCAAGCGCGCCGCGTCCGATCCGGGCGGCCCGGGTCCCAAGCTCCAGCGCGTCTTCCACCACGGGCTCAAGCCCGCCGACGCCGACGACGCGGAGATCCCCCGGCTGCTGACCGAGGCCGGCCTGAAGATCCTCGCCGAGGGCGAGACCGCCCTGCCGCAGACCGAGAACCTGGCGGACGGCACCCGTATCGACCTGCCGGCCCACTGGTTCGTCCTCGCCGGCGCCTGACCCGGCCCCACGCCCGGACCGGCGCCGGGTGTGCGCGGAGCGGCGGCCACGGCCACCCGCTCCGCGCACCGCCGCCGGCGGCGGCAGCCGTGCGCCGGGGAAAGCGCCTCTCCGGCCGCTGCCGCCCCACCGGTTCGCTGTCGTACCGCCCCTCCACCGGCGGCGGGCACCTCGGGATCCGGGCCCGGCGCGGCAGCGGCCGGCGGCGGTCGTTTCGCGAGGTCGGGGTCGTAGCCTGGGCGCCCGTCGGCGCGTAACGTGACGCAGCATGAAGATCCTCATCAGTGCCGACATGGAGGGGGCCACGGGCGTCACCTGGCCGGCCGACGTGCTGCCGGGGACGCCGCAGTGGGAGCGGTGCCGGTCGATGTTCACCTCCGACGTGAACGCCGCCGCGCAGGGATTCTTCGACGGCGGTGCCGACGAGGTGCTCGTCAACGAGGCCCACTGGTCCATGCGCAACCTGCTCCTGGAGCGACTCGACGAGCGGGTCGAGATGCTCACGGGGCGGCACAAGTCGCTGTCCATGGTGGAGGGCGTCCAGCACGGTGACGTGGACGGCATCGCCTTCATCGGCTACCACGCGGGCGCCGGCATGGACGGCGTCCTCGCCCACACCTACCTGGCGAACCAGCTGACCGGGGTCTGGCTGGACGACGTCCGCGCCAGCGAGGGCCTGCTCAACGCGCACGTCGTCGCCGAGTACGGCGTCCCCGTCGTGCTCGTCACCGGCGACGACGTGGCCTGCGAGGACGCGCTCGGCTACGCGCCCGAAGCGCTGAAGGTCGCCGTGAAGGACCATGTGTCGCGGTACGCGGCCGTGTGCCGCACCCCGGCCCGCACCGCGGCCGACATCCGGGCCGCCGCCAAGGAGGCCGCACGGCTGGCGGTCCGCGCCGAGCCCGTGCACGCCGGGCCGCACACGATCGCCCTGGAGTTCGACGCGGAGCACCTGGCGATGGCCGCGACCGTCGTCCCCGGCGTCGCCCGGATCGGGGAGCGGAAGGTGGCCTACACCAGCGCCCGGATGTACGAGGGCATCAGGACGTTCAAGGCGGTCACCACGATCGTCTCTGCCGCCGTGGAGGAGCAGTATGGCTGACCAGCAGGCCCTGGACGAGGTCGTGCAGTTCACCTCAGGCCTGATCAGGATCGACACCACCAACCGGGGCGGCGGCGACTGCCGGGAGCGGCCCGCCGCCGAGTACGCGGCCGAGCGGCTGGCCGGGGCCGGTCTGGAACCGCTGATGCTGGAGCGGACCCCGGGCCGGACCAATGTCGTCGCCCGGGTCGCCGGCACCGACCCGTCCGCCGACGCGCTGCTGGTCCACGGCCACCTGGACGTCGTCCCGGCCGAGGCCGCCGACTGGAGCGTGCCGCCCTTCTCCGGCGAGGTCCGCGACGGGGTGGTGTGGGGCCGGGGCGCCGTCGACATGAAGAACATGGACGCGATGATCCTGGCCGTCCTGAGGTCCTGGACCCGGCAGGGCGTACGGCCCCGCCGGGACCTCGTCATCGCGTTCACCGCGGACGAGGAGGCCAGCGCCGAGGACGGCTCCGGGTTCCTCGCCGACCGGCACCCGGAGCTGTTCGAGGGCTGCACCGAGGGCATCAGCGAGTCCGGCGCGTTCACCTTCCACGACGGCGCCGGCCGGCAGATCTACCCCATCGCGGCGGGGGAGCGGGGCACCGGCTGGCTCAAGCTCACCGCGCGCGGCCGGGCCGGGCACGGCTCCAAGGTCAACAACGAGAACGCGGTCACCCGGCTCGCCGCCGCCGTCACCCGCCTCGGCGAGCACGAGTGGCCGCTCCGGCTGACCCCGACCGTGCGCGCCGCGCTCGCCGAACTGGCCACGCTGTACGGCATCGAGCCGGACTTCACCGACGTGGACCGGCTGCTGGAGAAGCTCGGCCCGGCCGGAAAGCTGGTCGAGGCCACCGTCCGCAACAGCGCCAACCCGACCATGCTGGAAGCCGGTTACAAGCTGAACGTCATCCCGGGCGAGGCGGTCGCCTTCGTCGACGGCCGCTATCTGGCGGGCGCCGAGGACGAGTTCCGCGCCACCCTCGACCGGCTGGTCGGCCCGGACGTGAGCTGGGAGTTCGCGCACCGTGAGGTGGCCCTCCAGGCCCCCGTGGACTCGCCGACCTTCGCGAGGATGCGGGCCGCCGTCGAGGAGTTCGCGCCCGAGGGGCACGTGGTGCCGTACTGCATGTCCGGCGGTACGGACGCCAAGCAGTTCTCGCGGCTCGGCATCACCGGGTACGGTTTCGCCCCGCTGAAGCTGCCCGAGGGACTCGACTACCAGGCGCTGTTCCACGGGGTCGACGAACGGGTGCCCGTGACGGCGCTGCACTTCGGCGTGCAGGTGCTCGACCGCTTCCTGCGGACGGCGTAGACGATGGGGGACGAGGTGCTCAAGTCACCGTACGGATCGTGGCCTTCGCCCGTGGACGCGGCGCTGGCCGCCGCGCACGACGGCCGGCCGGACTGGGTGGGGGTCGTCGGCGACGAGATCTGGTGGACCGAACCCCGGCCCGCCGAGGGCGGCCGCCGGGCACTGGTGCGGCGGCGGGCCGACGGCGGCGAGGAGCCGGTGCTGCCCGCGCCGTGGAACGTGCGCAGCCGGGTCATCGAGTACGGTGGCCGCCCCTGGTCCGGGGCGGTGCGCGACGGGCGGCCGCTCGCCGTGTTCACGCACTTCGCCGACCAGCGGCTGTACCTCTTCGAGCCGGGCGGCGAGCCGCGCCCGCTGACCCCGGTCTCCCCGGTGGGCGGCGGACTTCGCTGGGTCGAGCCGCAGATCCACCTCGAACGCGGCGAAGTGTGGTGCGTGCTGGAGGAGTTCACCGGCGAGGGACCCGACGACGTGCGGCGCGTCCTCGCCGCCGTACCGCTCGACGGCTCCGCCGCCGACGACCGTGGCGCCGTACGCGAACTCGCCCCCGAACGGCAGCGGTTCGTCACCGGGGCCAAGCTGTCGCCCGACGGCCGGCGGGCCGCCTGGCTCACCTGGGACCACCCCCGGATGCCCTGGGACGGCACGGAGCTGCTCGTCGCCGAGGTCGCCGACGACGGCACCCTGCGCGACGTGCGCACCGTCGCGGGCGGGCCCCGGGAAGCGGTCGCCCAGGTCGAATGGGACGCGGACGGCAGGCTCCTGTACGCGAGCGACCGCAGCGGCTGGTGGAACCTCTACCGCGACGGCACCGCGCTGTGTCCGCGCGAGGAGGAGTTCGGCGGCGCGCTCTGGCAGCTCGGCCTGCGCTGGTTCGCACCGCTGGACAGCGGGCTGATCGCGGTCGTGCACGGCAAGGGCGCGACGATACTCGGGATACTCGACCCCGAGACCGGCGAGCTCGTCGACGCCGCCGGACCCTGGACCGAGTTCACCGCCGGCCTCACCGCGCACGGGGAGCGGGTCGTCGCCGTCGGCGCCAGCCCGCGTACCGCCTACGAGGTGATCGAGCTGGACCCCAGGAGCGGACGCGCCCGCCCGGTCGGCGCCCCGCACGAGGACCCCGTCGACCCCGCGTACTACCCCGAACCGCAGATCCGGGTCTTCACCGGGCCGGACGGGCGCGAGGTGCATGCCCACGTCTATCCGCCGCACCACCCCGAACGGACCGCACCCGACGGCGAGCTGCCGCCGTACGTCATCTGGGCGCACGGCGGCCCCACCAGCCGCGTCCCGCTCGTACTGGACCTGGAGATCGCCTACTTCACCTCTCGGGGCATCGGCGTCGCCGAGGTGAACTACGGCGGCTCCACCGGCTACGGCCGGGCCTACCGCGAGCGGCTGCGCGAACAGTGGGGCGTGGTCGACGTCGAGGACTGCGCGGCCGTCGCCCGTGCCCTCGCCGACGAGGGCACCGCCGACCCCGCCCGCCTCGCGATCCGGGGCGGCAGCGCGGGCGGCTGGACCACGGCCTCCTCCCTGACGACCACCGACCTGTACGCCTGCGGCACCATCCTCTATCCGGTCCTGGACCTGGCCACCTGGGGGCCGGGGGAGACCCACGACTTCGAGTCCCGCTACCTGGAGTCGCTGATCGGCCCGCTCGCCGAGGTGCCGGCCCGCTACGCCGAACGCTCGCCGACCGCGCACGCCGACCGGATCGGCGTGCCGTTCCTGCTGCTCCAGGGCCTCGACGACGTCATCTGCCCGCCCGCCCAGTGCGAACGCCTCCTCGCCCGCATCGACGGCCGGGGCGTACCGCACGCCTACCTCACCTTCGCCGGGGAGGGCCACGGGTTCCGTCGGGCCGAGACGATGATCCGCGCCCTGGAGGCGGAACTGTCCCTGTACGCCCAGGTGTTCGGGCTGAAGCCGACCCCCGAGGTCCCGAAGGTGGGCTTGCGCACGTGAGAGAACTGCTGCGGCCCGCCCGGCTCGCCCCCGGCGCCCGGGTGGCCGTCGTCGCCCCCAGCGGGCCGGTGCCCGAGGAGCGGCTCCAGGCCGGGCTCGACGTGCTTCGCGGCTGGGACCTCGACCCGGTCGTCGCACCCCATGTCCTGGACCGGCACCGCGAGTTCGGCTACCTGGCGGGCACGGACGCCGACCGGGCCGCCGACTTCCAGAACGCGTGGTGCGACCCCGCCGTGGACGCGGTGCTGTGCGCCCGCGGCGGGTACGGGGTGCAGCGCATGGTCGACCTGCTCGACTGGGAGGCGATGCGCACGGCCGGGCCCAAGGTCTTCGTCGGCTTCAGCGACATCACCGTCCTGCACGAGGCCTTCGCCACCCGCCTGGGGCTCGCCACGCTGCACGGGCCGATGGCGGCCGGTATCGACTTCGTCAAGAACACCCGGGCCCAGGAGCACCTGCGGGCCACGCTCTTCGCCCCGGAGACCGTGCGCACCATCGCGTCCGGCGGCACGGCCCTGGTGCCCGGCCGGGCCCGGGGCGTCACCCTCGGCGGATGCCTGTGCCTGCTCGCCGCGGAACTCGGCACCCCGAACGCCCGCGCCTCGGCGGCCGGCGGACTGCTGTGCCTGGAGGACGTGGGCGAGGAGACGTACCGGCTGGACCGCTACCTCACCCAGCTCCTGCGCGCGGGCTGGCTGGACGGCGTCCGCGGGGTCCTGCTCGGCTCCTGGGAGAACTGCGCCGACTACGCGGAGGTGCGTTTCCTGCTGGCCGACCGGCTCGGCGTGCTCGGGGTGCCGGTGGTGGAGGACTTCGGCTTCGGCCACTGCGCGGGTGCCCTGACGATCCCGTTCGGGGCGACGGCGGAACTGGACGCCGACGCCGCCACGCTGACCCTGGACCGGCCCGCCCTGCGCTGAGCCGGGGACCGTACGACGCCCCGCGGCGCCGGAGGCCGGGAAATCCCGGGGCACCGCGGGCGGCGACGCCGTAGGCTGGCCGGATGCCCCACTCCACCCCCCGCCACCTCGCCGAGGGCCCCCGCGTGGCCGTCCGCCACTTCACCGCCGAGGACGGACCCGAGTTCACCGCCCGGGCCCGGGAGAGCAAGGACCTGCACCGGCCGTGGCTGTTCCCGCCGGACACCGACGAGGCCTACGCGGCCTACGCGGACCGGCTGATCGAGGACCCGTCCAAGGCCGGGTTCCTGGTGTGCGAGAAGGACAGCGGTGACCTCGCCGGGTTCATCAACATCAACAACATCGTCCGGGGCGGCTTCCAGTGCGGCGCCCTCGGCTACGGCGCCTTCGCCCACGCCGCCGGACGGGGGCTGATGCGGGAGGGCCTGGACCTGGTGATCGGGTACGCGTTCGGGCCGCTGGGACTGCACCGTCTCGAGATCAACGCGCAGCCCGAGAACACCGCCTCCATCGCCCTGGCCCGGGGCGCCGGCTTCCGCCTGGAGGGCTTCTCGCCCCGGATGATCTACATCGACGGTGCCTGGCGCGACCACGAACGCTGGGCTCTCACCGCCGAGATGCGCCCCGGCGGCTGATCCCGTCACCGGTCACCAAAGAGCCGCCGGGGAGGACCGGTCACCGAACACCCCGCCAGGAAGCGCCCGCCCAGGAAGGCCGCCATGCGCACACTCGTCGTGCTCGACGCCCCCTCCAACCTGGGCCTGCGCCCACCCGCTCCCGGCACCGTCCCGGGCTGCTACAAGCTGGCCGGCGCCCTCAGGGAGCAGCGCCTCCCGCGACGGCTCGGGGCCCGCGAGGGCGGGGTGGTCGTACCGCCGCGCTACGACCGCGGCGACTGGCAGGAGGGCGACGGCGTCTTCAACGCCACCGCGCTCGCCGCGTACACCGTCAAGCTCGCCGACCGCATCGAACACCACGTGCGCGCGGGGGAGTTCCCCGTCGTCCTCGGCGGCGACTGCTCGATCCAGCTCGGTGCCTCCCTCGCCCTGCGCCGCATCGGCCGGTACGGGCTCGCCGCCGTCGACGCCTCGCACGACTTCCGGCACCCGGGCAACTCCGACCGGATCGGCGCCGCGGGCGGCGAGGAGGTCGCCATCGCCACCGGCCGCGGCCAGGCCGACCTGAGCGACCTGGAGGGCCTCGGTCCCTACCTCAGGGACGAGGACGTACGGTTCTTCGGCATCCGTGACGCCTACACCGACGACACGGCCGAGCTCGCCGCGCTGAAGATGCCCGTCGCCACCGTCGGCGACCTCCGCGCCGAGAGCCCCGACGCGGTCGCCCGGGCCGCCGTCGAGGCCTTCGGGGCACCTGGACTCGACGGCTTCTGGGTCCACCTCGACGCCGACGTCCTCGACCCGTCCGTGATGCCGGCCGTCGACAGCCCCGACCCGGACGGCCTGCTGCCCGGTGAACTGGAGCTACTGCTGCGCCCGTTGCTCGCCGCACCGCGCTGCGTGGGCCTCAACATCACCATCTACGACCCCGACCTGGACCCCGACGGCACGGCGGGCGCGCTCCTGGCCGACCTGGTCGTGGCCGCCTTTGCGCAATCCTGACCGGCAGCTCCCCTGGCCGAGGCCCGCCCCGCCGGGTTCCATGGTCGTCGTGACGAGGATCCGACGTGAGGTACTGACCCTGCCCGCCGCGCGGTTGGGGCCCGACAACCCGCTGCCCCCGCTGCGCCCGCTCGACGAGGTCCACCGCATCGACGACCGGGATCGGGAGGAGATGCCCCGCGACATGGCCCGCCAGCTAGGCCACGAACCGCTGGGCAGCCTACTGCCGGTCCGTGTCCGCGACGGTTACGGCAGAACCCGCGAACCCCGGCCGGTCGAGGCGCTGGTCATCGAGAACGACCGGCTGCGCGCCACCGTCCTGCCGGGCCTCGGCGGCCGGATCGCCTCCCTGCTCCACCTGCCCACCGGACGCGAACTCCTCTACCGCAACCCGGTGTTCCAGCCCGCCAACTTCGCCCTCAACGGCGCCTGGTACTCCGGCGGCATCGAATGGAACATCGGCGCCACCGGCCACACCACTCTTTCCTGCGCCCCGCTGCACGCCGCCCGCGTCCCCGCCCCCGACGGCGGCGAGATGCTGCGCCTGTGGGAGTGGGAGCGGCTGCGCGACCTGCCTTTCCAGGTCGACCTGTGGTTGCCGGAGGGCTCCGACTTCCTCTACGTCGGCGCCCGGATCCGCAATCCCCACGAGCGGCCGGTGCCCACCTACTGGTGGTCCAACATCGCCGTCCCCGAGGACGTCAGGGTCCTCGCCCCCGCCGAGGAGGCCTGGTTCTTCGGCTACGAGCGCCGGCTGCGCCGCGTGCCCGTCCCGACGTACGACGGTGTCGACCGCACCTACCCGCCGAACAGCCCGTACGCGGCCGACTACTTCTACGAGGTGCCGGACGGCCGCCGCCGCTGGATCGCCGCGCTGGACGCGGACGGGCACGGGCTGGTGCAGACCTCCACCGACGTGCTGCGCGGCCGCAAGCTCTTCGTGTGGGGCGGCGGACCCGGCGGCCGGCGCTGGCAGCAGTGGCTGACCGAGCCCGGCACCGGCGGCTACTGCGAGATCCAGGCCGGACTCGCCCGCACCCAGCTGGAGCACGTCCGGCTGGAGGCGGAGAGCGAGGTGTCCTGGCTGGAGGCGTACGGGCCGCTCGACGCCCAGCCCGGCGGGGAGTGGACCGAGGCCGTCCAGGGGGCGGAGCGGCGGCTCGCGTCGGCACTGCCCCGCACCCGGGTCGAGGAGGCGTACGCCGTCTGGAAGCCGTGCGCCGACACCGAACCGGCGGAGATCCTGGCCGTCGGCTCCGGCTGGGGCGCGCTCGAGGTACTGCGCGCCGACTGGAAGCTGCCGGGCACACCCTTCCCCGAGTCCGCCCTGGGCGAGGCGCAGGCGCCCTGGCGGGAGCTGCTGCGCACCGGATCCCTGCCCGAGCCGCGCCGGGTGCGGCCGCCCGGTGAGACCCTGGTCGCGCCGCACTGGCGGGACATGCTGGAGACGGCCCCGGCGACCCCGCACACCGAGTACCACCTCGGCGTCGCCCAGTGGCACGCCGGCGACCGCGCCCAGGCGGTCCGCAGCTGGGAACGCGCCCTGCCGCTGGCGCCCTCCCTCTGGCCCCTGCTGCGCTGCCTGGCCGTCGCCGACCAGGAGGCCGGGCACCACGAGCGGGCCGCCGAACGCTACGCGGACGCCTTCGACGACCTCTGCCGCGAGCGCCGCGACGACGGCGAGACCTGGACGGCCGCCGTCGCCGCGCTCGGCCGCGAGACCCTCGAGGCACTGCTCAGGGCCCGGCGCACGGCGCAGGCACGGGCCGTGTGGGACCGGCTGCTGCCCGCCGTACGGCAGCGTGGCCGGTTCCGGCTGCTCCACGCCGAACTGCTGCTGGCCGAGGGCAGCAGCGCGCGGGCCAGGGCCGTCTTCGACGAGGGCTTCGAGGTCGCCGACCTCCGGGAGGGCGCGGACGTGATCGGCCGGCTGTGGGCCCGCCTCAGCGACGAGCCGCTGCCCGCCCGGCACGACTTCCGGATGCGGCCGGATCCGGTCTGACCGGGTCAGCCCCGCTGGTCGACGTACTCGAAGACCGAGCCGTCGGGATGCATCGCGAGGAGGTTGCGGCCCGCCGGCGTCGGCACCGGCCCGGCGAGGACCCGGGCGCCGAGGTCGGTCAGCAGCCGGTGGGCCTCCTCCACGTCCTTGACGGCGATCGTCGCGGTCACCCGGCGCAGGATCTCCAGCTCCGCTTCCGGGCCGCTCATCAGCAGGAAGGAGCCGACCGCGGCGACCTGGACCCCGCCGCGGTCGAAGCGCTGCGCTCTGCCGCCCGCCAGACGCTCGTAGAACGGGATCGCGGTATCGATGTCGTCGACGCAGATGCGCAGCGAGGCGCCCAGAATCTCCATGTGTCCGAGCCTAGTTGGGGCGGCACCGGCGACGCGGGGTGCTGGGCGTTACCTGCCGTTCCCACCGGGTAGACGCAGGACATGGACCGTTTGGATCACCTGGAACATCTGGACAAGCACCTTGTCGAAGAGCTGGCACAGGTGGCACGCGAGACGGTACGCGACGAACTGCGCGAGCAGAGCCGCAAGCAACGCCGCACCGCCATGCTCTACGCCGCCTCCGGTGCCACCGCGCTCTACGCGGGCGCCGCGGTGGCCCTGGCCGTCGGCCTGGCCCTCGCGATCGGCCTCCCCGGCTGGGCGGCCGCGCTGATCACCGCGGCGATCATGGGCGTGGCGGCCTTCCTGCTGCGCGGTGCCGCACGCCCGGGCCACGGGCAGCACCACACGCCGCACGCACCGCACCACGTGATCGGAGGCACCCCGCAGCCCGGCCCGCCCAGCGGCCTCGGCATGCCCTACCCGCCGATGCCGACGGAACCCCCGCCCCCGCCTCCCACGGACCCCGGCGGCCCCCACCACAGGGCCTGACGAACAGGACAGCACCGGAAAAGAACGGCCCCGGCCACAAGGAGTGGCCGGGGCCTCTCGCGCAACACCGGCACCTTTCGCCAAGGCCGGGCCGCCCAACCTCACTCAGGGGCGCGGGGAACTGCGCGACGAGCGACCGACGACCCGCACCCGGCGACGAAGAGTGACCGCCCCTCACTCGCCGAGCCGCGGCAGCACCTTCGTGCGGTAGAAGTCGAAGAATCCCCGCTGATCCGGCCCGATCTGGTTTACGTACACCCGGTCGAACCCGGCGTCCGCGTACGCCCGCAGCGCCGACACGTGCTCCTCGGCGTCGTCCCCGCACACCACGTTCTCCCGCACCATGTCCTCGGTGACCAGCTCGTGCAGCTGCTCGAAGTGCCGTGGCGAGGGCAGCACCTGGCCCATCTCGCCGGGCAGCAGCTCGTTGTACCAGAGCCCGTGCACCGTACGGACGCAGTCGTCGCGGTCCGTGCCGTAGCAGACCTTGGTGCCGCCGCTGACCAGCTTGGTCCCGCCGCCGCCCTTGCGGTACTTGGTGACCATCTCCTCCTCCGGCATCATCGTGATGTAGCCGTCGCCCACCCGGGCGGCGAGGGAGGTGGCCTTCGGGCCGAAGCCGGAGATGTCGATCGGCACGGGTTCGTCGGGGACGGTGTAGAGGCGGGCGTTCTCCACCGTGTAGTGCTTCCCGTGGTGGTCGACCTCCTCGCCCGTGAACAGCCGGCGCATCACCTGGATCGACTCCTCCAGCATCTCCAGGCGTACGTGCAGCGGCGGCCACCGGTCGCCCAGGATGTGCTCGTTCAGCGCCTCACCGGTGCCGACGCCGAGCCGGAACCGGCCCTCGGTCATCACCGCGCTCGTCGCCGCGGCCTGCGCCACCACCGCCGGGTGCATCCGCACGGTCGGGCAGGTCACCGCCGTCTCGATGGGCAGGGACACCGCCTCGGACAGCGCGCCGATCACCGACCACACGAAGGGGCTCTGTCCCTGCGCGTCGTTCCACGGGTGGAAGTGATCGGAGATCCACAGCGCCTGGAAGCCGGCCTGTTCGGCCATCCGGGCCTGTTCGACGAGTTCGGCGGGGTCGTGTTCCTCGGTCGCCAGGAAATAGCCGTACTCGGGCATGGGGGGCACCTCCGCGGGAGCGCCGGCAGGGGGTCTTCGAACGGTCCCGGGCCGGGTAACCGGACGCGACCGGGCGAAACGCCGCCGCGGCCGGGCGTGGAGGGCCCCCGCGGGACGGCGTTCGGGTGCTCCGACCGGCGTACGGGTGACCCGTCCTGCGTTTGGGTGCACCGGCCCCGGTTACGCGGAAAACCTGGGACGAGCCACACTGCCGGAGGCGCACCGTGAGTCGACCTCGCGTCGTGATCGTCGGCGCCGGATTCGCCGGGTACCGGGCTGCCCGCACCCTGGCCCGCCTGACCCGGAACCGGGCCGAGATCACCCTGCTGAACCCGACCGACTACTTCCTGTACCTGCCCCTGCTGCCCCAGGTCGCCGCCGGCGTCCTGGAGGCCCGCAGGGTCACCGTGTCGCTGCCCGACACCCTGCGCGGGGTGCGGACGGTGCTCGGCGAGGCCGGCCGCGTCGACCTCGACGCGCAGACCGTCCACTACACCGATCCGGAGGGCGGCACGGGCACCCTCGGCTACGAGCGCCTGGTGCTGGCCGTCGGCAGCGTGAACAAGCTGCTGCCCATCCCCGGGGTCGCCGAGCACGCGCACGGCTTCCGCGGGCTGCCCGAGGCGCTCTACCTGCGCGACCACGTGACCCGGCAGGTGGAACTGGCCGCGGCGGACGACGACCTGGCCACCAGCGCGGCCCGGTGCACCTTCGTCGTGGTCGGCGCCGGGTACACCGGCACCGAGGTGGCCGCCCACCTGAAGATGCTCACCGACCAGCTGGCCCGCCGCAGCCCGCTGCCGGCCGGTGTGCGCCCGCGCTGGATCCTGCTGGACGTGGCGCCCCGGGTACTGCCGGAGATGGACGAGCGGCTGTCCCGCACGGCCGACCGCGTCCTGCGGGCGCGGGGCGTGGACGTACGGATGGGGACGTCGGTGAAGGAGGCCACGCGCGACGGGGTGCTGCTCACGGACGGGGAGTTCGTCCCGTCCCGGACGCTGGTGTGGTGCGTGGGCGTGCGGCCCGATCCCCTGGTGGAGGCCGTCGGGCAGCCGCTGGAGCGGGGCCGGCTGATCGTGGACCCGTATCTGCAGGTGCCGGGCCGCCCCGAGGTGTTCGCCTGCGGGGACGCGGCCGCCGTACCGGATCTGCAACGGCCCGGGCAGTTCACGTCGATGACGGCCCAGCACGCCTGGCGGCAGGGCCGGGTGGCCGGGGAGAACGTGGCCGCCTCGCTCGGCCTCGGCCGGCGACGGCGCCCCTACCGCCATCGCGACCTCGGCTTCGCCGTCGACCTGGGCGGGATCCGGGCCGCAGCCAACCCCTTCGGCGTCCCGCTGTCCGGCGCGGCGGCCGGCGCGGTCACCCGCGGCTACCACCTGGCGTCGCTGCCCGGCAACCGCGTGCGGGTCGCCGCCGACTGGCTGCTGGACGCCGTACTGCCGCGCCAGGGCGTCCAGCTCGGGCTCGTACGGGCGTGGTCGGTACCCCTCGACACGGCTTCACCCGAGCTGGCGCGGGTACCGGGCGGACCGGACCGCACGGGGGAGCGGACCGCGAAGGGCCCGGACACCGGGGCGCCGCCGGCGTCCGGTACCGGACCGGACGGCAAGGAGGCGACCCCATGACGAAGCAGCCGTACCGCCGGAGCACCGAGCCGGCGAAGAACCAGCCGGGCGGCGAGCCCGCGAAGAACCAGCCGGGCGGTGAACCGGCGAAGAACCAGCCGGGCGCGGAGCCCGCCGGGAGCAGGCCGGAGCACACCGCGCCCGGCCACCCCGCCCCCGGCCCGGTCAGGCGGACCGATCCCCCTGACCCGGTGGACCGCCCCCATCCCGACGACTCTGCGCAAGGAGACCGAGGAGACACATGAACACCGCCGAACTCGCCGAACTGGGACAGCAGTTGCGCGTCGACAGCGTACGGGCGGCCGCCGCCGCGGGGTCCGGGCATCCCACGTCCTCGATGTCCGCGGCCGACCTGATGGCGGTCCTGCTGGCGAACCATCTGCGCTACGACTTCGAGCGTCCCGAACACCCCGCCAACGACCGCTTCGTCCTGTCCAAGGGCCACGCCTCGCCGCTGCTGTACGCCGCCTACAAGGCCGCCGGCGCCGTCGAGGACGGCGAGATGATGACCTTCCGCAAGCTCGGCAGCCGGCTGGAGGGCCACCCCACCCCCCGGCGCCTGCCCTGGGTGGAGACGGCCACCGGTTCCCTTGGCCAGGGCCTCCCGGTCGGAGTGGGCATCGCCCTCGCCGGGAAGCGGCTGGACCGCGTCGACTACCGGGTGTGGGTGCTGTGCGGCGACAGCGAACTGGCGGAGGGATCGGTGTGGGAGGCCGCCGAGCACGCCGGCTACGAGAACCTGGACAACCTGACCGCGATCGTCGACGTCAACCGGCTCGGCCAGCGCGGCCCCACCCGGCACGGCCACGACCTGGACGCCTACGCCCGCCGCTTCCAGGCCTTCGGCTGGCACACCGTCGAGATCGACGGGCACGACGTCGACAAGATCGACCGAGCGTACGGAGAGGCGCTGTCCACCACCGGACAGCCCACCGTGATCCTCGCCCGCACCCTCAAGGGCAAGGGCGTGGCGGCCGTCGAGGACCGTGAGGGACTGCACGGCAAGCCCCTGCCGGAGGCCGAGGAGGCCATCGCCGAACTCGGCGGACCGCGCGACCTGCACGTCCGCGTCAGCGAGCCGCCGGCCGCCGCCGTGCTGCGCTCGGCCACCACCGAGGTCCTCCAGCTCCCGCGCTACGACCTGGGGGACGAGGTCGCCACCCGCGACGCCTTCGGAGCGGCCCTCGCCGCGCTCGGCAGCGCCCGCGGCGACGTCGTCGCCCTGGACGGTGAGGTCGGCGACTCCACCCGGACCGAGGAGTTCGCCAAGGCCCACCCCGACCGGTTCTTCGAGTGCTACATCGCCGAGCAGCAGCTCGTCGCCGCGGCGGTCGGCATGGCCGCGCGCGGCTGGGTGCCGTTCGCCTCCACGTTCGCCGCGTTCCTCAGCCGTGCCTACGATTTCGTGCGCATGGCCTCCATCAGCGGCTCCGGTCTCAACCTGGTCGGCTCGCACGCCGGTGTCTCCATCGGGCAGGACGGGCCCTCGCAGATGGGCCTGGAGGACCTGGCGATGTTCCGCGCCGTGTACGGCTCGACCGTGCTGTACCCGTGCGACGCCAACCAGACCGCCAGGCTGGTCGGCGCGATGGCCGGCCTCGACGGCGTCCGCTACCTGCGCACCTCCCGGGGCAAGAGCCCGGTCGTCTACGGTCCCGACGAGGAGTTCCCGGTCGGCGGCAGCAAGACGCTGCGCTCCTCGGAGGACGACCGGCTGACCGTCGTCGCGGCCGGGGTCACCGTGCCCGAGGCGCTGGCCGCCGCCGACCGGCTGGCCGAGGACGGCATCCGGGTGCGGGTCGTCGACCTGTACTCCGTGAAGCCCGTGGACGCGGAGACCCTGCGCCGGGCGGCGCAGGAGACCGGCTGCCTGCTCACCGTCGAGGACCACCACCCGGAGGGCGGCCTCGGGGACGCCGTGGCGGAGGCGTTCGCCGACGGCGGGCCCGTACCCCGGCTGGTCCGGCTCGCGGTGCGCGTGATGCCGGGATCGGCCGCCCCGGACGAGCAGTTGCACGCGGCCGGCATCGACGCCGCCGGTATCGCGGCGGCCGCCAAGCTGCTGGTGGAGGAGGCGGTCGTGCGATGAGCCCCGGCGACGCCAGGACCGTCCGGGCGGGCCGCCGCACGGTGCGGATCCAGCGGCCCGGCAAGGTGCTCTTCCCGGGCGGTGCGGGCGTCGCGGAATACACCAAGGGCGACCTCGCCGACTACTACCGGTCCGTCGCGCCCTGGCTGCTGCCGCACGTCCGGGGCCGTCCGCTGATGCTGGAGAGGTATCCGGACGGCGTCGACGGGCCCCGGTTCATGCAGAAGAACACGCCGGACCACTACCCGGACTGGATCGAGCGGGCCGAGGTCGCCAAGGAGGGCGGCACGGTGAGGCACGTCGTCTGCGACGACACGGCCACCCTGCTGTTCCTGGCCGACCAGGCGTGTCTCACCCTGCACCGCGCTCGGTTTCGACGGGCCTCCCGCCGACGGCCAGGCGTGGCCTCGCGTGTGGTGGGCGCCCGGCGGTCTGCTCAGCCTCTTGCCCCTGCACGCCGCCGGCCACCACACCCGACCCGATGACGCCGGCTACCGGACTCGGACAGCCCTGGACCGGGTCGTTTCCTCCTACACCCCGACCATCACCGCGCTGAAATACGCCCGTCGCCCACGCACCCAGCCGCCACCCGCCCAGGCACGAGCCCTCGTCGTCGCCATGCCCTCGACGCCCGGCCTGCACCACCGGGACCGGCTACCGGAAGCGACCCGGGAAGCCACGCAGCTCATGGCCCGCCTGCCCCACCCGGTACTGCTCGCCGAGCCCGACCCTGGCACCGGCGGCTTCCATACGAGCGATCGCATGCCTACCCGGTCCGCGGTTTTCGCCCGTCTCGCCGAGGTCACCATCGCGCACTTCGCCTGTCACGGCTCGAGCCACCCCACCGACCCCTCCCGGAGCATGCTGCTCCTGCACGACTGGCAGGACGCGCCGCTCACCGTCGCGAGCCTCGCCCCGGTCAACCTCGACCACGCCCGCTTGGCCTACCTGTCAGCCTGCTCCACCACCCTGGCCCGGAACCAGGACCTGCTCGACGAGTCCATCCACCTGACCGCCGCCTTCCAGCTCGCCGGGTTCGCCCACGTCATCGGCACCCTCTGGGAGATCGACGACGGGTACGCAGCCGACATCGCCGACACTTTCTACTCCCATCTCACCGACAGCACGAAGGAGGTCGACACCGAACGGGCCGCGCACGCACTCCACGCCACGGTCCGCGACCTGCGTCGCCAACTCCCCCTCGCACCCTCCGTCTGGGGCGCCCACCTGCACGCCGGCACCTGACCCCACGGCAGTGACCGTGTTACGGCGCAATCGGCGGAATACCCCGTGTCCGAGGCGGCGTCGGCGCTAGCCTCGATGCGATCGGAACGCAGGTAGGTGGGGGATCGGGTGCCTGAACGGCAGAGCGTGCTGGACCTGCTCAGAGCGCTTCGGATGCGTGCCGAAGCCGGTCGGGGCCGAGCGGCGCCCCACGGTCGGGGCCGAACGGTGCAGCCCCCGTCCGGGGCGGCCGCCGCCGTACCGGACCTGGACGAGGCAGTCGCGGTCAGCCGCCAGGACCTCCGAGCAGCCCTCACCGGCGATCCCTACGAACGCGCGGAGTGTCTCGCCCGGCTCGGGGCCGCGCTGGGGACCCGCTTCGAGAGGGGCGGCGCCGTGGCCGACATCGACGAGGCCGTCGCGGTCGGCCGGCAGGCGGTGGAAGCGGTGCCCCCCGACCATCCCGACTGCGCCGCGTACCTCAGCAACCTGGGCAATTCCCTACGCCTGCGGTTCGGCAGGTTCGCTGCCGAGGCCGACATCGACGAAGCCGTCGCGGTCGGCCGCCGGGCCGTTCAGGCCGCAGCCGCCGACGCCCCCTACCGCTCCATGTACCTCAGCAACCTCGGGAACGCCCTCGGAACACGGTTCGGTGCATTCGGTGCCGAGGCCGACATCGACGAAGCCGTCACGGTCGGCCGCCGGGCCGTCCGGGCCACACCCGCCGGCAGCCCGTACCGCGCCATGTACCTCAGCAACCTCGGGAACACCCTGCGGATCCGGTACGAGAGGCGCGGCGCCACGGTCGACCTGGAGGAAGCCGTGACGGTCGGGCGTTCGGCGGTGGAAGCAGTCGCCCCCGACGACCGGCACCGGGCCATGTTCCTCAGCGTCCTGGGGGATTCCCTGCGGGCACGCTTCAAAGAAGCTCCTAGCTGAGACGGTACAACGCGGCCGCGGCACCCCCAACACTCCAGACAAAAACGGAAATCCGAGAACGGGAACGGTTTACGAATACGATTTCGGAAGGAGGATCGGGACTTTGAGCGAGAATGACGGCGGTCACGACGCGTCGGGCATTCGCGTGATAGTCAACGAGGATGGAACGCTTCGCACGGCACATCCGATCAACCAAATGTTCAATTAAGGTCAGGTAACGTGGATTTGGGCTCCGCCAGACTCAAGGGTGCGGCGGAGCCCTTCCCTGAAGGCGCGGCCTGATGTAATTCGAGGAGTGGTAAGTTCTATGAAATACTTCAACAAGACCGGCTGGACCGCATACTTCTCTGGCGTCGAAGGCGGAGAAATGGCCCGAATGCGTGACGTGGAAGCGTGGGACCCTGTAACCGGGGCTGCTCTCGTCGTTGATACCGCAGCAGGAACTCTAAGGCCAGTCACCTCCTTCTCTGACTTCAGTCGCCTCGAGCGAGCGGGGCGTGTAGTCGGAGTCCTACCCGGTGGCGGATGGCGCGCGAGGTGGGATGACGAAGATGACGGTGTGACTACAGAAGATGTCGTGGGATGGCTCGTATCCGATGTTGGCGGGGTAATGCCTCTTGTCGTTTCGGGAGAAGGGCTGGTTGAATTTGCGGACTCGGCCGATAGTTTGATGCCGCCGGTTAATCAAGAATGATACCTCCGCGTCTGCGAGCAATCCTGGCGTATCTCGATCAGCGGCTTGCGGAGACCGAGACCGTGACGATTTATCTTCGACTGCAGATCAGCGCGGTCGGGCAGGCGCTCGCCGCGGCGGAGAAGCGGGCGCCCGACGGCCGGCGGCTGCCGTCGCAGCAGCCGCGATCGTTGCCGGTCCTTGGCCCCCGGCCGCGGAGCGGGAGGGCGGGTTCCTTGTGGAGGAGCAGCCGCATGCCGGGCATCCGCTGGGGGCTTGCGTGCACCATGCCGCCTGCCCGGTCAGCGCCGACGGGGCGTACCAGGCGCTCACCGGCGAGGGGAAGTTTTTCCGGGCGTGGGAGTTCTGCCGGCCGGACACCGTCTTGCAGTTCCCCGGTGAGGGCGCGGGACGTACGAGGGCGGTGGAGGTCTCTGTGCCGCGCCGTGTGCACGCGTAGTGCGGCGGAGCCGAATTCTCGCCGCGTGCGTGCGACAACTGAGGGCCCGGAGCCGGGTGCTGTCGGCGTGCCGGGCCCTCACCGGGTTCGCGCATCCCCTCGAGCGGTATGTTCATGGCGCGATGCCTGCTGAAGGGCCCCCTCAGGCGGAGAATATCGTCCGCGACTGACGTCCCGCTGGCCCAGAACGCCCCGTTTAGAGTGGCACCACCGACGCGGAGTGGAGCAGCTCGGTGGCTCGTTGGGCTCATAACCCAGAGGCCGCAGGTTCAGATCCTGTCCTCGCTACGAAAATCAGGGGGCCCGGCGGCCAGTGAGGCCTCCTGAAGCAGGCAGATGTTCGAGTCCCTGCCCCTGACTGCGCTGGCTCCGGCTGGAATCAGAAGAGCTGCCCCCTCACCAGCCGCGCAGGCTTTGACCGCGGTCGACGGGGCACACTGAACTTCGCGGTGCCCGGGGCCGAGACCTACGTCCAACCCGACGTTGGAGCCTGATGGAGAGGGGGGAGAGCGAAGTGAACGGAGTTGTTCCTGTGCTCCTGATCATCGCTGTCGCCGCTGCAGCAAGATTCACTATGTGGGCTCAGTCATCGAGCGCGCGTGACTTCTGGCGCCGTCGCCGGGGACAGTAGGAGATCCGTCGCTGCAGGGGCCCATCGATTGCCGCGGGCGGAGCCGTTCGTCGGCCTAGTTCGAAGTCTGGGCGGCCACCAGGTCAGAACGGAAAGTTGTCCCTCTCGCCATAGAAGACTGCCATCCCCGCGCGCGGGGATGGTCCTGGGTATGCCTCGCGCATCCGCGTCCACCTGAACTGCTCCCCGCACGCGCGGGAGCGGTCTTCACCCGCGCACCGCAATTGACGATCGCACAGGACGGCGCGCCAGCCTTGTCGTTTCTCGCCCCGGACTTCGCCTCGGGGGAGACGGTCGTGGTCCTGGCGGAACTGTACCGGCGAGGTGAAAGCTGGAAGATCCGCGCCGTGGGGCAGGGATACGCCTCTGGCCTGGCCGGACTGGCCACCGACTACGGCGTTGACGTCGACCCGGAACCGGCTGCCGCACCGGCCGGGCCGCTTTCAACCCAGAGGCGTGTCACGTCTGGGCGCAACGTAGTGGATCTGACGAAGGTGGAACGGCAGGCACCTAGCCTTCTGGCACCCGCACGACAGGCCGGCCAGGCTCTCGTGGACCGAGGCATCTCGGGCCGGCGGGCAGCCGTGTACCTGATCCTGGACCACGACTGGCACATGGAAGAGCTGTACGAGTCATTTGCAGTCCAGGCCTTTGCCGAGCGTGTACTGGCCCTGTCAGCGAACCTTGATGACGACGGCACCGTGCCCGTGGTCTTCTCCAGCGGAGAAGAGCCGTTCCTGGAGGAAATCCGGCTGGACAACTACCGAGGCCGCATTGGCCAACTCCACACCCAAGTCGACTGGGGCTGGGGCAACGTAGCAGAGGCGATGCGCCGCGCCGTCAGCCACTACCAAGAATCGGGTGCCCGCGAGCCGGCCTTCATCGTGACCCAGGTCGGCGACGAACCATGGGACAAGGCCGAAGTCCGCTCACTGCTGCAAAACACCGCGTCCCTCGGTGTGTTCTGGCTGTTCGTCGGATTCGGCAGGGGAAAGCTCGCCTTCTACAAGAACCTCAACGCCTCCACCTCAGCCAGCTTCACCAATGTCGCCTTCTATGACGCCAGCAAGAATCCCGGCTCAGTGCCCGGCGAGGCGTTCTACACCGGTCTCGTCGACGCTTTCGCCACCTGGATGCGGGCGTAGCACGCACTGGACCACCTACCTCACATGGACAAGCGGCTCAAGCTGCTGCCTGCCCTGGTGCCCGGGCCGCGCCGGGCGGCGGATGATGGCGTTCAAGCAGCAGGCTCCGCATCCGGCCGCTGAACCGGAGCAACACCGTCGCCCGCGTCGTGACCACCCGCAACCTTCCATGGACGTGATCCAGGCGGGAGCATCCTGGTGTCGGTGGACGGGGGGTAGCAGACCATGGGGCGTAGACGGGGTGCGTGGGCCGGGTCGGCGGTAGCGGGAGCAGCCGCAGTGGTGGCGGCTGTGCTGGGGCCGGTGACCAACTACGCCAGTGCGGCGGTGCCTGGCTGGGCGGCGCAGGCGTGGGTGATCTGGCCGGTGTTCGCCGTGTTGGTGGCGGTCAGCATCGGGCTGTTGCTGTGGGGCCGACATTCCAACGGCCCGCGCATCGTCCCCCGGCCCGTCGGGTCGTCGAAGTCCTCCCGGTCCGCAAACCTCGAGGCCTGATCGGTGATCTCCTCACTCTGAGCCGTAGTACAGCCGGAGGAACTCCTCCATTGCGGCGTCGACGCCGGCGCGGTCACCGGTGGCGAGCAGGTCCAGCAGCAGGCCGCGGACGGCGGCGAGTCCCAGCCTGGCCCGGTTCCGGGCCACGGCAGGGTCCGCCCCCGCCCCGACCTCGGCGGCCACGAGCGGCTCCAGCCAGTCCGTCACCAGCCCTTCGAGGACCGGGGCGGCCTCGGGGCGGCCGCGCAGCGCGTGCCCGCAGATTTCGAAGAAGAGCCGCTCCTGACCGGCCAGCCGAGGGGCCGTGAGCTGCCGCCACAGCAGCCGCGCGACATCGGCGGGTGAGAGACCGGGCTCCATGCGGAGCTGGGACAGCACGTCGCGCTGGCGTCGCTCCGACGTCCGGACGATCTCAACGAGCAGCTGTTCCTTGGAGCCGAAGTAGTGGATCAGCATGCGGTGGCTGACGCCGATCGCGGCGCCCAGCCTGCGCAGGCTCAGGTCCGCGATGCCGTGTGCCGCGACGTGATCGACAGCCGCGTCCACCAGTTGTGCGCGCCGAGCCCCGTGCGCGCCTTGCTCGGCCTCGCCCTCGGGATGCGAGTCGTCCATGGTCACCACGTCACGACTGTACCAATCGGTACATGGCGCATGTACCGTGTGGTACATGAAGTCTGTCATCGTGTCGATCGACGTACCTCAGACTCCCGAGCAGGTCTACGGCTTCCTCGACGTCATGGCGAACCACGAGCGGTTCACCGACCATTACCTGACCAACTGGCGCTACACCGGCCCCGCCAGGGGCATCGGATCGTGCGCCACGGTCACCGCTGCGCTGGGCGGCACGAAGACCGACGTCACCATCGATGTCGTCGAGGCCGAGGCCCCTCGGCGGATCGTCGAACGCAACGTCAGCGCGGCCGGCCGACGGCAGGGCCGCGGCACCTACACCATCGAACCGCTGCCCGCCGACGGGGCCCGCGTATCGTTCACGTACACGTGGGTACGCGCCCCGCTCGCCGACCGGCTGCTGGCCCCCCTGGTACGGGCCACGATGCGGCACGCCAACCGCACGGTCATGCGCCGCCTGGCCATCGAGTTGGCTTGTCACGTGTCCGCCGCCGAATCCTGACGGCGGTAGGTGCCGCCCCTTCCCCCCCGGCGCAGGCCCGACACCCACCGGGGCCCTGCCCTCGGGCACGGACTCCTCTAGCTGGCGCTCTGTGGGTGCTGTGCCCCTCCACTACCGACGCGTTCCGTACGAGAAGCGCACGCGAGACCATCCGGCCCCGGGCGGGGGAGACGGCAATGACAGGGTCTCTGACATAGGTGTCGCCGGGGTCAGGTGAGGGTGTCGCGGAGGTAGGCGGGCAGGGCCTGGCAGATGGCCGGGTCCGCATTCCGGCGGGGGTGGTGACGCTCTGGCTGCCTGGGGTCCCCTTCTGAGGGCGAGCGGGCGGGCAGCAACAGGCTTGGCCGGGCGAGCCGGTTTCACAAGCCTCGAAACAGGCTCGTACTGCCCTGCCTTCTCCCCGTAATGCCTCGCACACGGCGTACAGTTTTCTCATGGCCCGGCCTCGGCAGTTTGACGACGAGGAGGTTGTGCGGGCTGCTCGCGACCAGTTCTGGTCCCACGGTTACGACCGAACCTCCATCGACGATCTGAGCGCCGTAACAGGCTTGGGACGCGGAAGCTTGTACGGGGCCTTCGGAGACAAACACGCCCTGTTCCTGCAGGCTCTGGACAGCTACAACAGTGAAGCGATCGAAGCCTGGCGTTCGGCTCTGCGCGGCCCGGGACCGGCCCTCCCGCAGCTGGAGAGCCTTGTATGCGACATCTCCGAAGCGATCAGCAGGGACGTGGAGCGGCGCGGCTGCATGATGGCCAGGAGCGCCACGGAACTCGCCGCAGTCGACCAGACCGTCGCCGAGCGGATTGCTGCCACTGTCCGCGGAATGCACAGCGAGCTGTCGGACTGCCTCGCCCGGGCCCAGGAGGAGGGCTCGCTGGATGCCGAAGCGGACACGGACGGGCTCGCAAGCCTTCTCCTTGCCGTGCTGAGGGGACTGGAGGCCCTGGGCAGGGCGGGAGCCGCGGCGGAGGTTGTCATCGGGGCTGCCGAGCAGGCCTTGGCCCTTCTTCCCCGCGTGTCCACGAACGAGCCGGCGCCGGATCGGCTGGAGGACCGTTCAGCGCCGTGACCCGATCCTATTCTGGACGGCCCTTGGGTTTTCACGGGCGTCGCCTGGCCATTGCGCCCAAGCCCTCTACGAACAGGACGATCAGCAGCAGCGCAGGGGCGCCTACCCAGGGGCGGATGAGGACGGTGCCGACCTTGCCGGGCCGTTGCGTGTGTTGCACGGCCTCTGCCAGGTCGCCGAGCCCTGGTCCTTGGCCGCCATCGCGCATCTTCGCGGCGGCGACGTCGGATGTCTGCCTGCCGAGGGAGGTGTGTGACATCCAGCGGTCGACGCTCCTGCCGCGCAGCGTCGGCGATTTATGCACCTGGACGCCCGGGGGCTCATGGTGCGACCAGGTCGTGGCTGTCCTCTATCAGCTCCCGAATCAGTTCGTCCGGGAGATCACCAGTCAACGAAATGTTGACCCAGTATCGCTTGTTCAGCTTGTTCAGCTTGTACGCCGGGTGCACTGCCTCGAAGCGGTGCTGCAACTCGGTGACCGCTCCGGATCGGCCTTGACTGTCACCTGGTCGTCCGGGAACTCATGGCCACTGAGGATGGCAAACACCTTGTTGTTCGCCTCTGTCTTGAACACCACGCGGTCCGGGGCGAACGGACGCGACTCGCTGACTCCGGCGAAAGAGAGCGCCAGCTCCCGGACGCAGGACTCCGCCCTTGATAGCAGCGGCTACTAGGGGCGGATGAGGACGGTGCCGACCTTGCCGGGCTGCACCGCGTGCTTCACGGCGGTGGCCAGCTCGCCGAGGTCGTATGTAGCGGCCACGTCGAACTGGTCCTTGAACGCAAGCGCGATCAGCGTCGCGGCGACCGAGTCCGATGCCCGCCTCTCGGCGGATGCCTCCAACAGCCACCGGCCGAGGGTCGCGCCCCGCACTGTCAGCGCTTGGTGCAGCAGCGTCGACGCATGCACCGAGATTGGCTCGTCGGCGAGTTCCCCGTGGCCTTCCTCGTGCTGGGGGTCCGCGGCGATGAACGCGGCGAACAGGCTGTTGAACGCCTTCACGATCCGCGCTCCGGGAAGGCGCTGGGCGACCCACTCGCTGCCCGTGAGGTCGCCGACGTCGTAGCGGCCCCGCCAGGGGTTGGCCGCGGCGAACTGATTCGTTGTGTCGACGACGATCTTCCCGGCCCAGTCGGTAAGGCTGGTCAGGTCCGGTACAGCGGAGAACGGGACCGCGAGGAAGACGAGGTCCGGCTGCGCCGCCTCCTCGGCTGTCACGGCGTGGGCCTTCGACCCCAACTGCTCTACGACTGTCTTGAGTGTCTCCGGGCCCCGGCTGTTGCCGATGAGTACCTCGTGTCCGTGGCGGACGGCCTTGTCGGCGACGGCCCGGCCGATCTCTCCCGCGCCGAGAATGCCGATGGCGCTCTGTGCGGCCATGCTGCCCATCCTTGATCGTGTGTCGGGGGTCGTGTCCGGCGCCCCGGCAGCGGTTGTGTGATCGGCTCCGGCCGCTTCCTGTCGGGGTGGCCCCGGCCTCGGCGGCAGGTGCGGCGGCGCCTACGCGCGATGCGGGTTGAAGTCCAGGAGGACCTTGCCGTTCTCCCGGAAGTACGCGAGCGCCTCGGGAAAGTCCGCCGCCTTGTAGACGGGCGCGGAGGGCAGGACGAGTCTTCCCTCGGAGACCAGCCGTGCGGACTCCGCGTTCAGAGCCGGAAGCCGGGGAAGGAACTCGTCCTGGTACATCCAGAATTCCGTCGTGGTGATGTTCTTCGTCCTCAACACGTCAGGATCGGGCGTGAACGGCTGGCTGCTCAGATACCCGTAGATCGCCAGCAGGGAGCCGTCGGTCAGTACGTCCAGCAATAGTGCAGTCGCCGCACCGCTGACACCGTCAAGGCCGAGGAGCACCGGATCGGAGCCGATGGCTTCCCGCACGCGCGCGCCGGCGTCCGCCGAGTCGACAACCACGATGTCGGCACCGAGGTCATGGAGTTCGCTCACGAGTTCCGCGCGGCGCACAATGTTGATCGTGCGCAACCCTCGTTCCTTCGCGAATACGATGACAGACCGGCCCACCCCGCTGTTGGCCGCGTTCTGCACCACCCAGGAACCGGCCGGGAGGTCACGCAGGCTGACCAGGAGCCCCGCGCTGACGGGATTGATGGTGAGCATCGCTGCCTGTTCAAGACTGATGGACTTGTCCACGACGGTCAGGTCTGCTGTCTCGGCCACCACCCGCTCGGACCAAGAAAAGACGCCGAAGGGAAGCAGGACCCTCTCGCCGGGACGGACCTCCATGACATCGGGCCCTACGGACACGACCGTCCCGACACCCTCGTTACCGATGGCTGTCGGCAGCTCAGGGCGTACGGGATAGATACCTTGCGCCAGGAGAAGATCGTGGTGGTCGAGCGGGGCGTACTCGACCTGGACCAGCGCCTGTCCGGCAGTGGGAGCCGGGGGCTCGGGCACGTCCACCACCTTCAGGCTCTTCTCCGGCTCCCCGAAGAGCGTGAGGTGAATGGCGAGCATGGGACACGACTCCTTGCTTCGTCGCTTCGCTTCGCCGAAATTTGAGGCATCGCTTCGGATGCCGACGGCCCCGCCCCCGAGGAATTCCACGGCTGTATCCAGCTCGGTTCTGCTCCTGCCCGTGAGATGCACAGGTGGAGCCCTCGGCGGCGAACCGACGGGCCATAGCCAAACCGATCCAGGTCGGGCAGCCACCACCACCGAACTGACCTTGCCATCAAACTGTCCCAGGATGTCCACTTCTTCCTCGATGTAGCTCACCCGGAGACCTGCAGAGAGCACAGCACGCCGACACACGCCAACCCATGCCCGCCCCACCGTGTGACGCCCTCGCCGACGAAGGAATACTCCGCCACGCCACCTCACGGACCGCATGGTTTAGATGGATTTGTACCTACTAGTAAAGAACCCGAACAGGGGCACTGCAACCGGAGAGGCACTCCGCCCTGCCCGGTCTCGCAGCTGGCCGAATAGATCCTTTGGGCCGGAGCCCGCTCGCAGCAAGGCAGTGGCCCGTGGCTCCGCTCCGGCAGCCCCCCTGACTCCGCCGGCGCACGCAGCAGCCACGGCCAGGCCGAAGGCCTGCAACACCGACGGCGCGCCGGCGCAGCTGCACACCACCAACGCCGTACACCTGCGGGCCGGCCGCGGCACCGATCACCGTTCCCTGGCCGCGCTGGCGAGGAACACCGATTTCTACGCCGAGTGCTGGGGCGTCACACCCACGGACGTCTGGTGGGCATACGGCGTGGTGGAGTCCGGGCCCCGCAACGGGCGCCGCGGGTGGGTGGCCGGCGACCACCTCGCCACCGGTTACAAGCACCCCTGACACCACCGTGCGCCCTACGCTCACCAACCCCCCTGAGGACGGGATGCACGACCAGGACGCGGACGGCGAGCATGCCTTAGTCGTCACCGTAGGACTGCTGCTGCTCATCGGCACCGCGCTGCTCATCTCCTGCTGGACGGGCCCTGTCGCCGCGTTCGTCATCATCGCCGCGCCCGTCCTCGGCGCCTACGCCCTGCCCTGCCTCTTCCGCGCCCGGGCTGGCTCTCGCGCACCGACCGCGCGGGCGGGCTCGACCACCCGGACCGGCTGGTCTTCGATCTCGACCCGCCCGGTGACGACTTCGCGGCGGTACGGCAGGCCGCCGGCTGGCTGCGCGAGCTGCTGGACGAGCTGGGGCTGCCCGCCGCGCCGATGACCACCGGATCGCGCGGGCTGCATCTCGTCACCCCGCTGGACGGCCGCCAGGACTTCGACGAGGTCCGGCGGTTCGCCCACGAGGTGGCCCAGGTCGCCGAGTCCCGGCATCCCGACCGGCTCACCACCGCGGCCCGCAAGAGCGACCGCGGCGGCCGGCTGTACCTCGACGTGCAGCGCTACGCCTACGCGCAGACGGCCGTCGCCCCCTACACGGTGCGCGCCCTGCCGGGCGCGCCCGCCGCGGTGCCCCTAGCCTGGGAACAGGTGGACGAACCGGGCACCGACGCCCGCCACTGGACGATCGCCGACGCCGTGGACCAGGCGCGTACGGATCCCTGGGCCGCACTTCCGGTCCGCGGGCGGTCCCTGAACACCGCGCGAAGCCGTTTGGCGACGCTGCGTGGCTGCGCAGACATCCACTCCGACCAGGCATGACGGCCCGCACGCGGTATGCGTTCCGCGCTTGAGGTTTGGCCATGGATGTGGCGGCCACACGCAGGGAGAGGTGGCCATGTCGAACACAAAGAACACATCCCGATCACAGGGTTCACGGGAGCCCCAAGACTCCCAGGACACGGAAGAGACGGAAGAGACCGAAGAGACGGAAGCGGAAGAGCCGCAGAGCGGTACGGACAGGCACGCGGCGGACGGCCACCACCGTCCGACCCCCATGGAGGTGCTGCGCCAGGCGCGCGCCCAGCTCGCCGAACTCACCGGTCTGGCACCGGAGTCGGTGTCCTCGTTCGAACAGACCGAGGAGGGGTGGTCGCTGGAGGTCGAGGTCCTCGAACTGGCGAGGGTGCCCGACACCATGAGCCTGATGGCGAGTTATGAGGTCGAACTCGACCCGGAGGGCCAGCTGACCGGCTACCGGCGCGTCCGCCGCTACGAGCGCGGGAGGGCCGACGCGCGCGGCCGTTAGGCCGCCGCCCACGAACCCACTCGCGAAGAACCGACTACGTACGAGGAGGAATGTCCGGCATGACTGTTGTTCCGGCACAGCAGACCGGAGGCGGAGGCGGCAGCAGTGGCCTCTACGACGTACTTGAGCTGGTCCTGGACAGGGGGCTCGTCATCGATGCGTTCGTACGTGTCTCCCTGGTCGGCATCGAGATCCTGAAGATCGACGTCCGGGTCGTCGTGGCCAGCGTGGACACCTATCTGCGCTTCGCCGAGGCCTGCAACCGCCTCGACCTGGAATCCGGGCCCAACAAGAGCCCCGGCCTGCCCGAGATCGTCGGCGAGGTCACCGAGTCCGGCGCCCGCGGCAAGTCCAAGGGAGCCCTCTCCGGCGCCGCGGAGACGATATCCAGCGCCTTCAGCCAGGCCCGCGAGGGCGAGTCGGAGCCCCAGTCCCGGCCGCGCGCCCGCAAGGCTCCGGCGCGCCGTAAGGAGGAGCAGGAGTGAGCACGTACGTCTACGGGATCACCGCGAGCTCGCACCCGGAACTGCCCGAGGGCATGACCGGCGTGGGCGAGCCGGCCCGCCCGGTGCGGGTCCTCTCGGCCGGCCCCCTCGCCGCCGTGGTCAGTGACGCCCCCGAGGACCTGCGGCCCAAGCGCAGGGACCTGCTCGCCCACCAGAATGTGCTCGCCGAGACCGGCGCGGCCGGCTGCATCCTGCCGATGCGCTTCGGGAGCGTCGCCGACGACGACGACTCCGTCACCCAGGTGCTCACCGAGCGCTCGGAGCACTACCAGGAGCGGCTGCGCGAGCTCGACGGCAAGGTCGAGTACAACGTCAAGGCCACGCACGTCGAAGAGGCCGTGCTGCACCTGGTGATGGCCGAGCACGCCGAGGTGCGTTCCCTCGCCGAGGCCAACCGCAAGTCCGGCGGCGGCAGTTACGACGACAAGATCCGTCTGGGTGAGATGGTCGCGGCCACCGTCAAGGCCCGGGAGGCCCAGGACGCGAGCGAGGTGCAGAGCGCGCTGACGCCGACCGCCGCCGCGGTCAGCGTGGGCCCCGAGTCCACGGGCTGGCTGGTCAACGTGTCGTTCCTGGTCGCTCGCGACACGGCCGAGCGCTTCCTGGCCGCCGTCGAGCAGGTCCGCGACAGCCACAGCCACCTGGACCTGCGGGTCAACGGCCCGCTGCCGCCGTACAGCTTCGTCGAGCCCGGCCCCGCCGAGCCCGCGGGCAGCACGGCCGGCGCGGACGCCGGCGCGCAGTAGCGCACCGGCCCGAGCGGAAGGAGAACACCGTGGGACTGATCGGCGAAGTACTGCTGCTGCCGTTCGCGCCCGTGCGCGGCAGTGCGTGGGCCATCAGGCAGGTGCTCCGCGAGGCGGAACGGATCTACTACGACCCCGCCACCGTACGGGCCGAACTCGCCCGCCTCGAGGAGCAGTTGGAGGCGGGCGAGATCACCGAGGAGGAGTTCGACCGGCGCGAGGACGAACTGCTCGACCGGCTGGAGACCGCGCTGCACTCCGGCAACACCACAGGCAACGGGACGTGACATGAATCGAACGGCACTGGGCCTCGCCGTAGGGGCCGGATACTTCCTGGGACGCACGAAGAAACTCAAAATGGCGCTCGCGGTGGGTTCCCTGGTGGCCGGGAAGAAGCTGAACCTCGGTCCGCGGGGGATCGCGGAACTGGTGAACCAACAGCTGCAGAACAATCCGCAGTTCAAGGAGATAGGCGACCAGCTCCGCCAGGACCTGCGAGGCGTCGGCAAGGCGGCCGGCGGGGCCATGGTCGAGCGGCAGATGGGTTCGCTCGCCGACCGGCTGCACGGCCGGACCGCGTCGATGCGCGACCAGCTCTCCGGGGTGGCGCCGACCGGCTCCGACAAGGACCAGGACGACGAGGACGCCTACGACGACTCCGCGGAGGAGTCCGGCGGGCGCGAGGACGAAGAGCGCGGCGACGAAGAGCGCGGCGACGAAGAGCGCGGCGACGAAGAGCGCGGCGACGAAGAGCGCGAGGCACGCGGCGAGCGGTCGGAGGGCCGGCCCGCGGCGAAGCGGCCCGCCAAGAAGGCCGCGGCCAAGAAGGCCCCGGCGAAGAAGGCGGCCCCCGCCAAGAAGGCGGCGGCCAAGAAGGCCGACGGGGCGCGCAGGACGGCGGCGAAGAAGACGGCCGGCGCCGGTGGCGCCGCCGGGCGCGCCACGTCCCAGCAGGCGAAGGGCGGCGATGACCGATGACCGACACCCTCGGATCAGCGGCCTCCAAGGCCGGCGGCGCCGCGGGCAAGGCCAGTCCGCTCGCGGACCTCGCGCACAGCGAGGCCGCCGACCGGCTGAAGTCGGAGGCCCAGGACTTCCTGGCGGCGCAGGCCCAGAAGATGCTCGTCGGCGTCGGCCGCAAGCTCGGCGAGACCACCCTCAAGCTCAACGACATAGCGGACGGCAAGAGCCCCGGCTTCGCCAAGCTCGCGCTCGAGGGCGGACGCAAGATCGCCGAGGGCAAGGGCCCGCTGCGTTCCGCGCTGGAGCTGGGCGGCTCCCGAGTCAAGGACAATGTCATGAACGCCGTCAGAAGCCTTGGGGGCAGCAAGGGCAAGAAGGGCGGCGCGGGCAAGAAGCCCACCGTCATCATGGAGTTCATCGACGTCGGCGTTCCGCTGCGCACCGCCTACGACCAGTGGACCCAGTACCAGAGCTTCAGCAGCTTCGCCAAGGGCGTCAAGAGCGCGAACCGCGCCGACGACACCCACTCCGACTGGCAGGCGAAGATCTTCTGGTCCAGCCGCAGCTGGAAGGCGCAGACGACCGAGCAGATACCCGACTACCGCATCCAGTGGACGTCGGAGGGCGCCAAGGGCACCACCAAGGGCGTGGTCTCCTTCCACAAGCTGGAGGAGAACCTCACCCGGGTACTGCTGGTCATCGAGTACTACCCGACCGGTCTCTTCGAGAAGACCGGCAACATCTGGCGCGCCCAGGGCCGCCGGACCAGGCTGGACCTGAAGCACTTCGCCCGCTTCATCACCCTCAAGGGCGAGGCGGAGGACAGCTGGCGCGGCGAGATCCGCGACGGTGAGGTCGTCAAGAGCCACGAGGACGCCGTGGCCGAGGAGGAGGAGCAGGAACAGCAGGGCAAGGCGGACGAGGAGTCCGAGGAGGCCGAAGGGTCCGCCGAGCCGGAGGAGTCCGAGGAGTCCGACGGGTCCGCCGAGCCGGAGGAGTCCGAGCAAGAGGGCGAGGAGCCCTACGAGGACGAGGCGGACGAGTACGAGGACGAGGTGGAGGAGGGCGAAGAGCCCTACGAGGACGAGCGCGAGGAAGAAGGCGAGGAAGAAGGCGAGGAAGAGGGCGAGGAGGAGCCCGAGGAGTACGCGGACGAGGCCGAGGACGAGGAGTACGAGGACGAGGAACCCGAGTACGCCGAGCGCGGGAGCCGTCGATGACGACGGCCAGCCGGTTCCCCGAGCCCTACGGTGGTCAGGGCTCGGGGGCCAACCTCGCCGACATCCTGGAGCGCGTGCTCGACAAGGGTGTCGTCATCGCGGGTGACATCCGGATCAACCTCCTCGACATCGAGCTGCTCACCGTCAAACTGAGGCTCATCGTCGCCTCGGTCGACAAGGCCAAGGAGATGGGGATCGACTGGTGGGAGACCGATCCGGCGCTCTCCTCCCGGGCCCGCCGGGACGAGCTGGCGCGGGAGAACGCCGAGCTGCGTGAGCGGCTGGCCCGGCTCGAGGAGCTGAGCCTCGAACCCGCCTCCTCGCAGCAGGCCGGACGCACGCGGAAGAGGGAGGCACCATGACCGGACTGCGGTACGTGTACGCCGTCTGCCGCCCCTTCGAGCTGCCCCTGCAGTCCCAGCTCACCGGCATCGGGGGCGCCCCGCCCGCGGTGGTGCACCACCATGGCCTGGTGGCGGTCGTCAGCACCGTCTCGGAGGCCGACTTCTCCGAGGAGGCCCTCAAGGCCCACTTGGAGGACCTGGACTGGCTGGCCGCGACCGCCCGCGCCCATCAGGGGGTGATCGACGCGCTCACCACGGTCACCACGCCGCTGCCGATGCGGCTCGCGACCGTCTTCCGGGACGACAGCGGGCTCCGGACGATGATCGAGGCCCGCGAGGACGACTTCCGGCGCATCCTCGACCGGCTGGCCGGCCGGGTCGAGTGGGGCGTGAAGGTGTACCTGGAACCCGAGCCGGCCGAACCCGAGCCCGCCGCGTCGGAGAAGCCCGCGAGCGGGCGGGACTATCTGCGCCGGCGCCGCGCGAGCAGCCATGCGCACGAGGAGAAGTGGCAGCGGGCCGAGGCTTTCGCCCACTCCCTGCACGAGAGGCTGCGCGCCCACGCCGAGGACTTCCGGCTGCACGCCCCGCAGAACGCCGCGCTGTCCACGGCACCCGGGCGGAACGTGCTCAACGCCGCCTACCTGGTGCCGAGGGCGCATTCCGAGGAATTCGTGGAGATGGTCGACCGTACGAAGGACGAGGCCCCCGGGATCAGGGTGGAACTCACCGGCCCGTGGGCCGCCTACTCGTTCTCCGGGGAGGGTGCCGGCGAGGCGGGCCGGGACACGGCGGGGAAGGCCGCGGAGTCGGCGGGGGAGACAGCGGGGGAGGCGTCGTGACCGTCGTCGAACGACGCGAGATCGCACTCGTGGACCTCCTCGACCGGCTGCTGGCCGGCGGGGTCGTCATCACCGGCGACCTCACCCTGCGCATCGCGGACGTCGACCTGGTGCGCATCGACCTGAACGCCCTGATCAGCTCGGTGAACGAGAAGGTCCCCTCGCCCTTCGAGGAGCTCGCATGACCGCCGGCAAGACCCGGGCCCGGCTCGACCTCGAACCCGACACGGTCGAGCGCGACCTGGTGAAACTCGTCCTCACGGTGGTGGAGCTGCTGCGCCAGCTGATGGAACGGCAGGCGGTGCGCCGCTTCGACACCGGAGAGCTGACCGAGGAGCAGGAGGAGCGCATCGGGCTCACCCTGATGCTGCTGGAGGACCGGATGGCCGAGCTGCGGGACCGGTACGGCCTGCGGCCCGAGGACCTCAATCTGGACCTCGGACCGCTCGGCCCGCTGCTTCCCCGCGAGTGACCCCGGCTGCCCCGCGGGTGTCCTCCCCTTCCCCGCGCTCGGGCCGGCCCGGTCAGGCCTCCTTACGGCACAGGATCTCCCCGTGCAGGACCGCGAACCAGCCGTCCTCCCGGCCGCCCCACTCCCGCCAGGCCTCCGACACCGCCCGCAACTCCTCGGCGGTCGCGTGGCCGCCCTCGGTGGCCCGGTCGGCGTAGGCGGAGGCGAGGGTGCGGTCCGCCCACAGCCCGCTCCACCACGCCCGCTCCCCGGGCGTGGCGAACGTCCAGGTGCCGGAGGTGGCGGTGATGTCCCGGAGCCCGGCGGCCAGCGCCCAGGCCTTCAGCCGGCGCCCGGCGTCGGGCTCCCCGCCATTGGCCCGCGCCACCCGCTCGTACAGGTCCAGCCACGCGTCCAGGCCGGGCAGCGCCGGGTACCAGGTCATCGCCGCGTAGTCCGCGTCGCGTACCGCGATGTAGCCGCCCGGCCTGGTGACGCGGCGCATCTCGCGCAGTGCCTGCACCGGGTCACCGACGTGCTGGAGCACCTGGTGGGCGTGGACGACGCAGAAGGTGTCGTCGGGGAAGTCCAGGGCGTGCACGTCGGCGACCGCGAAGTCGGTGTTGTCCAGTCCGCGGGCGGCGGCGGTGGCCCGGGCCTGCTCCAGGACGCCCGGCGCGTGGTCCACGCCGGTGACATGCCCCTCGGGGACCAGTTCCGCCAGGTCCGCGGTGATGGTCCCCGGGCCGCAGCCGATGTCCAGGATCCGCATGTGCGGCTTCAGCGAGCCGAGCAGGTAGGCGGCGGAGTTGGCGGCGGTACGCCAGGTGTGCGACCGCAGCACCGACTCGTGGTGCCCGTGTGTGTAGACGGCGGTCTCCTGCGCTCTCGGCATGGCTGCACCCCTTCTCGTCGTACCGGCCCGGTGCCCTGCGGCACCGGGCCGGCGGTACGCGTCACGGTACGCCCGCATGCCGAATGATGAGATGTGCATTTTGCATACTGGACTGACGGTGCGTCAGAGAGTGGGCTCCAGCGGACGGTACACGGTCAGCGCCTCGGGCAGGTTCTCCAGCGTGACCTCGCCGCCCGAGACCGGCACGACCTCACCGTCGTAGGCGAGCGGGGTGCCGGGCGCGATCCCCTTCAGCCGCAGCCGGTTCACCTGCACCGCGGCGTGGGCCGGGGAGCGGGTCAGCGGGCCCGCCACGGCCGCCGCGAGCAGCCGCAGCGCGGGTCGGCGGCTGCCGTGCACCACCCGTACGTCGAGCAGGCCGTCCGCCAGGTCGGTGCGGCGGCCGGGCGCGAGCCCCATCCGGTGGTAGACGCCGTTGCCGACGAACAGCAGCCACAGCGGTCGCCGTTCGCCGCCCAGCTCCACCTCCAGCGGATGCTGGTCGGCGCGCAGCACCTTGAGCGTCCCCAGCAGCCCGGCCGGCCAGCCGCCGATCCGGTGCGACCAGCGCTCACGTTCGCGCACCAGCTCCGGGTACACCCCGAGACTCAGCGTGTTGAGGAACAGCCCCTCGCCGTCGCTCGTGACGAACCGCCCCGCGTCCACCCGGACCGCCTCGCCGTGCCGGATCGCCCGGGCCAGATCGCGCTCGTCCTCCACGTGCAGGTCGTACGCGAAGTGGTTGAGGGTGCCGCCGGGCAGCACCGCGAGCGGCAGGCCGTGCCGCAGCGCCACCTCGGCGGCCGCGTTCACGGTGCCGTCGCCGCCGCACACCCCGAGCACCCGCGCCCGGGCCGCCGCCTTCTCCAACTCGTCCCGGACCTCCTCGGGCGCGCACTCGACGGTCTCCGCCATCGGTAGCGCCGCGTGCAGGGCGCGCACCCGGTCCGCCGTGCCCGAGGCCCGGTTGGCGACCATCACCAGACCTTCGCCCTCCGGCAGCGCCGGCGCCTGCGCGCGAGGCCGGGCGGGCCGCCGGATCTGCGCCCGGGTCGGCACCAGGCGCCGTACCAGGAACGCGGCGCCCGCGCCGAGCGCCGCCCCGGCCAGCACGTCGCTCGGGAAGTGCACCCCGGTGTAGACGCGGGAGGCCGCCACCGAGAACGCCACCGGCGCCACCACCGCGCCCCACGCCGGCGACTCCAGCGCGACCCCGGTCGCGAACGCCGCCGCCGACGCCGCGTGCCCGGACGGGAACGAGGTGGTGATCGGCTGCCGCTTGAGCTGCCGCACCAGCGGCACCGGATCCAGCACCGGCCGCGCCCGGCGCACCGAACGCTTGCCGATGGTGTTGATCGTCAGGGACGCCACGCTCAGCGAGGCGAGCCCCCGCACGGCGGCCCGGCGGGCCCGCGGCGTCCGGATCGCGGCCATCGCGGCGGCCGTGGCGAACCACAGGACCCCGTGGTTCGCGCTGCGGCTCAGCCGGGGCAGCACACGCTCGGCACCGGGCCAGTGCCAGGAGGCGGCCGCTTCGAACAGACGGCCGTCGACGTCGAGGAACGTGCGCAGCGCCTTGCGGCCGGTCGGGAGGGCGGTCAGGTCCAGGTCTGGGCTCATGGGCTCCGGTTACCCTGAAGTGCCCGTATCTTGTGCGCCCGTGCCGCGCGCACGACCGGTGTCGCGTAAGGAGATCGCCCGGATGCGCCTGCTGCTCGTCCGCCACGGCCAGACCCCGTCCAATCTGCACCATCTGCTGGACACGGCCGCACCGGGACCGGGACTGACCGCGCTCGGCGAGGCCCAGGCCGCCGCCCTGCCGGAGGCGCTCGCCGGCGAGGACATCGAGGCGCTGTACGCCTCCACCCTGGTACGCACCCAGCTCACGGCCGCCCCGCTGGCCGTCGCGCGCGGTCTCGGCGTACTCGTGCGCGACGGCATCCGCGAGGTCGCCGCCGGCGACCTGGAGATGCGCCCCGGCCGCTCACCCGAGGGCGAGCGGTACCTGCGCACGGTCTTCGCGTGGGCGGCGGGCGACACCGCGCTGCGCATCCCCGGCGGGGAGAGCGGCGCGGAGGTGCTCGCACGGTACGACGCCGTGGTCGCCGAGGCCGCCGCCGACGGCGCCCGCACGGTCGCCATGGTCAGCCACGGCGCCGCGATCCGCATGTGGACCGCTGCCCGCGCCGGCAACGTCGACGTGGCCTACGCGGCGGCCCGCCCCCTGGAGAACACCGGCGTGGTCGTCCTGGAGGGCTCGCCCGCCACCGGCTGGAACGCCCTGACGTGGGAGGGAGCGACCGTGGAACCGGCGGGCGAGGGCGGCCCGGCCGGGGAGCCGCTCGACCCGCTCGCGGGGCCGCCGGACACGGCGGGCCGGCGCGGGCCCGCGCCGGAGCAGCCGGGCGGTACCGGCCGATAAGGGTTTGCCCCCGGTCCCGGCCGCCCCGCAGAATGCCTGACCATGGGACATCTGGAAGCCGCGCACCTCGAGTACCACCTCCCCGACGGGAGGACGCTGCTCGGGGACGTGTCCTTCCGGGTCGGCGAAGGCGCCGTCGTCGCCCTGGTCGGCCCCAACGGCGCCGGCAAGACGACCCTGCTGCGCCTGATCTCAGGCGAGCTGAAGCCGCACGGAGGCACCGTCACGGTCGGCGGCGGCCTCGGCGTGATGCGCCAGTTCGTGGGCTCCGTACGCGACGAGACGACCGTACGGGACCTGCTGGTGTCCGTCGCCCCGCCGCGCATCCGGGAGGCGGCGCGGGCGGTGGACGAGGCCGAGCACGCCATCCTGACCGTCGACGACGAGGCCGCCCAGATGAGGTACGCGCAGGCCCTCGCCGACTGGGCCGAGGTACGCGGCTACGAGGCCGAGACCCTGTGGGACATGTGCACCACCGCCGCGCTGGGCGTGCCCTACGAGCGTGCCCAGTGGCGGCAGGTGCGCACCCTGTCCGGGGGCGAACAGAAACGCCTCGTGCTGGAGGCGCTGCTGCGCGGCACCGACGAGGTCCTGCTGCTGGACGAGCCGGACAACTACCTCGACGTCCCCGGCAAGCGCTGGCTGGAGGAACAGCTCGCGGAGACCCGCAAGACGGTGCTCTTCGTCTCCCACGACCGGGAGCTCCTCGCCCGCGCGGCGGAGAAGATCGTCTCGGTGGAGCCCGGGCCGGCCGGCGCGGACGCCTGGGTGCACGGCGGCGGCTTCGCCACCTACCACGAGGCGCGTCGGGAGCGCTTCGCCCGCTTCGAGGAGCTGCGCCGCCGCTGGGACGAGAAGCACGCCCAGCTCAAGAAGCTCGTCCTCAACCTCCGCCAGGCCGCCGCCGTCAGCCACGAGATGGCGTCCCGGTACGCGGCCGCCCAGACCAGGCTGCGCAAGTTCGAGGAGGCCGGACCGCCGCCGGAGCCGCCGCGCGAGCAGGACATCACCATGCGCCTCAAGGGCGGCCGTACCGGCGTGCGGGCCGTCACCTGCGAGGGGCTGGAGCTGACCGGTCTGATGAAGTCCTTCGACCTGGAGGTCTTCTACGGCGAACGGGTCGCCGTCCTCGGCTCCAACGGCTCCGGCAAGTCGCACTTCCTGCGGTTGCTGGCCGGGCAGGACGTGGCGCACACGGGCGCGTTCAAGCTGGGCGCGCGGGTCGTACCCGGTCACTTCGCGCAGACCCACGCCCATCCGGAGCTGCGGGGCCGCACCCTGCTGGACATCCTGTGGAAGGAACACGCCCAGGACCGGGGCGCGGCCATGTCCCGGCTGCGCCGCTACGAGCTGACCCAGCAGGCCGAGCAGTCCTTCGACCGGCTCTCGGGCGGCCAGCAGGCCCGTTTCCAGATCCTGCTGCTGGAACTGGAGGGCGCCACCGCCCTCCTGCTGGACGAGCCCACCGACAACCTCGACCTGGAGTCCGCCGAGGCGCTCCAGGAGGGCCTGGAGGCCTACGAGGGCACGGTGCTCGCGGTCACCCACGACCGCTGGTTCGCCCGTTCCTTCGACCGCTACCTGGTCTTCGGCTCCGACGGCCGCGTCCGTGAGACCCCGGAGCCGGTCTGGGACGAGCGGCGCGTCGAGCGGGCCCGCTAGCGGGCCCGCCCGTCACCGTCCGGCGGTCACTTCCAGCGCAGCAGCGCGCCCATACCGCCGGCCGGGACCTCGTCGCCGGTCTCCTCCAGGACCGGAGTCAGCGAGAACACCGGCGCGTCCGTCACCACGGCCGCCCGGACGAGCGCGTCGTCCGCGCGGGCCGGCCAGGACTGCCGCTCGCCGAGGTCCTTCAGCTCCGTACGGCGGGCCGCCAGCTGGTCGGGATCCTCGGAGATCCACACCTGGCGGTGCGTGTCCGGGGCGTCCGGGCGGATCAGCAGCTCGGCGAGCCGGTGCTCACGCGCCGCCTCGATCAGCTGGGGCACCCCTTCGCAGGCCGCGGCCCGCCGCTCCTCGTCCGGCACCCGTGCCGCCCGGTACTGGTCGACCTCGGCCAGGACACGCTCGCGCACGTGCCGGGCGCGGATGTCGTCGACCTCCTGGGGCAGCAGCCGGCTGCCCCTGCCGTGCTCGGTCTCCACCGTCCGGTCGCGAAGATGTCCGGGCAGCTGCTCGTGCACCGCCCGGCACTCCCGGTCGTCCCCGCACAGCAGCAGCAGGTCGGCGCCTGTCTCCTCCTGGCAGTCGGCGAGCGCGCCGGCGATCTCCCGGGCGTTGTGCTCCCAGGTGTTCTCCACCTTCAGCTGGAAGTGGCGCTCGGACCAGTCGGAGGACTTCGCCCGGTGCATCGGCCACTGCCGGCCCGTCACCTGCCCGGCCTCCTCGTGCAGCAGCGCGCTGCGCAGTTCGAGGTCGGCGCCCGTGCGGTCGATGTACGCCACCAGCGACACGGGGTCCTCACCGGCCAGGTCCAGCAGCGGTGTCACGTGCGGCAGCGTGCCCCAGTGCACCAGGCCCTGCGGCGGCGCCTTCGTCAGCGGCACCAGGAGCGCCACCTCGCCGTTGCGGGCGAACACGGCCCTGCCGTAGGGCTCCGACGGGCTCAGCCCTTCGACGGCGTCGTGCACCGCCCGGCAGGTGGCCTCGTCGGCGCCCTGGTCGCGCAGCTCCCGGGACACCGCCTCCGCCGTGAGGCGCCTCCGGTGGTCCATGTCCTCGTCGTGCTGGGAGAGGTCGACGTATGCGGAGGCCCAGGACCCCGGATGTTCGTACAGTGGATTCAGGAACGCGAGCTCCATGGATTCCTCCCGGAAACCGCTTGGTGGCAGTGCAGGCCGGGCGGGTACCCGGACCGCGGACACGAACACGACGAGCGGGGAACCACGATGACCGGAGTCGACCCCAGCAGGCTGGACGACCAGCAGCTCATGAAGGAGCTGGAGACGATCCACCGCACGCGCCACGACACCCTCCTGTACGCCTCGAACGACGCGCTGCGGGCCCACAACGAGCGCATGGCACAGCTGGAGGGCGAGTACCTGCGCCGCAACCCGCGCCGTCTGGTGAGTGCGGGCCGCACCCGCGAGGGCGCCCGTGAGCGGGGCTGCGGCGAGGCGGCGACTCCGGGTACGCCCGCCACCTGACCGGCGGCCCCGAAACCCGCACACGAAAGGGCCGGCCCGCACGGGCCGGCCCTTCCGTGTCGGGACCGTACGATCAGCCGGCCTCCCCGGCGAACACGTGCAGGAACGCGTCGCAGAACGCCTTCAGATCGTCCGGCTTGCGGCTGGTCACCAGCTGGTTCGGACCGTGGTCGCAGATCTTGACCTGCTCGTCCACCCAGGTGCCGCCGGCGTTGCGGATGTCCGTCCGCAGGCTCGGCCAGGACGTCAGCACCCGGCCGCGCACCACGTCCGCCTCCACCAGCGTCCACGGCGCGTGGCAGATCGCCGCCACCGGCCTGCCCTGCTCGAAGAACTCCTTCACGAACCCCACGGCCTTCTCGTCCATCCGCAGGAAGTCCGGGTTGGCCACCCCGCCGGGCAGCACCAGCCCCCCGAACGAACCGGCCGACGCCTCGCCCACCACCTCGTCCACGGGGAACGTGTCCGCCTTGTCGAGATGGTTGAACGCCTGGATCTTCCCGGAATCGGTCGACACCAGCACCGGTTCGTGCCCGGCGTCCGAGGCCGCCTTCCACGGCTCCGTCAGCTCGACCTGCTCGACGCCCTCCGGCGCCACCAGAAACGCTATACGCATGATCCTCACATCCTTCTCCCGGCGCGCACGGCAGCCTCGGCCGCCCGGACGCGCCGCTTCCTGTCCCTCGCCGCCGGATCCCCCCGCCCGCCCCGCCGCAGCGACCTCACCTGGTCGGGGTGCGGGCACACGAGATCGGCAGGCCCACCTCGGCCGTCATCAGTGAATGGATCAGGGACGTCGACGGTGGTGCCCGTCCTCGCGATCTCGGCCGCCCGGCCCCGGCTCATTCGCCGCCCACCAGCGCCTCCGCCAGTTGCTGCACGTTCTCGAACCGGTCCCCGTGCGGCAGCCGGGCGACCGCGTCCACCAGCCCGCCGGGGGCGTTGCTCCGGCGCAGGGCCCGCGCCAGCTCGCCCGTCCGGGCGGGGAACGTGTGCCGGTTCAGGTGCCGGGCCAGCTCCAGCCGCCACCGCTCCAGCGACGCCTGCGATCCCAGGCCGCCCACCGGGCCGCTCCAGACCTGGGGGTCGTCGTCCGCGGCCGGCTCCGGGTCGTGCCACTCCTCGACGCGTGTCGGGTGGCCGGACCTCAGCAGGCCCTTCAGTTCGTGCTTCATCTCGTCGTCCCGGTGCACGCTCAGCCGGTCACTGCCTCGCTGCATATCTCCCTCCAGAGGGTCGGTGGTCCGCACCGCGTACCCGGCGGTCCGGGGGCCGACACCGGATCCGACCACCGGAAACCGGCCGAATCCGGTCGTCCCGCTACTTCTTGTCCCGGCCCGGCAGGAACTCCTGCACCTTGGCCTTCAGCCCCTGCTTGATCATCGAGCCCCGGGCGGCGTCGCCCTTCAGGATCGACGTCGCCGTCGCCTCCATCTGCTCCCACGTGGCGTGCGGCGGGATCGGCGGTACGGCGGGGTCGGTGAGGAACTCGACGACGGCGGGTCCGTCGGCGTCGAGGGCCGCGCGCCAGCCCGCCTCGACGTCCTCGGGCTTCTCCACCCGGATGCCGGTCAGACCGAGGGAGCGGGCGAACGCGGCGTACTGGACGTCCGGGATCTCCTGCGACGGCAGGAAGGACGGGGAGCCCTCCATGGCCCGCATCTCCCACGTGACCTGGTTCAGGTCGCGGTTGTTCCACACGGCGACCACCATCCGCGGATCCGACCAGCGGTCCCGGTACTTGGCCGCGGTGATCATCTCCGCCAGCCCGTTCATCTGCATCGCGCCGTCCCCGACCAGCGCGACCACCGGCCGGTCCGGATGCGCGAACTTGGCGCCGATGGCGTACGGCACGCCGGGACCCATCGTCGCCAGCGTCCCCGACAGCGATCCGCGCATGCCCGGCCGCATCGTGATGTGCCGTGCGTACCAGTTGGCGACCGAACCGGAGTCCGAGGTCAGGATGACGTCGTCCGGCAGCAGCGGATCCAGCGCCCGGGCCACGTACTCGGGGTTGATCGGGTCGGCGGACAGGCCGGCCCGTCGTTCCATCGTCTCGTGCCAGCGGCGCACGTTCGCGGACACCGTGTCGTACCACTCGCGGCCGCCCCGGTCGGCCTTCAGCATCGGGATCAGCCGCTGGAGCGTCGCCCTGGCGTCGCCGACGAGGTTCACCTCGTACGGGTAGCGCATGCCGATCATGTGCGGGTCGATGTCGATCTGCACCCCGCGCGCCTTGCCGAAGTCCGGCATGAACTGCGTGTACGGGAACGACGAACCGATCGTCAGCAGCGTGTCGCAGTCCCGCATCATCTCGTACGACGGCCGGCTGCCCAGCAGGCCGATCGGGCCGGTGACGTACGGCAGTTCGTCGCTGAGGACGTCCTTGCCGAGCAGCGCCTTCGCGACGCCCGCGCCGAGCAGCTCGGCGATCTCCTGCACCTCCACGACCGCGCCCGCCGCACCCTGGCCCACCAGGATCGCGACCTTGTCGCCCTCGTCGAGCACGTCCGCGGCCCGGCGCAGCGCCTCGTCCGTCGGGGTCGCCGTGTAGTCGCTCATGCCCAGACTGGAGGGCACCATCTTGAACTCGTGCGTCGGCGGCGAGTAGTCCAGCTCCTGCACGTCGCCGGGGACGATGAGCGCCGTCGGGCTGCGCCGGGAGTAGGCGGTGCGGATCGCCCGGTCGAGTACGTTCGGCAGTTGCTCGGGCACGGTCACCGTCTCCACGAAGTCGGAGGCGACGTCCTTGTACAGCGTGTGCAGGTCCACTTCCTGCTGGTAGGAGCTGCCCATCGCGGTCCGGTCGGTCTGCCCGACGATCGCCAGCAGCGGCACGTGGTCGAGCTTGGCGTCGTACAGGCCGTTGAGCAGGTGGATCGCGCCCGGTCCCGAGGTCGCCGCGCAGACTCCGAGTCGACCGCTGAACTTGGCGTACCCGACGGCCTCGAACGCGGACATCTCCTCGTGACGGGACTGGATGAACCGCGGCTTGTCGTCGGCGCGGCCCCAGGCGGCGAGCAGTCCGTTGATGCCGTCGCCCGGATACCCGAAGACCTGTTCCACGCCCCAGGCGCGCAGGCGTTCGAGGATGTGGTCGGAGACCTTGGTGCTCATGAAGGAACCTCCCGGTGCGATGCCGTTTGGACGATCCGGTCAGCACGTGCCGAGTCACCTGTGGGGGGCACGGAAAACCTCCGCGGCCTGGCGCCCCGGGGCGGCCCGGCCGCGGTGGCCGCCGGCCGACGGTCCACGGGCCGGCTACGCCTGCCCGGCGGGTCTGTCACCCGGCCGGGCGTCCGCATCCCCTCGAATGGGGTCCGGCCGCGCGCGGTGCGCCGGGGTGCGGGCTGTCATGGCAGCGAGGGCACGCCCCGTGCCCGCACCCGTGGCACGGCCCGGCGGTACGCCGTCCCGGCGCCACGGACCCCGCCGTATCCGCCGAGGAGCCCTTCGCATGCGCCGCACCGCCCGCGCCCTGTCCGTCGCCCTCGCCGCCGGTGCCGCACTCGTCCTCCCGGCGTCGGCGGCCGCCTCCGCCGACCCGGCCGCCGACGCCGGCTCGCTCGCCGTGTCCGCCGCCTGCGATCCGGTCACCGGGCTGCCACCGCGGAGCGGCGACCCCGCCTCGCCCTCCTACGAGGGGGTCAGCGCACGGCCGGGCCGGGTCACCGGCAGGGCCGGCCCGCCGGCCGGGGACGCCCTCGGGAGCGCCGCCGGCGACCCCGCGGGTGACGCCCCGTCGCTCGGCGACGTCCCGGGCCCCGTCCCGACCGACGACGGCGCCTGCCCGGCGGCCCCGAGCGGACCGGCCGACCCCAGGGACCCGGCCTCCGCGGTCCCGGGCGGCGACAGCCGGCCCTGCGAGGACGGAGCGCGGTGCGGGGACGGCGGCGGCCGGTGCCGGGAGGGGCAGTCCTGCCCGACCGGGACGGGCTGCCGGGCGGACGAGCCGTGCCCGGCCCGGACCTCGGGCCGGGAGGACACGCCCTGCATCGGGACGGGGGAGCAGTGCGCGGGCGGCGGGGACCGGTGCACGGGTGCCGGGGACACCGGGGCGGGCAAGGAGTGCCAGGGCGGTGGCGGGGGTCAGGACTGCGCCGGCGCCGCCTGCTCCGACGAGGACCGCCCGTGCGGGGAGTCGCACGGGGCGGACTGCTCCGGCGACCACGGCTGCCGCGACACCCGAGACGCCGGCGACTGCGACCCGGCCGCCGTGCAGCGTCCCGTGCAGGCCGGCACGGGAGGCACCTTCAGCGACTCGGTCCCCGCCCTCGTCGCCGGCGGCCTGTTCATCGCCGCCGCCTGCGCGGGAGCCGTGTACCGGATGTACGGCCGCGGGCGGTCCGCGGTGTGACCGCCCGCGGCCGAGGGCCGCGCCCCGTGATCCCGGCCGCCCGGGACGCCGACCGGGTGACCCGCGGGCTCGGGGACGCCGCCATGGAGGACCGTCCGGCGGGTACACACCTCCCGAGGACACACCGGCAACGGGCACCCCACGCACCAGCCGCGAATCCCCGGCCACAGCACGACCCGACGGGACAGCACACGGCACCACGGACTGCGCGGAGGCGGACATGCGGCGGACGGACCCCGAGAACCACGGACCCGTCCGGTACGGCCCGTCCCTGCCCGCCGACGGACTGCCCGTGCTGCCCGAGCTGTCGTCCGTCCTCGCCGGCGCGGCACACCGCGCCGCGGCCCAGCCCGTCGGCGGCGCCCCCGCGCTGCTGGAGGCGGCCTGCGGCTACTTCACGCGCCGGGGACTGGCCTGCGTCCCCGACGAGGTGGCCGTCGGCCCCGGCGCCCCCGCACTGCTGCTGGCCCTCACCGCCGCGCTCGCCGGGGACGGCGCCGACGTCCTCGTGCCCCGGCCCTGCGCCGCCTGGTGGGCGCCGTACGCGCGGCTGCTCGGCCGGCCCGTCTACCACGTGCCCACCCCCGCCGAGAGCGGCGGTGTCCCCGACCCGTACGCCCTGCTGGAGACCGTCCGCCGGGTCCGCGCCGAGGGCGGCGACCCCCGGCTGCTGGTCCTGTCCGTCGCCGACGACCCCACCGCCACCGTCGCCCCGCCCGAACTGCTGCACGAGACCGTCGAGGCCGCGACGGCCGAGGGACTGCATCTGGTCAGCGACGAGACCTGGCGCGACACCCTGCACGCCCCGCACGCGACCGTGCTGCTCAGCCCCGCCGAGATGCAGCCCGACCGGGTCACCGTCGTCACCGACCTCGGGGGCTCCCTGCTGCCCCCCGGCTGGCCCGCCGCCGTGGCCCGCTTCCCCGCGACCAGTGACGGACGGGTCCTCCACGCGCGCGTGCTCGACATCCTCACCGCGCTCGACGCGCGGATCGCCGCACCCGTCGCCGCGGCAGCCGGCTACGCCCTCGACGAACCCGCACCCGTCACCGAGCGCCGCGAGGCCGCCGTACGGCTGCACGCACGGCTGGCCGCGGCCGTGCACGCCGCGGTCGTCGCCGCGGGCGCGCTCGCCCGGCCGCCGCAGGCCGGCCGCCACCTCTACGCCGATCTCGCCCCGCTGCGCGCGCCCCTGACGGCGCAAGGGGTCGGTGACGCCCAGGAACTGGAGGATCTCCTCACCGCCCGGCTCGGCATGCCCGCGCCCGGCGGCCACCGCTTCGGCGACGACCTCGGTGCCCTGCGCGTCCGGCTCGCCACCGGGTCCCTGCTGCGCGGCACGGACGAGGACCGCGCGGAATGCCTCATGTCCCCCGAGCCGTTGGAACTGCCACACGTGGAACGCGCGTTGATCTCCTTGAGGTCGGTCCTCGACGATCTCCGCGACGACGCTCAGCGACGGGAGCCTCCTCGATGACGCAGCAGACGCACGAGCCCGGACCGGTCACGACCACCGCCGACACGACCGCCACCGCCGACACGACCCCCGCCGCCGCGACGACCGCGGCGGCCCACGCGCCCGACGCCCCGACCCCGCTCGCGTCCGCCTCGCCACCGCTCGCCGAGCCCCGCCCCCTCGGCGAACACCGGGTCTGGCCGCGGACCTTCCACGACCGGCTCACCGCCCCCCTGCCCGGCCTCAAGGCCCTCGCCCGCTTCGCCCGCGAGGGCGCCGTACGCCCCGGTCCGGAAGGCCTCGCCGACGCGTCGCGGGTGCCCTACGAGCCCGCGCCGCTGCCCCGCGTCGACACCCGCGCCCTCGCCGTCACCTGGGCGGGACACGCCAGTTGGATCGTCCGGATCGGCGGCCTCACGGTCCTCACCGACCCCGTCTGGTCCCGCCGCATCCTCGGCACCCCGGCCCGCATCACCCCCGTCGGCGTGCCCTGGGACAGCCTGCCCCGCGTGGACGCCGTCGTCATCAGCCACAACCACTACGACCACCTCGACGCCCCCACCCTGCGCCGACTCCCGCGCGACACCCCGGTGTTCGCACCCGCCGGGCTCGGCCGCTGGTTCCAGCGCCGCAGGTTCACCCGGGTCACCGAGCTGGACTGGTGGGAGGGGGCCGAACTCGCCGGTGTGCGGTTCGACTTCGTGCCCGCCCACCACTGGTCCAAGCGCACCCTCACCGACACCTGCCACAGCCTCTGGGGCGGCTGGATCCTCACGGCACCCGGCCGGCAGCGCCTGTACTTCGCCGGCGACACCGGCTACGGTCACTGGTTCTCCCGCATCGGCCGCCGCTACCCGGGCATCGACCTCGCGCTGATGCCCATCGGCGCCTACGACCCCCGCTGGTGGCTGAGCGACGTGCACTGCGATCCGGAGGAGGCGGTACGGGCCACGCTGGACCTGGGTGCCCGCCGGATGGCCCCCATGCACTGGGGCACGTTCGTCCTCTCCGCCGAGCCGGTCCTGGAGCCGCTCACCCGGGTGCGGACGGCCTGGGAGAAGGCCGGACTCGACGCCGGCGACCTGTGGGACCTCCCGGTCGGCGGATCGCGGGTGCTGGCGGACGGAATCCCGTAGGGCCGCCGGGGCGGCACAGGACCTCGCCGGCCGCCATCGAAGCCTCTTCGGCCGCCGCCGAACCCCCTTCGGTCGCTACCGAGCCCTCTTCGGCTGCTGACGGAACCGCCGTACGAGACCCGGCACCGCGCTGACCACCACGGTCAGCGCGACCGCCGCGAGCACGCCCTCCCACGGCTCCGGGAACAGCGACCCGCCCAGAATGCCGATCACCTGGTACGTCACCGCCCATGCCAGACACGCCGGAAGGTTCCCCCGCGCGAACCTCCGCAGCGGCCACTCGGCCAGCAGGCACGCCAGCATCACCGGTATGCGCCCCGCCGGGACCAGCCGGGACAGCACCAGCACCGCGACCCCGTGCCCGGCCAGCTTGCCCTGCGCCTGCTCCAGCCGCTCCTCCGGAGCCCGCGACCGGATCGCCTCCAGCCACCGGGAGCCGTTCTTCGACCGCAGCCCGCGCCGCCCCAGCCAGTACAGCGCCGCATCCCCGAGGAACGCGGCCAGCGACGCCGTCACGAACACCAGGAGCAGGGAGAACGGCGCCGTCTGATGGAACGCCACCACCGCGGCCGAGCTCACCAGCGCCCCCGTCGGCACCACCGGCACCAGCGCGCCGATCAGCACCAGCAGGAACAACGACGGGTAGCCGAGCGCCTGCTGGGTCGACTCCGTCGGCACGGCCGAGACCGAGGCGGCCGCGAGTATCGCGGCGGGCGCGGACCCGTTCACCGGGCGACCTGCGGCCGGACGCTCTCCCCGTGCCCGAGCCGGTGCACCGCGACCTCCGGCGCGGCCACGGCCGCCAGCCGCACGAACTCGTCGCCCGGCGCGTGGAACTCGTGCGGCCGGATCGCGTCCATCCCGATCGGCCAGTACGTCCCGTAGTGCACCGGCACCGCCGCCCGCGGCGCCAGCAGGGCCAGCGCGCGTGCCGCCCGACCCGCGTCCAGATGCCCCTCGCCGAGGTACGGCCCCCAGCCGCCCACCGGCAGCAGCGCCACGTCCACCGGGCCCACCTGCTCCGCCATCGTGTCGAACAGCCCGGTGTCCCCGGCGAAGTACGTGCGCGCCTCGCCCTCCACGACGTAACCGAGCGCGGGGCAGCTGTGCGGACCCACCGGCAGACGCCGGCCGTCGTGCAGCGCGGGCACCACCCGCACCAGCAGGTCGCCGATCCGCACCTCGTCCCCGGGCACCACCTCGGTCACCCGCAGTTGCCGCAGCCGGCGCACACCCGGTACCGCCCGTGGTGCGCCCCGGGGCACGAGCAGGCGCGTGCCCGGGGCCAGACCGGCCAGCGAGGGCAGATGCAGATGGTCGGCGTGCAGATGGCTGACGAGGACGACGTCGGCGCGGCGCGCCTCGGCGGGCGGACAGTCGCCGCGGCGGCGCCGCAGATGCGCCAGCCTGCGGGCGAACAGGGGATCGGTGAGCACCCGTGTGTTCGCGTCCTCCACCGTGCAGGTGGCGTGACCCCACCAGGTGATCTCCACCGGCACCTTCTTCGCCTCCTTCACGCGACTCCCCGAAGCCTACGGGCAGGAGTAGGGTCGGCGGCGAAACCCGGAGGTGAGGGGGACGCCATGGGACAGCTGCGGGGTGCCTTCGGCGCGATCATGCCGGTGCGGGTGACCGCGATCGCCAGCCTGACACCTCTGGAGGAGCTGGAGGCCGAACCCTTCCTGGTGGACTCCCGCAGCCAGCACGCGATGTGCGCCCACTGGGCGGCCGAGCGCGGCTACGTGATCGCCCGGGAACTCCTCGTCGGCGGGCTGCGCTTCGACCACTGCGCTCTGTGGGACGGGGTGCGGCCCGGCGTCGACGTGTTCGTCGCCCCCAGCCGCCGGGTGCTCGAACGGGCCCTGTCCTCGGTGGAGGAGTTCACCGCCGAGTGCGCGCGCCGGGGCGTGCGGGTGGAGACGGTGGGCCGCGCCGAGCCGTCGTACGACGCCCAGATGAAGGCACACGTCCACCGCCGCCTGTCCATGCCGACGGCGGGCTACGACGGCCGCTGACCCCCCGGGCTCCGCCGGTGCCCCGACGGCCCGCGCCCTCTCCCGACAGGTATGACAAGGTGGAGGCCGGCCCGGTCGGTTCAGGGGCCGGGACGTGAGGGGTGCGGGGCGTGCGTGGGGTGTGGTGGCGGCGGATCGCCAGTCAGATCGGGCGGAGCATCGCCGTATGGGCGGTCTCCACGGTCACCATGCTGCTGCTCGCCGGGATCCTGCCCGACTTCCAGCTCCAGTCCGACGACGGCGACAGCACCACCCGCATCGCGGTCACCGCGGCGTGCGGCGCCGGTGCCTTCGGTGTCCTGTCGGCCGTGGTCTGGCCGCTGCTGGTCCGGCTGCTGCTGCTCGTGCCGGCGCTGGTGCTCGGCCTGCTGGTCTTCTTCCTCAACGGCTCCCTGCTGCTGCTCGCCCTGCGCATCAACCCCACCGGGCAGGGTGAGGCGGCACCGGAGACCGCCGTCATGGTGGCCGCCGTGATGTCCGCCGTGGCCTCGGCGACCGGCGCCGGCCTCGCCGTACGCGACGACGAGGCCTACCGGCGCCGGCTGCACCGGCTCGCCACCCGCAGCCGCCGCGCCCACCCGCCCTGCCCGTCCGCCCCCGGCCTGGTCTGCGTCCAACTCGACGGCGTCGGCCACGACGTGCTCACCGCCGCGGTCCGCAGGGGCCTCATGCCCACGCTCGCCGGCTGGCTGGCCACGGCCGACGGCGCACGGCCCACCCACCGCCTCGTGCCCTGGCGCACCGACTGGTCCAGCCAGACCGGCGCCAGCCAGCTCGGCATCCTGCACGGCAGCACCTTCGACGTGCCGGCGTTCCGCTGGTACGAGAAGGACCGGGGCGAGGTGATGGTGTCCAACCGGCCGACCAGCGCCGCCGAGCTCCAGGAACGCGCCGTCGGGCGCACCGGCGACGGCGGGCTGCTCGCCGTCGACGGCGCCAGCCGCGGCAACCTGTTCAGCGGCGGCGCCGGCGAGCAGGCCCTCGTCCTGTCCATCGCCGCCCGCCGCCGCAGCCGGGAGAACCGTTCCCGCGCCGGCTACTTCGCCTACTTCTCCGACCCGGCCAACGCCGTCCGGACCGCCCTGTCCTTCGCCGCCGAGGTAGGCCGCGAGATCGGCCAGTCCACCCGTGCCCGCCTGCGCAGACAGCGCCCGCGCGTCGGCCGCGGCGGCCTCTACCCCCTGGTCCGCGCCTTCGCCACCGTCGTCGAACGGGACGTCGTCGTCGCCGCCGTGATGGGCGACATGCTCGCCGGCCGCACCGCCGTCTACGCCGACCTCGTCGCCTACGACGAGGTGGCCCACCACTCCGGACCGCACAGCCGGGACGCCGAGAAGGTGCTCGGACGCCTCGACCGGTCCCTCGCCCTGCTCCAGCGGGTCGCCGAACACGCCCCCCGCCCCTACCGCATCGTCGTCCTCTCCGACCACGGCCAGAGCCCCGGCGAGACCTTCCGCGCCCGCTACGGCCTCACCCTCGGCGACCTCGTCCGGGCCGGCTGCGGACTGCCCGTGCCGCGCCGCGCCGAACGTACCCGCAGCGGGGCCGAGGCCCGCGCCGCCGTCCGCGCGGCCCTGCGCCGCCCCGAGGAGAACGGCGCGCGCCACCCCGCCGCCGGCGGCCCCGACCCGATCGTGCTGGCCTCGGGCAACCTGGGCCTGGTCTCCTTCCCGGACGTGCCGCACCGCATGACCAAGGAGGAGATCGACGCCCGCCACCCCGGCCTGCTCACCACCCTCGCCAACCATCCCGGCATCGGCTTCCTGCTGGTGCGCAGCGAGCGGCACGACGGCGTGGTCCTCGGGGCGTACGGCGCCGAGATCCCGCTGGCCGGGCTCGACGACGACCCCGGCCCGCTGGCCCGCTTCGGGCCCGGCGCCGCCGACGCCGTCCGGCGCACCCACTCGTTCCCGCACACCGCGGACATCATGGTCAACTCCGCGCACGACCCCGCCGACGGCGAGGTCCTCGCCTTCGAGGAGCAGATAGGCTCCCACGGCGGCCTCGGCGGCGCCCAGTCCCATCCGTTCCTGCTCGCCCCGCTGGAACTGTCCGCACCCGCCGCGGACGGGGAGCCGCTGACCGGGGCCGAGGACGTGCACCGCCTGCTGCGCCGCTGGCTCGGCGAACTGGACGGGCCCCAGGTGCCGCTGTCGAGGGCCGCGGCCCCGGAGCGGGCCGCCTGAACACCGGGCCCCGCCCGTGCTCCCGCGCTTCCGCCACGGGAGGGTCCCGCGGGGAAGTCACCTCCCGTTCACTCCGCGCGGGCCGGTCTTCGGAGTGCGACGCGCCGGGATGTGATCGGATAGGGACAGGAAGTCCGCACACGGGACCACTCGCGAAAGGAACCATCGTGGCTACCACGCGCACCGCGCACACGGTCTGGGAAGGCAACCTGCTCGAGGGCAACGGCGTCGTCACCTTCGACTCCTCCGGCATCGGCCAGCAGCCGGTCACGTGGGCCTCGCGCGCCCAGGACGCGAACGGCAAGACCAGCCCCGAGGAGCTGATCGCCGCCGCCCACTCCAGCTGCTTCTCCATGGCCCTCTCGCACGCCCTGGCCGGCGCCGGCACCCCGCCCACCCGGCTGGAGACCAACGCCGACGTCTCCTTCCAGCCCGGTGAGGGCATCACCGGCATCCACCTCACCGTGCGCGGCGAGGTGCCCGGCCTGGACGCGGAGGGCTTCGCCTCGGCCGCCGAGGACGCCAAGAAGAACTGCCCCGTCAGCCAGGCGCTGACCGGCACGACCATCACCCTGACGGCCGAGCTGGCCTGACGCTCGTACGTCCCCGTGTGCCGCGTCCCTCGCCGGGGGCGCGGCACACCCGTTTCCTGGGAACCCGTGGATTGACAGCGCCGTACGCACGTCCTGTGCTGGAAGTGCCGAAGGCGCCCGGGCGGAAGGGGACGGACCATGGCACGTGCGGTCGGGATCGATCTCGGGACGACGAACTCCGTGGTCGCCGTCCTGGAGGGCGGCGAGCCGACGGTCGTCGCCAACGCGGAGGGCGCGCGGACCACCCCGTCGGTGGTGGCCTTCGCGAAGAACGGGGAGGTGCTGGTCGGCGAGGTCGCCAAACGGCAGGCCGTGACCAACGTGGAGCGCACGGCCCGCTCGGTGAAACGGCACATGGGCGATCCGCAGTGGCGCTTCCCCGAGCAGGGCTCCCTGGACGGCGCACGGCTGCGCGCGCAGGAGCTGTCGGCCCGGGTGCTGCAGAAGCTGAAGCGGGACGCGGAGGCCTACCTGGGCGAGGACGTCACGGACGCGGTGATCACCGTGCCCGCCTACTTCGACGACCACCAGCGGCAGGCCACCAAGGAGGCCGGGGAGATCGCCGGCCTGAAGGTGCTGCGGATCATCAACGAGCCGACCGCCGCCGCCCTCGCCTACGGCCTGGATCGCGGCGAGGAGCAGACGGTCCTCGTGTTCGACCTGGGCGGCGGCACCTTCGACGTGTCGCTGCTGGAGATCGGCGACGGCGTCATCGAGGTGAAGGCCACCAACGGCGACACGCACCTCGGCGGCGACGACTGGGACCAGCGGATCGTCGAGTACCTGGCCAAGCGGTTCAAGGGGCAGTACGGCATCGACCTCGCGGCCGACAAGATGGCGGTGCAGCGGCTCCGGGAGGCCGCGGAGAGAGCCAAGATCGAGCTGTCCTCCTCCTCGGAGACGTCGATCAACCTGCCCTACATCACCGCCTCCGCCGAGGGCCCGCTGCACCTGGAGGAGAAACTCACCCGGGCCCAGTTCCAGGAACTCACCGCCGACCTGCTGGACCGCTGCAAGACCCCCTTCCACCAGGCGGTGCGGGACGCCGGGGTGGAGCTGTCCGCGGTCGACCACGTCATCCTGGTCGGCGGCTCCACCCGGATGCCCGCCGTCACCGAGCTGGTGAAGGAACTCACCGGCAAGGACCCGCACAAGGGCGTCAACCCCGACGAGGTGGTCGCGGTCGGCGCGGCCCTCCAGGCGGGCGTCCTGCGCGGTGACGTCAAGGACGTCCTGCTGCTCGACGTCACCCCGCTGTCCCTGGGCATCGAGACCAAGGGCGGCATCATGACCAGGCTGATCGAGCGCAACACCACGATCCCGACCCGCCGTGCGGAGATCTTCACCACCGCCGCCGACAACCAGCCCTCGGTCGCCATCCAGGTCTACCAGGGCGAACGCGAGATCGCCGCGTACAACAAGAAGCTCGGCGTCTTCGACCTCACCGGGCTGCCGCCCGCGCCGCGCGGTGTCCCGCAGATCGAGGTGGCCTTCGACATCGACGCCGACGGGATCATGCACGTCTTCGCCAAGGACCTCGCCACCGGCCGCGAGCAGAAGATGACCGTCACCGGCGGCTCCGCCCTGCCCAAGGACGACATCGACCGCCTGATGCGCGAGGCCGAGCAGTACGCGGAGGACGACCGCCGGCGCCGCGAGGCCGCGGAGACCCGCAACCAGGCCGAACAGCTCGTCTACCAGACCGAGAGGTTCCTCGCCGACAACCGCGACCGCGTACCGGCCGACACCCGTGGCGAGGTCGAGGAGGCGACCGCCGGGCTCAAGGCCCTGCTGGAGCAGGAGGCCGACACCGCCGCCCTGCGCACCGGCGTGGAGAAGCTCGCCACCGTCAGCCAGAAGATGGGTCAGGCGATGTACGCGTCCGCCTCCGCGTCCGGCGGCGAGGCGTCCGGCGGCGAGGCGTCCGGGGAGCGGGGCGGCGGGGAGCACCGCACCGCCCCCGACGAGGAGAGCGTGGTCGACGCGGAGATCGTCGACGAGGACGGGGACGCGAAGGGAGGCGCGGCCTAGGCCGCGCCCCTTCGGCGGGCGGGCCGGCTACCGCAGGTCGACGACCGTGCGCAGCTTTCCGCTGGTCGCCGTGCGGGCGAAGGCCGCCCTGGGCACGGTCTCCACGGCCACGGCCAGCAGGCCCTCGGCCTCGGCCGCGGCCAGCTCCGGGACCTCGGCGGCCAGCGCCTCGCGCGCGGCGGCCGCGTCCCCGGCGTACTGCTCGTCGAGCCGGACCGTCAGCAGTTCCCGGCCGGTGCCCGGGGCGACCAGCAGCTGCACCTCGCCGTGGTACGCCAGCCGCTCCTGCGCCGCCCGCAGGACCCGCCGGTAGTTGACGAAGTAGGTGCCGACGCGCACCACGTCGCCGTGGCGTCCGAGGAGTTCCAGGCGCGGTACGTGGCTGCCGCACGCGCACGGTCCCTCCACGGCCCGCCCCAGGTCACCGATCTCGTAGCGCTCCAGCCGCTGACCGGAGCGGGCCCGGGAGGTGAAGACCAGCCGGCCCGGCTCGCCCGGCGCCACCGGCCGGTCCTGGAGCGGGTCGAGGATCTCCAGCGTGTGCAGGTCGGTCAGCACGTGGTGCACGGAACCCTCGCACGCGGTGCACTGGTAGCCGAGCGGACCCAGGTCGGTGCTTCCGTACGCGGCCGACCGGATCGTCTCGACCCCGAACTCCTCGTGCAGCACCTGGCGTTGCTCGGCGGTGAAGTGCTCGCCGCCGTAGAACACCTTCTTCACGCCGCCGTAGGCCCGCAGCCGGTCCGCCTCCGCGTGGAAGAGCTGCCACAGGTAGGACGGCATGCCGAACACGGTGTCCACACGGTGGGCGACCAGCGCCTCGGCCACCAAGGCGTGGTCGGGACCCGCGGCCATCGGGATCTGGGTGGCGTCGAGCCGCTCCAGGATGGAGAAGAAGCTGATGAAACTCCCGTACATCCCACCGCAGTAGAACAGGTTGGCCGCCCGGTCGCGGGCCGGGTCGAACCCGGCGGTGAGCAGCCCGTGCGCCGCCGCCCGCATCTGGTTGTCGTAGTCGTCGCAGGTGAACACCGACAGGGCGGGCGCACCGGTGGAACCTCCGCTGCGGAAGTACAGGTGCGCGTGGCGCGGGTCCAGCGTGGCGAGCGCGCGCTGCACGCCCTCCTTGCCGAGCAGGGGCGCGTCCGGGGCCGGGGGCAGCACCGGGGGCGCCACCAGGTCGTCCAGGCAGGCGACGTCGCCGAAGTCCGCGCCCGGTGCGCGGACGCCGACCCGGCGGCTGTAGCGCTGCAACGCATAGACGCCGTCGTGCGGTTCGCCCTCGTAGCCGTCCAGCATGGAGCCGACCGGGGTGACGCGGGTGACGCCCGCGGCGAGCAGGGCGCGGGACAGCGCGGCGAGGTCCGACCGGTCGCCGCCGACGGCGGCCGTCTGGAGGTAGCGGCGCATCGGCCGCAGGGTCGCGACGAGTGCGGCCCGCGGCAGCGGCTTCACCCACACGCTGCGGTGCAGCGGGGAGGCGTCGAGCGCCGGGCGGGTGTCCGCGAGGACCCGCCAGGAACCGTCCTCGGCGGCGAACACGCGGGTGAGGCCCAGGTGTTGCTCGAGCCGTGCGAGCTGCTGCACGGTGCTGATCTCCGCCTGCTCGGCGGTGCCGGGCAGCGGTGCGGGGCGGGCGTCGGACACCTTCGCCAGCCGCTCGGCGAACCGGGCGGCGAACGCGAAGAGTTCCTCTGTGTCCCCGGTGTCCAGGTAGACGACCTGCGGGCTGGAGCACGCCTGCTGCTCGAAACGGCAGACGTCGGCGGCGAGGGCGTCGAGCAGGGCGTCGTCGGCCGCCGCGCCGGGGGTGAGGTAGGCGAAGGAGATCCGGTGGCCCCACTCGACCACGCGGCAGCCGGGCGGCGCGAGTTCGCCGACCGCGCGCACCGCGTCCTCGCCGCCCCACACGGCGATCGCGTCGGCCTGCCCGCACAGCGTCCGGAGCCAGTCCCGGCGCGACGACGCGAAACGCAGCACGACGACGCGTTCGGCGATCAGACCGCCCGGGTCGGCCGCCCCCAGCGCGGTGAGCAGTTCGGCGGCCAGTCCGCTGTCGGCGCTGCTCGTCTTGAGGACGTTGAGGTTCCCGGCGAGCAGTCCCTCGACGACGCTGAGCGGCGCCACGGCGGCGGCGTTCGACGGGGCGATGTGCACGAGCAGGCCCACGGGCGCCCATGACTCGTAGACCGTCTCGCGGGCGTCCGGCCGGGTCAGGCGCTCCGGACGCAGCCCGCCCAGCTCCCGGCGCAGCTTGCGTTCCAGCGCCTGCCGGGTGAGGGCGGTCGCCAGCTCCGCGAGGACGCCCGCGGCCTCGCCGGCGGGCAGGTGTCCGGCCAGGCGGCCGTACAGGTCCGAGGCGGGATCGGCGAGCCGGCCGCCGACGGCGGCACAGGCGTCGAGGACCACGTCGGTGGGCAGCGGGCGGGCCAGGACGCGCCCGGCCCGTTCGGACAGCCCCGCGAGCCGCCGGCCCGCCTCGGCGTCGTCGACGAACTCGCCCTGCCAGAGGTGGAGTACGGCAGTCACGACATTCCCTTCAGCAGTTCGGCGGCGGCGACCGCGCAACTGCGGTTGCGGCTCACTCCGGCACGGCCGTGCACGGTGAACCAGTCGGTGGACGACGGGCAGGGGCACTCCTCGCCCGGATGCAGCGAGGCGAGGTCGCCCATCACGACGCTGTGCGCCGGCACGGCGGTGATGTACGGGCTGACCAGGTGCAGGAAGCCGGGCTCCCCGTACGGCAGCGGCCGCAGGGTCGCGGTGTCGCGGACCGCGGCCCGGGACCAGACCGGCACGTGCAGCCGGTGGTGGGCGCACTCGACGTACGGCACGCAGTGCTCGACGGACCCGAAGGTGTCGCGGACGCGGTCGCCCGGGACGCCGAGGAGCTCGGTGACCTCGGCGCGGAACGCCTCCTTGCCGATCTGCCGGTCGGCGTGGCCCTTCCAGCCGCCGCCGAGGATCACCAGCGACCCCGCAGGCAGCAGCAGCCGCTCCGTCCCCAGGGCCCGCATCCGCTCCAGGGTGAAGTAGAGGAAGGCGGGGAAGCCCAGGATGCGGACCGGTACGTCGTCCTCGGCGTACCGGCGCAGTGCGGCGATGCAGCCGTGCACGTCGAACTCGTGGCCGCCGCCGGTGTGCCGCAGGGCGTGCATGATGTGCCGGGCCGGGGCGAAGTCGCACAGGTAGTTGTCGGTGAACGACGTGCCGAGCTTCAGCGACGGCGCGGGCTCGTAGCTGTAGAGCAGGTAGTTGACCGGCTGTTCGGGGGTGATCCAGCCGTAGTGGTCGAAGATCCGGGCCACCATGCGCTGTGCCGAGCGGATGGTCCACTCGTCGAAGAACATCTGCGACTTCTGGCCGGTGGTGCCCGAGGAGGTGAGGTGCAGGAACACCTCGTCGCGGGGGATCGAGAGGACCTCGTGGCGCTTGAAGAAGGCGGCGGGCACCAGCGGAGCGCGCACCCCCGCGCCGATGGTGGGCGCCGGGTCCTCGGGCGGATCCGAGAGCAGACCGGCGAAGAAGGCGGAGCGTTCGGCGTGCCAGGCGTGGGTCTCGGCCATGGCGGCGGCGAACAGTCCGTCGGGTCCGGCTCCGGACGCGTACGGCTCGGCCAGGTCGCACAGCGCCTGCACATGGCCGAGCGCCGCCGGGTCGGGGACCTCGACGGGAGCGAGATGGGGATTCAACGGGACACCTCGTGAAGGGGCAGGTAGGTGGTGGTCCAGGCGCTCAGGTAGGCGCCGAGGTAGGGCTGGAGCAGCGGGCCGGCGGCCGTCGCGCGGAAGTCGATCTGGCGGCTGGTACGGGACAGCACGACGTAGTCGTGGAGCCGGTCGCCGATCCGGCGCATGGCCGGATAGACCGCGCTCGGTACGAAGCCGGAGGCGAGGAAGACGTCCAGGGCCGCGGTGTCGGCGAGCGGCAGCAGCGTCTCGGCGTAGTCCGCGCCGGCCCGGGTGACCGTGGTCATCAGCGACTCCAGCGCGCCGCTGACCGCGGCCGGACGGGGATGGACGGCGACGATGGCACAGCTCCCGGCGACCGGATCGAGGTCGGCGTACGCCTCGAAACCGCCGTCGGCGGCCACCAGGACCGCGTTGGGCGTGTGCAGCGGGAAGAAGCGGTCGCCCGCGTCGGGGAAGTGCTCCAGGAAGCGGCGGCGCACGAACGCCGGGGCGGCGATCAGCTCGATCGGCTCGGCACCGGGCGCGGTGGGCAGCGGGGCGCGGGACGGCACGCGGCCGGTGTCCGCGTAGTCGATGCCGACGCCCGCACGGGCGGCGGCCAGCAGCGCGCAGAGGCGTTCGGGAACGTGCGGCACGGGGGCGCGGCGGGCCAGTACGCCGTCGGCGTAGCGGGCGAACAGCGCGAGGGTCTCGCACCCCTCGACCTCGACGGCGTTGGGCAGCAGACCGAGCGGCCGGAAGCCGTTGCGCACGACGACGTGCTGCGGGCCCTCGGTGACGACCCGGACGGTGGCGTACACCGAGTCCAGCCGGCCGGTCGCGAAGGCCTCGTCGCAGACCGCTCCGGTCAGCCGCGACGCGAGACCGCCACCACGGTGGCCGGGATGCACGGCGAGGCCCAGGAGCTTGCCGATACGGCTGCCCGGATCGGTCTGCACGACCGCGGAGCCGACCAGGGCACCGCCGGGCGTGCGGGCGGTCAGCCAGTGGTCGGTGCCGCCGGTGATCAGTCGGCGCATGACGGCCGGGTCGCTGCCCAGCGGCACGGGGTAGCCGTGCCCGTACACGTCGAAGTACAACTGCCGCAGTTCCGCGACGTCCTGGAGGGTGGCGGGGGCGAGGACGACGCTCATGACCGCTCTTCCGCCGTCGCGAGGGCCGGTACGGCTTCGGCGGGTGCCGTCGTCCCGTCGGTGCCCGTCCGGCCGCCGAGCCACCACAGCGCCAGGGCCACCGGCGCCAGACCGGCGCCCTGCACCAGGCAGAGCACACGGGCCGTCAGGTGGTCGCCGAGCACTCCGAAGGCGAGGGAGGACAGCGGGAACGCGACGCCGAGCAGCGCCTGCATCACCGCGAAGAACCCCGGTTTGTCCTCGGCGGGCACCAGGCGCTGGAACAGCGCCACGAACCGGACGCCGATCACGCCGACGCACCAGCCGACGACCGCGAGCGCACCGAGCGCGACCGGGCGGGCGGCGACGAGGCCCGGCAGGGCGAGGGCCGCCGCCGTCCCGGCCAGGCACACGCTGCCGAGGGCGACCGGACGCCCCGGCACACGGGCGCCGGTGAAGGACCCGACGAACGTGCCCGCGCCGAGCGCGGCCTCCAGCAGGGCGACGGTGGACCCGGTGGAGTGCAGGACACCGCGCGTGTAGAGCGGCATCACGACGTAGACGGCCGTGGTGCAGACGTTGGCGGCGGCGAAGCAGACCAGTACCCGGCGGATGAACGGCAGTCCGGCCAGGATCCGGCGCAGCGTCCGTCGCGGTGGCGCGGGAGCGCCGGCCGGATCCTGGGCCGCCGTGCCGGCGTGCGGGAAGCGGACCGAGACGACCAGCAGGGCGGCGAGCAGATAGGCGGCCGCGCATCCGGCGACCACGCCGACGAGGCCGCCGGAGTCGACCACGAGGGGGCCGAGCAGCCCGCCGCCGAGCCCGGCGACCGACTGGGTGGCCAGCTCGAAGCCGGTGGCCGACTCGATGTCGGCGTCCTCCACCAGTTCGGGCACGGAGGTCGTCAGACACGGGTCGAACAGCGCCTGGCAGGCGGCGAGCACCAGCCCCACGGCGTAGACGGCGGCCAGGGGCAGCGCCCCGGCCTGCGCGGCCGCGGCGGCGGCAGCGGCCGCCACTCCCGCCGTGGCCGCGGTGCCGGCCAGCACCGTCCGGTGCGCGCGGCCCGCGACGACCCGGGCGACCACAGGGGCCAGTGCGACCGCGGGCAGCGTGCTGACCATGAGGAACAGCCCGGAGCCGAGCCCGCGGTGAGCCCCGCCCGCGACGGCGACGAGCCACCAGACCGCGCCGACCTGGAACATCCGGCCTGCCGCCTGGGTGAGGAGCTGGCCGGACCATACCCGGCCGAAGGAGGGATTGCGCAGCACGAGGGGCCGACGCGGCGGCACGCTCATGACAGGGGCCGTTCGTCCACGACGCGCACGAGCTTGCCGGAACGGGAGTTGACGGCCAGCTCGCGGTGGTGGGCCCATTCGACGACGAGCGGGTTCACGTGGCCCGCGGCGGCGGCGCTGCCGTACAGCGGGCGCTGGGCGAGGACCGCGGCGGCGACCGCGTCGGCCAACGCCGTTGCCGCGCGGGCGGGTTCGGCCGTGGCCAAGCGCAGGACCAGGCCGTCCCGGCCGTCCTCGCGTCGCACCACGAGTTGGAGTCCGGTGACCTCACCGGCCGTGTCGGCGGCGGTGACGATGTCGTGGACGTCCTGGGTGTGCAGGGTCACCGGGCCGACCCGCACGCCCTCCTCGGCGCGGCCCAGGATGCGGAAGACGGCGGCGTCCCGGTCCACCCACTCGGCCCGGTCGCCGACCGGGTAGCGCAGGACGGGCATCAGCCGTCTGCGCAGGTCGGTGACGACGAGCCGCCCCGGCACACCGGCTCGCGGGATCGGCCGTCCGCTCTCCTCGTCGACGATCTCGACCACCGTGTGCGGTGTGAAGGCCCGGTGGACGCGTGGATCGCCGCCCGGTACGGCCTCGCCGAGCAGGCCCGCGTCCACGCTCGCGTAGCCGAGCGAACGGGCCTCGGCGTTCGGGAACGCGGAGCCGAGCAGCGGCAGTTGGTCGCCGAAGAGGCACTCCCCGCCGAAGAACAGCAGCTCCACGTCCGGCAGTGTCCGGCCGGCGGCGACGAGGCGTTCGGCGAGCGCGCACAGGGTGGTCGGCGTTCCGGCCACGACCTGGACCCGGAACTCCTCCAGCGTGGCCGTCGTGGACTCCCAGGGAGCCGCCCCGCCGATGGGCAGGCGCACGTTCGCGACCGGGGAGCGGTGCAGCGAGTCGAGGACGAAGCTGAAACTGGCGTACAGGTCGCCCGCGTAGAACAGGTCGGCCACCCGGTGTCCGGGCCGCAGACCGGCGTTCACGATTCCGGCGCCGAACGCGGCCGTGAACTCGCGCCATTCGTCGCGGGTGTAGCAGGAGAACTTCGGCGACCCGGTGGTGCCGCCGCTGCGGAAGACGACGGCCTCTTCCAGGGGGGCGGTCAGCAGCGTGTTGTCGCGGGGGGAGTTGGCCCGCCAGAAATCGGCCTGGGGAACCAGCGGGAGTTCGGTGAGGTCCGCCACGTGTCCGGGCAGATGGGCGTAGAGATCCCGGTAGAAGGGCGAGTTGAGGCGTGCGAAGCGTATGAGCTCCGCCAGTGGTTGAACGGGCATCAATTCCTGCTCGAAGGCGTGGAACCGTCGGCGCGAGAAAGGCGGACGGCGGTGCGAAGAGACGTCGAAGGAAAAGTCGTTGAAAATGCGAATCAACGGTTCACCCGCGGAAATGGGGTGCCGGACCAGAAGGATATCTCAGAATCCGGAACGCACTTGCACTCCAACTGTGCATGTGAGCAGTGGCACTTCGGAATCCCGTCAGGCGGCGACGGTCATAAGCAATCGTTGAATACCCCTCAAGTGGCTTTTATGGAATGCCCACCGTTCAACCATGGTCCGGCGATTCCGCCTACCCAGCGTGCCGCCTCGTCAGGTGCCTCGGGCGGCGCGCCGACGACCACCACCTCGGTGACACCGGCCCGGGCCAGCTCGGGCAGTACGGCGGGAGTGGCATCGGTCAGGGCGACCGCCACGGTCAGTGCGGCCATCGGACGCCGCTGCTCCACGCAGTGCCCGGCCAGCACGGACACCCGCTCCAGGGCCTGCGCCGTGGAGAGGTTGAAGCCGTACCAGCCGTCCGCGAGCGTCACGGCCCGGCGCAGCGCCGCGTCGCCGTTGCCGCCCATCACCACGGGAACCCGCCGCTCCCGCACCGGTTTCGGGTTGACCCTGATGTCCCGGAAGCGGGTGAACTCCCCCTCGAAGGTGGCCACGTCATCCCGCCACACGGTGCGCATCGCGGCGAGGTACTCCTCCGTCCGCCGGCCCCGCCCCGCGAACGGGACGCCGAGCGCGGCGAACTCGTCGGCCGACCAGCCGATGCCGATCCCCAGGGTGAGCCGCCCGGCGGACAGCACGTCCAGCGTCGCCGCCTGCTTCGCCACCACGACGGGCTGGTGCTCCGGGAGCAGCAGCACCCCCGTGGCGAGCCCGATCCGTTCGGTCACCGCCGCCGCGAAGCTCAGCGTGAGCAGCGGGTCGAGCCAGTCGGCGTCGGACGGGACGGCGATACGTCCGTCGTCGGAGTAGGGGTACCGCGAGGCCGGCGCGTCGACCAGCACCACGTGCTCACCCGCCCAGAGCCGGGCGAACCCGTGCGCCTCCGCCGCCCGCGCGACCGCCCGGACGACCTCCGGACGGGCGCCGTGCCCGATGCCGAGGGCGTGCAGAGCCACTCGCATACGCCGCCTCCTGACTCGTCTGCCGTACCGGCCGCCCGGAGAGGGGCCCTAACCGCCGAGCCGCTTGCAGCCCCGCCGTTCCGGACGCGGCCCCAACTGCCGCGGGTCCCAAGCCCGGTAGACCACGTACGGCCGGAACAGGTACTGCACCGGCGCGCTGGACCTGTGCACCGGACGGCTGTACGGCACGAACGCGATCAGCACCATGCCGACCACCGCGTGCACCTGGTGGAGGACCGGCACACCGGCCATCAGCCCCGTCTGCGGCTGGAGCGTGAAGAGACTCCGCGCCCAGGGGCCGATCGTCCGCCGGTAGTCGTAGCCGTCACCGGCCGAGTGCGACAGCTTGGCCACCATGCCGAGCACCACGGCCCCGACCAGCGGGACGTCCATGGCCTTGTCGTCGGCCGTGGTCGCCCGGAACACCGGGGCCTTGGTGCGCCGGCGGTAGACGAGCAGCAGGATCCCGACGACCGTCAGCGCCCCGGCCGCCGTACCGCCGTACAGCGAGAACAGGTGGTGGACGTGCTCGTCCGCACCGACCGCCGCGGTCCACGACGAGGGCACGAACAGGCCCACCAGATGCCCGGCGGGCACGAACAGGACGCCGTAGTGGAAGACCGGCGAGGCGATGTTCAGCAGCCGCGACTCGTACACCCGCGACGAGCGGGCCGTCCAGCCGTACTTGTCGTAGCGGTAACGCCAGACGAGACCGGCGACCAGCAGCGCGAAGGCGCTGTACGGCAGGGCGCCCCACAGCGGGGTGGTCATGGGCGCACGCCGGTCCGTGCGGCCGGCAAGGCGGCGCACACCGCGTCCAGCACACTGGCGTACGGCGTGCCGTGATCGCTGAGCCGGGCGCGCAAGCGCTCCAGACCGTCCCGGTGTCCGGTCAGCAGCCCGGTCTCGCCGGTGCGCGCCGTGAACTCCAGCACCGCCGGCAGGAAGTCCGGCAGCTCCTCGCCGGTGAACTCCAGCCCGTGCCGGCGGTAGACGTCCTTGAAGCGCACCAGGGACATCCCGCGCCGCCGGGTGTCGCCGTCGTGCCACCAGCTGAGGTACAGACTGTGCCGGTTGTGCAGGTCGAAGACCTGCTCGTAGTGCGCCTCCAGCTCGGGCAGCGGGGTGACGGCCGCGTGGTCGGTGAACTCCCGCAGCTGTGGGGCGGCTTCACGCAGCAGCGGCAGCCGGGCCACGAAGTCGTCGTCCGGGTAGGTCAGGCAGAGGGCCGCCGCCTGGTACAGCACCGTGTCCGCGGGCATCACGCCTCCTTCGCGTCGTCGGACGTCTGCCGTCTGCGCAGCAGATGGAAGTTCTCCACGGACACCAGCGGCAGGTTCCTGCGCCCGGAGTCCTGCCCGAACGGGCCGTCGCCGCCCATGGCGGGACCGCCCTCGTACTCGAGGCTGCACCCCTCGGGCAGGGCCGACTCCTCCAGCCGGCGGGCGTCGCCGAGCGCCCGTACCGGCCCGGTGTCGCCCGCGGTGAACATCTCCGCCAGGTACTCCAGCGGAATGCGCAGGGTGCCGATGGCGCCGACCAGATTGCCGGCGTCCTTCGCGTCGTGCCCGGACCCGGACAGCGCGTCCACCACCGGAGTTCACCCCGTGCGTGGAGTGCATGACCTTGTCGTGGCTCCACCGGTCCCGGTAGAACGCGTCCCCCTCCCGGCCACCGGGTCAGCGTGACACTGTGCAGGTCGGCCGCGGGTGTGCCGGGCCGGAGGAACCGCCCGGCCGCCAGCAGGGCCGCGCCGGGCTCCCTGGGCGGTATGTGCGTGTCGGTCACGTGCGCTCCTCGGCCTCGCCCTGTGGTTCGAACCTAGGGGCGGGCACCGGGGCGCACCTGTTCACAGACCCGTACGGGTCATCGGGTCACCGGGGACGGACGTTCGGGCGGGGGAGTGGTCTCACAGTTTCTCGCGGCACTCCTGCAGCAGCTTCCTGGTGCGCTGCGCCGAGGCCGCCCGGGCCGTCATGTGGTCCAGCACCTCCAGATGCGCGGCGACCTCCCGGCGCGAGTCCAGGTAGAGCGCGCCCGTCAGGTACTCGGTGAAGACCATGTCCGGCAGCTCCGGCTCGGCGAACCGGAACAGCGTGAACGGGGCGTACGTTCCCGGATGCGGGCCCGAAGCGAACTCGGCGAGCTGCAGCGTGACCCGGTCGCGCTCCGCGTACTCCAGCAGCCGGTCCAGCTGGCCGCGCATCACCTCGGGCCGCACGCTGACCGGGCGCCGCAGCACCGTCTCGTCCATGATCACCCACAGGTGGGGCGGATCGTCCCGCTCCAGCAGCGTCTGACGTTCCATGCGCAGCGACACGTGCCGCTCTATCGTCTCCGGCACGGTCTGCCCGATCGTCCCGGCCTCCATCACCTCACGCGCGTACGCCTCCGTCTGGAGCAGCCCCGGCACGAAGTGGGGCTCGTAGGAGCGGATGACCCGGGCCGCGCCCTCCAGACTGACGTACAGACTGAACCAGTCCGGCAGCACGTCGTGGAACCGCTGCCACCAGCCCGGCTGGTTCGCGTCCTCGGCCAGCCCCACGAACGCGGCGGCCTCGTCCTCGGCCACCCCGTACGTGTCCAGCAGCACCTGTACGTAGGGGATCTTGAGAGCGACCTCGGCCATCTCCATGCGCCGCACCGTGGCCGACGCCACCCGCAGCACCCGGGCGGCCTCCTCGCGGCTCAGCCCGGACGCCTCACGCAGCTCCTGCAACCGCTTCCCGAGCACCACCTGACCCACGGTGGGCGCGGCACGCCGCTCACTCACGCCACGCCCTCCCCTACGCGCCGGAAGTACGCGGGCAGTCTGCCACGGGACGCCGTCTCGCACACGCGGTCGAGAGGACCCGGTTCCGGTCTCCTTCCTCAACCCGCCAGCGAGTGCAGGTACTTGGTGGTCGCCGGGTCCGCCGGCAGGAACGTCTCGATGGCGAGCTCGGCGACCGTGACGTCCATCGGGGTGTTGAAGGTGGAGATCGACGACACGAAGGACAGGATCCGGCCGTCGTGCTCGATCCGCAGCGGCAGCGCGAAGTAGGGGACGGGTTCGGTCGGTTCGCCGTCGTGCGCGTCCTCGGGCACCGGGTAGGCCGACACCTCCTCGTACAGGGCGCGCAGCCGCTCGGAGCGCTGGAGGGCGATCTCCCGCTCCATCTGCGCCAGCAGGTGCCCGCGCCACTCCCGCAGGTTCCGGATGCGAGGCGCCAGCCCGTCGGGATGCAGGGTCAGGCGCATCGCGTTCGGCGCCGGTGCCATCAGCTCCTCCGGTACGCCCTCCAGCAGCATCGCGATGCCCCGGTTCGCGGCGACGACGGTGTACCCGGCGTCCACCACCAGGGCGGGGTAGGGCTCGTAGCCCACGATGAGGCGTTCCATACCGTCGCGCAGCGCGTCCAGCGCCGGGTCGTCCAGCGGGGTCTCGGGGAAACGCGGGGCGTAACCGGCCGCCAGGAGAAGAGAGTTGCGCTCACGCACCGGCACCTCCAGGTGCTCGGCGAGCCGCAGCACCATCTCCTCGCTCGGCCGGGACCGGCCGGTCTCGACGAAGCTGATGTGCCGGGCGGAGGAGTCGGCCCGCAGCGCCAGTTCCAGCTGGGAGATCCGGCGCCGCTCCCGCCAGGCGCGCAGCAGCGGGCCGACACCCTTGTCGGTGACGGCGGCGGACCCGGATGCGGGAGGAGCGGACGCGACAGTGGTCATACCGACGACCCTAGTCGAGGCGCACCCGGCCGGCGGAGCAGCGGCGGCCGGGGCCGCCGCGTCGGCCGAGTGGGGACGCCCCTGACGTGGCAGGCTGAAGACGTACCCGCCTTCCCCCGAAAGGGACACCCCCCACCCCGAAGGGAGCCCCCGCCGTGGCCGTCGAACCGCTGTCGCAGAAGGAGATCGAGGACCGGCTGGCCGAGTTGCCCGGCTGGTCGGCCGACGGTGACCGGCTCACCCGCTCCTACCGCCTCGGTTCCCACTTCGCGGCTGCCGCACTGGTGATGCACGTCGCCGGCATCCAGGACGAGCTGGACCACCACTCCGACCTCACCCTCGGCTACAACACCGTCTCCCTCAGCGTGAACACCCACAGTGCGGGCGGCGCCGTCACCGAGAAGGACTTCGTCCTCGCCCGCAGGGTGGAGGACATCGCCCCGGCCCACGGCGCACACTGAGGGGCGTGCTCGACTACGACGAGGAAGCCCGGCACTACGACAGCTCCCGCGGCGGCGAGGCCAGAGCCGCCGCGGCCGCCCATGCCCTGCTCGGCCTGATACCCGACGCCCCGGGCCGGCTCCTGGACGTCGCCTGCGGCACCGGGATCGTCACCCGGCGGCTCGCCGCCGCCCGCCCCGGGCTGCGGGTGACGGGAGCCGACCTCACCCCCGCCATGGTCCGTACGTCCTCGGCCCGGCTGCCCGGCGCGGTCGTCCGGGCCGACAGCCGCCGACTGCCCTTCCGCACCGGCAGCGTCGACGCGGTCACCACCGTGTGGCTGCTGCACCTGCTGGACGACCCCGACGGCGTGCGAGCCGTCGTCGCCGAGTGCGCCCGGGTGCTGCGGCCCGGCGGGACCTACGTCACCACCGTCGACAAGGCCGCGGCGCACGACGTCGGCAGCGACATCGACGCCGTCCTCGTCGGGCGTCCGCGCCGCCCCGCCGCGGACGCGGCCGGCCCGGTCACCGCGCACGCGGGCCGGCACGGACTCCGGCCCGCGGGCCGCGGCTCGTTCCCCGGGGCCGGCCAGGGCCGCAGCCCCCGCGCCACCATCGCCGACCTGCGCCGCGGCTGGTTCACCATGCTCCCGCCGGGCGAGCCGCGCACCGAGGAGTTCGCCGCCCGCCTGGCCCGGCTGCCGGACCAGGACCTTCCCCGCCCCGACCCGGTGTTCCACCTGCGCGCCTTCCGGAAACCGGTAGAGGGGTGAGCGGGATTTGCCGTATCGGCAAGGGGACTGGCCCCCGGCCGGTGTGCCGTCGCACGCTGGCGGCACCCGGACGAGAGGCTGGCCCACATGGCGCACGACCACCACGACACCGAGCACCGATCCGCCCACGGCCACCGGCACGGCCACGGGCACGGCTCGGGCACGGACATCGACTGGGGTGAGATGGGCTCCCTGCTGGAGACGCAGGCGGAACTGTTCTCGCCCGTCTACGAGCGGGCCATGGCCTGGCTCGCCAAGGAGGTGACGGAGCCGGGGCTCGTCGTGGACGCGGGCAGTGGCCCCGGAGTCGTCTCGTGCCTGTTCGCCGAGGCGTTCCCCGGCGCCCGCGTCGTCGCCGTCGACAGTGCGGGTCCGCTGCTGGAGCGAGCCCGTGCCCGGGCCGCCCGGCAGGGCGTCGCCGACCGTTTCGACACCCTGACCGGTGAACTTCCGGGCGTGCTGGGCGAGTTGAACTACCCGGCCGACCTGCTGTGGGCCAGCCGCAGTCTGCACCACCTCGGCGACCAGCGCGCCGGGCTCACCGCGTTCGCCGAGCGGCTGGCGCCCGGCGGCACGCTGGCCCTCCTCGAAGGCGGCCTGCCCAGCCGCTTCCTGCCCCGGGACATCGGCATCGGCCGCCCCGGGCTGTCCGCGCGGATCGACGTGCTGGAGGAGGAGTGGTTCGCCCGGATGCGGGCCGACCTGCCCGGCTCCGTCGCGGAGGTCGAGGACTGGCCGGCCCTGCTGACCGCCGCCGGGCTCCGGCACGCCCGCACCCGCAGCTTCCTGCTCGACCTCCCGGCCCCGCTCGGCGACCGGGCGCGCGCCTACATCGCCTCGCACCTGGCCCGGCTGCGCGACGGCATCGGCGACGGACTCGACGCCGACGACCTCGCCACCCTGGACCGCCTGCTCGACCCGACCGACCCGGCGAGCGTCCACCACAGGCCGGACGCCTTCATCCTGAGCGCCTACACGGTCCACACGGCAGTACGCCCCCTCTGACCGCCCCTGCCCTGCCGGGCGGGGGCGCTTCTCGCGCCATGCCCGGCGGTGCTGCTGGTTCGGTACGCAGGGGGTGCGCGTCCTCTCCTGTCCGCCTGGGGCCGCCACTCGGGTCACGGTGCTGCTCCCGCTGCGCCCGGCGGTTCCGGCCCGCCGGGCCCGGCACGAAGCTCCGCCCTGGCCACCCGGCCGATGCCGTCGCACGCCGCGGGCCGCCCGGCTCACGACGGCACTCATTGCCCACACTGACGGGCCCGGCCCGGCCAGGGGCTTGGCGGAAGGTGCCGGCCCGACCCGGCCTCCGCGGTGTGCGGGCCGGTGCTGCGCACGGCCGACCCATCCGGCGTCTGTGCCCCGGCCGCCCGGCGCCCCAGGCGCTCGTGCGGGGCCCAGCCGGGCGGGGCGGTGGCCGTCATCACCGTGCCGCCCCCGGCAATGTCGTGCCGGGAGGCGGCCGGGCCCGCCGGCGCCGACGTCCCGTAGCGCCGCGCGCGACCCGCACTTGACTTCGAGTGCTCTTCAAGTGGTGGGCTGGGCGGAGTTCACCGACACACAGGGGGAAGACATGAACGACTCTCCGGTCGCGCTCGTCACCGGTGGAGGCAGCGGTATCGGGGCCGCCGTCGCGCGGCAGTTGCTGGACGCCGGGTACCGGGTCACCGTCACCGGGCGCGGGGAGCAACGGCTGCGGGCCTTCGCCGAGGAGCTGGGGAACCCCGACGGGTTGCTGACGGCCGTCGGCAGCGCGTCGGCGTACGACGACGTGCGGGGCGCGGTCGGCCGCACGCTGGAGGCGTACGGCCGGCTCGACACCGTCGTCGCGAACGCCGGCGTCGCCACCCACGACTCCGTCGCCGACGGCGACCCGGCCGGCTGGACCGAGATGGTGCTCACCAACGTCCTCGGTCCGGCCCTCCTCATCCGCGCCTCCGTGGACGCGCTGAAGGAGACCCGCGGCCGGATCGTGCTGGTGGGCAGCGTCGCCGGGTTCGTGAACACACCCGGCAACATCTACGGCGCCACCAAGTGGGCCGTCACCGGACTCGCCGAGAACACCCGGCGGCAGGTCACCGAGTTCGGGATCGGGGTGACCCTGGTCGCCCCCGGCCGGGTGGAGACCCCGTTCTGGGACGGCCTGGGCAGCCTGCCGCCGGGGCATCTCCTCACCGCCGACCAGATCGCCGACTCGGTCCTCTGGGCGATCCGGCAGCCGGCCGGGGTCGACGTCAACACCGTGGTCGTACGCCCGCTGGGACAGCCCAACTGACGTACGCGGACCTCAGTTGTTCCGCAGGAACTGCCTGGCCAGCTGGTCCCCGAGGGTCACCGCCGCGCCGTGGTTCTCGATGGGGGACACCTTGGAGTTCTTGAAGAGGATGTACGTCACGCCCGAGTCGACACCGCCGGTGGCCGGGTCGGAGTCGATGCCGAGCGCCTTGGCCGTGGCGTACGACGCCTCCCCGATGATCTTCGTGGGCCCGGTGTCGCCGACGACGGCGTACTCGACCTTGTTGTTGTAGATCACGGCGACGACACCGCCGCCCTTGATGCCCGCGCCGGAGTAGTTCCAGATGCTGCTGGAGCTGGGCACCACCACGTACGGCAGCGACTCGGCCTTCAGCGGCTTGCCGTCGGACTGGTGGAAGGCGGTGTCGTCCTGGTACCAGGGGTCGCGGTCCTCGTTGCAGTTGGCGGTGCGCTGGCCGTCGCAGTCGATGTCCATGTCGGCCTTCCAGAACACCGCGCCGTTCTTGCCGCACACGGGCACCGTGGCCGAGGTCTCGTCGTCCGTCTTGTACTTGCCGTTGGAGATCTGGGAGCAGGACGTCACCTTCGCGAGCAGGTCGGACGCGCTGACGGTGCCTTCCTGAGCGGACGCGGGGGTGGTTCCGGGCGCCGAGGTCGCCGCCGCGTTCGCGGGGAGGACCCCGGCGGCGAGCAGGGCGGCCCCGGAAGCCGCGGTGAGGGTCAGTGATCGAAGACGCACTGTGGGGGACCCTTCTGTTAGGAAAGTTTCCTTACCGAGTGTCGTACAAAATGGCCCTGCTTGCATGTTCGCGTCAACCCTTGGGGGTGAAGTCGCGAAACCGGCGCGGATTGCGGCGAATTGTGACTTGGGCAAGAGTGGATGCACCGGATGTTCCGGAAGTGTCCGACCCTGTCAGTGGTCACCGCACCGGGAGGCGAGGGGTTCCATGTTCGTACGCACGGTGTACGCGACCGGCGATCCGGCCGAGCTGGACACGGCGATCCGGGCCATCAACTCCGAGGGACGCGACCTGCTCGAGGAGCGGCCCGGCTACCGGGGCGCGGACGTCTACGTCGACCGCGAACTCGGGAAGCTGCTCACGGTGAGCTGGTGGGACTCCGAAGAGGCCCGGCACAACAGCGACGAGGTGATGCGCGAGCGCCGGCCCGCTCTGCTGGAACCCTTCGCGGGCACCGTCGCGGTCGAGAACTACGAGGTCGCCGTCTTCCACTCCATCGAGCACCCCACCGCGGGCGGCGGACTGCGCCTGAGCCGGGTGGAGTTCGAACCGGTGGACGCCGACCTGTTCGCCGACACGTTCCACTCCAGTGTGGTGCCCCGCTACGAGACGCTGCCCGGCCTGGCGCGAGCGGTCCTGTTCCTGGACCGGGAGCACGGACGCGGGCTGGTCGGCACGGTCTTCTCCGACCGCCGCCACCTCGCGGCGTCCCGCGCGGGCCAGGCGGCGGCCCGGCACGAGGGCGCGGCCAAGGCGCACGTGACGGTGGTCTGCCTGGAGGAGTTCGAGGTCGTGCACACGGACGCGCGGGTGGAGTGAACCGGACACGGCCGTGCGCCCCGCCGGGCCGGCGGGGCGCACGGTGTGATCTCTCTGATTCCCGCGGCCTCAGGCCATGTCGAACGCGGCCGGGTCGGGACCCAGGCGCCGGTCCTCGTTCAGGGCGCTGATCGCCGCGAGGTCCTCGTCGTCCAGGCTGAAGTCGAAGACCTGGATGTTCTCCTCGATCCGGGACGGCGTCACGGACTTCGGGATGACGACGTTGCCGAGCTGGACGTGCCAGCGCAGCACGACCTGGGCCGGCGTCCGGCCGTGCTTCTGCGCGATCGCGACGATCGCCGGCACCTCCAGCAGGCCCCTGCCCTGGCCGAGCGGGGACCAGGCCTCGGTGGCGATTCCCTGCTCCGCGTGCAGCTCGCGCGAGGCGTGCTGCTGCAGGTGCGGGTGCAGTTCGATCTGGTTGACCGCCGGGACCACGGAGGTCTCGGAGATCAGGCGCCGCAGGTGCTCGGGGAGGAAGTTGGACACACCGACGGCCCGGATCCGGCCGTCGGCGTGCAGCTTCTCGAACGCCTTGTAGGTGTCGACGTAGGTGTCCCGGGACGGCAGCGGCCAGTGGATCAGGTACAGGTCCAGGTAGTCGAGACCCAGCCGCTCCAGCGACGCGTCGAAGGCGCGCAGCGTGGCGTCGTACCCCTGGTCGCTGTTCCAGAGCTTGGTGGTGACGAAGATGTCCTCGCGGGGCAGGCCGGAGGCGGCGATCGCCTTGCCGGTGCCCTCTTCGTTGCCGTAGATCGCCGCTGTGTCGATGCTGCGGTACCCGGCCTCCAGTGCCGTGGCGACGGCCCGCTCGGCCTCGTCGTCCGGCACCTGCCATACGCCGAAGCCCAGCTGGGGCATCTCGACGCCGTTGTTGAGGATGATCGGGGGGACCTTGCTGCTCACGAGCTTCTTGATCCTTCGGTTGTCTACAGGTGGTACACCTATCGTCAACGATCACGGCCCGCGATGCATTCCTGACGCCGCGATCGGCCGGTGCGAACCCGGATGCGTCAGGACCGGTACAGCGCGTCGACCTCGTTCTCGTACGCCTTCTCGATCGCCTTGCGCTTCAGCTTCAGCGAGGGGGTCAGCAGACCGTGCTCCTCGGTGAACGGCTGGGCCAGTATGCGGAAGGTGCGGATCGACTCGGCCTGCGAGACGAGGGTGTTCGCGGCGACCACCGCACGCCGCACCTCCGTCTCCAGGTCCGCGTCGTGCACCAGCTGGGCCGGCGGCATCCCCGGCTTGCCGCGCATCTGGAGCCAGTGCTCCACGGCCTCCTGGTCGAGGGTGACCAGGGCGGCGATGTAAGGGCGGTCGTTTCCGACGACGATGCACTGGTTGACCAGCGGATGCTCGCGGACCCGCTCCTCCAGCACGCCCGGTGAGACGCTCTTGCCGCCGGAGGTGACCAGGATCTCCTTCTTGCGGCCGGTGATCGTCAGATAGCCGTCCTCGTCCAGCACGCCGAGGTCGCCGGTGGCCAGCCAGCCGTCGTGCAGCGTCCCGTCGGTGGCCTTCGGGTTGTTGAGGTAGCCCTGGAAGACGTTGCCGCCGCGCAGCCAGACCTCCCCGTCGTCGGCGATGTGCACGCTCACGCCGGGGATCGCCTGGCCGACGCTGCCGTAGCGGGTGCGTTCGGGCGGATTCGCGGTGGCGGCGGCCGTCGACTCCGTCAGGCCGTAGCCCTCGTAGATCTGCACGCCGGCGCCCGCGAAGAACAGTCCCATCCGGCGGTCCATCGCGGAGCCGCCCGACATCGCGTTGCGGATCCGGCCGCCCATCGCCGCCCGCACCTTGGAGTAGACGAGCTTGTCGAAGAGCTGGTGCTGCATGCGCAGTCCCGCCGACGGGCCGGGCCCGGTGCCCCACGCCTTGGCCTCGACGGCCTCGGCGTACTTGACGGCGATGTCGACCGCCTTCTCGAACGGGCCCGATCTGCCCTCCTTCTCCGCCTTCCGGCGGGCCGCGTTGAACACCTTCTCGAAGATGTACGGCACGGCGAGGATGAAGGTCGGCTTGAACGCGGCCAGGTCCGGCAGCAGGGCGGCGGCGTGCAGCTGCGGCTGGTGGCCGAAGCGGACCCCGCCCCGGATGGCGGCGACCTCCACCATCCGCCCGAAGACGTGCGCGAGCGGCAGGAACAGCAGCGTGGACGCCTCGCTGTCCTTCTTCGTGTGGAACACCGGCTCCCACCGGTGGATCATCGTGTCCGCCTCGAACATGAAGTTCGCGTGGGACAGGACGCAGCCCTTGGGGCGGCCTGTGGTGCCCGAGGTGTAGATGATCGTCGCGACGGAGTCGGGGGTGACCGCCTGCCGGTGCCGGTGCACCACCTCGTCGTCGACGTGCGCCCCGGCGTCGTACAGCTCCTGCACACAGTCCGCGTCGAGCTGCCAGAGCCGGCGCAGCTGGGGCAGCCGGTCGATGACCGTGGCGATGGTCATCGCGTGGTCCTCGTGCTCCACGACCGCCGCCGACACCTCGGCGTCGTAGAGCATCCAGAAGCACTGCTCGGCCGACGAGGTCGGATAGATCGGCACCACCTGGGCGCCGATCGACCACAGGGCGAAGTCGAACAGGGTCCACTCGTAGCGGGTGCGGGACATGATGGCGACCCTGTCGCCGAATCGGATGCCGCCGGCGAGGAGGCCCTTGGCGAGGGCCATGACCTCGTCGCGGAACTCCGCGGCGGTCACATCGCGCCACTGTCCGGCGGTGTCCTTACGGCCGAGCGCGATACGCAGCGGGTCCGTCAGGGCATGGTCGAAGACGACGTCGGCCAGACCGCCCACCGGCGGCCCCGACGCCAACGGCGGGTTGGTGAACTCGCGCAAAACCTCGCTCCCCGATCCTCGCTGCATGGGCACGCCCGTGACGCTCGGCACAGCGCCGTGAAAGCTACCCCACGGTTCCGCCGGGCGGGAGGGGGTCGGAAACCTAGCAAACCTCACGTTTTCCCAGCACGGTGGCCGGAAAATGCCCCCACATGGGGAAGGGACGGACACAATACTGACGGGTCAGTAAGTTTCGGCACCGTAATCTCCACCGAATCTGTACGCGCCGATTACGGCGTAGCGGCCCAGGAAAGGCGTGGTGGTCTCCTCGGCCGTCGGCGCCGGTCAGTCGCTGTGCCGACGCAGGCGTGCGCCGCCGGAGAGGATCGCGGCCGCCAGGGCGTGGGCGGCGCCCTCCGTCGTGTCGCGGCGTCTGCCGTGCACCAGGACGAAGTCGACCTTGCCCAGATCCGGCAGGCCGGCCCGGTCGGGCAGCCGGACCAGACCGGGCGGGATCAGCCGCCGGGAGTGGGCCATCACCCCGAGGCCGGCGCGGGCCGCCGCGATCAGCCCGTTGAGGCTGCCGCTCGTGCACGCGATGCGCCAGTCCCGGCCCTGCCGCTCCAGAACCTCCAGCGCACGGGCCCGGGTGAGGCCGGGCGGCGGATACACGATCAGCGGCACGGGCCGGTCCGGGTCCAGGCGCAGTCGCTCCGCGCCGATCCACACGAGGTCGTCGCGCCAGACCAGCTCGCCGCGGGCGTCCTCGGGGCGCCGCTTGGCCAGCACGAGGTCCAGCTTCCCGGCGGCCAGCCGCTCGTGCAGGATGCCCGAGAGCTCCACCGTCAGCTCAAGGTCGACCTCGGGATGATCGTGACGGAAGCCCTCGAGGATCTCCGGCAGCCGGGTGAGCACGAAGTCCTCCGAGGCGCCGAACCGCAGCCGGCCCCGCACGCGCGTGCCGGTGAAGAAGGCCGCCGCCTGCTCCTGCACCTCCAGCAGCCGGCGGGCGAAGCCCAGCATCGCCTCGCCGTCCTCGGTCAGCTCCACCGAGTGGGTGTCCCGGAAGAACAGCTGCCGGCCGGCCGCGTCCTCCAGCCGGCGCACATGCTGGCTGACCGTGGACTGGCGCAGCCCCAGCCGCGCGGCGGCCTGGGTGAAGCTCAGCGTCTGGGACACCGCGAGGAACGTACGCAGATGCGTCGGCTCGTACACGCCTCCCGAGCCTACCCGCCCATCACGAAACACGATGACAGTCAGAGTGGTGTGCGGGTTTCCCGATCGGCGACCGGCGGAGGACCATGGAGAGGGACCCTGGGGCCCCGGGACCGCACGACACACGCGGACACGCACAGACCCGCACAGCAATCGGAGCACCGTGACACGTCTTCGCCGGCCGAGTTGGATGCCGATCGACCCGTACATCGTCCTGTTGCTCGGGACGGTGGGCCTCGCGGCGCTCCTCCCGGCCAGCGGTGTCGGCGCCGACGTGGCCTCGGGCGCCTCCACGGCCGCGATCGCCTTCCTCTTCTTCCTCTACGGCGCCCGTCTCTCCACCCGTGAGGCGCTGGACGGGCTCAAGCACTGGCGTCTTCACGGCACCGTGCTGATCTGCACCTTCGTCGTCTTCCCGCTGCTCGGCCTGGCCGCGCGCGGACTGGTGCCGGCCCTGCTGACCCAGCCCCTCTACCAGGGCCTGCTGTTCCTCACCCTGGTGCCGTCCACGATCCAGTCGTCCATCGCGTTCACCTCGATCGCCCGCGGAAACGTGCCCGCGGCGATCTGCGCGGGCTCCTTCTCGTCCCTCGTCGGCATCCTCCTGACCCCGCTGCTCGCGGCGGTGCTGCTCGGCAACGGCGGCGGCGGGTTCTCCGCCGACTCGCTGGTGAAGATCGTGCTCCAGCTGCTGGCGCCGTTCCTCGCGGGGCAGCTGCTGCGCCCCTGGATCAGCGGCTTCGTCACCCGGCACAAGAAGATCCTCGGGCTCGTCGACCGCGGCTCGATCCTGCTGGTCGTGTACACCGCCTTCAGCGAGGGCATGACCCGCGGCATCTGGCACCAGGTCAGCGCCGTACGGCTGGCCGCGCTGCTCGCCGTCGAGGCGGTGCTGCTGGCCGTCATGCTCCTGTTGACCTGGTACGGCGCCAGGGCGCTCGGGTTCGGCCGGGAGGACCGCATCGCCATCCAGTTCGCGGGGTCGAAGAAGTCCCTCGCCTCCGGCCTGCCGATGGCCGGCGTCCTGTTCGGCGCCCACGCCTCCCTGGCCGTGCTGCCGCTGATGCTCTTCCACCAGATGCAGCTGATGGTGTGCGCGGTCATCGCCAAACGCCGGGCCCGCGATCCGCAGGAGACCCCGGACCCGGCGGGGGAGTCAGCCGCGCACGCGGTCCAGGGGCAGCCACAGCACCGTGCCCTTCGCTGACCGCCGCGGGGCCGCCAGCTCCTCGTCCGTGAGCGCCCGGTCCCACACGTGCACCTCGTCGATCGCCCCGGTGAAGAAGGCGCGGCCGTCCATGCGCTGAGCGACGTGCACGCCGAACGGCGAGTTGCGGCTGACGGAGCCCGGGACGTCGGCGACGGACGACCGCGTGCCGTCGACGGACAGCGACAGCCGGCCGTCGCCCCGGCGCAGCACCAGGTGGTGCCAGGCGCCGTCGTTGTACGCGGTGTCCGTGCGCACGGACACGGTCCGCGGCGCCGCCGCTTTGTCCCGTACCGTGATCAGGCCCTGGACCCGGTCGGACGCCGGTTCGCCGCGCACCCACACCTGCGGCTGGCTGGTGCCGATGCCGCCCATCCACAGCAGCGGCTGCTCCCCGCTCGTGGCCGTGTACCGGAACCAGAGGGACGCCGTGAAGTCCCCCGACCCGAGCGGCAGCCCGTCACGGTACGGCAGGCGTACGGCGTCGTCGGTGCCGTCGAACTCCAGCGCGGCCCCGGACACGCCGTCCGTCTCCGCGGCGCCGCCCAGCACCAGGGCCGGCCGTGCGTGCCGGGCGAGGTCGGCGGTGACCGGGTCGGGGCCCCTGCGCGGCGCGAGCCAGTCCTCGGTGAAGCGGGCGAAGCGGATCTCGTCGCGGGCGTCCACCGCACCGCCCTCGTACAGCAGGCCGACCGTGTCCCGGCCGGCGCGGACCAGGTCGGAGTAGCCGGACCAGTCCCTGGCGACGACCGTGCCGCGGTCCGCCCCCTCCCAGGTGCGGCCGCCGTCGTACGAGGACCGGATCATCATCGTGCGGCGCCGGTCCGGGTCGCCGGGGCAGGCCAGCAGCAGGCGGTCGCCGAGGCGCAGCAGCGAGCCCTGGACCTGCGGGGCGTACAGGTCGGGCAGGTCGCGGAAGGGCGCGGTGAAGCTGGTGCCGCCGTCCCGGCTGACGGCCTGGGTGCGGTGGCCCAGGTCGGTGCCGTCCTGCTCCCGGCCGCTGACCAGGACCGAGCCGTCGGCGCGTTCGGCGAGGGTGAGTTCGGACGGCTTCTGCCGGAAAATGCCGTCGGCGGCGATGGGCCAGGTGTCGCTCGCGCCGATCCGCCAGTGGCCGCCGTGGTCGTCGCTGACGACGAGCGCGGCGTGGTTGGCGCTGACCCGGCTGCCGTCCCAGGTCTCGGTGTTGACCCCGAAGACCAGGCGTCCCGCGTACCGGCCGCGGGTGAGCTGGACGCCGTGCACGGGCCCGGTGGCGTACCAGGAGTTCCAGTCGGCGGGCAGGATCTCGGGGCTCAGGTCGCGCGGCGCGGACCAGCTCAGTCCGTCGTCGTCGCTGTACTGGAGATGCGGGGTGCGGTCGCAGGGGACCGAGCAGCTCGCGCCGTCCGTACGGCCCGTGTTGTAGGTCTCCGCCAGCCAGATCCGGCCGGTGTCGCGGTCCACGACCGGTGCCGGGTTGCCGTGGGTGTCCCCGACGCCCTCGTTGACCACCCGCAGCGGGCCCCAGCTGCGGCCGCCGTCGGTGGAGCGTTTGACCACGGTGTCTATGTCGGCCGCGTCCCCGCAGTTGAGGACGCGCCCCTCGGCGAAGGCCAGCAGCGTACCGTCGGTGGTCCGGACGACCGCCGGGATGCGGAAGCAGGCGTAACCGGGGTCCTGGGAGGCCCTGAAGAGAACCTGTTGCTCGAACTCGGGCGCCTCCCGCGAGGGTTGGGCCGCCGCCGGGGGAGCCGGGGCGAGGGACGCGAACAGGGCGGTCACCGCGAGGGCGGCGGTGGCGAGTACGGCGGCGGTACGGGCGCGAAGACCTGACGGCACGGTGCGACCTGCCCTTCGTCGGCCGGACGACTGGACATCCGGACATCCCACGTCCAACGTGCGCTCCATCGAAGGTAGTTGCGGCCCGCGCGCCCCACAAGAAGCGTGCGGGCGGTCACGGGCGCAGGACGACCTTGCCGAGGTTGGCCCGGGCCTCGACCACCGCGTGCGCCTTCGCCGCGTCCTCCAGCGCGAACTCCCCGTGCACCGAGGGCCGCAGCGCGCCGTCGGCGAACAGCCGCCACAGCTCCTGCCGCCACCGCTCGTACAGCTGCGGCCGGCCGCGGGCGATCAGGGCCATCTGGAAACCGATCACCGACTTGGCGCCCACCAGCAGGTCGTACGCCTTGATCGTGCCGCCTCCCGAGCTGTAGGCGACCAGCCGGCCGTGCGGGGCGAGCGCGGCGAGGGCGGGGGTGAGCAGGTCGCCGCCCACGGCGTCCAGCACGCAGTCGACCGGCTCGCCCCAGCGCGCGTCGCCGTACAGCGCGCAGCCGTCCGCACCGAGGGAGCGGACGAAGTCCGCTTTGCCCGGGCCGGACACGGCACCCACCACCCGGCCCGCACCCCGTATCCGCGCGAGCTGCACCGCGAGGTGCCCGACACCGCTCGCCGCGGCCGTGACCAGCACCGACTCGCCGGGTGCGGGCCGGGCCGCGTCCAGGGCCCCGAGGGCGACCAGTCCGCCGCGGACCAGTGCGACCGCGTCCACGGCGGACGCGTCGTCCGGCACCGGGGAGGCCATGGACTCCCGCAGCAGGGCGAAGTCGGCGTATCCGTGGCCGAAGCAGAGTCCGGTCACCCGGTCGCCCGCGCGGAAGCGGGTCACCCCTTCCCCCGCGCCCACCACCTCGCCGGCGATCTCGCCGCCCAGCGGGACCGGCTCCGCGGCCTCGGTGACCTTGCGGACGACCGGCAGGGTGACGCCGGCCGCCTCGACGCGCACCAGCACCTCGCCGGGGCCGGGCTCGGGAACGGGCGCCTCCTCCAGGAACAGCGGGCCGCCGGTGGACTCGTACCGGACGCGACGCATCGCGGACCTCCTTGCCGGGCACCCGGCGATCGGTTCATGGGAAACACCCATGAATTCGTTGGGAGCCCCAACGGTAGGAGAAGTTCGTTGGGAAGTCCAATGGTTATCGGTTAGGCTGCCGTCATGGCCGAAGCACCCCTGCCCGCGATCCGCTCCCTCCCCAGCTGGCTCCTCGGCCGGGCCGCCGCGCGGGGCCGCGCCCTGGTCGCCGACGCCCTCGCCGCCGAGGGCATGAAGATGTGGCACCACGTCGTCCTCTCCGCGGTCCGCGACCTCGCCCCGGTGGCCCAGGCCGACCTCGGCCGCGGTGTGGGCCTGGACCCCAAGGACGTCGTCGGCATCCTGAACGACCTGCAGTCCGCCGGTCTCGTCGTACGCGCCCCCGACCCCGCGGACCGGCGCAAGAACGCCGTGTCCCTCACCGACGACGGCGCCCGCACCCTGGACCGCTGCGAAGCGGCGGCCCGTTCGGCCAACGACGAGCTGCTCGCCCCCCTGTCGGCCGTCGAACGCGAGCAGTTCACGGCCCTGTTGACCCGGATATCCGGCACGGGCGGCTGACGTTCCGACATCACGGAGGCTGACGTGCCGTCATGATCGTGGCTGACGTTCCGTCAAGGCCGCTGCCGGCGCGCTCGATCCGCGGCGCACCGCCCTCGTCCTCGTCGACCCGATGGACCGTGTCGTCGCGTTGCCCTGGAGCCCCACGAAGGCGCCGAGGCCCTCGCCGCCGCCGAGGGGCCGACGCCGCCTTCCGTGCCGTGGGCGCGCCGTTCGTGGCGCGGGCGCGGCTTTCCGTGCCGTGGGTGCGCCGGTCGTGCCGATCGGGGTGGAACGCCCGAGGCCCGTTGCCCGGAAGGCCCCCGATGGTGCGCTCGGTCAGCTCCAGGCCGCCCTCCTGCCGTGGACCCCGCCACCAGCCCGCTGCCCGACCTGACCCTCGCCGGAGCGGACCCGAACCGGGTACCCGCGCCGGCCGGGGGCCGCCCACCCCGCCCGTCAGCCTCGGGCGGCTGCCTCCCGCAGGGCGATCCGGTCCTCACCCGCGTAGACGTTCATCGAGCTGCCGCGCAGGAAGCCCACCAGGGTGAGGCCGGTCTCCGCTGCCAGGTCCACCGCCAGTGAGGACGGCGCCGACACCGCGGCCAGTACCGGGATACCCGCCATCACCGCTTTCTGCGCCAGCTCGAACGAGGCCCGGCCGGAGACCAGCAGGAGCGTCCGGGACAGCGGGAGATCGCCGTTCTGCAGGGCCCGGCCGACCAGTTTGTCGACCGCGTTGTGCCGGCCGACGTCCTCCTTTATGTCGAGCAGTTCCCCGTCCTCGGTGAAGAGGGCCGCCGCGTGCAGACCGCCGGTGCGGTCGAACACCCGCTGGGCGGCCCGCAGCCGCTCGGGCAGGCTGGTCAGCAGCTCGGGGGTGACCCGGAGCGGAGGGGTGTCGGCGATGGGCCAGCGCGTGGTCGTGCGTACGGCGTCCAGGCTGGCCTTGCCGCACAGTCCGCAGGAGGACGACGTGTAGACGTTCCGCTCCAGGGTGAACTCGGGCAGGGCGACACCGGGCGCGGTCTTCACGTCGACCACGTTGTAGGTGTTGGAGCCGTCCGCGGTCGCCCCGGCGCAGTAGACGATGTTCTGCAGGTCCGACGCGCTCGCGAGCACACCCTCGCTCACCAGGAAACCCGCGGCCAGCGCGAAGTCGTCGCCCGGGGTGCGCATGGTGATGGCGAGCGGCCTGCCGTCGAGCCGGATCTCCAGGGGTTCCTCGGCGACGAGCGTGTCCGGCCGGGTGGAGACGGCCCCGTCGCGGATGCGGAGGACCTTGCGGCGTTCCGTGACTCGTCCCATGTCTCTGATCAGCCCCGGTTCTGTACGTTCTGGCAGCCGAATCGGCCCTTGTGGCGAGGTCGCCGCGGGGCACCGCGTCGTCGTGCGGCGAGGTGACCCCGACGGTCTCATTGTCCTGCACACGGAGCGCGACGGTGCGCCCGGTCCGCCGTGGGCGCACACCGTGCTCGTCCCCCTCTGCCGTGACGCGTCCCAGGTACCCGCCGCCCGCACGTCGAACTCCTCGGTCGTCCGAGGGTCTGCCGAAAGCGACAACTCCGGCGCCGGTTTCCTGTTGCTGTGCCTGCCCCCGTACCCGCGAGTCACTGATCAGACTGGTGGATCCCGCTACCCACGGCAACGAGGGGGACCCACGTCATGAACGGCTCGCGCATCGCCGCCGTCGGCCACTACCAGCCCGCCAGGGTGCTCACCAACGACGACCTGGCCGGGATGGTCGACACCAGTGACGAATGGATCCGCAGCCGGGTGGGCATCCTCACCCGGCACATCGCGGGCCCGGACGAACCGGTGGACGAGCTGGCCGCGCACGCCGCCGCCAAGGCCCTGGCCGCAGCCGGTCTCACGCCGGACGACATCGACCTGGTCCTGGTCGCCACCTCCACCGCGATCGACCGCTCCCCGAACACCGCCGCCCGGGTGGCCGCCCGCCTCGGCATCCCCCGGCCCGCCGCGATGGACGTCAACGTCGTCTGCGCCGGCTTCACGCACGCTCTCGCCACCGCCGACCACACGGTCCGGGCGGGTGCGGCGACCCGGGCACTGGTCATCGGCGCGGACAAGATGTCCGAGGTCGCCGACTGGAGCGACCGCACCACCTGCGTCCTGGTCGGCGACGGGGCGGGGGCCGCCGTGGTCGAGGCGTGCGCACCGGGACAGGAGCCCGGGATCGGGCCGGTGCTGTGGGGCTCGGTGCCGGAGATGGGCAACGCGGTGCGCATCGAGGGCACACCGCCCCGGTTCGCCCAGGAGGGGCAGAGCGTCTACCGCTGGGCCACCACCCAGCTGCCGCCCATCGCCCGGCGCGCCTGCGAGAAGGCCGGCATCGACCCCGCCGAACTCGCCGCGGTCGTCCTGCACCAGGCCAACCTGCGCATCATCGAGCCGCTCGCCGGGAAGATCGGCGCGGTCAACGCGGTCGTCGCGCGCGACGTCACCGACTCCGGCAACACCTCCGCGGCCAGCATCCCCCTCGCGCTGTCCAAGCTGATCGAGCAGGGCGCGGTCCGCAGCGGCGACGCGGCCCTGCTGTTCGGCTTCGGCGGCAACCTGTCGTACGCGGGGCAGGTCGTACGGTGCCCGTGACGCCCTCCGCGCGGGTGCGCGGGGCGGCGTGACGCGGCCGCCTCCCACCCCTCCGGCTCAGGCCCGCCGTCGACGGCGGGCGGAGGACACCCCATAGTGGGCAGTCCACCGTGCACGCGGGCGGCCGGCGGTGTACGGCCGCCGGCCCAGGAGGGGGACCGATGTTGCCGACCGGGCTGCCGCAGGGAGCCGCGCCCAGGCTGGAACGGCCCGGCCCGCTGCGCGACCGTGTCCACGAGGCGCTGCTGGAGCTGATCACCACCCGCGCCCTCCGGCCCGGCCGGCACCTCGTGGAGAGCGAACTCGCCGCGCGCCTCGGTGTCTCCCGGCAGCCGGTGCGCGAGGCGCTCCAGCGTCTGGCCACCGAGGGCTGGGTCGATCTGCGCCCCGCGCAGGGCGCGTTCGTCCACGAACCCACGCAGGAGGAGGCCGACCAGCTCCTCACGGTGCGCACGCTCCTGGAGGCGGAGGCCGCCCGGCTTGCCGCGGCGCACGCCGACGGCTCCGGCGTCGATGTGCTCGAAGAGCTCTGCGACGAAGGTGAGAAGGCGGTGGCGGCCGAGGACGTCGACCGTGCGGTGGCCCTCGACGCGGCCTTCCACACGAAGGTGATGGAGCTGGCCGGGAACGCGGTCCTCGCGGAACTGGCCGCGCAGGTCGACCGCCGGGTCCGCTGGTACCACCCCCCGGTGGCCCGGTGGCGCGGCCGGCAGTCGTGGACCGAGCACCGCGAGCTGGTCACCGCGATCGCCGAGCGGGACGAGCAGCGCGCCCAGCGTGTGATGCGCACGCACACCGGGCACGCCCGGCCGCCGGCGCAGGAGCGCGGCGCGACGTGAGCGACGCCCCGTCCGGCGCGCGGCCCCACCACGTGCGGGCGCCCAACGCGACTGTCCGGTCACCATCCGTACGGCACGGTGTCGCCACCGTCCGCCCCCGATATACGCAGGTGAAACGCACTCCGAAACCTTGGTATTGTTGTCTCGTCGCCGCGGGGAACACCCCCGGCCGGGCGGCAGACACCTGGTCCGGGTGGCGGAATGGCAGACGCGCTAGCTTGAGGTGCTAGTGCCCTTTATCGGGCGTGGGGGTTCAAGTCCCCCCTCGGACACCAGAACGAAGAGGGCCCCGATCCGACGGTCGGGGCCCTCTTCGTGTGCCTCCGTGCCTGCCCTACGCCGGGCAGTCCGCCGACGTCTTCGCCGTGCCCCAGCGGACCATCCGGTAGCCGTTCCCGATGATCTCCGCGACCGCGTAGCGGGTGTACGGCCAGGCGCTGCCCGCACTCTCGCGTTCGTTCACGAGGGCCCGGCACGCCTTGCCCGCGGCCATGTCCGCCCAGGACTGGGTCTGCGACTGGTTCCACTGCCCGTAGTCCGACCACACGTACATGGCCGAGTTGCCCGGATCGTAGCCGACTTTGATCTCGTCGTTCCCGACCACGCGATCGGTGCCCAGGGTGTCCCGCATGCCGTTGGTGCCCGCGATGATCTTCGTGGCGGCGCCGTCCGCGACCCGGAACTCGGTCCTGTCGGTGCTGGGGACCATCGCCTGCGCCAGGCCGTCCTTGTCCGGCTTCCAGCCCTGCGAGGCGCCGTCCGAGCCCTGACCGCTGCCGTCGTCGGCGGCCGACCGGCACTGCGCGTTGCTGATGAAGTCGTCCTGCCAGGTCACTTCCGGATCCCGGCCGCTGTCGTCGTTCACCATGACGAACTTGCTGTACGGCAGATCCGGGTGCAGACGCAGGACGGCATCCCGTGCCGAGAGGCACATGCTCTTGGCGATCTGGGTCTCGGCGTACATCTTCGCCGCCTCGTCCGAGGTCAGCCGGTAGGAGAGGTACACCTCCCGCCGCGTCTCGTGGAACCGCACGCTCTCCGGAGAGAAGTCGACGCCGTCGCTCATCTCCTGCGCGACGACCCCCTCGTCGTGCAGGATCGAGCGCGCCATGTCGTGTTCGCCGGCGCCCTGTGCCGCCCGCGCCTGGCTCCAGCTCGCCGCGGTCGCCGAACCGCCGCTCCCCGTCTGCTGCTTCGCCGACGCGTCGCTCTTCGCGGTACTCGCGGAGGGCCGTCCGGAACCGGCCGTGGAGGAGGAGGCCGAGTCCGTCGACGAGGCGTGCGTCCTCTTCCCGGTGTCCTTGGGCAACAGGGCCGCCACTCCGCCGGCCACGCCTCCCACGAGTCCCGCCGTGAGGACCACCGCGCCGATGATCTGCTTCTTCCTCGACCGGCCGCGCTCCGGCGGCACGTGCCAGACGGGGCCGTCCGCCGTCGGCATGTCCCAGACGGCCGCGACCATGTCCGCACCCGTCGCCGGCATCGCGCCGGTGCTCACCACCTGGGTGACCTGCGCGGCCAGCAGGACCCCGCACTCCTGGGCCGCCTGGGCGGCCGTCGGGCGGTCCCCGGGCGCCTGGGCCAGTGCCCTCTCGACGATCGCGCGCAGCGGTGCGGGCATGCCGTCCAGGTCGGCCTCACCGGACATCACGCGGAAGGCCACCACATCGGGCGCGCCGGTCCCGAACGGCAGCCGTCCGGTGGCCGCGTACGCGACGAGAGCCCCCCAGGTGAACACGTCGCTCGCCGGACCCGCGGTGCCCTGCCGGTACTGCTCCGGGCTGATCCACCCGGGCGTGCCGGTCATCATGCCGGTGCGGGTGACGCTGGTGCCGTCGACGGCGTGCGCGATGCCGAAGTCCAGCACCCGGGGACCGGTGGACGTGAGGAGGACGTTCTGCGGCTTGACGTCGCGGTGCACCACACCGGCGGCGTGGATGGCGGCCAGGGCCTGGGCGGTGGCGGCCGCGAAGGCGTACAGGCTGCCTTCCGTGAGCGGTCCCTGGGCGCTCACGTGCTGGTTCAGCGTCGGCCCGGGAACGTAGGCGGTCGACAGCCACGGGGTCGGCGCGTCGGGATCGGCGGCGAGCAGGGGGACGAGGTGCGGCCCGGTGACGCGCGAGGACAGCTCCACCTCGCGCCGGAAACGGGCCCGGAACTCCGGGTCCTGGGCCTGCTCGGCGTGGACCACCTTCACCGCCACGCGCAGACCGTCCGGGGTCACTCCGGCGTGGACGGTGCCCATACCGCCCGCGCCGAGACGGCCGACGATGCGGTACGGGCCTATGCGGGACGGGTCACCGGGGCGCGCCGGCAGAACTCTTCCGGCCGGGCCGATTTCGCTCACGAAGTACTTCCTTGAACTGGGTGATGGCCTGAGGTGGGGCGGCGGCGCCGCGCGCGGCCGGCGGACAGACGTACGGGGTCCGGGGCCGTCTCGGGCCGCGCGGCGGAGCGCCTTCCCCCGGGCCGGCGTACCGGCCGGGCAAGGCGTGCGGGAGTGCGACTCCCGGTGTGCCGCCGCGAAGGGCGCTCACCGGCCGGCGCACGGATCGTCAGAGCAGCCGCGGACGTCCTGGCGAACGATCCCCGGCCTGTCCGTACGCGACCTTCACCTTCCGCATGAGCGGTCCCCCTCCCGACCGTCGCCCCTGTCCCGTCGAGCCTATGTCCCGTTGGCGGCCGCGGGCAGGGCAAGTCCCCTCATGTGGACGGAATTGTTGTGAACTCCGTACATCAACAGCATACGAGCGCGCCTCGGATGCCGGCCCGCGAACCGGTGATCCCGAGCTTGTCAGTGGCCCGCGCTACGGTCGGCCGCGTGATCCCAGAACCAGGTGACAGCGGGCCCGACGACCCGTTCCCGACGGTGGCCGGGGGCTGTCCGCCGCTGTCGGCGGCCGCGGTGCGCCGGGCCGCGCTCGACCATGTGCTGGCCCTCGTCGCCGACGCCCCCTGGAGCGGCAGCCTGGTCCTGCGCGGAAGCATGGTCATGCCCGCCTGGGTGGGAGACGCGGCCCGTGAACCCGCCGACCTCGACTGGGTGGTGCTGGAGGACGCCGCCGGAGCCGACCCGCTGGACCCGTATCCGTACCTCGACCTGCTGGAGACCGTGCAGCAGTGGCCCGAGGCGGCCGACGGGGCCGCGCGGTACGAGATGTGGACGTACGAAGAGTTCGGCACCGACGGCCGCCGCCCGGTCCTGCCTCCCGAAGGACTGTCCTGGGTGCCCGACGAGGCCGCGGTGGAGACCGGCCCGCCGTACCTGGACCTGCTCGAGCGCCTCGCCCGGCGCCCGGGCGCGGCCCCCGGGGTCCGGCTCGACGCGGCCGGGGCCCGTGTGGACGGCACGTGGACGTACCGGCACTACGACACCCCCGGGATACGGCTGCTCGTCCCCTGGCACGCGGAGGGCCTGCCGTCCGGCGAGGTGCGCCTGGACTTCGCCCGCGACGAAACGCTCCCCGAGCCCCCGGTGTGGACCCTCGTACCGACGGGCCGCGGCGGGCGTCCGGTGCCGGTGCGGACCGCGAGCCGGGAGCTGTCCCTGGCCTGGAAGCTGCTGTGGCTGCACACCGACACCAGGGACGGCGGCCGGGCCCGGGGCAAGGACCTGTACGACGCGGTGCTCCTCGCCGAGGCGACGGGCGCCTTGCCGTCACCACGTCTGCTGCGGAAGGTCTTCCGCTTGACGGCGGACCCTGTCACGGACGCCCTTCGTCCGGACGCGGTGGCCGGATGGGACGTGGAGTGGGCCGCGTTCCAGGAAGGGCACCCCGGGGTGGAGGGGACCGCGGGGGAGTGGCTCCACCGACTCGGCCGGGCCCTGGAACCGGTCGCCGGATGGCAGGCCGTCAGGTAGCGGCGAACGCTCAACTGGGCTTCTTTTGAGCTGACTTCGCAGATCACATCTGTACTGCCGGGAGAAAATCACTACGCGCCGGGCTGATCCTCTTCCTACACTCGCCGAAGCATCGCGCGCCGCACCGGACACCGCCGGCGGCGCTGTCCGCGAAGTGTGAGGAAGAGGGGAGCCGGGCCGTGCGTGACCGTACCGCCGTCGTCGTCCCCCCTGCGCGGACCGAGGTGATTCTGGTGTCCTCGTCCGCCCGGTGCCCGCTGCGCGGCCGGTACCGGACGCCCGTGACGCCTCGCTGACACCCGGCAGACCGCTCCGACAAGCGGCCGACCCGCCACCTTCGTACGGCCGTTCTCGCCGTACGGTCCTGTCCGCCCGGCGCACGGGAGATCGCGCCGCCCTGTTCAACAGAACCTCCCGAAAGGCCCTGGGCCGTGCGCACCGACCCCACCACCCTCGCCGCCGTCCGCAATCTCGGCATCCTCGCCCACGTCGACGCCGGCAAGACCACCGTCACCGAGCGGATCCTGTACGCGACGGGCACCACCCACAAGCGGGGAGAGGTGCACGACGGCACCACCGTCACCGACTTCGACCCGCAGGAACGCGACCGCGGCATCACGATCTTCGCCGCCGCGGTCAGCTGCGCCTGGGACGGGCACCGGATCAACCTCATCGACACCCCCGGCCACGTCGACTTCGCCGACGAGGTCGAGCGCTCGCTGCGCGTCCTCGACGGGGCGATCGCCGTGTTCGACGCCGTGGCCGGCGTCGAGCCGCAGAGCGAGTCGGTGTGGCGGCAGGCCGACCGGCACGGCGTACCCAGGATCGCTTTCGTCAACAAGCTGGACCGCGCGGGCGCCGACCTCGACCGGGCCGTCGACTCCATCCGGGAACGGCTGCACCCGTCCCCGCTCGTCGTCCAGTTGCCGATCGGCGCCGAGGACGCCTTCGCGGGCGTGGTCGACCTGGTGCGGATGCGATCCCTGACCTGGCCCGACGGTGCGGATACGGCCGCGGAGGGGCCGGTGCCCGAAGCGTTGCGGGAGGAGGCCGCACGGCGCCGCCGCGTGCTGGAGGAGGCGGTCGCCGCACTGCATCCGGCCGCGCTGGAGGAGTTCTGCGACCGCGAGACGCTCTCCACCGGCACTCTCGACGCGGCCCTGCGCGACCTCACCCACAGCGGGGACGGCCTGGTCGTGCTGTGCGGCTCCGCCTACCGCGACCGCGGCATCGAACCGCTGCTGGACGCGGTGGTGGCCTACCTGCCGTCGCCACTGGACGTGCCCGACGTGCGCGGTGTCCACGAAGGCGCCGAGGAGCGGCGGGCCACCGATGCCGAAGCACCGTTCGCGGGGCTGGTGTTCAAGGTGAGCGCGCACACCACGGGACGGCTGGCCCACGTCCGCGTCTACTCGGGCACGATCGAGAAGGGGGACACCGTGCGGGACCCGGGCACCGGACGCACCGAGCGCGTGGCACGGATCCTGCGGGTCATGGCCGATCGGCACGTCCGGCTCGACCGGGCGGTGGCCGGTGACATCGTCGCACTCGCGGGCGTGAAGTCGGCCAGGGCCGGCTCCACGCTGTGCGACCCGGGCGCCCCGCTGCTCCTGGAACCGCCCGTGGCCGCCGAGCCCGTGGTGTCCGTGGCGGTCGAGGCGCGGCGCGCCACGGACACCGGACGGCTGGCGTCGGCGCTGGCGAGGCTCGCGGAGGAGGACCCCTCCCTGGTGGTGCGGACGGACACCGAGACCGGGCAGACCGTGCTGTCGGGGATGGGCGAACTCCACCTGGAGGTCGCGGTGGAGAAGATCCGCCGTGCCGGAGGGCCGGAGGTCGGCGTGGGCCGCCCCCGGGTGGCGTACCGCGAGACCGTCGTGGGCGGAGTCGGCGGGTTCGTGTTCCGGCACGTCAAACAGGACGGTGGGGCGGGGCAGTTCGCCCATGTCGTGCTCGACGTGGAGCCGCTGGACCCCGAAGCGGGCGTCACCGGTTTCGTGTTCCGGTCCGCCGTGGTCGGCGGGCGGGTGCCGCAGGAGTACGTCCGCGCGGTGGAGGCCGGGTGCCGGGACGCCCTGGCCGAGGGCCCGCTCGACGGGCATCCGGTGACGGGGCTGCGGGTCACGCTGACCGACGGTGCCACGCATGTGAAGGACTCCTCCGACACGGCGTTCCGCACCGCCGGCCGGCTGGGGCTGCGGGAGGCGCTGCGCGCCTGCGAGATGGTCCTGCTGGAGCCGGTCGCCGAGGTGACGGTCACGGTGCCGGCCGACGCGGTCGGCGCTGTCCTCGGCGATCTGGCCGCACGGCGCGGCCGGGTGAGCGGATCCGAGACCCGGGGCGGCACGACGGCGGTGACCGCCACCGTGCCGCTGGTCGAACTGTTCGGCTACGCGACCCGGTTGCGCGGCCGCACCCAGGGGCGGGGCACCTTCACGACGCGTCCGGCCGGTCATGCCCCGGCACCGCGGCAGGCGCCGGTGCGGTAGCGAGGGCGGGGTGGGGCGCCGGTGCGGTGAAGTCCGCACCGGCGCCCGCACCGGCCCTAACCGAGCCTGTCGACCGCTTCCTTGGCCTCCTTGAGACCGGCGCCGGTGGTCTCCCGGTACACCTTGATGGCGTGGATCTTCTTGCCCTCGCGTACCAGTGCGGTCACCTCGTCCATCCGCGCGACGTCCTCCCGCAGGTCCAGATGCTCCATGATCAGGTCGAGCTTGCGCTCGACTCGCGCGAGACGCCCTTCGGCCCGTGCCAACCGGCTTGCCACGCCGAGGGCGCAGCCGACCACGGCGAGGACGAGTGCGAGGTACACCACTGTGTTCATGGCCGAGCATGCTAGACGCGCGGCTCCGCCTCCCTGACGTGGACACGCCTGCCATGCCGACACCGCGGACGTGGCGCTGAGCACATCGACGCGTGCGGCGGTACCGCGGCCGTCCGCGCCGGGAGTTCCGGTGACCGCTCCCGGGCCTCACCCGTGAGACCCGAGAGCCCCGGGTCAGGCCAGCCTCCCGTCCAGGGCCGCCCGCCAGGCCGGCGACGGCACCGTGCCGCCGGACGGTCGCGGGTGTCTGCCGCCACGGGTGAAGAACGCGGCGAGGGGGAGGACCGCCGCGCCGACGGTGACCGCGTCCGGGCCGAGGCGGCCCAGGTCGATGCCCACCCGGCTCGCGGGAAAGCGCAGGGCGTGCGCGAGGGCGTGCCCCCGGACCTCGTCCAGGAAGCCGCCGCCCAGCTGGAGGCCCGCCCAGCCGCCGATCAGGACCCGTTCCGGCTGGAAGAGGTTGATCAGGTCGGACAGGCCGGCGCCGAGGTACGCGGCGGTCTCGGCGAGTACGGCCGCGGCCACCGGATCCGGCTCCCGGCCGTCGGCGGGGCGGGCGGCGGCCAGCATTTCGGTCAGCGCCCGCTCCTCACCGGCACCGGCGGACGGCCGTCCGCCCGCCTCCCGCCAGCGCGCCACCAGCGCCTCCGCGCCCGCGTACGCCTCCAGACAGCCGCGCGCCCCGCACCGGCACCGGCGCCCGCCGACCCGCACGGTCAGATGCCCCCACTCCACCGCCCGCCCCTGCTCGGCCTCCTCGGCGACGACACACGCGCCGACCCCCGAACCGAACAGCACCACCACCGCGTTGCGCGCCCCGCGCCCCGCGCCGAACCACATCTCCGCCTGCCCCAGCGCCTTGGCGCCGTTGTCGACGAAGTACGGGACCTGCACGGGGAGCCGGCCCGTCCGACGGAGCAGGAGTTCCAGCGGCACCGCGTCCCAGCCGATCGTCTGCCCGTGGACGACCGCTCCGTCCGCACCGTCGTCCTCGATGATGCCGGGCACGCCGATGCCGACACCCAGCAGCTCGCCGGGGGCGAGGCCGGAGACGCGCAGGACCTCGCCGATGCCGTCCGCGACATGGCCGACGACGGCGTCGACCTCGTACCCGCGGGGCCCCAACGGCCTTTCGGCCCGCGCGAGTTCTCTCATGCCGAGGTCGAACAGCTCGACCCGCACCCGGGTCTCGCCGACGTCCACCCCGATCAGGTGCCCGCTGTCCCGCCGTACCCGCAGCAGCCGGCGCGGCCTGCCGACGTCCGCGCCGATCAGTCCGGCCTCCTCCACCAGGCCGTCGGCGAGCAGTTCGGCGACCACGTTGCTGACAGAGCCCGAACTCAGACCGGTCGCCGGGCCCAGCGCGTGCCGGCTCATCGGCCCGTCGACATACAACCGTTGCAGAACGGTGCTCCGGCTCTCCCGCCGCAGGTCACGCACCGTGCGACCGCTCAGCCCTGCCACCTGGCCTCCCAAATGTCCGTGATTTTCCGGCCCGTTGGACCGTCTGGCGCTGCCGGATCCCTTGACGTGCGTTTCTCTTGAGGTTTAACTCACGTCCTAAATTAAGCCATGAGGGGGCTTCGTGGGCCGAACGGGGTGTCGGCTCCCCGAAAGCGCCCCTCGGGGTTCTCGACTCCCGGAAAGGGACACCAGGAGCCATGCGCAGCATCCGAGCCGCGGCCGTAGGCGCCGTGACCATGTCTCTCGCCCTCGCGGCCACGGCCTGCGGAGGCGGTTCGTCCAGCGGTGGCGGGTCCGACGACTCGCCTAAGACGCTGACGTACTGGGCCTCCAACCAGGGCGCCAGCATCGCCGTGGACAAGAAGGTCCTCCAGCCCGAACTCGACAAGTTCGAGAAGCAGACCGGCATCAAGGTGAAGCTGGAGGTCGTGCCCTGGTCCGACCTGCTGAACCGCATCCTCACGGCGACCACCTCCGGCCAGGGCCCGGACGTGCTGAACATCGGCAACACCTGGAGCGCCTCGCTCCAGGCGACCGGCGCGCTGCTGCCCTGGGACGCGAAGAACTTCGGCAAGATCGGCGGCAGGGACCGCTTCGTCGACTCCGCGCTGGGCTCCACCGGCGCCGAGGGCAAGGACCCGGCCGCGGTCCCGCTCTACTCGATGGCGTACGCGCTCTACTACAACAAGAAGATCTTCGCCGACGCCGGCATCGCCAAGCCGCCCGCCACCTGGGACGAGCTGATCGCCGACGGCAAGAAGATCAAGGCCGAGGGCAAGTCGGTGCTCGGCGCCGAGGGCTCCAACCTGTCGGAGAACATCCACCACGTCTTCGTCTTCGCCAAGCAGCACGGCGCCGACTTCTTCACCGCCGACGGCAAACCGGACTTCACCGACCCCAAGGTGGTCGACGCGGTCAAGCAGTACGTCGACCTGATGGCCAAGGACAAGGCCATCCCGACCGGCGACGCCGAGTACGCCCAGAACCAGTCCGTCAGCGACTTCGCCAAGGGCAAGCAGGCCATGCTGCTCTGGCAGTCCGCGGCCGCCAACCTCAAGTCCCAGGGCATGAGCGAGGACGACTACGGCATCGCCCCCGTGCCCGTGCGGTCCGGCACCCCCGGCACCGGCGCCCAGACCAACTCCATGGTCGCGGGCATCAACATCGCCGTCTTCAAGAACAGCCACAACCTCGACGGCGCCACGAAATTCGTGAAGTTCATGACCAGCGACGAGGAACAGAAGACCCTCAACACGGCCTACACGTCCATCCCGCCGGTCAAGGCCGCCCAGAGCGACGCGGCGTTCAACACCCCGGCCACCGCGGTGCTCAAGCAGACCCTCGCCACCAGCGCCGCGGCCCTCCCGCAGGTCGCGTCCGAGTCGCAGTTCGAGACGGCGGTCGGTACGGCCGTCAAGGAGCTGTTCGCCGACGTCGCCGCCGGACGGGCGGTCACCACCGACTCCGTCAAGGCGAAGCTGGAGAAGGCCCAGCAGCAGATGCCGAAGGCGTGAGCACGACCATGACCACCACCGCTCTGCAGGAGCCGGTGCGGAAGACGTCCCCCGGTGCGGCGCGCGAACCCCGCCGCCGCACCGGGCGGATCCGCCGGATCTCCCTGCCGTATCTGCTGCTCCTGCCCGCCCTGCTGCTCGAACTCCTGGTCCACCTGGTGCCGATGGTCATCGGCATCGTGATGAGCTTCAAGGAGCTCACCCAGTTCTACATCCGCGACTGGGGCACCGCGCCCTGGTCGGGCCTCGGCAACTACAAGGTGTCCGTGGACTTCGACGCCCCGGTCGGCGAGGCCCTGCTGCACTCCTTCTTCGTCACCGTCGGCTTCACCCTGCTGTCGGTCGGCCTGTGCTGGCTGATCGGTACGGCGGCGGCCGTCTACATGCAGGACACCTTCCGCGGCCGCGGTCTGCTGCGGGCCCTGTTCCTGGTGCCGTACGCCCTGCCGGTCTACGCGGCCGTCATCACCTGGGTGTTCATGTTCCAGCACGACAACGGTCTGGTGAACCACGTCCTGCACGACCAGCTGCACCTCACCGACCAGCCGTCCTTCTGGCTGATCGGCGACAACAGCTTCTACGCCCTGCTGACCGTGTCGGTGTGGAAGGGCTGGCCGTTCGCCTTCCTCATCGTGATGGCGGGACTGCAGAACATCCCCCGGGAGCTGTACGAGGCCGCGGCCCTGGACGGCGCCGGGATGTGGCAGCAGATCCGCCGTATCACCCTGCCGTCGCTGCGCCCGGTCAACCAGGTGCTGGTCCTCGTGCTGTTCCTGTGGACCTTCAACGACTTCAACACCCCGTACGTCCTGTTCGGCAAGGCCGCCCCGGAGGCCGCCGACCTCATCTCGGTCCACATCTACCAGGCCTCCTTCGTCACCTGGAACTTCGGCACCGGTTCCGCCATGTCGGTCCTGCTGCTGCTCTTCCTGCTGGTCGTGACCGGCGTGTACCTGCTGTTCACCTCGCGCGGACGGAGGGCCGCCGATGTCTAGCGCCAACTCCCCGATGGCACCACCACGTTCGTTCGTGTGGTCCCGGCGGATCTTCCTCGTCCTGCTCTCCGGGTTCGTGCTGATCCCGGTGTACGTGATGGTCTCCAGCTCGCTGAAGCCGCTCGCGGACGTCACGGGGAAGTTCCGCTGGCTGCCCAGCGAGGTGACGATCCGGCCGTACATCGACATCTGGTCGACGGTCCCGCTCGCCAAGTACTTCGCGAACTCGCTGATCGTGGCCGGCGCGGCGACCGTCTGCTCCGTCGTCATCGCCGTGTTCGCGGCCTACGCCGTCAGCCGCTACGACTTCCGCGGCAAGCGCGTCTTCACGGTCACCGTGCTGTCGACGCAGATGTTCCCCGGCATCCTCTTCCTGCTCCCTCTGTTCCTCATCTACGTCAACATCGGCAACGCCACCGGCATCGCCCTGTTCGGCTCGCGCGGCGGGCTGATCCTGACGTACCTCACCTTCTCCCTGCCGTTCTCGATCTGGATGCTCATCGGGTACTTCGACTCGGTGCCGCGCGACCTGGACGAGGCGGCCCTGGTGGACGGCTGCGGCCCGCTCAAGGCGCTCTTCAGGATCGTCGTGCCGGCCGCGATCCCCGGCATCGTCGCGGTCGCCGTCTACGCCTTCATGACCGCGTGGGGAGAGGTGCTCTTCGCGTCCGTCATGACCAACGACACCACCCGCACACTCGCCGTCGGCCTCCAGGGCTACTCCACCCTCAACGACGTCTACTGGAACCAGATCATGGCCGCCTCGCTCGTCGTGAGCGTGCCCGTGGTCGCGGGGTTCCTGCTCCTGCAGCGCTATCTCGTCGCCGGTCTGACGGCGGGCGCCGTCAAGTGAACACCACCCCTGATCCCGAAGGGACTTCCGTGTCCGAACCCATCGACCTCGCCGCCTTCCCGCACGACTTCCTGTGGGGCACGGCGACAGCGGCGTACCAGATCGAGGGAGCCGTCGCCGAGGACGGCCGCACGCCCTCGATCTGGGACACCTTCTCCCACACGCCCGGGAAGATCGCGAACGACGACAACGGCGACGTCGCCTGCGACCACTACCACCGCTGGCGCGAGGACATCGGCCTGATGCGGCGACTCGGCGTCAACGCCTACCGGTTGTCGGTGGCCTGGCCGCGTGTGGTCCCCGGCGGGACGGGTCCGGTGAACCGCGCGGGGCTCGCCTTCTACGACGAACTGGTGGACGCCCTGCTGGAGGCGGACATCACCCCGTCCGTCACCCTCTACCACTGGGACCTGCCGCAGGTGCTCCAGGACCGCGGCGGCTGGCCCGAACGGGACACGGCCCTCGCCTTCGCCGAGTACGCCTCGGCCGTCGCCGCCCGCCTCGGCGACCGCGTCAAACTCTGGGCGACCCTCAACGAGCCCTCCTGCTCTTCCTGGATCGGCCACCTGGAGGGCAAGATGGCCCCCGGCTGGACCGATCTGACCGCCGCCGTACACACCTCCTACCACCTGCTCCTCGGCCACGGCCTCGCCACCCAGGCGATCCGCGCCGCCGTCCCCGGCGCACAGGTCGGCATCGTCAACAACCTCTCCACCGTCCACGCGGCCACCGACCGCCCGGAGGACCTGGCGGCCGCCCGCCGGCACGACGGCCACGTCAACCGCTGGTGGCTCGACCCGGTGCACGGCCGCGGCTTCCCCGCCGACATGCGCGAGGTGTACGGCGTCGAACTCCCCGAACGGGCGGGCGACCTGGAGACCATCGCGGCACCACTGGACTGGCTGGGCCTGAACTACTACTTCCCGGCGTACGTCGCCGACGACCCCGACGGCCCGGCGCCGTACGTCCGTTCCGTCCGTCGTGAGGGCGTCGCACGCACCGGCATGGACTGGGAGATCGACGCGTCCGGCATCGAGACACTGCTGGTCCGGCTCACCGAGGAGTACGGCGCCCGGAAGATCTACGTCACCGAGAACGGCTCCGCCTACCCGGACGTGGTCCGTCCCGACGGCAGCGTCGACGACCCGGAACGCCAGGACTACCTGGAGCGCCACCTCGCCGCCTGCGCCTCGGCCGTCCGCCGGGGTGCCCCGCTCGCCGGCTACTTCGCCTGGTCGCTGCTGGACAACTTCGAGTGGGCCTACGGCTACGACAAGCGCTTCGGCCTGGTCCACGTCGACTACCGCACCCAGGTCCGCACGATCAAGGGGAGCGGCCACCGGTACGCGGACATCGTCCGTGTGCACCGGGGGCAGGCACGCCGGGCCGCCTGAGTCCGGCCCGGACGACCGGTGGGCGCGGGTGCGTGAGCCCGCGCCCACCGGTTCCGGACCCGATCGCGCCCGAACGACCCATGGACTGTCATGCACGCGCCAATGTGCGACGAACGCATCCCCACCCCACTGAGGAGAGCCGCATGCCATCCCGTATCCCGCGCACCCTGGTCGCCGCCGCCCTGTCCACCGCGGCCCTGCTGACCTCCGGCCCCCTGCTGGCCGCACCGGCCCACGCCGCCCCGGCAGCCGTCTGGGACACCGACCGCGCGGCCGCCGCCTACGCCGTGAACCCGGCCGCCGTCACCGCGTCCGGCAGCGAGAACGCCGGCACCGCCCCCGGCCTCGCCTTCGACGGAAACGGCTCCACCCGCTTCTCCAGCGACTTCGCCGACAACGCCTGGATCCGCGTCGACCTCGGCTCGGTGATCCGTGTCGACCGGGTCGTCCTGGACTGGGAGGCCGCCTACGGCAAGCGCTACGTCCTGGAGGCCTCGAAGAACGGCACCGACTGGACGCCCTTCTACACCGAGACCGCGGGCACCGGCGGCTCGGTCACCGCGCACACCTACCCGCAGGAGGTCACCGGCCGCTACGTCCGCCTGCGCGGCCTGGAACGGGCCACGCCGTACGGCTACTCCCTCTGGAACTTCAAGGTCTACGGCGGTGAACCGGCCCCGGCCTCGGCGACCCGCACCAACCTGGCCCTGAACCACCCCGCGTACTCCGACCACTACCAGCACGCGGGCAACTCACCGGCGTTCGTGACGGACGGCGGCCGGCCCGCCGACCTGAAGGGCGACGCGAGCCGCTGGTCGAGCGACTGGAACGCGGACCGCTGGGTCTCCGTCGACCTCGGGGCACCGTCGACGATCGACACGGTGGACCTGTACTGGGAGGCGGCCTACGCCGTCGACTACCTCCTCCAGGTCTCCGACGACAACCGCACCTGGCGCACGGTCCACGAGCCGTCGGCGGCGGACGTCGCCGCCCGCCGGGCGAACGTGACGTCCCCGTCCGAGGCGGCCGGCCTGCACGACACCGTCCGCCTCCCCTCACCGGTGACCGGCCGGTACGTCCGCATGCTCGGCAAGGAGCGCCGCTCCTTCTACAACCCGGCGCCCGCCACCGCCCAGTTCGGCTACTCCCTCTACGAGTTCGAGGTCTGGGGCACAGGAGGCAGCGCGACGGCGGCCTACCCGTCGCTGCCGGGGGACCGGCCGGGCACGTACCGCACCACGTTCTTCGACGACTTCACGGGAGCGGGCCTCGACCGCGCGAAGTGGCGGGTCGTCCGCACCGGCACGGAGATGGGCCCGGTGAACGGCGAATCGCAGGCGTACGTCGACTCGACGGACAACGTCCGTGTGGCGAACGGCGCGTTGCTCCTGCACGCGAAGTACTGCAAGGGCTGCACGAAGGCGGGTGGCGGCACCTACGACCTCACCTCGGGCCGCATCGACACGAACACCCACTTCGACTTCACCTACGGCAAGGTGAGCGCCCGTATGAAACTCCCGGTGGGCGACGGTTTCTGGCCCGCCTTCTGGCTGCTGGGCAGCGACGTCGACGACCCCTCCGTCTCCTGGCCGGCGTCCGGCGAGACCGACATCATGGAGAACATCGGCTACGGCGACTGGACCAGCTCGGCCCTGCACGGCCCCGGCTACTCGGCGGACGGCAACATCGGCGCCCGCCAGACCTACCCGGCCGGCGGCACCGCGGACCAGTGGCACACCTACGCCGTCGAATGGACCCCGACGGCGATGCGCTTCGCCGTCGACGACCGCCTGGTCCAGGAGACCACCCGCAACGTCCTCGAATCGACCCGCGGCCAGTGGGTCTACGACCACGACCAGTACGTGATCCTGAACCTGGCCCTGGGCGGGGCGTACCCGGCGGGCTGGAACAAGGTGACCAGTCCTTATTGGGGGCTGCCCCAGTCGAGCGTGGACCGCATCGCGGGCGGGGGAGTGCAGGCGGAGGTGGACTGGGTGCGGGTGGAGCAGAAGGGGTGAGGGGTCGCCGGGCGAGCGGGGGCAGCCGCCCGGTCCATGTCCGTCACACTATGTAAATCCAGTCAAGCAATGAGTGTGTGTTGACCTTGTCAACGACACACATCGTTGTCTGTCAGGCAAATCGCTGTGTACGGTTGCGGCCATGGCAGACAAACCCGCGGCACCGGCCGGGTCCCTGGTCACCAGTTCCGAGATCGCCCGGACCGCCGGCGTGACCCGTGCCGCGGTCTCCAACTGGAGAAGGCGGTACGACGACTTCCCCGCCCCCGCCGGCGGAGGGGTGAACAGCCCGCTCTTCGACCTCGTCGAGGTGCAGGCCTGGCTGGACCGGCAGCGCAAGGGGCAGGACGTCACGCAAGAAGTCCAACTCTGGCAGACCCTGCGAGCAGCTTACGGTGACGACATGATCGGCGGTCTCGCGGATGTGGCGCAACTGCTCGCCGACGCCCCGGGCGAGATGTCCGCGGCGCTGCCGAAGGACGCCGGACGCCTGGCACGGGCCCTGGCCGACAGCGGTTCGGCGAGCGAGGTCGTGAACGCTCTCGCGGAACGTTTCACCGACTCCGTCCGTCGAGCCGGATCGGATCAGGTCACCTCCCCACGCATCGTCCGCGCCGTGCGGCACTTCGCCGGAGGGTTGGCGCCCGAGGACACCGTCTTCGACCCGGCCTGCGGTATCGGCACGCTGCTGCTCGCGGTCGGACCCGCGCACGGACCCAGAAGATGCGGCCAGGAATCGGACCCCCGTAGTGCGCGCTTCGCTCAACTACGAGCTGCCCTCACGGACCGTGCGGACGCGGACATCGTCACCGGAGACTCGCTGCGCCATGACCGGTGGCCGGAGCTGAAGGCCGCTCTCGTCGTCAGCGATCCACCGGTGAGCGACACCGATTGGGGTCGTGAAGACCTGCTTCTGGACTCACGTTGGGAGTTCGGAACACCCTCACGGGCCGAGAGCGAGCTTGCTTGGCTGCAGCATGCCTATGCACACACGGCACCCGGCGGTCGCGTCATCATGGTCATGCCTGCCTCGGTCGCCTACCGAAAAGCAGGCCGCCGCATCCGCGCCGAACTCGTACGGCGCGGGATCCTCACGCAGATCACTGCTCTGCCACCAGGCGTCGCGGCATCACATGCGCTCCCCGTGCACCTCTGGCAGCTGCGCAGACCTCGTTCCCTCGGCGATGCCGTCACCAGTGTCCGTATGGTCGATCTGACGGCGAACGATCCGGACGGCTCACTGGAGGCGCAACCCGACCAAGTGGCGGAGGTGTCTCTGATCGAGTTGCTCGACGACGCCGTGGACCTCACCCCAGGGCGGCGCGTCGCCGAGTCGCACCGCGACTACGCGGTGGAGTACCAGGCCCTGAAACAGGAGCTGGCCCATCAAGTGCGGTTGCTGGCGGAGCTTTTGCCCGCGCTGACCCAGGGCGCCGGCGCCAGTGCACTGGACGGGCCGTCCGTCAGCGTCGCCGACCTTGCTCGCGCCGGACTGGTCCAGTACGGCGATCCGGAACCGGTCTCGGTCAGCGACCAGCTCGACACCGACTTCCTCCGGGGATTCCTGCGGAGTTCGGCGAACACCCGCAGGTCCACGAGTGCCAGCGGCACGTTCCGGCTCGACGGCAAGGGCGCCCGGATTCCGCAGATGGACATCGCCGAACAGCGCCGGTACGGGGCCGCATTCCGCGCACTGCAGGAATTCGAAGAACTGACTCGGCGCGTGTCCGAGTTGAGCAAGCAGACCTCCGCACTGGCGCGGGACGGTCTGGGAAACGGAGCACTGGCACCGATGGAGTAGCGGCTAAACGTTTACTCCGAAATCCGAGTCAGCCCTCCAGAGGCACGAACGGACTGGCCGCTCCGCTCCACGACACCGCCAGCGCCTCCCGCGCCCGCGTGCACGCCACGAAGAGCAGGCACCGTTCGCGCAACAGGTCCGAGTCGTGCTGCAGCGCGTCCACGGAGGCAGGTGTGACCTCACGTGTGAAGGGCACCGCACTCGCCGTCGCCCCGAGGACGGCCACGCACCGGAACTCCAGCCCCTTCATGGCGTGCATGGTGGCGAGCCGCACGCCGTCGACGTCCGGCCCGGGGTTGTCCTTGACCTTGACCACTGGGACACCGGCCGCGCCCAGTTTGTCGTAGGCCTTGTCCAGGAGCACGTTGAAGCGTGCGCAGACGCCGATTTCGGAGGGCCGGATGCCCTTGGCGATCCAGTCCTGAACGCGTTCGACGAGCGACGCCACCTCGGCTTGCTCCGAGCCGTATCCGTTCACATGCGGCCTGCGGCCGTGCAGAAGCGAGCGGTATCCGGACAGAGTGTCGTTGCCCTCCCCACCGAGATCTTCCACGGTGACGGGGGTGAGTATGTGCGTCGCCCAGGCCAAGATCTCCTCTGTGCTCCGGTAATTGATGCGCAGCCGATGCGAACGGCCGGTGACCGCTATACCCAGCGAGCCGAGCGAGACCCTGGAGTCGTAGATTCGCTGGTGCGGGTCGCCCGTGATGAACAGGTCGTCGCTGCCGGATGCCACCGCGCGGCGGAGCACCCGCCACTGCGTGGGATGCAGGTCCTGTGCCTCGTCGATCACGACGTGGTCGTGCGTCGGTGCCGTGGCCGCCAGGAGATCGGCTGCACGCGCGCACACCTTGAGGTGTGTGGTGGCCTTTCGCTCCTGGAGCAGGGACTCGAACAGCTGGACGCCCACCCACAGTTGCTCGCGCCGAGTGGGCGACAGCGCGCTGCCACGACCACGCCGGGAGGCGGCGCGGTATGCGTCGAGGCTGCGCAGGTCCTGGGCGAGGATCACGTGCCGGTACTCCTGCGCCAGGAACTGCTCCGTCCAAGGCAGCCCGAGCTGCTTCACCACCCGTTGCCACAGCAGCCGTTCGTCACGGTCGTTGACAGGGGAGACGGCCTTGCCGTCGCTACGGGTCACCACGCTGTGCGCGTACGCGTTGACCGTCGTCACGTCGACCCGGTCGAGGAGCGAGGGGTCCCCGTCCAGCAGCATGGACAGGTTCTCGCGCAGCGAGGCGGCGAGGGCATTGGTGTAGGTGGTCAGCAGTACCCGCGCGTCGGCCGAGCGGGTGAGCAGATGCTTGACGCGGTGGAGGGCCGCAACCGTCTTGCCGGTGCCCGGGCCACCGGTCACCTGTACCGGCCCGCCGTACGAGACGCGGTAGGCGACCCGCAGTTGGGACGGGTGCAGGAAGACGCGCCAGGCCGCGAACGGCTTCTCCAGGATGTCCGCGAGTTCCTCCGGCCCGGTCACCAGGGTGATACGGCTGGCGGTGTTGGCGATGACCACGGCCAGGCTCTCGTCCGGGTCGGGCCCCGCGTCGACGGGCCGGCGCACGGCCACCACGTCTCGGTACACTTCGTCGGGGCTGAACCCTTCCGCGAGGTACTGAAGCACCTCGCACTGGTCCTCCGGCAGGAGCGTATCGAAGGCCTGGAGCTGAGGTTTGTCGACGATGGTCCGCACCGCACGCAACACCTGGTCGTCGATGCCCAGTTCGCGCAGCACCCTGTCCGAGTACTTGGCGAACAGCAGGGAGTCGGCTGCGGCGGCCGCCTTCTCCAGGGCCGGTGTGAGCTGCTCGATGGCGACGACGTTGCGCACTTCAAGGGCCCGGGTGGCGGAGTTCGTGGTGTAAAGCCGCTTGGCAGCCCAGGTGTAGGCGTCGTCGTGCGGCACGACGTTCACCAGGAGGAAGACATCGCTGCCGTCGTCCGGAGCCAGCACGACGCCCCGCCAGAAGTCGTTGATGCGTATGGTGCGCATCCGCGGATCACGCGCCTTGTCGACGGACTCCAGGTGCAGCCCCTTGTCCGCGTGCAACTCGGCCACGGTCAGCCGCTGGAACTTCTCCATGGCCTTGCGCACGCCTGCTTTGACGGGCTTCTCCAGCACGTCGTAGCTCTCCCAGAAACTGCTGGCGAACGCTAGCTGTGGCACGTGACGCCCTCCCACCCCTGAACGGACCCCTCCACGTCGATCATACGCGCAGGTCGGGAGCCATTTGCCGGGCCACGGCGGCGATGTCAGCCAGCAGCCCGGCGGGTTGCTGGTCCAGGTCGAGTGCGTGCTGGTGGATGTGGATGCCGGCGTGTCGCACCCGGTGCACGGCGTGGGACTCGTTGCCCTTCGCGTACACGAGGTGGCCCTCCCGCAGCCCGAGTGCTGTGCAGTAGGCGAGCATCTGGTACAGGTCGGTTTCGGGGAAGCCGCCCCGCTTCTCCGTCTTGTACTTGGCATCCACGACGGCGGCCGGCGCCCCGTCCGTTCCGTAGAGCACGAAGTCGGGACGCATCCGGACCGCTGCGGCCTCGTCGAGGTGGTGCGCATCCTGAAGACGCGACGTCCGCCCCGAGCCGCGCAAGGCTTCACGCAGCGCGATCGTCACGAAGTCCTCGAAGAGTTTGTTCATGTCGAACATGAACCCGTTGATACGGAGGCCGCCGTGAGTGTGTTCCGCCGAGGCGTTCTCCAGGACGACACGTGCAAGGCGTAGAGCGGTGTGGTAGCGGGAGTTGAGGCGCGTGGGCCGCCATTCGGGGAGAGGCTGTCCACGCACGACGACTGTCACCTCGGCCAGCCGCCCGCGTTGGTGCAGCAGCCTGCGGCGTACGTCGCGCGGTACGCCGGGCAGCCGCAGCAGGCGGTCGACAGCGGCCCGCAGAAGACGGTTCTCCGCGATGTCCGCGGTGTACTCGTCGTACGTCACCTCCACCGGCAGGGTGGCTCCGAAGCGACGCCGGATCTGCTCGGCTTCGCGGATCCGGCCACGGACGACGAGGGCGGAATCCTCCGTGACCCGGTACCCCTGCAACAGCCCCTGGCGCACCGCCCGGTCCACCTGCCGCTCAACGGTGTCGGCCAGCGCGGGCAGCAGATCACGGTACTCGGTGACCTCGACCTCCGTGTCGCGCCAAGCGCCCTTCGGGTCGAGGCTGTAGCCGAGGAGGAAGAATAGCCGAGTGATGGGGGTCTTGGGCGTGATCCGCACAGTGACCGGCTGGTCGACGCCCGGCACTTCGACGGCAACCGCGCCCACCTTGCTTCCGGCCCGCAACGACCAGCGCCCCGTTGTGTACGGGTCGGGGGCCGCGTCGAGGATGGCACTGGCGGCCAGCGCGCGGCCGACCGCGTCCGGCAGAGCGAGACTGACCGCGGGGGCGTGCTCGACGAGCTCGACGACCGCTGTCACCCGAGCGACTCCCGCAGCGCGGCCAGTCCGTAACGCTTCTCGACGTCAACGCCCTCGCCGTAGTGGTGCTCCTCCAGGAGCGGCAGGATCTTGGTCCGCCAGGTCCGCTCCAGACCACCGTCCCGGTAGACGCCCTTCTTCATCAGGTACGAGGGCCCGATCCGGAAGTCCGGTTCGTCGACACGTGAGTTGAGCGCGTCGAGGAGATCGGCGGGCTCGGCTTCCTTGCCTTCCCTGGCCAGCCACCGGCGCAGCAACCCCCTCGTCGGCTCGGTGCGGGGCGACAGCTCCACGAAAGCGAACCGGCGCCGCATGGCCGCGTCGACGAGCGCGATGGACCTGTCCGCCGTGTTCATGGTGCCGATCACGAACAGGTTCGGCGGCAGCGCGAAGTCGTCACCGGAGTACGTCAGCCGGACCGACTTGTTCCTGTACTCCAGCAGGAAGTACAGCTCGCCGAAGACCTTCGCCAGGTTGGCCCGGTTGATCTCGTCGATGATCAGGAAGTGCGGGATGTGCCGGTTGCCCTCGCGGGAGGCGAGGTCGGCCAGTTCGCGCAACGGTCCGGCGGTGAGCCGGAAGGCGACCTCCCTCGTCTGCGAGTCTTCCTGGGGCCGGAATCCCTCGAAGAAGTCCTCGTAGGCGTACGACGGATGGAACTGCACAAGCTTGACCTGCTCGGGTCCGCCGCCGAGGAACTCGGCGAGCTTCAATGCGAGGTAGGTCTTTCCGGTGCCGGGCGGGCCGTAGAACACCAACTGCCGTTCGTCCGCGAGCAAGTCCCGTACCTCGTGCAGCCAGTCCGTTTGGTGCACGAGCAGCTCTTCGGCCAGTTTGTCGGTGGGAGAGGGTAGCTCGGGCTCACGGCGAGCGATGATCGCGGGGATCTCCTCGGTCGGATCCCGCTTCACGGCTTCGGCTTCCTTCACCAATTCCTCGTCGGTGCGTCCGAGCCCCTCGATGAGGGAGAGTACTGACGTGAGATCCACGACGTCATGTTGCGCGGACAGCTTCTGCTGAAGTGCCTCGGGCAGTTCGTCATAAGGGATGCCGACAGGCCGCCACTCGGCCTTCCGCCGCAGGTTGGACAGTGCGCCCTCGGACTCCGTCTGCTCTGCCCTGCCCAGGATCTCCCCGACATAGAGTCGTCCGTCGGAGATGGTGCACAGCGTGTCACCCGTACGCATCTGGGTGAGGAAGTAGTGCAGTTCATCGGCCATGGCCTGCTTCTGGCTGTACGAGGCGGTGGCGTCATAACCCTCCTGGACATACCGGCGCAGGACACTCTTCGTCGGTTCGTCCTCGGCGACGGGAGGCAGGTGCGTCGCGGCGAGCGTCACCCACCCCTCGGGCACCCACAACCGCTTCACGAGATCGCGACCCGACACGTTGGAACCACGCACCAACCAGGCCTTGCGCGGGAGGCGCCAGGAGCGGCCGAGATAGTCGACGAGGGGGAAGCCCTCCACCGTACGCCATTCGGACAGGGCGTCCGAGCCTCGCCCGGCGACGACGGACGCCGCTGCTGACGGGGAATTGCATTCGATGTCCCGCGTGGTCTCCAAATACCCGGGCCACCGCTGCGACTCGTGAATCGCGCCGTCGGCGACCAGCGCCTCTCGCTGCGCCGTCGCATACTGCCCTGTACCGGGCAGTGTCTCCTTGCGCACCGGCGATCCGGACAGGATGAGGAACTTCGCGCTGCCGTTCATGCCTTTCTCGGACAGCACACGCCCGCGGGCGTACCCACCGTTCGGCAGCCGAAGCCGGAACTCCGGGTATCGCTTCTCGTCATCGTCCATGCTGATCGCTCCCCTCAACAGCCGGCTCGGGTGAAAGGTTAGGCCGCCCACCCGACACCTTTCGTCGTCCGGCGCTGGAGAAGCGCCGGACGTCTCACTACTGCCTTGGTGCGCGCAGACTGATCGAGGTGCGGACCCGCGCCCCGTCCAGGACAGTGTGGTCGATGACGGGCCGGGGCCTGGGGGTGGCCGCGGTCAGCTTGATCATGCCGCGGTCACTCAACGCGGTCTGCCATTCGCTCGGCCTGGGGCGGGTACCGCGCTCACCGGCCGCCTGCGAGAAGAGCCGGCGCACCGCGTCATCCTGGCGGTCATTCAGGCAGCCGGTGACGAGCTTCAACTCCTGTCCGGGCGTGACATACGGCTCCTGGGCGAGGATGCGCCCGACCACGAGAGCGGTCTTGTACGCGTCCGTGTCCACCGATGCTTCAGTTGACGGCACCAGCGGGTCGTTCCAGTCGGGAGTCCCGGCCTGGGCCTGCACGGGTGCACGTCCCACCCGTCGAAAGCCGTCGCAGTCCAGGAAGTGGACGGCGGTTTCCGGCGTGAGTGACCACAGGACGTTGGCCTGAGAGATGTCCCCGATCACGAGCCCGGCGCCGTGGAACCAACCGATGGCCTCAGCACAGTCCAGGGCCAGCGCTTTGCGCTGCTCCGGTGTGGGCTGGACCACCTCCTGCCACGCCACCTTGGGTTGCCTGATCAGATACTGCAGTTCGAGCAGCTTCGTGGATCCCGCAGCGGTGCACCACGTCATGTCGGACGGGGCACGTCGCATCAGGAAGCCGAGCACTCGATTTCCCTCGACCACCCGGCACAGCGGCCAGGCGGCAAGGGAGTCGAGGCGGCTGCGGTCGGACCGGCCCAGGCTCTGCCGGAACGCGACCAAGTCTGCGAGGGCGCCACCGTTGACCTTGGACGGGTTCTTGTACTCCTTGAAGAGCAGCGGCCCGTCGGCCAGAGCGTGCACATCACCCTGGCCGCCGCTGCCGACCCGGTCCCGTAGAGCGAGTGACGCGCGGGCGATGTCCGCACCGTCTTCCGCGCTCATGCTCCGTCCTCCCACACGCAGATGACGGTGCGGTCGTCGTCGTAGGACTTGGCCCGTGTCTGCGCCTGCCAAAGGAAGTCGGACAGCGAGGGAATTTCAGGGCCGCCCCAGGCGTCAGCGAGATGGTCGGCGAACCCCGGGTCCTTCTGTGTCAGGGGGTTGGTGATGCCGTCGGTGCCGAGGAGGAGAACCTCGCCCGGCAGGGTGGGCACCAGGGCAGCCTTCACGCTGCTGTAGGCATGGGGAAGCGCCTCGGTTCGGGTGTCGAGAATGGCGCCGTCATCCATGGGATTCACGTGGTGCCAGCGGCCCTCTGCCAGGACGAAGAGCCCACCGTCGCCCACGCTGAACAGGGCGCGTTCACGGACGCGAGGGTCCGTGGGGACGAGCAGAACGTGCAGGGTTGTCGCGTAGTCGGCGTCAACATGCACGCGCTTTTTCCGGTAGGCCTCTTGCTGCCAACCGGCTCGCAGTTCGTGAGCCACCCCCGTGATGGCCTTGTTGGCCAGTCCGCAGAGTTCGGTCTCGTTCTGCGCGCACAGCGCCGCATAGATGCCTTCGGCCTCGTGGTCCAGGTACTCAGCCGTGAGACGTGTGACGCGATGCGACCCGATATGTGAATAGCGGGCTGAGCCGACCCCATCAGCCACCGCCAGGAGAAGCATCTCGGCGTCCGGGGGACCGATCCGCGTGATAGTAATGGCGTCCTGGCGACAGGTTCCCTCCCAGTTGTGGGAGTCCCCACGCACCGATGTGGCCCGCACGGTGATAGCTCCCACGCGGGCGCCATCCAGAAGGACAGCGGGGGTGACTGCTGCGAACGCGTCCCCGTCCCGGACGGAGGGGCGTGACAAGGGATGCGGCGGATAGCTGGGAGGACGGTGACCGATGTGATCGGGTACTCCGCGCAGTATGCCGGCCCCGGCCTCCTGGGTCGCCACAGGGCGTTCCGGGGCATGGGCCTGCGGTGCCGGCGACTCGTTCGCCTGCGACCGGGAGATCGCCTCGTCCGCGACCATCTCGGGCGGCAGCGTCGCATAGTGGGCGTCAACGACGTTGCCGGCGGCGGGTTGGTCCACGTTCCAAGCGACCTGCCCTGCGTCGCCCGACTTCTCGAAACTCACCGGGCCGCTCACAGCTTGTCCAGGGAGAGCTTCGAGAAACCGGTGATCTGCTCCTCGACCTGGAGCTCGAAGCCCTCACCGCCCTGGGCGGCCATGCTGGTCGCAGAACTCACAATGGAGCGGGTAAGGCTCGAAGCGAACTCCCTGATTGCCATGGCAGGGGAGATCGATTCATCCTGCTGGATGAACGCCTTGAAGTTGGCCACCTCCGTGATGGTGGCTGGTTCGGCGTCACTGATCCCGAACGCGATGATCTTCGGCGCATAGCGGAACGAATTGAGTTCCTTGAGGTCGGTACGCCAGCCCTCGTCCGTGGGGATGCCGTCGGAGAGGAAGAAGACCACCGGCCTGTAGACGTCGTGGCCTTCGGCCTTCAGCTCCGCGACGTCCCTCTCGATGGTGTTCTTCAGCAGGCGGAAGGCGGCTCCGAAAGAGGTGACTCCGCCGGCCGTCAGGGACGGCAGTTGCGTCAGCTCGCTCAGGTCGGCGAGCGGCTGAAGCACGGAGGCCTGCGTGGAGAATCCGATCAGCGCGAAGCGGGTCTTGTCCGCGACGCTCGGGTTGGTGCTGATCTCCTGGTGCAGGTCGGGCAGCGCCGAGTTGATGGCGTCCACGCCACCTCCGGCCATGGAACCGGACTCGTCACACACCATGTAGAAGGGAAGGATCTGCATGGACTCTCCTGAGCTCAAGAAAACGGCCTGAAGACGGCTTGGCCGTCACCGGGTGTAGAAGTAGATCTCCAGGTCGGCCGCGCCGGAAGCGCCGCCGTTCCAGAAGTCCCGTGTCGTGGCGTCGCTGAACATGTGCGGGCGCGCCTTGTGCAGGGACTTGTTGATGTCGCGGGCGTATGCCTGACCATCAGTGGGTTCGTGGGCCTGTCCGAAGGTCAGCACGAAGGCCGCGTCGCGTGCCTTGTACCGGGCGGTGGCAGCGCGCAGCTCCTTCACCATCCGCGAGGTGTCACCCGGCAGCGCCGCCACATGGAGCTTGACCGGCTTGCGCTCCACGGAACGCGGCCCCGTCGGTCTCGGGCTCGGCTTGGGCGACGGCTTGCCGTCGGCCGACGGGGAGGGATGCGCGGCGGCTTGGGCCGCCGCCAGCGGATCCCCTCGGTCGCCCATGGACACCAGAGCAAGGACGAGCAGCATGTCGGCGAAGAGCCACCCGGCAAGGTGCAGAGGGTTGAACCTGAAGCTCGGCTTGCGAGGGCTCACCGTGCCGATCCGATCCCGGCCTGCAGCTCCTTCGCCTGCCGCAGCTCCTCCTCCGCGCGCCGCAGTTCATCCGCGGCGCGCCGCTGGGCCGCCTCGGCTCCGAGTCGCGCTGCCTCGGCGTCGGCTCGTGCCGCCTCCGCGTCCGCTCGTGCCGAAGCCACGTCGGCTCGCGCGGTTTCCGTCTCGCTGAGCGCCCGCGCCAAGGCGTCGGTGACGCTCGCGAAGCGGTCGGCGGCATCGTGCAGGGCACGGCTGCGGGCCTCGATGCCGAGCAGGGCCTCGCGTGACGACTCTGCGGCCTCGCTGGAGCGCTCGGCTACTGCGCCGAGGTCGTCGAGCAGTCGGCCGTTGACGTCGGAGACGACCTCGATGCCCGTGGTGAACCCGCGCTGCGAGGCCGCCAGTACGGTCAGGGAGTCCTCGACCTGCTGGGCCGCGTCGGACAGCGCGCCGCGGACACGGTCGCCGTTGTCGCCCACTGCCGACTCCAGTCGGTCTGCGGCACGAGATAGCACGTCGCGCATTGCGTCGCCGGCCGCTCGCAGGTCTTCCAGCGCCTTGTCGAGCACGCCGGTCTGACCGCTGACCGCGTCGGCCAGCTGCCGTCCCGCCTGTGTCACCGGGTCGGCGAGATCCTGGACGGCGGTCTGAAGGGCCGTTCCACTGTTCCGGACGGTTTCCTCGATCTGCTTGACCACTTGCTCGATCGGCCGCACGTACGCCTCGGCCTGGGAGAGGCGCTGCTCTGCCTTGTCCATGGCCTCGCCGACGAGTTCCGCGGCGCGAGTGAGTTCCTCCTGCGTGGCGATGGCCTTGGAGTGCATGCGCTGGAGTCGTCCGGCCGCCGAGTTGAGCTCCGCCGCGAAGCGCTGAGGGGAAGCGACACGATGCCGATTGAGGCAGAGCTGAGCGCCTGTCAGGACCGGGGTGAGGCGTGCGAGGACTGCCTGGGTGCGGTGGCGCGCCTGCTCCTCGCCTCGTTCGGCGGCGGTGCGACGGTAGCCGTGGACCGCCGTGAGGACGAACAGCATCCCCAGCGCAACGCAGCCCGTCACAGCGACGTGCCCGAACCGGAACACGTCGCCCAGGTGTCCGTCGAACCCGGACTGCCACAGCTGCAGAAAGGGCCGGCCGGCCGCCTTGGGGTCGTCACCGGTGAGTGCTCCGTACGCGCTCGAGGCCTGCCAGAGTCCGAACCACGTGAAGAGCAGGGGCAGGAAGACCAGGGCGCCGAGAACCACGTCGAGCAGGGAGTTGAACCGAGTGCGGCGGCTCTCCTCCGAGGTCTCGGCGATGCTCTCGGGCCGTGCGAAATGCCCCATCAGATCGAGGTCGGCCCACGGGTCGAGGGCCTCCGCGTCGTTGGAGTCCAGTGCCTTGGCCAGCGCGCGCAGTTCGTCGGCGCGCGGCGCGAGCAACGGTTCCTGCGCCATGTCGTCGAGGTGACGTGCCGCCACCCCGCTGTCGATTTGAGTCCCCGCGAACATTCCCTACCCCTGCCCGGTGATACCGGGCCATCTGTGCAGATCCATGTGACCGTCGGCGCGGCAGTGCCTTGACGCTCACGCCTGCGTGTCAACAAACATGGTGCCTACAATGTTCACACCTTCTTCACTGCTGACGCAACAATAGGTGAGAATCACACGGTCGATCCGGCGTGTTGAGAACGATCGATATCGATCGGTGATGTAAGGGGAGGGCTGCGATGAGCGGTGACACAAGGCAGCGAGGGGTCATCCAGCTGGGCCGAGGAGCGGCGCCCGTCCAACCTGAGCCCGCGGAGCGACGCCCGCGGGAATCGCGGATGCGCACCGTGGACCTCACCAAGCAGACGCCGCGCGCTCAGATCGCGGGCCGGGGCATCCTTCAGGTGAACCTCAATTGGTCGGTCGCCTCGGAGGCCGACCTCGATCTGGGCTGCATGGTCCTCACCCGCGACGGAATGGGCGCCGCTGTACAGCCCCTCGGTGAGGAGTGGGGGAGTCTCGACGCCTGGCCCTACGTCAGCATCGACCAGGACGACCGGACCGGCGAGACCTCCGACGGGGAAACTCTTCGTATCAGCCTCGAGCACCGCCGCGAGTTCACCAAACTCCTCGTCTATGTGTACATCTACGAGGGCGCGGCGGACTTCCGGACACTCGGAGGCGTCGTCACCGTCAGCGCACCTAGCGGCACCTGGCGCATCCACCTCGACGACTCCCCGGCCGGCGTCACCGCATGCGCCATAGCGCTGCTGACCCCGGGGCAGGACACACTCGAACTCCGACGCGAGGTCCGCTGGTTCACGGCCCAGCCGTGGCTGCCGAACCAGCTGCTCATCGACAAGGCATACGGCTTCGGCTTCGACTGGGTGCCGGGCAGCAAGCCGCCGCTGTGAGCCGGTCCCGGTCCGGCATGGGTTCTGGCCGAGCCGTCCGCTGCGGCCACCTCATGGCAGCGCGGTGCGCATCCACGCGCCCGCCTGCTCCGGTGGGGCGTGTGTGTCGATGCCGAGCACGTGGATGACGCCCAGACCGCGTTGAGGACTCCCGACCTGAAGGGTGCGTTGGGCGTATCCTCCCGGCTGGGGATGGACGATGACTGCACGCGGCGCGTTGACCGGGGTGTAGCCGGCGCTGTAGGTGAGGAGCTGGTGGATGTCGCCCGCGCTCACGCCGTGGCGGTCGTAGCGCTTGTACTTGGCGTCGACGGGCAGCAGGGCGTGCTGGTGCGTGCCGGGGCCGGGCAGGCTGAGCAGCATGTCGGGGCGGAACGTCGAGGCGCTGCCGAGGTCGCCGCGGACGGTGATGCCGGTCTTTCCGTTGCTGGGGACGGGGCGTCCGCCCTGCGGGGCGACTGCCTCGGTGGCGAGCCGCCGGACGACGGCTTCCCAGAGGGCGGGCATGGTCAGTAGGAGGCCGCCTGCCGTAGAGTCGTGGTCGGTCAGCAGGTCGTTCGGGCCTCCGCCGTGCAACAGCAAGCGGGCCCACGTGTGGGCAGCCCGATAGCGGGCGTTGAGGCGCGTGTACTGGGTGCGCTCGAGGACGCGCAACGCGGCGGCTGGCGTGCCGGAGTGCGGGAACGCGTCGGCGACGTCGTGCAGGCGGCGGGCCAGTCCGGCGTCGGTCGACAGGCTGAGCGCTGCCTTCAACGCCGTCCCGAGTATGCGGTTGTCCCCGATGTCGGCCTCTCTGTCGAAGGCGCGGACATGCAGTTGGTCCAGTTGCCCGAAGCGGCGGGTGACCTGCGCGGCGACGTCCAGGCGCCCGCGCAGTACCGGCTGGAGGCTCTGACGGCGCACGTAGTCCCGACGCAATCCCTCCCGCAGGAGCTTCTCGCACTCCTCCAGCAGGGCCGAGGCCACGAGGTCGGCGTAGCCGTCAGGGGAGCTGGACCAGCGCCTGGCCGCCGTCGGGACGGTGGTGTGGAGCGCGTAGGCGAGCCACGCCATGAGCTGCTCGCCCGGGATCGCGAACTTCGGTTTGATGACCAGCCGTACCCGGTCCAGGGTCACTACGCCGACGGTGGCGTCGGCCTTGAGCCGCCAACCCGCTCGGGCTGTGGTCAGGGTCAGACAGCCTCGTGCCTGCAGGGCGTAGAGCCGGTCGAGATCACGGGCGGTGAGCTGGTCGGAGGCCAGCTCGGCGGACTCGTACTCGCCGAGCCGGACCTCTGGGCGGCGGTCAGGCATCAGGGCCCGTCGTGTCGCTGGTGAATTCGGTGGCCAGCGCATCGGCGAGGTCCTGAGGAGACATGAGCACGGGCCGCCCGGTGTCCTGGTCGACCAGGACACCGAGGACGCGGTGGAGCAGGTCCGCGCGGCCGAGACAGTAGTCCTCCAGGAGGGGCACCACCTCGTGGTGGAAGGCGGCCGCCAGGTCCTCCTCGGTGGCGATCGGCTCTCCGTCGCGCATCAGGTAGGCGTGCCCGATCTGGTGGTCGGCGTCCAGGTGGTGGGCGATGCGGCTGTTGAGAGACTCGAAGAAGGCCGCCAGGTCGAGCGGGCCGACCGTTCCCGACACGGCGTCCGGGTCGGGACCCACGGACAGGAAGGCGAAGCGGCGGCGTACCGCGGCGTCCAGATGGCTGATGCTCCGGTCGGCCGTGTTCATCGTGCCGATGATCCGGACGTTCGGCGGCACGGAGAAGCTGCGCTTGCTGACCGGCAGGTCGACAGACAGGTTCCGTTTGTCGAGTTCGAGGAGCGTGATCAGCTCACCGAAGATCCTCGGCAGGTCGCCCCGGTTGATCTCGTCGATGATCAGGAGGAAGGTCTGGTCGGGATGGCCGGCGGCGCGTTTGCAGAGCGAGTGGAACAAGCCGTCCGCGAGGGCGAGGGTGAGCCCGGAACTCTTTGCGTCGAGGTCGGGCTTGAAGCCTTCGACGAAGTCCTCGTATCCGTACGAGGGATGGAAGGTGACCAGCCGGACCCGGTCACCGCTCAGCACCTCGGCCTGCGCCCGAGTACGTCGCTCCGGCTCCGAACCGTCGAGTACGTCCGCGCGGCCGGCCAGGGCGAGCGCGGCACCGAGGGCGAGCCGCGTCTTGCCGGTGCCGGGCGGTCCGTGCAGGATGACCTGGCCCTTGCGATCGAGGGCGTTCATGACCGCCTGCACGTCGTCGGGCAGGTCGACGGGCGTGCTCGACACCACCGGACGGGCGTCCCGAGCGATGCCGGATGGCCGCATGGTGAACCTGGCGAAGGTGGCCGGGTCGACCCTGGCGAAGGTGGACCGCCAACCGCGCTGGGGCTTGGGCAGTCTCTGTGCGTGGGATAGGTCCCACTTCACCGGGACGATGTGCTGGTACTCCGGTCGATCCGGAAGGAACTGGTAGCTCGCGGTGACAGTGCCGGTGGCCAGGATCTCGTCGAGCCCGCGGTTGGCGACGATCCGGTCGCCCGGCTCCAGATCCCGGAAGGCGAGGAGGCGGCGTGCCGTGTTCAGACTGCCGCCGCTGCCGCCGGGATATCCCCTGTCAAGGGCGTCCTTGAGTTCTGTGTCGCTCCGGTACTGGCCCAGGTCACCCAGTTCGTCCCAGCCCACGCAGATGAAGTCGCCGTCGCGGCACTCGCCCCAGAGCCGCCCGCGCTCGCCAGGAGCGATTTTCCAGATCGTGCGTTGCCGGGGACGTGGGTCGAAGTCCTGGTAGAGGAACGTCATCACTTCGTGCCTGCTCCAGCCCTCGAACTCGGTGCGCGACCGGATGAGTTCGAGGAGCCTGCGATTGCTGCGCCAGGCAGGCGCATCGGCTTCCGCCGTGCCGCCGAGCAGGATCAGGAACCGCCGCAGGTGTTCGGTGGAGTAGACGGGCAGGAAGTGTTCGGGGAAGTAGACGGCCAGCGACTTGGTCACCAGCGCCGGACCGAACCGCAGCGCGGAGAGTTCGTCCACGGCTTCGAAGTCCCCAGCGGCGACCGCGTCGAAGGCTGCGACGAACTGCCCCCGAAGCTCCTCCCACGCATCTCGCGGCTCAGCCTTCCGTAGCGGAGCCGCCAGGCGCCACTCGCCCGAGTTGTGGAGGAACATGATGTGCTTCGCGGCGCTGCCGCCCTTGATGCTGCCCAGGTCCGGAGTGAGGAACTCGAGCAGGCGGCAGTACGTCGGTTCCGATCCGGCGGGAGCCGACTGCCCGAGGGCATAGCGCTCGAGCGGTAGCGTCTTCCATCCCTCCAGCGGGAACTGGGACAGAACCCGCTTGCGCTCCACCTCGGCAGCAGACTCCCTCTCCGCTACGGCCGTCCGGTCGAACCGAAATGCCGCCGTGCTCACGTCCACCCCACCTGTCATGCCGCCATGATGCCGGAAGACGTTGATCCCGCAGCCGGAGGTCGATGGTTCGTCTGCGAACGGCTCTGTGGGCTGACACCATGGACCGGCAGGGGCAGCTCCAGCTCGCTACGCGCGGAGCGCAGCGACACAGGTGATGGGGGAAGCCGTGGAGGACTGGATCTACATCCTCAACCCGAACAAGGACACCCTGGACGGCGAACCATCGACCAAGGGGACCATCCGCCGACTTGCCCATGAAGAACCCGAACTCGACCTCTGGCTCAGCCGGCGCAACCGTATGAGCCCAGGAGACCGTCTGTGGTTCTACTTCAGTCAGCCGGAGTCAGCCGTGGCGGCGCTGGCCGAGATCGACAAGGAACCGTACGAGGATCCCGAGGATCCGGAGTTCTCGTACCGGGTCGAGGTGACCCTGCTGCCGGAGGCGACGGATGCCTTGCACGACCGGCCGGTCAGCCCGTGAAGAACTGGGGCTCGGCCAGGTGAGGTCGGTGCAGAAGGTGAAGCCCGCAGCGCTGTCGGTGCTGCTGGCGAGAGCGGGGCTGGAGGACGACGGGACGTGGGCGGAGCCGGACAGGGCAACCGGCGTGAGATCTCCGCGCCCGTCGAGCAGTCAGGTCACGTCCGGCTCTCGTGGTCGGCATGCCGTCCTCGCGTCTGCCGACCATCGGAGACCGGGCCGCCCTGAGCGTCGAGAGCTACCGCTGGAGCCGGTGACCGGCTGAGGCGCCACACCCGCCGCAGGGGGCTGGTCACTCGCCTCCGGCCGCCGCCAGGTGCTCGCGCATCACGGCGGCGATGCCCGTGGCGTCTCCTGTCGCCGGCAGGCGCCACGACATCTCGTCGCCGTTCTCCATCACGAAGCTGCTCATGAAACACACACTGGCGGGCGAGGGGACGTACGAGTCTCGGAGCCACACGGCGAAGGCGGCCGCTTCGTCCGGCGTCGCCTCGATGACGCTGATGTAGGCGTAGTCCACGGTAGGCATCGCCGACGTACCGGTGACGTAGACGTCCGGAGCCACCTGGATCTCGAAGTCCAGGACCGGCAAGTCGCGCAGGGCGGAGGTGTTCGCCTCCAGGAAGGCGCCGGGGAAGTCCCGTTCCAACGCGTCACGGAAGGTTTCCAGGCTCGCCTGCCACGCTGCTGGGTTGTCCGTGGGCGGAGCGAAGACGAAGTTCGACCGCTGGTGGTACTCGGTTGTCACAGAAGTCCTTCACTCTCAGGGTACGTACCGTGCGGAACCGCTGACACCGTTCATGGCGATCATCGACTCCCAGTAGGCGGCGTTGTCCTTGCCGTTCGTCACGATCTCAAGTCCGCGGATCTCCGAGTTGGCCGGGTTGGCCATCGCGTTCTTGTATCGGCGCAGCTCCCGCTCGTCACCGCCGTACATGCCGTCGATCATCGGGTCGAACTTCAGCTTGCCCTTGTCGTCCACCTTCACCGGCTTGGCCAGCGTTTCGTTGACACGTTCGATGCTGCGGAAGCTGCGCTTCTTGCAGTTCGGGTCCTGCACGTGCTTGGCCTCCACCAGGTAACCGTCCGCCGGACGTATGCCGTCGACCATGAGACCACGCTGATGCCCGACGAGGGGAACCTCGCGCTCCGGGTATCCCGCCACGCGCAGCTGGTAGGCGTTGTTCGGATTCGTGGCGCCACCGCCTCCGGCGAAGCCGCCCGTGTTCAGCGAGTTGAGCCAGGTCCGGAAGTGCTGCTGCTCGGCAGGCGTGAGCAGACGGGTGGTGCCGGGCTCCGGGGGGATGGGGTCCTGCGCGGGTATGGACGGGTCGACCCTGCTCGCCATCGGCACGAGCCCTGGTGGCTGTCCTCGGAACGAGGCGAGGGTGACCGGTACCGGCACACCGCCGGGCACCGGCACCGGCAGCAGGGGCGGGAAGGGCAGCCCGGGCGGGTCGTCCGAGCCATGCGGGAGCTTGACGCGGCCCTGGGACTCGTCGAGGGCGTGGGCGACGTTGCCGAGGCGGTGGATCCACACGTCGTCGAGTACGGCGTCCAGCAGTCCGCCGTCGTCGCCGTTGCCGCCGAACATCGGCTGGTCCCAGGGCATGTCGACGTGGAAGAGGTCCGTCCGGTCCTGGATGATCTTCCGCTTGGCCGCCTCGACGTGGTCGGCGTACTGGTCGCACGCCTTGGCGAGCTGGTTGCAGGCGGCCACGAGGTTGCCCACCAGGGTCTCGTCCTGCTGTGCCTGGTCCGGTGGTTCGGCGAAGCCGACGAAGTCCGCGAAGTAGCGCCGGAAGGCATCCGCGGCCTCTCCCGAGTGGGCCTTGTCCGCGGTGTGCGCGTAAGCCTGCGCGTCGTGCAGGAAGCGCAGCATCATCTTGCCGCCCGCCCGCCAGGAGCCGGCGACGTCACGGAGCTTCTCCGGTGACCCGCGGAAGCGGTCGCTCATGCCGGCGGGAGCGTACTGGTCGTACCAGGCAGTGTCGCCGACGACCTCCGGCAGTTCCTGCCCGAGGCCCAGGAAGCTCTCCGTGCAGTCCTCACCGGGGTCGCCCATGCCGGCCGTCAGGTCGACCTGCTTTCCTAGGATCGCCGAGGCGATGTGGCTCTCATGAGCCATGAACTCGCGGGCGTTGCGCATCAGCCCCTTGCCGGTCTCGCCCATCACATAGGCGCTGAAGCCCATCTTGTCGAGCGTGGTGGCCGCCGCCGGCTTGTACACCTTCGCGAACGCCCGCCCGGCGTCGTCGTCCCCCGCCATTCCATGCTGTCGGTCCAGCTCATGGAAGAGCGCGATGGCGGTGTCGCGGGTGCCGACCATCACCGTGCCCACCATGCCCATGGACGCCTTGATCATGCCTTCGGCGATGACCTTCAGGTCCGGTGGCAGCCCCACACGCATCTCCCCCTGACGTACGGCCCGACGGGGCGGGCCAGTTGGACGTCTTTTCTATCGCACAAGGATTCGTTGCGGCACAGCGGCATCGCGACAAGGCGATTCACTCCAAGGGCGGGGCCGGCGTGACCAGTTCCGCCCAGACGGTCTTGCCGCCGGGCGGACACGGCTCTGTGCCCCAGCGGTCGGCCAGGGCGGTCACCATGAGCAGGCCACGGCCCGACTCCGCGTCCGGGGGCGCGGTGAGTTCTGAGGCGGGGGAGGGGAGACGATCACCCCGCGCATCGGTCACGGTGATCCGCAGCAGGCGGGCCACCAGGTCGAGATGGAGTGCCAGGCGGAAGTCGCGGCCCTGGACGCGGCCGTGCAGCACCGCGTTGGCTGCCAGTTCCGCCACGATCTGCTCCGAGCGCTCGACCACGGACGGTGACATCTGCCAGGCCCGCAACTCCGCAGCCGTGAGCAACCGGGCGAGCCTTGCGCCGCGACGGGTGGAGGACAGCTGCTGCGTGAACGTCCTGACAGCGGTGGATGCGTGGGGCATGGTCACGTTCATGAGGGCCACCGTGAGGGGCACGCGGGGGCGCACACCAGAGGAGAGGCCCGTACGCTGCGTGAGGGTACGGGCGCTCTCCCTGGACAGTACGACGGTCAGCCTTCACTGAGCCCGGTGCGGAAACGCCAAGGGATGTCAGTAATGCTCCAGGTACAGAAGGACGTAGCAGCGGGACCAGTTGACGGTCCACTCGCCATCGACCTCGTAACCGGCCACCCGCACCTGCTCGGTCGCCCGCTCCAGTACGCCCCGCAGCCCTTCCAGACTTCCGGTGTCCTCGAATATGCCGCTGGGCTCCGACACGGGTCCGCGGTACATCACATGCTGATCTCCCCAACGTGTCCCGACAACCTCGACGGTGTGGGCGTCACCGTCGTTCTCGACTGACACGGAGTAGCTGACCTCGCCTGATTCTCCGTCCGCGTCATCGCCGGAGGATTCCGCATCCGGGGTTCCGTTCAGAGGAGCTCTGACATCACAAAACGCAGGAGGACCACCAGAGACGCCAGGGCCCGACCGTGTCCCATCTTTCCGTATCCAGCTTCCTCTGGGCGACTTCGGTGAGAACGGCGAGACCTCGGGGCCAGCGTCTGTCGAAGTCCGGTGGTAGCTCGCCGCTCAGGTCGTAGGACGGGTCCTGTGCCATCCCTCTGGGGAAGGCGTCCACAAGTACCAGGAGGAACTCGTCGTCAGCCTGCTTCCACTCCTCAAGGTTGTCCACCTTGGCATAGCGCTCTTTGTCCGCTTCGCAGCACCAGCAGAGACCAGGCATGCAGCAACACGTGACGGTGTCCGTCTCGTCGGCCTGGTTGGCGTCCTCGGCAGCCTCAACCTCCGTGGAAACGGGGGCAGGCTCCTGACTCGGAGAAAGTGCGGACCGGCCGGGGTTGAGGTAGACCGCCTCCAGTCGCGCTTTTCCGATACGGCTGTTGTTCAGCCACTCAGGCACCTCGTCGCGAATGTCGACGGCCCGTGCCTGCAATGGTTGGTCGCCGTTGCGGTAGAAGGCGATATCGCAGAAGCCGTCGAGCCACTGGTCGAAGAGCTCGTCGGTCCCCGGCCGGCCGAGGCCGCTCGACTCGGCCGTGCGGAACATTGCCCGCGCGGCAACGACGTCGATGAGCGGAAGGCCTTCGCGGTCTGGCGCTGTCTCGGAGGGAACGGGCATGTCAGTAGCCTCCCGGAGTCGAAGGACCCCGGTAGCGCTGTGCCGCACCCCGGTGATCTGCGGTTCCCACGCATGTCGCGCGGTTCGGCCGTCACCCGGAGCACCTCGCCTCGGGCGGGATGCCGTCCAGCAGCCGGGACTTGACGCTGGAACACACGACCGAGCGGGAAGCTAGCACCCGTGTCGATCTTCCGCAATATCTCCCACACCCCTTTACTCCGGGGCCGGAGTCATGACATCTTGCGGCACGGCCGACCGGGCCGTCGCGCACGGCCGGGACGGTCGCCGGCCGACCACCTCGCCCACTGCGTGAGTGGTCTCCCGGTCAGGATCACGCCCCCATGAACCCGTGGGGACGAGTACCGATCTCCCTGCACGACGTGTAAGGGGGTCCTTCGTTTCACAGGAGGCCCTTGTGCACGCCACCGACGCAGCCGGTACGCCCCGTAACTGGGATCTCTACCGGACCGCGATCGCCCACATCCAGTTCCAGGGCCGGACGGTACGAGTCGAACCGCGTCCCTGGGGCACAGCTGAAGGCCTTTTTCCGGAATCAGCCGGCAGCGGCACCGTCCATGTGATCACGGCCTGGAATCCCCGTGGGCGTACCGTTTCCGCTGACGACAACGCCCGCGCCCAGGCCCGGTTGGTCAACGAGATCCGCAGCCGTGCTTTCACCTGGTGGTCCGCCGAAGGAGGAGACGCGTGCGGCGCGCACCGCGAGGAGAGTGTCGCCGTCGTCGGCCTCAGTGATTCCGGGGCACGTGAACTGGGGCGCCGCTTCGGCCAAGACGCGATCTTCGCCTGGACTCCCGACGCCTGGCGCGTCCTGGCATGCGACAGCGAGGCTGCGGCTGTGGGTGGCTGGGTCGCTTGCGAGAGCGGCCGGCTTTCATCGCTTCGCCCGAGCGGCGACGCCGGGCGCGACCGCTCGGACGGATCGTCGGAGCGGCACCTCGGCGAGAACTGAACATACGCAGGAGTTGAACCAATGGGCATGTACCCCATGCGCACGCCGGACCACTGCCCCCGCTGCGGCAGGGCGCTGGCAGGTCCGCCTGCCCAGCGGATCAAGGCCGACGGCTTCCCGGCGGAAGTGACCTACGAGACCGACCCGGTGTGCGGCGCGCGCTGGCACGTGTGGGACAAGACGTCCCCGCTGCGCCGCTTGGCGGGCCCGCACGTGGAGGGCAACGGCTGACACCGGCTGGATCCGTACGGTGAGTCAGCGTACGGACACGTTCGGTGGACAGTACGAATTCGAGGCGGCCAGGCTGGGTTGCAGGTCAGGGCTGACTGGCTTGCGTGCACCTGGAGGTGGGCCTCGAATGACGACGACCGACAACGTCGACCTGGTGGTCGCCGGTGCCGAGTACGAGCGGGAGCCGGACCCGTCGGACAGCCTGCGGACCTTCGGGGCGGTCGTACAGGCGCTGCGTGAGCATGCGGGGCTGAGCCGGGTGGAGTTCGCGGAGTTGGTGCGCTTCTCCAAGCACACGGTTGAGTCGGTCGAGCTGGGGCGGCGGATGCCGGACGAGTCGTTCGTGGAGCGGGCGGAGGAGGTGTTGGGGAACACGGGGGCGTTGCGGAGGTCGGCGCGGTTTCTGACTCGGGGGGAGGCTGGGCTGGCGGCTTGGTTTCGGCAGTGGGCTCGGCTGGAGCGGGTGGCGGTGAGTCTCGCTTCGTATGAGTGCCGGTTGGTGCCGGGCATGTTGCAGTCGGAAGGGTATGCGCGGGCGGTGTTCGACAACGGCATCCCCTTGCTGTCTGACGACCAGCTGGAAGCGCAGGTGGCTGCCCGGCTGGAGCGTCAGAGGGTGCTGTACGAGCGGACTCACGTTCCGTTCAGCTTCATCGTGGAGGAGCATGTGTTCCGGCGTCGGCTCGGGGGTTCCGAGGTGCTGCGGGGCGTGCTCGACCACGTTCTAAAGCTTGGCACCCTGCGGAACGTGACACTTCAAATCATGCCGATGGACACCGAGTTTCACGGTTGCCTGGATGGGCCGGTATGGCTTCTGGAAACGCCGAAGGGGCAGAGGTTCGCTTACTCCGAGGGCCAGCAGAACGGCCGCCTGATCTCCGACGTGAAAGAGGTGAGCCTCCTCTGTCAACGCTATGACACACTGCGCTCGCAGGCCCTGAACCCCCAAGACTCACGAGGCCTGCTGGAGCGACTGCGAGGAGAGCTATGAGCACGACGGAACTGGTTTGGTTCAAGTCCAGTTACAGCGGCACCCAGGGCGACAACTGCATCGAGGTCGCCGTCACTGAGCAGGCCGTGCACCTGCGCGACTCCAAGGACGTGACGCTTCCTCATTTCTCCGTCGGGCATGAGGAGTGGTCGCGGTTCGTGGGGTTCGCCGCGGGCTCCTGAGTAGAGCGGCATGCGCGGTGGCGCTCAGAGGATCTTGCAGAGCGTCGTCGCGCGCATATCGACGTCGCCCGGTGACCCGAGGACGGAGTTGCGGCCCACGTAGATGGTGTCCCACTGAGAGGTTCCTACCGGGCACGTGCCGGAGCTGATGAGCAGGCCACCGGAGAGATCGGGACCCGTTGTGCTGGCGTCCGGTATGCCGAGGGTGGCTGGTTCAGCGGCTGCGCCGGGCTCTCCCCGGTCACCCTTGGGGCCGCGCTCACCTTGCAGCCCCTGCTCACCCTGAGGCCCTTGCGGTCCCCGTGCTCCTTCCGGTCCAGCCGGGCCTCGCGCGCCGGTCGGGCCGGTCGCGACGAAGTATGCGCCGGCGACTGCTCCTGCCGTGCCGGACAGGGTGACGACGGCTGCGGTGGCGGCTATGCCGATGGCGAGGCGACGACGGTTCGGTCTCATGTTCTTTCCTTCGGGTCATCGGCGGTGTCGGCGGCAGCGCTGTAGGCCGCGAACGCTCGGGCCTGCTCCGTCTTTCGGAGCTGGCCCAGTTCGATGGGGCGCAGGCCGTGGGGACGTCCGAGGCGTCTGAGGATGGCGTCGAAGTACGGCACAGGCGTGTGTTCCGAGGCGACCACGAGGGAGGAGAGCAACACCCCGTAGGTGGGCGGGCTGTCCACCGATACGAGGATCGCTTCCCTGGCCCGGTCGGTGAGGTCGGTCGGCTTGAGTCCGGCGGCAGCGGCGAGCGTGTGCCAACCCACGCAGACCTGACGCCGGGCGGCGTCGATCAGTGCCCGCCGAACGGCTATGACTACCGCTGCCTTGGTGGTTCCGAGCTTGCCCCAGCGCACGCGGTCCTCCTCGGCTGGAGCGGTTGGGGTCCCGGTCACGGCTTGCGCGCTCCGTGCGTAGGCACGGTCCACGGCGGCCCGCCATGCTGCCTCCACGGTCGGGGTGGCAAAGTCGGGCGTCCAGCCCAACTCTGCCAGCACGTCGCCGAAGAACGGGGCCGGACCTGGGGTCTGCCCGTCCGCCTTCACCAGGGCCGACAACATCCGACGTCCGGGAACGTACGACCTGTCGACTGCGGCCAGCAGCCGAACACGGTCCTCATCGGACAACGTGGACGGCGAGATGTGCTGCTTCTTGAGCAGGGTCGACCACTTGATGACGCCGTGTCCTTTGGCGACGAGTTCCAGGTGCTCGCGGAACCGGGCCACGAGCCGCGCCTCGTTCAGCCCAGGGGCGCTACTGGCCTTCGCCTCTGACAGTGTGGCCGAGGGCTGTTGCCATGCGGGTGTCGATTCGGCGAGGGCGTAGGCGGTCCTTCGCTCGCGCTCCCAGATTTCCACCACCTTCGCCTCGGACAGGTCGGATCTCCAGCCGAGGCCGGCGAGGACGTCGGCGAAGTACGGGGCGGGCGCGTCCGGGGCAAGAGCTGGTTTGACCAGTGCCGAGAGCACGGGCTTGCCGTCGGCTCTGGGGTGGTCCACCGCGATGAGCAGGCGGACGCGTTCCTCCGGTGTGATGTCGGCAGGTGTCGCTCCCGCGTGGCCAACCAGTGTCTCCCAGTTGACGATGCCCCGGGCGCGGGCGACGAGTTCCAGCTTTGAACGGAAGACGCGGAGCGTCTCGGCCTCACCGAGGAGGAGCCTACGGAGTGTTGAGGTGGAGGGTTCGCTCGTCGTGGGGGCTGGTGGGGGCGGCTCGGATGGCTGAGATGCGGGGCGCAGGTTCGGCCAGCGGGAGTCGGTCTGCTGAGGTAGGGGCGAGGCGCCGTCGGCACGTATGAGCCAGGCGGGCTCGGAGGGGGCCGCATCGGTGAGCGGCAGCAGGTGGGCTGAGGAGTAGATGACGTGCAGTTGGTGAGGAGGAGGGACGGGGTGGGCGTGCGGCAGGGCGATCCGGGCCCGGACGACGGCCGAGCCGAGCGGCTGGAGGTCGGCCTCGTAGAGGCGTACGGGGGTGCCGTCCGAGTCAGGGGGCGGTGCCGGCAGTTCGGTCGCTGCGGTGAAGGCGATGGTGCCCGGAGCCAGGGGGAAGGCCACCGGCGTAGGGGCGGGAGGGGACGTGCTGCCCACGGGCGGTTCGGCGTCGAGGCGAGGCGTGATGATCCCCTCGTTCGACAGGCGGCAGTCGGTGAGGGCCGACCACGCGAGGCTGTTGTCCGAGTACTGCGTGCCGATGTACACCTCGCGGGTCTCGCCCTTTGTGCGGCAGGAGATGCGGATGGCATGCCCGGCGGCGTGTACCTCGTTGTGCGAGAGCCCGCAGTAGGGTCCGTACGCCCAGTGGATGTGGGTGTGCCGGTCGGCGAGGCGTTCGCGAATCTCCCGCCACTCTTGGAGCGAGAGGCGGGCTAACTGGACCCGGATGAGCCGGGAGCGGTCCTGACCGAACCGGACCTCGACGGCTCCACCGTGGACCGAGCCGGGGTCCAGGTACGTGACCTCGGCGTCCTGGTATCCCTGCCGCAGCAGCCAGCGCCCCAGCGCCTGCCCGATGTAGAGGTGGTCGGCGCTGGCTTCACCAGTCTCCGTGCGGCGGCAGTGCACGGGCGGTCGGTGCGCGAAGTGGCACTTCTTCTCCGTGTACCGCTTCGGAGTCAGCTTCTTGCCGCAGCCGCCGAGCAGGACGCCGCAGTAGAAGTCGTCGCGCGTCCGGCTCCGCATGAATCGGTCGAAGTCATCGTGGTCGTACGGCAGGAACACCGGCCAGTCCGACTCGGCTTGACCAATGACCGCCGTCTGAACCTTGCGAGTGTCTTCTTCGGAGGTGGGCGAGACCATCCTGGCTCCTGGCTCGGGCAGTGGTGGCGGTCGGGGCAGGCGGGGCGGCGGGGGTCGTGGGCTTTGGGCGAGGTTCGAGTGGGGACGAAGTTCAAGCCTCCAGGCCCTCTTCGGGGCTGTCCTTGCTTTCAGCCATTATCCTGCCGCCGACAAAAGCCACACCCAAGGCGAGCGCAGCACCACCGACCATCACAACTTTTTTGAGTGCCCCGTCCAAGAAGCGTTTATTCTCGCTGTCCTTCTGGGACTCCTCCCTTACCGCTTCCTGCATTTTCTCGATGAGCTCTTTCCTTTGTTCCCAAGCCAAGTCTCCCTTGTCGAGTTCATTCTTGATGGTGTCTCTGAGATCCTGAAAAGCTCGATGGACGTGTTCCTGACTTTGCTGGTTGGCCGAGAGTGTGGACTCATGCGATTTCTTTATCGCATCCACAACATTCAGAGCGAAATCCTTGAACGTGGGAAACTGTTCAACGATTTTCAGGGCCACCTCGGTGCTCATGTCGGGCATCATGGCCACGAACCTGATCATCTTGTCTTTGGATAGGTTTCTCCAGGAGTCGATTCCAAGCGCGCGCTTGATTTCATCTTCGTCTTTGTATTTCATGTCGCGGTTCCGTCCGAAGTCTTTGCCGGGTGGCGAGGGCCGTGGCCCGGGGGCGGGGTGAGGGTGGAGGTGTAGTTCTCGCCGTCCGCCAGAGGGTTCTCCAGGCTGACGCCGGCCGTGGCCATGCGGTCGTACTCGGCGAGGATCAAATCCTTTGTGCGGTAGGTGCCGTACTTGGCCTCGTCCTTGCGCTTGACGATGGGGAACGTGTCGAGGATGTAGTCGACGTCGTCGCGAGAGATGCCGTAGAGGTGGAAGAAGAGCGCGTCCAGCTCGGCCCGGATGATCGTGCGGCGGCTCTCGTCCCAGCGGAACGGAGGGTCTTCGTCACCCAGGTCGTGGGCCAGGCCCTGCATGTCGTAGGCGTCGTAGACCAGCTCGAGAATTCGAGGGGTGAGGAATGGAGTGTGAGCTTCGAGAACGTCGGGAGCGGGTACGGGCAGCTGCTTCCAAATGAAGAGCTTCATGTGGGCGTCGCTGATCTTCTGACGGCTCACGAAGTCGAAGACCAGGGCAGACTGGGCGGCGACCATAGCTGCCGTGAGCACGGGGGCGACTCGCGGCAGCATAAGGGGGTACGTGTGCCCTACCGCCACGCGTGGCAGGAAAGCGGGTATGGCGGTCCGTTCATTCGTTGAGGCCGTGACATCGCACCAGCCGCAGAGCCAGTCGCGGTCCCATGCCACTTCCTTCAGACGCATTGCCACGCCTGGAATTTCGACCACCTTGTTATTGCGGTGGGTCTTGATCATTCCTTCTTCGCGGATCCAGTTGAGGGGGATCGCGAACCGCCCCGGGTCCTGAAGCTGCTCTGAGATGAGGTAGCTCGGCTGATTCTGGCGGTTGACTGCAGTGGCACTCTTGATCACGTCGGCTGCTCGGTGGTTGAAAAAGTTCACCATCTTCGCTTCATAGAGCGGCAGCATTCGCTCCCCACCTCTTGCGAATACGTTCCCGCGGAGCTGCCATCCTTCGGATTCCAGGGCTTCCCGTGTTCTGAAGAGGTCGGAGTCGTCGGTCATGTTGAAGAGGTTCTTGAAGGCGATGCCCCAAGGGTTTCCATCGGGCCTTGTCTCGTCCCACAGCACCGGGATCCGCCGATAGATCGCCGCTGTGAGATCCGCGTCCCGACGCGAGCGGAAGATCGGCAGTGTGCCGGTGTTGGGGTTGATGAGGGTGATCTCCTCCGGGCTGAGCGCGAAGACGCGCTCGGCGTCCTCGAGATCGGTGGTGTCGTGGAGGAAGAACGCGAACTTGGCGGCAGGTTCGGTTAGGCCGCCGCCGGTGAGGGAGAGCAGGCAGAATTTGTAGCGCGAGTCCACACCCTCAAACAGTGGCTTCTTGTTCTCGAAATCGTAAAGGGAGGCGACTGCACCGCGCTGTGCGAAGCCGTTGAAGAGGTGCTGCGCTCCGGCGCCGGTGGCTATCGCAGTCGGGATGATGGCTCCGAAGCGGCCCTGTGACGCCACGATCGATGCGAACCGTTCTGTGAACAGCTGGTCCGTCTGGAGGGAGTTGACCCCTTTGACGGTCAACCCCTGTGCACACAGGGGAAAAGAATCGGAACTCGACGCGAACAGGAACGTCGACTTCACCATTCGCCGTGCCGCACGGTACCGCTCGCCTGCTTCCGGGTTCTCCTTTTCCCACTCGACGATCCGGGTGCGCCGGGCGGTGCCGGAGATCGCAGCGATCGATGGTTCGACCACGCTGAAGTACTTCTTGTCCTCGAAGTCGACCTTGTCCCAAGGGGGGTTGCCCGCCACGCAGGAGAATCCTCCGGCCCAGCCCGTTGCCGGGTCGATGTCCAAGGCCGCTCCGCCGTCCTTCGGGACCGTGAAGACCTCGGGGAACTCCAGCTGCCAGTGGAAGAACTTGTACTGGTGGGCGAGGTGGACGATCTCGTCACGGGTGGATTCAGGTATCCCGCCGCCGGGGTTCTGGAGGTCGCGGAAAACGCCCTCGGTGACGGGGGCCACGGTGCCCTGGACCTTGGGCCAGACGAAGGCGGCGCACCAGGCGTCGGCGATGTTGAGGGCGTGGAGGTAGTCCGCTGACTGCTCCAGTTCGCGGAAGCGGCTGGACTGAAGACGAACGTCGCGCAGGGTGTCGGACCGGGCGGCGGTGATGTCGCGGAGGCTGGCCGCGAAGGAGGCGTTGGAGACCCAGATACTCTCTTCGGTGGTGAAGCTGAGCTGGCCGGCACGTTCCTGGGCGTTCCGCTTCCTCAAGCCCTCCGCGATCTTCCTGTCGTCGCCCTCGATCGGCTTGAACGCGCCGTCAGGGATGCCCTTCGCCAGCAGCGCCGGCGTAGCGCCGATCAGCGCGTTGCCGTGCTTGATGTGGGCGTCCAGGAAGCCCAGCGGCTTGCCGGGCTCCAGGGCCTCCAGCCACAGGGACACCTTGGCCAGCTCAACGGCCATCGGGTTGAGGTCCACGCCGTAGATACAGCGCGCGACCACCTCGTGCAGGGCGTGGCGTACCGCGTCGATCGTCGGCTCCGGGTTCTGCTCCCGTACCGCCGCCACCCGCTTGGCGATGCGCCGGGCCGCCGCCACCAGGAAGTGGCCCGAGCCGCAGGCCGGGTCGCAGACCGTCAGCGAAAGCAGCTCCTCGACGATAGCCGGGCCCGGGTCCGGCTGGCCCGAGCGCGTTGCCCGGATCTCGCCGCGCTTCACCGCGTCGTCGATCACCGGGTCCAGCGCCGAGTCCAGCAGGCACTCGATCAGCGAGGACGGGGTGTAGTAGGAGCCCGTCGTCTTCCTTGCGTTGCCCGCCAGCTCGATCAGTTCGAAGGTGCGGTCGGTCGCGTTGTGCTTGGGGACCAGCTCCAGCAGGGACTCGTAGATGGAGCCCAGTTCCTCCGCGTCCAGGTGGCGGTAGTCGACCACGCGGTTCCGCTTGCTGCTGGTGTCCCGGACGATCGACAGCCCGCGCACCGCCTCCAGCAGCGGCTCGTTCGACAGCGACAGGCGGTGCAGGAGCTTGTCCGCCTCCGTGTCGTCGAAGATGCCGCCCAGGCCGGGCAGGCCCAGCTCCGGCAGTCCGTCGTCGTTGCCCAGTCCCGACAGCACGAAGCGCAGCGCCTGGTACAGGTCACCGTGGGCCGTGCCCCGGCGGCGCTGGGCGTGCCGGCGCAGGCGGGCCGAGGAGAAGTACGCGGCGTAGCGGTCCCTCGCCGTCTCGTCCGCCGACGGGGACAGCAGGACCTCGCGGTCCTCGGCCACGAACAGGAACAGGAGCCGGTAGACCATGCGAAGCAGCGCGTAGTGGAAGGTCTTGACCTCCAGTGTCTCCCGCAACTCCCGGTTGTCCGGGTGCTTCAGGAAGCCCGTGCCGAGGGTCGTGATCGCCCGCTGGACGCCCTTCCTGAGCTGGTCAAGGGCACGCGTGCCCTGGGCGATCGCCTCCGTTCGCCACTTCTCCAGCCAGCACGTCGAGGGTGCCGCGTCCTCCGCGACCTCGAAGCGGGACACGTGCAGCAGGCGGTACAGAAGTACGAACTCACTGAAGAGTTCGCCGTCGAAGATCGCCTCCAGGTCGAACTCGACGTACGACGCCGTAGCCAGGGCGCTGGAGTCCCGGAGCAGGCGGACCTGGCGGCCGTTCGTCAGGATGCCCCACAGGTGGGCCTCGGTCCGGTTCAGGCACTCCTGGAGCATCGACTGCGGCGGGATCGTGCCCGCGCCGCCCGGACGCTTGTCCAGGTTGGCGTTCCAAGGCACCTGGTGGATGAGTGCGTGCTGCCAGCGGTGCGAGACCTCGAATCGCTTCGCCGCGTCCGAGTCGGCCGTCACGCCCTCCGTGCCGATCGGTGTCAGGCGGCCGAAGCCCAGCTCCCGCCACAGCGGCGACAGCCAGTCGGCACCCGCACGGCCGGTCGGGTCGGTCGCGGGCAGGCCCGTCTCCAAGTCCTCGGGGAGGTGCTTGCGCAGCTCGCGCCAGAGCGGCTTCAGGTACTCCCAGCTGCGCTCCGCCTCGTCCCGTACCGAACGCGACGACGGCAGGCCGTAGTCGGCGGGCTTCGAACCCGGGACGTCCTTGCCCTCGGAGATGCGCAGCAGCATGTCGGCCGGCAGCAGACCTCCGACCGTGTGGACGGCGGTGAACACCTGGTTGCGAGTCGTGGCGGACATCAGGCGGACGCTCCAGAAACAGCAGCAGGGGCGGGGGAGGAAGCGGAAGGGTTCGCGGGCAGGTACAGGTACGCGCCCAGGACGTCGGCCGGCTTCTGGGCCGTCACCGACAGGCCCCGGACGATCTCGCCGGAGGCCTGTCGCACACGGCGGTGCGAGGCGTCGAGCTCGGCCGCCAGGTCCTCGCCGTGCGACTCCAGATAGGCGTTCGCATCGGGGAGTTGGTCGAGGATGCGCTTCATCATGCGCTCGCCGAAGTGCGGGTCCGTGTTCTCGGACGCGGTTGCGTCGAGCAGGGCCGCCGCGCGCTCCTGTGACAGCCACACCGCGTTCTTCGGGGAGCCCTCGAAGGCCAGCAGCCTCGCATCCTCCGCGACCAGCTGCTTCTCGCCGCTGCGCGACGGCAGGGTCAGGTGGAAGCGGTAGCGGACCAGCAGCAGGGTCGTGCGCGTGGTCACCGCGTCGGTCGTCACCACACCGCAGCGGCGTGCCGGGCGGGCACCGTCCGCCTGGGTGTCCAGCGCGGCGTTCAGGACGTGTGACGCCAGCGCGCCCACTACCGGGTCCGTACGCACCAGGGCCGCCTCGCCCCGCGCCACCGCCGGGTCCGTACGGAACGGGATCGGGCGGTCCTGCTCGATCACCTCAGCGCCCACGGCCGTCGCCAGCGCGTCCCGCAGGCCGGCCGGCGTACCACCCACCTGGGCCGTGAAGTCCTCCGACGGATCGGCTCCGCGCAGCACCGCGCCCAGCGAGCCCAGTGCCTCTCGCACGAACGTCCGCACCTCGCCCGTACCGCCCAGCGCATCCCGGACCGCGGCGACCTCCCGGGCCACCTCCTCCGGGTGGATCGAACGCTGGGCGAACCGCGAACGCGACGCCTTCTCCCGCTCCGCCGCCGAGTTCCAGTCGCTGTCCAGCTGTGCCGTGCTCACCTTGAACGCATCCGCGCTGAACAGAGCGTCCTCGCTCTCTCGGCCGCGCATCAGCAGCCACTCCACGATCGCGTCCGTCACGCCCGTCGACAGCTCGTCCGGGATCGAGACGGAGATGCCCAGGTCCTTCTTGATCTGGCGGTGCTTCTTGATGAGGACTTCGAGGACCTTGCCGTCGATGCCGTTGTCGTCGCCGTACAGGGTGATGACGCGGACCTCGTCGCGGCGCTGGCCGTAGCGGTCGACGCGGCCCTCGCGCTGGTCGTGGCGGGTGGGGTTCCACGCCAGGTCGTAGTGGACCACCGCGTCGAAGTAGTGCTGGAGGTTCACGCCCTCCGACAGGCAGTCCGTGGCGATCAGTACCCGGCGCGCGGCGGCGTCCTCGCCGGCCTCCGTCGCCAGCGCCTCGATGTTGTCGATGCGCTGCTGCGGGGACAGTTCACCCGTGACCGCCTTGACGACCGTCTTCGCGCCCAACGGGCCGCGCTTCTTCGTCTCCGGGTCGTTGGCCAGCTGCTCGGCCAGGTACTTGGCCGTGGGGATGTAGCGGCAGAAGACGATCGGGTTGTAGCCGTCGGCCAGCAGACCCTTGAGGTGCTTGATCAACGCCTTCAGCTTGAGGTCCTGCGCCGCGCCCTCCAGTTCCTCCGCGCGGTCGGCGAGTTCGGCCAGGCGTGAGCGCGGGTCATGGGTCTCGATCTCCGCGCCCGGGGCTACGTCCATGCCCTCCATCGAGTCGCTGTCGGCCGCGTCGCTGTTGAGCGGGGCGCCCAGCTTGTCGGCCTCCTCAGCCGAGGACGCGACCGCCGCCGCGGACCTCGTGCGCAGCGTCTGCGCCGCCGCGCGCGGGGACGACACCAGCGAGCGCAGGAGCGCGATCGCCGACCACCACGCTATTCGGGCCTCCCTCCGACCCCGGCCGTCCGCCTCCTCCACCCGCTCACTCGCGTAGGCGATCGCGTCGTCCAGCAGGGCCCGGTACTCCGGGGACAGCTTGTACGTCTCGTCCTTGAAGTAGCGGTCCGAGGGGAACGCGGTGCGCTCGGCGAGCGAGTCGTCGGCCAGGCCGTCCTCCTTGGTGAGGTACTGGCGGACGTCCGCGCGCTTGCGGGCCACGAAGTGCTGCGCCAGTAGCCTTCGGCCCGCGTCCGACTCCAGGTTCACGTGCGCCAGCTCGGGCTTCACCAAGCCCAGCAGGTTCCGGAACGCGGACTCCTTGCCGCTGTGCGGCGTCGCCGTCACCAGCAGCAGGTGCCGCTTCGCGTCCTCGGCCACCCGCCGCAGCAGCTCGTAGCGCAGCTGGTTCTGCGTGCCGGTCTTGGTCTTGGTGTCCTCGGCCGCCACGCACGTGTGCGCCTCGTCGACGATCACCAGGTCGGGGCAGTGCCGTACGAAGTCGTCGCGGTGACGGGTGGACTTGATGAAGTCCGTGGAGACGATGACGTTCGGGTAGCGGTCGAAGAGGGACTGGCCGAGGTCCAGGCCGCGCTCCAGACGCGTCACCGTCGAGGACAGCACCAGCTCCGCGTCGATGCCGAACTTGCTGCGCAGCTCCTGCTGCCACTGCTCCGCCAGCGCGGGCGAGCACAGCACGGCCAGGCCCGACGCCTCGCCCTGAGCCAGGAGTTCGCTCGCGATCAGGCCCGCCTCGACGGTCTTGCCGATGCCGACGTCGTCGGAGATCAGCAGGCGGACGGTCTTCTGACGCAGCGCCATCAGCAGCGGGACGAGCTGGTAGGCGCGGGGTTCCACGGCGATGCCGGCCAGCGAGCGGAACGGGCCCGCGCCCGAGCGGAAGCCGACCCGCAGGGCCGTGCGGAGCAGACCGGCCGCCCGCTGGTCGCCGAGGTCGCTCGGCTCGGGGGCGGCGAACAGGGCCTCCTCGACCGTCTCGAACGCCGGGAACACGGCGGCGACGTCGTCGTCCGAGCCGCCGAGCGGGCGCAGGACGAGCAGATCGGGCTTGCTCTCGGGGAGCACCACCCATTCGCGGCCGCGGGCCTTCACCAGGGAACCTGCGGAGTACGTGAGTGCCATGTGTGTCTTCGAGTCCTCAGGAGAAGGCGGTCGTCAGTTGGCGGTCGGCGTGCCGAAGTAGCGGGCGTTGGCGGCGGCGATGGCGTCCCAGTCGTCGCCGTGGGGGAATCGGATGACGTCCCAACTGGCGTTGAAGAGGCGGTCCTCGGCGTCCTCGTCCCGGAAGGTGTCCTGCTCCTTTTCAGGCGTGTCGACGAAGACGGCCACGTTTCCGCCGGGGAGCCGGTACACGAAGTCGGGCATCGCGTTCGCCTCGGTGAGGAACGGGGCCGCCTCGTCCGGCAGGTGCAGTCCCCGCGCCTTCGCCCAGCCCAGGAAGTCACCGCGCGCGGCCAGTTCGGCGGCGGCCGAGGCCTCGACCGCCGTCGGTGCCGCCGGGGTCTGGTCGAGCAGTCGCCGGTACTGCTCCGACCGCGACTCGCCGCGCGACTCGCGCTCCGCCGTCGCCGAGGCGAACCGCACCAGCAGGTGCCGGGCCGCGTGGCGGTTGATCAGCGCGTGGTCGAGCTGGTTGCCGTACGTCAACAGGCACTCGTAGCAGCCCAGGGCGCAGGGGCGGTCCGGGTGCGGGCCGCCCAGGTCGGTGCCGTCCTCCTCGAAGTGGCAGATCGACAGGGCGTACCGGGCCGCCTTCGCCAGGGCATCCGGCTCGGCCTGGAGGCGGCGCAGCACGCCCGCGCCGCCTTCGGCGGCCTCCATGAACAGGAACCGGTTACGCGGTCCGCCGTCCGGTGGCAGCAGCTCGCTGGACAGCTCGGCGTCCTCCAGCTCGAACGCGGCCTCGATGCCACGCTCCAGCGCGTACATCAGGGACAGCGCCTCGGGCTCGGGCAGGGCCTCGTCGAGGGTGACGACGAGGATGTTGCGGCGGTCCTCGACGTACGGGATGACCCGCTTCTTGCGGCGCCGCTCCTTGCCGTCCTCGTCGACCACGGGCAGCTCGCTGGAGTCGCCGGAGGCCTCCGCGGCGTCCTTGTCGTTCATCCAGCGGCCGTCGGCGAGGTCGAGCCAGTAGCCCGCCGGCTCGTCCTTCTTGGCCCGCACCCGGCCCAGGTTGGTGATGCGGACGGTTGCCGAGTCGCCGTACGCCAGGTCGGCCAGCGGCGCGCCCGAGGTGTCCGCGACGGACGCGTTGAGGCGGCCCTTGCGGGCGCCGTGGTCCTGGAACCGGTACGACATCTCCAGCCGAAAGCCGGCACGGCGGCGCTCCTCCTCGTCGGAGGAGATCCGCTCCCGGCGCGTGGTGTACACGGTGTGCAGCTGGAGCAGTCCGTGGGTGGCCGCGCCCAGCGGTTCGTCGCACATGTGGCAACGGTCCTGGCGCTCGGCCGGGTCGTGGTGGTAGCCGCAGTGCGCGCAGCGGCGGGCCTCGCTGGTCGCCAGGTCGCCGGAGGCGTCCGGCGGCAGCTGGATGCGGGTCACCTGGTAGCGGGCGCCCTCGTGGTAGATGAGCGAGCCGGGGCCGAACTCGCGGATAGCGAGGAAGCGGGGACGCTGGAGGTAGTCGCCGTCGCCCCGGCGCCGGCCGATCGTCGGGATGTAGGCGGCCAGCGGCAGACGCGGGAAACTGTACCCGGGCAGGAAGCCCTCAGAGGCGAGGTAGCGGTAGGGGTTGAAGTCGGAGAGCACCGACTTGCTGTCCACGCTCTCGTTCATCAGCAGGTTGAGCTGCGTCTCCGCCTCGCGGCGGCGGGCGTTGGCCCGGTTGCGGTCGCTCTCGGTCAGGCTGTAGTCCAGGCGCCGCTTGTTTTGGATGTACTGGTCGTCGAGTGCCGCGCGGAACAGCTGACGCCACCGGTCAAAGGCCCGGTCGAAGCGCTCCGGCACCGTGCGGACCCGGTCCTGGATCCAGTCGTCGTGCCACCAGGTGGTGTCCGCGAAGTCTGGCAGAAGCGGGCCGAGCACTCGCAGCGCCGCGTCCACCGTGCGGTGTTGCGCGGTCTCGTCCAGGGAGGCGGCGAGGATGTCGGGGAGCAGCTCCAGAGCCGGGTTCGGGCGGTCGCCCGTGTCGGGGTGCGACACGTCGAGGACCTCGGGTATCGCGCGGCCCAGCTTCAGGCTGGCCTCGGCGATCCATATGCCCTGCAGGTGGGAGAGGACCAGGTCCTCGTTGGCGAGGTCCAGGCGCGGCGGGGCCACCGCCCCCGCCACCATCCGCTCCGAGCGGCGGAAGTAGTACTGGTCGTGGCTGTTGCCCGTCGCGCAGTACGTCGTCACCAGCGCGGGCTGGCCGCTGCGGCCCGCGCGTCCCGAACGCTGGGCGTAGTTGGCGGGCGTGGGCGGCACGTTGCGCATCATCACCGCGTTGAGGGAGGAGATGTCGACGCCCAGCTCCATCGTGGGGGAGCAGTAGAGCAGCTTCAGCTCCGCTTTGCGGAACGCCTCCTCGCGCCGCTCCCGTTCCTCCGGGGCGACCTGGGCGGTGTGCTCGCGGGCGAACAGCCCGGACAGCGCGCTCGCCGCCTCCTGGTACAGGTCCCGGAAGAAGGTGTTCACGCGCGGGCCGTCGCCACTGGGGTAGGTGCGGGTCAGCGGGTCGTGCGTGCCCGTCTCGCCCTTGCCGGCACGCCAGATCAGCGACTGGGCCGCCACCCGGTAGCCGGTCGTGGCCGGCGTCGTCGGCCTGCGGTAGCGGCCGGCGCGCTGCGGCGCCTCCGTCACCTCCTTCACCAGGCCGTTGGCGGCCAGCACCTTCAGCAGTTCCGCGATGACGAGCTGCAGATCGTCGGGGGAGAGCTTCTTGAACGAGGCGTCGGCGCGCTTGAGGTACTTGCCGAACTTGCCGCGCGCCGAGACGAACAGGCCCGAGCGGTCCAGTCCCCGGCCCGAAGGACTCGGGTAGGCGATGCCCACGCCGGGCCGGTCGGAGGCCGACAGCACCCACGGGTCCACCAGCCGCTCCTCGCTCGCCCGCTGCAACGCGTCGAAGTCGTCACGGAAGTACGACACGTCGATGGCGAGCGAACGGCGCATCTCGTTGAGCAGGACCTTCATGATCTCGGCCCGCAGCGCCGGATCGGCGTCCCGCAGCGCCGCATGGGTGTGCGCCCAGCGGTCCTGCTTGTCCGCGACCCAGCGCAGGTCCGCGTAGTCGATCTCCAGCAGACCGGTCTGTTCGAGGTTGGGCATGGTGATGCGCCAACCGCGCTCCAGGTCGAGGTAGAGCCGGAAGGCGACCACGTCGCGCAGGGTCTTGGCCGCCGCCTTGGCCAGGGTCGGGGGCAGTTCCCGCTCGCCCGTGTAGTCGACGGGAGCGATGCCGAGCGCGTTCGTCACCGCCGACGCCAGCTCCTCATGGGTGAGCCCGTCCTCGCTGGCTTCCAGGGCGGCCCGGTACAGCGCCCCGCGCAACTGGGTGATCTGCACGAAGTCGTTGAAGTGGCCGGCCTGGAGCGAGGCGTCCTGGCGGTTGTCGACGAAGGTCAGGAGCTTGCGGGCCTCCTTGTCCAGGGCTTCCTCCGGCACCGACTTCAGGGACCGCACCACCGAGGCCGAGATGAGGGAGGTCGCCGAGGAACGGCCTTCCTGGTCCAGCGTCGCCAGCTTGGCGAAGTCCCGGCCGCGCGTCTGCTCGTAGGCCACACCGCAGTGCAGGCAGAACAGGAACGGCGACGGGATGAACGCGGCCTGCAGCTCGCCGCGGCCCTCGTAGCCGAGCGGGTCCACGGTGATCGCGCGCGGCACCCGGTCGCGGTACGTCTTCTTGACCACCTCCTGGTCCCTGTCGTCCAGCTCCAGCCAGGACTCGGGCAGCCGGCGGTCGTCGACGGCGTACTGGACGCTGGTCGGCCAGGGCCGCTCCTGGTCGATGAAGAGGTAGCCGTCGCCCTGCCGCCCGCCCGTGGCGGAGGTGTCCCGGCGTGCCTCGTAACGAACCTCGCCGTCCTTCTCGGTGCGCCAGACGGTCAGGTACTCCTGGCCGCACTCGCGGCAGAACGCTAGCGGCATCAGCAGCTTGCCGCCGCTGCCCGGCTGTTCCAGCTGGTAGGAGCGGGTCAGGTGGCGGGAGAGCTTGTCCTCCAGGGTGACGTACACGGTGTCGCCCTTGGAGAGGAACTGGTGCAGACGGAACGCGAACAGCGGGCGGTCGGTGACCGGGTGCCGGGCCTGTGAGCCGGCGTCCAGCGTCGCCTCGATGGCCTTCGCGCAGTCGTCCTTGGGGACTCCCGACTGCTCTGCCAGTTCCCCTGCCGCGACCTCGATCTTCGTGGGGCGGCGGCGCACCAGCCTGCCCGTCGCCTCGTCGGTTGCGAGGCCGAACCGCGTCTCGATCCAGCGGGCCAACGGGTCGCGCACCAGATCGTCGTACGCGCGCGGCGCAGCGGGCGACGTCAGACGCTCGGCGGGGACGATGTTAGGAGCCTCGTCGGTGGCACGTACGAGTGTCTCGCCGATCACGTGCCGCGGGCTGACCGTCGTGCCGAACAGCCGGCTCGCCACGTCGGCGACCACCTTCTTCTGGTCCTCGACGGTGCCCTCGGTCGACATGGTGGCCGAGGTGCCGATGCACTGTACGTCGGGTGCCTGGCAGGCCTCGCGGACCCGGCGTATGAGTAGGGCGACGTCGGCGCCCTGCCGGCCGCGGTAGGTGTGGAGTTCGTCGAAGACGAGGAACTCCAGGCCCTTGGCCATCTTGATGAGACTGGCCCGGTCGGCGGGCCGGGTCAGCATCAGCTCCAGCATCACGTAGTTGGTGAGCAGGATGTCCGGGGGGTTGTCGCGGATCTCTTTCCGCTTGGCGTCGTCCTCCTGCCCCGTGTATCGGGCGAAGGTGACCGGCTCGTGGCCCTCGCCGTACCCGTCGCGCAGGTACTTTTCGAGTTCCTTCAGCTGACTGTTCGCCAGCGCGTTCATCGGGTACACGATGACGGCGCGCACTCGCTTGACTGAATTCGGCCCCTCGGAGTCCCGCTCATGAAGGACGCGGTTCACGATCGGAACGATGTACGACAGCGACTTGCCGGAGCCGGTGCCTGTCGTCAGGACGTACGAGGCGCTGCGCGCCGCAGCGTCGATGGCCTCGCGCTGGTGGCGGTGGAGGGTGAGCGGCCGCCCGTCCGGGACGGTGCCACCCTCCGTCTTGCCCGCCTGGAAGATGCGGGCGCACTCCGGGTGGAGGACCTTCTCCCCGACGAGTTCCGCGACCGTGCCACCACTCTGGAAGAAAGGGTTGAGCGACAGCCACGGATCAGGCCACTGCGACTTGCCGTCAAGGTCCTTTTCCACGAAGGTCGCGACACGGTCATCGCGGATGACCGTGCCGCCCTCGGTGAAGTCGCGGTAGTCCTTGATCAGGGCGCGGTGCACTCCGAACACGTCCATCGCCATGCCGGAGGCGGTGACGGGCGCCGGTCGCGGCGCCGGCGCCGCCGGGGCGGCGAGGGCTCGGGCGGCCATGGCGGCCAGGGGCCGTGTCGGGTCGAGAGCGCTCCAGTGGGGGAGTCGCGGCGGCGTGTCGTCGTCGCCCACGGCCAGCGGATACAGGGAGTCGTGGACGTCGGCCGCACTCGCAGGGCGATCGGCAGGGTCCTTGGCGAGCAGCCGACCGACGAGACGGACCAGTTCGGAGGGTATCCCTCCGCGGATGACGCCTAGCGGCGTCGGCTCGGTCTCGAGGTGCTTGCGGGCGAGTTCGAACGGCGACTCGCTGACGAACGGTGGTACACCGAGCAGCATTTCGTACAGCACACAGCCGAGGGCGTACAGGTCGGCGGCCTGGGAAACCTGGCGGGCCTCGAACTGCTCGGGTGCCATGTACCGGGCGGTGCCGACGCTGACGCCGGTGCTGGTGAGCCGTGCCTCGTCCGGGTCGTCGACGATGCGGCCCATGCCGAAGTCGAGGACCTTGACGGTGCCGCCCCGCGTCAGCATGACGTTCGCCGGTTTCAGGTCGCGGTGCACCACGTCGGCCGCGTGGGCCGCGCTCAGGCCCTCGGCTATCTGGGCGCCGATGGCTGCCACCCAGGAGACGGGCAGTTGGCGTTCCTCCTCGATGAGGTCGCGCAGTGTCTCGCCGTCCAGAAACTCCATGGCCAGGTAGGGCAGTCCGCCATCCGCACTTATTCCGCCGGCGATGAGACGGGTCAGGTTCGGGTGCTCGAGGCGGCGCATGATGCGCACCTCGCGTGCGAAGCGCTCCACGGCCTTGTTGTCCGCGCCGGTGTCGATCAGGCCACCCGTACGGCGGCGGAGGATCGTCTTCACAGCGACCGGGCGCTCGGCGCTGCCCGCCGGGGCTTGGAGATCCTCGCCCCGGTGAACCTCCCCCATGTTGCCCTTGCCGATGACCTGCCCGACGCGGAACCTGCCATCGATCAGCTCGTGGCCCACGGTTTCTCCCCTGTCCTCTACTCCCCGTCCCGTCACGGGACTTGCCCCTGTGACCGCTGTCCTGCCGCCTGGTTCCGAAGCGGAGAGTGCGGACGCGGTCACCGTACACGAGAGGTATTAACTTTCCTAGAGGGAAGATGTGTTGACAGTGTTAACGCAATGCCTTTACTGTCCGGCATGTAACCGTGTTGGGGGTGGATGGTTTGGCGGGGCATCAGGACGTCGGAGAGCCGGAGGTTTCCGTCACCCGAGCCGCCCTGGCGGAGCTGATGGTTCATCTGCGCCGGGCCGCTGTCGGCGGAGTCGTGCCGGAGGCGGTATTCCTCGCGCAGGCGCGCAGGCTGGGGCTCGGCGAGGTGGAGCGCGAGCGCCTGCGGGGCGAACTGCTCAGGTTGAAGGTGCCTGTCCAGAGGAACGTGGTGCATACAGGCGTCGACATTCCAGATGTGGAAAAGGTTGCACGGAAGCGTGTAGAAATTGTGTTCCCTCGGCTGGATCGAGTGATGCGCCTGCTCGAGCGGTACGTCGATGCCGAGGGCTACGTGACGCCACGGGCCCTGGAAGGAGTCGTACGCCTCGCGGGGCTGAACTCTCGTGAGGCGGCGGCCCTGAGAGAGGCTGCTCGGGTGCGGCCCGACAGGCCGTCGCTGGAGACGACGGCTGGAGTCACGCTCGAAGAGGTGGGTGGGGAGCCGGGGCCGGCCACTGACGCTCGGGGCGTTGCAGAGAAGTCACCCGGCGAGCCTTCGTCCGCAGGGGAGGGAGCCTCACAGGAGGAGGTCGGCGAACCGGCGGAGGACTTCCTGCCCGAACCGTCCGAAGCGGTCGTGCGGACGGACGCGGACCGGGCCGCCGCAGTGGACGCGGCCCGGACCGTCATGCGCGAGGACCGCATCCGTCGTCGGCCGGAGAACCGCCTGCTCACCGCGCAGGAAGAGATAGGGCTCGCCGTGCTCGTGTGGGGAGGTGCGGACGAGGAACCTGAACAGGAGACGCTCAGCGCGCTGCCGTCGGACGACATCAGGATTCGCGCGCGGGACTGCCTGGTCGTGCACAACCAGAGACTCGTACACAGCATGGTTCCCCGCTATCTGGAGCAGGGGCTGGACTACGACGACCTGTTCCAGCACGGAGTGCTGGGGCTGATGCGGGCGGCGCGCAAGTTCGATCCGGCCAAGGGGTTCAAGTTCTCGACGTACGCGACCTGGTGGGTGCGCCAATCGATCACCCGGGGCATCGCGGACGAAGGGGCCGTCATCCGTATCCCCGTCCACATGCACGAGCAGATCCGCAAGGTGGCCAACGCCGAGCGGTCCCTTGCAGCGCAAGGGCGACCGGCAACAGCTGCCGAGGTCGCCGTCCTGTGCGACGTGAGTCTGAGCAAGGTCGAAGAGGCTCGACGGCTGAGCATGCGTACCGACTCGCTGGACCGGGTGATCGGGGATGGAGCGACCCTGGGGGACTTCGTGGCGCGTACCCGGGCCGTGCCGTCCTTCGAGGCGCGGGTGCACGACGCGTTGCTCCTGGCGGATGCCATGGCCGTGGTGGACACCTTCTCCGGCCGCGACCACCGGATTCTCGTACGGCGCCTGGGACTCGACGACGAGGCGCCGTCGACGCTGGATCAACTGGGAAGCGAGTTCGGTGTGACGAGGGAGCGCATCAGGCAGCTGGAGGTCAAGCTGCTGCCTGCGCTGCGGGCGCGGCTGCGGAGCGCTCGCCTCCTCGGGACCAGTGCCTCATCTGCACACGAGAACTCCGCCAAGGAGAAGGTCAGTTCCGCCAAGCGAGTCTCCCGCACTGTCCGTCCGGCCCGTCATGTCCGTGCCGATATCGCACCAGATCTGGATGTGGCCACACAGCCCAGCGGTCGAGCCCCAACGGAGGCCCCGGTGAATCGGGAGAACGGGATGACGGCGGACGTGGCGGCATCCGTGGACGCGCCGGACTGGGACAGGGCCCGCCGGTTGGCCGAGGAGCCGTCCGGACAAGCGTGGCTCGCGAACTACGCCCTCGCCGCCGTTGGAGGCCCGGGGCTCGCCGAAATCCTTGGGCAATCGGCAGCCGACGCGGTGCTCAGAATCGCGCGCGAGGGCGAGCCGGCCGACCACAACGTGCTGGCGGCGCTCGAGGTGTTGCGCCGTGTCTGCGACGGCGCCGCGAAGTTCGGCTTGCGACCCGAGGACTTCCTCGACCGTGCTTCCGACGCGCTGTGCGGCGTGACGCCGCGAGCCTACCTGGCCCGCAAGCAGTTGGTGCACGGCGAGCCCCGGCTGGCGATGCGTGACGCCCTCAAGGAGTTCCTGGCCGCACCGCAGGCGCTCCCGGAGGCGGCGCCGGTGGCAAGCGAGGAGGAGGCACCGGTCCAGCCAGAACCGGCCGAAGAAACGTGTGTCGAGTCGGGCTCGGTCGAAGAGGTGCTGGTCGAGCCGGAGCCGGCCGAGGAGGAGTCAGCCGCGAAGGACCATGCATCTGCCCCGCAGCCGGGCGATGGGTCGGCGACGGCTGCCGACGAGCCCGTCACGGATGTGACCGAATCGGAGCGGAGCCGTACAACGGCAAGTGCCCTGGAAGACGACGACATGCCGACACGACCGCAGTACACCGCCGACTGGGACAAGGCACGGGAGCTGGCACCGCCGCCCTTCGGCGGCGGCGTGGCCTGGCTCGCCGAGTACGCGTCGCTCGCCGTCGGGCATCTACAACTGGCCGTGCTGCTCGGCTCGCCCGCCGCGGATGCGGTGGTCAGGGCCGGGCGGGAGCGGGGCACGCTCGACCGTCGCGTGGTCAAGGCCCTGGAAGTACTGAAGAGCGTGTTGGATGCGCTCAAAGAGCTCGGGCTGCGGCCTGAGCACTTCTTCGAGTGGACGTCCGAGGCACTGGGCCGGACGACGCCCCGCGCGTACCTGGCGGCCAAGCCCCTGGTGGAGAACGAGTCGCGTGTGGCCATCCGTCACGCACTGGACGAGTTCGCGGTGACGCAGACGGCACGAGGTGACGCCGATGCGGATACAGGGAATGTGGGTACTTCGGAGGATGCTCGGGCTGCATCCGTGGAGGGGGCGATGGCACCCGCGCCGGAGACCACCCCGCAACCCGTGCACGCTGCCGCCGCTCAGCCTGATCAGGCACTCCCCGTTGAATCCCCTGTAGACGTCGAGCGACTGCTCGCCGAGGCCCGGGCCCTGCACGATGCGGTGATCGCGAGCCTGGCCGAGCACCACGAACGTCGCATGGCCGAGGTGCAGCAGGCGGCCGACGCGCGGGTCGGGGCCGCCTTGGCACAGACGGAACAGCAGCTCGACAGGTGGGAAGAGATTCTGCTGAAGCGTGCGGACAAGGCGCTGGCCCGGCAGGCGCAGCACCTGCGACGCCAGGCCGACGAGCGCGTCGCGCGGCTCAAGGAGGAGCAACGCGAAGCGAACCTCGCTGCCACGCGCCGTGCACAGGAACGCATCGTGGACCTCGAGATCCGGTTGCGACACGCGGAAACGGCGGCCTCCACCGTCTCGGCCGAGCAATCGTCCCGGGCCCAGGCCCGGGCTGAGGAGGCCGAGCAGCGGCTGCGTGCTTACCACGACGACACCGAAGCGCGCATCGCACAGCTCGAGGCGCGGCTGAGGCAGAGCGAGACCCGGCTCATCGCCCGGGACCGGGCCATGTACGAAGCCGGGCTCCGTGCCGCCGCCGACGTGGAGCAGGCCCAGCAACGGGCCGAGGCGGCGGAGCAGCGGGCCGAAGCGCTGGTGACGGCCGCCAACCAGCGGGAAGCACGGGCTGTGCAGGAGCAGCAGCTTGCCGCCGCACGCCTCGCTCAGGCCGAACACGACGCCTGGGCCCGCATCTCCGAGTTGCAGGCGCAACTGGCCGCCCTCCAGGCACCGGCAGAGGGCCGGGCATCCCTGCGGGACCGCTGGCGCCGGTCCTGAGGGCGAACATTCCCCCTCTGCTTTTCGCACTTCTCCACCAGTCCCAGGAGCATCATGGACGCCCGGCAAGAGCTCGTCGACTACCTGCACCGCCAACTCGTCGGTCCTGTAGGCGGCGAGCAGGAGATTCTCGACGCCCCGCCCGACCGGCAGTACCTCATGGGCACCCTCTATCCGCAGGAAGCCGATCTGCAGAGGCAGCTGTACCTGGCGGCGGAGGAGCCGGACGGTCCGGGCACGGAAGCGCGGGCCGACGACACCTCTCCGTCCACGGATCCCGTTCCCGAGGCGAACTCCTGGTTGCCGTCCTCCCTCGGCCTGAGCTTCTACACCGACACGACCACAGTCACTGTCAGCTGCTCCGGTGCCCGCTACGAGACCAAGGCCGCAACCGGCGAAGGGGGCCGGCGCTGGCTGCGAGTTCCGCTCACCCCCGAAATGCACACGCTCGGCCCCGACCGTGACCGCGTGCCCGTGCTCGACGGCAGGGCTGAGATCCGGGTGCGCCGGCGCATGTTCGGGAGTGGGCATCTGGTCACCGTGGCCCTGGTCAACGCCGCGCACCACGAGCAGGCGCTCGGCAAGGTGGCACAGTGGGACCGCATGCTGTTCCAGGTGGGCCTGGAAGCGCGGCCCATGGACGGTACCGTCCTGCCGTACCCGAGCGTGCGCCTGGCCAGCCGCGACCCCGAGGAACAGGAACTGCGACTGCAGTACCGGCACGTCCAGACACACGCCGTGGGGCACGGGTGCGCCGTCGAGGAGCAGCGCGACGAGGACTCGGGACGGGTGACCGCGGTGAAGGCCGCCGTCATGCCGCAGGCCGAGGTCAGCGGCACCCGGGCTGCCGGACTCACCGACTCGCCCGTACTCAACGTCCTGCACCTCGCCGACGACACCGTCTCGGTGGAGCAACTCCGCGAGGAGCTGCACGAGTTCGCGGCCCACTACCGGGCCTGGTACGTGGGACAGCTCAACACCGAGATCCCCGAGTGGGGCCGCGACGCCGCCGATCGCATTCTCGACCGCATCGACGCGGCGGTCATCCGCATCGAGTCCGGTGTGCGCTCGCTCTGCGACCCACGCCGCCCCGAACTCCTGCACGCCTTCCGGGCCGCGAACCGTGCCATGGCATTGCAGATGCGGCACTCCGCTCGCGACCAGGCCGGCGAGCGGCGCGCACGCCGTGACCCCGTGCTGCTCGACCCGACGCCGAAACCGGACGCGACGTGGCGGCCGTTCCAGCTGGCGTTCTTCCTGCTCGCCGTGGACGGGGTCGCCGACCCGGGACACCCGGACCGAGACGTCACCGACCTCATCTGGTTCCCCACCGGCGGTGGAAAGACCGAGGCCTACCTGCTGCTGGCCGCCTTCGTCATGGTCCTGCGCCGTGCCGCACCCGACGGAGGCGGGACCGCCGTCCTCAGCCGCTACACCCTCAGTCTGCTGACGACACAGCAGTTCCAACGGGCGGCCACCACTGTCTGTGCTCTGGAGACCCTGCGCCGCGCCGACCCGGAGACGTACGGAGAGGAGCCGTTCTCCATCGGCCTCTGGGTGGGCGAGGCCACGTCCCCGAACTCCTATGACACGGCCCGCACCAAGTTCGAGGAGGTACGCGGGGCCGCCAAGCCGGACGACGTGTTCATCCTGGACCGGTGCCCCTGGTGCGGCACACGGATAGTTCCCTCCCACAAGTCGCCGGACATCGGCGACTACGGCGTGCGTGCGACCGCCGACTCCTTCGCCTTCCACTGCCCGCGCGACGACTGCGCCTTCCACGACGAGCTCCCCGTCAGCGTCGTGGACGAGCAGCTCTACGACCGGCCGCCCACGTTCGTGCTCGGCACCGTGGACAAGTTCGCCCGGCTGGCCTGGGAGCCGCGGGCCGGGCGGCTCTTCGGCGCCGAGACCGGGAACCTGCCGCCGTCGCTCGTCATCCAGGACGAGCTGCACCTGCTCACCGGCCCCCTCGGCACCACCGTCGGCCTGTACGAGTCGGCCGTGCTCGGTCTGTGCACGACGCCCGAGGGCGTCGGACCGAAGGTGGTGGCCTCCACGGCGACCATCCGCCGCTCCGGTGAACAGATCCGTGCGCTGTACGGCAGCGAAGTTCAGCTCTTCCCGCCGGCCGGACTCGACGCCCGGCACTCGTACTTCGCCGAACCCGACAGGTCGCGGCCCGGCCGGCTCTACCTCGGCGTCATGGCCCAGGGGCACACCGCGGGCCGCGCCTCGGTGGCCACCGCGGCGGCCATGTTGCAGGGTGCCTGGGAACTGCCCCTGGAACACCGCGACGACTACTGGACCCTGGTCGCCTACCACCACAGCCTGCGCGAACTCGGACGTACGGTCACAGCCGCGGCCGACGACATCCCGGCCCAGCTCAAGGGCCTGGATGCAGGCTCCGGCTGTGGCATACGTGAGTTGGGCGATCTGCAGGTCCAGGAGCTGACCAGCAACCTGCCCCGAGCGGAGCAACCCGTCCTGCTCGACCGGCTCGAGAAGGGCTGGAAGGACGAGGAGTCGGTGTCCTTCCTGCCCTGCACGAACATGCTGTCCGTGGGTGTGGACGTCAAGCGGCTTGCGCTCATGCTCATGCAGGGCCAGCCCAAGACGACGGCCGAGTACATCCAGGCCACCAGCCGGGTGGGCCGGCACACCGTGCCCGGCCTCGTCGTCACGTTCTTCAACGCCACGCGTCCCCGCGACCGTTCGCACTACGAGACGTTCGACGTGTATCACCGGTCGTTGTACCGGCATGTCGAGCCGACGAGCGTCACACCGTGGTCCGTACCCTCGCGCCGCCGCGCACTGCACGCCGCGCTCGTCATCCTCGTACGCCATCGCCTCGGCCTGGCCGCGGAGAACCAGGCAGGCCGCATCCTCGACCGGATGACCGAAGCGGAGGCACTCGCGGACGAGTTGTCGGCACGGGTGGTGACCGCCGGAGAGTCCGTCTCGGCCGACGCCGTGCGCAAGGAACTCGGCGAACTCCTCGCCGACTGGGAGGAAGCCGCCCGTGAGGCGCGTAAGGACGGCCGGGCGTTGTACTACCGCAACCAGGGCAAGGGCCAGTCCAACCTCATCAAGAGCTTCGAGCAGCGCTACGGCCTGTGGGAGACGCCCAACTCCATGCGCAATGTCGACCGCGAATGCCAGGTCATGGTGAAGGGAGCGGACCTGTGAGCCGCACACTACGGGTACGTCAGTCACAGACCGTCCTGCCGTTCGGGGTCGGAGCCGTCTTCGACATCCAGGGCGAGTCGTTCGTGGCCACCGGCATCGGTGACTGGCCGCAGCGGGCCAAGCAGCGGGTGGAGTCGCCTCGCCTCGCCACTCGTCTCGGGGTCACCGGCTTCTACGCCGCCCCGCCCACCGCCAATGACCGCTACGACGTCCCGGACACCCCCGGTGCTCCCTACATCCGTTTCCCCGCCTGGCTGTTCTGCGGAGCATGCCGACGGATGAAGCGCTGGCGCATAGCGGACGAGAAGCCGGGACAGCCGCCGCGCTGCCCGTCCTGCTCGACCGGCCCCACCCTCGCGCCGATGAGGTTCGTGCAGATCTGCTCCGCCGGCCACCTCGGAGACATCGACTGGTGGTTCTGGGCCCACTCACGACGTGACACCACTGAGCGCAGGGAGTGCGGAGAACGCGAAAAGCTGCGGTTCCTGGTCTCCGAGCGGGCCTCCGGCCTCGAAGCCCTCTCCGTCGCATGTGCGGCGAAGGGCTGCGGAGCCTCCCGCGACCTGCTCGACATCCTCGGCACGCACGGCATGCGCTGCTCCGGACGCAACCCGTGGCAGCGGGCGAACGAAACCGTGGAGTGCGTGAAGCCCGTGCAGATCGTGCAGCGCACCGCAGGCAATCTGTACTACCCCGTCGTGCACTCCGCCCTCGACATACCTGAGACGGAAACCCCGGCGCACCACGACGAGAGGACCGCGAGCCGGGTGCGCGAGCACGACCTGTGGGTCTCCCTGTGCAAGGTCGCCGCCACCCCACGCGCCGAGGTCTTCCGCGAAATGATCAAGGATGATACCGGGGCGGACGACGTCCTGTTGGATCTGCTCCTGGCCGAGGAGACCGGAGAGCCTGCGACGCAGGCTCCCGAAGCGGCGGTCGCACCTGCGCGCCCCGACCTCAGCCGCGAGGAGTGGGCGGCCTTCATGGCGCCCGTCCCGCCCGCCACGCGGGACTTCGCACTGCGCGAGACCACACTGGGCCTGGCCCAGGAGACCGAGGAGCCCTGGGTGGGGCTGCGGCGCGGCATCGGACGGATCCTGCTCGTCGACCGGCTGCGCGAGGTGCGTGCCCTGTCCGGCTTCACTCGCGTGTCACCGGACGCCACTGTCGTACCCGCCGACACCGCAAGGCGCCTGAAGTGGCTCCCTGCCGTGGAGGTCTTCGGTGAAGGCATCTTCCTCACCCTCGACAGGGACACACTGAGGAACTGGGAAGCCGACGACCGGGTGATTCGGCGCGTCGCCGGAATGCGTGCCGACCTCGACCGCGCCTTTCAGAAGGACCGGCTCCAAGCCCTCACCGGAGCAGAGCTCGCCCCGAGGTTCGTCCTGCTGCACACCCTCGCGCATCTCCTCATCCGCCAGCTCTCCTTCGAGTCGGGCTACACGACGGCGAGTCTGCGTGAACGGATCTACGCCCGCCCCGAACAGGACCAGTACGGCATCCTCGTCTACACCGCTGCCGGCGACGCCGAAGGCACGCTCGGCGGACTCGTGCGCCAGGGAGAACCGGCGCATCTGGCGGAGACGCTGCTGCGCATGACCGAAGCAGCCGCATGGTGTTCCGCCGACCCCCTGTGTGCCGAGCATGCCGGGCAGGGCTTCGGCAACCTCAACCGGGCCGCCTGCCACGCCTGCGCTCTGCTGCCGGAGACGAGTTGCGAGTCAGGCAACACACTGCTCGACCGTGCCCTCGTCGTCGGCGGGGAGCAGGTGCCCGGCTACTTCGAGCCCATCGTCACCGCCGCCCGGGCAGCGGCGGCCGCAACCCTGGAGCAGGCCGCCCCATGACGCTCACCTACCTCGACCTCAGTTCTGACCAGCGGGACGCGCTCGACAGCCTGCCGTTCGACGGCAACCACCTGATCAGCGGGCCGCCCGGCAGCGGCAAGAGCCTGCTGGCAGCCCAGCGCGCCGTCATGCTCGCACTCACCGGCACCCCGGCTGTCCTGCTCACACGGTCCCATCTGCTCCACCAGTCCTTGGCCTCCACCGTCCACGCTCTGGGGCCGAGGGACCGCGGAGTTCGTGTCGCCACGGCGCACGCATGGCTCGCCGACTGGTACGGCCCGAAGGCTCCACGCGCCGAGGACGGCTGGTACGACTGGTCTGCCTTCTACGATCGGGCCGCCGAAACCGAACCCGACCCCGGTCTGACCCTGGTCATCGACGAGGGACAGGACCTCCCCCCGGAGTTCTACCGACTGTGCAGGCTCCTCGGGGCCCGGATCACGGTGTTCGCCGATGAGTGCCAGCGCCTGACCGACACGAACTCCACCCTGGCGGAGATCGCCCAGCGGCTCGGCAACTGCACACTCCTGGAACTCGACGGCAACCATCGCAACACTCGACAGATCGCCGCCCTCGCCGCCCGCTTCCACACAGGGGCCGGCCTGCCCGTGCTACCCGAACGCGAAGGCCCGCCGCCGCGCGTGCACCGCCTGCCCGAGCGGGGCGCAGCCGACCTCCTGGTCACGCTGACCCAGCGGCACCCCGATCACACCATCGGTGTGATCGTGAACTCCAAGCACACCCAGTTCTCGATCCTCGGCAGTCTGGAGCGGAGAGCGCCGCGGCTCAAGCCGCAGCTGTACACATCCCAGGCGACCGGGGGCCGCTACCGGACTCTGGACCTCGCTCGCCCCGGGGTCGTCCTGGTCCATCGAGCCAGCGCAAAGGGCCTGGGCTTCGACACGGTCGTCGTCCCCGACACGCACACAGACGCGGCTGCCGATCCCACCTCGGCGGCTCTGCGGATGACCTATTACGTGATGGCCACGCGGGCGCGCAAGGAACTCCACCTCGCGTATGAAGGCGATAGCGAGCCGCCGCTGCTGACGCAGATCGGTCCAGGGGAATTGCTGCGTGGCTGACAAGCATCCGGTCGCCGACTGAACACCCCGACACCGCACGCCGTATCCCCCCACCGTGGGAAGATCCCTCACCATGAGCGCGTCCCCGGTGGTGCGAGGCCTGCGGGCCGCGGTGTTCGCCGCGGTGTGCGTGCTGCTCGCCGCCGCCGGGCACGGGCTGGCCATGGGGGACATGCCGCCGTTGTGGGCCGACGCGGGCGGGTTCCTCGCCGTCTTCGCGCTCGGCTGCGCGCTCGGCGGGCGCGAGCGGTCGCTGGCCGGCATCGGTGCCGCCATGCTCGGCACACAGGCAGGGCTGCACCTGGCGTTCCGCGCGGCCCACCGAGGGAGCACGCCCGACAGCTCCTCGCGTACGGCGTCCACGCCGGGACACACCATGACGGCGATGCAGGCGCACATGGCGCACCTGGCGCACGCGCACCCCGTCCACCTCCACACCGTGGCCCACCCCACCGCCACCGGTCACGCCACCGTCGCCCACCTCGTCGCCGCCCTCGCCGCCGCCTGGTGGCTGCGGCGGGGCGAGGCCGCGCTGTGGTCGTTGCTCCGTCGGGCCGGCACGCTCGTACCCGGGCTCCTCGCCTGGTGGCGGGACGCGCCCCTGCCCGCGCCCGCCGCTTCCGCCCCGCGCGCCCCGGCCGGCCCGGCACCACCCCGCCGAACCCCGCTGCGGCACGTGGTACACCGGCGCGGGCCCCCGGCCCCGATCCCGTACTCGGCCTGACCCCTCACCCACCCAGTTCGTACGGAGATCGACTCACCCATGTCCACGTCCCGCATCACCCCGCGCCGCGCCGGAACCGTCACCGCCGTGGCGGCCGCCTCCGTCCTCCTCGCCGCCGGTGCCGCCTCCGCGCACGTCACCGTGCACCCGGAGAGCTACGCCAAGGGCGCCACCGACGGCGTGCTCACCTTCCGCGTCCCGAACGAGGAGGACAGCGCCGCCACCACCAAGGTCCAGGTGTTCCTGCCCACCGACCACCCCGTGCTCGGTGTCCTCGTCCACCCGCAGGACGGCTGGACCGCCAAGGTCACCACCACGAAGCTGAAGAAGCCGGTCAAGACCGACGACGGCACCATCACCGAGGCGGCCTCCTCCATCACCTTCACCGGCGGGAAGATCGGCGCGGGCCAGTACGAGGACTTCGACGTCGCCTTCGGCCAGCTTCCCGACGACACCGGGAAGTTGACGTTCAAGACGCTGCAGACGTACTCCGACGGCAAGGTCGCCCGCTGGATCGAGGAGTCGACGGGAGGGGAGGAGCCGGAGAACCCGGCACCGGTGCTCGAGCTCACCGCGGCCGGTGCGGACACGGCGTCGACGGCGTCGAAGAACACGGCGCCCCGGGCCGCCGCCCCGGGGGACTCCACCGACTCGACCGCCCGCGGCCTCGGCATCGCCGGGCTGGTCGTCGGCGTACTCGGCCTCGTCGCCGCCGCGTTCGCGATCGTCCGGGGGCGGTCGGCACGGTCGTAGGCACGTCGTAGGCACACGGAGAAGGGCCCGGACCGTCCACCGGTCCGGGCCCTTCTCCGTGCTGACGTGCGGGTGAAAGGCGGTCGCTGTCGGCCGAGGGCGGTCAGGAGGGGCGGCTGCGATCCGGTCGCTCCCGGTGCGCCCCCCGCCGCCCGCCCGCCACGGATCACCGCCCGGCCAGCTCCAGCACCTTGGGCTCCGGCGCGGCCGGAGTCGGGACCGGGTCCTGGACCCGGGTGCGGGAGTTGCGCCGCAGCCACAGCACGTCCCGGCCGAACGACCACAGCAGCGAACCAAGGGCCGACAGCACGATCGTGAGGTTCGCCGCGGACGGCAGCAGCTCGGAGCCGGCCAGCAGCAGCGCGATGCCCTGCACCGCGGCGACGGTCTTGCGGGCGAAGGACGGCGGCAGCGCGGCGTTCAGCCAGGGGGCGACGCGGGCCGCGGCGACGAAGGCGTACCGCATGCCGCCGATCAGCAGCACCCACGGGCCGAGCTGCATGGACACGTACACGCTCAGCACCAGGATCAGGAACGCGTCGACCTCCATGTCGAAGCGGGCGCCCAGCGCCGAGGAGGTGCCCGTACGGCGGGCCACCTTGCCGTCCACACCGTCCAGGAGGAGGGCGACGGCGGTGAGACCGACCAGCAGCGTCACCGGCGGCGCGCTCTCGAAGGAGTCCGCGACCAGCGCGGTCACCCCGCCGACCAGGGTCGCCCGGCCGAGCGTCACCCGGTTCGCGGGCCCGAAGGAACTGAGCCGGGAGCGGTGCAGGGCGCGGGAGAGAACCGCCCAGGTGGCGAACGCGAAGACCAGCCCCGTCAGCCAGCCGGCCGGCCCGAGGCCGATCACCGAACCGAGCAGGGCCAGCAGCAGGATCTGGATACCCGCTCCCACAGCGGTCTCCTGCTGGAGCCTCGCGTCGTACGTGTTGTTCAGGGCCACCGCACACCCTCCGGCCGAGTGACAGAGTCGATCAACGCCGCGTACTCTGCGCGGCCTGTGCACTTCTCGGTACGTGAACAACTTGCCGATCGTTCAGGAGGATGCCGATGAACCGTTCCGCCCGCGCGTTCTGGCTCGGCTCGCCAGGCCACGGCGAGCTGCGCGACGTCACCCTCGCGGAGCCCGCCGAGGACGAGGTGCTGGTGCGTGCCCTGTACTCCGGGATCAGCCGCGGCACCGAGACGCTGGTCTTCCGCGGGGGCGTGCCCGAGAGCCAACACGCCGCGATGCGGGCGCCGTTCCAGGAGGGCGACTTCCCGGGCCCGGTGAAGTACGGCTACCTGAACGTCGGCGTCGTCGAGGAGGGCCCGGCTGAGCTGATCGGCCGTACGGTCTTCTGCCTGTATCCGCACCAGAGCCGTTACGTCGTTCCGGTGAGCGCCGTGACCGTCGTACCCGAGCGGGTGCCCGCCGCACGAGCCGTGCTCGCCGGGACCCTGGAGACCGCGGTGAACGCCCTGTGGGACGCGGCGCCGCTGATCGGCGACCGGATCGCGGTGGTCGGCGGCGGCATGGTCGGCTGCTCGGTGGCCGCGCTGCTCGCCCGCTTCCCCGGCGTACGGCTCCAGCTGGTCGACGCCGATCCGGCCCGCGCGAAGACCGCGGAGGCGCTCGGCGTCGACTTCGCGGCACCGGCCGACGCCCTCGGCGACCGCGACCTCGTCGTGCACGCCAGCGCCACCGAGCAGGGCCTCGCCCGCGCCCTCCAACTCCTGTCCCCGGAGGGCACGGTGGTGGAACTGAGCTGGTACGGCGACCGGCGGGTCGCCCTGCCGCTCGGCGAGGCCTTCCACTCCCGCCGGCTCACCCTGCGCAGCAGCCAGGTCGGCACCGTCTCCCCGGCGGCGCGCGCCGGCCGCACCTACGCCGATCGGATGGCCCTCGCCCTCGACCTGCTCGCCGACCCGGCGCTGGACGCGCTCGTCACCGGCGAGAGCGCCTTCGACGATCTCCCGGACGTCATGCCCAAGCTCGCCTCCGGGGAGATCCCCGCCCTGTGTCACCGGGTGCGGTACGCCTAGACCGGTCTGACCTGAGAAAAGAGTGAGAGGGGGCTGAACACGGGGAAGCGAAGAGCCGTACTACACGGCATCCCCCGGCGGCCAAGGGCCGGGGGACCAGACGCGCCGCACCTGGAGGGTCGTCCGTTGTTCAGCATCACCGTCCGCGATCACATCATGATCGCCCACAGCTTCCGCGGCGAGGTGTTCGGACCCGCGCAGCGACTGCACGGCGCCACGTTCCTCGTGGACGCGACGTTCCGCCGTGAGCAGCTGGACGAGGACAACATCGTGGTCGACATCGGTCTGGCCACGCAGGAACTGGGCGCCGTGGTCGCCGAGCTGAACTACCGCAACCTCGACGACGAACCCGAGTTCGCGGGGGTCAACACCTCCACCGAGTTCCTCGCCAAGGTCATCGCCGACCGGCTCGCCGAGCGCGTCCACAAGGGTGCCCTCGGCGAGGGGGCCAGCGGCCTCGCCGGCCTCACGGTCACCCTGCACGAGTCGCACATCGCCTGGGCGAGTTACGAGCGTGGGCTGTGACCGATCTGACCGTGGGTCCGGAGCCTGCCGTGCCGAGCCTGGGCACCGGGAGCCGCGACACCGTGGAGAGGGCACGCCTCACCTACGTGCCCGCGCAGCCCACCGCCGCCGACAACGCCGGAATCATCCCCATGTCCCTGCGCACCGTGCACTTCGTCATGCCGGGCGGCGTCGACGACCCGGCCGCGCCCAGCGGCGGCAACGCCTACGACCGCCGGGTCTGCCTGGACCTGCCGGGCTTCGGCTGGCAGGTCGCCCGGCACGCCGTGCCCGGCGACTGGCCGAGCCCCGGCCGGGACGCCCGGGAGGGTCTCGCCCGCGCACTCCGTGACCTGCCCGACGACTCCGTCGTCCTGCTCGACGGAATCGTGGCCTGCGGCGTACCGGAGATCGTCGTCCCCGAGGCGCAGCGCCTGCGGCTCGCGGTCCTCGTCCATCTGCCGCTCGGCGACGAGACCGGCCTGGACCCGGACGTGGCCGCCGACCTCGACGCCCGCGAGCGCGCGGTGCTGCGGGCGGTGCCCGCGGTGATCGCCACCAGCGACTGGGCGGTCCGCCGTCTCGTCTCCCACCACGGGCTCGCCCCGGACCGGGTGCACGTCGCCGCGCCGGGTGCCGACATCGCACCCCTCGCGCCGGGCACCGACGGCGTCTCCCGGCTGCTGTGCGTGGCCGCCGTGACCCCGCGCAAGGGGCAGCACCGCCTCCTGGAGGCACTGGCGGCGGTACGGGACCTGCCGTGGACCTGCGAATGCGTCGGCGGCCTCGGCCACGACCCCGAGTACGTCGCCGAGCTGCGCGCCCTCATCGAGCGGTACGGCCTCACCGACCGCCTCCACCTGTCCGGGCCGCGCTCCGGCGCCGATCTCGACGCCGCCTACGCGGCCGCCGACCTGATGGTCCTCACCTCCTACGCCGAGACCTACGGCATGGCGGTCACCGAGGCCCTCGCCCGCGGCATCCCCGTCCTCGCCACCGACGTGGGCGGGCTGCCCGAGGCGGTCGGCCGCGCCCCCGACGGCGGGGTGCCCGGCATCCTCGTCCCGCCGGAGGAGCCGGCCGCGCTCGCGGCGGAACTGCGCGGCTGGTTCGGCGAGCCCGACGTACGCCGCCGCCTGAAGGCCGCCGCCCGGGGCCGGCGCGCCGCACTCGTCGGCTGGGCCGCCACGGCCCGCAGCCTCGCCGGAGTCCTCGGACGGCTCCCCGAACCCCCGCGGAGGGCGGCATGAGCACCCAGAGGACCGCACCGAGCGGGCCGACCACGGCACAGCAGGCGCCGGGCGGGCCGGTCCCGGCCCAGCCCGGCCCCGGCGAGGCGGAGTACAGGACCGGAACGGGCAGGGAGCGGGAGGCCGTCGTGCGGAACGCCGGTGTCGTGGGACACGAGGAGGCGCGGATCGTGGACGACCGGGGCGAAGCGGCGCGTGGCGCCGAGGACCGCGACGCCTCCGGCGGCGCGACGGACGAGGGCGCCCCCGCCCCGGTCATCGCCGGTGCCGGTCCCGTCGGCCGCCCTGGTGAACGGGCCACCGTACGGCTGCGGGACGGCGGCTCGGAGGAGCCGCCGCGCTACGCGCCCGAGTGGCTCCAGCTGCGGGAGAGCGCCGACGCCGCGGCCCGTGCGCAGGAGCTGCTGGACCCGCTGCGGACCCGGCTGGCCGGTCTGCCGGGACGGGAGGGCGGACTGGTCGTGCACGACCTGGGCTGCGGCACCGGGTCGATGGGCCGCTGGCTGGCGCCCCGGCTCGACGGCGCCCAGCACTGGGTCCTCCACGACCGCGACCCCTACCTGCTGCACTTCGCGGCCGTCGCCTCCCCGCGCTCCGCCGCCGACGGCAGCCGTGTCACGGTCGAGACGCGCCGCGGTGACGTGGCCCGGCTGACACCGGACGCGCTCGACGGGGCCGCGCTGGTGACCGCGTCCGCGCTGCTCGACGTCCTCACCCAGGACGAGATCGGCGCCCTGGCGGAGGCCTGTGCCGGGGCCGGCTGCCCCGCGCTGCTCACGCTGTCCGTCGCCGGACGGGTCGAACTCAGCCCCGCCGACCCCCTGGACGGCGAGATCGCCGACGCGTTCAACGCCCACCAGCGGCGCGACGGGCTGCTCGGCCCGGACGCGGTCGGTGCGGCCTGCGAGGCGTTCGGCGAGCGCGGAATGACCGTACGGGTGTCACCGAGCCCCTGGCGGCTCGGCCCCGACGAGGCCGCGCTGACCGAGCAGTGGCTGCGCGGCTGGGTGGGCGCGGCCGTCGAGCAGCGCCCGGAACTGCGCGAGCGCGCCGAGCGCTACCTGCGCGACCGGCTCGCCGCCTGCGCGGCCGGTGAACTGCGCGTGGTCGTCCAGCACAGCGACCTGCTGGCGCTGCCCGGTCCCCTCGGGGACGTGTCATGAGTACCCGGGCGGCGACGGCGGGCACGGCGACGGAGGCGCGGACGGCCGCCGCGCCGGGCACGCGCAAGAGAACGCCCGGTACGGGCCGTACGCGTGACGCGGTCACGGTCCGTCCCCCCAGGACGCCCTGCGCCGGCCCCCGCCCCGCCGGCGAATCGGTCACCGTGGCCCCCGAAGCCCCCGGCGCCGAGCAGGGCCCGGCGAACCGCCGCTCCGGTGCGCGTGCCCTGCGCACCCACCTCGGCACCGCCGCCGGTGTGGTCATCCTCGGCGCGCTGCTGTGGCGGCTCGGTACCGGCCCGCTGCTCGACGGGCTGCGGCGGATCGACACCTGGACGGTCCTCGCCGCCCTCGGCATCGGCCTGGTCACCACCGTGTTCAGCGCGTGGCGCTGGCAGTTGGCGGCCCGCGGGCTGCGCCTCCGGCTGCCGCTGGGGCCGGCCGTCTCCGACTACTACCGGGCGCTGTTCCTGAACGCGGCCCTGCCCGGCGGGATCCTGGGCGATGTGCACCGGGCCGTGCGGCACGGGCAGAGCGCCGGCGACGTCCGGCGCGGGGTGAAGGCGGTCGTGCTGGAGCGGGTCGCCGGGCAGGTCGCGCTCGCCGTCTTCGGAGCGGCCGTGCTGGTGACCCTGCCGTCACCGGTCCGTGCCGACGTCCGCGGCTTCGCCCCGCTGGTGGCCCTCGCGGCCGCCGGGGCGTTCGCCGTCGTCCTCGCCGTCCGTCTGAACCGCGCTCCCGCGCGGCGCGGCGGCGCCCTGCACGCCGTGCTGCGCGAGACCCGGCAGGTCCTGCTCTCGCGGCAGGGCGGGCCGGGCATCGCGTTGTCCTCGGCCGTCGTCCTCGCCGGCCACCTCGCGATGTTCGTCGTCGCGGCCCGCGTCGCCGGCTCCGGAGCGTCGGTCGCCGTGCTGGTGCCGCTCGCGGTGCTCGCCCTCGTCGCCATGGGCCTGCCGCTGAACGTCGGCGGCTTCGGCCCCCGCGAGGGCGTCACCGCCTGGGCGTTCGGCGCCGCCGGGCTCGGCGCGAGCAGCGGGGTCGCGGTCGCCGTCGTGTACGGCGTGCTCAGCTTCGTCGCGAGCCTGCCCGGTGCCGTCGTCCTGGTCGCCCGCTGGTTTGCGGGCCTGCGGGCCGGAGCCGCGTCGGCGGACCCCGGCCGCGCACCAGCGGCGGACTACCCGCGCGGGCCGGCCGAGGTGAGCAGCGCGAAATACGGCTCGAAGGATTCGACGAGGCTCGTCAGCAGTTCCTTCCCCTTTTCCGCCGAACCCAGGGAAGGGCGGCCGATGACGCCCGATTCGGTGTAGGCGGACATTCCCACGGTGAGCAGATGACGACGGTCGTCGGCGATGAAATCGGCGGACTCGTAACCAGGGCGGACGAATTCGGGGTGAGCGTGCAGAAGAATCGAGGTCTCGATTTCTCCCGCGTGCATGTCGGTGAGCAGCGAGGTCTGCACCCCGGCCCGCTCCCGGGCCGCCTCCCAGTCCTCGGCGGCCGGGAACAGGGCCGCCCGCTCCCCACGCGCGGAGGCCTCCTGGACGACGTTGCCCAGCACGTAGTTGCCGCCGTGCCCGTTGACCACGACGAGCGCCTGCACGCCCGAGCGGCGCAGCGACTCGGCGATGTCCCGCACCACCGCGTGCAGCGTCGCGGCGGAGATGCTGACGGTCCCCGGCCAGTCCGCGTGCTCGTGCGAGCACGCGATGGTCAGCGGAGGAAGGAGGTGCACCGGGTACGCGGCGGCGATCTCCCGCGCCACGGTGCAGGCGATCAGCGTGTCGGTCGCCAACGGAAGGAACGGACCGTGCTGCTCGAAACTCCCCACGGGAAGGACGGCCACCTGTGCTGAAACGCCCGCCCCCCGCGTCCGGACATCTTCCGTGGTGTCCGCCGGCATCACCCCGTGTGCCACCGTACGCGCGCCCGAACCAGTCATCCTTCTCACGGCCTTTCATCTCTGCTTAGGAATCAGATCATGACAGAAAACATCGGTGTCCTCGGCAAGAAGTCCCCGCGGCGTTCCGGCGCGGAGCGCGTCGTGAATGCGCCGCTGCCCACCGTGTACGGGAAATTCCAGGCGATCGGCTACCTGGACCACGACCGCGGTGACGAGCAAGTCGCCCTGGTCTACGGCGACATCGGCGCCGAGGGCGTGCTGACGCGGCTGCACTCGGAGTGCCTGACCGGCGACGCGTTCGGCTCCCAGCACTGCGAGTGCGGTGACCAGCTGGCCGCGGCGATGCGTGCGGTCGTCGCCGAAGGCAGCGGCATCGTCGTCTACTTGAGGGGCCACGAGGGCCGTGGCATCGGCCTGCTGGCCAAGCTGCGCGCGATGGCGCTCCAGGCGGAGGGCCTGGACACGGTCGAGGCCAACCTGGCGCTGGGCCTGCCCGTCGACGCCCGGGACTACGGTGTCGCCGCGGAGATCCTGCACGACCTCGGGGTCCGCTCGGTACGCCTGATGTCCAACAACCCGCGCAAGCTGGAGGCGCTCGCCCGGCACGGCATCCAGGTCGCCGAGCAGGTACCGCTGCTCATCGAGCCGTGCGAGAGCAACATCACCTATCTGCGGACCAAGCGCGAGCGGATGGACCACCACCTGCCGCACCTGGACGCCGTCGCCCACGGTTCCTGACCCGGTGCCGCGGCCGCCTCGTCACTCCGCCGGGTGCGGTGCCCGGCGGCGCTCCGCCGGCCCCGCCCCGCGCCCGGTGAGACCGTGGACGTCCACCGGCGCGGAGGGCTCGGCATCCAGGAGGCGGCCGCGTGAACCTCTCACCAGATCACCACGGAGACACCGCACAGCCCCAGTCCGCGCTGTGCCGCCAGCCGCCACAGGCGCAACGGGCCGTCGAGGACCGACTCCTCCCCGTCGGAGTACTCCAGCCAGTCCCGCCGCTCGGCGACGGCCCGGTCCACGGGGCCGAACGTCAACGCCCGTTCGACCTCGGGCAGGGTGTCCCGCACCTCGGCAGAGGTGAGCAGGAAGTTGCCGCACCAGCCGGGGACCAGCGCGGCCCGGTCGGGCCCGACCGCGTGGAAGAAGGACCGCACGGCCCAGTCCTTGCTCCGCACGCCGAGGAAGACGCGGTCGCCGATGTCCTCCTGGCCCCACACGTCGTCCAGCAGGGAGAACGGATCGTCCTCGGACAGCCCGTCGTACATCCGCTGGACGTACCCACCGCCCCGGACCAGGTCCAGGAACTCCTCGGACGGTTCGGCCGTCATGCCCCCGGCCGTCCAGCGGGCCCACCGGTCACGGGCGAGCGGCTCGTTCCGCTCCGCCTCGATCAGCGGCAGACAGCGCGGAGCCAACTCGGCGATGAACGAGTCGTCGTGGGCACTGATGCTCCAGGCCGTGGTGATTCCCATGGGCGGGACTGTAGACCGGGCCGTCAGTCCACGATGGACTCGTGCACCAGGCGGCGCAGTTCCGGGAAGACCTTCAGGGACTTCGGGCGTACCTGGCTCATGAACTGCACCGTGAGGTCGTGGCGGGGGGCGATCCAGAACGCGGTGGTGGCCGCGCCGGTCCAGCCGTACGTGCCGGGGCTCGACGGGGCGAGGGTGCGGGACGGGTCGACGACCACGGAGACGTTGAAGCCGAAGCCGAGGCCGTCCATGCCGGGCTCCCGGTGGACGGGCGCGCCGAACTCCCGCAGGATCGCGTCGCCGGGCAGTTGGTTGCGGGTCATCGCCGCGACGGTCTTCGCGGACAGCAGCCGGACACCGTCCAGCTCACCGCCCCGGCGCAGCATCTCCATGAACCGGTGGAAGTCGAGTGCCGAGGAGACCAGGCCGCCGCTGCCGGACAGGAACCGCGGCCGGCCGTGCACCGGCAGCCCCGGCACCGGCGTGATCCCGCCGTCCTCCGTCTCGCCGTACAACTCGGCCAGTCGGCACGCCTGTTCGGGCGCGACCTGGAAGCCGGTGTCGGACATGCCGAGCGGGCCGAGGATCCGCTCGGCGAAGAAGGCGTCCAGCGGCTGCCCGGAGACCACCTCGACGACCCGGCCGAGCACATTGGAGGCGACCGAGTAGTTCCACTGCGTGCCCGGATCGAACTGCAGCGGCATCCGCGCGTACACCTCGACCGTCTCGGCCAGACCGGCGCCCGGCGGCACCGAGTACTCCAGGCCGGCCTCGCGGTACAGGGCGTCGACCGGGTGCTTGTGGTAGAAGCCGAACGTCAGGCCGGCGGTGTGGGTGAGCAGGTGCCGCAGCAGGATGGGACCGGCGGCCGGGCGGGTGCGGACGCCGGCGCCCGAACCGCCCTCGTACACACGCGGTTCGGCGAACGCCGGCAGATGGCGCTCCAGCGGATCGTCCAGGGACAGCCCGCCCTCCTCCGCCAGCATCAGCACCGCGACGGCCGTCACCGGCTTGGTCATCGAGTAGATCCGCCACAGGGTGTCCGGCTCGACCGGCAGCCCGGCAGCGACGTCGCGCAGGCCGTACGTCGTCAGGTGGGCGACCCGCCCGCCGCGGGCCACGGCCAGCAGGTGGCCGGGCAGCCGCCCCTCGTCGACGTGCCGGGCGAAGCTCCGGTCCAGGCGGCCCAGCGCCTCGGCGTCCAGCCCGGCCTCACCGGGCTCGGCTTCCTGCCGCAGTCGTCCCATCGCTCTCCTCCGCTCGTGTCCCTCGCGGTGTGTACCGCCTACCCCACCGGCACCCACCCGTCCCTCATGATCGCGCAGGAATGCCGCCGGGGACCCGCTCTTCTGCGGTCTCCGCGAGCGACGTGACGCCGGCGGCGGCGGGCAGCGCGCCGCTCAGGGGTACGGCGAGCGCGGCCACGGCCGCCAGGGTGAGCAGGGCCGGTCCGGTGCCCGCGCCGAGCAGCGCCGCCGCCGCGGCCACGCCCACGGCGGGGCCGACGTTCAGCGCGGTCTGCTGGAGCCCGCCCGCCACTCCGGCCACTGCCACGTCCGCTCGGTGCACGATCACGTGGGTGGCCGTCACCATCACCGTGCCGAACCCCGCGCCCAGCGCCGCGAACCCGCAGGCCAGGAGGGGCACGGCGGTGGTACGGGACAGTACGAGGACACCGAGCGCGAGCAGCGCCGTGGCCCCTGCCGTCGCCCGGCGCGCCCCCAGCCGGCGCAGCAGTCCGGGGCACAGGGCGGCGGACAGGATCATCAGCACCGCCAGCGGCAGGCTGATCAGCGCACTGCGGAACGCGTCCATGCCGAGCCGGCGCTGAAGGACGTACGTGGCGACGAACAGGGTGCCGAAGAGTGACGCGGACACGGTGACCAGGATGCCGAGGGCCGCCCCGACCGCCCGAGAGCCGATCACCTCGGGCGGCAGCAGCGGACTCGCCGTGCGCCGCTCGTGCGCGACGAGGGCGGCGGCCGTGAGCAGGGCGACGACCACCCCCACCGGGGAGGCGGGCCGGCCGGTGAGGGTGTGCACCAGGCAGGCCAGGGTCACCGCGAGCAGCGCGGCACCCGGCAGGTCCAGCGGAGTCCGGAGGTTCGCCGGGCGGTGCTCCGGCCGGAGCAGGGCCGGCAGTCCGAAGGCCAGCGCGGGCAGCACGTTGACGAGGAACACCGCCCGCCAGCCCAGCCCGGACACCAGCGCCCCGCCCGCCAACGGGCCCGCGGCCGCTGCCAGTCCGATCGCGGCGGTCCGCACGGCGAGGGGCTTCGCCAGCCGGTCCGGCGGGTAAGCGGCCCGCAGCATGCCCAGCGTCGCGGGCTGGAGCAGTGCCCCGAACACGCCCTGCACAGCCCGGAGTCCGATCACCCAGCCCACCGTGGGCGCGAGTCCGATGCCGGCCGAGACCGCGCCGAAGCCCAGCATGCCGAGCCCGAACATCCGCCGGTGCCCGTACCGGTCGCCGAGCCGCCCCGTGAACACCAGCAGGCTCGCCACCGCGACCAGATACGCGGTACTCGTCCACTGCACGCCGGCGAAGCCCGCCTGCAACTCCCGTTGCAGGCTGGGTTGCGCGACGGTGAGGGCCGTGCCGTCCAGGGCGACGATCACCGCGCCCGCCACGCTGCTCACCAGCGTCCACCGCCGGTTCACCGGTCGCTGCCGGGGCCGAGGTGCGCGCGCAGGACGGCATCGAGGAGGGCTCCGAGATCGTCTTCGCCGACGGCCAGTTGGAGGCTGCGCCAGCGCCACAGCTGGGCGAGGCCGTGCAGGTTCGCCCACAGCGCGCCCGCCACCTGCCGGGCCTGCGCCTCGGGACCGGCGCGGCCGACGAGCTCCGTGAGCAGCGCGAACAGGGGAAGGCTGGTCTCCCGCAGCCCGAGGTGACCGCTCTCCAGCAGATCGTGACGGAACATCAGCTCGTACATGCCGGGGCTGTCCAGCGAGAACTCCACGTAGGTCCGCGCCAGTGCCGCCACCCGGGCACGGGGATCGGCCGGCTCCCGTGCGAGCGTCGCCTCGGTCCGGGCCGCCAGCTCGGCGAAGCCCCGGCGGGCGATGGCCGACAGCAGTTCCCGGTGGGTGGGGAAGTAGCGGCGCGGTGCCCCGTGCGAGACGCCCGCGCGCCGGGCGATCTCCCGCAAGGTCAGCGCCTGCGGCCCCTCGGCGGCCAGCAGCTCCACGCCGGCGTCGACGAGCCGCTCGCGCAGGGTGGTGTCGGATGCGGTCATAGACACTGTCTACCAGTGCTGGGTAGACAGTGTCTACCGGCGTGAGCGGGCGGTGCCCGCCGATCCGGCGCCGGGGAATGCCCGCACGGCCCGCGACAGTTGACACGGATATGAACCAGGACTCCGCGCAGGACGCGCTGCTCGAACTGCTCTCCGAAGGCCACGGCGGGGTGCTGGTCACCCTCAAGCGCGACGGCCGCCCGCAGCTGTCCAACGTCAGCCACGCCTATGACCCGGACGAACGGACCATCCGCATCTCGGTCACCGACGACCGCGCCAAGACCCGCAATCTGCGCCGCGACCCCCGCGCCTCGTACCACGTGACCAGCGGCGACCGCTGGGCGTACACCGTCGCGGAGGGCACGGCGGAGCTGACGCCGGTCGCCCGCGACCCGCACGACGAGACCGTCGAGGAACTCATCCGGCTCTACCGCGAGGTGCTCGGCGAACACCCTGACTGGGACGAGTACCGTGCCGCGATGGTCCGCGACCGCCGTCTCGTGGTGCGGCTGCGCGTCGAGCGGGCGTACGGCGCCCCGAAGCGCTGAGGCGCGGCCGGCCGGGAAGCGGTCACGGCGTCCCGGCGGTCCGCGCCTCGATCGCCCGCAGTACGGCGACCATGTCCTCGCCGCCGTGCCCCTGCGCCACCGTCTCCTCGAACAGGGTGTGGCAGACGTCGAGGAGCGGTGAGGCGAGGCCGGTCCCGCGGGCCGCCTCGGCGATGAGCCGGTTGTTCTTGAGCACGTCCAGCGCGGCCGCCTGCACCGCGAAGTCCCGCTCGCGCAGCTTGGGCGCCTTCATCCGGGAGACCCCGCTGGCCATGGGGCCCGCGTCGAGGACGTCCAGGAACAGCCGCCGGTCCAGGCCCTGGCGCTCGGCGAAGTGGAACGCCTCCGTCAGTCCGGTCACGAGGGTGATCAGGAAGAGGTTCACGGAGAGCTTCATCAGCAGGGCGCCGGGCGCGGGACCGCACACGAACGTCTCCCGGCACAGCGGTGCGAGCAGCGGCCGTACGGCGTCCACGGCGTCCTCCTCCCCGGCGAGCATCGCCACCAGCTGCCCCTGCTCGGCCGGGACCCGTGATCCGGAGACGGGTGCCTCGACGTACCGGCCGCCGGCGGCGCGCACGTCGGCTTCCAGGGCGCGGGAGTACTCGGGGGAGGTGGTACCCATGTGGACGACGGTCCGCCCCGCGACCCGTGCGGCCAGTCCGGGGGCGCCGCGGCCGAGGACCGTGTCCACGGCGGCCTCGTCGGCCAGCATCAGCAGCACCACGCCCGCCCGCTCGAACACCTCGTCCACGCCCCCGGCGACCTGGGCCCCGGCCGCGCGCAGGGGTTCGGTGCGTTCGGGGGTCCGGTTCCACACCACCAGGGGGACGCCGGCCGAGGCCAGACGCAGCGCCATGGGCCGGCCCATGACTCCGAGGCCGAGGAAACCGACGTTCACGGGTGGCCGCCCTCCGCTGACGCGAGCCTGACTATGACACCCGTCATAGTAGCGGGCGTTATGACACCCGTCATAGGGTGGGGGGAGGCGAGCGGAGGTCGGACGATGGGCGATGCGCGGCGGGGACCGCGGGAGCGGATGGTCTTCAGCGCGGCCCAGCTCATCCGGCGCGACGGGGTCACGGCGACCGGCATGCGCGACGTCGCCGAACACGCCGGGGCGCCGCGCGGCTCCCTCCAGCACTACTTCCCGGGCGGCAAGGAACAACTGGTCAACGAGGCCGTCGACTGGGCGGGGCGGTACGCCGGCGGACGGATCGCGCGCTTCGTGGCGGGGCTCGACGAACCGACGCCGGGCGCGCTGTTCGCGGCGATGGTCGCGCAGTGGACCGAGGAGTACCGGACGGACGGTTTCGCCAAGGGCTGCCCGGTGGCCGCCGCCACCGTCGACTGCGCCTCGGCCGGCACCTCGACCCGCGAGGCGGCGGCCGCCGCGTTCGCCACCTGGCGGGGCCCGCTCGCCGAGGCCCTCACCGGCATGGGCGTCCCGGCCGGCCGCGCCGGAAGCCTGGCCACGCTGATGATCAGCACCCTGGAGGGCGCCATCGTCCTCGCCCGCGCCGAACAGGACGCCGCACCCCTGACCACGGTCGCACGCGAACTCGGCCCCCTCCTCGACGAGGCGGCGACCGGCGCGGGGTGAGGGCGGGCCGGGTGTGCTCGGCGCGGCCGGCCGCCGCTCAGCCGAGGGCGCGGTCCGCCGTCAGGTACGCGATCACCATGTCCCCGAGCATGGTCCGGTAGTGCTCGCGCCGCGCCGGAGCCACCAGGTTCCGGCCGAACAGGACCCCGAAGGTGTGCCGGTTGGCGACCCGGAAGAAACAGAACGAGCTGATCACCGCGTGCAGGTCGACCGCGTCCACGTCGGCCCTGAACAGCTCGGACTCCTGCCCCGCGGCCAGGATCCGGCGGATCACCTCCAGCGCCGGGGAGCCGATCCTGTCCAGCTTCCCGGAGGCCGCGATGTGCTCGGCGCCGTGGATGTTCTCGATGCTGACCAGACGGATGAAGTCCGGGTTCCGCTCGTGGTGGTCGAAGGTGACCTCGGCCAGCCGCCGGATCGCCGCGACCGGGTCCAGGTGCTCCACGTCCAGCTGCCGCTCGGCCTCCCGGATCGCGCCGTAGGCCCGCTCCAGCGCGGCCGTGAACAGCTGCTCCTTGCCGCCGAAGTAGTAGTAGATCATCCGCTTCGTGGTGCGGGTGCGGGCCGCGATCTCGTCGACGCGGGCGCCGTCGTAGCCGGCCCGGGCGAACTCCTGCGTGGCCACGTCGAGGATCTCGGCCCGGGTGCGGGCGGCGTCGCGCACGCGTCCCGCGGATCGCGGCGGTTCTTCGACGCTCGTCATCGGATTCCTCCGGGGGCCAGGGGACGCCTGGGCGGCACGCGCGGTCGCGTGCCGGTGATTCTAGAAGCCGGACCGCCCGTACCGGCCGGGGTCTTCGTCACACCCGCCGCATCCCGCGGAACTGATGTACTGGTCGGTACGTCAGTGGCGTCCCCGGGAGGTCCGCCTCCGCGCCCTCACCGCCGGCTGACGGCACGGGTGACTCCGACGACCACGGTCGTGGCCGGGATCCAGCCGGTCAGGAGCTTGAGGGCGGCCCTCTCGCCGGGTTCCCGGGGGCCGTTCCCTCGTCGCGGAAGTCCATTCCGCACCCGTGGCGAAGGCCCGCCGGAGTCGTCGTTCGGCCGGTGTCGGATCGTTTGATCTCCATCGGCCGTGACTCCGGCGGGCCCCGGTAACTGTGTCAACCGTCTGTTTACGGACGCACGTTCCACTCCGCGATCACCGGGCGGCCGTGCTCCGTGGAGAGGCGGCTGACCGTGGCCGTGGCCAGCTGGAACAGGCGGCCCTCCGCCGGGGGCAGGCCCAGGCGGCGCGCGGTGAGCACCCGCAGGAAGTGGGCGTGGGCGACGAGGACCACGTCGCCGGTGTCCTCGGCAAGGGCGGCGTCGACGCGGGCCAGGACCCGGTCGGCGCGGGCGCCGATCTCCGCGGGTGACTCGCCCGGGTGTCCCGGCGGGCCGGGCGGCACGCCGTCGTTCCACAGGTCCCAGCCCGGCCGGGTGCGGTGGATCTCGGCGGTGGTGATGCCCTCGTAGCCGCCGTAGTCCCACTCGTGCAGGTCGGGATCGGACACGACCCCGGGCAGACCCGCCAGTTCGGCGGTGCGTATCGCGCGGCCCAGCGGGCTGGACAGCGCGCGGGCGTAGGTCCGGCCGGTGAGGAGCGGGGCGAGGGACTTGGCCTGTTCCTCGCCGTGCTCGGTCAGGGGCAGGTCGGTCCAGCTGGTGTGCCGGCCCGACACGCTCCACTCCGTCTCACCGTGGCGGACCAGCAGGAGGTCCCCCACGGCGGGTCAGCCCTTCTTCTCGACGGCGTGGCCGCCGAACTGGTTGCGCAGCGCCGCGATCATCTTCATCTGCGGCGAGTCGTCCTGCCGGGAGGCGAACCGGGCGAACAGGGAGGCCGTGATCGCGGGCAGCGGCACCGCGTTGTCGATGGCCGCCTCGACGGTCCAGCGGCCCTCGCCGGAGTCCTCCGCGTAGCCGCGCAGGTTCTCCAGGTGCTGGTCCTCGTCCAGGGCGTTGACCGCGAGGTCGAGCAGCCAGGAGCGGATGACCGTGCCCTCCTGCCAGGAGCGGAACACCTCGCGGACGTTGTCCACCGACTTGACCTTCTCCAGCAGCTCCCAGCCCTCGGCGTAGGCCTGCATCATGGCGTACTCGATGCCGTTGTGGACCATCTTCGAGAAGTGCCCGGCGCCGACCCGGCCGGCGTGGACGTATCCGTACGGGCCCTCCGGCTTGAGCGCGTCGAAGACCGGCTTCAGCGGTTCGACGTGCTCCTTGTCGCCGCCGACCATGAGCGCGTAGCCGTTCTGCAGACCCCACACGCCGCCGGAGACACCCGCGTCGACGAAGCCGATGCCCTTGATGCCGAGTTCGGCGGCGTGCTTCTCGTCGTCGGTCCAGCGGGAGTTGCCGCCGTCGATGACGGTGTCGCCCTCGGACAGCAGGTCCTTGAGCTCGTCGATGACGCCCTGGGTGGCGGTGCCGGCCGGGACCATCACCCACACGCGGCGGGGCGCGTCCAGCTTCTCGACCAGCTCGGCGAGGCTCTTGACGTCGGAGACTTCGGGATTGCGGTCGTAGCCGATGACGGTGTGGCCGGCGCGGCGGATCCGCTCGCGCATGTTGCCGCCCATCTTGCCGAGACCGATGAGACCGAGCTGCATGATCAGTTCTCCTGAGCGTTCTTGAGAGTGCGGTAGGCGGCGACGAGTGCTTTGGTGGAGGGGTCGAGGCCGGGGACGTCGGCGCCTTCGGTGAGGGCGGGTTCGACGCGTTTGGCGAGGACCTTGCCGAGTTCGACGCCCCACTGGTCGAAGGAGTCGATGTTCCAGACCGCGCCCTGGACGAACACCTTGTGCTCGTACAGCGCGACGAGCTGACCGAGGACCGACGGGGTCAGCTCCCGGGCCAGGATCGTGGTGGTGGGACGGTTGCCGCCGAACGTGCGGTGCGCGACCTGCTCCTCGGCGACACCTTCCGCACGGACCTCCTCGGCGGTCTTGCCGAACGCCAGGGCCTGCGTCTGCGCGAAGAAGTTCGCCATCAGCAGATCATGCTGGTCCTTCAGCTCCCCGCGCAGCTCGCCGACCGGACGGGCGAACCCGATGAAGTCCGCCGGGATCAGCTTGGTGCCCTGATGGAGCAACTGGTAGTAGGCATGCTGCCCGTTGGTGCCCGGCGTGCCCCACACCACCGGACCCGTCTGCCAGTGCACCGGCTCACCGTCACGCTGCACCGACTTGCCGTTGGACTCCATGTCCAGCTGCTGCAGATACGCCGTGAACCGCGACAGGTAATGCGAGTACGGCAGCACCGCATGCGACTGCGCGTCATGGAAGTTGCCGTACCAGATCCCCAGCAGACCCATCAGCAACGGCGCGTTCGCCTCCGCCGGCGCCGTGCGGAAATGCTCGTCGACCAGATGGAAACCATCGAGCATCTGCCGGAACCGGTCCGGACCGATCGCGATCATCAACGACAGGCCGATCGCGGAGTCGTAGGAGTACCGGCCCCCCACCCAGTCCCAGAACTCGAACATGTTCGCCACGTCGATACCGAACTCCGCCACCTTCTCGGCGTTCGTCGACAGCGCCACGAAATGCCGCGCCACCGCCGATTCGTCGCCCAGCGCGTCCAGCACCCACTTACGGGCGGACGTCGCGTTGGTGATCGTCTCGATCGTGGTGAACGTCTTCGACGCGATCACGAACAGCGTCTCGGCCGGATCCAGATCCCGCGTGGCCTCGTGCAGATCCGCACCGTCCACGTTGGAGACGAAACGCACCGTCAGATCACGGTCGGTGAAAGCACGCAGCGCCTCGTAGGCCATCGCCGGGCCCAGATCCGACCCACCGATCCCGACGTTGACCACGTTCCGGATACGCCGGCCGGTATGACCCCGCCACTCACCCGAACGCACCCGGTCCGCGAAACCGGCCATCTTCTCCAACACGGCATGCACAGCGGGCACGACGTTCTCACCATCGACCTCGACCACCGCGTCCCGCCGCGCACGCAACGCCGTGTGCAGCACCGCCCGGTTCTCGGTCACATTGATCCGCTCACCACGGAACATCGCGTCCCGCAACGCGAACACGTCCCTCGCGGCGGCCAGCTCGCGCAGCAGCCGCAGCGTCTCGTCGGTGATCAGGTGCTTGCTGTAGTCGATGCGGAGGTCGCCGACCTCGACGACGTAGCGCTCGGCGCGGCCGGGGTCGGTCGCGAACAGCTCGCGCAGGTGCGGCTGCTGTTTGGCGCGATGGTCGGCCAGGGCCGTCCACTCGGGCCGGCGGGTGAGCTCGGTGGTGTCTGACGGGGCGTCGGACATGTCAGGCGTTCTCCTTGGCTGCCTCGCCCGTCAGGGCGATGGCGTACATCTCGTCGGCGTCGAGGCGGCGCAGCTCCTCGGCGATGAGTTCGGAGGTGGGGCGGACCTTCAGGGCGAGGGTGCGCGGCGGCTGGCCCGGCAGGGTCAGGGTCGCGAGGGGGCCCTCGGGGCGGTCGATGACGATCTCGCCGGTACCGGTACCCAGCTTCACGGCGGTGACGACGGGTCCGGCGGTGACCACGCGGTCCACGGAGACGTGCAGCCGGGCCTCAAGCCAGCGGGCCAGCAGCTCGGCGCTGGGGTTGTCGGCCTCGGCCTCGACGGCCGCCGACGTCACCTTCACGCGTGCCTGGTCCAGCGCGGCGGCCAGCATGGACCGCCACAGCGTGAGCCGGGTCCAGGCGAGGTCGGTGTCGCCGGGGGCGTAGGTGCGGGCGCGGTTGTTCAGGACCTCCATGGGCCGCTCGACCGCGTACAGGTCGGTGATCCGCCGCTGGGCCAGCGCGCCCAGGGGATCCTTGGCCGGTGCCTCGGGCGCGTCCACCGGCCACCACACGACCACCGGGGCGTCCGGCAGCAGCAGCGGCAGGACGACCGAGTCGGCGTGGTCGGACACCTCGCCGTAGGTGCGCAGGACGACCGTCTCGCCGGTGCCCGCCTCGGAGCCGACCCGGACCTCCGCGTCGAGCCGGGAGGCGGTGCGGTCGCGCAGGGTGCGGGCGTGCCGCTTGATGACGACCAGGGTGCGCGAGGGGTGCTCGTGCGAGGCCTCCTCGGCGGCCTTGATCGAGTCGTAGGCGTTCTCCTCGTCCGTGACGATGACCATCGTCAGGACCATGCCCACGGCCGGTGTGCCGATGGCGCGGCGGCCCTGCACCAGCGCCTTGTTGATCTTGCTTGCCGTGGTGTCGGTCAGGTCGATCTTCATGGCCTGCGCCAGCTCCGTCCGTCTCGTGCGAGCATCTCGTCCGCTTCCCTCGGTCCCCAGCTGCCCGACGCGTACTGCGCCGGCCTGCCGTGCGCCGCCCAGTACTCCTCGATCGGGTCGAGGATCTTCCAGGACTCTTCCACTTCCTGGTGACGGGGGAACAAATTGGCGTCGCCGAGCAGCACGTCCAGGATGAGGCGCTCGTACGCCTCGGGGCTGGACTCGGTGAAGGACTCGCCGTAGGCGAAGTCCATCGAGACGTCCCGGATCTCCATGGACGTGCCCGGCACCTTCGACCCGAACCGCACGGTCATGCCCTCGTCGGGCTGGACGCGGATGACGATCGCGTTCTGGCCCAGCTCCTCGGTGGCCGTGGCGTCGAACGGCGAGTGCGGGGCCCGCTTGAAGACCACCGCGATCTCGGTGACCCGGCGGCCGAGCCGCTTGCCGGCGCGCAGGTAGAACGGGATGCCCGCCCAGCGGCGGTTGTCGATGCCCAGCTTGATCGCGGCGAAGGTGTCGGTCTTCGACTGGGGGTCGATGCCGTCCTCCTCCAGGTAGCCGACGACCTTCTCGCCGCCCTGCCAGCCGCCCACGTACTGCCCGAACACGGTGCTGCGGCCCAGCTCCTGCGGCAGCCGCACCGACTTCAGCACCTTCAGCTTCTCCGTGAGCAGCGCCTCCGCGTCGAACGCGATCGGCTCCTCCATGGCGGTGAGCGCCATCAACTGGAGCAGGTGGTTCTGGATGACGTCACGGGCGGCGCCGATGCCGTCGTAGTAGCCGGCCCGGCCGCCGATGCCGATGTCCTCCGCCATCGTGATCTGCACGTGGTCGACGTAACTGCGGTTCCAGATCGGCTCGTACATCTGGTTGGCGAAGCGCAGCGCCAGGATGTTCTGGACGGTCTCCTTGCCGAGGTAGTGGTCGATCCGGAACACCTGGTCCGGCTCGAACACCTCGTGCACGATCGCGTTCAGCTCGCGCGCGCTGGCCAGGTCGTGGCCGAACGGCTTCTCGATGACCGCGCGCCGCCACGAGCCCTCCGGGGGGCTCGCCAGGCCGTGCTTCTTCAGCTGCTGCACGACCTTGGGGAAGAACTTCGGCGGCACCGAGAGGTAGTACGCGAAGTTGCCGCCGGTGCCGCGGGAGGCGTCCAGCTCGTCGACGGCGTCCTTCAGCTGCTTGAAGGCGGTGTCGTCGTCGAAGTCGCCGGGGATGAACCGCATGCCCTCGGCGAGCTGCTGCCACACCTCCTCCCGGAACGGGGTGCGCGAGTGCTCGCGCACGGCGTCGTGCACGACCTGCGCGAAGTCCTGGTCCTCCCAGTCCCGGCGGGAGAACCCGACGAGGGAGAAGCCCGGCGGCAGCAGGCCGCGGTTGGCCAGGTCGTAGACGGCCGGCATGAGCTTCTTGCGGGACAGGTCACCGGTCACGCCGAAGATGACCAGACCGGACGGGCCCGCGATGCGGGGGAGCCGGCGATCACGGGTGTCCCGGAGCGGGTTCACCCAGTCGGCGGCCGGGGCCACCGGCACGCGGACGTCCTGTCGCGCGGCCGGGGCCTCCGGAGCCTGGTTCGTCATTACGCGTCAACTCCCTTGCTGTCCAGGGACCTGGTGACGGCCTGCAGCAGGTCCTGCCAGGCCGCCTCGAACTTGGCGACGCCCTCGTCCTCGAGCTTCTGGACGACCTCGTCGTAGGAGATGCCGAGCCGCTCCACGGCGGCCAGGTCGGCGTGGGCCTGCGCGTAGCCGCCGGTCACGGTGTCGCCGGTGATCTCGCCGTGGTCGGCCGCGGCGATCAGGGTGGCCTCCGGCATGGTGTTGACGGTGCCCGGCGCGACGAGTTCGTCCACGTACAGGGTGTCCTTGTACGCGGGGTCCTTCACCCCGGTGGACGCCCACAGCGGCCGCTGCCGGTTCGCCTTGTCCCCGGCGAGGGCGGTCCAGCGCGCGGAGGCGAAGACCTCCTCGTAGGCCTGGTAGGCGAGGCGGGCGTTGGCGAGGGCCGCGCGGCCCCTGAGCGCCCGGGCCTCGTCGGTGCCGAGGGCGGTCAGCCGCCCGTCGATCTCGGCGTCCACGCGGGAGACGAAGAAGGACGCCACCGAGTGGATCGCCGACAGGTCGACTCCCCGCTCGCGGGCCTTCTCCAGACCGGCCAGGTAGGCGGCCATGACCTCGCGGTAGCGCTCCAGCGAGAAGATCAGCGTCACGTTGACGCTGATGCCCAGGCCGATGACCTCGGTGATCGCCGGGAGACCCGCCCGGGTGGCCGGGATCTTGATCATCACGTTGGGCCGGTCCACCAGCCAGGCGAGCTGCTTGGCCTCGGCGACGGTGGCCCCGGTGTCGTGGGCGAGCCGCGGGTCGACCTCGATGGAGACCCGGCCGTCCCGCCCGCCGGTGGCGTCGTACACCGGGCGCAGCACGTCGGCGGCGGCGCGGACGTCGGCGGTCGTCATCATCCGTACGGCCTCGTCGACCGTGACCCCGCGTACGGCGAGATCGGTCAGCTGCTCCTCGTAGCCCTCGCCGGAGCCTATGGCGGCCTGGAAGATCGACGGGTTGGTGGTCACACCGACGACGTTGCGGTTCTCGATCAGACCGGCCAGGTTGCCCGAGGTGATCCGGGTGCGCGACAGGTCGTCCAGCCAGATGGAGACACCCTCGTCGGACAGGCGCTTCAGGGCTCCGGCGGTGGCGATTGCTTCGGTCACGGTACTCATCTTTCTTGTCGCGTTCGGATCAGGCGCGCGCGGCAGCGAGCGACTCGCGGGCTGCGGCGGCGACGTCCTCGGGGGTGAAGCCGAATTCGGCGAACAGGGTCGAGGCGTCCGCGGAGGCACCGAAGTGCTCCAGGGAGACGATGCGTCCGGCGTCGCCGGTGAACCGGTGCCAGGTCAGGCCGATGCCGGCCTCCACGGCGACCCGGGCCCGGACGGCGGGCGGCAGCACCCGCTCGCGGTACTCGCGCGGCTGCTCCTCGAACCACTCCACGGACGGCATCGACACCACCCGGGTACCGATCCCCTCGGCCTCCAGCCGCTCGCGCGCGGCCACGGCGAGGTGCACCTCGGAGCCCGTCGCGATGATGATCACCTCCGGGACCTCCGTCGAGGACTCGCGCAGGACGTAGCCGCCCTTGGCCGCGTCCTCGTCGGGCGCGTACACCGGCACGCCCTGGCGGGTGAGCGCGAGCCCGTGCGGGGCGGGGTTCGTGGCGTGCCTCTTCAGGATCTCGGCCCAGGCGATCGCGGTCTCGTTGGCGTCGGCCGGGCGGACGACGTTCAGCCCCGGAATGGCGCGCAGCGAGGCCAGGTGCTCGACGGGCTGGTGGGTGGGGCCGTCCTCGCCGAGACCGATGGAGTCGTGCGTCCACACGTACGTCACCGGCAGCTGCATCAGCGCCGACATACGGACGGCGTTGCGCATGTAGTCGGAGAACACCAGGAAGGTGCCGCCGTAGATCCGGGTGTTTCCGTGCAGCGCGATGCCGTTCATCTCCGCGGCCATGGAGAACTCGCGGATACCGAAGTGCACGGTTCGGCCGTACGGGTCGGCCTCGGGCAGCGGGTTGCCCCTCGGCAGGAAGGAGGACGTCTTGTCGATGGTGGTGTTGTTGGAGCCGGCGAGGTCGGCGGAGCCGCCCCACAGCTCGGGCAGGATCGGGCCGAGAGCCTGGAGCACCTTGCCGGAGGCGGCACGGGTGGCGACCGACTTGCCCTCCTCGAAGACGGGCAGGGCGTCCTCCCAGCCCTCGGGCAGCTCGCCCTTGCCGATCCGGTCGAAGAGGACGGCCCGCTCCGGGTCGGTCGTGCGCCACTCGGCGATCCGCTTGTCCCAGGCCGCGTGTGCCTCGGCGCCCCGGTCCAGGGCCCGACGGGTGTGCCGCAGGACCTCGTCGGCCACCTCGAAGGTCCGCTCGGGGTCGAAGCCGAGGACGCGCTTGGTCGCGGCGATCTCGTCCTCGCCGAGCGCCGAGCCGTGGGAGGCCTCGGTGTTCCGCGCGTTCGGGGCCGGCCAGGCGATGATCGTGCGCATCGCGATGAGGGAGGGGCGCCCGGTCTCGGCCTTCGCGGCCTCCAGGGCGGCGTGGAGGGCGGGCACGTCGACGTCGCCGTCGGCGGTCGGCTCGATCCGCCGGGTGTGCCAGCCGTAGGCCTCGTACCGCTTCAGCACGTCCTCGGAGAACGCGGTCGCGGTGTCGCCCTCGATCGAGATGTGGTTGTCGTCGTAGAGGAGGACCAGGTTGCCGAGCCGCTGGTGGCCGGCGAGCGAGGAGGCCTCGGCGGAGACGCCCTCCTCCAGGTCGCCGTCGGAGACGATCGCCCAGACGGTGTGGTCGAACGGGGAGGTGCCCTCGGGGGCCTCCGGGTCGAACAGGCCGCGCTCGTAGCGGGCGGCCATCGCCATGCCGACGGCGTTCGCGACACCCTGGCCGAGCGGTCCCGTGGTCGTCTCCACACCGGCGGTGTGGCCGTACTCGGGGTGGCCCGGAGTCTTCGAACCGTGGGTGCGGAACGCCTTCAGGTCGTCCAGTTCCAGCTCGTACCCCGCGAGGAACAACTGGGTGTACAGGGTCAGCGAGGTGTGGCCCGGGGACAGGACGAAGCGGTCACGGCCGGCCCACTCCGGGTCAGCGGGGTCATGACGCATCACCTTTTGAAAGATCGTATACGCGGCAGGAGCCAGGCTCATCGCGGTGCCCGGGTGTCCGTTGCCTACCTTCTGCACCGCATCGGCCGCCAGGAGGCGGGCGGTATCCACGGCGCGCCGGTCGAGGTCGGTCCACTCGAAGCTGTCGGAGGTCTGCGTGCTCATCTTCAAGAAGTCCTCGCATAGTGCGGTGTGCTGGCCGGACACGTTCAAACTTAAAAGTCTGACTTTTTCGAAGGAAGGGCAGGGTGTGTCAGCCTGTGGTGAATCTGGGACAGTGATCGCGCGACAGGGACGGCACGAAAAGGACATGGCTGACAGAACCCGCGAAGCGGCCGACGGCGCCACGGAAGGCGACGGCGGCGCCCACGGCGACCGCGGCGCGGACGGCGACGGGATCAGAACCTTCCCCTTCCCCGCGGAACTGGCCGTCGGCGGCGTCGGCATACAGATCGGCGGCATGGGAACCGACCGCACCTGGCACGCCGACGCCCCCCTTCATCGCGTCCACCGCATCGACTTCCACGTGGTCATGCTCTTCACCGACGGCCCGGTCCGGCACATGGTCGACTTCACCGAGTACGAGGCCATGGCCGGCGACCTGCTGTGGATCCGCCCCGGACAGGTCCACCGGTTCTCCCGCGAGTGCGTGTACCGCGGAACCGTGCTGACCATGCAGCCCGGATTCCTCCCGCGTGCCACCGTCGAGGCCACCGGCCTGTACCGCTACGACCTCCCGCCGCTGCTGCGCCCCGGTCCCGCGCAGCTCACCGCACTCCAGGCGGCCCTCGACCAGCTGCGCCGCGAGTACGAGGACACCGCGACGCTCCCGCTCAGCCTGCACACGGCCGTCCTCAGACACTCCCTGACGGCGTTCCTGCTGCGCCTCGCCCATCTCGCGGCCAGCTCCTCGCGGGCCTCGCGGCAGCAGACGGACAGCACCTTCACCCGCTTCCGGGACGCCGTCGAACAGGGCTTCCCCGCCAACCACAGCGTCAGCGCCTACGCCGACGCGCTCGGATACTCCCGCCGCACCCTCGTCCGGGCCGTCCGCGCGGCCACCGGCGGGACACCGAAGGGCTTCATCGACAAGCGCGTCGCCCTGGAGGCCAAACGCCTCCTCGCCCACACGGACCTGCCGATCGGCCGCGTCGGCGCCGCCGTGGGCTTCCCCGACGCGGCGAACTTCTCCAAGTTCTTCCACCTGCACACCGGCCGCACCCCGGCCGCGTTCCGGGCGGAGCTGCGCTAGGACCTCCTCCGGGGCAGCGACGGGTCGTGCCCCGGGCACGGCTGTACGGCGACGCCGGGGCCGCCCCGGTCGGGACCGGCCCCCGCGCCGCCGCGGGCCTTGCTTCGGTGCCCCGGGTCAGTGCCCGAAGTCGAACCAGTTCACGTTCACGTAGTCGGCCGGCTGGCCGCTGCTGAAGGTGAGGTACACGTCGTGCGTGCCGGTCACCGCGCCGATGTTGGCCGGGACCGTACGCCAGGACTGCCATCCGCCCGTGTCGCCCACCGCGAAACTGCCGACGGGGGCGTTGCTCCGGCTGTCCAGGCGCACCTCGACCAGCCCGCTGACCCCGTTCCCGGCACCGCTGGCGACCCGGGCGTAGAACTGCCTGGCGGCGTTCGAGCCGAAGTCGACCCCCTTGTACTGAGCCCAGTCCCCGTTGGCTATGTAGCCGATGTCCTGGCCGCCGCCCGTGTCCGTGGTGGTCTCGGTGCCGATGCCGGACTGGCCGTCGTAGGACTCGGCCTGGATGGCGCTGTAGGCGTCCCGGTTGCCGGACGGCGGGGGAGTGGTGCCGCCGCCCGAGGACCGGAGGACCTGCACGTAGTCGACGACCATCGGGTGACCGGGCTCGGTGCCGCCGTCGGGGCCGCCGCCGAACGCGCCCGGGAAGCCGCCGCCCATCGCCACGTTGAGGATGAGGAAGTAGCCATGGTTCGTGGCGTTGGCCCAGGTGGTCGCGTCGACCTGGTTCGCCCGCACCGTGTGGAAGTTGACGCCGTCGAGGTAGAAGCGGATCTCCTCGGGGCTGGTCGAGCGGTCCCACTCCATCGCGTAGGTGTGGAAACCGGCCTGACAGGTGGAACCGGTGCAGGAGGTCGAGCCGCCGATGCCGGTGGTCTCGTTGCAGGGGCCGCCGGGGTTCGTGCCGCAGTGCACGGTGGACCAGTCGGTGTTCAGGCCCTGGACGTTCTCCATGATGTCCAGCTCACCGACGCCCGGCCAGTTCCAGTAGTTGCCGCGGAACGGTGACCCGAGCATCCAGAACGCCGGCCAGTAGCCCTTCGCCGCGGCCCCGGTGACATTGGGCATCTGGATCCGGGCCTGGACGCGCAGCTTGCCGCCCGAGGGGGGCTGGAAGTCGCTGCGGGTGCTCTCGATCCGGCCGGAGGTCCAGTTGCCGGACGCGTCCCGGCGCGGGGTGATGAGCAGATTGCCGCTGCCGTCCAGCGCGACGTTGCTGGTGCTCGTGGTCATCGTCTCGACCTCGCCGGTGCCCCAGTCGGCCGCGCCGCCCGGGTAGGAAGTCCCGGTGTCGTACTGCCAGTTCGCGGTGTTGACACCGGAGCCTGCCGCGCCGTCGAAGTCGTCCGCGAAGACCTGTGTCCAGCCCGACGGGGGCGTGGGCGCGGAGGCGTCGGCGGGCGCGGTGGCCGCCATGGCGACGGCGGCCGTGAGGCCGAGCGTCGCCGCCGCGGCGACGAACGCCCGCCGCAGCGGGCGGGGTCTGGGCAGGCCGGGGGATGCGCTCATGAGGGAGCCTCTCGGTGTGAGCGTGCGGGGGCTGTGAGAGCGCTCCCACGCCGATCTGAGAGCGCTCTCAAGATGCGGCCAATGTGCTCCCCGGTCCGTCGGTCGTCAAGACTTGAAGCAAGGAAAGTCCTTGCCGTGTACGGGAGTTCACCGCCCGAAGCCACCCGAAGCCGCTCAGAGCACGCGTCGTCGGGGCCGCTCGCGGGCATGCGGGCCGTCGGCTCGCTCTTCGACTGCCGGTCGCCGATTCCGGTGAGGACGCGCGGCGCCGCCCTCCGCCCGGGGCCGCCCGCCCGGGCCTATCGTGGCGGGGTACGGTCCCGCTCCCGACCGAGGACAGCGTATGAACGGTTCCCCGGCCAGCGTCGTCGAGGCGGCCTTCCGCCACTACCGGTCACAGGACCGCGAGGCGGCCCTTCCGCTCTACGCCGACGACTTCACCTTCACCAGCCCGCAGGACGACCACATCGACAGGACGGCGTTCTTCGAGCGCTGCTTCCCCACCGCCGACCACTTCACCGACTACCGGATCCTGCACATCGTCGCCGTGGACGAGGAACTGGTCCTCGCCCACTACGAGTACGCCCCGGTCACCGGCGGCCGCTACCGCAACATCGAGGCGATCACCGTGCGGGACGGCCGGATCCAGGAGGTGCGGGTCTTCTTCGGCGGCACGGTCTGAGCGGGACGCGGGCGCTGTGCCGTGCGGGGATCCGGTTGCCGCCGTCTTCCTGCCGGGGGCCGGCCGCCTCTGTTCGGCCGCCGGCGGGGCCTGGCCGTTGCCCCTCGCAGTGCCGTCGGCGGCGATGTCCTGGCCGGGGTCGCCTGCCGTTGTCCGGCTGTCGGCGGGGACCGGTGGGCGCTCGGCCGTTCCTCGGTCGTCGGTGGGGTGCTGCCGGCGGTCGTCCGCCGTGGCTGCGCCGGTGGGGGAGCCCGGCGGAGATCTGTCAGCAGTCCGGTCGGGGGTGAGGTGCGGGGGCTCTGCCGCCGGCGGGTCGGTGGTGAGGTGCTGCGGGGGTTCGCCTGCCGGGCGGTCGGTGGCCGGGGGCGGGGGTTCTTCCGCGGTCCGGTCGGGGATGAGGTGCTGCGGTGGTTCGTCCGCTGCGCGGTCGGCGGTGAGACGCGAGGGCTCTGCCGCCGTCGGGTTTCCGGTGAGGCGGCGGGGAGCGGCTGTCGGCCGGAGCACGACCCGGGGGGCGCACACCTCTGTGCCGCGTGGTGCACGGGGTCGGTCCTCGGCCGTCAGCACTCGCAGTGTCAGCCGGATCGCGCCGTCGTTCTTCGGGAGCTTCAGCGGCAGCGGTACGGACGCGGTCTCGCCCGGCCGGAGATCGGGCAGTGCGGCCGGGGCGGTCAGGGTCCGTCCGTCGGCCAGGGTGAGCTCCCAGGTGGCCGTCAGCCCGGCGAGCCCCCGGACGCGCTGCTGGTTGGTGACCACGATGCCCTCGTGCCGGTGGCACCGGATGCGGACCGCGGCGGCCTCGCCCCGTACCGGCTCGGCGTGGTCACGGCCGTCCGCACGGGTGTCCCGCGGTCCGGCGCCCACGGGTCCGGCCGCTCCTGCGTCGCTCACGCACCGTACGATCCCCCGGGCCCGGAACCCTCGGATGAAGCCGCCCTGAAGACGCGGCGTGGAGTCGATGGCCGCCTGGTGGGGGTGCGACCCTCCGGTGCTGACAAGGTGGTCCGCGAGGAAGACGGCGAGGCGTGGGCGTGCGGAAGGGTGCGGGTGTGAGGCTGACGATTCTGGGCGGCGGCGGGTTCCGGGTGCCGCTCGTGTACGGGGCACTGCTGACCGATCACGCCGAGGGGCGGGTCACCGAGGTCGTCCTGCACGACCTGGACGACCGGCGGCTGCGCGCGGTGACCCGGGTCCTGGCCGAACAGGCCGCCGGTGTGTCCGACCCGCCCCGGGTGACCGCCACCACCGACCTCGACGAGGCCCTGCGCGGCGCCGACTTCGTCTTCTCGGCGATCCGTGTCGGGGGCTTGGAGGGCCGCACGGAGGACGAGCGGGTGGCCCTCGCCGAGGGCGTGCTCGGTCAGGAGACCGTCGGCGCGGGCGGGATCGCCTACGGTCTGCGCACCGTGCCCGTCGCCGTCGACATCGCCCGTCGGGTGGCCCGTATCGCCCCGGACGCGTGGGTCATCAACTTCACCAACCCGGCCGGACTGGTCACCGAAGCCATGTCCCGCCACCTCGGCGACCGCGTCATCGGCATCTGCGACTCGCCGGTCGGCCTGGGCCGCCGTATCGCCCGGGTCCTGGGCGCCGGCCCCGGCGAGGCGTTCGTCGACTACGTCGGTCTCAACCACCTCGGCTGGGTGCGCGGCCTGCGCGTCGCCGGACGCGACCGGCTGCCCGACCTGCTGGCCGATCCCGCGCTGCTCGGCTCCTTCGAGGAGGGAAGGCTCTTCGGTACCGAGTGGCTCGCGTCGCTGGGCGCGATCCCCAACGAGTACCTGCACTACTACTACTTCAACCGGGAGACGGTCCGCGCCTACCAGGAGGCGGAGCAGACCCGGGGCGCCTTCCTGCGCGACCAGCAGGCCAGGTTCTACGAGGAGGCGGACGACCCCGGTGTCTCCGCCCTGGCGGCCTGGGACCGCACCCGCGCCGAGCGCGAGGCGACGTACATGGCCGAGAACCGGGAGAGCGCCGGCGCCGGCGACCGCGAGGAGGCCGATCTGTCCGGCGGCTACGAGGAGGTGGCCCTCGCCCTGATGCGCGCCATCGCCCGGGACGAGCGCGCCACGCTGATCCTCAACGTGCGCAACCGCTCGACCCTGTCCGCCCTCGACGCCGACGCGGTCGTCGAGGTCCCGTGCCTGGTCGACGCCAATGGCGCCCACCCGCTGGCCGCGGACCCGCTGCCCGGTCACGCCACCGGCCTCGTGTGCGCGGTCAAGGCCGTCGAGCGGGAGGTGCTCGCCGCCGCCGCGTCCGGATCCCGTAGGACGGCCGTGAAGGCGTTCGCGCTGCATCCGCTGGTCGACTCGGTCACCGTCTCCCGCCGGCTGCTGGAGGGCTACACCCGGGCCCACCCGGGTCTCGCGTATCTGAAGTGAGCGCGGAGGGCCGCTCCGCCGAGCGGCCCTCCGCGGTACCGGGGGCGATCGTCAGCCGGTGAACCCGGCCGTGATCGAGGTGAACTGCCAGGTGCTCTGGCTGATGCCGGAGCAGTTCTCGGCGACACCGCCGCCCGGGCAGGGCCGGTCGCGGTTGACGGACCAGAAGGCGAGCCGGGCGATGTGGTGCGAGTTCGCCCAGTCGCGGATCTGGGTCCAGATCGCCGGCGTGGTCGTCTCCTGCTGGTCGGACAGCCCGTTCATGCCCGAGATGCCGATGTGGGCGTAGGCGGTCGCGTCGTCCCAGCCGAAGGTGGACTTCAGCTTGTTCTTCAGCCCCTCCGCCGCGTTCACGGTGCTGCCGTACATGTCCGAACCGCCGCCGAAGTCGAACGGCATGATGGTGAACACGTCGATGTTCGCGCCGAGCGACTGGGCCTGCTCGATGAGCCGGTTGCCGTAGTACGTCGGGCCCGTGGTGGACGTGCCGAAGGTGACGATGGTCCGCAGGCCGGGGTTGTCGGCCTTGACCGTCTTGAGCGCGGTCAGGATCCTCGCTTGCACGGCCTCGTTCTCGAACTCGTCGGTGTTCTCGATGTCCATGTCCACGGCCTTCAGACCGTAGGCGTCGATCACCTTCTGCAGGGCACCGGCGAGCGCGCTCGCGGACGAGCAGTTGGCGCCGAGCTTGCTGCCCTGCCAGCCGCCGAACGACGGGACGATGTCACCGCCCGCGGACCGGATCTGGTTGATAGCCGTCTGGTCCACGCCGCCGGTCAGTGCCCGGCTGCCGTCCCAGGCCGGCGTGCAGCCGCCGGAGTCCAGGACGAACGCCATCGTGAACCACTTGGCCCCGGTCGCGTTCATCACCGTGGTCGGGCTCGGGGGATCGCCCCAGCCCTCGTACAGGTAGGGCGCGGCCTGCTTGAAGCCGGTGCCGCCGCCACCGCCCGCGTCGGTCGTCACGGCGACCGCGTTGGAGGCGGGCGAGGTGTTGCCGGCCGCGTCCCGCGCCTTCACGGTGAAGGTGTACGACGTGCTGGGCGACAGCCCGCTGACGGTGGCCGACGTGCCGGACACGCTCAGGAGCTGGTTGGCGCCGCTGTAGATGTCGTACGCCGTCACCCCCACGTTGTCCGTGGCGGCGTTCCACTTCAGCGACACGCTCGACGAGGTCTTGCCGGTGGAGGCGAGCCCGCTCGGCGCGGTCGGCGCCTGGGTGTCACCGCCGCCCCCGCCGCCGGGACCGTCCAGGCCGATGTCGTCGGCGTAGTAGGTGCCCTGGGCGTACCAGCCGTGCACGTAGACGGTGGCGCTGGTCTGCGAGGCGCCCGTGGTGAAGGAGACGCTGAGCTGGCTGTACGCGGACGGGGAGGAGGTCCAGGTGGAGGCGCCGCCGTTCACGCCGAGGTACACGTAGCTGCCACGGACCCAGCCGGTCAGTTTGTACGTGGTGTTCGGCTGGACCGCGACGGTCTGGCTGCACTGCGCGTTGTCGTTCGAAGTCACCGCTCCCTGCAGGGCCTTGGAACCGCCGTGTACGGGGGAGGAGACGACCGAGCCGAGGTTGCCGGAACAGGTCCAGGGGGACAGGCCGCCCGACTCGAAGCCGGGGTTGGTGAGGACGTTGGCCGCATGGGCCGTACCGGGAAGGGCCACGGCCCCGCCGAGTGCGAGGGCCGCGGAGCCGAGGACGGCGAGGAGCCGGCGTCTGGAACGCCCGAGTAGATGACGCACGCGTTCTCCCTGTGGGGATGGGGGTGTCGGGGAGTGCGGGAGGTGCGGAACAGGTGCGCCAATGAATTTGGTATGGACCAATCCCGCTGTCAAGGAGAAGAGCGGGATTGGTCCATACCGGTGGACCGACGGGAACCGGTCAGAGGGGCAGCGCCTGCGCCGCCGAGGCCGACTGCGCGGGAGCGGGTACGGCCGGCAGCAGGACCTCCGCCGGTCCCGTCCGCTGCCGGGGGAGCGTCACGGGTGCCAGCGGGCGCGGTCCGGACACCACCGTGTAGTCCTGCCCGAGGAACGGCGGTTCCACGGTCCCCGGGTCCTCGCCGAGCGCCAACTGCACGGCTGCCCAGGGCGCGTTGATCCCGCAGAGTGCCAGCTGGTGCAGGCCGCCGGCGGGCCGGGTGTTGACGTCGAGCAGCACCGGGTGGTCGCCGAACATGCGGAACTGGATGTTGGACAGGTGGTGCAGACCGAAGCCGCCGGCGATCAGGCGGGCCGGTGCCAGCCACCGCTCGTCCAGCGTGAAGCCCCGGCGGCGGCCGTTCTTGGTACGGCCCACCGCGAGCCGCACCACGTTGTCCGGGCCGGTCAGGCAGTCGACGGACACCTCCGGCTGCTCCAGGCGCGGCATCACCAGCCAGTCCACCGGTTCCCCGGCCCGCGCCAGCGCCTCGACGACCAGGTCCAGCTGCACGTGCGGGCCGGGGAAGCCGGCGAGGTTCGCCAGCGAGAAGGGGGCCCGGGTGATCACCCGGAAGCCGACCCCGCCCGCGCCTGCCGCCGGCTTGAAGCACGCCTTGTGTCCGGCCGACTCCAACTCCTCGACAGCGGCCAGCAGTTCGTCCGCCGTCCGGACCCGCCACCAGGGCGGCACCGGGACCCCCACCGAACGGACGGCCTCGTACGCGGTCGCCTTGTCCTCGAACACGGCCACGGCCTCGGGCGTCGGCGCCAGCAGCGCCGTTCCCACCGCCGCGAAATCGGCCCGGTGCCGCACGATCGCGGACTGGTGCAGACGGGGCACGAACACGTCGATGCCGCGCCGGGCGCACTGGTCGAGGGCGTACTCCACGTAGCCCGCCGGGGACAGGCCCTCCGGCTCCAGGTCGGCGGTGTCGGCGGCGGCCAGCACGGGGGAGTCCGGGTCCCCGTGCGTGGCGTGGATCTCCACCGCGCGGTCGCTGGGATTCCTCCGCAGCTGATCCATGAAGAACACGTTCTCCGCGTACGTGCGGTTGAGCCATACGCGTACGCGAGAGACCATGCAGGGCCGCCTTTCGGGGGTGTGCGGGCATGGCTCGGCGACCCGTGCCCGGGCAGAAGGAAGGAAGGGACGCCGAACGGCCCTGTGCGAAGGGGATTGAGGGGCGCCGGTGTTGGGGCGATCATACGGCTTTCAAGAGCCCCCGCGTGCAACGCGGATGTTACGGATTCCCGGGCGCTGTCCCAAGGGCTCGCGCCCGCCGGCGGCGGCCCGGCGGCGGTCGTCGCCCCACCCGCCGACGGCCGCGTGGCCGGCCCGATCCGGCCGCCCCGAGCCGGTCCGCGGTCGTACGCCGAGCCGGTCCGCGGTCGTACGCCGAGCCGTGCCGGACGCCCGTGCGCGGTCCGGCGCCTCTTGTCCGCCGTCCCCGAATGTGTTCTGGTGGTGACGGCGGGACGGTGATCGGGAGGGGGCGCGCGGTGGAGTCGACGACCGGGGCCGGACAGCTGCTCGCCGTCAGCGACCTGCACGTCGGGTACCCCGACAACCGCTCCCTCGTGGAGCGGATGCGGCCGGACGGCGAGGACGACTGGCTGATCGTGGCCGGAGACGTCGCCGAGACCGTCGCCGACATCCGCTGGGCCCTCGCCACCCTCGCGGAGCGCTTCCGCAAGGTGATCTGGACGCCGGGCAACCACGAGCTGTGGACGCACCCGCGCGACCCGGTCCGGCTGCGCGGCCTCGCCCGCTACGAGCACCTGGTCGGACTCTGCCGGGAACTGGGCGTGCTCACGCCCGAGGACCCCTACCCGGTGTGGGAGGGCCCCGGCGGCCCGGTGGCCGTGGCCCCGCTGTTCCTGCTGTACGACTACTCGTTCCTGCCGGCCGGCAGCGCCACCAAGGCCGAGGGCCTGGCCTACGCCCGGAGCACGGGCATCGTCTGCAACGACGAGCAGCTGCTGCATCCCGACCCGTACCCGACCCGGGAGGACTGGTGCCGGGCCCGGGTCGCCGAGACGGAGCGCAGGCTCGCCGCGCTGCCCGCGGACCTGCCGACCGTGCTCGCCAACCACTACCCGCTGGACCGGCACCCCACCGAGGTCCTGTGGTACCCCGAATTCGCCATGTGGTGCGGCACCGGGCTGACCGCGGACTGGCACCGCCGGTTCCGAGTCGCCACGATGGTGTACGGCCATCTGCACATCCCCCGCACCACCTGGCTCGACGGAGTCCGCTTCGAAGAGGTCTCCGTCGGATACCCCCGCGAATGGCGCAAGCGCCCCGGGCCCCCGGGACGGCTGCGCCGCATCCTGCCCCTGGAGGACACCGGTGATCGAGGAGCTGCTCCCGGAGTCGGTCGTGGCCGTGGAGGCACACGGTGACGACCCGCTGTGGGACGCCCCGCTCCACCCGGAGGAGGAGCCGCTCGTCGCGCGCGCGGTGGCCAAGCGCCGCCGTGAGTTCGCCGCCGTGCGCGGCTGCGCCCGGCGCGCCATGGAGAAGCTCGGCGTGGCCGCGCACCCCGTCGTCAACGGAGACCGGGGCGTCCCGCTCTGGCCGGCCGGCCTGACCGGCAGCATGACCCACTGCGACGGCTACTGCGCCGCCGCCCTGGTCCGCGTCCGCGACCTGGCCTCCCTCGGTATCGACGCCGAACCGCACGGGCCGCTCCCGGAGGGCGTCGGGCCGTCCGTCCTGCTGCCCGTCGAGGCCGAGCGGGTCGCGCTGCTCGCCGCACAGCGGCCCGCCGTGCACTGGGACCGGATCGTGTTCAGCGCCAAGGAGTCCGTCTACAAGGCCTGGTACCCCCTCACCCGCAAATGGCTGGACTTCTCCGAGGCCGACATCACCCTCCGCCCGGCCCCGGGAGGCAGGACGGCCGGCACGCTGCACGCCGAACTCCTCGTCCCCGGCCCCCTGGTCGGCGGCCACCGGCTCCAGTCCTTCGACGGCCGCTGGCTCGTACACGGCGGAGTGGTCGCGACGGCCGTCACCGTGCCGCACGCCTGACGGCCCGCCGGGACGGCCGCGCGACGGCCGCCGTCGTCGCTCCGGTTCGCGTGACGGCGGCGGATCGGCGGGGCTGTGCGTCAGGCGGGTGGGCACCACTCGCGCAGCAGATGGAAGAACTGTTCCTCGTTCCCCGCGAGTCCGGCCCGGGCGAGTGCCGCTTCCGCCTCGGCGAGCACGGCGGGCGGGACGACGGCGGGCCGGTCGCCGTCCGGCGGCCCGTCGAAGGCGGCGCGCACCGTATGCAGCAGCCGCAGGTAAGCCTGTACGGCGGTACGCTCACGGTCGGTCAGTACGGCGGTGGGCATCGGTCGGCTCTCCCCGAGTAGGCGTCACGGTCGCGCGCCCTGCGGCGCCGTGCGCCGAGTCGGACGGCGCACGCATCCAGCTTGCCGTCCACCACTGACAACGCCGTCCGGCTCCGCGCCGGTTCGCCCGCTCAGCGGACCGGAAACACACCTGAATCCCCTGGAAGCAGCCCTGACGCAGCTCTTACGACTCGGGCCGTTTGACGCTCTCCAGGAGCATGTCGAGCCACTCCGCGACCTTGTCCCGGTGCTGGTCGGTGGGCAACTGTGCGGCCCGCCAGGCGATTCCGCGCACCCCGTGGTCCTGCAGCAGCCGCTCCAGCGGATCCTCGGCGGCCTCCGCCGCGGCCCGCTCACGGTCGGCCAGCTTCTGCAACAGCTCCTGCTCGGTGCGCTGGAGCGCGCCCGCCAGCGCCTCCGGGTCCTCCGCCGTGAGGAATCCGGCGTGCACCCGGAAGAAACGCTGCAGCGCGTCGCAGTGCTCCATGGTGGGCCGTCGGTCCCCGTTGATGAGGGCGCCGGCCTGCTGCCGGGACATGCCCGCGCCGTCGGCGATCTCCTGCTGGGTGTACTTGCGGCCGTTGGGCTTCAGCCGGGTGCGGCGCAGCAGGTCCAGGCGCTGGAGGAAACGTGCCTGGACATCGGGCTCACCGGCGGGCCGTCCGCTGAGCAGCGCCTTGACCACCGGCTCGGGCACCCCGCAGGCGGTGGAGAGCCGCGCGACGTCGAAGACCTCGGCGTGCGGCACGCCGAGCCGCTCGGCGAGCGCGGTGACGCGGGCGACGACGGCCGGCAGCTGGGCGGTCGCCGCGGCGCCCGGATCCTCGTAGCCATCCGTCACCGACAGAACTCCTACGTCTCTCGAGGGTTTCAGACGCGTGCGTGCATCTCGCAAGCGGTCGCCGTGAACTTCCCGGAGAGTAGCGGGTGCGTCGAACTCACAGCCAGGTCTCGCCACAACTGTGGCGAATTTCAGCCGTCAACCGGCATGGAATGCCACGATAGTTGACATCACTTGTCGCTGGGCACCAGGATCGCATCGCCGCGTGAAGGCCGCAGAGGCAAGAGGGGTGACCTCCCGATGGCACATCAGGCAGGAGGGCAGCGGCCGGCACCGCGGGCCGTCCCCGAGACCGACGAGACCTGGGCGTACGTCCAGGACTACGCCATGCTGCTGGAGTCGCTGCCCTTTCCTTCCCTGGTCGTCGACCACCGCTGGGACGTGGTCATGGCCAACGGCGCCTTCGAGACGCTCTTCCGGGGCGTGCGCCCTCATCCGACGGCCATGCCCGGCGACAACTTCCTCCGCTTCGTCCTGTTCCACCCCGACGCGGGCGAGATCCTGGGCGAGCACGAGCCCGGCTGGTGCCTGCCGATGCTGGCCCATCTGCGCACCGCGCTGGAGACGTACGGCCACGACCACGAACTCCAGGCCCTCCGCCGGGACATCGCCCAGGACCCGCTCATGGAGGCCGCCTACCGGCAGGGCCTGCCGCACTGGATCCGGGCCGTCGGTGAGGCCGCGACCCGTCTGGACGGTGCCGTCCGGCTGCTGCTCCACCCCGACCCGCGCCGGGGTCCGACCGAGTGCCGGATCGTCGAGGAGACCCCGCAGACCCTGCGGGACCTCGGCCACCGGCGCCTGACGATGGTCCTGCGCGATCCGCGCCGCCCGGCCCCGCCGGTACGCCGCCCGCGCCGGCCGCACGGCGCGGCCGCCCACCTCACGGTCGTTCCGCCGCCCGAGGGCTGACCCGGCACCGCCGGCGTTCAGGTCGCCGGCGGCGCCGGGTCGAAGACCCCGCAGCGACACGTTCCTGCCCCACGCACCACGTGCGTGGGGCAGGAACGTGTCACCGCGTTGCGTCCTCCCCGCTCTCGTTACGCAAGCAGCTTGCGTAATTTGCGCTAGACTTGCGTCCATGACGCGACGACTTGCGGAAGTGGCGAAGAAGGTCGGGGTCAGCGAGGCCACGGTCAGCCGGGTGCTCAACGGCAAGCCCGGGGTCTCCGAGCCCACCCGGCAGGCGGTGCTCACCGCCCTCGACGTCCTGGGGTACGAACGCCCCACCCAGCTGCGCGGTGAACGCGCCCGGCTCGTCGGCCTGGTCCTGCCGGAGCTGCAGAACCCGATCTTCCCCGCGTTCGCCGAGGTCATCGGCGGCGCGCTGGCCCAGCTGGGCCTCACCCCGGTGCTGTGCACCCAGACCAAGGGCGGCGTCTCCGAGGCGGACTACGTGGAGCTGCTGCTCCAGCAGCAGGTCTCCGGCGTCGTCTTCGCCGGCGGTCTGTACGCGCAGGCCGACGCACCGCACGACCACTACCGGCTGCTCGCCGAGCGGAACATCCCCGTCGTGCTGGTCAACGCGTCCATCGAGGACCTCGGCTTCCCCAGTGTGTCCTGCGACGACGCCGTCGCCGTCGAGCAGGCCTGGCGCCACCTCGCCTCCCTCGGCCATGAGCGCATCGGCCTGGTCCTCGGCCCGAACGACCACGTGCCCTCGGCACGCAAACTCGCCGCGGCGCGGTCGTTCGTCGGTGATCTGCCGGAGGACTCCGTCGCGCGGGCCATCTTCTCCATCGAGGGCGGGCACGCCGCCGCCTCCCGGCTCATCGACCGCGGTGTCACCGGCCTGATCTGCGCCAGCGACCCGCTCGCGCTCGGCGCCGTCCGGGCGGCCCGCCGCAAGGGGTACGACGTCCCGGGCCGGATCTCCGTCGTCGGCTACGACGACTCCGCCTTCATGAACTGCACCGAACCCCCGCTGACCACCGTCCGCCAGCCCATCGAGGCCATGGGGCGCGCGGCAGTCGAGCTGCTGAACGCGCAGATCGGCGGCACCGCCGTACCCGCCGAGGAGCTGCTGTTCGAACCCGAGCTCGTGGTGCGCGGATCCACCGGGCAGGCACCGCGCGACTGAGATCCCCCCGACTCGACGGAGTGTTCCATCTGGCTGTCAAATAATTACAGATTCTGCGCCACATCTTGCGAACGGATGTCGGCGGTGCTTGAGTGTGCGGCGCCCACCGCTCCTGCCATGAGGGGTCCACCGATGAGAAGCACCGGGTTCCGCCGCACCTTCGCCGCGATCGGCGTCTGTTCCTCCCTCGCGCTCACCGCGACCGCCTGCGGGTCCGGCGACGACGACGCGGCGAACGGCAAGACACGCATCACCGTCAACTGCGAGCCGCCGAAAAGTGCCAAGGTCGACCGGAAGTTCTTCGACGACGACGTCGCGGCCTTCGAGAAGAAGAACCCGGACATCGACGTCGTGGCGCACGACGCCTTCCCCTGCCAGGACCCGAAGACCTTCGACGCCAAGCTCGCCGGTGGCCAGATGGAGGACGTCTTCTACACGTACTTCACCGACGCGCGGCACGTCGTCGACATCGGCCAGGCCGCCGACCTCACCCCGTACCTCAAGGAACTCAAGAGCTACGAGACCGTCCAGAAGCAGCTGCGGGACATCTACACCGTCGACGGGAAGGTCTACGGCATCCCGCGCACCGGCTACTCCATGGGCCTGATCTACAACCGCAAGCTCTTCGAGAAGGCCGGTCTCGACCCCGACAAGGCCCCCGCCACCTGGGACGAGGTGCGCGCCGACGCCAAGAGGATCGCCGCCCTCGGAGGCGGCACCGTCGGATACGCCGACTACAGCGCCCAGAACCAGGGCGGCTGGCACTTCACCGCCGAGCTGTACTCACAGGGCGGGGACGTGGTCGACGCGGACGGCAAGAAGGCCACCGTCGACACCCCCGAAGGCCACGCCGTCCTGCGGAACCTCCACGACATGCGGTGGAGCGACGACTCGATGGGCAGCAAGCAGCTCCTCGTCATCAACGACGTCCAGCAGCTGATGGGCTCGGGCAAGCTCGGCATGTACCTCTCCGCCCCGGACAACATCCCGATCCTCGTCAAGGAGAAGGGCGGCAACTACAAGGACCTCGCCCTCGCCCCCATGCCCGGCGGCAAGGGCACCCTCGTCGGCGGCGACGGCTACATGTTCAACAAGAAGGACACCCCGGCCCAGATCCGCGCCGGCCTGAAGTGGCTCGACCACATGTTCCTCACCCCCGGCGCCGGCTTCCTCGGCGACTACGCCCGCGCCAAGAAGAACGACGCACCCGTCGGCCTGCCCGAGCCCCGGCTGTTCACCGGCGCCGCCGACGCCAAGGACCAGCAGGTCAAGAAGGCCAACGCCAACGTCCCGGTCGAGAACTACCAGTCCTTCCTCGACGGCAACCAGCAGCTCCGGATGAAGATCGAACCCCCGGACGCCCAGCGGATCTACACGGTCCTCGACGGTGTCGTCTCCGCCGTCCTCACCAAGAAGGACGCGGACATCGACCAGCTCCTCGAGGAGGCGTCCGGCAAGATCGACAGCATCCTGGCCCGGAGCTGACCGGCATGACGAAGACGGCCGAGCGGCGGCCCCCGGCACCGGCCGCCGCCCACCCGGTCCCGGTGCCGCCTCCGGCAGGGGACCGGAGGCGGCGCCGCCTGATCGACCAGGCCCGCGCCTACGCGTTCCTCCTCGGCGGACTGATCTGTTTCGCCCTGTTCTCCTGGTACCCCGCGATCCGGGCGGTCGTGATCGCCTTCCAGAAGTACACCCCGGGCTCGTCGCCCGCATGGGTCGGCACCGCCAACTTCACCCGCGTCCTGCACGACCCCGAGTTCTCCGCGGCCTGGCGCAACACCCTCACCTTCACCCTGCTGGCCCTGCTCGTCGGCTTCGCCGTCCCCTTCCTGCTCGCCCTCGTCCTCAATGAACTGCGGCACGGCAAGGCGTTCTTCCGGGTCGTCGTCTACCTGCCGGTGATGATCCCGCCCGTGGTCAGCGCCCTGCTGTGGAAGTGGTTCTACGACCCCGGGGCCGGCCTCGCCAACGAGACGCTGCGCATGCTGCACCTGCCCACCTCGAACTGGTCCAACGGCACCGACACCGCGCTGCTCTCCCTGGTGATCGTGGCCACCTGGGCCAACATGGGCGGCACCGTCCTCATCTACCTGGCGGCCCTGCAGTCCATCCCCGGCGAGCTGTACGAGGCCGCCGAACTGGACGGCGCCAACCTGCTCCAGCGCGTCCGGCACGTCACGGTCCCGCAGACCCGGTTCGTGATCCTCATGCTGATGCTCCTGCAGATCATCGCCACCATGCAGGTGTTCACCGAACCGTTCGTCATCACCGGCGGCGGACCCGAGAACGCCACCGTCACCGTCCTCTACCTCATCTACAAGTACGCCTTCCTCTACAACGACTTCGGCGGCGCCTGCGCCCTCAGCGTGCTGCTCCTGCTCCTGCTGGGCGTCTTCTCCGCCGTCTACCTGCGGCTCACCCGCTCCGAGGGGGACGCATGAGCGGCACCCGCACCCTGATCTCGCCGGCCACCCTCGCCCGCCCGCGCGGAAAGGCCGCCTACTGGACGGTGTTCACCGCCGTCGTGCTCCTCTTCGCGCTCGCCTTCCTCTTCCCGGTGTACTGGATGGTGACCGCAGCGCTGAAGTCCCCCGACGAGGTGGCCCGCACCCCGCCCACCCTGCTGCCCGAACACTGGAACGGCAGCGGCTACACCGACGCCTGGGACCTGATGGAGCTCCCGCGTCACCTGGAGAACACCCTCGTCCAGGCCGCCGGCGCCTGGGCCTTCCAGCTGGTGTTCTGCACGGCCGCCGCCTACGCCCTGTCCAAGCTGAGGCCGGCCTTCGGCAAGGTGATCCTCGGCGGCATCCTCGCCACCCTGATGGTGCCGGCCCAGGCACTCGTCGTACCCAAGTACCTCACGGTCGCCGACCTGCCGCTGCTGCACACCAGCCTGCTCAACGACCCCCTCGCCATCTGGCTGCCGGCCGTCGCCAACGCCTTCAACCTGTACCTGCTCAAGCGGTTCTTCGACCAGCTCCCGCGGGACGTGCTGGAGGCCGCCGAGATGGACGGTGCCGGCAAGCTGCGCACCCTGTGGTCGGTCGTGCTGCCCATGTCCCGCCCGGTGCTCGGCGTGGTGTCCATCTTCGCCCTGGTCGCCGTCTGGCAGGACTTCCTGTGGCCGCTGATGGTCTTCTCCGACACCGACAAGCAGCCGATCAGCGTGGCGCTCGTGCAGCTGTCGCAGAACATCCAGCTCACCGTGCTCATCGCCGCGATGGTGATCGCCAGCATCCCGATGGTGGCCCTGTTCCTCGTCTTCCAGCGGCACATCATCGCCGGGATCAGCGCGGGCAGCACCAAGGGCTGACACCGGCGCCCCGTCTACCGAAAGGCAAGCTCCGTGGGACAGCCCACCCATGCCCAGAACGACCCTGACTGGTGGCGCTCGGCCGTCATCTACCAGGTGTACGTCCGCAGCTTCGCCGACGGCGACGGCGACGGCACCGGCGACCTCGCGGGCGTCCGCGCCCGGCTGCCGTATCTCGCCGAACTCGGCGTGGACGCCCTCTGGTTCAACCCCTGGTACCTGTCACCGATGAAGGACGGCGGCTACGACGTCGCCGACTACCGGTCCATCGACCCGGCGTTCGGCACCCTCGCCGAGGCGGAGAAACTCATCGCCGAGGCAGGCGAGCTGGGCATCCGGACCATCGTCGACATCGTGCCCAACCACGTCTCCGACCGGCACCCCTGGTTCCGGGCCGCCCTCGCCGCCGGACCCGGCAGCCCGGAGCGCGAGCTGTTCCACTTCCGCCCCGGACGCGGGCCGGACGGCGAACTCCCGCCCAACGACTGGCCGTCGCAGTTCGCCGGCTCCACCGAACCGGTGTGGACCCGCCTCCCCGACGGCGACTGGTACCTGCACCTGTTCACCCCCGAGCAGCCCGACCTCAACTGGGCGCACCCGGCCGTCCGCCAGGAGCACGAGGACATCCTGCGGTTCTGGTTCGAACGGGGCGTCGCAGGCATCCGCATCGACTCGGCGGCCCTCCTCGCCAAGGACCCGGACCTGCCCGACCTCGCCGCGCACCCCGAGCCGCACCCGTTCGTCGACCGCGACGAACTCCACGACGTCTACCGCTCCTGGCGGCGCGTGGCCGACGAGTACGGCGGTGTGTTCGTCGGCGAGGTCTGGATCCCCGACACCGAACGCTTCGCCCGCTACCTGCGCCCCGACGAACTCCACACCGCCTTCAACTTCTCCTTCCTGTCCTGCCCCTGGGAGGCCGGCCGGCTGCGGGCCTCGATCGAGGCCACACTCGCCGAGCACGCCCCCGTCGGCGCCCCGGCGACCTGGGTGCTGTGCAACCACGACGTCACCCGCACCGTCACCCGCTACGGCCGCGAGGACACCGCCTTCGACTTCGCCACCAAGGCGTTCGGCACGCCCACGGACCTGGCGCTCGGCACCCGCCGGGCACGCGCCGCCGCCCTGCTGTCCCTGGCCCTGCCCGGCTCGGTCTACCTCTACCAGGGCGAGGAACTGGGCCTGCCGGAGGCCGAGATCCCCGGCGACCGCGTCCAGGACCCGATGTACTTCCGCTCGGGAGGCACCGACCCCGGCCGCGACGGCTGCCGGGTACCGCTGCCGTGGGCCGCCGGCCTGCCGTACGCGGGCTTCGGCTCACGGGACGAGCCGTGGCTGCCGCAGCCGGCGGACTGGCCGTCGTACGCCGTCGACCGGCAGCGGGACGATCCGCACAGCGTGCTCACCCTGTACCGCGAGGCCGTCGCCGCCCGCCCGGTGTTCGGCGACGGCCCCCTGACCTGGCTGCCCGCCCCCGACGGCGTCCTCGCCTTCTCCCGCGCGGACGGCGCGATCTGCGTGGTGAACCTCGCCGCCACGCCCGCCGGACTCCCCGCGCACTCACGACTCCTGCTGAGCAGCGGCCCGCTGGACGACACCGGCCGGCTGCCACAGGACACGGCGGCCTGGCTGCTGGCCTGAGCCGCCCGCGCACAGCTGTCCCACGCACCCCCACCACGAAGGGATCAGCACATGCACAGCAGCACCGCCGCACATCTCCGGCGCATGCCGGCCATCGGGGCGGTCGTCGCCCTCGCCGCAGGCATGCTCGTCGCCGTCGCCCCGGCCGCGCACGCCGCCTCGGGCGCCACCCTCCCCTTCACCTCCGTGGAGGCCGAGGCGGCGACGACCACCGGCACGAAGATCGGCCCCGACTACACCCAGGGCACCCTCGCCTCGGAAGCCTCCGGCCGGCAGGCCGTCCGGTTGTCGTCGGGGCAGCGGGTGGAGTTCACCCTGCCGCGCGCGGCCGACGCGGTGAACCTCGCCTACAGCGTCCCGGACGGCCAGTCAGGCTCGCTGAACGTGTACGTCAACGGTACGAAGATCGCCAAGTCCCTCCCGGTGACCTCCAAGTACTCGTACGTCGACACCGGCTGGATCGCCGGCGCCAAGACCCATCACTTCTTCGACAACGCCCGTCTCCTGCTCGGCCGGGACGTCCAGGCCGGCGACAAGGTCGCCGTCGAGTCCACGGGCACCCAGGTCACCGTCGACGTGGCCGACTTCGAGCAGGTCGCCGCGGCCGCCTCGCAGCCCGCCGGCTCGGTGTCGGTCGTCGCCAAGGGCGCCGACCCCAGCGGCGACGGCGACTCGACCCAGGCCTTCCGGGACGCCATCGCCGCCGCCCAGGGCGGCACGGTCTGGATACCGCCCGGCGACTACCGCGTCACGTCCTCCCTGAACGGCGTGCAGAACGTGACCCTCCAGGGCGCCGGCAACTGGTACTCGGTCGTGCACACCTCCCGCTTCATCGACCAGACCAGCTCCTCCGGAAACGTCCACATCAAGGACTTCGCGGTCATCGGCGAGGTCACCGAGCGCGTCGACTCCAGCCCCGACAACTTCGTCAACGGCTCCCTCGGCCCGAACTCGTCCGTCTCCGGCATGTGGCTCCAGCACCTGAAGGTCGGGCTGTGGCTGACCGGCAACAACGACAACCTGCTGGTGGAGAACAGCCGCATCCTCGACACCACCGCCGACGGCCTCAACCTCAACGGCACCGCCAAGGGTGTCCGCGTCCGCAACAACTTCCTGCGCAACCAGGGCGACGACTCCCTCGCCATGTGGTCGCTGTACGCCCCGGACACGAACTCCAGCTTCGAGAACAACACGATCTCGCAGCCCAACCTCGCCAACGGCATCGCCATATACGGCGGCACCGACATCTCCGTGAAGAACAACCTGATCTCCGACACCAACGCCCTCGGCAGCGGCATCGCCATCTCCAACCAGAAGTTCCTCGACCCCTTCAGCCCGCTGTCCGGCACCATCACCGTCGACGGCAACACCCTGGTGCGCACCGGCGCGATGAACCCCAACTGGAACCACCCGATGGGCGCGCTGCGCGTCGACTCGTACGACAGCGCCGTCAACGCCACCGTCGACATCACCAACACGACGATCACCGACAGCCCGTACAGCGCCTTCGAGTTCGTCTCGGGCGGCGGACGGGGGTATCCGGTGCGGAACGTCAATGTGACCGGCGCGACCGTGCGGAACACCGGGACCGTCGTGGTCCAGGCCGAGGCGCAGGGAGCGGCCACCTTCAAGAACGTCACCGCCACCCAGGTGGGCGCGGCGGGCGTCTACAACTGCCCGTACCCGGCGAACTCCGGGGCCTTCGCCCTCACCGACGGCGGCGGCAACTCCGGCTGGTCCAGCACCTGGACGGACTGCTCCACCTGGCCGCAACCGGGACAGGGCAACCCGGATCCCGACCCGGGCCGCAACCTGGCCAAGGGCCGCCCGGCCACCGCGACCGGCTCCCAGGACGTCTACACGCCGGGCAAGGCGGTCGACGGGGACGCCAACTCGTACTGGGAGTCCGCCAACAACGCCTTCCCGCAGGCCTGGACGGTCGACCTCGGCTCGTCGTTCGCGGTGCGCCGGCTGGTGCTGAAGCTGCCCCCGTCCGCGGCCTGGGGCGCCCGCACACAGACGATCACCGTGCTCGGCAGCACCGACGGTTCGGCCTACTCCACGGTGGTGGGATCCCAGGGCTACCGCTTCGACCCCGCGGCCGGCAACACCGCGACCGTGTCCCTGCCGAGCGGCACGAACCTGCGGTACCTGCGCCTGAGTGTCAGCGCGAACACCGGCTGGCCGGCGGGGCAGTTCAGCGAGGTGGAGGCGTACCTGGCGTCCTGACCGCCTCGGCCGCCGCGTCCCGGGCTCAGGGCACCCGGGACGCGGCGGTCCGCGCCATGAACGGTGAAGGTTCCGGTGGCCGCGGTCACCGTGGCGTGCCACGACGCGTCCCCGATGCCCGCCGGGCCGTGCGCTTCCACCCGCTCGTCCCCGGTGGCCCCCGTCCGGCCGGCCGATGGAGAACCCGGCGCAGCGGGTCAGCACCCGCACCGCCCGTCGCAGCTCCTGCCGTGCTCCGGACCCCGGCAGCCGGCGGAGCACCTGCTGGAGGAAGGGACCGCTCCGGCTCTGCGCGAAGGTGGCCCGTGCCTCGACCACACCGGTGCCGGAACCGGACCTGGTCTCCAGCCCGTTGAGCGTGGTGACACAGACGGGGTGGTCGGAGCGGGTCGGCGCGTGGTCGGGGACTCGGGCCGCCGGTAGCCGGACGGCAGGTCGGCCGCCCTCAGCAGCGCGGTGGACAGGGCGGCGGTCAGCCGGGCGCACAGGAACCAACTGCCCGGCGGTACCGCCAGCAGGAGCCCGGACAAGCCGGCCGCCGCCGCGCAGGCGGGCGCGGAACGGGGCCGCTCGGCGCCGCGCCCAGGGACCGCGCGAGGGCCGTCGACCACAGGCCGGACAGCGCCCCGCCCACGACGAGCACCAGCCCGAGGAGCAGTATCCGCCCAGGGGGCACCTCGGTCGGGGACAGCGCCGTCGCCAGCCCGTCCACCGTGCCGGTGTCCCGTATTCAGTCCCCGGCCGCCCGCCCGGTGAGCCGGCTGCCCACCACCGCCCGTGCTGTGAGCATTCCCGCTGCGCCGTAGGCGAGTTGGGTGTGGCCGGGCAGCGCGGCGGAGACCAGCAGGGCGAGGTCGGTGAAGACTAGGCCCGCGGCGAGCCCCGTGGTGAGACACTCCGCGGACGACAGGCCCCAGGACCGCGCCGGATCACCGAGCACGGCCAGCCGGGCCGCGGGAGTGGGACGGGTGGCCAGGCCCAGGAAGCGCACGACACGCTCCGCACGCCGTGACGGCAGGGCCGCACCGAGGCAGGCGGCGGTCTCGCCCTCCGGCGCGCGGGGATCGGCCAGTGCTTCGGCAGGCCTCAGTAGGACGAGGAGTCGGGGTCCACGACGACGTCGTACGACGGCGTGGTCATGGAGTGCAGCGCGGTGTCGAGCTTCTCCGTGCGCAGGATGTACGTGCCCGGCGACAGATCCCCGATCTGCTGGTACCGGCCGGTGAAGTCGGGCTCCGTCCCGGTCCAGTACCCGGACCCCAGACTGTGCTTGAGGACCCACCCGTTGGGCTGGACGATGGCCGGGTACACCGGGCCGCTCGCGTCCTGCGTGAGGATGAAGGACGCCCCGGCGTGCGCGTTCGAGCCGGGCGAACCGGACAGGGTGAACGAGAAGTAGCGGACGTTGAACGGCGAGCCCGGGGTCAGCGGAGCGCAGCCCCGGGCGGTCACCGGGCCGTCCAGCGAACCGAGTTGCAGCGGATCGGTGAACGTCCCGCTGCCGGCCAGACCGGCGCAGTCCACGCTCCCGTCCCCGGCCGGATCGGTGTCGTCGTCGGTGGTGTCCTCCCCGTCGTCGGTGCCGAGATGGTCGGAGGTGGGGCTCTCCTCGGCGGTCGGCTCCTCGGCCGGCTCCTCCGAGGTGAGGGTCGGCTCCGGTGAGGACTCGGTGGCCTCCGGTGTCGCCGAGGTGATGCCGGACGCCGACGACGTGGACGCGTCCACGGACGGGGAGGGCTCGGCACTCGACTCGTGCTGCGAGGAGCCGCCACAGCCACTCGCCAGCAGAATCGCCCCGAGTGTCAGCGCACACGTGCGGATCATGGTCTTCCTCCCCCTCCCGCACCGGCGCGAAGAAGGGCCGGCGGGTGTCATGTGCGCGGGATATTACAGCTGTTCACCCCTTCGATCCCCCCATATGAGGACTTCTCCGAACCGGTGTGCGTCCGTACGGGAGCATGGGCACCGGCCCCTGGGCACGCGCCCTCCCGGAACCGGAAGGACCGGCTCCGGGAGGGCGCTCGCTCAGCAGGTGGGCACGTCCGTCAGCCAGGCCGGGCCCTTGAGGTAGATGTTGGTGATCCACGAGCCGTCGGTCAGCTTGGACCAGGCGTCGTTGGTGTAGCCGTCCGCCGTGACCTGCTGCGCGTGCGTCTGGCAGACGACGTTGACCGTCGTCGGCTGCGCGAAGTAGTCCACCACGGCCGCGTTCACGTTCGGCTGGCTGTGCGTGCGCACCCCGGTGCCCCACGTCTGGTGGGCCTTGCTGCCCCCGCTCGGCGGCGCGGGGCTGTCACCACCGCAGTCCGGGACGCCCGGCAGCCACGCCGGGCCCTTGACGTAGATGTTGGTCAGCCAGGAACCGTCGGTCAGCTTGGACCAGGCGTCGTTGGTGTAGCCGTCCGCCGTGACCGTCTCGGCGTGCTCCTGGCACTGCACCGACACCTGCGTGGGGCCGGCGAAGGTGTCCACGACGGCGCTCCTCACGCTCGGCGTGGAGTGGGTACGCACCCCCGTGCCCCAGGTCTCGAAGACCGTACCGCCGTCCGCGGGCGGGGGAGTGGGCGCGCCGGTGGGGTTGATGCGGACGGCGCCCGCGTAGTCGCCGCCGGTGCGCACCGGGGTGACCCGGATGTGCGTGCCGGACTCGTACGCCTCGACCATCTGCCCGGCGCCCAGGTACATGGCGACGTGGTGGATGTGCCCGCTGCCCCAGAACATCAGGTCGCCGGGGACCAGCGGGCCCGTGCCCTGACCGGCGGAGAAGCGGGCCGCGGCCTTGGAGGTGTGGAACTGGTCGTTCGCCGTGCCGTTGAGCAGGTCCTTGCCGGTGGCCCGGTAGTAGGCGTACCGCATCAGGCCGGAGCAGTCGAAGCCCAGGCGCTCGTCGTCGTGCATGCTGTCCGGGTCGGATCCGTCGTAGTAGCCGTACGTCGGTCCCGGTGTGGCCCCGTGGCCGCCGCCCCAGCTGTACCAGACGCCGATCTGGGAGCAGGCCGCGGTCACGGCGGCCTCGGCGGTGGCCGAGGCGCCGGAGGCCAGGACACCGCAACTCGCCTGCGCCGAGGAGGTGGTGGCGTGCGTGTGGTGCGGGGCGGAGGCCGCTCTGGCGGCGGTGGGGATGCAGGCGGCCAGGGCTGCCGCCAGGGCGGTGGCGAAGGCCCGGCCGAGGAACCGGCGGGCGGTCGAGGTGGTCAAGGAGCACATCCTTCGTTCGTCGACGGTCCGTCACCGGCAACGCGCGTGACGGCGGTGGGGGGTGTGTGCGCCGCGACGGCGGGTGCCGTCGTGGTGCCTTGCCGATGCCGCGCCCCACCCCCGTCGGGGCGTCGCACCGGGGTCTGTGCGGTGAGCGCGGCCCGCATCTTGGCCAGCGCCCGCATCCGGTTGCGCTGCACGGTGCCGCGGTGGGCGCCGAGCCGTTCACCGGCCGAGTCGTGGCTCAGGCCCTCCAGGTCGACGAGGATCACCGCGGCCGCCTCCTTCGGGGAGAGCATGCCGAGCAGTGCCAGGGCCGTGGCGTTCGCCTCGTAGTGGCCGAGTCCGCCGTCCCAGCCGGTCTCCGGCAGCCGGTCCGTGGCCCGCTCCCGGCGTGAGGGGTGCTGCCAGGAGTCGCGCAGGAGGTTGAGCGCGACGGTACAGGTGTAGGCGTACGGGTGGTGCTGCTCCCCGAGACCCTGGGCGTGGGCGCGGCGGGAGAGCCGCAGGTACGTCTCCTGCAACAGGTCGTCGGCGTCGTGCGGATTGCCGGTGAGTGCCATCAGCCGTCTGCGCAGCCTGGGCATGTCGGCGGTGAAGGAGGCGTCGAACTCGCGCGGTCCGACGCCGGCCCGCTCACGCGTCGCCGGCGCGCAGGTGCCGCCAGTGGTGTCCATGGATGTTCCCCCGTCGGTCGATCGTGCTGCGGTGCGCGCCCGCCGCCGTGCCGTACCGGTCCGCCTCGTCGCGGTACGGCACGGGAGGCCGGCGCCTCGTGGGGTCCGCGGGTCCGCCGGTCACGCGGCCGGGAGAGGCGGTGCCGCCGGGCCGTAACGGGCGGCCGGGGCGCGGCGCATGAGCGCCCAGTACCGGTCGCCGTAGGACCAGTGCCACCATTCGGTGGGGTAGTTGACGAACCCGGCCGCGGTCAGCACCCGCGCCATCAGCCCGCGGTGCGCGCGGGCCTCGGCGCCGATACCGGGCGCCGCGGTGCGGCAGGCGCCTCCGCTCTCCTCCGGGGTCGCGTTCACCTCCGTGCCCAGGGGCAGTTCGGTGCCGTCGGCCGTGCACAGCGTCAGGTCCACCGCGCCACCGCTGACGTGCGGGGCGACCTCCGGCGGGGAGATGTAGGCGCTGGCCAGCTCGCGGATGAGGGCCGGCCCGGCGTCCGGATGGTTCCGGCGCAGCGTATCCGCGTAACTGTCGAAGTAGCGCAGTTGCAGGTCCGGCGGCCGGTACCCCTCCACCACCAGGAGGCGGACGCCGGCCGACAGCAGATCCTGCGCCAGCACCAGGCGCCGCAGCGCCCCGGACCTGAGGTGGGCGTAAGCCCCCGTGTCGTCGGCCTGCCGCCGGTCGAGCAGCAGCTCGGACGTGTCGCGCAGGTCCACCAGGGGCTCACCGCACTCGCGCTCGGTGACCTCGGCGACCCGCGGGTCGGAGAGCGGGATGATGTCCGTCACGGCGAACAGCCTGCCGGGGGCCTCTGCAACCGCTCTGCAGGTTCTCTGCAAGCGGCCGAGCAGGGGTTCTGCAGGGCTCGTTCCGGCCTCCGGTCAGCCGGCGTCCGCCTCCCGTTCGCGTGCCTCCCGGCAGCCCAGCGAGCGGAACACCGCCAGCGCCTCGGCGCGGGCCGCCCGGGCCGCCGGCCCGTCGCCGTCCGCGGCCCACACCGCCGCCAGGTCCCACCGGGTCCGCGCCCGCCACAGCGGCAGCCGCACCTCCTCCCAGATGGCGCACGCCCGCTCCAGGGGATCGCGGGCACCGCCGGTGTCACCGGCGGCCAGCCGCGCCTCGCCCAGCGTGCGCAGCACCAGCGCCTCCCCGAACCGGTCCTGCCGTTCCCGGGCGACCGTCAGACAGCGGTCCAGCCGTTCGACCGCCCGCCCGGTACGGCCGGTGCGCAGTTCGACCTTGGCCAGCGACTGCTCGGTGTACATGACGCCGAACGTGTCGTGCAGCTCCGTGAAGAGCCGCAGCGCGTCCCCCAGCACCCGCTCCGCCTGCGCGTGTTCGCCCTCGGCACGGTGGCAGAGGGCGAGGGAGCGCAGGGTCAGGCCCTCGCCGTGCCGGTCGGCGGCCGCCCGGTACAGCTCCAGGGCCTCCGTCAGCGCCCGCCGGGCCTCGGCGTCCTCGCCCAGCTCCCGGTGCACGTACCCGATGCCGTACAGCACCCGGGCGCGGGCGCCGAGGTCGTCCCCCGCCCCGTAGCACTCAAGGGCGGCCCGCAGCAGGGTCGACGCCGCTTCGTAGCGCGCCTGCTCCCGCCGGGCGGTGCCCATACCGGCCAGGGCCACCGCCTTCCCCCGCCGTACACCACCGTGCTCCTCGAACAGCCGCAGTGCGTCCGCGAAGTAGGTGTACGAAGTGTCGAAGTCGTCCTGTTCGTAGTGCAGTTGCCCAAGGCCGGCGAGCAGCCAGGCCTCGCCCTCGGTGTCCCCGCCGCGGCGCACCGCCGCCATGGCCGCCGTGTGCGAACGGGACCAGGCGTCGAACTGGTTGTAGAGGGCGGCCGATCCGGCCATCAGCGCCCCGGCCACGTCCCGGGCGGCCCGCGGCAGCTGGTGGTCGGCGCAGTGCACGGCGGCCGCCAGCAGCCCGGCCTGCTCGGCGGCGAACCAGGCCGCCGGCCGCCGCAGCAGCGACGCCTCCGTCTCCGCGTCGAGCGGGCGTACGGCGGCCGGTTCCGGGAAGTGCCGGGCGGCGCCGCCGGGCCCGCGCGCCGCCGCCTTGCGGGCCAGGTCCAGCCAGCAGGCCACCAGCCGCAGCACCGCACCGGCCCGCTCCTCGGCACCGTCCTCCGCGAGACAGCGCTCGTGGGCGTGTTCGCGGGCCAGGTCGTGGATGCGGTAGCGGGCCCGGCCGGTCTCGTCGACTCCTATGACGTCGATGAAGTGGCAGTCCACCAGCCGCTCGACGGCCTCCTCGGCCTCCTCGATACCGATGTCCAGCAGCGGGGCGGCGATCCACGACGCGAAGTCGGGCAGGCCCAGCAGAGCCAGCCGGCGCAGCGCCCGCTGCTCCGGCGGATCGAGGTCGGCGTACCCGAGTTCCAGGCTGGAGCGCAACTCGAGGTCACCGGCGCTGAGTTCGTTGAGCCGGCGCCGTTCGTCGCGCAGCCGTCCGGCGAGCCGGCCGGGCGCCCAGTGCGGGCGGGCCGCGAGACGCGCCCCGGCGATGCGGACCGCGAGCGGCAGCCGCCCGCACAGCGCGACGATCTCCGCGGCCCGCTCCGGCTCGGCACCCGTCCGCTCGGTACCGGCGACCCGCCGCAGCAGCTCCAGCGCGTCCTGCTCACCGGGCACGGACAGGTCCAGATGGGCCGCCCCCTCCAGCGCCACCAGCCGCCGGCGGCTGGTCACCAGGACGGCCGAACCGGCGCCGGGCGGCAGCAGCGGCCGTACGTGGGCCTCGCCCGCGGCGTTGTCGAGGATGAGCAGCACCCGCCGGTGCCCGACGTGCGTGCGGTACAGCCCGGTCAGCTCCTCCAGGCTGCCGGGCAGGGTTCCCGCGTCCGTGCCCATGGCCCGCAGCAGCCGGGCGAGCGCGTCGGCGGGCTGCAGCGGGGTGGCGTCCGCCGCCCGCAGATCTATGAACAGCCGCCCGTCCGGGAAGAGTTCGGCGGTGCGATGCCCGACGTGCACGGCGAGCGCGGTCTTGCCGGTGCCCGAGCGGCCGGAGATCACCCCGATCGGCGGAGCCGTCCGGCCGGCGCCCCCGGCGCCCTCCAGCAGCCGGGTCGCCCAGGCCACCTCCGCACTCCGGCCCACGAAGTCCGCGATGTCCGGCGGAAGATGGGACGGGGCGGGCGTGAAGACGGTCACCCGGCCAGGGGCGGAGACCGTGGCCTCGCCCTCCCCGGCCGCGGGCCGGGGCACCCGGGGTGCCGGCACGGTGCCGGGCGTACGCCGGGAGGACGGCGTGCCGAGCAGAGCGGTGTCGTTGGTCAGCACCGCCTGGTGCAGGGACCGCAGTTCCGGACCGGGGTCGATACCGAGCTCGTCCCGGAGCAGCGCACGGCCGTCCCGATAGGTGCGCAGCGCGTCGGAGACCCGGCCGGTGCGGAACAGCGCCGTCATCAGCTGGCCGCGGGACCGCTCCCGCAGCGGATGGGCGGCGACGTGCGCGAGGAGCGGGGCGATGGTCTCGTCCTCGCGGCCCAGTTCCAGCAGCAGCCCGAACGACTCCTCCTGCGCGACCAGCCGCAGTTCGGCCAGCCTGGCCGACTCGATCCGCGCGAACGACTGGCCGAGCCCTTCCAGCGCCTCCCGGCCCCGCCACAGGCCGAGGGCCTCGGCGAGCGCCTCCACCGCCTCCTGCGGCCGTCCCGTCCCGGCCGCCCCGCGGCCCGCCGCGAGGAGTTCCTCGAAGCGGCGGGCGTCCACCTGGGCGGGGGCGAGGTCGGCGAGGTAACCGGGGGGACGGGTGCGGACGACCTCGGCGGCACCGAGCCGGGCCAGCGCCCGCCGCAGGGCGGAGACATGGGTGGCGACCAGGGCGCCCGCCGTCGCCGGAGCCCGCTCGTCCCACACGCAGTCCACGAGCCGCTCGGTGGACAGCACCTCACCGAGGTGCACGACGAGCGCGGCGAGGACCGCCAGGGGCTTCGACCCGCCGAGGGGCGCCCGCCGTCCGCCCTCCCACACCTCGACCGGACCGAGCAGACGTACCTCGAACATCGAACCCCGATCGCCTCACCCGACCGCCCCCGCGCGGGCGGGTGACAACGATATCCGCGCACCCGCTCCGGACATGCCGGAAGCCGGGCCGACCTGGCGTGATCCGGCCCCTCGCGGAACGCGGCTCGGGATCGCTCTCGGACGCCCCGTGCCCGGTGCCGGGCCCTCGCCCGGACCCGTGTCCCTCCTCCGGCAGTTGGCCGGATCCGGTGGGTGGGCACAGGGCCGCCCGTACGGGAGACGGCCGCGCGACGCCACTCGTATGACCGGCGGCGGAAATCCGCGAGATCCGCCTGCCCGCCGGTGCGCCGGAAATACCCGTGGACCGGTTGTCATACGGATGCGCGTCCCGGGCCGTCTATCGGACGAAGGGCACACAGGCGGTGCCCATCCACGAGGCGCATCCGACCGGTGCACGGGGCACGGCGACGGGACGGTGCCGCGCACCACCCGCGCGCCTCCCGCGGCCTCGCGCCCGGCCCGGGCACGGCCGGGGCCCGCACGGCCCGGGACACGCCGGACCCCTCACCCAACCCCTTCCACCAGTACCCCACGCCCAGGAGTTGCCGATGAAGCGCACCGACGCCCTCCGCGGGACGGTCACGCAGGTGGCCGTCGTGGCCGCGGCGGCGGCACTCGTGCTGACCGGCTGTGCCCGGGACGGCACGGCCGGCCCGCCCGCCGCGCCCGCCCAGGCGCGCGATCTCACCTACACCGAGGACCTGCGGATCGGGGACGCCCAACAGCGGCTGATCCGGACCTGCATGGCCCGGCAGGGCTTCCGGTACCGGGAGGACCGGGCGCTGACACGGGAGGAGAGCCGGCCACTCGGCTACGTCCAGGACGACGTCGCCTGGGCCCGCGCCCACGGCTACGGCAGCCGCATCCGGGCCAAGGAGGAACGGGCCCGGCTGCACAACCCCAACGGCGCCTACCGTGCCGCCCTTCCGGCCGCCCGCAAGGCCGCCTACGACACCGCGCTGGACGGCGGACGCACCGCCGAACTGCTGCGGACCGAGGAGCCCGGCGGAGGCACGGTCGCGAAACGGTCCGGCGGCTGCACCGGCGCCGCCGAGAAGGAGCTGTACGGCGATCCGGCGACCTGGTTCCGGCTGGACACGACCGCGAGCAACCTCCGGCCGCTGTACGTCGGCAAGTTGCTGCACGACGGGCGGTTCACCACCGCGGTCCACGCCTGGTCGCGCTGCATGGAGCGGGCCGGTCACGCCTACCCCGACCCGGACGCCGCCCGCCAGGCCACCCGCGACCACCCCGCCGGACAGGACCGGGCGGCGGAGGCGAGGACGTACGCCACCGAGACCCGCATCGCCGTCGCCGACGCCACCTGCGCCCGGACCGTCTCCCTGCGCTCCGTCGGCCGGGCCCGCGAGGCGTACTACCTCGGCCGGCTGCCCAAGACCTACCGCGCCACGCTCGACGCCTACCGGCAGCGCAGGCTCGCCGCGCTGCGCAGCGCCGAACGCATCGTCCCGCCGCGCGCCTGACCACCGGCCCCCGGCGTGCGTGCCCGATCCCACCGCCCGGCGGGCCACCGTCGCCCGCCCCACGAGCCCCGCGCCACCGCGCGGACTTCACCATCCGCTCTCTCACCAGCCGTCACCGGCAGAAAAGGAAGCATCATGCGCAAGCTGGCCGTCTCCGTGGTCACCCTGGGCCTCGCCGCCCTCGGTTTCGCCCTCCCCGCGTCCGCCCACGCGGCGAGCGGCTGCAACGCCAAGTGGCCGGGCCGCGACGGCAACGTCCGCGCCTGGCGGGACGCCGACTGCCAGGGCGAGCTGCTCGGCGTCACGGCGGGCAACGACTCCAACTGGGCCGACCTGTACGGCCCGTTCACGGGAAGCGACGCGAACGCCGCCTCCTCCGTCATGAACAGCGGCTACGTCGGCGGCAAGGACGTCGTGGCCTTCTACTACTACGCGGACTACCCGTCCGACGCCTACGGCTGCCTCAAGCCGGGCGAGCTGTACGTGGACAACCTCGGCCGCAACAGCTTCACCAACGGCAGGAACATGAACGACAACATCATGTCGCACGTGTGGGTGGCGTCGAGCGCCTGCGCCCCGGGCTCCTTCATCAGCTGAACCGGCCCGGCCCCGGGGCCGGCCCGTCCCGCCGGCCGCGGTCCGTCCGACCGCGGCCGGCGGGACGGGTCACGGCACCGCACGGACCGCCGAGTTTCACACGGGCGCCACCCGACCCTTCCCTGACGTTTGCTGCTCTTGGAACACTCGCTGCGCGCAGATTCCGTCATCTGACGGTGTCGCGTACGTCAGGACGAGAGGATCCTCACTCATGCCCGAAGTCAATCGGCGGCGATTTCTGCAACTCGCGGGTGCCACGACGGCGTTCACGGCACTGTCCAACAGCATCCAGCGCGCGGCGGCCCTGCCCGCCCGCCACCGGACGGGTTCGGTGGACGACGTCGAGCACATCGTCGTGCTGATGCAGGAGAACCGCTCCTTCGACCACTACTTCGGTTCGCTCAGGGGAGTCCGGGGCTTCGGCGACCCGCGCCCGGTCACTCAGAACGGCAGGTCGGTCTGGAAGCAGTCCGACGGCACGAAGGACGTCCTCCCCTTCCACCCGGACGCCGACGACCTCGGCCTCGCGTTCATCCAGGACCTGCCGCACGGCTGGAACGACGGGCACACCGCGTTCGACAACGGCAAGTACGACAAGTGGGTGCCCGCCAAGTCCGCGACGACGATGGCGTACCTCACCCGCGACGACATACCGTTCCACTACGCGCTGGCGGACGCCTTCACCGTGTGCGACGCCTACCACTGCTCGTTCATCGGCTCCACCGACCCCAACCGCTACTACCTGTGGACGGGCTTCACCGGCAACGACGGCAAGGGCGGCGGCCCGGTCCTCGGCAACGACGAGGCCGGCTACGGCTGGACGACGTACCCCGAGCGCCTGGAGCAGGCCGGGGTGTCCTGGAAGATCTACCAGGACGTCGGCGACGGCCTCGACGCGAACGGCGGCTGGGGCTGGATCAACGACGCCTACCGCGGCAACTACGGCGACAACTCGCTGCTCTACTTCAATCAGTACCGCAACGCCCGGCCCGGCGACCCGCTGTACGACAAGGCCCGCACCGGCACGGACGCGCGCAAGGGCGAGGGCTACTTCGACCAGCTCAAGGCCGACGTGCAGGCGGACCGGCTGCCGCAGGTCTCCTGGATCGCCGCGCCCGAGGCCTTCACCGAACACCCCAACTGGCCTGCCAACTACGGCGCCTGGTACGTCGCGCAGGTGCTCGACGCGCTCACTTCCAACCCCGACGTGTGGGCGAAGACGGCGCTGTTCATCACCTACGACGAGAACGACGGGTTCTTCGACCACGTCATCCCGCCCTTCCCGCCGGCCTCCGCCGCCCAGGGCAGGTCGACGGTGGATGCCTCGCTCGACCTGTTCAAGGGCGACGCCGGCCACGTCGCCGGTCCGTACGGGCTCGGCCAGCGGGTGCCGATGCTCGTCGTGTCCCCCTGGAGCAAGGGCGGCTACGTCTGCTCCGAAACGCTGGACCACACCTCGGTCATCCGGTTCATCGAGCGCCGCTTCGGTGTGCACGAGCCCAACATCTCGCCCTGGCGGCGCGCCATCTGCGGCGACCTGACCAGCGCGTTCGACTTCTCCCGCAAGGACAGCGCGCCGGTCGCGCTGCCGTCCACGGCCGGCTACCAGCCGCCGGACCGGGTCCGCCACCCCGACTACGTGCCCACCCCGCCGGCCAATCCGTCCCTGCCCAGGCAGGAACGCGGCAGCCGGCCCACCCGCCCGCTGAAGTACGCCCCCGTCGTGGACGGTTCGGCGGACACCGCGGCCGGGAAGTTCACGCTCACCTTCGCCTCGGGGGCGCAGGCGGGCGCGGCCTTCCTCGTCACCTCCAACAGCCGTACCGACGGCCCGTGGAGCTACACCACCGAGGCGGGCAAGACCCTCTCCGACACCTGGAACTCGGCCTACTCCGGCGGCTCCTACGACCTCGCCGTGCACGGCCCCAACGGCTTCCTGCGCGTCTTCAAGGGACGCAACAAGGTCAAGGGACCCGAGGTCACCGCCCGGCACGCCGGTGAGGGGGTGGAGCTCACGTTCACCAACAAGGGCTCCGGCACGGTGACACTGAAGGTCGCGAACGGCTACGGCGGCAGCCCCGTCACGGTCACCGTGCGGTCCGGGGCCACCGTGAAGCAGACCTTCGGCCTCGCGGCGAGCAAGCGCTGGTACGACCTGACGGTCACCACGGACGCCGACGCGGCGTTCCTGCGCGGCTTCGCCGGTCACGTCGAGAACGGCCTGCCCGGCGTCAGCGACCCGGCCATCGTGACGGGGTGAACGGGCGATGAACACCGCTCCGTGCGGACTGGTCAGGTACCGGTCACATCAGGGTAGTGTGCCCCGGTGACCACGCAATCGAACACTCCTGCAGGCTGGTACCCGGATCCGCACGGGGCGGCGCAGACGCTCCGCTACTGGGACGGCACGCAGTGGACCGACCACACCAACCCGGCGCAGCAGGCCGCCGGCCAGGTTCCCCCGCAGCAGCCCGCCGCCCACATCCCGCCCCAGCCGCAGGGCCCCGACGCCAAGGTGCAGCGTCAGGTGCAGAAGCAGGCCGGTGTGCAGGGCGGCGGCCCCGGCGGCGGCACCCTGTTCACCGAGCCCGTCCTGGTCGTGAACCAGAAGGCCAAGCTGATCGAGCTGACCAACGAGTACAAGGTCATGGATCAGAACGGCCGCGATCTCGGTTCGGTCACCCAGGTCGGGCAGAGCGCGTTGAAGAAGATCCTGCGCTTCGTCTCCAGCCTCGACCAGTTCATGACGCACAAGCTGGAGATCCGCGACGCCTACGGCCAGCCGCAGCTGCTGCTGACCCGGCCGGCGAAGATCTTCAAGTCCCGCGTGATCGTGAGCCGCCCGGACGGCGCGCCGATCGGCGAGATCGTCCAGAAGAACATGATCGGCAAGATCAACTTCGCGATGATGGTGAACGGCCAGCAGGTCGGCGCGATCAAGGCGGAGAACTGGCGGGCCTGGAACTTCGCGATCGTCGACCACGCGGACAACGAGGTCGCCCGGATCACCAAGACCTGGGAAGGCCTCGCCAAGACGCTGTTCACGACCGCGGACAACTACGTCCTGCAGATCCACTACCAGCTGCCCGAGCCGCTGCTGAGCCTCGTGGTGGCGACCGCCCTGACGGTCGACACCGCGCTCAAGCAGGACGCGCGCGGCTGGGGCTGATCGGCGGCCCGAGGACGGTACGGCGTCGGCGGCCGGTGCGCGCGGGACTCCCGCGGCACCGGCCGCCGACGTCTGTGGTCACAGGGCGGTGAGATGCCCCGGCTGCTCCGGCTGCCGCGGTACCAGCGCCGGTTCCGCGGCGGCCTTCCGGGACTGCAGCGCCAGCACGGCCGCGACCGGGTGCTCCTCGTGCCCCTCCGCGTCGAAGCCGTCGGGCGCGCCGGGCGGTGCGGCACCGGCGGGTGGTCCGGGGGCCGTGCGGGTGAGCAGGAGTACGCCCCTGGCGGCCAGGGCCGCCCCGGCCAGGGCCAGCAGCACGCCGGCCGTGCCGCCCCGCAGGCCCTGCCCGAGCAGGGTGAGGCCGATCACCGCGGCGGCCACCGGGTTGGTGAGGGTGACCACGGCCAGGGGGGCGCCGAGCCCGCCGCGGTACGCCGTCTGCGACAGCAGCAGCCCGCCCACGGCGAACGCGGCGACGAGCACCGCGACCACGACCACCTCGGTCCCGAGCACCGGGCCGGTCCGGTCGGTCGCCGCCACGGTCACCGTCTGGGTCAGTGCGGAGGCGACACCGGAGGCGAACCCGGACGCGGTCGCGTGCCGCAGGCCCGGCCGGGCGCCGGGCCGGGACAGCAGGCCGATCGCGGCAGCCGTCGTACCGGCGACCGCCAGCGCCTCGGTCAGGGACAGCACCCGTGCGGGCGCCGGGCCCGAGGCGGTGACCAGCAGCGCGGCCAGCCCGAGCAGCGTCAGCGCCGTACCGCGCCACTCCGCCGTGCTGACCCGCCGCCCGGCCGCCCGCGCCCCGAGCGGCACCGCCGCGACCAGGGTGAGCGCGCCCAGCGGCTGGACCAGCGTCAACGGGCCGTACTTGAGGGCGACGACGTGCAGCAGGGCCGCGGCCGCGTTCAGGCCGACCGCCGCCCACCAGGCGCCGGTGCCCAGCAGGCGCACCAGGCTCGAGCCGGCGCCGCGGCCGGCCAGCCGCTCCTGGGCGACGGCGGCCAGCGCGTAGGCGACGGCCGAGATCAGCGACAGGCCCACGGCGGCCAGGGCGGCGGCGCTCATCGGCCCGCTCCGACCAGGACGGAGGTGCTGGGGGCGAGCCGGTCCGTGCCGCGCCCGGCCGTGGTGGCCGTCCGCCGGGGCGGGTGGATCACCGCGAGGGCGAGGCCGAGCATCGCCGTCGCGACGATCGCGTCGAGCCAGTAGTGGTTCGCGGTGCCCACGATCACCAGCAGGGTGAGCAGGGGGTGCAGCAGCCACAGCCACCGCCACCGGGACCGGGTGGCCGCGATCAGGCCGACCGCCACCATCAGCGCCCAGCCGAAGTGCAGCGAGGGCATCGCCGCGAACTGGTTGGAGAGATGGTCGCTGGACGGCGGGCCGTACACGGACGGGCCGTAGATCCGGGCGGTGTCCACGAGGCCGGTGCCGGTCAGCATCCGCGGCGGGGCCAGCGGGAAGGTGAACGGCAGCACCAGGGCGGCCGTGGTGACCGCCGCGAGGACCCGGCGCGCCCATAGGTAGTGCGCGGGCCGCCTGAGGTAGAGCCAGACCAGGAAGGCCAGCGTGGCCGGGAAGTGGACGGTCGCGTAGTAGGTGTTCGCCAGGTGGACGAGGCCGTCGCCGTCCAGCAGTGCGGACTGTACGGACGTCTCGTCCGGGAGGTGCGCCGACCGTTCGAGGTCCCACACGTCACGCGCGTTGCGGAAGGCTTCGCGGGTATGGCCGGTGGCCAGCTGCCGTCCGAGCTTGTAGACGAGGAAGAGCCCCGCCACCAGCAGAAACTCACGTATCAGTGCCGGGCGTGTGGTGGCGTCCGGCTCCGCTTGGGCCTCTGCAGGCTCGGTTCGGGCATTCATCCCCCGGCCCCTTCGCTGACGGTGGTGCGTGTGGTGGTGCGTTCGGTGGTGCGCGGGCCCCCGGGCGGACCCCGAGGCACGTCGGTCTCATCGATACGAGTGAGTACCGATACGACACTGTACCGATACGCCAGTGTACCGATACGCTCGAGTACCGGTACACTTGCGTATCGATTGATGTGCGACACACTGGAGTCAGCGTCCCGGGCACCGCTGGAGCCGGGCTTCAGCGGGCCGCACGGGACGAGCGCCGTACACGAGTGAGGGGAAGTGCCGCATGACGTCGCAGGCCGCGGACGGACCGGAGACGGTCAACGCCTCGCGCCGCTCCAAACTCACGCCCGAGCGTGAGCGGGAGTTCTTCGACGCCGTGCTGGAGCAGATCCGTGAGTGCGGCTACGACTCCGTGACCATGGAGGGTGTGGCCGCCAGCACCCGCTGCAGCAAGTCCACGCTCTACCGGCAGTGGAAGACCAAGCCCCAGTTCGTCGCGGCGGCGCTGCGCGCCAGCCGCCGGGTGCGTTTCGCCGGCATCGACACCGGCTCGCTCGCCGAGGACCTGCGCCAGGCCGCGCGCGCCGCGGGCGACTGGTCCGGCAAGGACGCCCGGCTGATGCAGGCGCTCGGGCATGCCGTGACGGCGGACCAGGAACTGGCGCAGGCGCTGCGCGAGGCGCTCGTCTACCCCGAGATCGCCGCGCTCCGGGAGATCCTCGACCGGGGCGTGGCCAGGGGCGAGGTCTCCGCCGCCAACCTCGCGCTGGAGTACATCCCCGCCATGATGTTCGGCGTGCTGCGCGTCCGGCCGGTGCTCAGCGGTCAGTACGCCGACGCCGACTACCTCGTCCGGTTCGTGGAGGCCACGGTGCTGCCCGCGCTCGGACTGACCTGAGGACCCAGGCCGCCGTTCACGGGATGACAGAACGGCGACCTGCTCGCGCCGCACCGTGGGGACGGGGGCGGCGCGCACCCCCCGGCCGGGTGGGACCCCCCTTTGAGCGGAGGGGCGTCCCACCCGGCCGACTGCTTCCACCTGCCCCGCGGCCGGGCCGGACGCCGGGTCCGTTCCGCCGGGTCCCGGGGGTGCCGGTCAGACGTTCTGGCCGCTCCCGCCGCCGGACGAGACCTTGATGCCGCCGAGGATCTCGTCGATCACGGACACCTTCTGGCCGACGTCCACGCCGAACCGCACGACCACGATCTGCTTGGCGTCGTTGGGGGAGGGGAAGGCGACCGACTCGACGTAGCCGTCCGCGCCCTTGCTGGTGACCGCCTTCCAGCGCACCAGGTAGCCCTTCTGCCCGGCCACGGTCACGGCCTCGGACGCCAGCACCTTGTGCGAGGTGATGCTGCCGTACGTGGTGCCGCCGTAGGACTGCTTGGCGTTGGCGGCGATGTCCGCCTTGGCGGCCTTCTCCGGGGTGCCGGCGTTGATCCCCAGCGCCACCGCCGGCGCGCTGTAGGCGCCGCCCGCGGTGCAGGTCTGGGCGCTGTTGCCCGGGCACTTGTAGGAGTTGTCGGAGGTCACCTGCACACCGGCGCTGATCGTCGACCCGGTCCAGCCCTTGGGCACCGGCATGCTGATGCCGTTCACCGGGTCGGGCACCGTGCCGCCGCCCTGGACCTTGGGCACCGCGGTTCCGCCCGGCGAGGGCGACTCGCCACCCGGGCCACCGGAACCCCCGGAGCCGCCCGAGCCGCCGGAGCCGCCCGAGCCGCCGCCGGACCCGCCGAACGGCCCGCCCCGGCCGCCGTCCTGCCCGCCCGACTGTCCCTGCTGGGACCCGGCGCGGTCACCGCCGTCGTCGCCCTTGGTGAGGGCGTACACGCCGACACCTATGCACGTCAGGACCGCGACCGCCGCCGCGACGGCTATGCCGGTGCGCAGACCGCGCCGCGACCCGGTCGCCGGCTGGGCGGGATACCCCGGATACCCGGGATGCCCCGGGTACGCGGCGTACCCCGCGGGCGCCGACGGCGCGCCGGCCGGGTAGGTCTGGTGCGGAGGGGGACCCCAGGCGGCGGCCGTCCCGGCGGGGCGGATCTGGTCCGTCCAGGCCTTGCCGTCCCACCAGCGCTCGGTGGGCGGACCGTCATTCGTCTGCCCGGGGTCGGGGTACCACCCGGGAGGAGTCACCTGCGTCATGTCCCCACCGTAAGAGGCGACGGTGAAAGCGGGATGAGAGGATCCGGCGCCAATCGCACGGACCGGAACATTTCGGCACGGTTTTCTTCGTCACCCGCGCCTTTCTGCCGCCGCTCAGCCCGATCACGGGCCCGCGCGGACCGTTCGTCACCGTCCGCGTCACCGGCCGTTCGGCCCCGGCGCCGCCCGGCGTTCCGCCCCGGTGCCGCCGACGGTGCCGTGCGGGGTCCGGGCCGGGCGTCGCGCGGGGGCCAGCCGGCGACGAGGCTCGGCGCCGCCTCGCCGTCACCCCGCCGCTGGGGGTCGGCGCCGCCTCGCCGTCATCGCCGCCAGGGCCGGGCGCCGCTCAGCGTCACCCGGCGCCGGGCCACCGGCCCTTCGGGCTCGGCGCCGCCCATCGGGACCGGCCCCGAGCGGGGCGCCGCCTCGCCGTCACCGGCTCCCGAGCGGGGTGCCGTTCGCCGTAGCCCGTTCCAGGGTCTCGACCACCAGCCGTCGCGGTGGGTGCGGAACGGGCGCCGGCCAGCGGAAGCCGTCGGTGCCCGGGGTCAGGGAGCCGAGCACGCTGGGGTGGCGGGCGCCCGTGCTGCGGGGGTCCGTGGCCGGCAGGCCGTGCGCGGTCAGGAAGCCCAGGACCGCGAAGGCGTACGCCTCCTTCGCCGCGGCCGGCAGCCCCAGCTCGTCCGAGGCGCGCACCGGGATCTCCGCGAGCAGGTCCCGGAGCGTCCCGGCCAGTACGGGATTGCGCATGCCGCCGCCCGACGCGACGACCTCGGTGGCGCCGACGGCCCGTACCGCGTCCGCGATCGTCCGTGCCGTCAGCACCGTGAGAGTCGCCAGCACGTCCTCGGTACGCACACCGTCCAGCAGCCCGGCCGACCGCAGGTACCCGGCGTGGAACACCTCCTTGCCGGTCGTCTTCGGCGCCGGCAGCGCGTAGTACGGCTCCCCGAGCAGCCGGTGCAGCAACCGCCCGTCCACCTCGCCGCGCGCGGCCAGCGCCCCGTCCGCGTCGTACGCGAGGCGCCCCCCGCTGAACTCCCGGACCGCCGCGTCCAGCAGCGCGCAGCCCGGTCCGGTGTCGAAGGCCGTCCCGTCGGGGGCCGTCACATTGGCGATGCCGCCGATGTTCAGTGCCACGGGCCGGCCCGGTCTGCCCCGCAGCCACAGCAGGTCCACCAGACTCACCAGCGGCGCCCCCTGGCCGCCCGCCGCCACGTCCCGCGCCCGGAAGTCGGCGACCACCGGCAGACCGGTCGCCTCCGCGATCCAGGCGGGCTGTCCCAGCTGGAGCGTGCCGTGGACCCGGCCGCCCTCCGCCCAGTGGAACACCGTCTGCCCGTGCGAGGCCACCAACTCCGCCCGGCCCCCGCACACTTCACGGTTCGCCCGGACGGCCGCCGCCGCGAACGCCCGACCGATGCCGGTGTCCAGCCGGCACACCTCCGCGAGCGGCACGGCGGCCGGCGGCAGCGCCGCCGCGAGGGACGCCCGCAGGCCGTCGTCGTAGGAGGTGCTCACCATCCCCAGCGGCCGCAGCGCCAACGTGGTCCCGTCGAGCCGCAGTTCGGCCGCCGCGGCGTCGACGGCGTCGTACGACGTACCCGACATCAGTCCGATCACCAGCACGACCGGCTCACCTCTTCCCTGGAACGTCCCATGAGGGCGACGGCGCTGACCGCGCAGGCCGCCGCCGCGTAGAAGGCGGGCACGTCCGGGTTCCCGGTCCGCCGCACCGCCTCGGTCACCACCAGACCCGCGCAGCCGGAGAACAGCGCGTTCGACAGGGCGTAGGCGAGACCGAGTCCCGTCCAGCGCACCCGCTTCGGGAACATCTCCGCCAGCAGCGCGGGCCCGGGTCCCGCCATCAGCCCGACGACCGCGCCCGCCGCCGCCAGGGCCCAGCCCTTGGCCGTGCCCGAGACGCCCGGATCCTGGAGGAGGCGCAGCAGGGGCAGCGCCGTCACCACCACCAGTACGGCCCCCGCGAGCAGGACCGGCCGCCGCCCGACCCGGTCGCTGAGCAGCCCCGCCGGGAGGATCGCCGCCGCGAACCCGGCGTTCGCCGGCACCGCGGCGAACAGCGCGTGCCGCATGTCCGCGTGCAGCGCGAGCTGCAGGTACGACGGCAGCACCACCAGGAAGGTGTAGCCGGCCGCCGACCAGCCCATCACCCGCGCCGCCGCCAGCGCCGGCGCCCGCCACCCCAGCCGCACGGCCGGCTCCCGCGGCCCCGCCCCGCGCTCCGCCGCCGGCGGTTTGCCGGCCGGCCCCGCCCGCAGCCACAGCGCCACCAGCCCCAGCGGCAGCGCCAGCAGGAACGGCAGCCGCCACCCCCACGCGGACAACTGCGCGCCGGTGAGCACCGTCGCCGTCACCGCAGTCACCCCCGCCCCGGCGAGCAGCCCCAGCGCCACCGTGAACGACTGCCACGCCCCGTACAGACCGCGCCGGCCCGGCGGGGCGAGTTCCGTCAGCAGAGCCACCGCACCGCCGAACTCACCGCCCGCCGCCAGCCCCTGGACGATCCGCAGCGAGGTCAGCAGCCAGGGCGCGAGGGCTCCCACGGTGCCGTACGTGGGCAGCACGCCGATCAGCGCGGTGGCGCCCGACATCAGCGCCACCACCCCGATCAGCACCGGCCGCCGCCCGAACCGGTCGCCCAGCCTGCCGAACACCCACGCGCCGAGCGGCCGGAAGAAGAACGCCAGTGCGAAGGAGGCGTACGTCCGCACCAGCGCCCCGGCGCCTCCGTCGCCCGCCGGAGCGAAGAACCGGTCGGCGAGCACGGTGGCCAGGAAGCCGTAGACGCCGAACTCGTACCACTCCACGAGGTTTCCCACCGACCCCGCGGCCACCGCGCGCACCGTCGGCCCGCGCGTCCTCGCGCGGCTGCCGGGAACCGGCCTGGTCTCCACCAATGTTGACGCTCCGTCCGCTGCTGACCGGCTGGTCCGGCCGGGCGCGCGTCGTCCGGGCGCACCCACTTTCACCCGGCGGGGCAACAGGTGTCCCGACCGGCCACCACACATCCCACCGGACGGCTACGCTCGTGGTCTGTACGACATTCGGGCGACCTGGGGAGGTAACGGGATGACGGAGGGACGGCCGGCGGCGGCCGCCTCGGCTTCCCTGTGGGAGCGGGAAGCGGAGATCGACACCGTCGCACAGGCACTCGACCTCCTGTGCGCCGACCAGTCGTCCGCGGGCGGCCTGCTCGTCTTCCGCGGCGAGGCCGGGCTCGGCAAGACGGCGCTGCTCGCGGAGACGCGTCGCATCGCCGAACGCCGTGGCTGCACGGTCTGGACGGCCCGCGGAGCGGAGACCCTGAGGTCCGTTCCGTTCAACGTGGTGCGGCAGCTGCTCCAGCCCGCGCTGCTGTCCCTCCTGCCGGAGGAGGCCCGCGAGTACCTCGGCGACTGGTACGACATCGCCGGCCCCGCCCTGGGCATAGCCGATCCAGGCGAAGGCAACCCCGATCCGCAGTACGTCTGCGACGGACTCGTCGCCGCCGTGCGCCGCCTCGCCCGCCGCGAATGGCCGCTCGTGCTGCTCGTCGACGACGCGCACTGGGCCGACCAGGAGACCCTGCGCTGGCTGGCCGCGTTCGCCGAGTGCGTGCGGGACGTCTCCGTCCTCGTCGTGGTCGCCCGCCGGCCCGGCGAGGTCAGCGGGGACAGCGCACGCCACCTCGAAGCCGTCGCCGCCGCGGCGGCCCGCCCCGTCACCAACCTCAGCGCCCTCACCCCCGCCGCCATCGCGGGACTCACCCGCGCCACCGTCGGCCGGCACGCCGACGACGCGTTCTGCCGCGAGGTCTGGGCCGTCACCGCGGGCAACCTCTACGACACCGTCGAACTCCTCGCCAAGGTGCGGGACAGCGAACTCCAGCCGGTCGAGGCCGGGGCCGGGGAGCTCCGCGCCCTGAACCGCTCCGCGCGCGGCGGCGGACTGGTCGACCGGCTCAAGGGCCTCGGCCTGGAGGCCACCCGGTTCGCCTGGGCGGCCGCCATCCTCGGCACCGGCATCACCGTCGACATGGTCGCCCGCCTCGCCACCATGAACGTCGACATCGCCCGCCACTGCGCCGAACTCCTCTGCAGCGCCCGTATCCTCACCGCGCCGGACCCCGACTCCGGGACCGAACGCGAGGAGGGCGAGCTGGAGTTCGTCCACCCGCTGATCGCCACCGCCGTCTACAACTCCATCCCGCCCGGCGTGTGCACCGCCATGCACGGCGTCGCCGCCCAGATCATCACCGAGCTCGGCCGCGGCGCCGTCGAGGCCGCCCGGCACCTGCTGAAGGTGCACCCGGACGACGACGAGGAACTCGTCGAGCAGCTGCGCGAGGCCGCCCGCGAGAACCTCTCCGTCGGCGCCCCGGACGCGGCCCGACGCTGCCTGGAGCGCGCCCTGGCGGAGCCGCCGCGCCCCGAGGTGCACGCGCACGTCCTCTACGAACTGGGCTGCGCCACCCTGCTGACCGCGCCCGCCGTCACCATCGACCACCTCCAGAGCGCGCTCGGCACGCCCGGACTCGACGACGACGAGCGGGTGGACGCCGTCGTCCGCCTCTCCCAGGCGCTGCTCCACAACGACCAGCTGGAGGAGGCCGTCCGCACGGTCGAGGCCGAGGCCTCCCGGCACGACACGGGCCCCGTCCGGATGCGGCTCCAGGCCTTCCAGTACATGTGGGAGAACATCCACGGTGAGACCGTCGCACCCGCCCGCTCCCGCGGTCTCGCCGAACTGGCCCGCACCTGCTCGGGCCGCGACAACGCCGAACGCGCCCTGCTGATCCTGCGCGGCTTCGACGCGATGACCCACGGCGAGAGCGCCGCCGGGGTCCTCGAACTGTGCGACCGGGCCCTCGTCAACGGCCGCCTCGCGCCGGGACTCGGCTGGACCGACCCCGAGTGGGGCATGGAACTGCTGATGATGCTGGGCAGCGCGTACGCCTACGCCGACCGGCTCGACCGTGCCGAGAGCCTCTTCGCGGAGGCCCGCCGGGTCTACACCGGCGCGGGCTGGCGCGGCGGCCATCTCTCCCTGGCCAACGCCTTCCTCGGACTCGCCTACCGCAGGCAGGGCCGGCTGAAGGACGCCGAGACCACCCTGCGCGAGGGCCTGGTGCTCGCCGAACGCGTCGGCCGCGGCCTGCCGCTGTACTGGTCCTCCACCTGCGGACTCGTCGACACCCTGCTGGCCCGCGGCCGGGTCGAGGAGGCCTGGGCGATCGCCGAGGAGTACGGCTTCGGGCCGCCCTACCCGTCCACGATCGTGCTGCCCGACGTCCGCTCCGTGCGCGGCAGGCTGCTGCTCGCCGTCGGCCGTACCGAGGAGGGCGTCAACGAACTGGAGGCCGCAGAGAAGACGGCGGCCTCCCGGGGCGGCCACAACCCCGTCCTCGCGCCCTGGTCCATCGACCTGGCCAAGGCCCTCGCCGGTCAGGACCCGGCCCGTGCCGCCCAGCTCGCGGCCGACGCCCGCCGCCAGGCCGAGCGGTTCGGCACGGACACCGCCATCGGCGAGGCCCTGCGCTGCGCCGCCGCTCTGGCGAGCGGACCGCGCGCGGTCGCCCTCGCCGCCCAGGCGGTCACCTACCTGGAGGCCTCACCCTGCCAGTACGAACACGCGGCGGCACGTGTCGAGTACGGCATCGCCGCGCGGTCCGTCGCGGAGCTCGAACGGGGTCTGGACCTCGCCCGGGCGTGCGGGGCGGACGGACTGGTGGCCCAGGCACAGCAGGCGCTGGAAGCGGGGCGCGTGGGACAGCGGAGGCCGGTGACGGGGACGGACGACCGGCGGTCGTGACGGAGGACCGGGGTCGCGACGGGGTCCGGTGAGGCGCGGGCGGGGGGCGACCCCTCGCACCCGTCCCACATCCGGCCGTCAGCCCTCGCCCCGCTCCTCCTCGGCCAGCACCCGCTGGGCCACCGCGAAGGCCGAGTTGGCGGCCGGCACCCCGCAGTACACCGCGCTCTGCAGCAGCACCGCGCCGATCTCGTCCGGCGTCAGCCCGTTGCGGCGCGCCGCCCGGACGTGCAGGGCGAGTTCGTCGTGGTGACCGTGGGCGACCAGCGCCGTCAGGGTGACCATGCTGCGTTCACGGCGGGACAGTGTCGGATCGGTCCAGATCTCCCCCCAGGCGTAGCGGGAGATGAAGTCCTGGAAGCGGGCCGTGAACGGGGTCTGGCGGGCCTGTGCCCGGTCCACATGGGCGTCGCCCAGCACCTCCCGGCGTACAAACATCCCGCTCGCGGGCGGCCCGTCGAGCTGGGTGCGCAGCGCGGTGAGCACGGCACGCGGGCACTGGGCCGGAGCCAGATGGGAGGCCCGGGGCAGCTCCACCAGCGTCGCGGCGGGCACCGCGTCGGCGATCTCCCGCAGGTGTGCCGGCGGGGTCGCGGGGTCCTCCCGGCCCGCCACGGCGAGGGTGGGCACGGTGATGCCGGCGAGCCGGTCGCGCAGGTCGAAGGCGGCGAGCGCGTCACAGCAGGCGGCGTACGCCTCCGGGTCGGCCGCACGGTGGTCCCGTACCAGCCGCGGATCGGAGTACCCGGCCGTGAACCAGCGCGCGTCGGCGCTCTCCACCAGCCACCCCAGGCCCTCCCGGCGCACCCGTTCGGCCCGCTCCCGCCAGGGTGCCTCACCCCCGAAGTGGGCCGAGGAGCACAGCACCGCCAGCGAGATCAGCCGCTCGGGGTGGTGCACGGCCAGGTGCAGGCCGACCGCACCGCCGAGGGAGACGCCCGCGTAGGCGAACCGGTCGATGCCGAGCGTGTCGGCCAGGTCCAGCACCAGCGCGGCGAGGTCGCCGACGGTCGCGCCGGGCCCGATCAGGTCCGCGGCCGAACCGCCGTGACCCGGCAGGTCCCAGCGCACCACCCGGTGTCCGGCGGACAGTTCGGGCGCCACCCCGTCCCACAGGGCCAGGGAGGTGCCGAGCGAGGGTCCGAGCAGCAGCGGGGGAGCGGAGGCGGGGCCTTCCGTCAGGTGGTTGAGGAGTTTCACGGTCAACGTCGCTCCAGGGCACGGTCGGTGAGATCGCCGGCGAAGCCGGTGTAGCCGGCGGGGTCCGTCAGCTCGGGCATGTCCAGGTCTTTCAACTCGGCTTCGTCGGCCAGGAGTTCGCCCAGAGGGCGCTCTTCCGCGTGGGACCGGCGGGCGAGCTCGGTGAGCAGGTCCTTGGCCCGGGCGCGGCCGAGGCGGGGGGCGAGGACGGCGGACAGGCGCTCGGAGACGATCAGACCCCGGGTGAGGTCCAGATCGCGCCGCATGGCCGCGGGGTCCACCCGCAGCCCCTCGGCGAGTTCGGCCGCGTCGCGGGCCGCGCCGCCGGTCAGCCGGAGCAGCTCGCGCAGTGGCTCCCACTCGGCGTGCCAGGCCCCGGCCGGCCGCTCGTCCCCGGCGGCGAGGGAGCCGTACAGAGTGGCCGCGAGTTGCGGGGCCCGGCGGGCGGCGGAGGCGAGAAGGGTGGCGCGCACCGGGTTGGCCTTGTGCGGCATGGCCGACGAGCCGCCGCCGTCACCCTCGGCGACCTCGCCGGTCTCGGTGCGCGACAGGGTCAGTACGTCCTCGGCGAGCTTGCCCAGCGCGCCCGCCGTGAACGCGAGGCAGCCGGCCAGGTCGGCGACCGGTGTGCGCAGCGCGTGCCAGGGCAACGGTGCCGCGGCCAGGCCCACTTCACGGGCGTACGCCTCGGTCAGCGCGGTCGCGTCCGGGGCGCCGTACGCCCGGAAGGCGGCCAGTGTGCCGGCGGCGCCGCCGAGTTGCGCGGGCAGCGCCTGCCGTACCGGGACGATCCGGTCGCGCGCGTCCAGGACCAGAGAGCGCCAGCCGGCCGCTTTCAGGCCGAACGTCGTCGGCACCGCGTGCTGGGTGAGCGTACGCCCCGGCATCGGCGTGTCGCGGTGGGCGCCGGCCAGTCGGGAGAGGGCGCGTTCGGTCCGGGCGAGGTCGGCGAGGACCGGCTCCAGGGTGCGCGCGGCGACCAGCATGGCGGCGGTGTCCATGATGTCCTGGCTCGTCGCGCCCCGGTGCACGTAGGGGCCGTAGGGTTCGCCCACCGCCCGGGTGAGGTCGGCGACGAGCGGGATGACCGGGTTGCCGCCGGCGCGGGCGCGTGCGGCGAGGGAGTGGATGTCGAAGCGGGCCGGGTCGGCGGCCTCGGTCACCGCGGCGGCGGCCTCGGCGGGGGCGAGGCCCAGTGCGGCCTGGGCGCGGGTCAGGGCGGCCTCGGCGTCGAGCAGGGCCCGCAGGTAGGCGGTGTCGCCCGTCGTGCGGGCCGCCGGGGCGCCGGCCCACCCGGGGCCGAGCAGGCCGGTGCCGTCGTCGTCGGGGGCCGGGGACGCCGCTGTCACCGGAACTCCAGGAAGACCGTCTCGCCCTCGCCCTGGAGGCGGATGTCGAAGCGGTGGGTCCCCGCCGCCTCCTCGCTCGCGATCAGCGTGCCGCGGCGCTCGCCCACCCGGGTGAGCAGCGGGTCGGCGGCCAGCGCGGACTCGTCGCCCGGCAGGTAGATCCGGGTGAACAGATGCGTGAGCAGGCCCCGCGCGAAGACGCAGACGCTCAGGTACGGCGCGCCGCCGCCGCGGGCGCCCGGCCGCAGCGTACGGGCGTACCAGTGGCCGCTCGCGTCGGTCTGGGCGCGGCCCCAGCCGGTGAACTCCACGCCGTTGCGGCCCAGATGGCCGCCGGTCGCCGGATCGCGCCGGAGGGCGCCGTCCGCCCGGGGGACCGTGCCGTCGGGGCACGCACCCCACACCTCGACGAAGGCGTCCGGCAGCGGCCGGCCCGCGCCGTCGAGGACGTACCCGTGCACGGTGACGGTGTCCGGGTGGCCGGCCGGCGCGATCTCCTCGCCGCCGCGGAACGGCAGCGCGTAGCCGTAGAACGGACCGACCGTGTGGGACGGTGTGGGCAGCACGTGCTCCGGGCCGCTCGTGTCGATCTGCGTCATAGCGGTCAGCGTCCTTCTTCCGTCCAGGTGGCGGCCGGGCCGTCGAGCACGATGTCCCAGTGGTAGCCGAGGGAGAACTCCGGCACCGACAGGCCGTGGTCGTAGGTGGCGACCAGCCGCTGCCGGGCCGCGTCGTCGGTCACGGACTGCAGGATCGGGTCGTATGGGAAGAGCGGGTCGTTCGGGAAGTACATCTGGGTCACGAGCCGCTGGGTGAACGCCGCGCCGAACACCGAGAAGTGGATGTGGGCGGGGCGCCAGGCGCCCACGTGGTTGCGCCAGGGGTAGGGGCCCGGCTGGACGGTGGTGAAGTGGTAGCGGCCCTCGGCGTCGGTGAGGGTGCGGCCCACTCCGGTGAAGTTCGGGTCGAGCGGGGCGTCGTGCTGCTCACGCCGGTGGGCGTACCGCCCGGCCGAGTTGGCCTGCCAGATCTCGATCAGCTGGCCCCGGACCGGGCGCCCGGCGCGGTCCAGGAGCCGTCCGGAGACGGTGATCCGCTCGCCGACCGGCGAGCCGGTGTGCTGCCGGGTGAGGTCGCTGTCGATCTCGGTGATGTCCCGCTCCCCGAAGGCGGGGGAGTGCAGCTCCACCAGTTCGGGGTCCTTGGCGGTGTCGATGGCGACCAGGGGCTGTTTCGGGTGGCGCAGCACCGAGGAGCGGTAGGGCGCGTAGTCGCGGCGCGGGTGGTGCTCGACGGGCGCGCCCTCGGCGACCCGCTTCTCGTACGCGGCGTGCTCGGCAGCGATCTCCTGGTCGATGTCCTGCTGGGTGAGGGGCATGGCGGTACCTGACGTTTCCTATCGTTCCGGGACGAGGGCGAGGCCCTGGCCCACGCCGATGCAGAGGGTGGCCACGCCGGTGCCGGAGCCCCAGCGGGCGAGCCGGTGGGCAACGGTGCCGGCGAGTCGGGCACCGGAGGCGCCGAGCGGGTGTCCCAGCGCGATCGCGCCGCCCTGGGGGTTGAGGACCGCCGGGTCGAGCCGCGGCGAGCGGGACAGCAGCGCGCGGACGACGTGGGCGGCGAGGTCGTCCGGGCGGACCGGGGCCAGGCCGCCGTTGTAGCGGCCGATCGGGGTGCGGACGGCGTCGACGAGGTAGACGGGGTTCACAGCAGGTCCTCCGCGATGACGAGTTCGGCGTCGGTCCCGGCGACGACCTCGTCGACGGTCACACCCGGTGCGGTCTCCACCAGGGCGAGCCCGTCGACGGTGACGTCCAGCACGGCGAGATCGGTGATGACCCGGTTCACGCACGCCTTGCCCGTGAGCGGCAGGGTGCACTCCTTGAGGATCTTGGGGGAGCCGTCCTTGGCGGTGTGCGTCATCACCACGATCACCCGACGGGCGCCGTGCACCAGGTCCATCGCGCCCCCGATCCCGGTGACGAGCTTGCCCGGCACGGCCCAGTTGGCCAGGTCGCCGCCGGCGGAGACCTGCATCGCACCGAGGACGGCGACGTCGATGTGCCCGCCGCGGATCATCGCGAAGGACAGCGCCGAGTCGAAGAAGGACGCGCCGGGCAGGACGGTCACGGTCTCCTTGCCGGCGTTGATCAGATCCGGGTCGACCTGGTCCTCGCCGGGGTAGGGGCCGGTGCCGAGAATGCCGTTCTCCGACTCCAGCACCACCTCGACGCCCTCGGGCAGGTGGTTCGGGATCAGGGTGGGCAGACCGATGCCGAGATTGACGTACTGGCCGTCGCGCAGCTCGCGCGCGGCACGGGCGGCCATCTCCTCGCGTGTGCGGGCCATCAGCCGTTCACCGTCCCTCGTGCCGAGGGCGCGGAGACCGTGCGCCGCTCGATCTTCTTGTCCGCCGCCTGCTCCGGGGTGAGCGGCACGACCCGCTGCACGAAGACCCCCGGCACGTGCACCGCGTCGGGATCGATCTCGCCGGGCTCGACCAGCTCCTCCACCTCGGCCACCGTGATCCGCCCGGCCATGGCGGCGAGGGGATTGAAGTTCCGGGTCGACCGGTTGAAGACCAGATTGCCGTGCCGGTCGCCCTTCGCGGCGCGGACCAGCGCGAAGTCGGTGCGGATGGCGCGCTCCAGGACGTACTCCACCCCGTCGAACTCCCGCACCTCCTTGGGCGGCGAGGCCAGCGCGACGCCGCCCGAGCCGTCGTAGCGCCAGGGCAGTCCGCCCTCGGCGACCTGGGTGCCGACCCCGGCCGGGGTGTAGAAGGCGGGGATGCCGGCGCCGCCCGCACGCAGCCGCTCGGCGAGGGTGCCCTGCGGGATCAGCTCCACCTCCAGCTCGCCGGCCAGGTACTGGCGGGCGAACTCCTTGTTGGCGCCGATGTACGAGCCGGTCACCCGGGCGATCCGCCCCGCGGCCAGCAGCACGGCGAGCCCGGTGTCCATGGCCCCGCAGTTGTTCGAGACCACGCCCAGACCGCCGACGTCGCGTTCGTACAGCGCCTGGATCAGCACGTTCGGGACACCGCTGAGCCCGAACCCGCCGACGGCGAGGGACGCGCCGTCCGGCACATCGGCCACCGCCGCCGGGGCGGTGGCCACCACCTTGTCCATCCGTGAAGCCCCGTCTCTCCGAGATTAGTCAGCACACTGAGTATTCCAGCGAGGTGTTCCACACGCTGCCACCGACCACCAGAACGGTCAAGAGCTGCTCGGAAAGGCGCTTTCGATCGGAGACAGGCAGGCGGGCACCGGGTATCGTTCAGTGCACCAACGAATCGATCTAGGGAGCGGGTATGGCCGCCGTGGACCTCGCCACCCATCCCGGGCACCTGGCCCGCCGGCTCCAGCAGGCGCACTACCTGCTGTGGAACACGATGGTCTCGGAGGAGATCACCTCGCCGCAGTTCGCGGTGATGAACGCGCTCGTCGCGGAGCCCGGCCTCGACCAGCGGACGGTGGGGGAGCGGGTGGGCCTGGACCGGTCGACCATCGCCGAGGTCATCAGCCGGCTCGGCCGCCGCGGGCTGCTGCACAAGGTGCGCGACCCCGAGGACGGCCGTCGCTCCCTGCTCCGTCTCACCGACGACGGCCTGCGCACCCACCGCAGGCTGACCGTGCGCACCGCCCGCATGAACCAGGTGTTCCTCGCCCCGCTCTCCGCCGAGGAGCAGACCGTGTTCTTCGACCTGATCCGCCGGGTCGCCGACGCGGCGGAGGACCTGCGCAACGCGGCCGAACCGCAGGGCGCGCGGGGCTGACGGGATCCGGGCGGGCGGGACGCCGGCCCGGCGAGCGGGCGCCGCTACGGAGCCGGTGCGAACACCACCCACACCTGGCCCTCGGCGAAGTCCATCGGGGCGCCGTCCGGTGTGGTGAACGTCGTGCCGTCCCCCGCCGTCGGCCGTGACCAGCCGGCGGTGAAGGAGCGGCCGTCCCGGAGCACCTCCGCCCGCCCCGAACCGACCGTCTCGGTGTACGGCGTGCGGTTGCCGAGGACGTCGTGGTACCCGGAGGCGCGGACCCTCACGTGCTGCACCACGACCGTCGCGGGGGCCGGCCGCGGGCCGTCGGTCGTCGTCGTGGGGGCGCCGTCCATCGCGACCAGCCAGCCCCCGCGCCCGGCGGACCAGGTGAAGGTGAAGCGGGCGGCCGGATAGCGCACGGTCCGGGTGGCCGTGGGAGTGCCGCCGGCCGGGGCCCGGCCGTACCGGAAGCCCGTGGTGAGCGCGCCCGCGCCGGGCGCCGTGGGCAGCAGCCCGGCGGGGTGCAGATAGAGGTTGTGCGGTGCGGCCCTGCCGCTGCCCCGGTAGTAGGCGTCCGGTGCCTCGTCGGGCGACCTCGCCTCCACCGGCGCCCGGTCGATCAGCGGCAGCAGCCTGCGCTGGGCACCGGAGAAGGCGAGGGTGGGCCGGTCGAACTGGCGCAGCAGCTCCAGGTCCGACGCGCGGGCACTGCGCACCGGCCCGACGGTCTCGGGGAACCGGGTCGCGTACACCGCGAGCAGCCGGCTCAGACCCCCCTCCACCTGCTCGGCGTAGACCACGTCGGCGGCGTCCAGACCGGTCTGCGGGCGGGCACCGGCCACATTGTCGATCTTGACGGCGAGCGGGGAGCCGGCCGCCGAGGCCGAGGCGTCCGGTGCCGGTGTGCGGCCCGGGACGCCGTCGTCACCGGGGCGGCCCTGCCCGGAGCAGCCTGCCGTCAGCGCGGCCGCCAGCACGGCCGCCGTCAGTGCGGCGCGCCGTCCGCGCGCCCTGTGTCCCATGCCCACCGTCGTCACCCCGTTCGTCTGTCCGATTGTGCGCTCATGAGGACATCGACGGCCATGTCCGGACGCGGCGTGGTTCGGCGTGGTGCGTGCGGGTACCCGGCCGCCATCGCACGCAGACACAGCCGCGCCGGATGCGCCAGGGCGGTACCGGCGCGCACGCGAGGGCAAGGGAGCGCGACCCCATGAAGGCAGTGACCTGGCAGGGCCATCGGGACGTACGGGTGGACGACGTGCCCGATCCGCGGATCGAGGAGCCCACGGACGCCGTCATCCGCATCACGTCCACCGGACTGTGCGGCTCCGACCTGCATCTGTACGAGGTGCTCACGCCGTTCATGACCCCGGGCGACATCCTCGGCCATGAACCGATGGGCATCGTCGAGGAGGTCGGTTCCGACGTGCCGAACCTGCGGCCCGGCGACCGGGTCGTGGTGCCGTTCCAGATCGCCTGCGGGCACTGCTTCATGTGTGACACCGGGCTGCCCACCCAGTGCGAGACCACCCAGGTCCACGGGGAGGGCATGGGCGCCGCCCTGTTCGGCTACACCCGGCTGTACGGCGCCGTGCCCGGCGCGCAGGCCGAGTATCTGCGGGTCCCGCAGGCTCAGTTCGGCCCGATCAAGGTGCCCGAGGGCCCGTCGGACGACCGTTTCGTCTATCTCTCGGACGTGCTGCCCACCGCCTGGCAGGCCGTCGAGTACGCGGCGATCCCGCCCGGTGGCACGGTCGCGGTCCTCGGCCTGGGGCCGATCGGCGACATGTCCTGCCGGATCGCCCTCGCCCGGGGCGCCGAGCGGGTGTTCGGCGTCGACCTGGTGCCGGAGCGGCTCGCCCGGGCGAAGCGGCGCGGTGTCCAGACGTACGACCTCAGGGCCTTCGACGACGAGAAGGCGCTGGTGGAGGCGATCCGCGAGGAGACCTCGGGCCGGGGCCCGGACGCCGTCATCGACGCGGTCGGCACGGAGGCGCACGGCAGCGCCGCCGCCAAGCTCGCCCAGACGGCGACCGCCATGATGCCGCGCAAGATCGCCGCGCCCTTCGCGGAGCGCTTCAGCATCGACCGGCTCGCCGCTCTCCACACGGCCATCGACCTGGTCCGCCGCGGCGGGACCATCTCGCTGAGCGGTGTGTACGGCGGTATGGCCGACCCGATCCCGCTGCTCACCCTCTTCGACAAGCAGATCCAGATGCGCATGGGCCAGGCCAACGTCCGCCGCTGGACCGACGACATCCTGCCCTTCCTCACCGACCAGGACCCGCTCGGTGTCGACGACTTCGCCACCCACCGGGTGCCGCTCGCCGAGGCGCCGCACGCCTACGAGATGTTCCAGCGCAAGCAGGACGGCGCCGTGAAGGTCCTCATGCAGCCCTGAGCGGAGGCCGGCCGCGGCCGGGTCACTCCTTCTCGCCGAGGATCTCGGCGAGGTCGTAGCGCACCGGCTCCTCCAGTTGGGCGTAGGTGCAGCTCTCCGGCGTACGGTCCGGGCGCCAGCGGCGGAAGCGGGCCGTGTGCCGGAACCGCTGCCCGTTCTCCATGTGGTCGTACGCCACCTCCGCGACCCGCTCCGGCCGGAGCGGCACCCACGACAGGTCCTTCTTGCCCGACCAGCGGCTCGGCGCCCCCGGCAGCCGGGCCGTCTCGTGGGCGGCCTCGTCCGACCAGGCCGCCCACGGGTGCCCCCGCACGTCGTCCATCCGCAGCGGTTCCAGTTCCTCGATCAGCTCCGCCCGCCGCTTCATGGGGAAGGCGGCCGACACGCCCACGTGCTGGAGCCGGCCCTGCTCGTCGTGGAGCCCGAGCAGCAGGGAGCCGACCACCGGCCCGCTCTTGTGGAGGCGGTACCCGGCCACCACGACGTCCGCCGTCCGCTCGTGCTTGATCTTGAACATGGCCCGCTCGTCCTGGAGGTAGCGCAGCGTCAGCGGCTTGGCGACCACGCCGTCGAGGCCCGCGCCCTCGAACCGCTCGAACCACTGCCGGGCCAGCTCGATGTCGGTCGTCGCGGGGGCCGTGTGCACCGGCGGGGTCGCCCCCGCCAATGCCTGCTCCAGCAGGGCCCGGCGGTCGGTCAGCGCCAGGCCGACCAGCGACTCGTCACCCAGGGCCAGCAGATCGAAGGCGACGAACGAGGCCGGCGTCCGCTCGGCCAGCGTCCGCACCCGCGACGCGGCCGGATGGATCCGCTCCGTCAGCGCGTCGAAGTCCAGCCGGCCGTTCCGGGCGATCACGATCTCCCCGTCGAGCACGCACCGCTCGGGCACCCGCTCCCTCAACGCCGCGACCAGCTCGGGGAAATACCTGGTCAGCGGCTTTCCGGTACGGCTGCCCAACTCAATCTCGGCGCCGTCGCGGAACACGATCGAACGGAACCCGTCCCACTTCGCCTCGTAGTGCATGTCCGGTGGGATCTTCGCCACCGACTTGGCGAGCATGGGCTTCACGGGCGGCATCACCGGCAGATCCATGCCTCGATTCTGCTCGTACCCGTCCGCCGCCGCCCGGTGTGCGAGCCGTGCGGGGGGCGCCTACCGTGGCCGCATGGGTGCTGCGGTGGAACTGGAGGTGGCCGGCCGGACCGTACGGCTGTCCAGCCCCGACAAGGTCTTCTTCCCGGAACCGGGCTACACCAAGCTGGACCTGGCCCGCTACTACGCCGCCGTGGCACCCGGCATCCTCCGCGCCCTGCGCAACCGCCCCACCACCCTGGAGCGCTACCCGGACGGCGTCGGCGGCGAGTGGTTCTACCAGAAGCGCGCCCCCAAGGGCATGCCCGACTGGATCCCGACCGCCCACATCACCTTCCCCAGCGGGCGCAGCGCCGACGAGATGTGCCCCACCGAGGAGGCGGCCGTGGTGTGGGCCGCCCAGTACGGCACCCTCACCTTCCACCCCTGGCCGGTGCGCGCCACCGACGTCGACCACCCGGACGAACTCCGCATCGACCTCGACCCGCAGCCCGGCACCGACTACGACGACGCCGTCCGTGCCGCCCACGAACTGCGCGCCGTGCTGGAGGAGTTCGGCGGGCTGGGGGGCTGGCCCAAGACCTCCGGCGGCCGGGGTCTGCACGTCTTCGTGCCGATCGAACCCCGCTGGACCTTCACCCAGGTGCGCCGCGCCGCGATCGCCGTCGGCCGGGAGATGGAACGCCGGATGCCCGAGCAGGTCACCATCAAGTGGTGGAAGGAGGAACGGGGGCGCCGCATCTTCCTGGACTACAATCAGACGGCACGCGACCGCACCATCGCCTCCGCCTACTCCGTACGCCCCCGCCCGCACGCGCCCGTCTCGGCACCTCTGCGCTGGGAGGAGGTCGGCGTGGCGCACCCGGCCGACTTCGACCTCGCCACGATGCCGGCCCGCTTCGCCGAACTCGGTGACGTGCACGCCGACATGGACGACCACGCCTACTCCCTGGACGCCCTGCTGGAACTGGCCCGCCGGGACGAACACGACCACGGTCTGGGCGACCTGCCGTACCCGCCGGAGTACCCGAAGATGCCGGGCGAACCGAAGCGGGTCCAGCCGAGCCGGGCGCGGCGCGAGCCGACGTCCTAGCCGGACCCGGGAGCGGTTCCCCCGGCCAAGGCGCGGGCGGCCCGCGGTTATCCTGACCGGCAGCCGCCGATGAGGAGTCCCGAAGTGACTGAGGCAGTGTCGCGTCCCACGCTGGAGGCCGTGGCCGCGCGGGCCGGGGTGTCCCGGGCCACCGTGTCACGGGTGGTCAACGGCGGGGACGGGGTGCGGGAACCGTTGGCCGAGCGGGTGCGGCAGGCCGTGGCGGAACTGGGATACGTCCCCAACCAGGCGGCGCGCAGCCTCGTCACCAAGCGGCACCACGCCGTCGCCGTCGTCATCGCCGAACCGGAGACGAAGGTCTTCGCCGACCCCTTCTTCGCCCTGCAACTGCGCGGCATCAGCAAGGAGCTGACCGCGCACGACAACCAGCTCGTCCTGCTGCTCACCGAGGGCCGTGCCGACCACGCGCGCGTCGCCCGGTACCTCGCCGGGGGCCACGTCGACGGCGCCCTGGTCTTCTCGCTGCACCTGGACGACCCGCTGCCCGGTCTGATCCGCACGGCGGGCGTGCCCACCGTCTTCGGCGGCCGCCCCGACTGGAGCGACGGCACGCCCGGCCCGGTGTACGTCGACAGCGACAACCGGGGAGGTGCCCGTACGGCCGTACGGCACCTCGTGGACCTGGGGCGCCGGCGCGTCGCGCACATCACCGGCGCGCTGGACCAGACCTCGGCGGTGGACCGGCTCGACGGGTACCGGGACGTCATGGACGAGGTGATGGGCGGCGGCGATCCCCGGCTTGTCGAGGAGAGCGACTTCACGCCGGCCGGCGGCGAACGCGCCATGCGCGCGCTCCTCGACCGCTGCCCGGACGTGGACGCCGTGTTCGCCGCCAACGACCTGACCGCGCTCGGCGCCCTGCGCGTGCTGCGCCGCAACGGCCGGCGGGTGCCCGAGGACGTGGCCGTCATCGGTTTCGACGACATGGTGCCCGTCACGGAGGAGACCGATCCGCCGCTGACGACCGTCCGTCAGGACATCGAGGGGATGGGCCGGCTGATGGCCCGTCTGCTGCTGCGGGGCGGCCCGTCCGCCGGCCGGGGCGGAACCCCCGCGCCGGGCCCGGACGCCCGGCCGGAACCGGACGAGCCGTCGGGCCCGGACGCCGGCGTGATCCTGCCGACGACACTGATCCGCCGCGCCTCCGCCTAGGGCCGCCGCGCGCTCCGGGCCGCCCGCGGCCGAACGGCTCAGCCCTGCGGTGACTCGCTGCGGATCACCGCGAAACGCGCCCCCTGCGGGTCGGCCAGCTTGGCCATGCGGCCCACGCCCTCCACGGACGTCGCGGGCATCCGCACCGTCCCGCCGAGCCGCTGCGCCTGCTCGACCACCGCGTCGGTGTCCTCCACCTCGAAGTACGGCAGCCAGTACGGCCCCGCCGCCACCTCGTCCGGGGCGTCGGCCATCGGCACCATGCCGCCGAACATGGCGTCCTCCCCGCCGGCGGCCGGATTGACGCAGGTGTACGTCCCGCCCGGGAAGGGCATGCCCGAGGTCTCCAGGCCGAGCACCTTGTAGTAGAACGCGGCGGCGGCCGCGATGTCCGGCGTGTACAGCTCCACCCAGCACAGCGCGCCCGGCTCGTCCGCCACGTCCACGCCCTTGGTCCGCCCGGGCTGCCAGAGCCCGAACCGCACGCCCGCCTGGTCGGCGAGGACCGCCATGTGGCCCTGGCCCATCACGTCCATGGGCGGGAACAGCACCCGGCCGTGCGCCTGTTCGGCCGCCTCGGCGGTGGCCTGCGCGTCCTCGGTCTGGAAGTACACCGTCCAGCTCGGCGGTCCCTGGTCGGGGCCGGTCTGCATGCCGCCCGCGACGGTTCTGCCCTCCAGCTGGAAGAAGCCGTAGCCCCCGGCGTCCGGACCCGCGGACCGGAACTGCCAGCCGAACAGGCCGCCGTAGAAGGCGAGGGCGCCGTCGAGGTCGGGGGTGCCGATGTCGATCCAGTTCGGAGCGCCGTCGACGAAACGGGTGGTGAGCATCTTCGCCCTCCTCGGAAGGGGTCCCGGCTGCTGCACTGCCGAGTCTGGCACCGCCCACCGACAATCGCTGCCGGACCGCCGCGACGCGCCGGAACACCGCCCGCACTCACCGTGGGTGACCGGACATGTTCTCCCGGTTTTCGCCGAAGGCCCGCGCGCCGCCGTGCGCGGCCGTGTCACCGGGGAGCATCATCGGGACGGCCGGCGGCCCAGGCCGTCGTTGACCCGACGTTGATCGAACGTTTTTCGCCGCACGGCACGATCCTGGCCATGCACTTCGACACGATCACCCCGGCCGACGAGACCTGGCAGGCGCAGGCCCTGTGCGCGCAGACCGGGCCGGACTTCTTCTTCCCCGAGCCGGGCAGCTCGGTGCGGGACGCGAAACGTATCTGCGCCCTGTGCGAGCTGCGCCCGGCGTGCCTGGACTACGCGCTCGCCAACGACGAGCGCTTCGGCGTCTGGGGCGGGCTGTCCGAGAAGGAGCGCCTCGCGCTGCGGCGCGCCTCCTCCTGACATTCGGGCGCCCGCGACGGGGCACCCGGCAACGGCCGGCGCGGCGTCAGCCGCCGGCGCGCGCGGCCATGCGGGCCTTGCGGGCGGCCAGCTTCTCGTCGAACTTCAGGGCCTCCGCGTCCAGGCCGCCCATGTACAGACCGAGTTCCTCCTGCGCCTGGAGCCCCTCGGGCCCGAGGCCGTCGATCTCCATGATCTTCAGGAAGCGCAGCACCGGCTGCAGGACGTCGTCGTGGTGGATGCGCAGGTTGTAGACCTCGCCGATCGCCATCTGCGCGGCGGCCCGCTCGAAGCCGGGGATGCCGTGACCGGGCATCCGGAAGTTCACCACGACGTCCCGGACCGCCTGCATGGTCAGGTCGGGGGCGAGCTCGAAGGCGGCCTTCAGCAGGTTGCGGTAGAAGACCATGTGCAGGTTCTCGTCGGTCGCGATGCGGGCCAGCATGCGGTCGCAGACCGGGTCGCCGGACTGGTGACCGGTGTTGCGGTGCGAGATGCGGGTGGCCAGCTCCTGGAAGGCGACGTAGGCGACCGAGTGCAGCATCGAGTGCCGGTTGTCGGACTCGAAGCCCTCGCTCATGTGCGACATGCGGAACTGTTCCAGCTTGTCCGGGTCCACCGCGCGCGAGGTGAGCAGGTAGTCGCGCATCACGATGCCGTGCCGGCCCTCCTCGGCGGTCCAGCGGTGCACCCAGGTGCCCCAGGCGCCGTCGCGGCCGAAGAGCGAGGCGATCTCGTGGTGGTAGCTGGGCAGGTTGTCCTCGGTCAGCAGGTTGACCACGAGGGCGATGCGGCCGATCTCCGTGACCTTGGAGTGCTCCTTCTCCCACGCCTGCCCGTCCTCGAACAGGCCCGGGAAGTTGCGGCCGTCGCTCCACGGCACGTACTCGTGCGGCATCCAGTCCTTGGCGATCTTCAGATGCCGGTTCAGCTCGGTCTCGACCACTTCCTCCAGCGCGTACAGCAGCTTCGCGTCGGTCCAGACGGACGGGCTGCCGAGGTGAGGGGACGTGATCGTCACGGGAACTCCAGGGGGACGCCGAGCAAGGGGAACTGAGGGGGACGGTCCGGCGAGCGGTGCCGGGAAACCTACGAGATCGTAGGCTACGAATCCGTAGGTTACGAAGCCGTAGGTTAAGAGCGCAGTAAAGATCGCTGATCAGCGGGGTCGGCCGCGGGTTCGGGACGGCGTGCCACGCAGCCCCGGACCCGCAGGTCCGGGGCTGTACGGGTGGCGTGCCCCCGGAAGTCAGGCGTACAGCTCCCGCATCCGGACCGAGAGACAGGTCACACAACCCTCCAGCTTCTCGAACTCGCCGATGTCCACCGTGATCACCTCGTGTCCGAGGTCGGTCAGCAGCTCCGCCGTCCTGGGGGCGCTCGACGCCATCAGCAGCTTGCTGCCGCCGAGCAGCACGACGTGCGAGCCGGACTCCTCCGGCACCGACAGGAAGCCGGGGAACAGCGAGGGCCGGTCCACCTTCGGGATGTGCCCGATCACCGTGCCGTCCGGCAGCGCGGTCACCGCCGACTTCAGGTGCAGCACCTTGCTCACCGGTACGGCCACCACGCGCGCGCCGAGCGGCTCGAAGGCCGCCCGCAACTGCTGCACGCCGGCCGCGTTGGTGCGCCCGCCCCGGCCGACGTACACGGTGTCGCCGACCTTCAGGACGTCGCCGCCGTCCAGGGTGCCCGGCTCCCAGATCCAGTTCACCGAGCAGCCGAGACGGGCCACCGCCTCCTCGACACCCGCGGTCTCCGCCCGGCGGGACTCGGCGCCCGGCCGGGTGATCAGCGCCACGTTCCGGAACATGACGACGGTGTCCTCGACGAACACCGAGTCCGGGCAGTCGTCGGCCGGTTCGACCTCGACGGTCTCCCAGCCGTGGGTGCGCAGCGCCTCGACGTACGCCTCCCACTGCTCGCCGGCGAGCCCGACGTCGACCTTCTCCCGCTCGATGTGCGTCACCAGGCCTTCGGCGAGGCGGGGGCCGGGGCGGCGGACGAGGGCCTTCTTGCTGGGCACGACGGGCCTTTCGATTCGGTCGGGTCGGTGGTGCGGCTTTCCGGTGCCGGAGACACGGCACCGGTCCGCCATCATGCAGGGCGCCCCGGGCGGGACAACACCCCTCGTTGTCAGGCTGTGCCCCTCCTGAGACGTCAGGGACTCACGCGGGGTCCCCCATCTCCTCCTCCGTCACCTCCCTCAGGGTCCCTTCCTCCATCAGCAGCCAGCGGGTGATGCCGATCGACTCGAGGAACGGCAGGTCATGGCTGGCCACGAGGAGGGCGCCCTCATAACTCTCCAGGGCCGACGTCAGCTGGCGGACGCTGGCCATGTCGAGGTTGTTGGTCGGCTCGTCGAGCAGCAGCAGCTGGGGCGCGGGCTCGGCGAGCATCAGTGCGGCGAGGGCCGCCCGGAACCGCTCACCGCCCGACAGGGTCGCCGCCCGCTGGTCGGCCCTGGCACCGCGGAACAGGAAGCGGGCCAGCCGCGCCCGGATCCGGTTGTTGGTGGCGCCCGGCGCGAACCGGGCCACGTTCTCCGCGACCGTCAGCTCGCCGTCCAGCACGTCGAGCCGCTGGGGCAGAAACCGCAGCGGGACGTGTACCAGCGCCTCGCCGGCCACCGGCGCCAGTTCCCCGGCGACCGTCCGCAGCAGCGTCGTCTTGCCCGCGCCGTTGCGGCCGACCACGGCGATCCGCTCCGGGCCCCGCAGATCGAGGATGCCCTCGACGCGCGCCCCGTACGCCAGTTCCAGCTTCTCCAGGGTGAGGACCTGCCGGCCGGGCGGCACGGCGGTGTACGGCAGCTCGACGCGGATCTCGTCGTCGTCCCGCACGGCGTCCACCGCCTCGTCCAGCCGCTCCCGGGCCTCGGCGAGCCGCTCCTCGTGCATGATGCGGTGCTTGCCGGCGGACTCCTGGGCCGCGCGTTTGCGCGCCCCCATGACGATCTTCGGCTCGCGCTTGGACTCGTACATCTTCTGCCCGTAGCGCTTCCGCCGGGCCAGTTTGACCTGGGCGTCGCTCAGTTCGCGCTTCTGCTTGCGCACATCGGCCTCGGCGACGCGCACCATCCGCTCGGCGGCCTCCTGTTCGACGGCGAGGGCGTCCTCATAGGCCGAGAAGTTGCCGCCGTACCAGGTGACGGCCCCGGCGCGCAGATCCGCGATCTGGTCGACCAGGTCGAGCAGTTCCCGGTCGTGGCTGACCACGACCAGCACGCCCGGCCAGGCGGTGACGGCCTGGTACAGCCGGCGGCGCGCGTACAGGTCGAGGTTGTTGGTGGGCTCGTCCAGCAGCAGGACGTCCGGCCGCCGCAGCAGCAGCGCGGCGAGCCGCAGCAGCACCGACTCGCCGCCGGAGACCTCGCCGACGGTGCGGTCGAGGCCGATGTCGCCGAGGCCGAGTTCGCCGAGGGTGACCAGGGCGCGTTCCTCGACGTCCCAGTCGTCGCCGAGGGTCTCGAAGTGCTCCTCGGCGGCGTCGCCCGCCTCGATGGCGTGCAGCGCGGCCCGCCGTTCGGCGATGCCGAGGGCCTGGTCGACCCGGAGCGCGGTGTCGAGGGTGACGTTCTGCGGGAGGTAGCCGACCTCGCCGGTCACCTTGACGGTGCCGTCGGCCGGCGCGAGCTCACCGGCCAGCAGTTTCAACAGGGTGGACTTCCCCGATCCGTTGACGCCGACGAGCCCGGTACGGCCGGGGCCGAAGGCGACGTCGAGGCCGTCGAAGACGGCGGTGCCGTCGGGCCAGGCGAAGGACAGGGACGTGCAGGTGAGGGAAGCAGACATGGATGCCTCGCGAGGGTGGGTGCGTTCGGGTGGACGCGTGTCGAGACACCGCGAGGCGGAAACCGAAGGGCCTGGGGCACGGAAGGAGGCCATGAAAAAGGGCCTGTGCCATGAGGACGGCTCGGACGCCGAGGTCGTACGCCACGCACACCTGACCGGTGTGAACGCGGTGTCTCAGGACCTCAGACGAGCAACGTCCTTCTCCAATCGACGGCAACAGAACCGCTGTACACCGTAGGAGAGCCGTCGGGCGCTGTCAACGCGATTACCGTCCGCCCGGCGGTCGACGCACATGTCGTTTTCCTGCCAGCGACCCCGGCGCCACCGCTGCTTGGGTGGGCCCATGACGCTTCCGCACCCGCTCCGTGAGACCGCCCTCGCCTTCCGGGCCCTGCACGTGCCCGGCCGGCCGCTCGTCCTGCCCAACGCCTGGGACGCGGCCAGTGCCGCCGTCGTCGCGGAGGCCGGCGCCGCGGCCGTCGCGACCACCAGCGCCGGCGTCGCCTGGGCGCTCGGTGCCGCCGACGGCGACCGGCTGGACCGGGACCGCGCGCTGGAGGCGGTCGCCCGGATCACCGCCGCCGTACGCGTCCCGGTCAGCGCCGACATCGAAGGCGGCTACGCCGAGGACCCCGCCGGGGTCGCCGACACCGTCCGGGCCGTGCTCGCCGCGGGCGCGGCCGGCGTCAACATCGAGGACGCCCGGTACGACGGTGGTGAGGCGCTGCGGCCGGTCGCCGAGCAGGCCGCCCGGATCGCCGCGGTCCGCGCCGCCGCCGACCGGGCCGGGGTGCCGCTGTTCGTCAACGCCCGGATCGACACGTTCCTGCGCGGGGCCGGGGGAGTGGACCTCACCCTGGAGCGGGCCGCCGTCTTCCTCGCCGCGGGCGCCGACGGGATCTTCGTCCCCGGGGCCGTCGACCCGGAGACGATCAAGGCACTGGTCGCGGGCATCGACGGCCCGGTCAACATCCTGCTGCTGCCCGGCGCGCCCCCGGTCGCGGAGCTGGCCGCGCTGGGCGTCGCCCGGATCAGCGCCGGCTCGGGCCTGGCCGAGGCCGCCCACGCCCTGGTCCGCCGTGCCGCGCGGGAGCTGCTGGAGGAGGGCACGTACGGGTTCCTGGCCGGCGGATACGCCTACGGGGAGCTGAACGCGCTGTTCCCGCGCGCGTAGCGGTCAGGCGGCGTCGCGCATCAGCTCGGCCAGACCGTGGTCCAGGTCGAGCTGGAGGTGTTCGCGACCGACCGGCACCAGCTCGCCGGTCGACTCCAGGAACCGCCGGATCTCGCCCGAGCGGACGTGCACGACCGCCGTGCCCTCGGGGGCGTGGAACTCCAGGACGGTGCGGTCGTAGCCGTACGGCCGCACGCGGACGTCCCCGTGGCCCTCGGGGGCCTCCAGCCCGGCCGCGAGGAGCTCGCGGGAGAAGGTCCAGCACACCTCGACACCCTCCAGGGTGGCCGGGGCCGGGAACGTCATGCGGACGGCGAACGGGTCGCTCCGGTCGTAGCGCAGCGTGGCGGGGATGCTCGGCATGCGCGGTGCGGCGGCGACGAGACGGGCCTCTACGGGCTGCTCGATGACGGTGGACAACGCCTTGCTCCCTTGTGACGGCTGGACTGCGCCCGGGTGACCGGCACCCGGCACTGGAAGAGACGACGGATTCGGCCAATGCGTGCACACGGGGAACGAGTGACCTCGGTCACCGCGTTCATGCATGGTGCGGGGGCCGGAGCTTTCCCGATTGCAATGACCGCCCGATATCGCCCGTCCTGTGCGGGAGTTGGTCCTCTGGACGGCGCCGGAGGCATGGACTAGCTTCGCCCGCCATGAGGCGCTTGGGAAGCACGCGACGCAGGGGACGGGCCGGCGGGCTGCTGGCGGCGGGAGCGGCCTGCGGGGCGGCGCTGGCCGCGCTGACGGTCCCGGCGGCCGAGGCCGGGCAGCTCGGAGCGCACGGCAGCGGCCCCGCGGGGGCGCACTGGGCGGCGAAGGACTCCGGTGCCCCGCAGGTCCGCTTCCGGGGGCTCGCGGCCGTCGACCGGAACACCGCCTGGCTCGCCGGGACCGGCGGCACCGTGCTGCGCACCACGGACGGCGGAGCGACCTGGCGGAACGTCTCTCCGCCGGGGGCGTCCGACCTCCAGTTCCGGGACGTGGAGGCCTTCGGCGCACGGCACGCGGTGGCGCTCGCCATCGGCGAGGGCGAGGCGTCCCGGGTGTACCGCACCGACGACGGCGGCAGGACCTGGACCGAGTCCTTCCGCAACACCGACCCGAAGGCCTTCTACGACTGCCTCGCGTTCTTCGACCACCGCCACGGACTCGCCATGAGCGACCCGGTGGACGGCCGGTTCCGCATCCTCTCCACGAGCGACGGCGGCCGCTCCTGGCGGGTGCTCCCCGCCCGGGGCATGCCACCGGCCCTCGACGGCGAGGCGGGGTTCGCGGCGAGCGGCCAGTGCCTGGTCACCGCGGGGCCGCGGGACGTCTGGCTGGCCACCGGCGGCGGCGCCCACGCGCGCGTGCTGCACTCCGCCGACCGCGGACTGACCTGGAGGGCCGCCGACGTGCCCGTACCGGCCGGCGATCCCGCCAAGGGGGTCTTCGCGCTCGCCTTCCGCGACCGCCGCCACGGCATCGCGGTCGGCGGCGACTACCGTCCCGACCAGCAGTCCCCGCGGGCCGCCTCCGTCACCGGCGACGGAGGCCGCTCCTGGCGGGCCGCCGCGACACCGCCGCCCGCCTACCGCTCCGGCGCCGCCTGGCTCCCGCACAGCCGCACTGCCGCGCTCGCCGTCGGCCCCACCGGCACGGACCTGACCACCGACGGCGGCCGCACCTGGCGGACGGTCGACACCGGCTCCTACGACACCGTGGACTGCGCGCCCGATCTCGGCTGCTGGGCGGCCGGCGAGCAGGGGAGGGTGGCCCGCCTCGAACGCTGACCGGGAGGCCCGGCAGGAGCCGAGGTAAGCCGGTGAAAGCCGGGTACTCGTTTCCCAACCGCAAAGGAAGGGAGCGATCATGCCAGCCGGTTCCAGCCCCAAGCGCGAGCGTCAGTACGAGCACATCAAGAAGAGCGCGCAGGACCGCGGCGAGAGCACCGGGCGCGCCGAGGAGATCGCCGCGCGCACGGTCAACAAGGAACGCGCCCGCTCCGGCGAGTCCAAGACGGCCAGCCGCAGCTCGACGCAGGACATGTCGTCCGGCAGGCGCGGCGGTCAGCGGTCGGGCAACCGCGAGGGCTCGCAGGGCCCGACGCGCGACCAGCTGTACAACGAGGCCAAGCAGCGCGGCATCGAGGGCCGTTCGCACATGAACAAGGACCAGCTCCAGCGCGCGCTGGACAGGAAGAAGGGCTGAGCGGCAGGCTCAGTCCAGGGCCTGCCGGTGGCGCGCCAGTTCGGGGGCCGTCTTGGTGGCGATGAACTCGGTGACGCGGTACGTGCACACACCGGCGACGGTGAACGGGTCGCCCGCGACGATCTCCTCGATGCCGGCCCGGTCCCCCGCGACGGCGAGGATCACCCCGCCGTCGCGGGGGTTCTTGCGTCCGGACGCCAGGAAGACGCCCTTCTCGTACTGCTCGTCCAGCCAGGCCACGTGGTCGGGCAGCAGCGCGTCCACGGCGTCGAGCGGCGCGGTGTAGGTGAGTTCCAGCACGAACATGATCACGAGCCTACCCCCGGGCCGCTGCGGCGGTCCGGGCAGCCGTACAGTCGAGGGCACCATGACGACCGTAGGCGTACCCGCGGGCTGGCCCGCGACCGAGGAAGAGGCCCGGGCCGTACAGGACGGACTGCGGGGCCGGGTGGTGCTCGACGAGTCCGGGCCACCGCCCGGGACGGGCCGGGTCGCCGGGGTCGACGTGGCCTACGACGACGAACGCGACCTGGTCGCGGCGGCGGCGGTCGTCCTCGACGCCGCCACCCTCGAGGTCCTCGCCGAGGCGACGGCCGTGGGCCGGGTCTCCTTCCCCTACGTGCCCGGCCTCCTCGCCTTCCGGGAGATCCCCACCGTCCGGGCCGCCCTGGACGCCCTGCCGGGCCCGCCGGATCTGGTGGTGTGCGACGGCTACGGCCTCGCCCACCCGCGCCGCTTCGGCCTCGCGAGTCACCTGGGCGTGCTCACCGGCCTGCCGACCATCGGCGTCGCCAAGAACCCGTTCACCTTCACCCATGACGACCCGGCCCCGGCCCGGGGCGGCTCCAGCCCTCTGCTGGCCGGGACCGAGGAGGTCGGCCGCGCCCTGCGCACCCGGGACGGCGTCAAGCCGGTGTTCGTCTCGGTCGGTCACCGGGTGAGCCTGGACAACGCCCTCGCGCACACGCTGGCGCTGAGCCCCCGCTACCGGCTGCCGGAGACCACGCGCAGGGCGGACGCCCTGTGCCGCCGCGCCCTTCGCGAGGCGGTGGGGCCCCGGGCGGCCGGGGACGTCGGGGACGCGTCGACGCGCCGGGCGCCGGCCTCCTGACACGCCGAGCCGCGGACGGCCGGACCGTCGCCGGGTTCGAGGGCGTGGTGGTGGAGTTCGCCGCCCCGGTGGCGCGGGCTGCGTCCTCGCCGCCGGATACCGGGTCATGGCCCCCTCGTCCACGGTCGCTCGGCGCACGGACGCCACGTCCGCTTCGCCTCATCGGGCTTGTCCGCCCGGCCCGGAGTCGTCCCCTCCGGCCCCGGCCGGCACCGCGTTCGCCGGACTCGCCGGATGCGGGCCCGCTACCGGCTCGCCGCCACCCGGAAGGTGATGCCGGCGGCGCGCAGCCGTCCGATCAGGGCGTCGCCCATCGCCTGGGCCGTGGTGACCTGTCCGGCCGTCGGCGGGAGGTCGTCGAAGACCAGGCTGAGCGCCGCCTCGGCGAACATCTTGGCCGTCTCGTCGTAGCCCGGGTCGCCGCCGGCGACCTCCGTGAACACGCGCCGTCCGCCGCCCTCGCCGACGAAGCGGACCCTGAACCAGCTCCGCGCCCGCTTCTCCGCGCTCGGCCCGTCCCCGGGCTTGAGCCGGTCCGACAGCCAGCGGCGGGCGGGCGGCACCTGGGCGGCGGCGGCCACCGCGCCCAGGGCGGCGACCCCGCCGAGGGCGACGGGGAGGTGCCGCACGGCGGCGTGGTGCCGGTAGCGGAAGTCGGGGCCGTACCGCTCCAGCGCCCGTGCCGAACGCCGCACGATCTGCGGATCGACGGTCGGCAGCGGCAGCGCCCACGCGCCCAGCTCCCCGACGAACCTCGGCGGGCCCGCGGGCGCGGTCACCCGGCGGCCCATCAGCCGCGGCTCGTGCTGGTACCGCTCCCGTGCGGCGGCGCGCATCGGCCGGCCACGCGCGATCTGGTTCAGCGCCGAGGCCAGGGTGCCGCCCGAGAACGCCGCGTCGGCGGTCACGTACCCGTCCACCGTGAGCGACACGTCCGGCGGCAGTTGCAGCACCGTGAAGTACGCGCCGAGGTCGTGGGGCACGGAGTCGAAGCCGCAGGCGTGCACCAGGCGGGCACCCGTCTCACGCGCGCGTGCGTCGTGCCGTACGTACATGAGGTCGACGAACTCCGGCTCGCCGGTGAGGTCCAGGTAGTCGGTGCCGGCGTCCGCGCAGGCGGCGACCAGTTCCTCGCCGTGGAGCACGTACGGCCCGACGGTCGTGGCCACCACGCGCGCGTGCTCGGCGAGGGCGCGCAGGGAGGCCGGTTCGTCCACGTCCGCCCGCAGAACACCGACGCCGGCGCCGCCGGCCAGGCGTTCCCGGAGCCGTTCCAGCTTGCGTTCGTCGCGCCCGGCCACCGCCCAGCGCAGCTCCTTCGGCGCGTGCGCGGCGAGATACTCCGCGGTGAGCGTGCCGACGAAGCCCGTGGCTCCGAAGAGCACGAGGTCGTAGGGACGATCCGTCCGGTTCAGCCTGCTCATGACACCCCTCGCTGTGTGCGGCACGCGCCACTGTGGTGGCAGAGGCTAGCGCGCGGTGTACCCCGCCCGGCGGAGGGGTACCGCGCGGCCGGCTCACACCGGGGGCCGCGGGTCGTACTGGATGCCGCGCCGCACCTCACGCGCCCGCTCGGGGGACGCCAGCCGGGCCACCAGGTGCAGCGCCATGTCGATGCCCGCGGAGATGCCCGCGGAGGTGACCACGTCACCGTCGTCGACGAACCGCTCGCCGGCCCGTACGTCGATCGTCGGATCGAGTTCCGCGAGCAGGTCCAGCGACGCCCAGTGGGTGGTCGCCGGGCGCCCGGCCAGCAGTCCGGCCGCCGCGAAGACCAGCGAGCCGGTGCACACGCTCGTCATCAGGGGCACCGACCGGCGCTGGGCGCGGACCCACGCCAGGTGCGCCTCGTCGGCGAGCTGGGGGCGGGTCCCCCGGCCGCCCGGATGCAGCAGGACGTCCAGGTCCGGCATCCGGGCCGTCGCCCGGTGCGCCGCGACGGTGAGCCCCTTCGCACAGGTCACGGCCTCTCCGTCGGCGGAGAAGCAGAACACCTGCCAGCCGTCCCCGGCGAAGGTGCGTGTCCAGTACGACAGGACCTCCCACGGGCCGACGGCGTCGAGCTCCTCGACACCCGGGAACAGAAGGATTCCGATACTCCGCAGATCCGCGTCGGCCATGGCCCGATCCAAGCAGCCCGGTCCCGTCCGCGCGCGCCAAGCGGCCGGGGGCCGCGTGAGTCCGTACCCGCCGGCCGGCCTGCGGGGCCCGGCGGGGGGACGGACAATGGTGCCGGCGGGGTTGTCCGCCCTGCCGGTCCTCATCGCAGGCGCACACGGACCCGTGTCCCACGCCCCCGCAGCCCGCCCGGACGTCGCGCCCGAGTCCGTCCGCCACGCGCCGGAACAGGGGTGTTCGATCATGGGCGGTATCGGCAATGCGGCTCTCGACAGCCTGCGCGGGGCGCTGCGGGGACAGGTCCTCGCTCCGGGGGACCCCGGCTACGACGAGGCCCGCGTCATCTACAACGCAATGATCGACCGGCGTCCGGCGGCGATCGCCGGATGCGTCGACGTGGCCGACGTCCGGACGGTGATCTCCTTCGCCCAGGACACCGGAGTGGACCTGGCGGTGCGCGGCGGCGGACACAGCGGTCCGGGGCTGTGCGTGGCCGACGGCGCGCTGACGCTGGACCTGACCCCGATGCGCTGGGCGGACGTCTCCCCGCGGACGGGCACCGCGCGCGTGGGCGGCGGCAGCCTGCTCGGCGATCTCGACCACGCGGCACACACCTTCGGCCTGGCCACTCCGGCCGGGATCGTGTCGACCACCGGAGTCGGCGGTCTCACCCTCGGCGGCGGCCACGGGCATCTGACCCGCAGGTACGGCCTGACCATCGACAACCTGCTGTCGGCCGACGTGGTCCTCGCCGACGGCACGTTCGTCACCGCGTCGCAGGAGGAGCACCCGGACCTGTTCTGGGCCCTGCGGGGCGGCGGCGGCAACTTCGGCGTGGTCACCTCGTTCACCTTCCGGATGCATCCCGTGGACACCGTCGGCGTCGCGCTGACCGTCTGGCCCGTCGACCGCACCCGCGAAGTCCTCCAGTGGTACCGGGAGTTCCTGCCCTCCGCGCCCACGGAGCTCAGCGGCTTCTACGCCCTGCTGGCGGTGCCGCCCGGGCCGCCCTTCCCCGAGGCGATCCATGGACGGAAGATGTGCGGCGTCGTGTGGTGCTACACGGGCGACCTGGCGGGGGACCGGCTGGAGAGGGTGCTGACCGTCGTCCACGCGCCCGGGCCGCCGGCGTTCCACTTCACCGCCCCCATGCCCTACCCCGCCCTGCAGTCCCTGTTCGACGACCTGATGCCGACGGGGCTGCAGTGGTACTGGCGCGGCGACTTCTTCGACGCCATCTCCGACGACGCGATCGCCGTGCACGAGAAGTACGGCCAGAACCTGCCCACCGGCCTGTCCACGATGCACCTGTACCCGGTCGACGGGGCCGCCCACCGGGTCGCCGCCGACGAGACGGCCTGGGCCTACCGGAACGCCACGTGGTCCGGCGTCATCGCGGGCATCGACCCCGATCCCGCCAACGCCGAGCTGGTCCGCCAGTGGTGCGTCGACTACTGGACCGACCTGCACCCGTACTCCATGGGCGGCGCCTACATCAACTTCCTCGGCGAGGAGGAGAGCGCCGACCGGGTCCGGGGGACGTACCGCGACCACTTCGACCGGCTCGCCGCGGTCAAGCGCACGTACGACCCCGGGAACTTCTTCCACGCCAACCAGAACATCCCGCCCGCCGCCCCGTGAGCCCGCCGCCCGGCTCGCCGTCGACGGCTGCCGGGCGCTCTCCCGGCCCGGGCACCCGCGGATGCCCCCTCCGAGGCCGGTCGCGCCCGAGTGCGCGGCCGGCCTCGGCCGCTCCCGCACGGGCACGGGCACGACCGGCCGTGACGGCCGGACCCGGCGGCTGCCCCGCCCGCCTGGCGATCATCACCCCGCCGGGTGATCATCGGCTCGTCGGGCACTTGGCTAAGCGCTTGCTCGTTCAGGGTCTTGTGTCCGGTGGAACGGGTTCTTAGCATCACCGGTGTTACATCAGTTGTGTCACACACCCTTGGGGGCTGGACGCATGACGACGGCAGGGACGCCGACGACGCCGGGCAGCGGCCCGCTCTCCGGCGTGCGCGTGGTCGAGCTGGCCGGTATCGGGCCGGGCCCGTTCGCCGCCATGCTGCTGGCCGACCTCGGCGCGGACGTGGTCCGGGTGGACCGGCCGGGCGGCCAGGGCCTCGGGATCGACCCGGCGTACGACATCACCAACCGCAACAAGCGCTCGGTCCTCGTCGACCTCAAGGCCCCGGACGGGCCCGCCCGCGTCCTGGACCTCGCCGCCCGGGCGGACATCCTCATTGAGGGCTACCGCCCCGGCGTCGCCGAGCGGCTCGGCGTGGGCCCCGCCGACTGCCACGCCCGCAACCCCCGCCTGGTCTACGGCCGCATGACCGGCTGGGGCCAGGACGGCCCCCTCGCCCAGCGCGCCGGGCACGACGTGGCCTACATCGCCGTCACCGGCACCCTCGGCATGATCGGCCGCCCGGACGAGCCCCCGGCCGTCCCCGCCAACCTGCTCGGCGACTACGCGGGCGGCTCCCTCTACCTGGTCGTCGGCGTCCTCGCCGCCCTGCACCACGCACGCGCGACCGGCGCCGGACAGGTCGTCGACGCCGCCATCGTCGACGGCACCGCCCACCTCTCCGCGATGATCCACGGCATGCTGGCCGCCGGCGGCTGGCAGGACCGGCGCGCCGCCAATCTCCTCGACGGCGGCTGCCCCTACTACGGCACCTACGAGACCGCCGACGGCGGCCACATGGCGGTCGGCGCCCTGGAGGGCCGGTTCTACGCGGAGTTCCTGCGCCTGCTCGGCCTGGACGACCTGGCCCCGGCCCACCAGGACTGGACCCGCTGGGAGGAGCTGCGCGAACGGGTCGCGGCCCGCTTCAAGTCCCGCACGAGGGACGAGTGGACGGCCGTCTTCGAGGAATCCGACGCCTGCGTGGCCCCCGTCCTGTCCCTGCGCGAGGCACCCCACCACCCGCACCTCGCCGCCCGCGGCACCTTCACCGACCACGGCGGCATCACCCAGCCCGCCCCCGCGCCCCGCTTCTCCGCCACCCCCACCGGCATTCGCAGCGGCCCCGCCCGGCCCGGAGCGGACACCGGGACGGTGGCGCGCGACTGGGGAATGACAGAACGTGTGAACGACGACCCGGTCGCCGACGGCGACTGACCGGCCCACCCGCTCGGCCCACCCTCCCGAAAGGCACACCAGTGAGCACCGAAGCGTACGTGTACGACGCGATCCGCACCCCGCGGGGCCGCGGCAAGGCGAACGGCGCCCTGCACGGCACCAAGCCCATCGACCTGGTCGTCGGCCTCATCCGCGAGATCCGCGACCGCTTCCCCGGCCTCGACCCCGCCGCGATCGACGACATCGTGCTCGGCGTCGTCGGCCCCGTGGGCGACCAGGGCTCCGACATCGCCCGGATCGCCGCGGTCGCCGCCGGTCTGCCGGACACGGTGGCGGGCGTCCAGGAGAACCGCTTCTGTGCCTCGGGTCTCGAAGCGGTCAACATGGCCGCGATGAAGGTCCGCTCGGGCTGGGAGGACCTGGTCCTCGCGGGCGGTGTCGAGTCCATGTCCCGCGTCCCGATGGCCTCCGACGGCGGCGCCTGGTTCAACGACCCGATGACGAACCTGTCCGTCAACTTCGTCCCGCAGGGCATCGGCGCCGACCTGATCGCCACCATCGAGGGCTTCTCCCGCCGGGACGTCGACGAGTACGCGGCCCTCTCGCAGGAGCGCGCCGCCACCGCCTGGAAGGAAGGCCGCTTCGAGCGTTCCGTGGTCCCGGTGAAGGACCGCAGCGGCCTGGTCGTCCTGGACCACGACGAGCACATGCGCCCGGGCACCACCGCCGACTCCCTCGCGGGGCTCAAGCCGTCGTTCGCCGACATCGGCGAGCTGGGCGGCTTCGACGCCGTGGCGCTGCAGAAGTACCACTGGGTCGAGAAGATCGACCACGTCCACCACGCGGGCAACTCCTCCGGCATCGTGGACGGCGCCTCGCTCGTCGCGATCGGCTCCAAGGAGGTCGGCGAGCGCTACGGCCTCACCCCGCGCGCGCGGATCGTCTCCGCCGCCGTCTCCGGCTCCGAGCCGACGATCATGCTCACCGGCCCGGCTCCCGCCACCCGCAAGGCGCTCGCCAAGGCCGGCCTCACCATCGACGACATCGACCTGGTCGAGATCAACGAGGCGTTCGCCGCGGTCGTGCTGCGCTTCGTGAAGGACATGGGCCTGTCCCTGGACAAGGTCAACGTCAACGGCGGCGCCATCGCCCTCGGCCACCCGCTGGGTGCCACCGGCGCCATCATCCTCGGCTCGCTCATCGACGAACTCGAGCGCCAGGACAAGCGGTACGGCCTCGCGACCCTCTGCGTCGGCGGCGGCATGGGCATCGCCACCATCATCGAGCGCATCTGACCTCCCTGCGGAATCAAGCGACTTCAACGGAGACGACTGTCATGACCGAGAGCACCACCATCCGCTGGGAGCAGGACGACACCGGTGTCGTCACCCTCGTCCTGGACGACCCGAACCAGTCCGCGAACACCATGAACCAGGCGTTCCGCGCCTCCCTCACCGCGATCACCGACCGTCTCGAGGCCGAGAAGGACTCGATCCGCGGCATCATCTTCACCTCGGCGAAGAAGACCTTCTTCGCGGGCGGTGACCTGCGCGACCTGATCCGGGTCACCCCCGAGACCGCCCAGGACCTGCTCGACGGCGGTCTCGCCGTCAAGCGCGACCTGCGCCGCATCGAGACCCTCGGCAAGCCCGTCGTCGCGGCGATCAACGGCGCCGCGCTGGGCGGCGGGTTCGAGCTGGCCCTCGCCTGTCACCACCGGGTCGCCCTCGACACCTCCGGCACCAAGATCGGCTGCCCCGAGGTCACCCTCGGCCTCCTCCCCGGCGGCGGCGGAGTGGTCCGCACCGTAAGGCTGCTGGGCATCGCCGACGCGCTGCTGAAGGTGCTCCTCCAGGGACAGCAGTACAACGCCCGGCGCGCCCAGGAGAACGGCCTCGTGCACGAGGTCGCCGCCACGCCCGAGGAACTGCTCGCCAAGGCGCGCGCGTTCATCGACGCCAACCCCGAGTCCCAGCAGCCGTGGGACAAGCCCGGCCACCGGATCCCCGGCGGCACGCCGGCCAACCCGAAGTTCGCCGCCAACCTGCCCGCCTTCCCGGCGAGCCTGCGCAAGCAGACGGGTGGCGCGCCCTACCCGGCGCCGCGCAACATCCTTGCCGCCGCCGTCGAGGGCTCCCAGGTCGACTTCGAGACCGCCCAGGTCATCGAGGCGCGCTACTTCGTGGAGCTGGCCGCCGGGCAGACCTCGAAGAACATGATCCAGGCGTTCTTCTTCGACCTCCAGGCCGTCAACTCCGGCGCCAACCGCCCCCAGGGGATCGAGCCCCGCCCGGTCCGCAAGGTCGCCGTCCTCGGCGCCGGCATGATGGGCGCCGGCATCGCCTACTCCTGCGCCCGCGCCGGCATCGACGTCGTCCTCAAGGACGTCTCCCTGGAAGCCGCCCTCAAGGGCAAGGGATACTCCGAGAAGCTGTGCGCCAAGGCCGTCGCCCGGGGCCGGACCAGCCAGGAGAAGGCCGACGCGCTGCTCGCCCGCATCACGCCCACCGGCGACGTGGCCGACGTCGCGGGCTGCGACGCCGTCATCGAGGCCGTCTTCGAGGACACCGCCCTCAAGCACAAGGTGTTCCAGGAGATCGAGTCCGTCCTCGCCCCCGACGCGCTGCTGTGCTCCAACACCTCCACGCTGCCCATCACCACGCTCGCCGAGGGGGTCGAGCGCCAGGCCGACTTCATCGGTCTGCACTTCTTCTCGCCGGTCGACAAGATGCCGCTGGTCGAGATCATCAAGGGGGAGCGGACCGGCGAAGAGGCCCTCGCCCGGGCCTTCGACCTGGTCCGGCAGATCAACAAGACGCCGATCGTCGTCAACGACTCGCGCGGCTTCTTCACCTCCCGCGTGATCGGCCACTTCATCAACGAGGGCGTCGCCATGGTCGGCGAGGGCGTCGAGCCCGCCTCCGTGGAGCAGGCCGCGGCCCAGGCCGGCTACCCGGCCAAGGTGCTCTCCCTCATGGACGAGCTGACCCTCACCCTCCCGCGCAAGATCCGCAACGAGTCGCGCAAGGCCGTGGAGGAGGCGGGCGGCACCTGGACCGCGCACCCGGCGGAGGCCGTCATCGACCGTATGGTCGACGAGTTCGAGCGCCCCGGCCGCAGCGGCGGCGCCGGCTTCTACGACTACGCCGAGGACGGCGGTCGGGCCGCCCTCTGGCCGGGCCTGCGCGAGCACTTCACCAAGCCCGGGTACGAGATCCCGTTCCGCGACATGCAGGAGCGGATGCTCTTCTCCGAGGCGCTCGACACCGTCCGCCTCCTCGAGGAGGGCGTGCTGACGTCCGTGGCCGACGCCAACATCGGCTCGATCCTCGGCATCGGCTTCCCGGGCTGGACCGGCGGTGTGCTGCAGTACATCAACGGCTACGAGGGAGGCCTGCCCGGCTTCGTGGCCCGCGCGCGAGAACTCGCCGAGCGCTACGGCGAGCGCTTCACCCCGCCCGCGCTGCTCGTCGAGAAGGCCGAGAACGGGGAGCAGTTCGGCGACTCAGGCCGTTCGTGACCCGGTGACCCACTCGCTCAGCTCTTCCCGCAGCGACCGCTGGAAGGTGGTCAGCAGCGCCTGGACCACCAAGGGGTGCATGTGCGCCGACAGGGACCTCGCGTCCCGGGTGTCACGCTCCGCCACCTCGCCGAGGAAGAGCCGCGAGAGTTCGTGAGCCGCGGCGCGCGAGTGCTCGACGAGCACCGTGCGCGCCGCGAGGATCGTCTCCTGCGACAGCGGTACGTCGAGGAGCTGGACGCCGAGCCGGAGTAGCCCGGCGTCCACCCGGAACGTGCCGCCGTCCGCCGGCCCGACCACGTTCATCGCCGTGAGACGCTCCACGTCCTCCTCGCCGAGCGGCCGGCCGGCCCGCCGCTCCAGCTCGCGCCGCGACACCGTCTCCACGGCCTCCGGCGCCCAGGACGCCACCACCGCGCGGTGGATCGCGAGATCGTCCGGTGTGAGGTCCGGCGGCAGCTGCCGCAGGTACCGCTCGATCGCCGCCAGGGTCATGCCCTGGCGCTGGAGCTCCTCGATGAGAGCCAGCCGGGCCACGTGCCCGGGCCCGTACCGGCCGACCCGGCGGGGCCCGATCTCCGGCGGCGGCAGGAGCCCCTTGCTGCCGTAGAAGCGGACGGTGCGGACCGTGACGCCCGCACGCGCGGCCAGCTCGTCAATGGTGAGCTCCGGCCCACCCGGCTCCGTCCGGTCCTCGGCATCGGTCGTCATGTACAGCAGTATCGCTGTCCCACCACTGCTGTGAAACCCGCCGGACCCGCCCGGTGCGGCTGTGACAAGCGCCGCTGTGTGACATGGGCCATCGTGTACCCGCTGATCCTTCTGGGAAGCTGCTGCCTTGGTCTGTGCCGCGACACACCATGGGTGGTGCGGGCCATGACCTGTACGACCCCCGGGCTCACGAGGTCCGGGCGCACCAGGAAGTGGAACCACCCGTGAGCAAGAAAGCCGTGGAATCGGCGCAGGCCGCCCCCCACAACACGGCGGCCGGAACCCCCGCGGACGCGGGCGACGCCGGCTACAGCAAGGACCTCAAGGCCCGCCACGTCAACATGATCGCCATCGGCGGAGCCATCGGCACCGGCCTCCTCCTGGGCGCCGGCGGTCGGCTCCACCACGCCGGACCCGCGCTCGCACTGGCCTACCTGGTCTGCGGCGTCTTCGCCTTCTTCGTCGTCCGGGCGCTGGGCGAGCTGGTCCTGTACCGCCCGTCCTCCGGATCGTTCGTGTCCTACGCCCGGGAGTTCCTGGGCGAGAAGGGCGCCTACGTCGCCGGCTGGATGTACTTCCTCAACTGGTCGACGACCGGTATCGCCGACATCACCGCGATCGCGCTCTACACGCACTACTGGAGTATGTTCACGTCCATCCCGCAGTGGGTGCTGGCGCTGATCGCCCTCGCGGTGGTCCTCGCGGTGAACCTGATCTCGGTGAAGATCTTCGGCGAGATGGAGTTCTGGTTCGCGATCATCAAGGTCGCGACCATCGTCGGCTTCATGCTGATCAGCATTTTCCTGCTCGCCACCCAGCACAAGGTCGGCGGCCACACGCCCGGCCTGAGCGTCATCACCGACAACGGCGGGGTGTTCCCGCACGGCGTGATGCCGGTCGTCCTGGTGATGCAGGGCGTGATCTTCGCGTACGCAGCGCTGGAGCTGGTCGGCGTGGCAGCCGGTGAGACCGCCGAGCCGGAGAAGGTCGTCCCGCGCGCGGTGAACTCGATCATGTGGCGCGTGGGCCTGTTCTACGTCGGCTCGGTCGTGCTGCTCGCGGTGCTCCTGCCCGGCTCGGTGTACTCCGCCGACCAGAGCCCGTTCGTGACCGTGCTGTCCAAGATCGGTGTCCCAGCCGCCGGCGACGTGATGAACCTGGTCGTGCTGACCGCCGCCATGTCCTCGCTGAACTCCGGTCTGTACTCCACCGGCCGCATCCTGCGCTCCATGGCCATGGCCGGTTCCGCGCCGAAGTTCACCGCCCGTATGAACCGCAGCCAGGTCCCCTACGGCGGCATCCTGCTGACCTGCGCGGTCTGCGTGCTCGGCGTCGGCCTGAACTACCTGGTGCCGAGCCAGGCCTTCGAGATCGTGCTGAACGTCGCCTCGCTCGGCATCATCAGCACGTGGGTGATCATCATGCTCTGCCACGTGCTGTTCGTCCGCCGGGCCCGCGCCGGCCTGGTGGCCCGGCCGCACTTCCAGCTGAAGTTCAGCCCGGTCACGGAGATCGCCACGATCGTCTTCCTGCTGGTCTGCCTCGGCATGATGTGGAACGACCCCGAGGTCGGGCGCAAGACCCTGCTCCTCATCCCGGTGCTCGCCGTCATGCTGGTCGCCGGCTGGTTCGCCGTACGCCGCCGGGTGTCGCAGAACGCCGAGCAGGAGCTGTCCCGGATGTCCACGGGCCCGAAGTAGCACCGGTGCCGCTGTCAGCGGCACCCCCTACGGTGGCGCATGCCGGAGATCACCCATCTCCGGGGTGACGCCACCACCCCGTTCAGCAAGCACATGATCGGCCTCGCCGGCGAAGTGATCGAACCGGGCGCGTCCGTGCACATGCCCCGCATAGGCTGCGGCCTGGCGGGCGGCACGTGGTCCCGCGTGGAACCGCTCGTCACGGAACGACCGGTGCGGCGGGGCGTCCAGGTCACGGTGTACGACCACGGGGAGGTGGCCGATGGGGGCACGGAACGATGTGATCGTGCTGGGCGGCGCGGGTGTGGACACGATCGTCCAGGTCCCCGAGCTGCCGTTGCCGTACGCGGACAGCTACATGATCGACTCCGGGATCCGTACCCGGGCCGGGCAGACCGGTGACTTCGTCGCGCTGGGCCTGACCCGGCTGGGCCTCGTCACCCACCACTGCGACCTGCTCGGCGACGACCCCGAGGGCGACCTCGTCCGCGCCCTGCACCGGGAGCACGGCATCGCGCTCACCGCGCTGCCGCAGCCCGCCGGGACCAAGCGGGCGGTCAACCTCGTCGGCCCCGACGGACGCCGGCTGTCCCTGTACGACACGAGCCGCGGCCATCCCGACGACCGCTTCCCCGAGGCCACCCTGCGCGCGCTGGCCGCCGCCGGCCGGCATGTGCACGTGACCATCACCCAGCCCTGCGCGGAGGCGCTGCCGGTGCTGCGCGAGACCGGCGTCCCGCTCTCCACCGACCTGCACGACTGGGACGGCGAGAACCCGTACCACGAGCCGTTCGCGCACACCGCCGACGTCGTCTTCCTGTCGGCCGCCGCCCTGGCCGACCCCGAGCGGACCATGCGGCGGATCGCGGAGCGCGGCCGGGCCGAGACCGTCGTCGCCACCGCCGGAGCGGACGGCGCGTACCTGCTGGCGGACGGAAGGCTGTCCCGCGTCCCCGCGGTGGCCCCGTCCGTACCGGTGGTCGACTCCAACGGCGCGGGCGACGCCTTCGCCGCGGCATTCCTCTACGGCCGGCTCAGCGGCGAACCGCCCGAGCGGTGCGCCGCGTACGGGGCGGTCGCCGGGGCCTACGCCTGCACCGTCCCGGCCTCCCGCGCGGACGCGATAGGCCGGGACGAACTGCTGGCGCGGGCGGCCGCACCGAACCGGTGAGGCCGCCCCCGGTCAGTGGCCGTGGACGCCGTTCGTGGCCTCGATCCTCTTCCAGGACTTCGGCTGGATGACGGACGTCGGCCGGACGACGCCGGCCCCGCCGGCCCGGACCGGGGAGCGGACCGCGGACACGGCCGGCTTCGACGGCTCGAACAGCCAGGTGTCGAACAGCGCCGACAGGGGCTTGCCGGACACCTGCTCGGCGTACCTCCGGAAGTCGGCCACCGAGGCGTTGCCGTACGCGTGCTCCTTCGGCCAGCCCTTCAGAACGGCGAAGAACGCGTCGTCACCGATCTCGTTGCGCAGCGCCTGGATGGCGGCGGCCCCCCGGTCGTAGACGGCCGCGTCGAACTGCCCGTCCGCGCCCGGGTCGCCGGGCTTCACGGTCCAGAACGCATCGTCGGCCGGGTGGGAGGCGTACACGTAGTCGGCGAGCTCCTGCGTGGTGCCCTCGCCCTCGTGCTCGGACCACAGCCACTGCGCGTACCGCGCGAAGCCCTCGTTGATCCAGATGTCCTTCCAGCGCGCCAGCGACACGTCGTCGCCGTACCACTGGTGGGCCAGCTCGTGCACGACCACCGAGGTGTTGGAGCCGTTCGCGAACTGCTTCGGGCTGTAGTAGACCCGGGTCTGGGTCTCCAGCGCGTACCCGGTGGTGGTGTTCGGCACGTACCCGCCGGCCGAGGAGAACGGATACGGCCCGAAATAGCCGCTCAGCCAGTCGACGAGCTCCCCGGTGCGCTCCACGCTCGCCCGCGCGGCCCCGTCGTTGTCGCCGAGGTCCTTGCTGTAGGCGTTGAGGACGGGCACCCCGCCGTCGGAGGTGCCGGTGGTGATGTCGAACCGGCCGAGCGCCAGCGTGGCCAGATAGGTCGCCTGCGGCTTGTTCTGCCGCCAGTTGTAGCGGGTCCAGCCGAGCTTGGAGACGGTGGACTGCAAGGTGCCGTTGGAGAGTGCCTGGGTGCCGTCCGGTACGGCCACGGACACGTCGTAGGTCGCCTTGTCGCTCGGGTGGTCGTTGCTCGGGAACCACCACCAGGCCGCCTCGGGCTCGTCGGCCGCGACGGCGCCGTCCGGAGTGCGGTGCCAGGTGGTGAAGCCGTACGCGCTCTTCGTGGAGGGCACTCCGCCGTAGCGGACGACCACCGTGATCTCGGTGCCCTTGGCGAGCGGTTTCCTCGGCGTGACGACCAGCTCGTGCTCGCCGGAGGACGAGAAGGCCGCCTCGGCGCCGTTGACCCGCACCTCGCCGACGTCCAGCAGGAAGTCGAGGTCGAAGCTGGACAGGTCCTGCGTGGTCCTGGCCCGGATCGTCGCCGTGCCCTGCAACTCGTCCGTCTTCGGCTGGTACCGCAGCCTCAGGTCGTAGTGCGAGACGTCGTAGCCGCCGTTGCCGTAGTTCGGGTAGTAGGGGTCGCCGATGCCCGGCGCGCCGGGGGAGTGGCTCGCGGCCGATGCCGGGATCGCCAGCAGGAGGGAGGCCGCCGCCAGTGCGCCCGGGGCGATGATTCTGCGGTGCACGTCAGCTCCAAGTCGTCGGGACCACAGGTCCGTTCGGAGAAGTCTGTCGCAGCCTATTCAGACCCTGTGGCCCCTCGGCTGTCCACGGCACCTGCTGTCACACGATCGCCATTCGGCCGTCATGAGCGCACCCGTGTCCCCCAGGTGCCCTCTTCTGCGCGGGAGTTGACCGGAGTAGCGTCCGCGCATGCCGATTCGCACGCGCTTCACGATCTGGAGACCGCTCGTGACAGCGGCCGTCGTCACCCTGACGGCCCTCTTCCTCACCCCGGCCGCCGTCCATGCCGCGCAGCCGCGCGAGAGCCGGCCGGTCTACTCCTACGCCCACGCGATCCGTGAGTCCGTGTGGGTCGACACGGGCCTCGACGAGGACGGCGACGGACGCCACGACCGGGTCGCCGCCGACATCGTCCGGCCCGCCGAGCCCGCCCGGCAGCACCGCGAGGTGCCGGTCATCATGGATGCCAGCCCGTACTACTCCTGCTGCGGGCGCGGCAACGAGAGCCAGCTCAAGACGTACGACGCGCACGGGCACGTCGTGCAGATGCCGCTCTTCTACGACAACTACTTCGTGCCCCGCGGCTACGCCTTCGTCGGCGTCGACCTCGCCGGCACCAACCGCTCCGACGGCTGCGTGGACGTCGGCGGCCGGTCCGACATCCGGTCCGCGAAGGCCGTCGTCGACTGGCTGAACGGCCGCGCCGACGCGTACAGCAGCCGCACCGGCGGCACGCGCGTCCGGGCCGGCTGGACCAACGGCAGAACCGGCATGATCGGCAAGAGCTGGGACGGCACCATCGCCAACGGGGTCGCCGCGACCGGCGTCAAGGGCCTGCGGACGATCGTCCCGATCAGCGCCATCTCCTCCTGGTACGACTACTACTTCGCCCAGGGCGCCCCGCTCTACGACGGCGGCCCCCACGAACTCGCCGGCTACGTCGAGAGCGACACCGCGCGGGCCCACTGCGCGGCCGTGCAGAGGAAACTCGCCGACGGCAGCCCGCGCAGCGGCGACTGGACCCCGCTGTGGACCGAGCGCGACTACGTCAAGGACGCGGCGAAGGTGCGCGCCAGCGTGTTCGTCGTGCACGGCATGCAGGACCTCAACGTGCGCACCAAGCACTTCGGCCAGTGGTGGGACGCCCTCGCGAAACACGGCGTGCAGCGGAAGATCTGGCTCTCCCAGACCGGGCACGTCGACCCCTTCGACTACCGGCGCGGCGCCTGGGTCGACACTCTGCACCGCTGGTTCGACCACGAACTCCTCGGCTACGACAACGGCATCGACCGCGAGCCGGCCGCCGACGTCGAACGCCACCCGGACCAGTGGGTCACCTCCCGCGCCTGGCCGCCGCACGGCACCCGCGCCACCACCCTGCACCCCGCGAAGGGCACACAGGCCGGTGTGGGCACGCTCGGGCTGCGCCCCGCCCGCGGCACCGAGACCTTCACCGACGACCCCCGACTGAGCGAGACCGACTGGGCCGCGCACCTCGGCACGTCCACCCCCGAGAAGGCCGGCTTCCTCACCGCCCCGCTCACCCGCGACCTGCGCCTGTCCGGCTCGTCCACGGTGACGGTGACCGCGACCCCGACGACCACCTCCGCCCACCTGTCCGCCGTCCTGGTGGACCTCGGTCCCGACACCATCCGCGACTACGCCGACCCCGCCGAGGGCATCACCACGCTGACCGGCCGCACCTGCTGGGGCGCGAGCACGGCCGGCGACAGCGCCTGCTTCAAGGAGACCCGGGCGAAGACCGCCCGCGTCGGCCACACCGTGTTCAGCCGCGGCTGGGCCGACCTCGGCCACCACGCCTCCCTCGGCAAGGGGGGCCCGCTCACCCCCGGCAAGGCGTACACGATCACCCTCGACCTCGCGGCCACCGACCACGTCGTCCCCAAGGGGCACCGGCTGGCCCTGATCGTCGCCGGCACCGACAAGGACCTCATCGACCCGCCGTCCACCCGGCCGACGCTCACCGTGGCGCTGTCCGGCACCAGCGCGAGGCTCCCGCTGGTCGGCGGCGCGCCGGCCTTCGCCCGGGCCACCGCGGGCAGTACGGCGGCGGGACCCGGGCCGGACGCCTCGCGGGGCGTGCGCGCACCGCGCGCGGCCGGGCACGTCCCCGAGTAGCGTCCGCGCCCTCGGTCAGGCGGCCGGGAACGCCAGTCCGGCCGCCTCCCGCGCACATCCCCAGGCCACGGTGATCCCGGCGCCGCCGTGGCCGTAGTTGTGCACCAGCACGCGGCCGTCCGCCAGGGGCTCGCGCTCCAGCCGTACCGCGTCCCGGGCCGGGCGCAGGCCCACCCGGTGGGCGAGTACGCGCGCCCCGGCGATCTCCGGCCGGACCCGCGCGCAGCGGGCGACGATCGCGGTGGCGGTGTCCGGGTCCGGTTCCAGCGACCAGTCGTCCTCCTCGGCCGTACCGCCCAGGACCAGCCCGCCCGGCTGCGGGAAGAAGTAGGTGGACTCCGCGGAGGAGTGGTCCACGGAGGTGTACCAGGTCGTCACTCCCGGGTTCGCCACCACGACCAGCTGTCCGCGCACCGGGCGCACACCCGGATCCGGCACCAGCGAACGGGCGCCGAGGCCCGAGCAGTTGACCACCACCGCGGCGGGAACCGCGGCCAGATCGGTCACCTCCTGCTCCTCCACCGACCCGCCGGCCTTCGCCAGCCGCTCCCGCAGCCACTCCAGGTGCACCGGCATGTCGAGCAGGGGCAGCCGGGCCGCCAGCCCGCCGGCCACCGCCCGCAAGCCCGGCACCCGGCCCGCCCAGTCGCCCAGTTCGTCCAGCCCGGTCCCGTCGTGTACGCCGTCGACCAGGCGTACGCCCGTCTCCTCCGGGCGGTCCGCCAGCTCCTCGTACACGGCGAGGGTCCGAAGCGCCCAGCCACCGACCAGCCGCTCCGGCTCGACGCGGTACGGCCACCACAGTCCACCGGCGACCGCCGAGGTCGTACGCCCGGCGGGCTCCCGCGCCCACACCCGCACCCGACGTCCGGACTCGGCCAGCACCACGGCCGTCGTCAGCCCGGCGACCCCGGCCCCGACCACGATCACTTCGTCCCTCGGCTCGCTGTCCACGCCTGGACGATAGGCCGTGTCCGGCCGAATATGTCATGCCGCGCTCACCCGCATCCCGGTGTGGGGATACTCACAGCATGTCTGCCGCATACGCGACCTTCGGTCTGGCACCGGCGATGCGCGCCGGCGATGTCCTCGCCGACGGCGGCTACCGCATCCACCGTGACTTCGTGGACTTCGTCGTGGACGGCCGTCCGCTGCTGTTCCGGCTGTCCGACCTGGACGCCGTCTCGCCGCTCGCCTCGGACGTCCCGCCCGCCATCTTCACCGCACAGGTGCGCGCCCTGCTGCTGGAGGCCGAACCTCCGCTGCCCGACGGCCGGTTCGTCATCTACGGCTGCCCCGAGTGCGAGGACCTGGCCTGCGGCGCGGTCACCGCCGTCATCGAGCGCGACGGCGAGGACTACGTCTGGCGGGACTTCGCCTGGCAGACCGACGACCACGCCGACCTGGAACGCAACGGCTACCACGGCATAGGGCCGTTCCGCTTCCGCGGCCCCGAGTACCGGGCGGCGCTCGGCGCCCTGACGGACGGCTCCGCCGCCCCCCGCCGCCGGGTGCTGCTGATCGGCGCGCGCGTCGCGGTCCTGGCCAGGCTGGCCGCCGCCCTGCGCACCATCGGCGTCGGCGCCGACATCACCCAGGACGCCCGGCAGGTACCCGCCGAGGAACTGCGCGGCTACGACGCCGTCGCCTTCGGGCGTGCCGTCGACGAGGCCGACCGGGCCGCCGTGCTGCGGGCGTTCGGCGAGGCAGGGGTCGAGGTGGCCGCGGTGGCGGGGCTCGCCCCGATCGTGCCGCTGCTCGTCGCGCAGATCGAGCACGCCCTGGACCGCAGCCCGCTTCGGCAACGCCGGCTGACGGGGCTGACCGCCACGGACGGCGCGGCCGAGATCGAGGTGACCTCCCCGTGCCGGGTCCGCGTCACCGCCCACCGCCTCGACCGGTTCCACCGCACCCACAGCCAGGACGTGTTCGACGGCACCCTGGAGCCCGGCCGGCACCGGGTCGACCTGGACCCCAGGGCGGTCAGGGGGGAGGCGTACGTCGTCGCCCGGACCTCCGGGGGCGTCCTCGCGGCGCCGGTGGGCCGGGGCGGGCGCGGCTGAGGCGGCGGCGCCCGGCCCATTAGGATCGGCGTCTGATGACTGCCACTCTCGTCGCCAAGAACCTCGCCGCCGGGCACGGCGACCGCTCCCTCTTCGCCGGGCTCGACCTCGTCGTCGCGCCCGGTGACGTGATCGGGCTGGTCGGTGCCAACGGTGCCGGGAAGTCCACCCTGCTGCGGCTGCTCGCCGGGCTGGTCACGCCCGAGCAGGGCGAGCTCCGGCTCTCCCCGCCGACGGCGGCCGTCGGCCACCTCCCGCAGGAGCCGGAGCGCAGGCCCGGGGAGACCGTCCGGGAGTTCCTGGCCCGCCGCACCGGCGTCGCCGAGGCACAGCGCGTGCTGGACGAGACCACGCAGGCGCTGGTGGACGGCGCGCCCGGCGCCGACGACGCCTACGCGATCAGCCTGGAGCGCTGGCTGGACCTCGGCGGCGCGGACCTGGAGGAGCGCGCGGAGGAGACCGCCGACTCCCTCGGCCTCGCCGTCGACCTGGACCAGCCGATGACCTCCCTGTCCGGCGGCCAGGCGGCCCGGGCCGGCCTCGCCTCCCTCCTGCTGTCCCGCTACGACGTCTTCCTGCTCGACGAGCCCACCAACGACCTGGACCTCGACGGCCTGGAGCGGCTGGAACGCTTCGTCACGGGCCTGCGCGCCGGCACGGTCGTCGTCAGCCACGACCGCGAGTTCCTCACCCGCACCGTCACCAAGGTCCTCGAACTCGACCTCGCCCAGGGGCAGATCAACCTCTACGGCGGCGGCTACGAGGCCTACCTGGAGGAGCGCGAGGTGTCCCGCCGGCACGCCCGCGACGACTACGAGGAGTACGAGGGGAAGAAGTCCGCCCTCGAGGACCGGGCCCGGATGCAGCGGGGCTGGATGGACAAGGGCGTGAAGAACGCCCGCCGCAAGGCCGGCAGCGACAACGACAAGATCGGCCGCAAGTACCGCAGCGAGGCCAGCGAGAAGCAGGCCGCCAAGGCCCGCCAGACGCAGCGCATGATCGAGCGCCTGGACGTGGTGGAAGAGCCCCGCAAGGAGTGGGAGCTGCGCATGGAGATCGCGTCCGCCCCGCGTTCCGGCGCGGTGGTCGCGACCCTGCGGGACGCCGAGGTCCGGCGCGGCGGCTTCACCTTCGGCCCGGTCTCGCTGCAGATCGACTGGGCGGACCGGATCGCGGTCACCGGAGCCAACGGCGCGGGCAAGTCCACCCTGCTGGGGGCGCTGCTGGGCCGGGTCCCGCTCGACTCCGGGCACGCGGCGCTCGGCTCGGGCGTCCTGGTCGGGGAGGTGGACCAGGCCCGCGGCCTCTTCCACGGCCCCGAGGCGCTGCTCGACGCCTTCTGCGCGGCCGTCCCCGACACCGAGCCCGTCGAGGTGCGCACCCTGCTCGCCAAGTTCGGCCTGAAGGCGGACCACGTGGTGCGTCCGGCCGCGACCCTCTCCCCGGGCGAGCGCACCCGCGCCGCCCTCGCGCTGCTCCAGGGCCGGGGCGTCAACCTCCTCGTCCTGGACGAGCCGACCAACCACCTCGACCTGCCCGCCATCGAGCAGCTGGAGTCGGCACTCGACGCCTACGAGGGCACGCTGCTCCTGGTCACGCACGACCGCCGGATGCTGGACGCGGTCCACGTGACCCGCCGCCTGGAAGTGGCCGACGGCAAGGTGACCGAGCGCTAGGACGCCGGGAGGGGGCCGAGGGGGCCCGGTGCGCCGGTACTCGCGCCCCGCGGGAAGTCGTCCGGGGGCGTCTCGGTGTCGGTGCGCCGCTGACCACGGGCGCCCGGAGGACGCCGAGGGGGCCGGAGCCGAGCGGCTCCGGCCCCTTTCGTCAGCGCTTCTTCGGATCCAGCAGGCCCGCGCGGCGCAGCGCGTCGGCCATCGCGCTGTTGGCCGGTGCCGGCGCCTGCCGCCCGCCCCGGTCGCCACCGCGGCCCTGCCGCTGCCCCTGACCGCCCTGGCGCTGGCCCTGGCCGCCCTGCCGCTGCTGGGGCGGCCGGGCACCGCCGCCGCGCTGCTGGCGGCCGCCGCCCTGGCCCTGCGGGGCTGCCTCGTCGTCCAGACGCAGGGTCAGCGCGATCCGCTTGCGCGGGATGTCCACGTCGAGGACCTTCACCTTGACGATGTCACCGGGCTTCGCGACGTCCCGCGGGTCCTTGACGAACGTCCGGGACATCGCCGACACGTGCACCAGTCCGTCCTGGTGGACGCCGATGTCCACGAACGCGCCGAAGGCCGCCACGTTCGTGACCACGCCCTCCAGGACCATCCCGGCGGACAGGTCGGAGATCTTCTCGACGCCCTCCTTGAAGGTGGCCGTCCGGAACGCCGGACGCGGGTCGCGGCCCGGCTTCTCCAACTCCTTGAGGATGTCCGTGACGGTCGGCAGACCGAAGGTGTCGTCCACGAAGTCGGCGGGCCGCAGAGAGCGCAGCACCCCGGTGTTGCCGACGAGGGAGGCGACCTCCTCGCCCGTGGCCTTCACCATGCGGCGCACCACCGGGTAGGCCTCCGGGTGGACGCTGGACGCGTCCAGCGGGTCGTCACCGCCGCGGATGCGCAGGAAGCCCGCGCACTGCTCGAACGCCTTCGGACCGAGCCGCGCCACCTTCTTCAGCCCCGAGCGGGACGTGAACGGCCCGTTGGCGTCCCGGTGCGCGACGATGTTCTCGGCGAGCCCGGACGAGATGCCCGACACACGCGCCAGCAGCGGCACGGACGCGGTGTTGACGTCCACGCCCACGCCGTTCACACAGTCCTCGACGACCGCGTCCAGCGAGCGGGACAGCTTCACCTCGGACAGGTCGTGCTGGTACTGGCCGACACCGATCGACTTCGGGTCGATCTTCACCAGCTCGGCCAGCGGGTCCTGCAGGCGCCGGGCGATCGACACCGCGCCGCGCAGCGACACGTCCATGTCGGGCAGCTCCTGCGAGGCGTACGAGGACGCCGAGTACACCGACGCGCCCGCCTCGGACACCATCACCTTGGTCAGCTTCAACGCCGGGTGCTTCTCGATGAGTTCGGCGGCGAGCTTGTCGGTCTCGCGGGACGCCGTGCCGTTGCCGATGGCGACCAGGTCGACCTTGTGCTCCTCGGCCAGCCGCGCCAGTCTGGCGATGGCCTCGTCCCACCTGTTCGCCGGGACGTGCGGGTGGATCACGTCCGTGGCGACGACCTTGCCGGTGGCGTCGACCACGGCGACCTTCACACCGGTACGGAAACCGGGGTCCAGGCCCAGCGTGGCGCGCGTGCCGGCCGGAGCCGCGAGCAGCAGGTCGCGAAGGTTCGCCGCGAAGACGTTCACCGCCTCGTCCTCGGCGGCCGTCCGCAGCCGCAGCCTGAGATCGATGCCCAGGTGGACGAGGATGCGGGTGCGCCAGGACCAGCGGACGGTGTCCGTCAGCCACTTGTCGGCGGGGCGGCCCCGGTCGGCGATCCCGAACCGGTGGGCGATGATCCCCTCGTACGAGGACGGCCCCTCGGTGGCCTCCTCCGGCTCCAGGACGAGGTCGAGGACCTCCTCCTTCTCGCCGCGCAGCATCGCCAGGATCCGGTGCGAGGGCAGGTCGGTGAACGGCTCGGCGAAGTCGAAGTAGTCGGCGAACTTGGCGCCGGCCTCCTCCTTGCCCTCGCGGACCTTCGCGGCCAGCCGGCCGCGCACCCACATCCGCTCGCGCAGCTCGCCGATCAGGTCGGCGTCCTCCGAGAACCGCTCGGCGAGGATCGCCCGCGCGCCGTCGAGCGCGGCCTGCGGGTCGGCGACGCCCTTGCCCGCGTCCACGAACGCGGCGGCGGCCGCCGCCGGATCGACCGACGGATCGTCCAGCAGGCCCTCCGCGAGCGGCTCCAGGCCCGCCTCGCGCGCGATCTGCGCCTTGGTACGCCGCTTGGGCTTGTACGGGAGGTAGATGTCCTCCAGACGTGCCTTGGTCTCGGCGCCGCGGATCCGCGCCTCAAGCTCCTCGGTGAGCTTGCCCTGCTCGCGCACCGACTCCAGGATCGCGGTGCGCCGCTCCTCCAGCTCCCGCAGGTAGCGCAGCCGCTCCTCGAGCGTGCGCAGCTGCGCGTCGTCGAGCATCTCGGTCGCTTCCTTGCGGTAGCGGGCGATGAAGGGCACGGTGGAACCGCCGTCGAGCAGTTCCACCGCGGCCCTCACCTGCCGCTCCCGTACGCCGAGCTCCTCGGCGATCCTGCCTTCGATGGATCCTGCTTCGATGGATCCGGGTGTCGTCACGATCCCGTACCGCCTTCTCCACTGAGGTTGCGCGGCAATTGTGGCAGGTGAACACCGCCGACCGGGGATCAGGGCGGCACGCGGCGGGGCGCGGGGCCCGGGCCGCGCCCGGCGCCCGCGACACCCGCGGCGGGGCGCCGGGCGCCGGGACCGCGACTCAGGCGCGGCTGCCGCGGGCGGTGGACGAAGCCCCGCCGAAGAGCCGGGCGACCGCCCGGAAAGGCAGCGTGACCACCGTGGCGATGGCCCCGCCGATCTGCCGCAGCACGTCTGCGATGGCACGGAACACGAAACTCTCCCTTCCGTCGACCGCCCGGTTCCGGTGACCGGGCGGCGGAGATCGGGTACCTCCGCCGCGGGCGCCGGAACCTCCCCGTGGCAGAAAAGGTGGGAAGGACGTCATTGCGGCCATGCGCGCGCCGCCGAAGAATCGGGACATGCCGCAGCGCACCCTTCTCCTCGTCCTCTTCGACGGCGTGCAGAGCCTCGACGTCACCGGCCCGCTCGAGGTGTTCGCCGGTGCCGAGCGGCACACACCGGGGACGTACCGCATCCGCACCGCGTCCCTGGACGGCGGCCCCGTGCGCGCCTCCAGCGGACTGACCCTCGTACCGGACGCGGCGCTCACCGAGGAGCCCGACCCGCACACCCTGCTGGTCCCGGGCGGTGAGGGCACACGCAGCCCCGACCCGCGGCTGACCGACTGGCTGCGCGCCCGCGGCCCGCGCGCGCGGCGCCTCGTCTCCGTCTGCACGGGCGCCGTCCTGCTCGCCGCCGCCGGACTGCTCGACGGGCGCCGCGCGACCACCCATTGGGCCCACTGCGACAGGCTCGCCCGCGACCACCCGGCCGTGCGGGTGGACCCCGAGCCGATCTACGTCCGCGACGGACACGTCTCCACCTCGGCGGGCGTGACCTCGGGCATCGACCTCGCGCTCGCTCTGGTCGAGGAGGACCTGGACCGCGACGTCGCCCTGGCCGTCGCCCGGCACCTGGTGGTCTTCCTGCGCAGACCCGGCAACCAGGCCCAGTTCAGCGCCCAGCTCGCCGCGCAGACCGCCCAGCGCGCACCGCTGCGGGAGGTCCAGCGGTGGATAACCGAGCACCCCGCCGGCGATCTGACGGTCGACTCGCTCGCCGCCCGCGCCCGGCTCTCACCGCGCCACTTCGCCCGCGCCTTCCGGGACGAGACTGGCACCACCCCCGGCCGCTACGTCGACCGGGTCCGCCTGGAGCACGCCCGTCGGCTGCTGGAGGACTCCGCCGACGGCATCGAGGAGATCTCCCGCGCCAGCGGCTACGGCACCCCCGAGGCCATGCGGCGCGCGTTCGTCCGCGCGCTCGGCACCCCGCCCGCCGAGTACCGCCGGCGCTTCCACCCGGCACCCGCCCACTGAAACCGCCCAATGAACCCGCCCACCGAACCCGCAGGAGAGTCCGTGCACATCGCCATGCTCGTCCACGACCGCTTCACCGCCCTGGACGTCGTCGGACCCTACGAGATCCTCAGCCGGCTCCCGGACGTCCGGCTCGACTTCGTCGCCGAGCGGCCCGGCCCCGTGCGCACCGACACCGGCTTCCTCGCCGTCACCGCGGACAAGTCCCTCGATCAGGTCCCGAGCCCCGACGTCGTGGTGGTGTGCGGCGGCCCCGGCACCTTCGAGCAGCTGGAGAACGCGGCCGTGCTGGACTGGCTGCGCGCCGTCGACGCGACGAGCACCTGGACGACCTCGGTCTGCTCGGGATCGCTCCTGCTCGGCGCCGCGGGGCTGCTCCGGGGCCGGCGCGCCACCTGTCACTGGGCCGCGCTCGACCTGCTGAAGGAGTACGGCGCCGAACCCACGGGGGAGCGGGTCGTCACCGACGGCCGGTACGTCACCGCCGCCGGCGTCTCCTCCGGCATCGACATGGGACTCACCCTGGTCGGCAGGATCGCCGGCGACGAACACGCCCAGGCTGTCCAGCTGCTGACCGAGTACGACCCGCAGCCGCCGTACGACGCGGGCTCCCCGCACAAGGCGCCCGCCCACCTGGTGGAGGAGTTCCGCACCGGGAGCCGCTTCACCCTGGCGTAGGCACGCTCCAGGTGAACTCCGGCCGCCTGCGCTCCAGGAACGCGGCCACGCCCTCCGCGGTGTCGCGGCTGCCGCGTGCCTGCGCCGTCCAGTGGGCGTCCCGGTCGGCTCGGCCGTCGGCGAACTCCTTGGCGGCGGCCTGGGTGAGCTGGGACCGCGACACCAGGATCCGGGTCAACTCGGCGACCCGCTCGTCGAGTTCCCCGCCCGGCAGGACCTCGTCGACCAGACCGGTGCGCAGCGCGCGCCCGGCATCGATCAACTCGGCCGTGAACAGCAGGTACTTGGCGGTGGCCGGCCCCACCAGGGACACCAGCCGCCGCGTGGACGACGACGGGTACACGACGCCCAGCCGCGCCGGTGTCACCCCGAACAGCGCGCCCTCCTCCGCCAGCCGCAGATCGCAGGCGGCCGCGAGCTGCGCGCCGCCGCCCACGCAGTGGCCGCGCACCACGGCCAGGACCGGCTTGGGGAACGCGGCCAGGGCCTCCTCGGCGGCCACCGCGAGCCCCTGCGCCTCCTCCGGCGACCCCTGGAGCGTGCTGATGTCCGCGCCCGCGCAGAACGTGCCGCCCTCCCCGGTCAGTACCAGCGCGCGGACGTCCGGGTCGTGCGCGAGACGGCCGAGCAGTGGTGGCAGCGCCCGCCACATCGCTGCCGTCATGGCGTTGCGCTTGGCCGGATGGCGGATGACCACGGTGGCGACGGAGTCGGTGACCTGGTACGACAGCTGGGGCTCCATGCGCCGGATGGTAGCCGCCGGGCGCGCCGGTGCGACGAGGGGCCCGTGGGCACGGCGCGCGTCACCGCCGCGGGCGGGAGGACCGAACGCCTACAACCCGAATAGTTCGCGAACCGGCGCGCGGGGGCCGTAAAACAGTCCCACCCGTACCCGTGTCATACGCAGTCGATCAGAAACCGCTCGATACCAGCTGACTTGTGTTCAGTCCGGCGGACCGGGGCGGATCGTTACCAACACTCGACGTGTGGTGACAATCGAGCGCGAGGGTGGCGACCGGACGATGGACAACCACGGGCGCGGGGACGGCCCGCGCCCAGCGGGGGACGCGGAACGGCCGGCCGACCCACTGCCCTACGAAGGGGTCTGGCGGTTCACCGCGCCCGCCGTGGACGCATCGGTCCCGCAGGCACGGCGAGCGGTACGGGACCTGCTGCTGCGCCAGGGCGTACCGGTCTCCGACGACCTGGTGCACGGCCTGCTGCTGATCGTCTCCGAACTGGTCACGAACGCGGTCAGGCACGCGGCGCTGCTGTCGCCGATGCTGGCCGTCGAGGTGGCCGTCGGGGCCGAATGGGTGCGCGTGTCCGTGGAGGACAACCACCCCTACCGTCCGACCGCGCTGGAGGCCGACCACGGCCAGACCGGCGGCCGGGGACTGCTCCTGGTCCGGGAGGTGACCCGGGAGGCGGGCGGGGTGGTCGACGTGGAGCACACGTCGAGCGGCGGCAAGGTGATCTGGGCGGCCCTGCCGCTCAAACCGGCGATGCTGTCCCAGTGACCGGGCCCGGCCGCGCGGCCGGGCCGGAGGGCCCCGGCCCTCCGGCACCGCCGGACGTCATCACCAGCCCGCGGACTGGCCCGTCAGCTCCCTGACGGCCGGGCGGGCCGCGTCCAGCACGGTCATGAACCAGGCCGAGAACGGGTCACGGGCGTGCCGCTCCGCGAGCTCGGCCGCCGTGACGAAGGCGGTCGAGGCGACCTCCTCCTCGTCCGCCGCGAGCGGCGACTGCACCAGGCCTACGAACAGATGGTTGAACTCCTGCTCCACCAGTCCCGAGGCGGGGTCCGGGTGGTTGTAGCGGACCGTGCCCGCCTCCGCCAGCAGTGACGGGGAGATCCCCAGTTCCTCGTAGGTGCGCCGGGCCGCCGCCGCGAACGGCGACTCGCCCGGGTAGGGGTGGCCGCAGCAGGTGTTGGACCACACACCGGGGGAGTGGTACTTGCCGAGGGCCCGCTGTTGCAGCAGCAGCCGGCCGTGCTCGTCGAAGAGGAACACCGAGAACGCGCGGTGCAGCTGTCCCGGCGGCTGATGAGCGGCGAGCTTCTCCGCCGTACCGGTCGTCACACCCTTCTCGTCGACCAGTTCCAGCAAAATCGCCTCTGCGGTGCCGTTCGACGAGCTGTGCGTCGCGGTGGCAGGTGTGATCGGCATACCCATCCTTCGCCTCGGTCTTCGCACCCCAAGTCTGCCGTACGAATCCGGCACTCCCGGCACTTCCCGGCACGTCCGCGCGCGGCGCGGCACCGGAAGTGGGATCCGATGGATCATCGTGCCCGGCGTTCGCCACCGGGAACCGTCCGGACATGCGTCGAACAGGAGTCCGAGCCTCAGTGGCAGAGCCGCGCCTCGTGCTCCGCGTGCCCGCCCGGCTCCAGCTGGAAGGTGCAGTGCTCCACGTCGAAGTGGTCGCCCAGGCAGCCCTGGAGTTCGTGCAGCATCTTCTCGTGGCCGATGGCGTTGAGCACCTCGGAGCTGACCACCACGTGGGCCGAGAGCACGGGCATGCCGGAGGTGATCGTCCAGGCGTGCAGATCGTGCACGTCCTCCACGCCGTCCAGCGCCAGGATGTGCGTCCGGACGTCCGCCATGTCGACACCCTTGGGGGCCGCCTCCAGCAGCACGTCGAGCGTCTCGCGCAGCAGTTTCAGCGTCCGCGGCACGATCATCAGCCCGATGACCAGCGAGGCGATCGGGTCGGCCGCCTGCCAGCCCGTGGTCAGGATCACGGTCGCGGAGATCAGTACCGCGACCGAGCCGAGGGCGTCCGCGGCCACCTCGAGGAAGGCGGCGCGCACGTTCAGGCTCTCCTTCTGCCCGCGCATCAGCAGGAACAGGGAGACCGAGTTGCCGACCAGGCCGAGCAGACCGAAGACGATCATCAGCCCGCCCCGGGTGTCGGCGGGCGTGACGAAGCGCTCGATCGCCTCGTACAGCACGTACCCGCCGACCACCAGCAGCAGCAGACAGTTGGCCAGCGCGGCGAGGATCTCGGCGCGGGCGAAGCCGAAGGTGCGGTTCGTACTCGCCGGCCGGTTCGCGAAGGCGATCGCGAACAGGGCCATGCCGAGACCTACCGCGTCGGTCGCCATGTGGGCCGCGTCCGCGACCAGCGCGAGCGAGTCCGCGACCAGGCCGCCGACGATCTCGACCACCATGATCGTGAGGGTGATGCCCAGCGCGATGCGCAGCCGGCCCCGGTACGCGACCGCGGCCGTACCCGTGGGCGGCGCGTGGGAGTGCGCGTGCCCGTGGTCGTGCCCTGCCCCCATGACTACCGCCTTCCGTGTGCGTCACGAGCCAGTGAACTACGGGTGGGGGGTATGGGGCAACGCGGCACTGAACACCGTTGTCATCTGCCCTGACCTGCGCAAACGATGCGCAGGTCAGGGCAGTGGTGGCTCATGTGCCGTGGTGCAGCTGCCAGCCCCGCCAGGCCGAGTCGATCATCTCCCGCACTCCGCGCCGGGCCCGCCAGCCCAGCGCCTCGGCGGCCCGCTCGGCCGAGGCGACCGCGCGCGGTGCGTCCCCCGGGCGGCGCCCCTCGACCACGGGCGGCCTGCGGTCCCCGGAGACCTCGCCGACGACGTCGATCAGCTCCCGCACCGAGACGCCCTCGCCCCGGCCGATGTTCAGCGTCAGATCACCCACCACGTCCCCGGACGCCAGCCGCCGCGCGGCCGCCAGGTGAGCCTCGGCGAGGTCGGCCACGTGGATGTAGTCCCGGACGCAGGTGCCGTCCGGCGTCGGGTAGTCGTCGCCGAAGATCCGCGGGGCCTCGTCGCGGGTGAGCCGGTCGAAGACCATCGGCACGATGTTGAAGACACCGGTGTCCGCGAGTTCCGGCGCGGCCGCGCCCGCCACGTTGAAGTACCGCAGACATACGGTGGAGATCCCGTGCGCACCACCTGCCGCCCGCACCAGCCACTCACCGGCCAGCTTGGTCTCGCCGTAGGGGTTCACCGGGGCGCACGGAGTGTCCTCGGTGATCAGCTCCACGTCCGGGTTGCCGTACACGGCCGCGGACGAGGAGAACACCAGCCGGCGGATGCCCGCGCCGGCGACCGCGTCCAGGAGCGTGGCCAGTCCGCCGACGTTCTCCCGGTAGTAGTGGGTGGGCCGGGCCACGGACTCGGCGACCTGCTTGCGGGCGGCGAGATGCACCACACCCGTCACGCCGTACTCCGCGAAGACCCGCTTCAGCCGCTCCCCGTCCAGCGTCGAGCCCTCGACGAGCGGGACCCCGGCGGGCAGCCGGGCGGGCACGGCGGCCGACAGGTCGTCCAGTGCCACCACGCTCTCTCCGGCGCCGGCCATGGCGTGTGCCACATGCGCCCCGATGTATCCGGCTCCGCCGGTGATCAGCCACGTCATGGTCGTCCACCCTATGCCGAGCCCGCCGGGTGTCCCGGTTGCCCTGGTCTGCCCCCCAGGGTTTGTGGGGCGGCCCCGGATCACCGATGATGATCGCGGCAAAGGACGGGGCAGCCCCCGTGGACCGGGCCGTGAACGGCCGGTGAACATGGGCTTCCGCCCATCCGATACCCTCTGCCGACATGCCGCCCGGGTCCCGCGGCCAAGGGCGCCCCACCACGCAGACGACCGGCGCCCGCGCGCCGACCCCCAGGGAGTGAGTTCGGTTGCCGACCGCCATCGTCACCGGTCAGCCGGTCCCCGGATCGTCGCTCGAGAGCGATCTGCGGTCCCTCGGCTTCGACGTACAGGTGGCAGCGGACGCCTCCGGGGCGGAGACCCTGCTCGCCGCCGCTCCCGCCGCGGACCGCGTGGCCGTGGTCGACGCCCGCTTCGTCGGTCACCTGCACGCCCTGCGCCTCGGCCTGACCGACCCGCGCTTCCCGCTCTCCGCCGTACCCGGCGCCGTCACCGCCCAGCCCGCCGCACGGCAGGCCCTCACCCGGGCGGTGGCCCGCGAGACCTCCGCCGGCGGCGGGACCGCCCTCGCCGTGGACAGCCTCGCCGAAGGCATCGTCACCGCTCTGGACGCCGACGGCGCCGAGGTGCACCGCCCCGAGCTGGGCAGCCTGGTCGCGGCCGTGCCGGACGACCCGCAGGCCCGCAACGAGGCACGGCAGGCCGTCGCCTCCGTGGACGACGAGGCCGTACGCCTGAAGTCCGCCGTGAAGTCCCGCGACGGCTTCTTCACCACCTTCTTCATCAGCCCCTACTCGCGCTACATCGCCCGCTGGTGCGCGCGCCGGGGCCTCACCCCGAACCAGGTCACCACCGCCTCGCTGCTCACGGCCCTGATAGCGGCCGGCTGCGCGGCGACGGGCACCCGCGTCGGCTTCGTCGCGGCCGGCGTGCTGCTGATCGCCTCCTTCGTGCTGGACTGCACCGACGGCCAGCTCGCCCGCTACGCCCTCAAGTACTCCACGCTCGGCGCCTGGCTGGACGCCACCTTCGACCGGGCCAAGGAGTACGCGTACTACGCCGGCCTCGCCCTCGGCGCCGCCCGCGGCGGCGACGACGTGTGGGCCCTGGCACTCGGCGCGATGATCCTGCAGACCTGCCGGCATGTGGTGGACTTCTCGTTCAACGAGGCCAACCACGACGCCACCGCCAACACCAGCCCCACCGCCGCCCTCTCCGACCGGCTCGACAGCGTCGGCTGGACGGTCTGGGTGCGCCGCATGATCGTCCTGCCGATCGGCGAGCGCTGGGCGATGATCGCCGTCCTCACCGCGGCCACCACCCCCCGCATCACCTTCTACGTGCTGCTGATCGGCTGCGCCTTCGCCGCGACCTACACCACGGCGGGCCGTGTGCTGCGCTCGCTGACCCGCAAGGCCCGGCGCACCGACCGCGCGGCGCAGGCCCTCGCCGACCTCGCCGACTCGGGTCCGCTCGCCGACGCCCTGCGGCGCCCGGCGAAGCGGGGCCTGCCCGGCCTCGCCGTCCCCGCCGTGGCCCTGCTCGGCGGCGCCGCCGTGGTGGCCTGCTCGGCCCTGGCCGGCCACGGCAGCGTGCTGCCCGTCGTCGGCGCCCTCGGTTACGTCCTCACCTCGGCCCTTGCCGTCGCCCGCCCCCTCAAGGGCGCCCTCGACTGGCTCGTCCCGCCGATCTTCCGGGCCGCCGAGTACGGCACCGTCCTCGCCCTCGCGGGCAAAGCGGGGGTGAACGGGGCCCTTCCCGCGGCTTTCGGCCTGGTGGCCGCCGTCGCCTACCATCACTACGACACGGTGTACCGCATCCGCGGGAACGCCGGCGCGCCGCCGGCCCGGCTGGTGCGCGCCATCGGGGGGCACGAAGGGCGGACGCTGCTCGTCACCGTCCTGGCCGCGGTGCTCACCGCCTCGCAGTTCAAGGTCGCGCTCACGGTGCTCGCCGTGGCCGTCGCCCTGGTGGTGCTCGTCGAGAGCATCCGCTTCTGGGTGTCCGCTGGGGCGCCCGCCGTACACGATGAAGGAGAACCCGCATGATCGGCCTCGTGCTGGCGGCAGGCGCCGGACGGCGACTGCGCCCCTATACCGACACCCTTCCCAAGGCTTTGGTGCCGGTGGGGCCCGCGGGCGCGGAGGACTCGATCACCGTGCTCGACCTGACCCTCGGCAACTTCGCCGAGATCGGTCTGACCGAGGTCGCGATCATCGTCGGCTACCGCAAGGAGGCCGTGTACGAGCGCAAGGCGGCCCTGGAGCAGAAGTACGGCCTCAAGATCACCCTGATCGACAACGACAAGGCCGAGGAGTGGAACAACGCCTACTCCCTGTGGTGCGGCCGTGACGCCCTCAAGGACGGTGTGATCCTCGCCAACGGCGACACGGTCCACCCGGTCTCCGTCGAGAAGACGCTGCTCGCCGCCCGCGGCGAGGGCAAGAAGATCATCCTTGCCCTCGACACCGTGAAGTCCCTCGCGGACGAGGAGATGAAGGTCGTCGTCGACGCCGAGAAGGGCGTCCGCAAGATCACCAAGCTGATGGACCCCGCCGAGGCGACCGGCGAGTACATCGGCGTCACCCTGATCGAGGGCGACGCCGCCCTCGAACTGGCCGACGCGCTGAAGACGGTCTGGGAGACGGACCCGCAGCAGTTCTACGAGCACGGCTACCAGGAGCTGGTGAACCGCGGCTTCAAGATCGACGTGGCACCGATCGGTGACGTCAAGTGGGTCGAGATCGACAACCACGACGACCTCGCCCGGGGACGGGAGATCGCGTGCCAGTACTGACCCGGCTGATCCCCTCGCCGGTCGTCGTCGACATCCGCCCGGGTGCCCTCGACGACCTGGCGGGCGTCCTCGCCGACCAGCGCATCTCGCACTCCGGCCGGCTCGCGGTCGCCGTCAGCGGCGGCTCCGGCGCCAGGCTGCGCGAGCGGATCTCGCCCTCGCTGCCCGGCGCCACCTGGTTCGAGGTCGGCGGCGGCACCCTGGACGACGCCGTCCGGCTGGCCGGCGAGATGCAGTCCGGCCGTTACGACGCGGTCGTCGGCCTCGGCGGCGGCAAGATCATCGACTGTGCGAAGTTCGCCGCCGCGCGCGTGGGCCTGCCCCTCGTCGCCGTCCCCACGAACCTCGCCCACGACGGTCTGTGCTCGCCGGTCGCCACCCTCGACAACGACGCGGGCCGCGGCTCCTACGGCGTGCCCAACCCGATCGCGGCCGTGATCGACCTGGACGTCATCCGCGAGGCCCCGGCCCGCTTCGTGCGCGCCGGTATCGGCGACGCGGTGTCCAACATCAACGCGATCGCGGACTGGGAGCTGGCCAACCGGGTCAAGGGCGAGCAGATCGACGGTCTGGCCGCCGCCATGGCCCGGCAGGCCGGCGAGGCGGTGCTCCGGCACCCGGGCGGCATCGGGGAGAACGGCTTCCTGCAGGTGCTCGCCGAGGCGCTGGTCCTCACGGGCGTCGCGATGTCGATCTCGGGCGACTCCCGGCCCGCCTCGGGCTCCTGCCACGAGATCAACCACGCCTTCGACCTGCTCTTCCCGAAGCGGGCTGCCGCCCACGGCGAGCAGTGCGGCCTCGGTGCGGCCTTCGCGATGTACCTGCGCGGGGCGCACGAGGAGGCGGCGTTCATGGCCGAGGTGCTGCGCCGGCACGGGCTTCCGGTGCTTCCGGAGGAGATCGGCTTCACCGTGGACGAGTTCGTCCGGGTCGTGGAGTTCGCCCCGGAGACCCGGCCCGGCCGGTACACGATCCTCGAACACCTCGCCCTCGAAACCCATCAGATCAAGGACGTCTACGCCGACTATGTCAAGGCCATCGGTAGCTGAACTCCGTCCGGTCGTCCACCCCGCGGGGGTGAAGGACCGGCGCAGCGGTGAGCACTGGATGGGGCGCCTCTACATGCGAGAGGTCTCCCTGCGGGTCGACCGCTACCTGGTCAACACCAGGGTCACGCCCAACCAGCTCACGTACCTGATGACCGTCTTCGGCGTGCTCGCGGCCCCGGCACTCCTGGTGCCGGGGATCCCGGGTGCGGTGCTCGGCGTGGTGTGCGTCCAGATGTACCTGCTGCTGGACTGCGTCGACGGCGAGATCGCGCGCTGGAAGCAGCAGTACTCGCTGAACGGCGTCTACCTGGACCGGGTCGGCGCCTACCTGACCGACGCCGCGGTCCTCGTCGGCTTCGGTCTGCGCGCCGCCGACCTGTGGGGCAGCGGCCGTATCGACTGGCTGTGGGCCTTTCTCGGCACACTGGCCGCGCTCGGCGCCATCCTCATCAAGGCCGAGACCGACCTCGTCGGCGTCGCCCGCCACCAGGCCGGCAAGCCGCCGGTGCAGGAGGCCGCCGCCGAGATGCGCACCTCCGGCATGGCGCTGGCCCGCCGCGCCGCCGCCGCCCTGAAGTTCCACCGGCTGATCCTCGGTATCGAGGCGTCCCTGCTGATCCTGGTCCTGGCGGTCGTCGACCAGGCCCGCGGCGACCTGTTCTTCTCCCGGCTCGGCGTCGCGGTGCTGGCCGGCATCGCGCTGCTGCAGACCCTGCTGCACCTCGTGTCCATCCTCGCCTCCAGCAGGCTGAAGTGAGCGCGGCCCTGCGCGTCGGCGCCGTCGTCATCACCATGGGCAACCGGCCCGAGGAGCTGCGCGCCCTGCTCGACTCGGTCGCCAAGCAGGACGGCGACCGCGTCGAGGTGGTGGTCGTCGGCAACGGCTCGCCCGTCCCGGACGTCCCCGAGGGCGTGCGGACGCTGGAGCTGCCCGAGAACCTGGGCATCCCCGGCGGCCGGAACGTCGGCATAGAGGCCTTCGGCCCCGGCGGTCGCGATGTCGACATATTGCTCTTCCTCGACGACGACGGCCTGCTCGCCCGGCACGACACCGCCGAGCTGTGCCGCGAGGCGTTCGCCGCGGACCCCGAGCTCGGCATCGTCAGCTTCCGTATCGCCGACCCCGAGACCGGCGAGACCCAGCGCCGGCACGTGCCGCGGCTGCGCGCCTCCGACCCGATGCGCTCCTCCCGGGTCACCACGTTCCTCGGCGGCGCCAACGCCGTCCGCACCCGCGTGTTCGCGGAAGTCGGCGGCCTCCCGGACGCATTCTTCTACGCCCACGAGGAAACCGACCTGGCATGGCGGGCCCTCGACGCGGGCTGGATGATCGACTACCGGTCCGACATGGTGCTGTACCACCCGACGACCGCGCCCTCGCGGCACGCGGTCTACCACCGCATGGTCGCCCGCAACCGGGTCTGGCTCGCCCGCCGCAACCTCCCCGCCCCCCTGGTCCCGGTCTACCTCGGGGTCTGGCTGCTGCTCACGCTGCTGCGCCGCCCCTCCCGGCCGGCCCTGAAGGCCTGGTTCGGCGGCTTCCGGGAGGGCTGGAGCACCTCGTGCGGCCCCCGCCGTCCGATGCGCTGGCGCACTGTGTGGCGGCTCACACGACTGGGCCGCCCTCCGGTGATCTGACAAGCTCGACGTGAGAGGCCGCGACGCGTCGACCGGTCGTGCCGCTCGTGAACGCGTCCGCCGAGGAGGCGGCGCGCAAGCAGTTGAACCCGAAGACGAAAGTTTCCACCTGTGAGTGAGACCACGCACGACGGCACGGTCGCGGTGACCGCGGCCCCGTCGCCCGACGAGGGACTGACGCCGGCCGACCTCGCCGCGAAGTACGGGCTCTCGGTGAGCGGTGCCCGGCCCTCGCTCGGCAGTTACGTCCGTCAGCTGTGGGGGCGCCGCCACTTCATCCTCGCCTTCTCGCAGGCGAAGCTGACGGCGCAGTACAGCCAGGCCAAGCTCGGCCAGCTGTGGCAGGTGGCGACCCCGCTGCTGAACGCGGCGGTCTACTACTTCATCTTCGGCGTCATCCTGCACGCCAGCCGGGGCATGTCCAAGGACGTGTACATCCCGTTCCTGGTCACGGGCGTCTTCGTGTTCACGTTCACGCAGAGCTCGGTGATGACCGGCGTCCGCGCGATTGCCGGCAACCTGGGGCTGGTACGCGCCCTGCACTTCCCGCGCGCCTCGCTGCCCGTCTCCTTCTCGCTGCAACAGCTGCAGCAGCTGCTCTTCTCGATGATCGTGATGTTCCTCGTGGCCATCGGCTTCGGCAGCTACCCCGGCCTGTCCTGGCTGCTGATCGTCCCGGTGCTGGCGCTGCAGTTCCTGTTCAACACCGGGCTCGCGCTGATCGTGGGCCGCATGGGCGCCAAGACGCCGGACCTCGCCCAGCTGATGCCCTTCGTCCTGCGCACCTGGATGTACGCCTCCGGCGTCATGTTCTCCATCAGCACGATGATGGAGGGCCGCCCCGAGTGGATCGTCCGGCTGCTCCAGGTCAACCCGGCCGCGGTCTACATGGACCTGATGCGGTTCGCCCTGATCGACGGATACGGTTCCTCGAACCTGCCGCCGCACGTGTGGGCCATCGCCCTGTTCTGGGCCGTGGCCGTCTTCGCGGGTGGCTTCGTGTACTTCTGGAAGGCGGAGGAGCGGTACGGCCGTGGCTGAGCAGAACATCCAGGACCGGCGCCCGACGGTCATCGCCGACGACCTGCACATCGTCTACCGGGTCAACGGCGCCAAGACCGGCAAGGGCAGCGCGACCGCCGCGCTGAGCCGCATCGTCAAGCGCGGCGAGGAGCGCGGGGTGCGCAAGGTGCACGCCGTGCGCGGCGTCTCCTTCATCGCCTACCGCGGCGAGGCCATCGGCCTCATCGGCTCCAACGGCTCCGGCAAGTCCACCCTGCTGCGTGCCATAGCCGGCCTGCTGCCCGCCGAGAGCGGCAAGGTCTACACCGACGGCCAGCCCTCGCTGCTCGGTGTCAACGCGGCCCTGATGAACGACCTGACGGGCGAGCGCAACGTCATCCTCGGCGGTCTCGCGATGGGCATGTCCCGGGAGCAGATCAAGGAGCGCTACCAGGACATCGTCGACTTCTCCGGGATCAATGAGAAGGGCGACTTCATCACCCTGCCGATGCGCACCTACTCCTCCGGCATGGCGGCCCGGCTGCGGTTCTCCATCGCCGCCGCCAAGGACCACGACGTCCTCATGATCGACGAGGCCCTCGCCACCGGCGACCGTAAGTTCCAGAAGCGCTCCGAGGAGCGCATCCGGGAACTGCGGAAGGAAGCCGGAACCGTCTTTCTGGTGAGTCACAACAACAAGTCCATCCGCGACACCTGCAACCGCGTGCTGTGGCTGGAACGCGGCGAACTGCGTATGGACGGGCCCACCGAAGAGGTCTTGAAGGAATACGAGAAGTTCACGGGCAAGTAGCCCCTTTCGGCCAGGGCCCCGCCGGCAACCGTCCGGCGGGGCCCTGCGTCTGCAAAGGAAACGTCAACTCCGCCTGGCGCTAGGAATCTTGGCGCCAATCGGTGTGTTCTTGTGATGCGCAGGACACCCCGACGGACCTTGCTGCGCTGTACAACGTAAGCTGTACCGGTGCCGGAAAGCGGCAAGTGGGGCGATAATGCGCGACACCCTCTGATGGGGCGCTCCCGCGGATTGCCGGGCGGCGTGTCCGAAATAGTGTGTATTGGGTCGGCAGTGTAGAACGGGAGATGTGACGGCAATGGCTACGGAAACTCCCCAGCTCAACGCAGCATGTGCCGTCCCCGCGCCAGGCAGCGCCCGGTGACGGCCGGCGACACGGCGCCGGATCTGGAACGCGCCACCCTGGACAAGGCCACGAGCGAGAACTTCCCCGTGGCCCCGTTCTTCCTGCCCAGGGCCTGGCGCGACGACCTCATGGCCGTCTACGGCTTCGCCCGCCTCGTGGACGACATCGGCGACGGCGACCTGGCCCCCGGCGGGGGCGACGCCCGCGTGCTCGGCGTGTCGGCCACCGACGCCGAGGACCGCCTCGTCCTGCTCGACGCCTTCGAGACCGACCTGCGCCGCGTCTTCGACGGCACCCCGCGCCATCCGCTGCTGCGCCGCCTCCAGCTCACCGTCCGCCGTCGCTCCCTCGCCCCCGAGCCGTTCCTCGGGCTGATGGCCGCCAACCGCCAGGACCAGCTCGTCCGCCGCTACGAGACCTACGACGACCTCCTCGCCTACTGCGAGCTGTCCGCCAACCCCGTGGGCCGCCTCGTCCTCGCCGTCACCGGCACCGCGACCCCCGAGCGGATCCGGCGGTCCGACGCCGTCTGCACCGCGCTGCAGATCGTGGAGCACCTCCAGGACGTCGCCGAGGACCTCGGCCGCGACCGGATCTACCTGCCCGCCGAGGACATGAAGCGCTTTCACGTGCAGGAAACGGATCTCGCCGCGAAAACCGCGAGCGCATCGGTGCGCGCCCTGGTTGCATACGAAGGTCAACGCGCCCGCGATCTGCTGAATGAAGGCGCCCCCCTGGTGGGTAGCGTCAACGGCAGGCTGAAGCTGCTGCTCGCGGGGTTCGTGGCGGGGGGAAGGGCGGCGATCCGGGCGATCGCCGCCGCCGAATACGACGTACTTCCCGGCCCGCCCCGACCCGGCAAGGTCCAGCTGCTGCGTGAGGCGGGCGCGATCCTGCGAGGAGAGGGGTGATCCGGACCGTGGATTCTCCGCCGCACGTGTCCGCTCCGGTACTCGCCGCGTACAGCTACTGCGAGGCCGTCACCGGGCAGCAGGCCCGTAACTTCGCCTACGGCATCCGGCTGCTGCCGACGGCGAAGCGCCGCGCCATGTCGGCGCTGTACGCGCTTTCCCGGCGGGTGGACGACATCGGCGACGGCGACCTGGCCGACGAGGTCAAGGTGGCACGGCTCGACGACACCCGCGCGCTGCTCGCCCGCGTCCGCGCGGGCGAGGTCAGGGAGGACGACACCGACCCGGTGGCCGTCGCCCTCACTCACGCCGCACGCGCTTTCCCCATCCCGCTCGGCGGCCTCGACGAGCTGATCGACGGCGTCCAGATGGACGTGCGCGGGGAGACCTACGAGACCTGGGACGACCTGAAGGTCTACTGCCGGTGTGTCGCCGGTGCCATCGGCCGGCTCTCGCTCGGCGTGTTCGGCACCGAACCGGGGGCGCGCGGCGCCGAGCGGGCCTCCGAGTACGCCGACACCCTCGGACTCGCGCTGCAGCTCACCAACATCCTCCGGGACGTCCGGGAGGACGCCGAGGGCGGCCGTACCTATCTGCCCGCCGACGACCTCGCCAAGTTCGGCTGCTCGGCCGGGTTCGACGGACCGACCCCGCCGGAGGGCTCCGACTTCGCGGGCCTCGTGCACTTCGAGGTGCGGCGCGCCCGGGCGCTCTTCGCCGAGGGCTACCGGCTGCTCCCCATGCTCGACCGGCGCAGCGGCGCCTGCGTGGCCGCCATGGCGGGCATCTACCGCCGGCTGCTGGACCGCATCGAGCGCGACCCGGAGGCCGTCCTGCGCGGCCGGGTCTCACTGCCCGGACACGAGAAGGCGTACGTCGCCGTGCGCGGCCTCTCCGGTCTCGACGCCCGGCACGTGACCCGCCACGCCTCCTGGCGGACCGTCAGGAGGCGCACCTGATGGACCCGAGCGAACCGGCGGGGATGCGGCACGCAACCCTCCGCTGCGGCGTGGCGTCCCTGACTGCGACGACCGGGCGTGCACCGTTCAACCAGCACGCCCGGCACGCACGGAAGGACGCACGATGAGCGACGGCTCATGCCCCGCACAGGAGCACGACGGCACCCCGCAGGCCCCGGGCCGCAGTGCCGTCGTGGTCGGCGGCGGCCTCGCGGGCATCACCGCGGCGCTCGCACTCGCCGACGCGGGCGTCCGCGTCACCCTGCTCGAAGGCAGACCCCGGCTCGGCGGCCTCGCCTTCTCCTTCCGGCGCGGCGAGCTGACCGTCGACAACGGCCAGCACGTGTACCTGCGCTGCTGCACCGCCTACCGCTGGTTCCTCGACCGGATCGAGGGCGCGGCCCTGGCGCCCCTGCAGGACCGCCTGGACGTGCCCGTCGTCGACGTCGCCCGTCCCGAAGGGCGCCGGCTCGGCCGGCTGCGGCGCGACCCGCTGCCCGTCCCCCTCCACCTGGGGCGCAGCCTGGCCGCCTATCCGCATCTCTCGCTCGTCGAGCGTGCCGCCGTGGGCCGGGCCGCGCTCGCGCTCCAGGGGCTCGACCCCGCCGATCCGGCCCTGGACACCCAGGACTTCGGCAGCTGGCTGGCCGCGCACGGCCAGTCGGCACGCGCCGTCGAGGCCCTGTGGGACCTGGTCGGGGTCGCCACCCTCAACGCGGTCGCGGGCGACGCCTCGCTGGGACTCGCCGCGATGGTGTTCAAGACCGGCCTGCTGTCCGACCCGGGCGCGGCCGACATCGGCTGGGCCCATGTCCCGCTGGGCGAACTGCACGACCGGCTGGCCCGCAAGGCGCTCGACTCCGCGGGCGTGCGTTCCGAGGTCCGTACACGCGTCACCTCCATCTCCTCCAACGAGAACGGGAGCTGGAACGTTCAGGTTCCCGGCGAGACGCTGCACGCCGACGCCGTCGTCCTCGCCGTACCCCAGCGCGAGACCCACGACCTGCTGCCGCCCGGCGCCCTGGACGACCCGGGGCGGCTGCTCGACATCGGCACCGCGCCGATCCTCAACGTCCACGTCGTCTACGACCGCAAGGTGCTCGCGAAGCCCTTCTTCGCCGCCCTCGGCACCCCCGTGCAGTGGGTCTTCGACCGCACCCACGCCTCGGGGCTGCGCACGGGCCAGTACCTCGCGCTGTCCCAGTCGGCCGCCCAGGACGAGATCGACACACCGGTCGCCGACCTCCGCGACCGCTACCTGCCCGAGCTGGAGCGGCTGATCCCCGGCACCCGGGCGGCCGTGGTGCAGGACTTCTTCGTGACCCGGGAGCGCACGGCGACGTTCGCCCCCACCCCCGGCGTCGGGCGGCTGCGGCCCGGCGCCCGCACCAAGTCCCCCGGCCTGTACCTGGCCGGAGCGTGGACCGCCACAGGGTGGCCCGCGACCATGGAGAGTGCGGTCCGCAGTGGAGTGAGCGCGGCCGACGCCGCGCTGAGCGCCCTGGGCCGGCCCCGCCCCCGCCACCTCTTCGAGTTCGAGGAGGCGGCCTGATGCCCGGTCTGGAGCATGCGGCAGGCCCCCGCACCCCCGGTACCGCAACAAGAGGAGAGACTGTGCCCACTGTGCCCCCGGCCTCGAAGCCCGCTCCACGGGCCGCGGTGGACGTGACCGCGCTGCTGGAGCGCGGCCGGACCCTGGCCACCCCGGTCCTGCGTGCGGCCGTGGACCGCCTGGCGCCTCCGATGGACACCGTCGCCGCCTACCACTTCGGCTGGATCGACGCGGCCGGCAACCCGGCCGACGGAGACGGCGGCAAGGCCGTACGGCCCGCGCTCGCCGTGCTCTCCGCCGAGGTCACCGGTGCCGCGCCCGAGGTGGGCGTCCCCGGCGCCGTCGCCGTCGAACTCGTCCACAACTTCTCGTTGCTGCACGACGATCTGATGGACGGCGACGAGCAGCGCCGCCACCGCGACACCGTCTGGAAGGTGCACGGCCCCGCCCAGGCGATCCTGGTCGGCGACGCCCTGTTCGCCCTCGCCAACGAGGTCCTGCTGGAGCTCGGCAGCGTCGAGGCCGGCCGCGCCACCCGCCGGCTGACCACCGCCACCCGCGCCCTGATCGACGGTCAGGCCCAGGACATCTCCTACGAGCACCGCGACCGGGTCAGCGTCGAGGAGTGCCTGGAGATGGAGGGCAACAAGACCGGCGCCCTGCTCGCCGCCTCCAGCTCCATCGGCGCCGTCCTCGGCGGCGCCGACGACGCCACCGCCGACGCGCTGGAGAAGTACGGCTACCACCTCGGCCTCGCCTTCCAGGCCGTCGACGACCTCCTCGGCATCTGGGGCGACCCGGAGTCCACCGGCAAGCAGACCTGGAGCGATCTGCGCCAGCGCAAGAAGTCCCTGCCGGTGGTGGCCGCCCTCGCGGCCGGCGGCCCGGCCTCGGAGCGGCTCGGCGAGATCCTCGCCGCCGACGCCAAGAGCAGCGACTTCGAGAACTTCTCCGAGGAGGAGTTCGCGGCACGCGCGGCCCTCATCGAGGAGGCCGGCGGCCGCGAGTGGACCGCCGGGGAAGCACGCCGCCAGCACGTCATCGCCGTCGAGGCCCTCGACGCCGTCCACATGCCCGACCCGGTGCGGGCCTCCTTCACGGCACTCGCCGACTTCGTCGTCGTACGGAAGAGATGATCGCCATCGGTTCGACACGCCTCGCTTAGTCGCCGGCCGGTGCCTCCCGCGGAGGCAGGACACCGGCCGACGGCGGACCCACAGCAGCACGACTCGCACGACTGCACGAAGGGGAAGCCATGACAGCGACGACCGACGGAAGCACCGGGGCGACCCTGCCGCCCCGCGCTGCCGCGGCCAGCGACACCGCCATCACCACCCCCGAGGCGGCCGGGGTACGGGAAGCCGCCGCGCACGCCGCGAGGCGCGCCACCGACTTCCTGCTCGCCCGGCAGGACGCCGAGGGCTGGTGGAAGGGCGACCTGGAGACGAACGTCACCATGGACGCCGAGGACCTGCTGCTCCGTCAGTTCCTGGGCATCCTCGACGAGTCGACCGCCGTGGCCGCCGCGAAGTTCATCCGCGGCGAGCAGCGCGAGGACGGCACCTGGGCCACCTTCTACGGCGGACCCGGCGAACTGTCCACCACCATCGAGGCGTACGTCGCCCTCCGCCTGGCCGGCGACCTGCCCGACGCCCCCCACATGGCGAAGGCCTCCGCCTGGATCCGTGAACGCGGCGGCATCGCCGCAGCCCGCGTCTTCACCCGGATCTGGCTCGCCCTGTTCGGCTGGTGGAAGTGGGAGGACCTACCCGAACTCCCGCCGGAGCTGATCTGGTTCCCGACCTGGATGCCGCTCAACATCTACGACTTCGGCTGCTGGGCCCGGCAGACGATCGTGCCGCTCACCGTCGTCTCGGCCAAGCGCCCGGTGCGCCCGGCACCCTTCCCGCTGGACGAGCTGCACACCGACCCGGCCGACCCCAACCCGGCCAAGCCCCTGGCGCCGGTGGCCAGCTGGGACGGCGCCTTCCAGCGGCTGGACAAGGCGCTGCACCAGCTGCGCAAGATCGTTCCGCGCGGTGTGCGCAAGGCCGCGATGAACGCCGCCGCCCGCTGGATCATCGAGCGGCAGGAGAACGACGGCTGCTGGGGCGGCATCCAGCCCCCGGCCGTCTACTCGGTCATCGCCCTGCACCTGCTGGGCTACGACCTCCGGCATCCGGTGATGCGCGAGGGCCTCGCCTCGCTGGACCGTTTCGCCGTATGGCGCGAGGACGGCGCCCGGATGATCGAGGCCTGCCAGTCCCCGGTGTGGGACACCTGCCTCGCCACCATCGCGCTCGCCGACGCGGGACTGCCCGCCGACCACCCCCAGCTGGTCCGGGCGGCCGACTGGATGCTCGGCGAGGAGATCGTCCGGCCCGGCGACTGGGCCGTGAAGCGCCCCGGACTCCCGCCGGGTGGCTGGGCGTTCGAGTTCCACAACGACAACTACCCGGACATCGACGACACCGCCGAGGTGGCCCTCGCCCTGCGCCGGGTCAGGCACCACGACCCCGAGCGCGTCGACCATGCCGTCGGACGGGCCGTGCGCTGGAACCTCGGCATGCAGTCGAAGAACGGCGCGTGGGGCGCCTTCGACGTCGACAACACCAGCCCGTTCCCGAACCGGCTGCCGTTCTGCGACTTCGGCGAGGTCATCGACCCGCCGTCCGCGGACGTCACCGCGCACGTGGTCGAGATGCTCGCGGCCGAGGGCCTCGCCCACGACCCGCGTGCCCGGCGCGGCATCGCCTGGCTCCTCGCCGAACAGGAGGCGAACGGCTCCTGGTTCGGCCGCTGGGGCGTCAACTACATCTACGGCACCGGCTCCGTGGTGCCGGCGCTCACCGCGGCCGGTCTGCCCGGCTCGCACCCGGCGATCCGGCGGGCGGTGGCCTGGCTGGAGGGCGTCCAGAACGACGACGGCGGCTGGGGCGAGGACCTGCGCTCCTACAAGTACGCCGAGGAGTGGAGCGGCCACGGCGCCTCCACCGCCTCGCAGACCGCGTGGGCGCTGATGGCGCTGCTCGCGGCGGGGGAGAAGGACTCCAAGGCCGTCGAGCGCGGCGTCCGCTGGCTGGCCGACACCCAGCGGGAGGACGGCACCTGGGACGAGCCGTACTTCACCGGCACCGGCTTCCCCTGGGACTTCTCCATCAACTACCACCTGTACCGGCAGGTCTTCCCGCTCACCGCGCTCGGCCGGTACCTGCACGGCGACCCCTTCGAGCGGCCCCCGCTCGCCAAGGCCGGCAAGGCCCTCGTCGAGGCACAGGGGGTCTGAGTTGACCAACCAGCCCGGTCCGGCCCCGCTGCTGATCGCCTGCGCGCTCGGCATCGAGCACCTCGCCCTGCGCACCGGCGACCGCGGGGGCGCCGGCGGGCCGTACACGGTCGTCCGCACGGGCATGGGCCCCAGGGCGGCGGAACGCTCCGTCACCGGGCGGCTCGGCGACCCGGCGCTGGCCGACGCGGCCGTCCTGGCCACCGGCTTCTGCGCCGGGCTCGCCCCCGGCATGCACCCCGGCGACCTGGTCGTCGCCGAGGAGACCCGGGACCCGCGCGGCACGGTCGCCTGTGTGGGCACCGAGCTGCTGGTGAAGGAACTCGCGCGCCTGCTGCCCGGGCGCACGGTCCACACCGGCCCCCTCACCGGCTCCGACCACGTCGTCCGTGGCCCGGAGCGCTCCGACCTGCTCGCGACCGGTGCGATCGCCGTCGACATGGAGTCGGCGGCCACGCTCCTGAGCGCGGTGCGCGCCGGCGACCGGCCCGTCGCGGCTGTACGGGTGGTCGTGGACGCTCCTGAACACGAACTCGTCCGGATCGGCACGGTGCGCGGTGGAATATCGGCTTTCCGCGTCCTGCGTTCCGTTCTTCCAGCATTCATCGAATGGCACCGTTCCTTGCTGCTCCCCCGGAGGTGAGCCAGATGGCCATGCCGTTGCGTCAGTCCATCAAGGTCGCTACTTACCTGGCTGAACAGAAGCTTCGTAGGCGGGACAAGTTTCCGCTCATCGTCGAGCTGGAACCGCTCTTCGCCTGCAACCTCAAGTGCGAGGGATGCGGCAAGATCCAGCATCCGGCGGGTGTGCTCAAGCAGCGCATGCCGGTCGCCCAGGCCGTGGGCGCCGTGCTGGAGTCCGGTGCGCCGATGGTCTCCATCGCCGGTGGAGAACCGTTGATGCACCCGCAGATCGACGAGATCGTGCGGCAGTTGGTGGCGAAGAAGAAGTACGTCTTCCTGTGCACGAACGCGATGCTGATGCGCAAGAAGATGGACAAGTTCACGCCCTCCCCTTATTTCGCCTTCGCGGTGCACATCGACGGGCTGCGCGAGCGGCACGACGAGTCCGTCGCGAAGGAGGGTGTGTTCGACGAGGCGGTGGAGGCCATCAAGGAGGCCAAGCGGCGCGGCTTCCGGGTGACCACCAACTCGACCTTCTTCAACACCGACACCCCGCAGACCGTCATCGAGGTGCTCAACTTCCTCAACGACGACCTCCAGGTCGACGAGATGATGATCTCGCCCGCCTACGCCTACGAGAAGGCTCCCGACCAGGAGCACTTCCTCGGCGTGGAGCAGACCCGCGAGCTGTTCAAGAAGGCCTTCGCGGGCGGCAACCGCCGCAAGTGGCGGCTGAACCACTCCCCGCTCTTCCTGGACTTCCTGGAGGGCAAGGTCGACTTCCCGTGCACCGCGTGGGCGATCCCGAACTACTCGCTCTTCGGCTGGCAGCGCCCCTGCTACCTGATGAGCGACGGATACGTGCCGACGTACCGGGAACTCATCGAGGAGACCGACTGGGACAAGTACGGCCGCGGCAAGGATCCGCGCTGCGCCAACTGCATGGCGCACTGCGGCTACGAGCCCACCGCCGTCCTCGCCACGATGGGCTCCCTGAAGGAGTCCCTGCGGGCCATGCGCGAGACCGTCTCCGGAAACCGGGAGTGACGCGATGACCGCCGTTCCCTTGGGCGTTCCCGAGGTACCGGCCCGTCCGGTCGCACCGCGGCGCGGTTCGCGGCAGATCCAGGTCGGGCCGGTGGCGGTCGGGGGCGGAGCCCCGGTCTCGGTGCAGTCGATGACGACGACCCGTACGTCGGACATCGGCGCCACCCTCCAGCAGATCGCCGAGCTGACCGCGTCCGGCTGCCAGATCGTCCGGGTGGCCTGCCCGACCCAGGACGACGCCGACGCCCTCGCGACCATCGCCCGCAAGTCGCAGATCCCGGTGATCGCGGACATCCACTTCCAGCCCAAGTACGTCTTCGCGGCGATCGAGGCCGGCTGCGCCGCGGTCCGCGTGAACCCGGGCAACATCAAGCAGTTCGACGACAAGGTCAGGGAGATCGCCAAGGCCGCCAAGGACCACGGCACCCCGATCCGCATCGGCGTCAACGCCGGTTCGCTGGACCGCCGCCTGCTCCAGAAGTACGGCAAGGCGACCCCGGAGGCGCTGGTCGAGAGCGCGCTGTGGGAGGCGTCGCTGTTCGAGGAGCACGACTTCCGCGACATCAAGATCTCCGTCAAGCACAACGACCCGGTCGTCATGATCGAGGCCTACCGCCAGCTCGCCGAGGCGTGCGACTACCCCCTGCACCTGGGGGTCACGGAGGCCGGCCCGGCCTTCCAGGGCACCATCAAGTCGGCCGTCGCCTTCGGCGCCCTGCTCTCCCAGGGGATCGGCGACACCATCCGCGTCTCCCTGTCGGCCCCGCCGGCCGAGGAGGTCAAGGTCGGCCTCCAGATCCTGGAGTCGCTGAACCTCAAGCAGCGCGGCCTGGAGATCGTCTCCTGCCCGTCCTGCGGCCGCGCCCAGGTCGACGTGTACAAGCTCGCCGAGGAGGTCACCGCGGGTCTGGACGGCATGGAGGTGCCGTTGCGGGTCGCGGTGATGGGGTGTGTGGTCAACGGTCCCGGCGAGGCCCGCGAGGCAGATCTCGGGGTTGCCTCGGGCAACGGCAAGGGTCAGATCTTCGTGAAGGGCGAGGTCGTCAAGACCGTCCCGGAGTCCAGGATCGTGGAGACCCTCATCGAGGAGGCCATGAAGCTCGCCGAGCGGACGGGCCCCGCAGACCAGTTGAGTTGAGGCAAGGCACGGACCGAGAGGGGGCCCGAGCGTGACCATTCTGGAGACGATCCGGGGACCACGCGACCTGAAGGCGCTGTCCGAGGCGGAACTCGGCGGACTGTCCGAGGAGATACGCGAGTTCCTGGTGCACGCGGTGTCGCGGACCGGCGGTCATCTCGGGCCCAACCTGGGGGTGGTGGAACTGTCCATCGCGCTCCACCGGGTCTTCGAGTCGCCGGTCGACCGCATCCTGTGGGACACCGGTCATCAGAGCTATGTGCACAAGCTGCTGACGGGACGGCAGGACTTCTCCAAGCTGCGCTCGAAGGGCGGCCTGTCCGGCTACCCCTCGCGCGAGGAGTCCGAGCACGACGTCATCGAGAACAGCCACGCCTCCACGGCGCTCGGCTGGGCCGACGGCCTCGCCAAGGCCCGCCAGGTGCAGCGTGAGCAGGGGCATGTCGTCGCGGTCATCGGCGACGGCGCGCTGACCGGCGGCATGGCCTGGGAGGCGCTGAACAACATCGCCGCCGCCAAGGACCGGCCGCTGATCATCGTCGTCAACGACAACGAGCGCTCGTACGCCCCCACCATCGGTGGCCTCGCCAACCACCTGGCCACCCTGCGCACGACGGACGGTTACGAGAAGATGCTGGCCTGGGGGAAGGACGTACTCCTGAGGACCCCGGTCGTCGGCGGCACGCTCTACGAGTCCCTGCACGGCGCGAAGAAGGGGTTCAAGGACGCCTTCGCCCCACAGGGCATGTTCGAGGACCTGGGGCTGAAGTACATCGGTCCGATCGACGGCCACGACATCAACGCCGTGGAGTCCGCGCTGCGTCGCGCGAAGCGCTTCCACGGCCCGGTCCTGGTGCACTGCCTCACGGAGAAGGGCCGCGGCTACGAACCGGCCCTCGCCCACGAGGAGGACCACTTCCACACCGTCGGGGTGATGGACCCGCTCACCTGCGCGCCGCTCACGCCGGCCGGCGGACCGTCGTGGACCTCGGTGTTCGGCGACGAGATCGTGCGGATCGGCCAGGAGCGGGAGGACGTCGTGGCGATCACGGCGGCCATGCTGCATCCGGTCGGTCTCGGGAAGTTCGCCGAGCGCTTCCCCGACCGGGTGTGGGACGTGGGCATCGCCGAGCAGCACGCGGCCGTCTCCGCCGCCGGCCTCGCCGCCGGCGGCCTCCACCCGGTCGTCGCCGTCTACGCCACCTTCCTCAACCGCGCCTTCGACCAGCTGCTGATGGACGTGGCCCTCCACCGCTGCGGGGTGACCTTCGTACTGGACCGGGCGGGTGTCACCGGCGTGGACGGGGCCTCCCACAACGGCATGTGGGACATGTCGGTCCTCCAGGTCGTCCCGGGCCTCAGGATCGCCGCCCCGCGCGACGCCGGCCAGCTGCGGGCCCAGCTCCGCGAGGCGGTCGCCGTGGACGACGCGCCGACCCTGGTCCGCTTCCCGAAGGAGTCCGTCGGCCCGGACATCCCGTCGGTCGACCGGGTGGGCGGCCTGGACGTCCTGCACCGCGGCGAGCGCCCCGAGGTGCTGCTGGTGGCCGTCGGAGTGATGGCACCGGTGTGTCTCCAGGCCGCCGAACTCCTGGACGCCCGGGGCATCACCTGCACGGTGGTCGACCCTCGCTGGGTCAAGCCCGTCGACCCCGCCCTGCCCGGACTCGCCGCCGGGCACCGCCTGGTGGCCGTGGTGGAGGACAACAGCCGTGCGGCGGGCGTCGGTTCGGCCGTGGCCCTCGCCCTCGGCGACGCCGACGTGGACGTGCCGGTACGGCGGTTCGGCGTCCCCGAGCAGTTCCTCGCGCACGCCAAACGCAGCGAGGTCCTGGCCGACATCGGACTCACGCCCGTCGAGATCGCCGGGCGGATCAGCGCGAGCCTGGCCGTCGGGGACGCCGGCGGCACAGCCAAGGAGAGTGAATGACCACCGAGTTCGACCTCGGCGCCCTGCTCGCCGAGCGTGGAGCCGAACGCTACGAGCTGCACGCCAAGCATCTCAACCCGCAGCTCCCGCGCATGCTGCACACCATCGGCTTCGACAAGGTCTACGAGCGTGCCGAGGGCGCCCACTTCTTCGACGCGGACGGCAACGACTATTTGGACATGCTCGCCGGGTTCGGGGTGATGGGCCTGGGCCGCCATCACCCCGTCGTCCGCAAGGCGCTGCACGACGTGCTCGACCTCGATCTCGCCGACCTCACCCGCTTCGACTGCCAGCCGTTGCCCGGACTGCTCGCCGAACGGCTGCTCGCGCACAGCCCGCACCTGGACCGGGTGTTCTTCGGCAACAGCGGCACCGAAGCGGTCGAGACGGCCCTGAAGTTCGCCCGGTACGCCACCGGCAGGCCGCGTGTCCTGTACTGCGACCACGCCTTCCACGGCCTGACCACCGGCGCGCTCTCGGTGAACGGCGAGAGCGGCTTCCGCGACGGCTTCGCCCCGCTGCTGCCGGACACCGCCGTACCCCTCGGTGATCTCGACGCCCTGGCACGGGAGTTGAAGAAGGGCGACGTGGCCGCCCTGATCGTGGAGCCGATCCAGGGCAAGGGCGTGCACGAGGCGCCGCCCGGCTATCTGCGCGGCGCGCAGGAGTTGCTGCGCAGGCACAAGGCGCTGCTCATCGCCGACGAGGTGCAGACCGGCCTCGGTCGCACCGGCGACTTCTACGCCTACCAGCACGAGGACGGCGTCGAACCGGACCTGGTGTGCGTGGCCAAGGCGCTCTCCGGCGGCTACGTCCCGGTCGGTGCCACCCTCGGCAAGGAGTGGATCTTCAAGAAGGTCTACTCGTCCATGGACCGCGTTCTGGTCCACTCGGCGAGCTTCGGCTCGGGCGCCCAGGCGATGGCGTGCGGTCTGGCCGTGCTGTCGGTCATGGAGAACGAGCAGATCGTCGCGGGCGTGCGGACGACCGGTGAGCTGCTCAAGTCCCGGCTCACCGCACTGATCGACACGTACGAGCTGCTGGCCGACGTGCGCGGCCGGGGCCTGATGATCGGCATCGAGTTCGGCAGGCCGTCCTCGCTGAAGCTGCGCAGCCGGTGGGCCATGCTCCAGGCGGCGCGCAAGGGCCTGTTCGCGCAGATGGTCGTCGTACCGCTGCTGCAACGGCACCGGATCCTCACCCAGGTCTCCGGCGACCATCTGGAGGTGATCAAGCTCATTCCGCCGCTGATCATCGACGAGGCCGACGTGGACCGGTTCGTGGACGCCTTCACCGCCGTCATGGACGACGCGCACAGCGGCGGCGGGCTGATGTGGGACTTCGGCAAGACCCTGATCAAGCAGGCGGTGGCGAACCGCTGAGCGCGATCCCCTCAGAGGGAGAAGGACAGGATCAGGACGAAGGGGTAGAGCAGTCCGATCGTGCCGAGGACGGCTCCCGTCACGGCGGTCCACATCCGGCCGAGACCACGGCGGGCGTGGTGGGCGCCCATCAGGCCGAACGTGACGGCGAGCCCTCCGGCGATCGGCATCACCGCAAACAGGCCGAACGTGAGCGCCGGCCACACGCCCGCCGCGGCCAGGACCCCGAGGACGAGCGCGGTGGGGCCGAGGGCCGTGGCGGGGGGTTTGCCTCAGAGGCAAGAAAATTGCCGCACAGGCAAAAATGACGGTCAATAGAGGCATGGAAGCCTCAGACGCCCCCTCACCGGCGGACCAGGGCGACGACCTCCCGGCCGTCGCGCCACAGCTGCGCGCACTGCGCCGGCGCGCCGGCCTCACCCTGGAGGCCGCGGCCCGCGCCGCCGGGCTCTCGCCCGCCCACCTGTCCCGCCTGGAGACCGGGCACCGCCAGCCCTCGCTGCCGATGCTCCTCGCGCTCGCCCGTATCTACGGTACGACCGTCTCCGAACTGCTGGGGGAGCGGGTCGCCGACCGGGACGCGATCGTGCGGTCCACCGACATGGAGCCGACCCGGGCGGGCGGCTGGACCTACCTCCAGGCCGGGGCCCCCGGCCGGGCCATGCAGGCCCTGCGTGTGCAGGTGCCGTACGGCTCCCAGGGCGACATCGTGCGCGTCCACCCGGGCGAGGAGTGGCTGTACGTCCTCAAGGGGCGGCTGCGGCTGCGCCTCGGCGACACCGCCCATCTGCTCGCGCCCGGCGACAGCGCGCATTTCGACTCGCTCATCCCGCACCGCCTCGCCGCCGAGGACCAGGACGGCGTCGAGCTGCTGTTCGTCCACACCTTGCTGCAGAGCCCCACGGCCACGCTGTGCCTGGGCCCGCTGACCGGAGAACTGCTATGAGTGACTTCGAGGAGAAGTTCCCCCGTTCCCTCTGGATCCGGCTGATCATCTACATCGCCCTCGGCCATGTCCTCGCCGCGTTCCTCTACCTGCTCTTCGCGGTCGGTGCCAAGGGCTGACACGGTGGGCCCGGAGTCCCCGGCGCCGGGCCCCCGGGTCCCTCAGTTCAGCAGGCGCGCGCGCAGGCGGTCGCGGGACCCGGCGGAGAGGCCGAGGCCCTTCTCCAGGTAGGCGTCCACGCCGCCCCAGGTCTCCTCGATGCTGTCGAACGCCGCCTCCAGGTACTCGGCGCGCGCGTCGAAGAGCGGGCTGAGCAGCTCCATCACCTCGGGCGTGTACGCGCTGTCCTGGCTGCCGCTGCGGCGGACCTTGTAGCGCCGGTGCTTGGCGTTGGACTCCAGGTAGTCGGCGACGATCGCCTCGCGCTCCACACCCACGGCCAGCAGCGTGACGGCTATCGAGATGCCCGCGCGGTCCTTGCCGGCCGCACAGTGCATCAGCGCGGGCACGCTGTCCTCCGCCAGTGAGTGCAGCACCCGGGAGTGCTCGCCGGTGCGCTGCTTCACGATCGTCCGGTAGGAGGCGATCATCCGGCCGGCGCCCTTGCCGCCGTCGAGGATCGCGCGGAGCTGGTCGAGATCGCCGTCGCGCACCATCTTCCAGAACTCGGCGCCGTCCGCCGGGTCGCTCAACGGCAGGTTCACGTTCCGCACGCCGGGCAGTTCGACGTCGGGGCCCTCCAGCTTCTGGTCGGCCGCGTTGCGGAAGTCGAAGATCGTGTGCAGGCCCAGGGTGGCGAGGAAGGCCGCGTCCGCCGGCGTCGCGTGCGCGAGATGGCCACTGCGGAACAGGACTCCCTGGCGCACCCGCCGACCGTCCACGGTGGGCAGCCCGCCCACGTCACGGAAATTGCGCACACCGGCCAGCTCCGGCTCGGTCGACGGGACCTGCTGCGTCACGGGGGCTCCTCGCGGTCGGCCCCGCCGGCGCGGCTCGTCGACGGGCGCTCCGTCGACCATACGACATCACTTTCCTCAGGCAATGAGTTGTCCACAGGCGTTGCCACCAGGGGTTACGGAGCCTGATGATGTTCGCGCTTGAGCGGATCTGTTGACACCTGTGAGGTCTCGATGGTGGACATCGCCGAAGACGGTCGTACCTGGCTCCTGTCGGGTCCCACCAGTAGTTATGCCCTGCACCTCACCGAGGCCGACGAGCTGCTGCACCTCCATTGGGGGCCGCGGATCGCGCTCGAAGACGCCGAGGCCCTGGCCGCGAACCCCCTGCCCGGCTACTGGCCCTTCGAGTCCCCGCTCGACGGCCGTGAGGAGTACCCGGTCGAGGGCGGCCCCCGCTTCGTCCGCCCCGCCCTGTCCGTGCGCACCGAGGAACGCCGCGGCACCGAGTGGCGCTTCGTGTCGTACGGGACCGCCGGCGACGGGGAGGAACTGCGGCTGCTCTTCGACGACGACGGTGTGGCGATCACCCTGCACCACCGGATGCGCGGTGACGTGGTCGAGCGCTGGGTGACCGTGGCCAACGGCGGCCGGGCGCGCGTGGAGCTGCTGCGCGCCGACGCCGCCACCTGGACCCTGCCCGACCGCGAGGGCTGGCGGCTGTCCCAGCTGCACGGCCGCTGGGCCGCCGAGTCCCGGCTCACCACCGCGCCGCTCACCTACGGCGAGAAGATCATCGGCAGCCGCCGCGGGCACACCGGCCACCAGCACCTGCCCTGGGTGGCGCTCGACACCGACGCCACCGAGGAGCACGGCGAGGTCTACGGATGCGCGCTCGGCTGGTCCGGCTCCTGGCGGATCTCCGTGGCCCAGCTCCCGGACGGGCGCGTCCAGATCACCGGCGGCGCCGGATACGACGACTCGGGCCTGCTGCTCCTGGAGCCCGGTGGTGCGTACACCACCCCGGTCTTCGCCGGCCTGTGGAGCGCCGGCGGGTTCGGTGCCGCGAGCCGCACCTGGCACGCCTACCAGCGCGCGTACGTCGTGCCGGACGCGGAGCGGGACCGGCCCGTGCTCTTCAACTCCTGGGAGGCGACCCACTTCGACATCTCCGAGGAGCAGCAGACCGCCCTCGCCCGCCGCGCCGCCGAGATCGGCTGCGAACTCTTCGTGGTGGACGACGGCTGGTTCGGTGCCCGCACCGGCGACCGCGCCGGGCTGGGCGACTGGAGCCCCAATCCCGACCGCTTCCCGCACGGTCTCAAGCCGCTCGCCGACCAGGTGCACGGCCTCGGCATGCGGTTCGGCATCTGGGTCGAGCCCGAGATGGTCAACCAGGACAGCGACCTCTACCGGGCCCACCCCGACTGGGTGCAGTACCAGCGGGGCCGCAAGCGGACGGAGCTGCGCAACCAGCTCGTCCTCAACCTGGCCCGCGAGGACGTCCAGGACCACCTCTGGCAGCAGCTGGACGCACTGCTCACCAGCACCCCGATCGACTACGTGAAGTGGGACTTCAACCGCTGCTTCACCGACGCCGGCTGGCCCGGCGAGCCGTACCCGCAGCGCCTGTGGATCGATCACGTCCACGCGCTGTACGCCCTGCTGGACCGGCTGCGCGCGGCGCACCCGGGGGTCGCCTTCGAGTCCTGTTCGGGAGGCGGCGGCCGGATCGACCTCGGGGTGATGAGCCGTACCGACCAGGTGTGGACCTCCGACAACACCGATCCGCTGGACCGGCTCGCCATCCAGCACGGCTTCAGCCAGATCCACCCCGCGCGTGTGATGGCCGCCTGGGTCACCGACAGCCCGAACACCCAGCTCAACGGCCGGGTCAGCTCGCTGCGGTTCCGCTTCGTCAGCGCCATGGCGGGCGTGCTGGGCGTCGGCGGAGACCTCACGGCGTGGAGCGCGGAGGAGCTGGCCGAGGCCCGGGGCTGGGTGGAGCTCTACAAGGAGATCCGCCCGGTCGTCCAGCGGGGCGAGCTGTACCGGCTGCGGCCCCCGGCGGACGGGCTGAGTGCCGTCCAGTACGTCCTCGGGGACGAGACGGTGGTCCTCGCCTGGCTTCGGTCGCAGAGCTACGGCGAGCCGGTTCCGGCGGTGCGGCTGCGCGGACTCGACCCGACAGCGTCGTACGAATGCCGCGAATCGGGCGAAGTGCACCGAGGTGCCGTACTGCTGCACCACGGCCTGCGGACGGGGCTGAAGGGCGACCTGGATGCGACGATTGTCCGACTGTGTCGTATCTGAACCCTTCACGCAGATTGGCGCCCCGAGTCCAACTCGCCATCAAATAAACGGACGTGGGGGGACTCCGTGTGAGGGGCGTCATATTCGTGACCGTACGTCGCGCGACATGTTCACGTAATTCCGGTGCCCCACAGGGAAATCGAATCGGCCCGGAAGGCGGGAATGCACGGAGGGTCACCGGGCATTCCCGCCTTCGATCTTGCGAATCCGGAAGGGCGGGAACGGGGCGCTTGTTTCCGCCCGTCCTGCTCGCTTACGTTCGCCACCAATCCGGACGGAACGCCGAATCCTGCCGCCGCCCGGAGTTCCCGCACATATGACCCGTGTTCGGCAGGAGCGGGGGACCCACCAGGCACGACCGCCTGTCCCGGTTCTCGCGACAGGCCAGGGGTGAAGCCGCGCACCGCACGGCCGGGCGACTCCAGCCCGAACCCGGCAGCTGACCTCGCAGGCGTCGGAGAGGAATGCGCCATGCCCGCGAAGGGTAAGCACCGACGTCCCAAGACCCCGCGTTTTTCCCGCTCCATCGCCGTCGCCGGAACGGGTGGCGCCGCTCTGGCCCTCCCGCTCCTCGGGGCCACGGGAGCGCACGCCGCCCCCGCGGCGCAGCCCGTTTCCGGAAAGGCCGCGCAGTCCCTTCCCGCCGCGGTGCAGAGGTCCGCCGCCGCGGCGGACGCGACGGCGCACATCTACACCGTCAAGGCCGGCGACTGCCTCGCGACGATCGCCGACCGGCAGCACGTCGGCGGTGGCTGGCACCGCCTCTACGACGACAACCGCCAGGCCGTCGGCGACAACCCCGCGCTGATCCACCCGGGCCTCAAGCTGACGCTCGGCGAGCAGGCCGCCCGGACCCGTACCGAACCCGCTGCCCCGCAGCACTCCTCGGCCGCCCCGAAGCCCTCGGCCCCCGCGAAGCCCTCGGCCCCCGCGAAGACCTCGGCCCCCACGAAGGCGTCCGTGGCCCCGCGGCAGGCCTCGGCGGCCAAGCCGGCGGTGTCCGCCGCCACGACGACCGCCGCCACCGGCTTCACCCTCCCCGTGACCGGCGCCACCATCGGCACCGCCTACCACACGGCCGGCAGCATGTGGTCCAGCGGCTACCACACCGGCGTCGACTTCGTCGTACCGACCGGCACCCCCCTCAAGGCCGTCGGCGCGGGCACGGTCGTCTCGGCGGGCTGGGGCGGCGCCTACGGCAACCAGGTCGTCATCAAGCTCCTCGACGGCCACTACGCCCAGTACGGCCACCTCTCCCGGCTCTCCGTCTCGGCCGGCCAGGCCGTGACGGCGGGACAGCAGATCGGCCTGTCCGGCGCCACCGGCAACGTGACCGGCCCGCACCTGCATTTCGAGATCCGCACGACGCCGGACTACGGCTCCGACATCGACCCGGTCGGCTACCTCCGCGAGCACGGCGTCCCCGTCGGCTGACACGGCCCGCACCACAACCACCTGCCGGACACGCCACCGAAGGCCGGACCCCCGATCCCCGGATCCGGCCTTCGGTATTCCCGGTTGGCAAATTCTTTAAGAGTGTCCCATCTCACCGTTCGTCAACCCCGGCCTACGGTCGCGTAGGTCACATCCGAAGGTGAATCATGGTCCGATGTGGCAGACGATTCGAAGAGTGACAACAGATCAGTGATCGGGTCGTACGTGGCGGTGGGGGACAGCTTCACCGAGGGCGTGGGCGATCCCGGTCCCGACGGGGCGTTCGTGGGCTGGGCGGACCGGTTCGCGGTACTGCTCGCCGACCGGCGTCCCGAGGGCGACTTCCAGTACACCAACCTGGCCGTGCGCGGGAAGCTGCTGGACCAGATCGTGGCGGACCAGCTTCCCCAGGCCGTCGAACTGGCCCCGGACCTCGTGTCCTTCTGCGCCGGCGGCAACGACATCATCCGCCCCGGTACCGACCCGGACGAGGTGGCCGAGCGATTCGAGCGCGCCCTGGCCCCGCTGGCCGAGGCCGCGGGCACGGTGATGGTGACGACCGGGTTCGACACCCGTGGCGTCCCGCTGCTCAAGCATCTGCGCGGCAAGATCGCCACGTACAACGGGCATGTGCGCGCCATCGCCGACCGGTACGGCTGCCCCGTGCTCGACCTGTGGTCCCTCAAGTCCGTACAGGACCGCAGGGCCTGGGACAGCGACCGGCTCCACCTCTCGCCCGAGGGGCACACCCGCGTGGCCCTGCGCGCCGGTCAGGCCCTCGGTCTCGAGGTGCCGGCCGACCCGGAGCAGCCGTGGCCGCCGCTGCCGCCCCGGGGCACCCTGGAGGTCCGCCGGGACGACGTCCACTGGGCCCGCGAGTACCTCGTGCCGTGGATCGGCCGCCGACTGCGGGGCGAGTCCTCCGGCGACCACGTGACGGCGAAGGGCCCCCTGTCGCCGGACGACATCAAGCTCCGGATCGCCTCCGTGGCCTGACCCGGAGCCACCGAAACGGTGACCGGTGCCGGTGAGTGGTTCTTCGTGCCCCGACCCGTGCGACCCACGGCGAGGGGCACGATCACGCCCCCGCAGGTACGGCGCGGCGTGTCAGCGCCCCGCCAACGCCTCCCGGTCCAGGCCCAGTTCGCGGGCCAGGGCCTCATCGACCCACTCCTGCGCCCGGGACCGCGGCACCGAGCCCGGGTACGAGGTGAGCTGGACGGCCAGCCCGTCCATCAGCGCGGTCAGCCGCAGTGCCGTGCCGACCGGATCGGCGCACACGAACTCGTCCGCCGCCACGCCCTCGGCGATGACCTCGACGAGCGCGGCCTTCCACTCCCTGTCCAGGTCCCGGGTGACGTCCCGCAGCGCCGGCTCGCGCAGCGCCACGGCCCAGCCCTCGATCCACAGCCGCCAGCCCTTGGCCTGACCGGTCGGCGCGTACCAGCGCACCGCCGCCCGCAGCCGGCGCAGCGCGGAGGTGCGCCGTCCCAGCAGTTTGCGCAGGTGCGCGAGGTCGTCCTGCGCCGCGTACGTGAACGCGGCGGCGACCAGCTTCTCCTTGGTCGAGAAGTGGTACAGCACCAGCGCGTTGCTCACCCCGAGCGCCGCGGCCACGTCGGCGATCCGGACCGCCGCGACGCCCCGCGCCTCGATCTGCTCGATGGCGGCCCGCAGCAGTTCCTCCCGCCGCTCCGCCACGCTCAACCGCACTCTCGCCACGCGGTCACCCTACCGGGCGGGCCGCTCCGAGCCCGCCGGGCAGGTGGGCCCGCTCGCCGGTGCTGTTCCGGCCACCGGGCGCGCACGCGCGGGGAGACACGCACCGGGACGGGGGCTAGTCCGTGGGGCGGCTCGTGAGGACCACGAGCCGCTGCGTCGCCCGGGTCATGGCGACATAGCGGTCCACCGCCCCCTCGATCCCCTCGCCGAACGCCTCCGGGTCGACGAGGACGACCAGGTCGAACTCCAGCCCCTTCGACAGCTCCGGGGTCAGCGAGCGGACGCGGGGCGTCGCCCGGAACGAGGGAGCGCCGATGACGCAGGCGATCCCGTCGTCGTGCGCGGCGAGCCAGCCGTCGAGGACCGACTCCAGCTCCGAGACGGTGCCGTGCACGACGGGGACACCGCTGCTGCGGACGGAGGCCGGCACGTTGGCGTCCGGGAGCACGGCCCGGATGACCGGCTCCGCCTCCGCCATGACCTCCTCGGGCGTCCGGTAGTTGATGCTCAGGGAGGCCACGTCGACCCGGTCCAGCCCGACCCGCGCCAGCCGTTCCCGCCACGACTCCGTGAACCCGTGCCGGGCCTGGGCGCGGTCCCCGACGATGGTGAAACTCCGCGACGGGCACCGCGACAGCAGCATCTGCCACTCCGCGTCGGTCAGTTCCTGCGCCTCGTCCACGACGATGTGCGCGAACGGGCCGGCGAGCAGGTCCCGGTCGGCCGTGGCCAGTTCGGACTCGTCGACCAGGCTGACCGCGGCGTCCTGACCGCGCAGAATCCGCACCAGACCCTCGCCGTCGTCACCGTCGGCGCCGGAGGCGGACGCGGCGTCGATCAGGTTGTCGACGACCTGCGCCATCCGCTCGCGCTGCGCGTCCAGGACGGCCCTGTGCCGCTGCCCGCGCCGGGCCGCGTCCGGGTCGCCGAGCCGCTGCCGCGCGGCGTCGAGCAGCGGGAGGTCGGACACGGTCCACGCCTGCGCCTCCTCACGCCGCAACTTGCGTACGTCGTCCGGGCCGAGCCAGGGGGCGCACAGCCGCAGGTAGGCGGGCACCGACCACAGGTCCCCGACGACGTCGGCCGCTTCGAGCAGCGGCCACGCGCCGTGAAGGGCGCCGACCAGTTCCTCGTCGTGCAGCAGCGCCCTGCGGAACAGGTCGGGCGGTACGTCACCGTCCAGCTTGTCCAGGAGGATCGTGACCAGCTCGTCCCAGATCATGTCGCGCGCCTCGTTGTGCGGTGTGCCGGGGCCCGGTGCGCGGAACGCCTCGGCCCAGTCGTCGGCGGTCAGCCGGACGTCCGACCACGGAGTGGTGACCGTCAGGCCCGCCGTGGGCGGCTCCTCGTGGAACGCGACGGCCTTCTCGATCGCCCGCACCAGGTCCGCGGACGACTTCAGGCGGGCCACCTCGGGGTCGGCCTCCTCCTCCGCCGCCGCGCCTTCGGGCAGCAGGTCCCGCAGGGTGCACGTCCGCACGCCCTCCTCGCCGAGGCTGGGCAGCACGTCGGCGACATAGGCCAGGTAGGGCTGGTGCGGTCCGACGAACAGCAGGCCGCCGCGCCGGTGACCGAGGCGCGGGTCGGAGTGCAGCAGGTAGGCGGAGCGGTGCAGGGCGACGACCGTCTTCCCGGTGCCCGGACCGCCGTCGACCACGAGGGCGCCCCGGGAGCCCGCCCGGACGACGGCGTTCTGGTCGGCCTGGATGGTGGCGAGCACGTCCCGCATCCGGGCCGACCGGCTGCCGCCGAGACTGGCGATGAAGGCCGACTGGTCGTCCAGCGCCGCGTGTCCTTCCAGCCCGTCGGCGGTGAACACCTCGTCCCAGTAGTCACTGATCCGGCCGCCCGTCCAGCGGTACCGGCGACGGCTCGCCAGGCCCATCGGATCGGCGTGGGTCGCCGCGAAGAACGGCTCGGCGGCGGGGGCGCGCCAGTCCAGCAGCAACCGGCGCCCCGTGCTGTCGGTCAGACCGAGGCGTCCGATGTACACCGGCTCGCCGTCGTCCGCGCCGACCATGTGCCCGAGGCACAGGTCCAGGCCGAAGCGGCGCAGGGTGCGCAGACGACCGGTCAGCCGGTGCACCTCCGCGTCCCGGTCCATCGCCTGCCGACCTGTGCCGCCGGGCGCCCTGAGTTCGGCGTCGAGACGCTCGGACAGTTCGGCGATCGTCTGCCGCAGGCTCTCCGCGATCGCCGCGAAGTGCCGCTCGTCGCGCGCGACGAGCGCCGGGTCGGCCTTGGGGGAGAGGCGCTCGGGTAGATCGAACGCGCTGGTCGTCGGAGAGCTCCTGTCACCGGCTCGATCCGGGGTACCGCCCGTGGGGTCTGCCGACATCGGTGCACGCACTTCGTGAATCTCCCATTTCCGCAGGTGATCGGCGTCGGCCTGCGATTCTGCGGTACGACCGGGGCCTTGCCGCAAGCCCCCCGGTGCGCTATAGGTTGAGAGTGGCGAGAGGTGGGACGCCCGCGGCGCCCCTTGCGGCCCCCGGTGTTCCTCCCGGGTGTCTCGCCCGGTCCCGTCACCGGTACCAGCCGAAGCGTTCCGCGATCACCGCCAGCCGGTCGGTCACCAGGGCGTGGGCGGCCGCGCGCGGGGTCGTGCCGTCGGCCTCCGCCCGGTCGAGCATCAGCTCGATCAGGGCGCGCATGGAGCCGCGGATGTGCGCGAACGCCTCGTCGGCGTCGGCACCGATGTCGCCGAACAGCGTCCACCACCACCAGGCGTTCGTACCGGAGTTGACCACCACGTCCGGCAGCACCGTGACCCCGCGTGCGGCCAGCAGGGTCTCCGCCTCGGGGACCACGGGCATGTTGGCGGCCTCGACGATCCAGCGGGCGGTGACGCGTTCCTGTTCGGCGATGCCGACGGCGTAGGAGACGGCCGCGGGCACCAGCACCTCCGCCTCGGTGGACAGCCAGGCGTCGCCGGGCAGTTCGCGGTCGCCCGGGCGCAGCACGCGCCGGTCGACGGTGCCGTACGTGTCGCGCGCGGCCAGCAGCGCCTCCACGTCGAGGCCGGCCGGGTTCTCGATCGTGCCCTTGATGTCGGCGACGGCCACCACGGTCAGGCCCTCGCGTGCGAGGAAGCGCGCGGTCGCCCCGCCCATAGTGCCGAGGCCCTGGACGACGACCCGGGTGCCCCGGTACGGCACCGACGCCCGGTCCAGGGCCGCGAGCACCGACTCGGCGACCCCGCAGCCGCCGGCCAGCTCGTCCAGGCCGATGCCGTCGACCTCCACCGCGAAGGCGTCCGCGAGTCTCCGGCGGGCCGCCGCCTCGTCGTCCAGCAGCGGGTACACCGCCTGGACGGAGGAGACCAGGCCGGCCTCGGCCGCCGCCCGGTCCACCAGGTCCTGGGTCAGACCGAGATCCTCACCGGTGGTCCAGAAGCTCTCGATGTACGGCCGCATGGCGCGCAGGTAGCGCACGAGCAGCCCGTACGCGCCCGGGTCCTGCGGGTCGCAGTCGATGCCGCCCTTGGCGCCGCCGAGCGGGACGTAACGGCCCTCGGGGTTGTAGTGCAGGGCCTCCTTCATCGTCATGCCGCGGGCCAGCCCGGCCACCTCCTCCAGCGTGCAGCCGGGGCGCATCCGCAGCCCGCCGCTGGCCACGCCCCGCACCAGCCGGTCCACGACCAGGAAGCCCCGGCGGCCGGTGACGTGATCGGTCCAGACGAGCGACATCAGGGGAGCGGGGGCGGTCATGGGGTCTCCTCGGGGAGGGTGGTGAGGGGGGCGGGCCGGCAGAGGGCCTCGGTGAGGGCTCGCGCGAGATCGGCGGGGGTGCACGCGCGCGGGCCGTGGCCGCCGTCGCCTCCCCAGGGGGTCGGGGTGCTCGGCGGAGGGGGCCGAGTGGGTGTTACTGAATCATCAGTCAGTACCGGGTCAGTATCCGAAGCGGCTCCCGGGCGTGTCAATGTTGCTGAACGGACATTCAGTAGCAGGCGTCGGGGCCACGGTGGCCGCGGGCTTGTCGGAGGCGCCGACCATAATGGAGGACCTCAGCCACTCCATCTGGAGGTACCGTGACCGGTCCGCGTTCCTCGAGCTCCGGCCTCCGCGCGCTGCGGCCCGCGGCCTTCGGCGCGGACCCGGGCGGTGAGCGCATGGCGCGCATCCGCCGGTCCCCGCACTTCAAGGACGGCGTCTTCCAGAACCCTGGCGGGCCCGCCCGCACCCGGCCCTCAGGCTCCACGCTGGACCTCGCGAAGGTCTTCCTCGACAAGGAGACCCGGCCGCTGCGCGCCCCCAGGGGCACGGTCCCGGTCCACCCCACGACCTTCGCCGACCTGGCCGAGCCGCCCGCCACGGGACTGCGGCTGACCTGGATGGGCCACTCCAGCGTGCTCGCGGAGATCGACGGCCGACGGGTCCTGTTCGACCCCGTCTGGGGCGAGCGCTGCTCCCCGTTCCCCTTCGCGGGGCCGAAGCGGCTGCACCCGGTGCCGCTGCCGCTGGCCGCGCTCGGTGACGTCGACGTGATCGTGATCTCCCACGATCACTACGACCACCTGGACCTGCCCAGCATCAAGGCCCTGGCCGGCACGGACACCGTGTTCGCGGTGCCTCTCGGCGTCGGCGCCCACCTCGAGCACTGGGGCGTCTCCCCGGACCGGCTGCGCGAGCTGGACTGGCACGAGTCGACCGAGATCGCCGGGCTCACGCTCACCGCCACTCCCGCCCGTCACTTCTGCGGCCGCGGTCTGCGCAACACCCAGCACACGCTCTGGGCGTCCTGGGTCGTCTCGGGCGACGAGCACCGGATCTACCACAGCGGCGACACCGGCTACTTCGACGGCTTCACGGAGATCGGCGCGGCACACGGCCCGTTCGACGCCACGATGATGCAGATCGGCGCGTACAGCGAGTTCTGGCCCGACATCCACATGACCCCCGAGGAGGGTCTGCGCGCCCACCTGGACCTCCAGGGCGGCGCCCCGCACGGCGCGCTGCTGCCGATCCACTGGGGCACCTTCAATCTCGCCCCGCACCCGTGGGCCGAGCCGGGGGAGTGGACGAAGGAGGCGGCCGAGGAGGCGGGCCAGGCCGTGGCCCTGCCCCGGCCCGGCGAGCCCTTCGAACCGGCGGGCAAGCTCCCGGCCGAGGCCTGGTGGCGCGGTGTGTCGGGGGAGGTCCGGCGCACCTGGCGATCCGTCGGCGCCTTCGTCGCCGAGCCGCCGAAGCGCGGCTGACGACAACGAGGACCAGCCGCCGAAGCCCGGAGCCTGGCGGCGGCGTACCCGGGGTGCGACGGCCTCGTTCACGAGGATGGCGGCGATTCCGCCCGTGCGCGGGTATGGCCGGTCCTGACTGCCGGCAGCGGTCCCGCCCCGAGCGCCGCGGCCCCCTTCCGGAGCGCAGGTGGTGGCCTGTCCGGGCACCGGCGACCGGTTCGGAGCGCTGTGGCCCTGCGCTGCCGGCGGTCCGCGGGGAGCGCCGACGGCGGATGCGTGGAGCGCGTGGCCCCGCCCGGGGTGTCAGCGGTCGCCCGCCCTGGGTGCTGTGTGGTCGCTTTCGGAACGACGGGGGTGGTCTGCCCCGAGCGGCGGCGGCCCGTCCGAGTGCCGTCGCCCGGAATAGTGCCGGTGGTGGCTTGCCCGGGGCGGCAGCGACCGGTTCAGAGCGCTGTGGCCCTGCTCTGAGCTGCGGCGGCTGCCGCGTGGAGCGCATTGGCCCCGCTCTGGGTATCGGCCGGTCGCCCTCCCGGCACGCGGCGGCTCCTGTCCAGCAGCGTCGACGGCGGGCCGCCCCGAGCTGTGGCGGCCCGCGCGCAGTCGCCGGGACCCGCTGGATCACCGGCAGCGTCCTACCCGGAGCACCTCGGCGCCACGCCGGCGACCGGCGGCCCCTTGAGCGCTGGCGGCGGCCTCCGGCGCCGTGCAGTGGCCCTGCCCGGAGTGCCGGTGATTCCCCCCTGCCCCCGGGGTGATGGTCAGGCCAAGGCCGACACTCTCCGTGACATCGGTGCGGCCGTCGTAGGTGCCGAGGCGTGGGCCCGAAGGCGTGTGGCGTGAGTCGTCGGCGCGGGTCGGGCAGCCTGGGCCCGCCCTCATCCCCCGGCTCCTGCTGACCGGTTTTGACCAGGTCTTATCGATCGCTTTCGGGTTGCCCGAGGGGGCTCGGCCCGGTTATCGGTCTGTCGTACGAGGCTTCATACCAGAGCGGGACGCTCTGCGCAGGACTTTGTCAACTGCCCACCGCACATGATGCGCAGGCAACTACTGTGAGTGTCCGTCGGACGCGCCGAGGCCGGGCACCACGGTCCCGTCGGCCCGACATCGCGACGACGCATGCCCGCACACATGCCCGCACCACGCACCGCGTGCGGAACACACGCCCGACGGACCAGTACGAGGACGCAGATGTCTCACCTCCGAGCACCGGCCACCCGCGCCGACCGCCGCGAGGGCGGCAGGCACGGGCGGCCGGTCGCCAGACCCGCTCCCGCACTGCCCGAGACGCACATACGGCCCCAGCTCATGCGGCTGGCCGTGCTGCCGCCGCTCGCGGTCGCGCTGAGCGCCACCGCCGCCGTGTTGTTCAGCATCCGTTCCGGGGGCGTGCACACGGGGCCCACGCTGTGGGCCGTGCTGGCGGGAGCGGTCTCCGTGGCCGTCGCCGGCATCCTGATCGCCGCCGTGGCCGCCGACCGCGCCGCCAGGTCGGTGTCCGACCGGGTGGACGCCCTGCGCCGCACCGCCGCGCGCGGCGAGGCCGACCTGGACTCCCTGGTCGACGCGCTGCGCCAGGGAGGGGCCCCGCCACAGCCCGCCCCGCGCCGCCGGCCGCCCGCGGACGCCGACGACTTCGACCTGCTGGCCGCCGATCTGGCCCGCGCGCACGACGGCGCCGTCACCGCCGTCGTGCGCGCCGCCCAGCTCTCCAGCCAGGCGGGCAGTGAGCAGAAGCTCGAGGTCTTCGTCAACCTCGCGCGCCGGCTGCAGTCCCTGGTGCACCGTGAGATCTCCATCCTCGACGAGCTGGAGAACGAGATCGAGGACCCGGACCTGCTCAAGGGCCTCTTCCACGTCGACCACCTGGCGACCCGCATCCGCAGGCACGCCGAGAACCTCGCCGTGCTCGGCGGTGCCGTCTCCCGGCGTCAATGGAGCAACCCGGTGTCCATGACCGAGGTGCTGCGCTCCGCCATCGCCGAGGTCGAGCAGTACTCCCGGGTGAAGCTCGTGCCGCCGATCGACGGCGAACTGCGCGGTCACGCCGTCGCCGACGTCATCCACCTGCTCGCCGAACTCGTCGAGAACGCCACGGTGTTCTCCGCCCCGCAGACCCAGGTGCTGCTCCGCGCCAACCTCGTGACCTCCGGGCTGGCCGTGGAGGTCGAGGACCGCGGACTCGGCATGCCCGTCGCCGAGCAGCACCGGATGAACACCCTGCTCGCCGACCCCGACCAGGTGAACGTCGCCAGCCTGCTGGCCGACGGACGCATCGGCCTCTACGTCGTGTCCCAGCTCGCCCGCCGGCACGGCATCACCGTGCGGCTCCAGAGCAACATCTACGGCGGCGTGCAGGCCGTACTCGTGGTCCCGCAAGCACTGTTGGGAACGGCGCCGACGGTGCTCGCGGACGGTGCCGGGGACGCGGTACCGCCACCGCGGCACGCCGCTGTCACGGCGACGCCGCAGCGGGCGCACGCCCCCCTGCCGGCACCCCCACAGGCCACGGCTCTGCCCGCCGGAGCCGATGCCCACGACGGGTCCACGTCGGACACGGCCGCCGGTCCGCCTGCCGGAGCGGGAGCCGGACCGGCCCCGGGCACCGGGCGCCGACGACATGCCCAGCGCGGGCCCGGGCGCCGGGACGCCGAGCGGGACTCCGGCACCGGAGCCGCGCGGCGCGCGGCCGGGAGCGGTGAGGCCGCGCGCACCGGAGACGGTCCCGCGCCGCTCCCCGTGCGCGGCGCCCGTGCCACGCGGCCCAACCCGGCCGAGGCCGTGCCCGGTGTCAACGCCGAGGACCGTTCGACGGTCGAGGCGCACGCGGGCATCCTGCCCACCCCGCGCAGCGAGACCGTGCAGGCCACCCCGGACAAGCCCCTGCTGCCCAGGCGCCGCGCCCAGGAGCACCTCGTGCCCCAGCTGCGCGGCGGCCCCGCACCACGTCAGGTGGCCGACACCGGCGCGGGCCACGACCCCGGGCTGATGGCCGCCTTCCAGCGCGGAATCGGGCTCGCCGAGGCCCAGCAGCCGAGGGAGACCGGCTACGACGAGTCTCCCCACGCCCATCCGGCGTCCGGGGAGGCGGCCGTCGCGGAGTCCCCGTACGGCAAGCCCGCCTTCCAGCAGTCGCAGCACGCGGACACGGCCACCACGGACCCGTCCCCCGTCGGCTCGTTCTCCCTGGAGGCCGCGCACATGGCGGACGGACACCTGCAATCCGCCCCCGCGGAGTCCACCGAACTCACGCGTGCCCGGCCCGAACACGGCGTCAACGACCACCAGGACGCGGACCACATGTCACCGGGCCACATGTCGCCCGGCCACATGGCCCCGGACCACATGGCCCCGGACTACACCTCCCCGGGCCGCACCACCCCTGCCTCGATACCACCGGCGCGCGCCCACGAGCCCGCGTTCGACGGCACCCGTGGCACCGGCCGGGCCGATGGGAGCGCCCCGGCCGGCTGACCGTCCCGAGTACATGTGCCCCCCACCAGTGCTCCCGCAGAATTCGTACCCCAAGGAGTCGATCCACCATGGCGAGCGATGCGCCGACCGCCCACGCCTCCGACCTCGACTGGCTGCTGAGCGGCCTCGTGCAGCGCGTACCCCACACCAGCAGCGCGGTGCTGCTGTCCTGCGACGGACTGGTCAAGTCCGTGCACGGTCTGGACCCGGACAGTGCCGACCACATGGCCGCCCTCGCCTCCGGGCTGTACTCACTGGGCCGCAGCGCGGGCGTCCGGTTCGGTGACGGCGGCGACGTCCGCCAGGTCGTCGTCGAACTCGCCTCGACCCTGTTGTTCGTCACCACCGCCGGCTCCGGCACCTGTCTCGCGGTGCTCGCCGGCCGCGAGGCAGACGCCGCCGTCCTCGGCTACGAGATGGCGATGCTGGTCAAGAGCGTCCGCCCGTACCTGGTGACCGCCCCCCGGCAGCACGCCGTCGAACCCTCGGCGACGAGGCCTTGAGCGTGGCCGCAGCCGGCGACGGACCCTGGCTGGACGACGCGGCCGGACGGCTGGTGCGCCCCTTCACGGTCAGCAACGGCCGGACCGAGCCGAGCATCGCCCTCGACCTGATGTCCCAGGTGATGTCCACGGGGGTGACCCCGCTCGGCTACCTCGGGCCCGAGCACGCACAGGCCCTCGACCTGTGCCGCGCGCCCGTCTCGGTCGCCGAGGTCGCCGCGCAGCTGAAGCTGCCCGCCGTGGTCACCAAGGTGCTGCTCTCGGACCTGGTCGACTGCGGTGCGCTGACCACCAAGCCGCCCGCCTTCCACCACACTCCCACTGACCGGTCTCTGCTGGAGGCAGTGCTCGATGGACTACGACGACAGCTCTGACCCGTTCCCCACCGCGCTCAAGATCCTGGTGGCGGGCGGATTCGGGGTCGGCAAGACGACCTTCGTGGGAGCGGTCAGCGAGATCGCACCGCTCAGCACGGAGGAGCTGCTCACCACGGTCGGCGCCGCCACCGACAATCTCGACGGCATCGAGAACAAGATGGAGACGACCGTCGCGATGGACTTCGGCCGGATCACCCTCGATCCGGAGCACGTGCTGTACCTGTTCGGCACGCCGGGACAGGAGCGGTTCTGGTTCATGTGGGACGAGCTGTCCGAGGGCGCGCTCGGCGCGGTGATCCTCGCCGACACCCGCCGGCTGCAGGACTGCTTCGCCGCCGTGGACTTCTTCGAGGAGCGCGGGCTCGCCTTCATCGTCGCCGTCAACGAGTTCGACGGCGGGTACCGCTACGGCCCCGAGGAGGTGCGGGCCGCCATCGACCTCGACCCTGAGGTCCCCGTCGTCCGCTGCGACGCCCGGATCTCCAGCTCCGGCGTGCAGACCCTGCTCACCCTCGTACGCCACCTCCTCGCCCACACCCCCGAGCCCGCGCCCACCCGAGGCGCCCACAGGTGATTCCGCCCTACCGCTCACGGAGCCCCTATATGAGGTACGCCCACTGCGACGGAGCCCGGCCATGAGCTACGAGCCGCCCCGGCCGGTCCGGGGGCTGCTGCTCACCCCCGAGGACAAGGAGGCCCCCGCCCGGGTCCACCGGTTGCGCCGGCTCGGCCTCGCGGACCGGCCCGCCCCCGCGCTCGACGCGTTCGCCGAGCACCTCGGACGGCTCGCCGGCGCGCCGTACGCCATGGTCAACTTCATCGGCGAGGACCACCAGTTCTTCGCGGGCCTGAGCGCCCCCGCCGTCGCCCCGGCCGTCCGGGAGGACGGTACCCGGGCCGAACTGGGCCGGGTCCTGCCCCGCGACCACGGGTTCTGCCCCCATGTGGTGGTCCGCCGCAAGGCGCTGGTGCTGGAGGACGTCCGCGACTACCCGCGGTTCGCAGGCAACCCGGTGGTCGACGACTACGGCATCCACTCCTATCTCGGCGCCCCCCTGATCGACAGCTCCGGAATGGCGCTCGGCACCGTGTGTGCCGCCGACACCGCGCCCCGGGTCTGGGGCCGAGAGGGCCTGGAGACCATCAAGGCACTCGCCGCCGACCTCGTCGTACGCCTCGAACGCAGCGCCGCGGACGGTCTGCCGCTCTGAAGCGCGAGCCTTCGCGCGCGGGATGCGAGCGGGCTCGTGCAGGGGCACGCGCGGGGCGTGTAGGAAAGCTGAGGCGCCGGTTAAGAAAAGCTCGATGGACCACCGCCCGCGCATACGGCAGATTGCAGGGTGATTCCACCCCTCTGACCCGGTGCGGGCTTCTTCGCATGCCCGCCGCCCGGGCCTCACCCACAGGAGCCGTACGCGTGAAGGCGCTGGTCAAGGAGAAGGCGGAGCCGGGACTCTGGCTGACGGACGTCCCGGAGCCCGCCATCGGGCCCGGTGACGTGCTGATCAAGGTCATGCGGACCGGTATCTGCGGCACCGACCTGCACATCCGGGCCTGGGACGGCTGGGCGCAGCAGGCGATCAGCACCCCGCTCGTGGTCGGGCACGAGTTCGTCGGGCAGGTCGTCGAGGTGGGGCGCGACGTGAGCGACATCCGCATCGGCGACCGGGTGAGCGGTGAGGGCCATCTGGTGTGCGGCAAATGCCGTAACTGCCTGGCCGGACGCCGGCACCTGTGCCGGGCCACCGTCGGCCTCGGCGTCGGCCGCGACGGCGCGTTCGCCGAGTACGTCGCCCTGCCCGCGTCCAACGTGTGGGTGCACCGGGTCCCCGTCGACCTCGACGTCGCCGCCATCTTCGACCCGTTCGGCAACGCCGTGCACACCGCGCTGTCCTTCCCGCTGGTCGGCGAGGACGTCCTGATCACCGGTGCCGGCCCGATCGGCCTGATGGCCGCCGCGGTGGCCCGGCACGCCGGCGCCCGCAACGTCGTCGTCACCGACGTCAGCGAGGAGCGCCTGGAGCTGGCCCGCAAGATCGGCGCGAGCCTCGCGCTGAACGTCGCCGAGACGACGATCGCCGACGGACAGCGGGAGCTGGGGCTGCGCGAGGGCTTCGACATCGGCCTGGAGATGTCCGGCCGTCCGGAGGCCATGCGCGACATGATCGCCAACATGACGCACGGCGGCCGGATCGCCATGCTCGGCCTGCCGGCCGAGGAGTTCCCGGTCGACTGGTCGCGCATCGTCACCTCGATGATCACCATCAAGGGCATCTACGGCCGCGAGATGTTCGAGACCTGGTACGCGATGTCGGTGCTGCTGGAGGGCGGTCTGGACCTCGCCCCGGTGATCACCGGCCGGTACGGCTACCGCGACTTCGAGGCCGCCTTCGCCGACGCCGCGAGCGGCAAGGGCGGCAAGATCATCCTCGACTGGACCGTCTGAGCCGCAGTCCGCGCACACCCGCCAGCACTTTCAGGAGCCCCCATGTTCGACACCGTCCGCGACGACCTGCGCGCCACCCTCGACGAGATCCGTGCCGCCGGCCTGCACAAGCCCGAGCGGGTCATCGGCACCCCGCAGTCCGCGACCGTCAACGTCACCGCCGGCGGCCGCCCCGGCGAGGTCCTCAACTTCTGCGCCAACAACTACCTCGGCCTGGCCGACCACCCCGAGGTGGTCTCCGCCGCCCACGAGGCCCTGGACCGCTGGGGCTACGGCATGGCCTCCGTCCGCTTCATCTGCGGCACCCAGGAGGTGCACAAGGAGCTGGAGGCGCGGCTGTCCGGCTTCCTCGGCCAGGAGGACACGATCCTCTACTCCTCCTGCTTCGACGCCAACGGCGGTGTCTTCGAGACGCTGCTCGGCGAGGAGGACGCGGTGATCTCCGACGCCCTCAACCACGCCTCCATCATCGACGGCATCCGCCTGTCCAAGGCCCGGCGCTTCCGCTACGCCAACCGCGACCTCGCGGACCTGGAGGCGAAGCTCAAGGAGGCGTCCGACGCCCGGCGCCGGCTGATCGTCACCGACGGCGTCTTCTCCATGGACGGCTACGTGGCGCCGCTGCGCGAGATCTGCGACCTCGCCGACCGCTACGACGCCATGGTCATGGTCGACGACTCGCACGCCGTCGGCTTCGTCGGCCCCTCCGGCCGCGGCACGCCCGAGCTGCACGGCGTCATGGACCGCGTGGACATCATCACCGGCACCCTCGGCAAGGCCCTCGGCGGTGCCTCCGGCGGCTACGTCGCCGCCCGCGCCGAGATCGTCGCCCTGCTGCGCCAGCGCTCCCGCCCGTACCTGTTCTCCAACACCCTCGCCCCGGTGATCGCCGCCGCCTCCCTGAAGGTCCTGGACCTGCTGGAGTCCGCCGACGACCTGCGCGTCAGGCTCACCGAGAACACCGCGCTGTTCCGCCGCCGGATGACCGAGGAGGGCTTCGACATCCTCCCCGGCGACCACGCCATCGCCCCGGTCATGATCGGCGACGCGACCGAGGCGGGCCGTATGGCCGAACTCCTGCTGGAGCGCGGGGTGTACGTGATCGGCTTCTCCTACCCGGTCGTCCCGCAGGGCCAGGCCCGCATCCGCGTCCAGCTGTCCGCCGCGCACTCCACGGCCGACGTCGACCGCGCCGTCGACGCCTTCGTCGCGGCCCGTGCCGAGCTGGAGGGCTGACCAGGGCGGACACCCTGGAATAATCGGGGGCATGATCGAGGCACGGCGGCTCCACATCCTCCGTGCGGTGGCCGACCACCGCACGGTCACCGCGGCGGCCGCCGCGCTGTACCTCACCCCCTCGGCCGTCTCCCAGCAGCTGACGGCCCTGGAGCAGGAAACCGGCCACCGCCTGGTCGAGCGCGGCGCCAAGGGCGTACGGCTCACCCCGGCCGGCGAGATCCTGCTCAGCCACACCAACGCGGTCCTCGCCCAGCTGGAGCGGGCCGAGGCCGAGCTGGCCGCCTACGGCTCGGGCGAGGCGGGCACGGTCACCGTGGCCGCCTTCGCCACCGGCATCGCCCAGGTGGTGGCCCCGGCCGTGGCCCGTCTCGCGTCCCGCGCACCCGGCATAAGCATCCGTGTCCAGGACGCCGAGGGCGACGCCAGCCTGCCGATGGTGCTGGACCGCCAGGTCGACGTGGCGGTCGCCGTGGAGTACCGGGGCGCCCCGTCCGCCGACGACCCCCGGCTCACCCATGTCCCGCTGTACGCCGAGCCGTTCGACGCCGTCGTGCCGGTCGGCCACCGCCTCGCGGACCACGCCGAGGTGCCCCTGGCCGAGCTGGCGAAGGACCCGTGGATCGGGCCCTACCCGGGCAACCCCTGCCACGACGTGGTCGTGCTCGCCTGCGAGAGCGCCGGCTTCCAGCCCCGGCTGGAGCACTCCTCCGACGACTTCCGCGCCGTCGTCGCCCTCGCCTCGGCCGACGCCGGTGTGGCGCTCGTACCGCGCTCCGCGCTGCGCGGTATGGACCTCACGGGCGTGGTCGTCCGCCCGGTCGACGGAGAGGCCCCGACCCGCCGCGTCTTCGCCGCGGTACGCCGGGGAGCCGAGGGACACCCGCTGATCCGGCCGGTGCTGGAGGCCCTCGGAGTGGCCGCGCGGCCGTGAGCCCTCCGTAACACGCCCGTCTCACATCCGGGATATCGTCCCGGATGTGAGAAGCGAGGACCCGGACGCGGTCGACGTCCGCATCGGTGCCCGGCTGGCCGCCCTGCGCGCCCAGCACGGCTGGTCGCTGGGCGAGTTGGCGGAGCGCAGCGGAGTGAGCCGCTCCACCCTCTCGCGAGCCGAACGCGCGGAGACCAGCCCCACCGCCGCCCTGCTCAACCGCCTGTGTCAGGTCTACGGCCGCACCATGTCCCAGCTGCTCAGCGAGGTCGAGGCGGGGCCGGTCCCGCTCGTGCGGGCCGCCGAGCAGCAGGTGTGGGAGGACCGTGCCTCGGGGTTCGTCCGGCGCTCCGTGTCCCCGCCGCACGCCGGACTGCGTGGCGAACTGGTCGAGGGCCGGCTCGCCCCGGGCGCCGACATCGCCTACGACCGCCCGCCCGTACCCGGCCTCGAACAGCATCTGTGGGTGCTGGACGGCACCCTGGAGGTGACCGACGGCGAGCGGGCCCACCGCCTCGGCACCGGCGACTGCCTGCGGATGCGCGTCCACGGCCCGACCCGTTTCCGGTGCGCCGGACCCGGCACGGCCCGGTACGTGCTGGCGGTGGTGCGGCCGTGAGGGTGGTGCGCTGGTCCGGAGCGGAGCTGCGGGACCGCGCGGCGGAACTGGCCGCGCTGCTCACCGACACCGTGGCCGGCGGTGCCTCCGTCGGCTTCCTCGCACCGCTGACGCGCGCGGAGGCCGCCGCATGGTGGCGGGAGCGCGCGGACGACGCGGCCGCGGGCCGGCTCGCCGTATGGGTGGCCGTCGACGGCGCCGGGCGCGTGGCCGGCACCGTCTCCCTCGCCCGCCCCGGCAAGCCCAACAGCCGTCACCGCGCGGAACTCGTGAAGCTGATGGTGCACCGCTCCGCGCGCGGGCAGGGCCTCGGCCGGCGCCTGCTCGCCACCGCCGAGCACGCGGCCGCGGCCGACGGCATCACCCTGCTGCACCTCGACACCGAGACCGGGAGCCCGGCCGAGCACCTGTACCGCTCGGCCGGCTGGACCGAGGCCGGCACCATCCCCGACTACGCCCTGACCCCGGCCGGCGAACTCCGCGGCACCACCCTGTACTTCAAGCGGACGGCCGCTCCGGGGCCCGGGCGGGGGAGCGCCGCGACCGGGTGACTGTCAGTGGCAGGGGCTACGGTGCGTGGCATGCCGGATGCCGAAGACGTACGCCGTATCGCCCTCTCCCTGCCGGACACCACGGAGAAGGTCGCCTGGAGCATGCCCACGTTCCGGGTGGCGGGGAAGATGTTCGCGACGCTGCCGGAGGACGAGACCTCCATCGCCGTGCGCTGCCCCAAGGAGGAACGCGACGAACTGGTCCTCGCCGAGCCGGGCAAGTTCTGGATCGCCGGTCACGAGGCCCAGTTCGCCTGGGTGAGAGCGAGACTCGCGGCGCTGGAGGACGAGGACGAACTGCGGGACATCCTCGCCGACTCCTGGCGGCAGGCGGCGCCGCCCCGACTGCTCGACGCCCACCCGGAGTTGGGGATGCCGTCCGCGGGCTGAAAATACCCCGTGGGCGCGGTCCCGGCGTGGCATGATCCCGCGCGGCGTAAGCGGTGCGGGAGACACCGGCGAGGCGGCAGGGAGGGGCGCGACGATGACCGGAACGGACGCACGGCAGGACGTCGCCGCCCGGGGCGTACACGGCAGCGCGCCCGGCGGACCCGCCGTCTGGTCACGGGACTTCGCCCTGTTCTTCGTGGCCCGGGCCGCGGCCCGCCTCGGTGACACGATGCTGCCCGTGGCCCTCGCCGCCGGACTGCTGGAGCACGGGTACGGCGCGGGCGCGGTCGGTCTCGCCATGGCCTCGACGGCCGCGGCCTTCGCCGGTCTGGTCGTCCTCGGCGGTGTCGTCGCCGACCGGTTCAGCACCCGCAGGCTGATGATCGGCGCCGACCTCGTCCGGCTCGGCACGCAGTCCCTCGCGGCCGGCCTGTTCTTCGCCGGCCATGTGGTGCTGTGGCAGATCTGCGCCATCGGCTTCGTCAACGGCGTCGCCGGCGCCGTCTTCCAGCCCGGTGTGGCCAGCACCGTGCCCCGGCTCGCGGCCGACGTCCAGGGCGCGAACGGCGCCGTCCGCATCGCCGAGTCCGCCGCGCAGCTGGCCGGGCCGGCCGTCGCCGGAGTCCTGGTCGGCCTGGCCTCACCGGGCGGGGTGTTCGCCGGGCACGCGGCCACCTACGCGATCAGCGCGCTGTGCCTGCTCCTGCTGCGGCTGCCGCCGCTCCCGGAGGGCACGCGTGCCGCCGCCGGCCGGGGCGTGCGCGCCTTCCGCGGTGATCTCGTCCAGGGCTGGCGGGAGTTCCGGTCACGGACCTGGCTGTGGGGGGTGATCGCCGTCTGGTGCCTGTACATGATCGCCGTCTGGGGCCCGACCGTCCCGCTGGTGGCCACCGAGATCGTCCAGCACCACGGCCCGCGCGCCTACGGCCTGGTCAACTCGGCCTTGGGCGCGGGCACGGTCGTCGGTGGCCTGCTGGCCCTGCGGCTGCGCCCGCGCCGCATGCTCCGGGCGGGCGCGGTGTCCCTGTTCGCCTTCTTCGGCTTCCCGGCGGCCGTGGGCGCCGGGCTCGGCGTGCCGGCCATGGCGGCCGGGGCGGCCGTCGCCGGTGCCGGCATGTCGTTCTGGGGCGTGATGTGGGCGACCAGTGTGCAGACCCAGGTCCCGGCCGACGTCCTCAACCGCATTCACGCCTACGACGTGGCCGGCTCCCTCGCGATGATGCCGGTCGGCCAGGCCCTCGCCGGTCCGGCCGCGGGCGCGCTCGGCGCCGGCCACGTCCTCCTGGCCGCGGCGGTGGTGAGCCTGGCCGTCGCGGCGGCCCTGCTCGCGATACCGCCGATACGCGACCTGGTCCGGGCCGACGCCCCGGCCCCGCGGCTGCGGAAACCCTAGGGGGCGTACAGGAATCCGTCGATCCGTTCGCGCAACCCGCGCGGGTCGAGGCCGTGAGCGGCCGTGTGCTGCTCGACGGTTCCGTAGCGGCGCAGTTCACGGCGGCCGACACCGAGCCCGAGCACCCGGTGCGGCACGTCGGACAGCGCCTCGGTCGCCGCCCCCGTCGACGTGCCCGCGAGGTACGGCTCGACCAGCACCACGTCCGTGCCCGCCGTCCCCGTCGCCCGGCGCAGCCCCTCCGTGTCGAAGGGCCGTACGGTCGTCGCGTACAGCACGGTCACGTCCCGGCCCTCCGTGGCGGCGAGGACCGCGTCCAGCATCGGGCCGACGGCGACGACCACGCCCGAGCGGCCCTCGCGGACCGGCACGAAGCGCTTCCCGTCGATCGCCCGCCCCTCCCGGTTCGCCTGCACGGACAGCCGTACGTACACCTTGTCGTCGCCCGCGGCGACCGCGTGGCGCAGCAGGGTCTCCGCCTCGTCGGGATGCCCGGGCACGTGCACGGTCCAGCCGTCCAACGTGTCGAGGAGGGCCACGTCGCCCGGCGCCATGTGGGTGAGGCCGCCGGCCGGCCAGTCGAAGGAGGCGGCGGCGCTCACCAGCACCGCACCCGCGTCCTGGTGCCCCAGATCCAGTTTGACCTGCTCGAACGGCCGCTCCACCAGAAAGCTGGCGAAGGTGTGCACCACCGGCCGCAGCCCGGTGAGCGCCAGTCCCGCCGCCGCCCCGACGAGCAGCTGCTCGCGGATGCCGACGTTGATCACCCGGTCGGGATGCCGGCGCGCGGCCGCGCGGAAGCCGTCCGCGCCGATCTCGGCGAGGACGACCGCGACCCGCGGGTCCTCGTCCAGCAGCCGGGAGACGACGGGGGCGAATCGGTCACGCATGGTGTCCATGGAGGTGTGCCCTTTCCGGAGAGCGGGTGAGGGTCAGGCGTTCTTCGGCTCGACGCGGGCCACGACCACGTGCGGCCGTCCCGGGTGCGGAGCCGTGAACGCGGCGTACAGGGCCTCGTGGTCGCGCCCGTCCACGGTCACCGCGGACCACCCGGCGGCCTCGAACCGGGCGGCGATGCCCCCGGGCAGCGCATGGCTGGCGGAGGAGTTGTCGATCACGACGGTGTGCAGCCGCTCCAGGCCTGCGGGACCGGCGAAGGCGATCGCCTCGTGGTTGCTGCCCTCGTCCAGCTCGGCGTCCCCGATCAGCACCCACACCGCCGGGCCGGGCAGCCCCTGTGCCCGCAGCCCCAGCGCGCTGCCCACGGCGATCGGCAGCCCGTGCCCGAGGGACCCGCTGCCGATCTCGGCTCCGGGCACGAGCACGCGGTCCGGGTGGTGCCCGAGCGGGGAGTCGTACGACCCGAACCCGGGCAGCCACTCGACGGGCACGAACCCCTTCGCGGCCAGCACGGCGTAGTACGCCATGGGCCCGTGCCCCTTGCTCAGCAGGAACCGGTCCCGGTGCGGATCGTCCCGGCGCTCCGGGGAGACCCGGAGCACCCGGTCGTACAGCACCCAGAGCACGTCGAGCGTGGAGGTGGCCGCCGGGCCGTGCTTCTCGTCGCCGGTCATCAGGCCCATCAGACCGGCCAGGTCGTCATAGCCGTGGGTACGGATCTCGTCCGCTGCGATCGTCATGCCGTCGATCGTGCAACCTCAACCAAGGTCGAGGTCAACAGCGAAAGGGACGCGCGACCACGGAGCCGAGTGCGGTATTGTTTCCCTGCGCGTTTCGACCGGGGAAACCCCAGGTCAAACCGCACCGGGACGTGGCGCAGCTTGGTAGCGCACTTGACTGGGGGTCAAGGGGTCGCAGGTTCAAATCCTGTCGTCCCGACCAGCCCTGTGGCCGGTCGGAGGCCGTCTTCTCGTCGACGAGGAGGCGGCCTTTGTCGTGTCCTCCCCGTCCGCTCCACCGACGCCGCCCGCCCCACCCGGTCCCTCGGGTGCACCGGGTTCGTCGGGCGGGACCGGACGGCGGTCGCCGGCGGTGATCCTGGACACCATGCCGGCGATCTGGTTGCAGGCGTCCACGATCTCCCGCTGGTTCCGGTCCCGCTCACTGACGACGGCTCCGAGCAGCAGCGCGGTCAGCGCGGCGGCGCCGTTGAACGCCTGCAGGGTGATCATGTTGGTGAGCAGGTCGTGCCCGGCGAACGGACCGGTCCTCCGCGCGGCGGCGACGATCGCGAACGTCGACACGGCCAGCGCGCACGGAGCCGCCCCCGCCAGCTGGAACCGGAACGCCGCCCAGACCAGCAACGGGAACCCGAGGAAGAGCAGCGGAGCCCGCCCGGTCTCCACGAACCCCACGGCGGCGGTGGCCGCCACGAGCAGCACCGCCTCCATCCACCGGGACGTGCGCACGTTCCTCGGCCACCGCGCCGAGCTGAGCACGAGCAGGACCGGCGTGACCACCAGGACGCCCATCGCGTCGCCCGTCCACCACACCGACCAGGTCGGCCAGAAGCGGGCGGCGCTCAGCGCCCCGGAGACGAGCAGGGTCGTCGTGCCCGTCGTCGCGCTGACCAGCATCCCGGTGAACGCGCCGAGGAAGATCAGGGCGAGGACGTCCCGCAGCCGGTCCAGTGCGTTGCGGAACCCGGCACGCCGGAGCAACAGGTAGGAGCAGACGGGCGCCAGGGTGTTCCCCGCCGTGATCGCGAGGACGGCCGGGAGCGACGGCCCGAGATCGACATTGGCCAGGAACGCGCCGAGCGCCACACCCGGCCACACCCGCCGGCCGCGCAGCAGCAGGCTCGCCACCGCGATGCCGCTCGGCGGCCACAGCGGGGTGACCTGGCTGCGCACCAGCTGCTGGAGCAGCCCCAGCTCGGCGGAGCCGAAGTACAGCGCGGCGATGACGCAGATCTCCAGGGTGGTCCGGCCGCTGCGCCGGAGCCGGTCATGCCGCACGTCCGTCATCGGGCGACCTCCGTGTCGACATCGCCCCGAAGCCCATCATCCGCCGGATCGGACGGAACCTCCAGGTCAAGGGACCGGCCGGCACCCCGCGGGCGCGGCTCAGGAGCACGGCGTGCGCAGCGCGAGGATGGCCATGTCGTCGTGGCCGTCGCTCGGGTGGTGATCGGCGAGCGCCTGCACGAACTCCGGCAGGGGCAGATCGGCGTGCTCGGCGGCGATGTCGCCGAGCGCTTCCAGGCTCTCGTCGATGGCGTGGCCCGGGTGCTCGATCAGTCCGTCGGTGAAGAAGACCACGGTGGCTCCGGGCGGGAGCAGGCGGGAGTGGTCGGGGCGGGGCTGTTCGGTGTCCACGCCGAGCGGCAGTCCGGGCTCGGCGAGCAGGAACCGAGCCCGGTGGTCCCGGGTGATCAGCAGGGGCGGGACATGGCCCGCGGTGCTCCAGTTGAACCGCCAGTCGGGCCCCTCGGGTTCGATCCGGGCCAGGGTGGTGGTCGTCACCGGGTTGTTCGTGATCGCTTCCAGGGCCCGGTCGAGCCGGCTGAGGACCGCGCCGGGCGCGATGGTCTGGTCGAACAGCAGCGCGCGCAGCATGTTGCGGGTGGAGGCCATGGCGGCCGCCGCCCGCAGATCGTGCCCGACCACGTCGCCGATGACGACCGCCACCACGTTGTCGGACAGGGGGATGGCGTCGTACCAGTCGCCGCCGAGCTGACTGGGCTCGGCGGCGGGCCGGTAGATGGCGGCGGCGGTGAACGGCCGCAGGTCGGGCAGGCTGGGCAGCAGAAGCCGCTGGAACTGCTCCGCCCCGACGCGCACCCGTTCGAAGAGGCGGACGTTCTCGATGGCGATCGCGGCGGCGCTCGCCAGGGCGATGACGACGTTCTCGTCATGGACGTCGAAGGGCTGTCCGTCGTAGCGCTCGGAGAGGTAGAGGTCGCCGTAGATCTCGCCGCGCACGCTGATGGCCACGCCGAGCAGGGTGCGCAGATGAGGATGACCGGGCGGGAACCCCACGGAGGACGGGTGGGCCCGGATCCCCTCGATCCGCAGGGGCTCGGGGTAGCGGATCAGATGGCCGAGCACACCGAGACCACGGGGCATGCCGATCTCGGCCAGTGCGAGGCGCTCCTGCTCGGACAGGCCGGCCGAGATGAACTGCTCCAGCCGCTCCCCGGACTCGCTGAGGACGCCCAGCGCCCCGTAGCGGGCGCCGACCAGGTCCATGGCGGTGGTCACGATGCGGTGCAGCACCGCGGGCAGCTCCACCTCGCGGGAGATGGCCACCACCGCGTCCAGCAGGCCCTGCAGGCGGTCGATGGAGGCCACCAGGATGCGCAGCGTGTCGTCGATCCGGCCCAGCTCGGAACGCAGGCGCACGTGCAGGTCCGGGAGAGCGGGCTCCCGCGGTCGTCTCCCCTCCCGCTCTCCCGCCATCACGGCTCTCCCGTGGGCACGAGCACCCGGCGGGCCCGGCCCCGGTCCGCTCGCCGGTCACGACGGATCCGCCCGGGCAGCCCCTCGTTCGAGCGGTACATTCCGGCCTCCTGACACGGCCCCCGTCCGGAGCGGGATCACGGCCTGGCACGGTCGTTCTTCGATTGTGGCATCGCGGCCGCCGAGGGGCGCCAGCATCCGCCGGGGAGCCGTCGTACCGCGGTCAGAGGGCCACGCCGACATGGGCGAGCGCCTGCTTCAGCAGCACCCCGTGCCCGCCCGGCATCTCGCCCTGCACGGCCGCGGAGACGGCCTCCTGCGGGCTGAACCAGACCAGGTCCAGCGCGTCCTGCCGGGGGCGGCAGTCACCGGTCACCGGCACGACGTAGGCCAGGGACACGGCGTGCTGGCGCGAGTCGTGGTACGGCGTGATGCCCGCCGTCGGGAAGTACTCGGCGACGGTGAAGGGCTGGAGGGAGGCCGGGACACGGGGCAGGGCGACCGGGCCGAGGTCCTTCTCCAGGTGGCGCAGCAGCGCGTCGCGGACGCGCTCGTGGTGCAGGACGCGCCCGGAGACGAGGGTCCGGCTGACCGTTCCGTCGGGGCCGATGCGCAGCAGCAGTCCGATGCTGGTCACTTCGCCGCTGTCGTCGACGCGCACGGGTACGGCCTCGACGTACAGGATCGGCATCCGGGCCCTGGCCATCTCCAGCTCGTCCGTGGTCAGCCAGCCGGGCGTGGTCTCGGTCATGTCAGACATTGCTTGATCATACTTTCCGGGTGGGGCGCCCGCTGGGGTCGCGGGCCGGTTCGGATACGGGCGGTCCGTACAGTCGGCGGGCGTTGTCGCGGCCCGCCCAGGCCGCGATCCGCAGGGCGTCGGGCAGGCTCAGCTCGTCGGCGTCCACCCGGGCCTGCAGCAGAGCGGCCAGCCCCTGCCGGAACGACAGGGCACCCAGATGGTGGAACTCGGCCACACCATAGGCGTCGGAGCTGTACAGCAGTTTGCGGAACGGGGTGATCTCCAGCGCCTCCTCCAGCACCGCCCGGCAGCGGGCCGGCCCCGTGTAGTGCAGGGCGAGGCCCACGTCCAGGTGGACGTGCGCGAACACCGCGGACAGGAAGGCGGCCTGACGGTGGTACGGCCAGCAGTGCAGCAGGAGGACCGGGACGGTGCCGGACGTCAGGTGCAGCCAGTCGGTGAGGAGGGCGGGGTCCGCGCGGTGCAGCGTCACGTCCGCGTCGCCGAACCCGGTGTGCAGTTGCAGGGGCAGGCCCAGTTCGACGGCGGTCCACAGCAGGTGCCGTACCAGCACCGGTTCGGCGAGCCGGCCGCCGTGCGTGAGCCAGCCGGCGGCGGCCTCCGTCACCTCGGCGTCGGTGGGAGGGGCCGGGTCCAGGGCGAAACCGGTGCGGTAGGCGGCCACCGACTTCACCGCCACCACGCCCGGCCGGCGCACGGCCTCCTCGGCGGCGCCGCGGAAGGCGGCCGCGTACCCGTCCGCCTCCACGCCACGCGCGGCCACCGCCTCGGCGATCTGCTCCAGCCGTACGACCTCGCAGGCGGCGGCGCCCGCCGCGCGGCCCAGTTCGGCCGGGGAGGTGACCGGGTGCGGGGCGTAACCGGTGTCCACGCAGAACACCTCCGTGCCGGCCGCCGTCAGGAAGCGCCGGTTGACCTCCCGCCAGCCCAGCTCCGCGCGCCGGGCCACGTACTCCGCGGGGGGCGCGTGCCGCGGGAGGTCCAGCAGGGGCGCGCAGTGACGGCGGACGGCCACGCCGACGGGGCTGTCGAAGGGCGAGACACCGGGCCAGGCCTCGCCCTCGGTGATGAGCGATGCGAACTCCCCGCCGGTCAGGTCCGCGGTCACCGCCCCGTGGCAGTGGTGGTCGACCAGGGCCAGCTCGGCGAGGGCCTCGGACACCGGGCCGGACACGGCGGTCATCAGTACGTCCAGCGGTAGGCGGCCGCTACCCCGGCGTCGTCCAGCCCCGACACGGCCGCCGCCTCGCCGAGGCGTACGGCGGTCACCGCGTCCGCGAGGACGGGGCCCAGCGCCTCCCGCAGCACCGGGTCCGCGCGGAACTCCTCGACGGCCCGCGGCAGCGACCGCGGCAGCCGCCGCACCCCCAGGGCCGCCGCCTCGTCCGGGCCGTACCGGGCCGGGTCGCCGGTGATCTCCTCGGGCAGGGACCGGCCCGCGCTCATGCCGTCCAGACCCGCGGCGATCACACAGCCCAGGGCGAGGTACGGATTGGCGGCCAGGTCGACCGGTTTGACCTCCAGGTTGGCGTCCTGGTCCCGGCGGCCTGCCGTGCCGGTGATCACCCGCAGCGCGGCCTCCCGCGTCTCGCGGCCCCACGCGGTGAACACCCCCGCCCACTGGGAGGGTTTGAGCCGCAGGTAGCTGGCCGGGCTCGGCGCGGTGACCGCCGTCAGCGCGGGGAGGCGGGCGAGCACCCCCGCCACGAAGGACTCCGCCTCGGCCGTCATGCCGTACCGGCGGTCGCCGTTCGCGTGCAGGTTCACCCCGTCGCGCCAGCAGGACAGGTGCAGATGGCCGCCGTTGCCGACCCCTTCGGCGAGCACCGCGGGCGCGAACGACACCCGCAGGCCGTGCCGTCCGGCGACCGCGCGGATCGTCTGGCGTACCAGGACGCTGCGGTCGGCGGCGGCCACCGGGTCGAGGGCACCCACCGAGATCTCGAACTGCCCGGCCGCGTACTCGGGATGCAGCTGGTCGACGTCCACGTCCTGCGCGGCGAGGGCGGTCAGCAGGTCGGCGGTGCAGTCGCTCAGCTCCACCTGCCGGATCGCGCCGTAGGCCGGACCGGAGACGGCCGGCACGAACGCGCCGGCGGGCGCCGAGTCCAGCCCCATCGCCCACTCGATCTCGACGGCCGCCTTGAACGTCAGGCCGTGCCGTTCGGCGGCGTCGGTGACGATCCGGCGCAGGAAGGTCCGGGCGCAGCCGGGGTGCCGGTCGCCCTCCTGGGTGATCCGGTCCACCGGCGCCCACGCCCAGCCGGGCTGCGCGGCCAGCGCCACCAGCTGGTCGAGGTCCGGGTAGAGCCTGAGGTCGCCGTCGGGGGAGCCGAGCACGTCGGTCGTGACGATCGAGTCTCCGGCGAGGAACGTGTCGAACACGGGGGACATGCCCACCCCCCAGGACACGGCCGACTCCAGCCGTGCCGTCGGGATCGTCTTGACGCGGCCGACGCCCGCGGTGTCCACGTAGGCCAGCACGACGCCGTGCACGTCCCGCGCGGCCAGGTCCGCGGTGAGCGCGGCGACCCGGCGCAGATCGCCCGGACGGCCGCCGGGCACGGGGTCGGCGAAAGTCGTCATACGTCCTCCTCGGCGGGCCGGGCGGGGCACACGGCCGGACTCAGGGTTTCCGGGCCACCGCGCCGAACTGCGGCACCGGTGCGGCGGCCGCGGACTCCGGGCGCCACTGCGAGCACGGCACCAGACCCGGCTCGACCGGCTCCAGGCCGTCGAGGAACCCGGCGATCTCCGCCCGGCCGCGGGCGGTGATCGGCGGGGTGGCGTTCGCATTCCAGAACTCCATCGCGGCGACGTTCCCCTCGCCGCCCACGTCGCCGTCGTAGGTCGGGTGGGTAAGCACCAGGTGGCTGCCCGAGGGCACCGCCGCCATGAGCCGCCGCACGATGTCCCGGGCCTCGCCGGTGTCCAGCACGAAGTTCAGGATGCCCAGCAGTATCACCGCCACCGGCCGGGTCAGGTCCAGGGTGTCGCCGGCCCGCTGCACGATGCCCTCCGGGTCGCGCACGTCCGCGTCGATGTAGTCGGTGACGCCCTCGGGAGAGCTGGTGAGCAGCGAACGGGCGTGCACGAGCACGATCGGGTCGTTGTCGACGTACACGATCCGCGACTCGGGGGCGATCCGCTGGGCCATCTCGTGCGTGTTGTCCACGGTCGGCAGGCCCGTGCCCACGTCCAGGAACTGCCGGATCCCACGCTCACCGGCCAGGAACCGCACCGCCCGCCCGAGGAAGTCACGGTCCGCGCGGGCCACCGCCCGGATCACCGGGAACATCCCCGCGACGTGCTCGCCGACCCGCTGGTCGACCTCGTAGTGGTCCTTGCCGCCGATCCAGTAGTTCCACACCCGGGCGTTGTGCGCCACGGAGGTGTTCAGACCCGCCGGCCCGGCCGCCGGGGAATGGCCTTCGGTCACGTCGCCGCCCTTCGCCGTCGCGGTCGTCCGCCGTCATTGTGCCGCCAGGTGATCGCGCTGTCGCGGGAAACCGCGCACCGTGAGCGGTTCGGGGTGCCCCGGGGGCGTTCCGGGCGGTGAGCGACACTGGTCGGCGTACCCTCACCCGACCGGAAGCAGGACATGTCCGCGACGCCCGTGCCCACGCCCCTCCTCGACGTCCCCGGCCTGCCCGCCGGGCCCGCCGACATCCGGCTGATCGTCACCGACATGGACGGCACGCTGCTGGACGACGCCAAGCGGATACCCGACGGGCTCTGGCCGATGCTCGCCGAGCTGCGCCGGCGCGGAGTGCTGTTCAGCCCCGCGAGCGGCCGCCAGTACGCCACGCTGGCACGGCAGTTCGCCGAGGTCGCCGAGGGCATGGTGTTCATCGCGGAGAACGGCACGTACGTGGTCCGCGACGGCGTGGAGCTGAGCTCCGACCCGCTGGCGGGGTCCGCCGCGGCCGGGGTGGCCCGGACGGTACGGCGGCTCGTCGCGGACGGGGTGGACGCCGGGGCCGTGGTCTGCGGCAAGCGGTCGGCGTACGTCGAGCGGACCGACGAGGCGTTCCTGGCCGAGGTGCGCAAGTACTACGTCGAGCACCGGATCGTGGAGGACGTCACCGCCGTCGACGACGACGTGATCAAGGTCGCGGTGTTCGACTTCGGGCCCGCCGAGCGCTCCACCGCCCCGGCACTCGCCCCGTTCGCCGCCACGCACCAGGTCGTCGTCTCCGGCGAACACTGGGTCGACGTGATGAACCGCACCGCCAACAAGGGCGCCGCGCTGCGCGGCCTCCAGGAAGCGCTCGGCATCACCCCCGCGCAGACCATGGTCTTCGGCGACTACCTCAACGACCTGGAAATGCTCGACGCCGCCGAGTGGTCGTTCGCCATGGCCAACGCCCACCCCGACGTCGTCCGTCGCGCCCGCCACCTGGCCCCGTCCAACAACGACGACGGGGTGCTGCGGACGGTCGCCCGCGTGCTCGGCCTGTAGCCGGCGGGTCAGCGGCCGAAGACCCAGGTCATGCTCGTGGCGGTGACCTTCGTGACCCGCACGGGGATGCGTACGGTCGTGCCGTCCGCCTTCCTGCCGGTGCAGGTCAGGGTCGCGCCCCGGCGGGCCGGAAGTCCGGCGGGGCAGGAGACGGCGGAGATCTCCGTGCCGACCCAGGGCAGTGGGTGGAACCTGTCCCGGGTCCGGTTCGCGACGACGTCCGGGGCGAGTGCCCTGCGGCCGTCGACGGTCACCGTGCTGTGCCCGTCCAGTTCGCTGGTGGTCGCGGCGTCGGCGAGCAGATGGGTGCCGACGGCCCAGACGACCACGGCGGCGAGCACGGCACCGAGGAACCCGACGACGAACCTGCTGGACATCACACGCTCCCGAGAGTCCGGACCGGCCACCGCTCCAGCCTGCCCCGCCGGGCCGGGCACGCGCGTCAGCCTTTCGTCCGGGGACCGTCAGACCTGAGGCGGTACGCGGGCCCCGCGCCTCCGTCTTCCGGCTGACGTCCTCAAGTACACGTACGCCGGTCAGCCCGTGGGCTTCCGGCCCACCGCGCCGTACAGGGAGACGGGGCCGTCGTCGCCCTCCGGCCGGTCCTCGGGCCGCCAGTCGGACACCGAGGTGATGCCCGGGGGCAGCAGGTCGAGTCCCTCGAAGAAGGTGCCCACTTCGTCCCGTGAACGCGCCACCAGGGTCACTCCGCCGGCCGCGTAGGCGGCGATGCCCCGCTGTACGTTCTCCGGCTCGAAGTCGGCCGTCATCGTCGACAGCACCAGGCAGCTCCCGGGTGCCAGCGCCGCCAGGAGGGTGGCCACCAGGTCGTGGGCGCCGTCCTCGTCGGCGACGAAGTGCAGCAGGGCGATGAGGGAGAGGGCGACCGGCCGGCCGAAGTCCAGGACGGCCGCGGCGCGTTCGAGGATCGTGCGCGGGTCGCGGGCGTCGGCCTGCACGTACTCCGTCACGCCCTCGGGGGTGCCCCGCAGCAGCGCGTTCGCGTGGGCCAGCACGATCGGGTCGTTGTCGACGTAGACCACCCGCGCGTCCGGCGCCGCGGACTGGGCGATCTGGTGCAGGTTGGGCTCGGTCGGGATACCGGTCCCGATGTCCAGGAACTGGCGGACGCCGTCCTCGGCGAGGGTGCGCACGGCCCGGCGCATGAACGCGCGGTTGGCGCGTGCGGCCCGGCCGGCACCCGTGTCGATCGCGTGGATCCGGCGGCCCAGTTCCTCGTCGACGGGGTAGTTGTCCTTGCCGCCGAGGAACCAGTCGTACACCCTGGCCGGATGCGGCCGGCTGGTGTCGATGTGCTGTGCGGCCGCCTCGGTCCCCGTCACCCTGTCTCCTCCGCTCGGCCGGCCCGGCGGTCACTCCGGGACGTGCGAGCAGCAGTCTGACACGATCAAGACGCGCGGCGGAGACAGTCTTCGGCCACCTGCTTGTCCAGCGCCGCCCGCACCAACGCGGCGGCCAGGACGGCCGGTTCGGTGTTCCCGGCGAGCTCGGCCAGCCGGTCGGGGTCCTTCGGCAGGCCGAGCCGTTCGGCCCCCGACAGCGCCTTGCCGTCGAGGTAGGGCGCGAGTTCCGGCCATACGCGCTGTGCCTCGCGCAGGAAGATGTCGGCGCCGGCGGGGCCCACGCCGGGCTCCTCCTGGAGCAGCCGCCGCAGTTCACCGGTGTCGCCGCCCGCCTCCTCGTGCAGCCGGCGCAGGTCCCCGCCCCAGCGGTCCAGCAGCAGCTCGGCGCCGTCGCCGAGCTGGGTGGCCGTGCGCTCGTCGTAGCGCCGGTAGCCGCCGCGGCCGAGCGCGTCCACCCGCTGCTGCCAGTCGGCGCCGGCCATGCGGCGGGGGCTGTCGAGACGGTCCTCGTGCAGGGCCCGGGCGGCGGCGACCGCGACCGAGGCCCGGATCCTGGCGCTGAGCAGCAGGGCCAGCACGAGCAGCCGGTACAGCGGCTGCGGGGTGTCCTTCAGGCGGATGCCCGCCTCGTCGGCGTACGTCCGCCCGTACTCGGACACCAGCTCGCGCAGGACCCGTTCGTCGTGGTTCATGGCCGGTGGCGGTGAACGGTCTACGGCTTGAGCGGGTCGTGGCCGAGTGTCATCAGCCGGTGCCGGCGGCGCGTGTCCTCCGGGGTGGTCTCCGGCTCGGGCTCGTTCTCCAGGTCCACGAGGTCTCCGACCGTGTCGACGACCTTGTACATCACGCGGACGTCGTCGTCGGTGAGATCGGTGCGGCGCTTCTGGAGGATCGCGAGGACGTGCTGCCCGGTCGGCGTGCCGGCCTGCTCGGGCAGGGGCTCGGTCTCCTCGGCGGCGTCCCGGACCTTGAGCCAGGCCGCGAGTTCCGCCGAGGTCATGTTGACCACGCGGTGGAAGTCCGTCCACAGCGCGTCGAGTTCGAGGGCGTCGGCCATGGGTTTCCCCTTCCTTGGTCGAGGGCGGGTGTACTAGCCGGCGGTGTCGTGGTTCTCGGCCTGGAACATCCAGCGCTGCTTCTCCAGGTCCGCGGTGACGGCGATCAGCAGGTCCTGGGTGACCGGATCGGCCTTCTCCGTCGCCTCGATGCGCTCGCGCAGCCGGCCGACCGCCGTCCCCAGCGTCGACACCATCAGCTCCACGACCTCCGTGTCGCGCAGCCAGCCGTCCTTGGTCCCGGGCAGCGCGAGGCTCGCGGCGATGGTCTCCGGCCGGCCGTCCGGCGACACGCCCAGCGCGGCGGCACGCTCGGCGACCGTGTCGGAGTGGGTGCGCGCCGTCGCGACGACCTCGTCCAGCTGGAGGTGGATCGAGCGGAACCGCGGACCCACGATGTTCCAGTGCGCCTGCTTGCCCACCAGCGACAGTCCGAGCAGGTCCACGAGGGTGTCCTGCAGGGCGGTCCCGGCGACGCCGAGCGCCTTCTCGGGCAGCGTGCTCTTGACCACGGTCATGGTGCGTGCGTCCCCTTTCCTCAGAGATGTGCGATCACGTCCGAAAGGGCGGGTGCCCGCCGCCGGGCCTGCCAAACGGCGCTGATCAGCGGGGCAGCAGTGGGTCGAGGAAGGCCAGCACCTCGGCGAAGACCCGCTCCCGGTTCGTCTCGTGGAACACCTCGTGCCGGGCTCCCGCGAAGATCCGCTCGGTGGGCAGGCCACCGCTCAGCCGCTCCACGCCGACGCGGCTGCCGGGCAGCGGCACCAGCCGGTCGTCGTCCCCGTGCAGCCACAGCAGCGGCAGCGGGCCGACGTCCCCGCCCTTCGCGACGGTCTCCAGGGTCCGCACGAACGCCTCCAGCGTGGGCCGCTTCATCGGGCCGTGCCAGACCAGCGGATCGGCGGCGTACGCGGCGCCGACCGCCGGGTCCCGGGAGAGGGAGGCCGGACTGATCGGAATGTCCGGGATCTCGTCCAGGGCGAGCAGCCGCCCCGGCAGCTCCCAGGCTCCGATCACCGGCCCGGACAGCACCAGCGCGGTCAGCTCGGGGCCGTACCGCTGGGCGAAGCGCGCCGCGATCAGACCGCCCATGGAGTGGCCGACCAGCACGAGCGGCAGCCCGGGGTGCGCGGCCCGGGCCAGTTCGGCGACGGCGTGCACATCCGTGACCACGTCCTCGAAGTCCTCGATCACGACCCGCTCGCCGGCGGATCTGCCGTGTCCCATGTGGTCGGGTGCGTACACGGCCGCCCCGTGCCCGGTGAGCAGCGCGGCGAGCCCGTCGTACCGGCCGGCGTGCTCGCCGTACCCGTGCACGAGGAGTGCCAGGTAGCGCGGCGCCGGGTGCGGCCACTCGTGTACGGCGACGGCGCCGCGGGTGCCGTCGAGGGCGTGCTCGCGGACGTGGGGCATGTCTCCTCCAGCTGCCGGGGTGCAGGCCTCGGGAGATCTTCCCAGGGGGCCGGTCGGAGGTCTATAGTCCAAAACTAGCAGTGCTAATTAAGCAGTGCCGCCGCAGTCCCAGCTGATCCACAGCGCCGTAGGTCAGGAGTCCCAGCCGTGCGTCCCGTCCACTTCGCGGCCGCCCGCCGCACCCCCATCGGAAAGCTGCGCGGAGCCCTGTCCGCCGTCCGGCCCGACGATCTCGCGGCGACCGTGATCCGCCACCTGGTGGCCGACGTCCCCGCCCTCGACCCCGCCCGGATCGACGACGTCTACTGGGGCGCGGCCAACCAGGCCGGCGAGGACAACCGCAACGTCGCCCGGATGGCCGCCCTGCTCGCGGGGCTGCCCGAGTCCGTGCCCGGCGCCACCGTCAACCGGCTCTGCGCCTCCGGGCTCGAAGCGGTCACCACCGCCGCGCGGACGATCGCCGCGGGCGAGGCCGACATCGTGGTCGCCGGCGGCTCGGAGTCCATGAGCCGCGCGCCCTTCGTGCTGCCCCGCCCCGACGAGGCCCTGCCGCACAGGATCGAGACCCACGACACCCGGCTCGGCTGGCGCCTGGTCAACCCCGCCATGAAGGACCTGCACGGCCTGCTGGCGATGGGCGAGACCGCCGAGGAGGTGGCCGGGCGCTACGGCGTCCCGCGCGAGCGGCAGGACGAGTTCGCGCTGCGCAGCCACCGACTGGCCGCCGCCGCACGCAAGGACGGCCACTTCGACGACGAACTCCTGCCCGTCGAGCGCCCGGACGGCATCGTCGTCGAGCAGGACGAGTGCGTCCGCGAGGACACCTCGCTGGAGAAGCTGGCCCGCCTGAAGCCGGTCTTCCGCCCGGGCGGCACGGTCACCGCGGGCAACGCCTCACCGATGAACGACGGCGCCGCCGGACTGCTCCTGGCCAGCGAGGAGGCCCTGAACGACCTCGGCCTCGAATCCCTCGGGCGCTATGTCGCGGGCGCCTCCGCCGGGGTCCACCCCGACGTGATGGGCATCGGGCCGGTCCCCGCCACCCGCAAGGCGCTGGCCCGGGCCGGCTGGACCGTCGGCGACCTCCAGGAGGCCGAGTTCAACGAGGCGTTCGCCGCACAGGCGCTCGCCTGCGTCGACCAGCTCGGCATCGACCCGGACCTGGTGAACCCGACCGGGGGCGCCATCGCCCTCGGTCACCCCCTCGGCTGCTCCGGCGCCCGCATCCTGACCACCCTGCTCCACCGCATGCGCCGCACGGGCGCGGAGCGAGGGCTGGCCACGATGTGCGTCGGCGTGGGCCAGGGGAGCGCGGTGCTGGTCGAACGGCACTAGCTCCACCGAACGGGGGCGCCCCGCACCGGGGTCGGTCACACGAGCCGCAGCAAGAAACGGAGCAGCACTCCATGGCAACCCTGTCCGTCGCCGCCATCCTCGCCGAGAACGCCCGGCGCCGCCCCAGCAGGACCGCACTCGTCGAGGGCGAACTGCGGCTCACCTTCGCCGAGGTGTGGCGCCGCGCGCTCGCCGGCGCGGGCGCGCTCGCCGGCCTCGGCGTACGGCCGGGCGACCGCGTCGCCCTGATGGCGCCCAACACCGCCGAGTTCCCCGTCGCCTACTACGCCGTCGCCGCGGCCGGCGGTGTCGTCGTCCCCGTGCACCTGCTGCTGTCGGCCGGCGAGGTCGAGCACGTCCTGAGGGACAGCGGGGCCACACTGCTGCTCGTCCACCCGGCGCAGGCGGAGACGGGCCGGGCCGCTGCCGCCGCCACCGGGGTCCGGGTGATCACCCTGGGCGAGGAGTTCGAGAGGCTCGCGGCCGACGCCGAGCCCCTCACCTCGTACGTCACCCGGGCCGCCGACGACCCGGCGGTCGTCTTCTACACCAGCGGTACGACCGGCGTCCCCAAGGGAGCCGTGCTCAGCCACTTCAACCTGGTGATGAACGCGACGGTCAACGCCTTCGACGCCAACGACATCCGCGCCGACGACGTCGCCCTCGGCGCGCTGCCCCTGTTCCACGCCTTCGGCCAGACCGTCTCGCTCAACTCCACCTGGCGGGCGGGCGCCACGCTCGTCCTGCTGCCCCGCTTCGACGCGGCCCGTGCCATCGAGCTGATGGTGAAGGAGGGCGTGAACACCTTCCACGGCGTGCCGACGATGTTCGTCGCCCTCGCCGCGGCGGCCGCCGACGCGCCCGCGCTGCCGGAGCTGCGCGTGTGCGTGTCGGGGGGGGCCTCCCTGCCGGTCGCCGTACTGGAGCGGTTCGAGGCCGCGTTCGGGGCGCGCGTCTACGAGGGGTACGGGCTGTCGGAGACCTCGCCGACGGCCACCGTCAACCAGCCCGCGTTCGGCACCCGGGCCGGCACCATCGGGCACCCCCTGTGGGGCATCGACGTGGAGATCGCCCGCGCCGAGGTCGAGGACCGCGTGGAACTGCTGCCGGCCGGCGAACTCGGCGAGGTCGTCATCCGCGGCCACAACGTCTTCTCCGGCTACCTCGGACGCCCGGAGGCCACCGCCGAGGCCGTGGTCGACGGATGGTTCCGCACGGGCGACCTCGGCACCAAGGACGAGGACGGCTTCCTGCGCATCGTCGACCGCAAGAAGGACGTCATCATCCGCGGCGGCTACAACGTGTACCCGAGGGAGGTCGAGGAGGTCCTGATGTGCCACCCCGGCATCGCCCAGGTCGCCGTCATCGGCCTGCCCGACGAACTGCACGGCGAGGAGGTGTGCGCCGTCGTCGTACCCGCGCCGGGCACCGCCCCGGACGCGGCCGCGATCACCGAGTGGTCCAAGGAGCATCTCGGCCGGCACAAGTACCCGCGCCGTGTGGAGATCACGGACGCGATGCCGCTGGGGCCGAGCATGAAGGTGCTGAAGCGGGAGCTGCGGACACAGTACGCGGACCGCTCGTAGCGGGCGGGGCCGGCGCGGCGGGAACCGCGGCAGGTGCCATCTGGCGAGACAGTGCTTACGCCGGAGGCTTGTCCGGACATAACATCGGTTCCCGCATGAACACGATGACGCTCTGGCACCTCTCCTGCTGGGAGTTCGCCGCCCTCGCCTTCGCGGCCCTTCTGGTCGGCTTCTCCAAGACCGCGGTCAGCGGGGCCAACACGGTCAGCCTCGCGATCTTCGCGGCCGTCCTGCCCGCCCGCGCCTCCACCGGCGTGCTGCTGCCCGTCCTGATCGTCGGCGACGTGCTCGCCGTCCTCACCTACCGGCGGCATGCCCACTGGCCCACGCTGTGGCGGCTGTTCCCGGCCGTCGCGGCGGGCGTGGTGGCCGGCACGCTGTTCCTGGTGTGGGCCGGCGACGGGATCGTCCGGACCTCGATCGGCGCGATCCTGCTGCTGATGGCCGGCGTCACCCTGTGGCGCCGGCGCCGCGAGGAGGCGACCGCGGACGCGCCGGACGAGGTCACCACCCGGGCGGGCCGGATGAAGGCCCGCTCCTACGGCGTGCTCGGCGGGTTCACCACGATGGTCGCCAACGCGGGCGGCCCGGTGATGTCGATGTACCTGTTGTCCGCCGGTTTCCGGAAGCTGGGCTTCCTGGGAACCTCGGCGTTCTTCTTCCTCATCGTGAACGTGTCGAAGGTGCCGTTCAGTGCGGGCCTGGGTCTCATCGACGGACGCTCGCTGCTCCTCGACGCCGCGCTCGCGGTGTTCGTCGTGCCCGGAGCTCTGTTCGGCAAATGGGCTGTGAACAGGATCAACCAACGACTCTTCGAACAACTCGTGATCGCGGCGACCGTCGTGGGCGGAGTACAACTGCTCCTCCGCTGAGACACGGGTTCACGGCGTCGGCTCGACTCGGGACGTCACGGTGTCAGCCCCAGCAGCGCCGGCAGGTCCGCGAAGGAGTCCACCACGTGGTCCGGGGTGCCGCTCGCCCGCTCGTGCGTCTCCCGCTGGTACTTGCCGGTCCGCACCAGCACCCCCGTGAGCCCGGCCCGCTGCGCCGCGAGCACGTCCGACTCGATGTCGTCGCCCACCATCAGCGCGTCCGCGGCACTCCTGCCCACCCGGGCCAGCGCCGCCTCGAAGAACGCCCGCGACGGCTTGCCCGTGATCGCCGCCTCCACCCGCGCGGCCTTCTCCAGCCCCACCAGGAAGGCCCCCGAGTCCAGTTGCAGCCCGGCGTCGGTCCGCCAGTACAGATTGCGGTGCATGGCGATCAGCTCGGCACCCTGCTGGAGATGGCCGAAGGCACGGTTCAGCGCAGCGTAGTCGAACTCCGGTCCGGCACCGCCGAGGACGACCACGTCGGGACGGTCGTCGACCACCGTGATGTCCCCCAGGTCCTCCCCGATGTCCCCGCTGTTGAGCAGCGTGCAACGGGCGCCGGGAAAGTGCTCGGCGAGGTACGCGGCCGTGGCGGCGGGCGCGGTGAGGACGTCGTCGGCGTCCACCGCGAAACCGGCCGCCGAGAGGGCCTCGGCGATCGACGCCCGCGTGCGTGAGGTCGTGTTGGTCACCAGGGCCACGTCGAGACCGGCCGCGCGGATCCGCTCCAGCGCCTCCACCGCGCCCGGCAGCGGCTGCCACGAGACGGTGAGGACACCGTCGATGTCGATCAGTACGGCACGCACGGATTCCATGGCCCGACCGTAGCGACCCGGGCGGCGGATCGCGCCGAACGACCTCGGTACGCTCACCCCCATGCCCCCGCACGTCCTGATCCTCGGCGGCACCACCGAGGCCCGCCGTCTCGCCGCCGAACTCGCCGCCCGCCCCGGCGTCCGGGTCACCACCTCGCTGGCCGGCCGCGTCGCCCGGCCGGGCGCGCTGGCGGGCGATGTCCGGACCGGCGGCTTCGGCGGCGCGGACGGCCTCGCCGACTGGCTGCGCGCACACCGGGTGGACGCCCTGGTGGACGCCACCCATCCGTTCGCCGGGACGATCACGGCCAACGCGGCCCGCGCGGCGGCGGCCACCGGGGTCCCCGCGGTCGTTCTGCGCCGCCCCGGCTGGCGTGCCGGCCCCGGAGACGACTGGACCTCCGTCCCCTCCCTCGACGCGGCCGCCCGGGCGCTGCCCCGCTTCGGCCGCCGGGTGTTCCTCAGCACCGGACGCCTGGGCCTCGCGGCCTTCGCCGGTCTGACGGACCGGCACTTCGTCGTCCGGTCGGTCGACCCGCCCGAACCGCCGCTGCCCCCGGACGCCGAAGTGATCCTGGCCCGCGGCCCGTTCACGGTGGCCGACGAGACGGAACTGCTCCGCGCCCACCGGATCGACGTCCTGGTCACGAAGGACAGCGGAGGCGAGGCGACGTCCGCGAAACTGACGGCGGCCCGGGACCTCCGCCTGCCCGTCCTCGTCGTACGCCGTCCCGCCCTGCCCCCCGGAGTACGCACGGCACCCGACGTCCCGGCCACCCTGACGGCGCTGGGGCTCACCCCGGGATGACCACCGGGCCCGGGGGGAGCGCGGTGCGGTCCCGTCGGGCGCGACGCGGTCAGTCCTCCGTGCTGTTCCTGCGGAGCAGATACGTGTCCATGATCCAGCCCTTGCGTTCGCGGGCCTCGGCACGCAGCCGCTCGATGCGGGGGCCGGCCTCGGCGATCGGGCCGGAGACGAGGATCTCGTCCGGGGTGCCGATGTAGGCCCCCCAGTAGATGTCCATGTCCTCGTCGGCGTACCGCCGGAACACCTGGTGGGCGTCCAGCATCACGACCACGTCGTCCACCCCCGGCGGGAAGCCCTCGGACAGCCGCCGCCCGGTGGTGATCTGCACCGGCCGGGCCACCCGGTTCAGGCCCGTGCGGTGCCGCGCCACCAGCGAGGAGACGCTGCTGATGCCGGGCACCACCTCGTACTCGAACGCCACCCGGCCGGCCGCCAGCACTTCCTGGAGAATCCCCAGCGTGCTGTCGTACAGCGCGGGATCCCCCCACACCAGGAACGCGCCGGTGCCGTCCTCGCCCAGCTCCTCGCCGATCAGCCGCTCGTAGATCCCGGCGCGCGCACTGCGCCAGTCCTCCACGGCGGGCGAGTACGCCGCTCCGCCCGCCTTCCGGTCCCGCTCCGGATCCCGGGCCTCCACCAGGCGGTACGACCCCTCGGGCAGATGTGCGTCGAGGATGTCCCGGCGGAGCTGGGTCAGGTCGTTCTTCACCTCGCCCTTGTCCAGCAGGAAGAACACGTCCGTGCTCCGCAGCGCCTTGACCGCCTGCAGGGTCAGCTGGTCGGGGTCGCCCGCGCCGATACCGATGACATGAATCTTTCGCACGCCCCGAGTCTGCCGCATGCCCATGACGAGCCGTCCACCGCCTCGGCGGGCACCGTCATCGGGGCTCTCGCCACCCGAGCCGGGGCGCCTCGTCGCGGGCGTCCACCGGCCCGGCCCCCTCCGCCACGCGTCCGGCCAGCTCCCGCGCCCAGCGGGCGAGCCCGGCGAGATCCAGCCCGTACGGCCGGTCCTCGCCCCGCTGCGACTCCCACTCCTCGACCGCGCCCGCGCCCCGCCGCAGCAGGCGCGCCCCGCCGACGGTGTTCCCCCGTGCCGCGTGCGTGAGCCCCACCGCCAGCTGGGCCAGCCCGCGCCACAGGGTCCGCTCGTCCTCCGGGCCCGACTTCCAGGCGTCCTCGAACACCTCGTGCGCGTGGAACGGCCTGCCCGCGTCCAGCAGCGTCTGCGCCTCCGCGACCGTCTCCGACGGCGCCCGTACGACACCCTCCGGCTGCCGGGCCACGCCCTCGGCGCCGTGGGGCAGCGGCCGGCCAAGCCCGTCCCGGGGCCGCGCGTTGCGGGCCCTCCCGTCCACGTCCCGGTCCCTGGCCCGAGCACCGCCCTCACTGGTCATACGCCGATTGTCCCCCTGCGCCCCGCCACGTCCCGCGAGGCCCTCTTCGGCGCACCCCCGGACGTGGGGTAAAGTTCTGTTCGCGCGATCACGCGGGTCACCGCGAGTGAGCGCATCGGGACGTGGCGCAGCTTGGTAGCGCACTTGACTGGGGGTCAAGGGGTCGCAGGTTCAAATCCTGTCGTCCCGACCATGCTTTTCGCAGGTCGGAGGCCGTTCTCTCACACAGGGGAGGACGGCCTTCCGTGCGTCCGGCCCGTGGCGGTCGCAGCCGTGGCGGTGCGTCGGCCCCGGCTGCCCAGGACGGGCGGGGGAGAGGGTGCGACGCTGGAGTGAGGGGCCGCGAGCAGAGGTCCGGGTGCGTCCCCGTCCGGTCCGGAGTCATCGTCTCCGGCCGGAGAGGGCGCGACCAACGACGCCTGGAGAGCAGGTGGTTGCCCATGCGCAGCCCGACCCGTACGGCCGGTGTCCTCGCCGCACTGGCCCTCACCCTCGGCGGCGCGGTCCTCACCGCCCCCGCGGCCCGCGCGGACATCCCCGCCTGCACGCAGATGGCCACGCAGGCCGGTGCCGCCGCCTCCGACTCCGTCACCGCGGCCTGCGGCCGTGGCGTGGTCGGAGACTTGCAGGGCTGTGTGACCGGGTTGACCGGGGCCGGGGTGGCAGGCGGCGCTGCGAACGGTGCCTGCCGGGCGGCGGCCCACGAACCCCGGTAGAGGCCCGCGCGAGGTCCGCTCGCGGGCCTCACGCGCAGCGCCCATGCTGATTCGGAGGGCGCCCTCGTCCTGAGACTTCTCCTTCCCGGAGGCCGAACGACGGCGCCCGAGAGGAGGAGAAGTCATGCGCATGCGAAGGATCCTGGGCCTCGCCCTGGCCGCGGCCACCCTTGCCGGCATCAGCGCGGTCGGCGCGGTCGGTGCCGCGGCCGCCTCGTCTCCGAACATGACCAGGGACGAGTGCACGGCCGCCGGCGGACAGGTCACGGCACGCCCCTACGCCGGCTACGTCTGCGCGCTGCCCGACGGGACCACGCAGTCGATCACGTGATCTTCCCGTAGAAGTCGCACGACCAAGGAGCCGACCGGCGGTACCCGCCGGTCGGCTCCGCCGTGCTCGTCGACGCCGACCGGCGGTACCCGCCGGTCGGCTCCGCCGTGCTCGTCGACGCCTCCTGGGGAGGACTCCGCCGTTCGGCCCATCAAGGACTTCGGCCCCGGCGCCGAGAAGGATCGAGCGGAGTCGTCCCACTCCTGAGTTCCGGTACACCTCCGCGCCCTCGGCCGCCCCGACGACGGCGGCCCCGCACCCCCGCCGGCCCGGAGGAGATCCTGCATGCGCGTCTTCGCGCCCCTCACCGCCGTCACCACCGCCGCGCTCCTGCTCGTCACCGTCACCGGCGCTCCCCCCGCCGCGGCGGACCAGAACGCCGGCGGCACCCCTCTGGTCAGGGTGGCCCAGGGCGACCCGTACGCGCGCTGCACCATCGGCGCGAGGGACCCCGACAGCGTCGTGTACCCGGGCACAGAGGTCGAGCCGTACCTGTCCGTCGATCCGCGCGACACGAAGCGCGTGGTCACCGTGTTCCAGCAGGACCGCTGGAACGACGGCGGCGCCCGCGGCCTGGCGGCGTCCTGGACCACGGACGGCCGCACCTTCCACCGGAGCACGCTGCCGTTCAGCCTGTGCGCCCCCGGCGGCGCGGACTACGAACGGGCCACCGACCCCTGGGTGAGCACCGGACCGGACGGCACCGTCTACGCCGGCGGAGAGGGCTTCGACTTCACGAGGAGCACCCGCAGCGCCCTCCTGGCCGCCACGTCCCGCGACGGGGGCCGCACCTGGCGCAACCTCACCACCACCCACGTCGACGAGCAGCCGTTCTTCAACGACAAGCCCTCGGTCACCGCCGACCCGATCCGCAAGGGCACGGCCTACCAGGTCTGGGACCGCCTCGACAACGACCCGCCCGGCCCCAGCTCCCTCGACGGGCCGGGCTACCTCTCCGTCACCCGCGACGGCGGCCGCACCTGGAGCGCGGCCCGGCGGTTCGTCGACACCGGCGCCGTGCCCAACACCCAGACCATCGGCCATCTGATCGTCGTCGACCGGCGCACCGGCACCCTGTACGACTTCTTCGACCGGATCACCCTCGCCGACGACCTGAGCACCGTCGTCGAAGCCCACTACGCGGTGGTCACCTCGACGGACGCCGGAGAGACCTGGAGCGCCCCGGTCACCGTGGCCCGGGACACCTCCGTACCGGAGGTCGACCCCAACGACCCCACCAAGCCGCTGCGCGCCGCGGCGACCCTGCCCAGCCCGGCGGTCGACCCCAGGACGGGCACGCTGTACATGGCCTACGAGGGCTCGGACTTCTCCGGCGGCAGGTTCGACTCCGTCCAGCTGGTGCGCTCCACCGACGGCGGACGCACCTGGGGCAGTCCCGAGCTGATCAGCCCGCGGGAGGTGCCGGCGTTCTCACCGTCGATCGCGGTCGACCAGCGGGGCACGGTCGCGCTGACCTACTACGACCTGCGCTTCCTCGGGCCGGGCGACACCAGCACCCTGCCCACCGCCTACCAGCTGGCCACCCTGCCGCACGGAGACCCGAGGCGCAGGACCGAACGACGGATCTCGCGGGTCTTCGACTGGCTGCAGGCGCCGTTCTCCGGGGGCTACTTCCTCGGCGACTACCAGGGCCTGGTGGCGGACGGCAAGGGGGTGCGGGCGGTGCTCACCGAGACCCACTCCGGCACACCGCGGAACCGTACGGACGTGTACTCCGGCACTTTCCGCACCGGGTGACGGTCCCGGAGGCCGAGCAGTCCGTGTGCCGCCCCGCGTCAGCCGCGCTCGACGGTGACCGTCACCCGGCTGCCGGGAGCGGCCAGCACCCGGGCCCGTCCGTCCGGTCCGCGTACGACGGTCGCACGGCCGCCGGCCCTGATCCGCCAGGTGCCCGGCGGCACGGACAGCTCGGACACCCGCGAGCCGCGCGGAGCCGCGCGGTACGACAGCCGGTACACACCCCGTCCGGCGTCGTACGAGGCGGAGACGTCCGTGCCCGCGACGCTCTCCGCGTACGGCTCCGCGGTCAGCTCCTTGTTGGGGCGGAAGGAACCTGCGTCGTCGACCGCGCAGTATCCGCCGCCGTAGCACCACACGTAGCCCGCCCAGCCGGAGGCGTAGCGGCTCAGGGAGGCCATGGCGTCCCGGTAGAAGCGGTTCATGTGCGGCAGGGCGCTGTCGGGCGGCCCCCATTCACCGACGACGACCGGCACCCGGTACCGCTGCGGGTACGCGGTGACGGCCCGCTCGTACGCCTTGATCCAGCCGGCGCCGGGGTCGTAGTCGGAGCCCGCCTCCATGGCGGAGTCGTAGAAGTGCGGCGCGTACACGACGCGCGGGTCGTGGACGCGGCCGAGGCCGGTCGGTACGCCCTCGCCCACGATCGGGGTGGGCTCGACGAACACCCAGGCGTCCCGGTCGGCCGAACGCACCGCGTCGGCGAGGCGGTTGTACATGGGGGTCAGCTGTTCGCGTTCGACGCGGCGGGCCGCCGTCGCCAGGTCCTCGCCCGGACGCGCCTCGCCCATCGGCTCGTTGATCAGGTCGTAGCCGAGGACGGCCGGATGGCGGGCGAATCGGGTGGCGAGGACGCGCCAGATCCGTACCTGGGCGGTGCGCAGGTCCCGGTCCTCGTAGAGATGGGTGAAGGCGCGCTGCACGGCGGGCTCGAAGTACTCGGCGAACCAGTCGTCCGGATGTGCGGTGAACGGCAGTCCGTCGGTCCGGGTCGCCCACTCCGGTATGCCGCGGTGGCCGAAGGCGGGACCGAAGACGTCCTGGTGGGCGTCGATCACGACCTTCACGCCGTACCGGTCGGCCCAGTCCAGGATGCGGCCGATCCTGCGCAGGTAGCTCTCGCTGTACTGTCCGGGCCTCGGCTCCAGGTCGTCCCAGAAGACCAACAGCCGGGCGAAGTCGAAGCCCTCGGCCCGCATGTCGCGCAGATGGCGCTCGGTGATGCCGGTCAGGGCCTCCTCACCCCGGTGCGTCTTGTCCTCGATGTTCCAGCCGTGCAGGGTGAGGACCCGCCCCTGCCGGTCGGTGAGCGGGGGGATGCCCGGACCGGCCTCCCCGGTCTCCGGTGAGGCGTGGGCGGTGGCGGGGACGAGCAGCGCGGCGACGACCGCGGCGGCCGTCAGTGACGCTCGCAGCACGGTGAACCTCCGGTCCGGCGGTGTCCGTTCGTGCCGCGCATCCCACCAGCCACCGCCGCACTCTTCAAGTCCCGTGCACCGGAAGGTTCTCGGTGAGCGTTCGGCGGCTCAGCCCTTGTTGGAGCCCAGGGTCAGGCCGCTGACGAACTGGCGCTGGAGCACGAAGTAGACGACCAGCGTCGGGATCGCGGTCAGCAGGGCACCGGCGGCGACCAGGTTGGGGTCGGTGAAGTACTGGCCGGAGAGGTTGTTCAGGGCCGAGGTGATCGGCATGTTCTCACCGGTCGAGATCAGCACCAGCGCCCAGAAGAAGTCGTTGTAGATCCAGATCGACAGCAGGGTCCCGAGGGCCGCCATCGCCGGCTTGCACAGCGGCAGGGTGATCTGCCAGTACAGCCGCCACACCGAGGCGCCGTCGACCAGCGCGGCCTCGGTCAGCTCGTGCGGCAGCGAGCGCATGTAGTTGCTCAGCACGAACGCGCAGAACCCGGACTGGAACGCCACATGGATGAGGACCAGGCCGAGGGCGGAGTCGTACAGCTTGCCGCTCGCCGTGACCCCCGGCAGATCGGTGAGCAGGTACAGCCGGTACAGCGGGGTGATGATGACCTGCTGCGGGAGCAGGTTGCCGGCCGTGAAGACCAGCAGCAGCGCCAGGTTGACCCGGAAGTCGAAACGGCTGACGTAGAAGGCGACGCAGGAGGACAGGAAGAGGGTCAGCAGCACGGCCGGGATCGCGATGATCAGCGTGTTGCCGAAGTAGTGCGTCATGTCCGACTGCTCGAACGCGTTGGTGAAGTTGTCGAAGTTCAGCGTGTCCGGCCAGGAGACGTAGCCCTTCGCGCTGGTCTCGCTGTACGGGCGCAGCGCGGAGAAGACCGCCCACAGCAGGGGCGCGAGCCAGGCGAGGGCGGTGCCCGCGAGGAAGACGTGCAGCAGGACGCGGGCCGGGCGGATCGGGGCGCGCCGCTTCGACGGGGCGGTGGTGCTGCTCATGCCCGCCGCTCCTTCCGGAAGGTGGCGATCAGATAGGGGACGATCACCGCGAGCGAGATCACCAGCAGGACGACGGCGATGGCGGAGCCGTAACCGATGCGGCTGGACTCGCCGATGATGTTGTTGGTGACCAGGATCGACAGCAACTCGGTGCCCTGGGCGCCCTTGTTGAAGACGAAGACCAGGTCGAAGGCGCGTAGCGCCTCGATGATGGTGACGACGAGGACGACGGTGTTGGTCGGCCGCAGGGTGGGGAAGATGACGCTCCTGAACGTCTGCCACTCGTTGGCGCCGTCCAGCGCGGAGGCCTCGCGCAACGACGGGTCCACGCTCTTCAGGCCGGCCAGGTAGAGGATCATCATGTAGCCGGTGTGCCGCCAGGACGCGGCGATCAGGACCGCCCACAGGTTGAGCTTCGGATCGCCGATCCAGTCGATGTAGTCGCCGGGCTTGTTGGCGCCGATGATGCTGTTGATCAGGCCCGTGTCCGGGTTGTAGACGAGCTGCCAGACGAACCCGATGCAGGCCATGGAGATGACGACCGGCAGGAAGAACGCGGTCTGGTAGACCCGGCTGAAGCGGATCCGCTTGTCCAGCTGCACCGCCAGGAACAGGCCGAACGGCGTCGGGACCAGGATGAGGGCCACGAACCAGATGACGTTGTGCTGGACCGCAGGCCAGAACTGCGGGTTGTCGCTGAAGAGTTGGTGGAAGTTGTCCAGGCCCACCCACTTGATCGAGTCGAACCCGATGCCGTCCCAGGTGGTGAAGGCGAGGAAGATCGAGGCGATCGCGGTGACCCATACGAGGGCCACGTGCAGGAGGGTGGGCACGCCCGCCATCACGGCGAGCGTGATGCGGTCACGGCGGGTCAGCAGGCGCTGGTGGCCGTTCGTGCCCCGCTTCTTCGCAGGCGCGGTGCCCGGAGGCGGCGGCGCCGCCTCCGGGCTCTTCGTCGTCGTGTCGGTCGTCATGGGGCTGCTCATGAGGAGGCGAAGATCGTCTTCTTCTGGCGCTCGATGGAGGACAGCAGGCTGTCCACGCCCTTGGGGTTCTGCAGGAACTTCTGCAGGCCGGGCTGCATCACGGTGGAGGTGAAGTCGGGGCGGCTGTCGCGGTCCATGAACTGGGTGAGGCTCTTGGCGCCGCCGATCATCTCGAACGCCTTCTTCTGGAGCGCCGAGTACGACGAGGTGTCGGCCTTGCTGGAGGCGGCGACCACGCTCGGGTCGGTCTTCAGGTAGATCTCCTCGGCCGCCGGGGAGCCGAGGTACTCCAGCAGCTTCACCACGCCCGCGTGGTTCTTCGGGGACTTGCTGACCATGAAGCCGTCGGTCGGCGCCTCGACCGTGTCCTGGCCGTGCGCGGAGTTCAGCTCCGGGAAGGGGAAGAAGTCGAGGTCGTCCAGGGCGGCCTTGTCGGTGAACTGCTGCGCCACGAACGAGCCGAGGACGTACATGCCGGCCTTCTTCGCGACCAGCGTCTGCGCGGCGTCCTGCCAGGTGCGGCCCATGAAGCCGTCCTGGTGGTAGGGGAGGATCTCGGTCCAGTGGTCGAAGACGGCCTTGACCTTGGCGTCGGTCCAGGAGGCCTTCCCGGCCATCAGCTGGACGTGGAAGTCGTAGCCGTTCAGGCGGAAGTTGATCTGGTCGAAGGTGCCCATCGCCGGCCAGGCGTCCTTGTCGCCGAAGGCCAGCGGGACCAGGCCGTCCTTCTTCATCCGCTTCAGCAGGGCGACGAAGTCGTCCCAGGTGGCGGGGACTTCGTAGCCGTGCTGCTCGAAGACGCTCTTGCGGTAGAAGACCGCCCACGGGTACGTCGTCATCGGCACGAAGTAGTACTTGCCGTCCTCGCCCTTGCTGAGCTTCTTCATCGCCTCGGGGAAGTTGTCCCCGATCTTCGCCCAGACGTCGTCGATGGGCGTGGCCAGTTTCTTCGCCGCGAAGAACTGCATGCGGTAGCCGGCGAACCAGTTGAACACGTCGTCCGGCGTGCCCTGCAGATACGAGTTGATCTGCTCCTGGAAGGTGTTGTGGTCCTTCGTGTTGACGTCGACGGTGAGGCCGGACTGCTTCTTGAAGGCCGCGTAGACACTCTCGAAGGCCTTCTTCGGCACCGCGTCGGAGGCGTTGGAGCCCACGGTGACGGTCTTCGGGTCGGAGCCCGAACCGCTGCCTCCGCAGGCGGACAGCAGGGGTATGCCGGCACCGGCCAGCAGTGCGGCACCACCCGCTCCGCGCAGCAGCGCGCGGCGGCCGGGACCCGGGACGGAAGAACCTGAGGGGGAGGGGCGCATGGCGGCTCCTGAGGAATGCAGGGGTCCGGTCAAGGGGTTGAGTTGATCACCGAAAGGTCGCCGAAACCGCTCAGAAACCAACTCGACCGAACATCGTGGGCGTAATAACAGCCCCATGTCCGCTCATGCGTCAATAGGTGCGGTCGCCTCGGGGAGTCTCTTGCCCGAAACGTAATCGTCACCGTTACCTGCGTGTTCGCCGCGCCGGGAACGAACAGGCCCCCACGGCACGGGCGGCCGTGGGGGCTGTGTGAACGCGGGGGATTCCGATTCAGGGTCTGACCAGCAGCTGGAACTCGAAGGCGTAGTGGGACGCCCGGTAGACGTGGCTGCCGTACTCGACCGGCCGGCCGGTGTCGTCGTAGGCTGTGCGTTCCATGGTGAGCAGGGCCGCGCCCTCCTCCTCGTCCAGCAGGGCGGCCTCCCCGGCGGTGGCGCCGCGGGCGCCCACCGACTGCCGGGCGCTGTGCAGGGTCAGGCCGGCCGAGCGCATCATCCGGTACAGCCCCGTCGACTCCAGTCGCTCCGTGGGGAGTTCGAGCAGCGGCTCGGGCAGGTAGTTGCGCAGGAAGGCCACCGGGCGGCCGCGGGTGCGGCGCAACCGCTCCAGTACGGTCACCTCCGCGCCCTCCGGCACGGCGAGGGCCGCCGCCACGTCGGCGGCCGCCGGGATCCGTTCGTTGCGCAGCACCCGGGTGGTCGGCCGCTGCCCGGCCGCCTCCAGGTCGTCGTAGAGGCTGCTGAGTTCCAGCGGACGCCTGACCTTGCTGTGCACCACCTGGGTGCCGACCCCGCGGCGGCGCACCAGCAGCCCCTTGTCGACCAGGGACCGGATCGCCTGGCGCACGGTGGGCCGGGACAGCCCGAGCCGCACCGACAGGTCCACCTCGTTGCCGAGCAGGTTCCCCGGGGCCAGCGCCCCCTGCTCGATGGCCGACTCCAGCTGCCGGGCGAGCTGGTGGTACAGCGGTACGGGGCTCGTGCGGTCCAGGGTGAGGGGGAGCGAGGAGAGAGCGCGATCACCCGATGCCGTTCGTTGCGGGGTGCGGTGTACTGGGCTCATGCCTCTCAGGTGTAGGGGCCGGCGGGCGACGATGTCAATCATTTGTACTTACATTCGGACCTGCTTGTGAAATGATGTCTTAACAAAGTATTGACAGCGGGCCCGTCAGGGACTTGGATCCCGTCCCAACGCACAGCGTGCCCAAGCGCAGGCGTCCCTCCCCCGACGCACAGTGAGGTGCAAGGACAGATGGACCGCTCTTCTCGCTCCCGCTCCCGCAGGCTGGCCCCCGTTGTGGCTGTGGCCGCCGCGGCAGCCCTCACCCTCGCCGGCTGCTCCAGCAGCTCCGGCGGCAAGAAGGCCGAGGAAGGAGCGGCGAACGCCTCCGCGGGCAAGGCCGACACCCCCCGGATGACCGTCGCGCTGGTCACCCACCAGGCACCCGGCGACACCTTCTGGGACACCGTCCGCAAGGGCGCGGAGGCCGCGGCGGCCAAGGACAACGTCAAGCTGGTCTACTCCGCCGACCCGAACGCGGGCACCCAGGCCAACCTGGTGCAGAACGCCGTCGACCAGAAGGTCGACGGCATCGCGGTCACCCTGGCCAAGCCGGACGCCATGAAGAACGTGATCGGCAAGGCACGGCAGGCCGGCATACCGGTCGTCGGACTGAACTCCGGTCTGAGCGACTGGAAGAAGCTGGGCCTGCTGGAGTTCTTCGGGCAGGACGAGAGCGTGTCGGGCGAGGCGGTCGGCAACAAGCTCAACACCACCGGCGCCAAGAAGATCGTGTGCGTGATCCAGGAGCAGGGCAACGTCGGTCTCACCCAGCGCTGCGACGGCGTGAAGAAGACGTTCAAGGGCACCACTGAGACCCTGTACGTGAACGGCACCGACATGCCGTCCGTGAAGTCGACCATCACGGCGAAGCTCAAGCAGGACAAGTCCATCGACACCGTCGTCGCACTCGGCGCGCCGTTCGCCCTCACCGCGGTGCAGTCGGTGGGCGACGCGGGCAGCAAGGCGAAGGTCGCCACGTTCGACCTCAACAAAGACCTGGTCAAGGCCGTACAGAAGGGAACCATCGAGTTCGCGGTCGACCAGCAGCCCTACCTCCAGGGCTATTTGGCGGTCGACTCCCTGTGGCTCTACAAGAACAACGGCAACTACAGCGGCGGCGGCGAGCAGCCGGTGCTGACCGGCCCGGCCTTCGTCGACAAGTCCAACGTCGACAAGGTCTCCGAGTTCGCCGCGAAGGGCACCAGGTGATGAGCATGGCCCAGCACGCCGAGCCGGCGGTGGGGACACCGCCGGCGCCCGGCCCCGAGCAGAGTGACGGCCGTACGACCCGGCGCCCCCTGGTGCTCCGGCTGCTGGCCCGGCCGGAGGTGGGCGTCTTCCTCGGCGCCGCCGCGGTCCTGGTCTTCTTCCTGATCGTCGCGCCCTCGGTCCGCCAGGGCAGCTCGATGGCCACGATCCTCTACCAGTCCTCGACCATCGGGATCATGGCCCTGCCCGTGGCCCTGCTGATGATCGGCGGCGAGTTCGACCTGTCGGCCGGTGTCGCGGTGATCACCTCGGCGCTCACCGCGAGCATGCTCAGTTACCAGCTGACCCTGAACGTGTGGACCGGTGTGATCGTCGCCCTGGCCGCCTCTCTCGCGGTCGGCGCCTTCAACGGCTGGATGGTGGTGAAGACCGGACTGCCCAGCTTCCTGGTCACCCTCGGCACCTTCCTGATCCTTCAGGGCGTGAACCTCGCCGTGACCAAGTCGGTCACCGGCAACGTGGCCACCGACGACATCAGCGACATGCAGGGCTTCGACCAGGCCAAGAAGATCTTCGCGTCGTCCTTCGACGTCGGCGGGGTGGAGGTGCAGATCACCGTGGTCTGGTGGCTGGTCTTCGCCGCCCTGGCCAGCTGGGTTCTGCTGCGCACCAAGTACGGCAACTGGATCTTCGCCGTCGGCGGCAACAAGGACAGCGCCCGCGCCGTCGGCGTCCCGGTCGGGTTTACCAAGATCACGCTGTTCATGCTGGTCGGCTTCGGCGCCTGGTTCGTCGGCATGCACAACCTGTTCTCCTTCAACACCGTGCAGTCCGGCGAGGGCGTCGGCCAGGAGCTCATCTACATCGCCGCGGCCGTCATCGGCGGCTGTCTGCTCACCGGCGGCTACGGCTCGGCGATCGGACCGGTCTTCGGCGCCTTCATGTTCGGCATGGTCCAGCAGGGCATCGTCTACGCCGGCTGGAACCCGGACTGGTTCAAGGCCTTCCTCGGCGTGATGCTGCTCGGCGCCGTCCTGATCAATCTATGGGTCCAGCGCACGGCGACCCGGAGGTGACCGATGACTGACAACGCAACCGGAACCCCCGGCGCCGTCCTGAAGGACGCCCCGCCCGAAGGGGAGGGCCCCCTGGTCGAACTGCGCGGCGCGGGCAAGTCCTACGGCAACGTCCGCGCCCTGCACGGCGTCGACCTGAAGGTGCACGCGGGCCGGGTGACCTGCGTCCTCGGCGACAACGGCGCCGGCAAGTCCACCCTCATCAAGATCATCTCAGGCCTGCACCAGCACACCGAGGGCGAGTTCCTGGTCGACGGCGCGCCGGTGCGGTTCACCTCCCCGCGCGAGGCCCTGGACCAGGGCATCGCCACCGTCTACCAGGACCTGGCCACCGTTCCGCTGATGCCGGTGTGGCGGAACTTCTTCCTCGGCTCCGAGATGACCCGGGGGCCCTGGCCCGTACGCCGCCTCGACATCGCCCGCATGAAGCGGACGGCCGACGAGGAACTGCGCAACATGGGCATCGTCCTGGACGACCTGGAGCAGCCCATCGGCACCCTCTCCGGCGGTCAGCGGCAGAGCGTGGCGATCGCCCGCGCCGTCTACTTCGGCGCCCGCGTCCTCATCCTGGACGAGCCGACGGCCGCCCTGGGTGTCAAGCAGTCCGGCGTGGTCCTGAAGTACATCGCCGCTTCCCGCGAACGCGGACTCGGCGTCATCTTCATCACCCACAACCCCCACCACGCCTACATGGTCGGCGACCACTTCAGCGTCCTGCGCCTCGGCACCCTCGAACTGTCCGCCGACCGCGACGAGGTCGGCCTGGAGGAGCTGACCAACCACATGGCGGGCGGCGCCGAACTGGCCGCCCTCAAGCACGAACTGGCCCAGGTGCGCGGCGTCGACGTGGAGGAGCTGCCCGAGGAGGGCGACCTGACCGCGCCGGTGGCGCCGTCCCCCGACGGCACGTCCTGACCCGCCCACGCCGGCCGGATCCCCTGCGGTTCCTGCGCAACCGCAGGGGATTCGGCCGGCAGGCGTACGGGAACCAAGCGGGGGCACGCGGGCGTTGTGAAGGACGACGGGGGATGCCCGCGCAGACGGGAGGACGAGATGACGCAGCGCACCGAGCCCCGGCAGAGCGCCCAGGACACGGCCACCACCGACGCGGCGGCCCGGCGTGCCCACCGCTTCGGCACACTGCCCGAGCGGATACGGCCGGAGGACACGGTCGAGACGAAGCCCGCGACCGTGCCGGACCCGGCCCGTGACACCTACAACCCGGACGAGTGGCTGATCCGGTACTGCGGTTGAGACGAGCGTGCGGCGCCCGATGTCCGGGCGCCGCACCGTGGTCTCATCCCTTCCGCACCTCCGCGAGGCTCACCGGCCGGTGCTCGCGCAGCGACAGGGTGCAGGCCTCGGCGATCCAGCCCGCCTCCAGGGCGTCCTCGATCGTGCAGGGCGAGGGCCGGGTGCCGGCCACGACCTCGGTGAACGCGGTCAGTTCGGCGCGGTAGGCGTCGGTGAACCGGTCCATGAAGAAGTCGTGCGGGGTGCCGGCCGGGAAGCTCACGCCGGGCTCGACGGAGCGGAGCGGCAGCTGATCGTCCAGGCCCACGGCGATCGAGTCCCGGAAGCCGTGGAGTTCCATCCGCACGTCGTAACCCCGACCGTTGTGACGGGAGTTGGAGACCACCGCGAGGGTGCCGTCGTCCAGGGTGAGGACCGCGCCGACGGTGTCCGCGTCGCCGGCCGCCGCGATGTAGTCGGCGCCGCGGTTGCCGCCGACCGCGTACACCTCGGTGACCTCACGCCCCGTCACCCAGCGGATGATGTCGAAGTCGTGCACGGAGCAGTCCCGGAAGATCCCGCCGGACGCGGCGACGTACGCGGCCGGCGGCGGAGCCGGGTCCAGGGTGGTGGACCGGACCGTGTGCAGCGTGCCCAGCTCGCCCGCCCGCACGGCGGCCCGCGCGGCGGCGAAGCCCGCGTCGAAGCGGCGGTTGTAGCCGATCTGGATCGGGACGCCGCTGTCGCGCACGGCCGCCAGTACCCCGACGCCCTCGGCCATGGTCCGGGCCACCGGTTTCTCGCAGAAGACCGGCACGCCCGCCTCGACACCGGCGCGGATCAGCGCGGGGTGGGCGTCCGTGGCGGCCGCCACGACGAGGCCGTCGACACCGGCCGCCAGGAGTGCCTCCGGCGAGTCCGCCACCTCGGCCCCGAACCGCTCGGCGGCGGCCTTGGCGGCGTCCGCGAACGGATCGGCGACGACGAGCGTGTCGACGGCGTCCAGTTCCGAGAGGGTCTCGGCGTGGAAGGCGCCGATGCGGCCCAGGCCGAGGATTCCGATACGCATTGCTTCGCTGCTTCCTTCTTGGTGGGTGAGGTACGCCGCCGGGGACCGGTCCGGCCCCCTTCGTCCGTCGGGCCCGCCCCGCGACGACGGGCGGGCCGGCACGTCTCAGTCCAGCCCGCCGAGTACGTTCTGGTCCCAGTCGATCACCGAGCCGGTGACCACGCCCGACCGGTCGGACAGCAGCAGGACGACGAAGTCCGCGATCTCGTCCGGCCGGCCGAGCCTGCCCATCGGCAGCCGCTCCGCGGCCCGGTCCCGCCAGTCGTCGCCCCCGCCGTGGAAGGCGCGCTGGGTGGCGTCCTCGCCTTCCGTCGCCGTCCAGCCGATGTTCAGGCCGTTGACCCGGATCCGGTCCCAGCGGTGTGCGTGCGCGGCGTTCCGGGTCAGGCCCATCAGGCCGGCCTTGGCGGCCACGTACGGGGCCAGGAACGGCTGCCCGCCGTGCGCCGAGGAGGTGATCACGTTGACGATCGTGCCGGGCGCCTCGCGGGCAAGCATGTCGGCGACCGCGGCCTGCATCGCGAAGAACGGTCCCCGGAGGTTGACCGCGATGTGCTCGTCGAACAGCTCCGGTGTGGTGTCCAGCAGCGTCCCCCGGGAGGTCAGCCCCGCCGAGTTCACCAGGCAGTCGATCCGGCCGTACGCGGCCACCACCTCGGCCACCGACGCCTTCGCCTGCCCGGCGTCCGCGAGATCGGCCCGCACGTACCGCGCCTCGCCGCCGGCGGCCGTCAACTCGGCCACCAGGGCCTCGCCCGGTCCGGGCCGGCGCGCGCCCACCGCCACCACGGCCCCCTCCCGGACGGCGGCCCGCGCGATCGCGGCACCCACTCCCTGGCTGCCGCCGTTGACCAGGACGACCTTGTCCCGGAGAAGTCCGTTCAGACCCATGGCTCTCCTCAGCCCTTCCGGCGTTCGGCACCGGCCCGCAGTGCCTCGCGCAGCCGTTCCGGCGTCCACTCCTCGCGCACCGCGCGCCGCAGCAGGTCCGCCTGCGACGGCGGGGCCAGCCCGTCGACCGGCGGATCGCTGTCGAGGTCGGTGGGGAAGGGGTAGCCCTCGGCGCTCGCCGCGACGACGTTGTCGAGCCACTCCCGCGCCGCGCCCCGGGACCGGTGCCGCAGCAGTACCGGGAACACCGCACCGGCCACCGCCACCCGGTCCACCGTCTCCATCGCGCGTCCGAAGGCGGAGGAGATCTGGAGGAGGTTGGCCGTGCGCCGCACCTCCGCCGTCCGGTTGGTCCCGGCGGCGTGGAAGAGCGCCGGGTTGAAGAAGGCCGCGTCACCCTTGGCGAGCGGGAGCTGCACCTGGTGCGCCTCGAAGTACTCCTGGAACGCGGGCAGCCGCCAGGCCAGATAGCCCGGCTCGTACGTCTGTGAGTACGGCAGGTACCGCGTCGGCCCCGACTCCACCGGCATGTCGCAGTGGGCGACCGCGCCCTGGAGCGTGAGCACCGGGGAGAGGCGGTGCACATGGGCGGGGTAGGCGGCCGCCGCCGCGTTGGGCAGGAAGCCGAGGTGGTAGTCCCGGTGCGCGGTCTGGCCGGCGCCGCCCGGGTTGACCACGTTGACCTGTGAGGTGACCTGATAGCCGGGGCCGAGCCAGGCCGTCGAGACGAGGGCCAGCACCTCGTTCGCGTAGTACGCGGCGAACGCCTCCGGGTCGTACAGGGCCGTCTTCTCCAGCGCGTTCCACACCCGGTCGTTGGCGCCCGGCCGCGCGAAGTGGTCACCGGCCGTCGTGCCGGAGGCCCGCTGCCCGGCGATCAGCGCCTCGAAGACCGCCGTGAGCCGGTCGACGACGGCGGGGTCGGGGAAGGCACCCCGGACGACGACGATCCCGGGACCGTCGGCGAGCGCCCGCACCAGTTCGGCCCGCAGCGCGTCCCGGTCGCCGGCCGTACGCAGCCGCTCGCCCTCGTAGACGAGGACGTTCTCCGTCACCGAGGAGGCGTGCGGATGGTCCGCGAGACGCGTCGTACGGCCGACGAGCGCGCGGAAGGCGTCGAGATCGCAGTCCTGTTCGGACAGCCGGGCGCGGCCGGGGGCGGAGCTGAGGGACATCGGCGTCCTGCTTTCGGGCCTGGGATCGGCGCGGTCCTGTCATTCTTGTCAGTACAAACCCCTCGAACAACCAGCAGACACCCGTCAAAAACCCCTCAAGGAGCCGGTCCATGGGACACCCGTTCCCCATCCGGGAGATCGCGCGACAGGCGGGCCTGAGCGAGGCCACGGTGGACCGGGTGCTGAACGGCCGGGGAGGGGTGCGCGAGAGCACCGCGCAGGAGGTGCGCCGGGCGATCACCGACCTCGACCGCCAGCGCACCCAGGTCCGGCTGGCCGGCCGTACCTTCATGGTCGACATCGTGGTGCAGGCACCGGAGCGGTTCACCACCGCCGTACGCGCCGCCCTGGAGGCAGAACTGCCCTCCCTGCACCCGGCGGTGCTGCGCTCCCGTTTCCACTTCCGCGAGACCGGCCCGGCCGCCGAGCAGGCCGGGACGCTGGACCGGATCGCCCGGCGCGGCTCGCAGGGCGTGATCCTCAAGGCGCCGGACGTCCCCGAGGTCACCACGGCCGTCGGCCGGCTCACCGCCGCCGGCATCCCCGTCGTCACCCTCGTCACCGACCTGCCCACGAGCGGCCGGCTGGCCTACGTCGGCATCGACGACCGCGCGGCCGGCGCGACCGCCGCCTATCTGATGGGCCAGTGGCTCGGTGACCGGCCCGGCCACGTCCTCACCAGCCTCAGCAGCGGCTTCTTCCGCAACGAGGAGGAGCGGGAGATGGGCTTCCGCAGCGTGATGAGGGCCCGGCACCCGGAGCGGACCCTGGTCGAGATCGCCGAGGGCCAGGGCCTGGACGCCACGCAGTACGACCTCGTACGCGCCGCCCTGGAACGCGACGCGGAGATCCGGGCCGTGTACTCCATCGGCGGGGGCAACGACGCCACCCTGCGGGCCTTCGCGGATCTCGGCCGCGACTGCGCGGTGTTCGTCGCCCACGACCTCGACCACGACAACACCCGTCTGCTGCGCGAGCACCGGCTGTCCGCCGTCCTCCACCACGACCTGCGCCAGGACATGCGCGAGGCCTGCCGGCACGTCATGCGCGCGCACGGCGCGCTGCCCCCGGCCGGTCCGGCGCTGCCGACCGCCATCCAGGTCGTCACGCCGTACAACACGCCCGCGCGACGGGACGACTGAAGGGGATCGGGTGAGCCGGACCGAACACGTGGAGATCGAGGGCGTACCGCTGGTCGCGACCCTCGTGCCGGGCGGCGCGATCGGGCTGCTCGCGCTGCACGGCAGCAACGAGGGGGGCACGGCCGAGCTGGCGGACCTGGTGGCCCGGCGCTGCGGAGCCACCAGCCTGGTCTTCACCCAGCCGGGAGTGCCGCGGCCCCGGCACATCCCGTCCCCACGTATGGCGGTCGACCACTGCGCGCTGCTGCGCGAGTTCCTGGGCCGGGTCGCCCTCACGGTCTCGCTCCACGGCCACATGCGGTCCCACGCACCGCGGACCCTCTTCCTGGGCGGCGGCAACCGCGAGGCCGCACACCTCCTCGCCGAGGAACTGCTCGTCCTCGCACCCCGGTTCCGGGCGGTCGCGGACCTGGCGGCGATCCCGGCCGCGCTGCGCGGGCTGCATCCCAGGAACCCGGTCAACCTCACCCGCCTGGGCGGGGTCCAGGTGGAACTGCCGCTCACGGCCCGGACCACCGGACCGGCCGACACGCCCCCGCAGCCGGTGGCCGACGCACTCGCCGCCGGTGTCCGGCGGCTCGCTCAGCTCGCTTCGACGTCCACCCAGGACCCGCTCTGAACGGACCGCGCCATCGCGTCCAGCACGGCCGCACTGTGCACCGCGTCGGCCACGGTGGCGCCGTACGGCGTGCCCTCGGCGACGGACCGGACGAAGCGGTACGCCTCGATGACCTTCAGGTCGTCGTAGCCCATCGCGTTGGCCGCGCCCGGCTGGAACGCGGCGAACTCGCCGGCGCCCGGTCCGACGTACTCCGTGCTGACCGGCTGGTCCTGGTAGGTGGTGCCGAGGCTGGTGCGGAGCTCGTTCATCCGGCGGAAGTCCCAGAACACCGCGCCCCGGGTGCCGTGCACCTCGAAGCCGTAGGTGTTCTGCTCGCCGACCGAGACCCGGCAGGCCTCCAGCACCCCTCGGGCGCCGGAGGCGAAACGCAGCAGGCAGCCCACGTAGTCCTCGTTCTCGACCGGGCCACGCTCGCCGCCGGGGGCGAGGGCGTGACCGGCGGTGGCACCGGCCGGCCGCGCCCGCTCGGGGACGAAGACCGCGGTGTCGGCGATGAGGGAGGCGATGTCGCCGAGCAGGAAGCGGGCCAGGTCGGCGCCGTGCGAGGCCAGGTCGCCGAGCACTCCGCTGCCCCCGCGCGCCCGCTCGTACCGCCAGGTCAGGGCGCCGTCCGGGTGGGCCGCGTAGTCGCTGAACAGCCGGATGCGCACGTGGGTGACCGTGCCGATCCCGCCGGTGGCGATCAGGTCGCGGGCTGCTTCCACGGCGGGCGCGTTGCGGTAGTTGAAGCCGACCGCGCCCTGGACGCCCGCCTTCGCGACCGCGTCCGCGACGGCTCGGGCGTCCTCGGCGGTCAGCCCCACCGGTTTCTCGATCCAGATGTGCTTTCCGGCCTCGGCCATCGCCACGCCGATCTCCCGGTGCAGGAAGTTCGGCGCGGTGATGCTGACCGCCCGGACGCGCGGGTCGGCGGCCACCTCGCGCCAGTCGCGGGTGGCGGAGGCGAACCCGAACCGCTCGGCGGCCTCCTCGGCCCGCCCCGGTACCTCCTCGGCGACCGCGACCAGCCGCGGGCGCAGCGGAAGCCGGGGGTAGTGGTGCGGGAGCCGGGCGTAGGCCTGGGTGTGCACCCGGCCCATCCAGCCGAACCCGACGACGGCGACACCGAGCGCATCCACCATGACAGCCCCTCGTTGGACCGGTCCATCTCCTGTCCCGGTCACCATGTCCGGACATGGATCGGCTGTCAAGCAGGTCTCTCGCGTCCCCGGTGAGCCGCCCGCCGGCCTTTGACAGCCGGATCGGTCCATGGAACGGTCCATCCATGAGACCTCCGACGATCCGCGACGTGGCCGAACGCGCGGGAGTGTCGAAGTCGTTGGTCTCCCTGGTGCTGCGCGGCTCCGGCCCGGTGCGCGCCGAGAAGCGGGACGCCGTCCTGCGGGCCGTGGACGAGCTGGGCTACCGGCCCAACGCCGCTGCCCGCAGCCTGAGCGAGCGGCGTACCCGCACGGTCGGCGTCCTCCTGGACGACCTGCGCAACCCCTGGTTCGTGGACCTCCTGGACGGTCTGAACTCGCTGCTGCACACCGCCGGGCTGCACATGCTCCTCGCCGACGCCCGTCTGAACCGGCGGCTGGGTCACGACCTCGCCGAGCCCTTCCTGGACCTCGGCGTCGACGGGCTGGTGGTGGTCGGCACGGTCCCGGACGCGGGCGCACTCGGCAGCCTGGCGCGGCGTGTGCCCGTCGTCGTGGCGGGCGCCCATGAGCAGCGGGCGCCCGGCGTGGACGTCGTGGCCGGGGACGACGAACGGGGTGCCCGGCTCGCCACCGAGCATCTGCTCGGCCTCGGCCACCGCAGGATCGCGCACCTCGCGGGCCACGGCGCCGTCGGCGCGCTGCGCAGGCGGGGCTTCGAGGCGGCGATGCGGGCCCACGGCGCCGAGCCCTTCGTCGAGCCCGGCGACCTCACCGAGGAGGGCGGGTACCGGGGGACCGTCCGGCTGCTCGGCCGCGCCGACCGGCCGACGGCGCTCTTCTGCGTCAACGACATGGCCGCGATCGGCGCGCTCTCGGCGGCCGCGGAACTGGGCCTGCGGGTGCCGCGCGACCTGTCGGTGGCCGGCTACGACAACACCGGCATCTCCCGGCTGCGCCACCTCTGGCTGACCACCGTGGACACCGCCCCGCACGAGATGGGCCGGCGTGCCGCACGCTGTCTGCTGGACCGCTTCGAGCGGCCGGACGGTGAGGGGCGCGTGCACCTCGCCGTACCGACGCTGGAGGTCCGGGGCACGACCGGGGAGCCGGCCGGCGGCCTCACAGATTGATCGCGTACGCCTTGCGCAGGGTCTCGTGCACGGTCCACGTCGTACGGTCGCCCGCGCGCAGCACCGCCATGTCGCCCGGGCCCACCGTCAGCGTGGGGCCGCCCTCGACCTCGATCGTCGCCGACCCGCTGATCACCACGAACAGCTCGTCCGCCTCGGTGTCCGTGACCACGCCGGGGGTGATCTGCCAGATCCCGCGGATCTGCCTGCCGTCCGGGGACTCCCAGACCACCTTGCCGGTCACCTCCGGGGTTCCGGAGACGATCTGCTCCGGGTCGAGGGGGTCGGGTTCGAGACCGGCGTCGGGGATGTGGAGCGCGAAGCTGTGCGTCATGGGCCGACCTTAGCGAGCGGCCGCACCCCGCCGCCGTGGACAGTGTGTGCGGCATCGGGCCTGGTCGGAGGACACTTCGTCGGGCGCGCGGACTGGCAGGCGGGCGGGGAGCGGGTGATCGTGGGGAGCATGTCCGACAGCACGGCGCCCGGCACGGCACCGTCCCGGCAGCACGGCACGCGCGAGATCGTCCTGTTCGGCGGGGTGTACGGCGCCCGTCCTCGCCAGCTCGATGGTCGCGGCGCTCACCCAGTACGGGCACACCTCCGCCGAGGTCCGCGGCTACGACGCCGCCTGGGTCCTGGTGACCGCGTGCGCCTCCGCCCTCGCCCACGGATACGCCCACTACATCGCCGAGCGGGGCCCCCACCGCCGCTGGGACATCCTGCTCGCCCTGCGCGAGGAGTGGCCGCTCGTGGCGGCCGTGCTGCCGACGGTCCTGCTGCTCGCGGGCGCGTGGTGGAAGTGGTGGCCCGCCAACGGCGTCGAGTACGCGGCGTTCGTCCTCAACATCCTCATCCTTTTCGTGCTCGGCCTGGTCACGGCGCGCCGGGCGGCGCGCAGCTGGCCCGGCGCCGTACTCGTCGGCCTCGGGGACGCGCTGCTCGGGCTGATCGTGGTGGTGGCCAACGCGCTGATCAAGTAGGCCACCGACGGGCACGCCCGGCGTGAGCGGATCCGGGACGCCCGGCTCAGCGGCCGGTGCGCACCCCGTCCAGGGCGATGGCGAGGACCCGGTCGCGCTGGGCGTCGTCGTCGAACGCCGTCGCCATGATCCCGGCGACCATCCGGAGCAGATCGCCGAAGTCCATGTCCGTCCGCGCGACGCCCGCCCGCTGCGCACGCTCCAGCAGCGGGCCGCCGGCGGCGTACATGGAGTCGCGGCAGGCCGTGAAGATGTCCGATTCGTTGTTCAGGGCCTCGCGCACCGCCCGCTTGGTGACCATGTAGCCGGCGAACCGGTCCAGCCAGGCGGTCAGCGCCTCCCAGGGGTCACCGCCGGCGAGTTCGACAGCGGCCCGGCACAGGGTGTTCACCTCGTCCGCGTAGACGCTCTCGAAGAGGTCCCGGCGGGTGGGGAAGTTCCGGTACAGGGTGCCGATGCCGACGCCCGCGCGACGGGCGACGTCCTCCAGCGAGGCGTCCGAGCCGTGCTCGGCGAACGCCTCGCGGGCGGCGGCGAGCAGGGCGTCGTAGTTGCGTGCCGCGTCCTTGCGGTGCGGCCGGCGGGTCGCCACGATCTCGCCGACGGGGAACGGCGTGGCCGTCACTTCTGCCTCCCGGGGGTGGGCTCGAAACGGAGTTCGACCTCCGTATCTTGAACCGGAGGGGTACCTCCGTTACAGTGGAGGGGTACCTCCACTTTAGCAGTGCGGAGGTGGCTCCGCCGTGGACGGACGCGTCCCGGCGCCTGCCCGCCGCACCCCTTCCGTACGGGCCCGCGCGGCCCGCCGTCAGACCTTCGCACCCTCCGCGTCACGCATTCCGGAGAGGCTCCTTCATGCCCCGCAAGTCCACCCGCCTCACCTTCGCGGTCCTCGCGACCGGTGCCGGCGTGTTCTCCATGCTCCAGTCGCTGATCGCGCCGGCCCTGCCGACCGTCCAGCACGCCCTGCACACCTCACAGTCCACCGCGACCTGGGTGATGACGGCCTACCTGCTGTCCGCCTCGGTCTTCACCCCGATCCTCGGCCGGGTCGGCGACCTCGCCGGCAAGAAGCGCACCCTCGTCGCGGTCCTGGTGACGGTCCTCGCCGGCTGTCTCGTCGCCGCGCTGGCCCCGAACATCGGCGTCCTCATCGTCGCCCGGATCGTCCAGGGCGTCGGCGGCGCCCTGTTCCCGCTCTCCTTCGGCATCATCCGGGACGAGTTCGCCGCCGCCGAGGTCCCCGGCAGCATCAGCAACCTCTCCGCGGTGATCGCCGCGGGCGGTGGCGTCGGCATCGTGGCCGCCGGCCCGATCGTCTCCGCGCTCGACTACCGGTGGCTGTTCTGGATACCGGTCGCGATCGTCGCCGCGACCGTCCTGATCGCCGCGCGCTACGTCCCCGAGTCCCCCAAACGGGCCGAGGGGAAGGTCAGTTGGGCGGGTGCCGGTCTGCTCTCCGGCTGGCTGGTGGCCCTGCTGCTGCCGCTGAGCCAGGCCACGCGGTGGGGCTGGGGCTCGCCCGAGGTGCTCGGCCTGTTCACCGCCGCCGTCGTGCTGTTCGCCCTGTGGCTCACGGCCGAGGCCCGCTCCCGCAGCCCGCTGATCGACCTGCGCGTGATGCGGCTGCCCGCCGTGTGGACCACCAACACGGCCGCCCTGCTCTTCGGCGCGGGCATGTACGCGATCTGGTCCTTCCTGCCCGGCTTCGTCCAGACGCCCTCCGCGGCAGGCTACGGCTTCGGCGCGAGCGTCACCGCGTCCGGACTGCTCATGCTGCCGATGCTCGTCGCGATGTTCCTCTCCGGTGTCCTCTCCGGCCGCCTGGAGCCTCGCGTGGGCGCGAAGGCCCTGCTCACCGCGGGTGCCGCGCTCGGCGCGGTGGCCTGCGGCCTGCTCACCCTCCGGCACGACGAGCAGTGGCAGATCGCCGTCGTCGCGGGCCTGTTCGGGCTCGGTATCGGGCTGGCCTTCGCCTCGATGGCCAACCTGGTGGTGGGCAGCGTCCCGCCGGAGCAGACCGGCGCCGCGACCGGCATGAACGCCAACATCCGCACCATCGGCGGCTCCGTCGGCGCCGCGCTCACCAGCGTCCTGGTGACCGGCCGGCTCCAGCCCTCCGGCCTGCCGTACGAGTCCGGCTACACCCACGCCTGGGCCCTGCTGTCCGTCCTGCTGCTGGCCGCGGCCGGCGCCGCCCTCCTCGTCCCGGTCCGCCGCCCCGGCCGCACCGTGCACACCGCGCCTGCCGAGTCGACACGCGCACCGGCCCAGGTGCGGTAGGGTTGACCTGCGTGATCACACGGGACACACCGTGTGGGACCGCGGCGGGACGTGGCGCAGCTTGGTAGCGCACTTGACTGGGGGTCAAGGGGTCGCAGGTTCAAATCCTGTCGTCCCGACTTTACGAAGTCGCAGATCGAGGGTCGTTTCAGAGGGAATCTGAGGCGACCCTTCGATCGTCTTGGACAACGGCCAGGCACTGCGAGCGATCTCAGTCCCCGGCCAGCGCCGCTTCCCCGGCCAGCGCCTCCCTGCACAGAGCCGCCTGTACATCGGTGTAGGCCAGGAGGTACACCACGCGAATGCGTGAGCCCTTGTGGGAGTGGAAATAGCCGATCGTTGCCGAGAGAAGCCTTGTCACCGTGGCCTCCAGGTCGCTGTTGCCGCCGCCAGTTCCCAGGAGGGGCAGGACGACGGAGCGCAGCGCCGGGCCCTCGGCGGACAGGCGATCCACTTCGGTGAGAACGTTTCGGACGCAACGCTCCAGGTCGATCACCTGGCGGAAACCGGAGCCCGGTTCACCCTCAACGGCAGCCACGTGCACGATGCGCCGTACTTGGTGGGTCTCCTCCAGTTCCCCGGAGCCGGTGACCAGGACCTGGCCGGCGGCGACGTGGGTGCGGTCGGTCACATGCTTCGCCAGCTCCAGGCCGATGGTGTCGTGAGTCAGGTGTCCGGCGCCGTCACGGACACCGCCGTGGTACCGGATCGTGGCGGAGACCGTGGGTTCGTCGACGCGGGACATCTCCATGCGGGTGTTCTCCGGGTTGACCCAGACGTCCGTTCCGAGAACGTTGGCGAGGTTTCCGGTGACCATGCCCACTCGGTGCCTTCGACTATCACGCAGAGGCAGTTCGTACCGCGTGCACTCGCTGAGGACACGGGGCGGGCCGCCACTGTCCCGTCCGGCCGACACCCTGCGTCGCAGCGCGGCGTTCTCTCGCGTCAACTTCTTCACCCGGCCCGCCAGTTCGTCCCTTCCACGGGTCCTACTCAACCAGGTGAAGCTCGCCAGCATGAAGAAGGCGGCGAAGCCCGCCGCGCCCCCGATCCCGAACCCGAGGGCCCGGCCCTCGGTCATGGAATCGGGGAAGACGGAGAAGAGGAAGAGGGCGGCCGCCAGGGAGTAGAACAGGACGACAGGCAGCTGCAACGCGTAATGACGCCCAGCCCGTTGGGGCTGTGAAGACCAGATTTGCAACGCTATGCCGCAGATGGTGAATACCGCCATGACGCCCAAGTGCAGAGGTGCCATCCCAGCCCTTCCCTCCGAGCGCGGACATTGTTGCGGCACAGGGCCGGCCTGACAGACAGGAGCGACACCTGTGTACGTGGCAGAGCGCGGGTCACGATGTACGGTCGGTTGTGCCGTCAACTGCCCTCCGGACGGCCCCAAGTGCCTTTTTCCTGATCGTCCTTGTGGTTTGATTTCCCCATGCATCCTATCGACATCGGCGATATGGACGATCTCAGGATTCGTCTTGAAGTGATGGCGCAGGAAGCTGACCGTCGTCTCATCACGGTGTTCGGCTCGGGGATCAGCAGCGCTGTGCTTCCCGGTGTCCCGGAACTGATGACGATGTTCCGTGAGCAGATTCCGTCGCGCGGCCGGGCCCGCTTCGACGAGACCCTCGCCCGAGAACCCGATCCCGGCCTCAAATACCAGAACGCCGCAGCGATGCTGACGAAGCTGGCGGGCGAGCCCGCCGTGATGCGCGCGATCCGCGCGGCCGTGCTGCAGGCCTGCGAGGACGTGCGGCCGGAGGAAGTGGCCGCGGTCGCGAATGACCGGGAGAAGTGCCAGGACCTCGAACGGGACGGAACCTGGCGGGTGCCGACCGGATACCAACGCTTCGCCCGCTTCTTCTCGGACCTGAACGGCCGGGTGCGCGGCCCTGTCATCACGACGAACTTCGATCCGCTGATCGAGATCGCCCTGCGCAGGGAGGGTATCGAGTCGATGGCGTACCCCGTCCCCACCGACGCTGCGCCGACGATCGAGCAGCTGGACCAGTTCGTACACCAGCCGGTCCTCCACATCCACGGCCACTGGACCGGTGCGGCGACCAGCAACGCCCCGACCCGCATCACCGCGCCGCGCCCCAGGCTGGACCAGCTCCTCCAGCGGCTCCTGATCGACTCCGTGGTGCTGGTCGTGGGATACAGCGGTTGGCTGGACGGCTTCATGAGGAGCCTTCGGAGCAGGATCATCCACGACGCCGACTCCCTTCAAGCGCAAGTGCTTTGGGCGGCATACGACTCCGACGTAGCGGTCGTCGTCGGCGACGGTCCGCTGAAGGAACTGGTCGAGGCACCGGGCTTCAGCCTCTATCTCGGGGTCGACGGGCACGCCCTCTTCTCGGATGACCTCCCCGACGGCGCGCAGACCGAATCGGAGGAGGCCGCACCGTTCGGCTACTCGCGTGTCCCACGTCATCCCCGTCGCTCCTCCTCGTACGAGCCGTCGGCGTTCGTCGAGGGCCGTCAGCCGGAGTGGGCGGATGCGGATCCGGGGCAGTGGCCACTGCTCAGCGCGACGACCCGGCTGAGGGAGGAAGTGGACCGGGCGCTCGACGCCGGAGGTGGTCGCGGTGTGGTGGCCATCGGCCCGCTCGGCGAGGGTAAATCGCTCGCCGTTCGCCAGGTGGCCGTCACTGTCGCGGAAACTCGGCCCGATTGGCGGGTGTTGTGGCGGGAGCCGGGCGCGCCCGCCATCACCGAGGAGTGGCTGGAAGAAGCCGGTTCCTCGGCGAGGACACTGATTTGTATCGACGAGGCGGACCTGGCCGTGGACGATCTCGTCGCCACGAAGGACTTCTGGGCCCGCGAGGAGTCCGGCATCGCCTTTTTGCTAGCCAGCCACGACCGCCTCTGGTGGCAGGGGGCTGGGCGTCTGCGGCCGTCGTTCGAGGACGTCCTCTTCCACGGCATCACCCGTGAGGACGCCCAGAACCTCGCCGAGGCGTGGGAGCGCAACGGACTGTTGCCGTTCCACGCCTCCGGAGTGAGTGAGGTCCGGGATCGGCTGATCGGATCGGCGGGCGTGATGGCCGAGCAGGGAAACACCCTCTTCGGGGCGGTGCTCGACGTCCGCCATGGATCGGGCCTCGGTGACCGGGTGGAGGACCTTCTGCGCAAACTGCGCCAGGTGCGGCTGACGGACTCCCTGGACCTGGGCGACGTGTTCGCGGGGATCTGTCTGATGCAGCACGTGCTCGACCAGGACGGCAACCGGGGCAAGGGGGCCAGCAGGGCCGTCATCGCCGCCATGGTCGGACTCGACACGGTCTTCGCCGACGGGAAGATCCTCAAGACCCTCGGCCGGGAGGCGGCGGTGACGATCGCCGGAAACCGTGTGTACTGTCGGCACCCGTCCATCGCCGCCATCGTCGTGACGGCGCTGGAGAAGGAGGGGGCTGCCCAGAAGGTGTACGAGCTGGTGGGGCAGGCGGGTGGAAGCCTGCTCGTAGCCGGTGCCACTGATGAGGAGGGCTATCGGGACGCCTATCTGCTGTCCCGCGACCTCCGTGGCCCCGAGGCCGTCTGGGCGGCCAAAGGCGCGGTCGTGGGCACCGGAGGCGACGTCCTCGAGTCGAGAGTCTCGCTCCTGCGGGCGATGCGGATGGAGGACAGGGGCAAGGCTCTCGTCTATGGCCGCGGACTGGCCCCACACCTGAACGAGTACCGGGACTACCGGCGTCACATCAGGGGGTTCCTCGTGGAGTACTCCATCTGCCTGCGGAGCGACGGTCAGGCCCAGACGTCCGCGGGACTGGCGGCCCTGGCGCTGGACGACCGAGTTGGTTTCAACCTCGATGCCTCGCGCGCCGGATATGCCCTGGTGAGCCTCGCCAAGTCGATGGCCGACGTGAACAGACAGACCCAAGTGGCGGAGACAGCCGAGGTCCCGGAGATCTGCTACGTCCTCCTGGAACGCGTTCGTGGTACGGACGAAGCGACCAAGTACCTGCGGGGTGTCCAGCTACCCCGAGTCGGGGAGATCCGGGAACTGCCGTCGGGCAAGCTGTGCGGGCGACTCGCCCAGCTGCTCGACAAGGCCGCCGCCGCCGCGAGATCGGAGACCGGGCTGCCACTGCCGTCGGGGCTCCAGGGGCTGCTCTCGTTTGACGACCTGCGCAGGCTGGCCGAGCGCAGGAAGGGCGGGTGGTGAGGCCGCCGCCTCCTTCGGTCGGCAGGGGACACAGGTGCAGGTCCTGCCGTCCCGACCGGCTCCGTAGCCTGGCGGAGGCCGTCTGCGCACCCAGGATGGGCGGCGCTGCGCATGTCTGTGTCGAGGAGCGCGTCAGGACGCCCTTCCTGAGCGAGCCAGCACGGCGCCGTGGCGTCCCGCCCCGGCCGACGCCGTCTCGTGGCGACGGCGGCGGGCCGCCATCACCGCGTAGACGAGGATGCCGGCGAACAGGAACAGCACGCCCTGGTAGACCGCCGCGTAACCGGCGCCCGCCATCAGCCAGATGGAGAAGACCGCGGCCACCGCGGTGATCGCGGAGTCCCGCAGCAGCCGGCCCCGGTCGACCGGGCGGTCGCCGGACACGAGGTGGAACAGCTGCGCGGCCGTCGCCAGCAGGTACGGCACGGTCGCCGTGAATGTGGTGACGAGCACCAGGACCTCGAAGACCTTCCCTGAGCCCGACAGGTAGTTGTACGCGGTGAGCAGGGAGGACAGGACGACCGTGACACCGACGCCCACCGTCGGCACGCCCCGCCTGCGCCGCGCGAAGGCGGCCGGGAACAGACCGTCCTTGGCGGCGGCGTAGGGGGTCTGGGCGCTCAGCAGCGTCCAGCCGTTCAGGCAGCCGGTCATCGAGACCAGCGCGGCCAGCGCGACCGCCGTACCGCCCCAGGTGCCGCCGAACATCGTGTTCACGGCGTCCGAGAACGGCGCCGTGGAGTTCACCAGGCGGTCGTGCGCGACCGTGCCGAAGACGGAGAGCGTGCCCAGCAGGTAGACCAGCGCGGCACCCGCGGTGCCGATGACGGTGGCGCGCCCCACGTTCCGGCGGGCGTTCTCGACCTCGCCCGCGCTGACGGCGGCCGACTCCACGCCGAGGTAGGAGAAGAGCAGCAGGGCCGCCGAGGCGGACACCGCGCCGATCGCGCCGTGCCCGCTGGAGTTGAACGGCCCGAGCCGGGAGGGGTCGAAGAAGAACAGCCCGCCCACGGCGACGAGCAGCAGCGGCACGAACTTCAGCACCGTGGACACCAGCTGCACGGCGCCGACGTAGCGGGTGCCGGCGAAGTTGGCGAGTGCGGGCAGCCACTGCAGCGCGAGGGCGGCCAGGCACGCGGTCCAGGCGTGGCCGCCCACCGGGATCAGCACGTCGAGGTAGCCGACGGCGGCGACGGCGAGTGCGGCGTTGGACACCCAGGTGGTGATCCAGTACGACCACGCGGCGAGGAAGCCGGCGAAGTCGCCGAAGGCCTCACGGGCGTACACGTACGGGCCGCCGGTGCGGGGGTCGCGCGCGGCGAGCCGGCCGAACACCAGGGCCAGCGCGACGGCGCCGACGGTGAGGACGCCGAAGGCGACCAGGCTGACCGTGCCGTAGGGGGCGATGGAGGCGGGGAGCAGGAAGATGCCGCCGCCGATGATGTTGCCCATCACCAGAGCGGTGGCGACGGGCAGGCCGAACCGGCGGGCGTGCCGGCCGGTGTCGCCGTGCGGGTCCTCGGCGGGGGCCGCGTGGGTCTCCGTCGAGGCCGGAGCCGAGACGGTTCCGGTGCTGTGCATGGGTGGTGCGCCTCTCATGGAACTGACGTTCCCGGGATCGCCGGGACCAGCCAATGGTCGGGGATGCCCCGATCTGGCGCAAAATCGCCGTTCCTTGTCCCGTCGGGACCGCCGGATCACGCAAATAGCGTCGTACGGCGGCCTCGGCGCCGTGAGATGTCCGGCGGACGGAAAGGACCGCGCCGGGGATCAGTCGGCCGACGCCCAGAGGCCGCGGACATGTCCCAGGTGCCGGGTCATGACCTCGCGCACGGCCTTCCCGTCGCGCTCCAGCAGCGCGTCGAGGAGTTCCAGGTGCTCCTCGGCGGAGGCCAGCAGCCGGCCCGCCTCCACCAGTGCGGTGAGCCCGTACAGACGTGATCGTTTGCGCAGGTCGGCGACGACCTCCACGAGGTGGGCGTTGCCCGCGAGCGCCAGCAGACCGAGGTGGAAGCGGGTGTCCGCCTCGACGTAGGCGATCAGGTCGCCCGCCACGGCGGCGGTGACGATCTCCCGGGCCGCGGGCCGCAGGGCCTCCAGGGAGACGCGGTCCGCCGTGCGCGCGAGCTCGACCACGGTGGGGATCTCGATCAGCGCGCGGATGTGCGTGTACTCGTCGAGCTGCCGGTCGGAGACGGCGGTGACCCTGAAGCCCTTGTTGGGCACGGTGTCGACCAGGCCCTCCTTGGCCAGGTCCAGCATCGCCTCCCGCACCGGCGTCGCGGAGACGCCGAAGCGGGCGGCGAGCGACGGCGCCGAGTAGACCTCGCCGGGCCGCAGCTCGCCCGCGACCAGTGCGGCGCGCAGCGCGTCGGCCACCCGCTCGCGAAAGCTGCTCCGCCGGCCGCCGAGCCGGGGGAGCGCGGGCAGGTCGGCGGCCGTCGCATCCTGTGCCATGTCACGCATCACCGGGGTGAGTCTAGAGGACGAACCCCTCGGGGAAGGGGTCGGTGGGATCCAGCAGGTACTGGGCGGTGCCGGTGATCCACGCGCGGCCGGTGAAGCTGGGCAGCACGGCCGGGATCCCGGCCACCTCCGTCGTGCCGAGCAGCCGCCCGGTGAAGTGCGTGCCGATGAACGACTCGTTCACGAACTCGGTGTGCAGGGGGAGTTCACCGCGCGCGTGCAGCTGCGCCATGCGCGCGCTGGTCCCCGTACCGCACGGGGAGCGGTCGAACCAGCCCGGATGGATGGCCATCGCGTGGCGGGAGTGCCGGGCGGTGGCGCCGGGGGCCAGGAGGTGGACGTGGTGGCAGCCGCGGATGGAGGGGTCCTCGGGGTGCACCGGTTCCGCCTCCGCGTTGACGGCGCTCATCAGGGACAGGCCGGCGGCGAGGATGTCGTCCTTGCGGGAGCGGTCGAAGGGCAGCCCGAAGGCGTCGAGGGGGAGGATCGCGTAGAAGTTGCCGCCGTACGCGAGGTCGTAGGTGACCGTGCGGCCGTCGGGCAGGGTGATCTCGCGGTCCAGGGCGACGGCGTACGACGGCACGTTCCGCAGGGTCACGTCCCGCGCGGCGCCGTCCTGAACGGTCACCTCGGCCACCACCACCCCCGCCGGGGTGTCGAGCCGGATGGTGGTCACCGGCTCCACCACGTCCACCATGCCGGTCTCCACCAGCACGGTGGCCACCCCGATCGTGCCGTGCCCGCACATCGGCAGATAGCCGGAGACCTCGATGTAGATCACGCCCCAGTCGCAGTCGGGGCGGCTCGGCGGCTGGAGGATCGCGCCGCTCATCGCGGAGTGGCCGCGCGGCTCGTTCATCAGCAACCGCTTGACTTGGTCGCGGTGTTCACGGAAGTACAGCCGTCGCTCGTTCATCGTCGCACCGGGTACGGTGCCGATCCCGCCGGTGATCACGCGGGTCGGCATGCCCTCGGTGTGCGAGTCGACGGCGTGCAGGACGAGTGTGCTGCGCACTGACCGGTCTCCTTGTCAGACGAGCCCCGCGGCGACGGCCTTCTCGGTGGCCGCCCGGACCGCGGCCTGCTGCTCCGGCGCCAACGGTACGCGCGGCGGGCGCACCGGGCCGCCGTACCGCCCGACGACGTCCATGGACAGTTTGATCGCCTGCACGAACTCCACCCGCGAGTCCCAGCGCAGCAGCGGGTGCAGCTGCCGGAAGAGGGGGAGCGCGGTGGTCAGGTCACCGGACACCGCGGCACGGTACAGCTCCGCCGAGGCGCGGGGGAGCGCGTTGGGGTAGCCGGCCACCCAGCCCTTGGCGCCCGCCACGGCCAGCTCCAGCAGGACGTCGTCGGCGCCGACCAGCAGGTCGAGTTCCGGGGCGAGTTCGGCGATGCGGTAGGCCCGGCGGACGTCGCCCGAGAACTCCTTGACCGCGTGGACGTGCCCCTCGGCGTGCAGCCGGGCGAGGAGTTCGGGCACCAGGTCGACCTTGGTGTCGACCGGATTGTTGTACGCCACCACCGGCAGGCCCGTCCGGGCGACCTCCGCGTAGTGGGCGAGCACGGACCGCTCGTCGGCCCGGTAGGCGTTGGGCGGCAGCAGCATCACCGACGCGCATCCGGCCTCGGCGGCCTGCTCGGCCCAGCGGCGGGCCTCGGCGGAGCCGTAAGCGGCGACGCCCGGCATCACCCGGTCACCGCCGATCGCGGCCACGGCGGTCTCAACCACCCGGGCGCGTTCCTCCGGGGTGAGCACCTGGTACTCGCCGAGCGAGCCGTTCGGTACGACGCCGTCGCAGCCGTTGGCGACCAGCCAGGCGCAGTGCTCGGCGTAGCGGTCGTGGTCGACGGAGAGGTCGTCGCGCAGGGGGAGCGCGGTGGCCACGAGGATGCCGTGCCAGGGGCGGTGCCGGGTCTGCGTCATGCGTCGTCTCCCATTTCGTAGGGTGTGACATACCACTGAGGGTCGGGGTCGTTCCTGCGACGGCCGGGGTGTCAGTCCGGGTCGGGCAGTGCGGCCAGGACGCCGAGCGGTACCGGCCGCGCGAACGGCCGGCGTCCCGGCGTGAGCGGGCAGCCGGTGAGGGCGGCCACCGCGGGCGCGCACATCCGGCCCTGGCACCAGCCCATTCCGGCCCGGGTCAGCAGCTTCACGGTGCGCGGGTCCGAGGCGCCGAGCGTCTCCGCGGCCGTACGGACCTCCCCGGCGGTGACCTCCTCGCAGCGGCACACGACCGTGTCGTCCGGGACCTCCCCGGCCCAGCCCGCCGGCGGCGCGTACACCGCGTCGAGGGCGGCGGCGAACGACCGCAGCCGGCTCCTGGCCCGGGCGGCGGCCCAGCGGCGCGGGTCGGGGACCGTGCCGTGCAGCCGGGCCGCGACCGAGCGGCCGGCGACATGGCCCTCGGCGAGCGCCAGGGCCGCTCCGCCGACGCCGGTGGTCTCACCGGCGGCCCAGACGCCGGGCACGTCGGTGCGCTGCTCGTCGTCGACCCGTACGTCCGTGCCGGCCAGGGTGCAGCCGAGGGTCTCCGCGAGGTCGGTGTGCGGCAGCAGGCCGTGACCGACGGCGAGGGTGTCGCAGGGGATGTGCCGAGCACTGCCCGGCCTGGTCCGCCCGTCCCGGCCGAGCGCGGCCACGGTGACCGCCGCCAGCCGGCCGGTGCCGTGCGCCTCGACCACCGTGTGCCGGGGCAGCACCCGCACGCCGTGCAGCAGCAGCCGGGCCGCGTAGCCGGCGCCCTCGGCGAGCTTCGCGGGCTGTGCGGCCAGGGCGGGCGCCCGGCGCAGCAGGGCCCCGGGGCCGGCGGACTCGGCCAGCGCGGCCACGCGGGCGCCCGCCGCGGCGAGCCCGGTGGCCACGGGGAGCAGCAGCGGGCCGGTTCCGGCGACGACCGCCGTCCGGCCGGGCAGCACCAGGCCGCCCTTGAGCATGGCCTGCGCGCCGCCCGCCGTGACGACCCCGGGCAGTGTCCAGCCGGGGAACGGCAGCACGCGTTCACAGCTTCCGGTGGCGAGCAGGACGGCGTCGGCGCGGACGGTGATCCCCTCGTCCTGATCCGGGCCCAGCAGCGCGTGCACGGTGATCGGCGCCGGACCGGAGCCGCGCCGCACGCACCACACGTGATGATCCGTCAGGTGGGTGACACGTCCCGCGGCTCGGTGCCGGTCGAGACCGTTCCGCAGCCGCTCCCAGGTGCGCCACTGGTGGTGCAGGGCCTGCGGCCGGCGGGCGCCGAGAGCCGGGGCGGGCTGCCGGTAGAACTGGCCGCCCGCCTGGTCGGCGGCGTCCAGGAGGGTCACGCGGACGCCCCGGGCGGCCGCCGCCAGGGCCGCGGCGAGCCCGGCCGGACCGGCGCCGATCACGGCGAGACGAGGGTGTTCAGTCATCGTCGTGGCCCGTCCCCTCCTGGCTGCGGATCAGCTGTCCCGGGCGCACGGGCACCAGACAGGCCCGCCTGTTCGGGCGGCCGTCTACGGTGACCAGGCAGTCGAAGCACACGCCGATCCCGCAGAACACCCCGCGCGGCGCTCTGGTGCCCCGCGTGCGGCGCCAGGCCGTCACACCCGCCGACCACAGCGCCGCCGCGATCGTCTGGCCCGGCAGCGCCGGCAGTGGCCGTCCGTCGAACGTCACGGTGAAGGCCTCGCCCGGCCGTGCCCGGGTCAGCTCCATCGGATTCACCGGGCCTCGCCTCCGTCGTCGAACTCGTCCTCGAACGCGTCGTCCTCGAACCGCTCCGGCCGGAACGGTGCGATGTCCTGTCCGGTCGCCCTGCCGGTGAGCGCGTGGGCGATCAACTGCCCGGTACCGGGGGCCAGTCCGATGCCGGCGCCCTCGTGCCCGCAGGCGTGGAACAGTCCGGGCGCCCGGGGATCCGGTCCGATCGCCGGGAGGTGGTCGGGCAGGTACGGCCGGAAGCCCGCGTACGTCCGCTGGGCGTGCACCCGTTCCAGGAAGGGGAACAGCCCGATCGCCCCGGCCGCGAGCGCCCGCACGGCGGGGAGCGACAACGAGCGGTCGAAGCCGACCCGTTCGCGGGTGGCGCCGATCAGGACGGGTCCCGCGGCCGTGCCCTCCACCACCGGTGAGGCGCGCAGGGCCGCCGAGTCGCTGGCCACGTCGGCCACGTAGTCGGCGGCGTACACCTTGTGCCGCACCATCCGCGGCAGCGGCTCGGTGACCAGGACGAAGCCGCGCCGGGGGAGCACCGGCAGCCGGACGCCCGCGAGCGAGGCGAGGTCGCCGCCCCAGGTGCCGGCCGCGTTGACCACCGCCGACGCGTGGATGTCGCCCCGGTCGGTGCGGACGCCGCGCACCGGTCCCTCCGCCGCGCGGAGCACACCGGTCACCGTGTGGCCGGTGTGCACGGCGGCACCGGAGGCGCGCAGCAGGTGGGCGGCGGCCAGTGCGGGCATCACCTGGGCGTCCTGCGGGTAGCGCACTCCGCCCGCCAGACCGGGGGCCAAGTGAGGCTCCAGGGGCAGCAGTTCATCCGGTCCGACCGGCTCGGCCGTGACGCCGGCGGCACGCTGGCCCCCGGCGAAGCCGGCCAGCGCCGACAGGGCGTCCGGCGTCGAGGCGACCACCAGGCCGCCCTTCGGCTCGTACTCGATCGCCCGGCCCAGCTCCTCCGCCAGCTCGGCCCACAACCCGGCGGACAGCAGGGCCAGTTCGAGCTCCGGCCCAGGTTCCTTGTCGGAGACGAGCAGGTTGCCCTCGCCGGCGCCGGTGGTGCCGCCGGCCACCGGGCCCCGGTCCACCACTCGAACGTCGAGGCCGGCGCGTGCGGCGTACAGCGCACAGGCCGCGCCCACCATTCCGGCTCCGACGACCACGACATCGCAGGTCAGTCGCTTTGCCACGTCAGTACTATGTCACATGTCTCTCTCGCTGAGGAGTCCCCGCGTCCCTTCCCGGCCGCCGTGTCGACCCGCCCGGAGTCCCAGGCGTGGACGCCCCCTTGACGTCGTACGGAGCCGGATCGACACTCCAGGGAGGGAATCCTAGTGAACAGGTAGGAAAACATGGCGCGCCTCGAGACGGTCACCGGCCGAGCAGGCCGAACGCCGTTCCGCGCCCCCCTGCTCACCTCCCGCCTGCACATCGATCTGCTGCGCGTCTGCAGCGCCATCAGCGGCCGGCACTGAGCCGGGCCCCCTCGCCCGCACCGCACGAGGCGCCCGCCGGTGCGCCCTTCCGCACGCCCAACGACCAGGGGAGACGCATGTCCACCAGTCCGCTCGCCGCCGTCCCGGACGTCCACCGCAGCGCCCCCGCCTTCCGCGGCCGGATCGGCCGGGACGCCCGCAGCGGCCACTACGCCGTGCCGCACCGCTACCGGCTCCATCTCTCGACCGCCTGTCCCGACGGGCTGCGCCTCGCCGTCGGCCACAGCCTCCTGGCCCTGGACGGCAGTTGTCCCGTCACCCCGCTGCCCGCGGTCCCCGACCGTCCCGACGGCGGCCACGCGGCGCTGCTGCCGCTGTACGAGGCGAGCGCCCACCACTACAGCGGCCCCGCCCTCGCGCCCGTGCTCAGTGACGACTGGTCCGGACGCATCGTCAGCACCCACGCCCGCGACATCCTGCGCGACCTCGACCGCTTCGCGTACGACGGCGGCACCTGTCTGTACCCGTGCGGAACGGAGTCCGTGATCGAGGCCGTCGAGCGGATGTGCACCGAGGGCATCGAGGGGGCCGCCCAGAGTGCCGGACGGGCCGGAACGGATCCGGCGGAACGGGCCGCCGCCCTGGAGGTCCTGCTCGGCACCCTCGGCCGGCTGGAGCGGCGGCTGCTCGACGCGGAGTACCTGGTCGGCGACCGGCTCACCGCGGCCGACGTCGAGCTGTGGGTGACCCTGGTCCAGCTCGACACCGTGCACCGCTGCCACCTCGACGCCTCCGCGGTCCACCGGATCACGGGCCACCACGCCCTGTGGGCCTACGCCCGCCGCCTGGCCGCCCGTCACGCCTTCGGCCGGCACGTCGACCTCGACGGCATCTCCCGCCGCCACCACGGCCGTTGCCAGGGCCTGGAGGCGGCCGGGGCGGCCGTCCAGATCCTGGACTGGGCCGGTCACGCGGCCGACGCGCCGGACGTTTCCCGCAGGTGAGGAAGGGCGTCCGGCGTCCACTTCGCGGACGGCCGTTGACATTCCCGCGGCCGACTGCCTTACTTTCCGCTCAGAACGGTCACGAGCGTCAGCGCCAAGCCCTGGCTCGCTGACCGGCAACCCTCGCACCGCGGTGGGGTGCCCCAGGTGACGACCGGACCGGACGACGTTCTCGGTAAGCGCGAGGCCCACGGGCCCGGACAGTGACAGGTGACGCCATGTACGCAAGCCCCAGGACGGCCCCGAGCCGCCCCCAGGGCTGCGTACCGTCCGCCCAGCTCCTGGTCGCCGACCGCGCCGTCGATCTGCTCCGCGTCAGCAGCGCACTGTGTACCGCACCGGGCTCTGCCCGCTGTCCGGGCTGACCTCCCGCTTCTCGGCCCCCCGCGTTCCCCGGGCACACCGTCCGTCCGGTGTGCCGTCGCCCGCCCGGTTCCCGGTCCCGCGCGTACCCGTGTGCCCTCCCGTGCCCCAGTGCCGTGGTGCCGCACACCCGCCCGCCGCGCCGTCCGGGGCCGTCCGACCCCCAGCCGGAGCCCGCCATGAGCGAACCCCCAGGCGCCGCCCTCTCTCTCGCCGAGGCGCCACCGTCCGACACACCGTCAAAACAACGCACCGCGCAGCACGTTCAGCCGCTGCGCCGCCCCGGCCGCTGGATCCTCACCGCGATCGTCCTCGTGCTGGTCGCGCAGATCCTGCACGGACTGGTGACGAACCCCTTCTACCAGTGGGACCGATTCCGCTACTGGTTCCTGCGCCCGACCGTGCTGGACGGCCTCGGTGTCACCCTCGAAGTCGCCGCGCTCAGCGCCGTACTGGGACTGGCCGGCGGCATCCTGCTGGCGCTCGCCAGAGTGTCCGGAAGCCCGGTGCTGCGCGCCGTCAGCTGGACGTACACCTGGCTGTTCCGCTCGATCCCGCTGATCGTGGTGCTGATCTTCCTGTACAACTTCAGCGCCCTGTACCGGACGTTGAGCCTCGGCGTGCCGTTCGGCCCCGCCTTCGTCACCTTCGACGAGTCGAAGCTGGCCACCGACCTGGCGATCGCCGTCGTGGGGCTCAGTCTCAACGAGGCGGCGTACGCGGCCGAGGTGGTACGCGGCGGCCTGCTCTCCGTCGACCAGGGACAGCACGAGGCGGCCGCCGCGCTCGGACTGCCCAGGGGCTACCGGTTCCGCAGGATCGTCTTCCCGCAGGCCCTCAGGTCCATCACACCGAACTACGTCAACCAGCTCATCGGCCTCGTCAAGAGCACGTCCCTGGTGTTCTACGTGTCCCTGCTCGACCTGTTCGGGTCCGTGCAGTCGATGGGCAACACCTACCCCGGCGACATCGTGCCGCTGCTGCTGGTCGCCACCGTCTGGTACCTGATCCTGACCAGCGCCGTGTCCGTCGTCCAGTTCTACGTCGAGCGGTACTACGCCCGCGGTGCCACGCGCACCCTGCCGCCGACCCCGGTCCAGAAGGCCCTGGCCGGACTCACCGACCTGCGGGCCCGGCTGCGCAGGGAGGCCGCCGTATGACGAGCGCACCCGCCTTCGAGGAGGCCGCCCCCGCCGCGCTGGAGGTGCACGACGTCCACAAGTGGTACGGCACCCACCGCGTCCTCGACGGCATCGACCTGTCCATCCGCCCCGGCGAGGTCACCGTGATCCTCGGCCCGTCCGGCTCCGGCAAGTCGACCCTGCTCAGGGTCATGAACCACTTGGAGAAGCCCGAGATCGGCCACGTCAGCGTCGGCGGCGAGCCGATCGGCGTGAAGCGTCAGGGGGAGCACCTGAAGGAGCTCGGCGAACGCGCCATCCTGGCGCAGCGCAGCCGGATCGGTTTCGTCTTCCAGAACTTCAACCTCTTTCCGCACCTGACGGTCCTCGACAACGTCGCCGCGGCCCCCGCCGCCACCGGCAGGCTGACCAGGCCGGCAGCCCGGGAGCTCGCCCGGGAACTCCTCGAACGGGTGGGGCTCGGCGACCGGACCGGCGCCTACCCGCGCCAGCTGTCCGGCGGGCAGCAGCAGCGCGTCGCCATCGCCCGCGCCCTCGCCCTGCGCCCCGGGGTCATCCTCTTCGACGAACCGACCTCGGCGCTCGACCCCGAACTCGTCGGCGAGGTACTGGCCGTCATCAAGGACCTGGCGACCAGCGGCACCACGCTCGTCATCGTCACCCACGAGATCGGTTTCGCCCGCGAGATCGCCGACCGGGTCGTCTTCATCGACGGCGGCCGGATCGTCGAACAGGGCCCGCCCGAGAAGGTGCTGGACCGGCCGCGGCACGAACGGACCCGGAACTTCCTCGCCAGGGTGCTCTGACCCGCCCCCCGGCGGCGTACCCACGCCCCCCCCACGGCACCACCGCACCACCTCACTTCCCTCGACAGCGAGACAAGGACAGCCACGCCATGCCCAGCCACATCTCCCGACGCAGCCTGACACGCGGCATCACCGCGGCGACCGCCGTCGCCACCCTCGCCACCGGGCTCACCGCCTGCGGGGGCGACAGCGAGGCGGCCGCCCGGACCGAGACCACCGGAACGGTCACCGTGGGGCAGCTGTCCAACGGAGCCGCCGAGGAGACCGAACTGAAGGTCTCCGAGGTGAAGTCGATCAGCGCCGAACTGCCTGCCGCCGTCCGCAGGAGCGGCAAGCTCGTCATCGGCGTCGGGGCCCTGCCGTCGGGGTCCGCGCCCCTGAACTTCGTGGGCAGCGACCAGAAGACGCTCACCGGCTCCGAGCCCGACTTCGGCCGCCTGGTGGCCGCCGTTCTCGGCCTCAAGCCCGAGATCAGGAACTCCACCTGGGAGAACCTCTTCGTCGGCGTCGACAGCGGCAAGGTCGACGTGGCCTTCTCCAACGTGACCGACACCGAGGAGCGCAAGAAGAAGTACGAGTTCGCCTCCTACCGTCAGGACAACCTGGCCTTCGAGGTACTGAAGAAGAACACCTGGAAGTTCGACGGCGACTACAAGAGCCTCGCGGACAAGACGGTCTCCGTGGGCTCCGGCACCAACCAGGAGAAGATCCTCCTGGAGTGGAAGGCCAAGCTGGCCAAGGAGGGCAAGAAGCTCACCGTCAAGTACTTCCCCGACCAGAACTCCATCAACCTGGCGCTCGGCAGCGGCAAGATCGACGCCTTCTTCGGCCCGAACCCCAGCGTCGCCTACCGGGCCCGGCAGACCGCCGACACGCCCAACCCCACCCGCAACGCGGGCACTTTCTCCGGGGCCGGTGAGACGCTCCAGGGACTGATCGCCGCGACCGCCAAGAAGGACAGCGGTCTCGCCGAGCCGCTCGCCGACGCCATCAACTACCTCATCGAGCACGGGCAGTACGCCAAGTGGCTGGCCGCCTACAACCTCTCCAACGAGGCCGTGGCCAAGTCGGAGGTCAACCCGCCCGGCCTGCCGCTGGACAACTCCTGACGGTCCAGCCGTCCCGACCAGTGACACCGAGCCGAGAAGGGACTCCGCCTCCGTGGCCCCAACGACCGACCTCCGCGCGGGCGGAGCCCCCGCCCCGGCCGGCACGGCCGTCCTCGACAACGCGGTCTGGGCCGCTCTCGACGGCCCGCACGCCCACCTCGCCGAACGCGTGGGCCGCGCCGCCCGCTACCTGCCCGGGACCTACGACTTCGCCGCCCTCGCCGACCCCGCCGACCCGGCCGCCTGGACCGACCTGCACACGCTGGCCGGTCCCGGAACCACCGTACGGATCAAGCCCGTCGAGCGGGTTCCGGACGGGTGGGAGGTCGTCGGCGGCGGGGAGGGGGTCCAGCTCGTCGACACCGCCCTGCGGGCCGCACCCGACCCGGAGGCGGTACGGCTGGGACCCGCGGACGTCCCCGAGATCCTCGACCTGGTCGCCCGGAGCCGCCCCGGCCCGTTCCTGAACCGGACCGTCGACATGGGGTCCTACCGCGGCATCCGGTACGAGGGCCGGCTGATCGCCCTCGCGGGGGAGCGGCTGCGGCTCCCCGGCTGGACGGAGATCAGCGCCGTCTGCACCGACCCCGGGCACCGCACCCGGGGCCTGGCCACCCGGCTGGTGCGCGCGGTCGCCGCGGGCATCCGGGACCGCGGGGACACCCCGTTCCTGCACGCGGCCGCGGACAACCGCCGGGCGATCCGGCTCTACGAGTCGATCGGGTTCACGTTCCGCCGCCGCTCACGGATCGTCCGGGTCCGCACACCGGGAACACCCGGCGCCGGCCGGGCGTTGTACTCGTGACGGGATCCGCCCGGCGGTCGCCGACCAGGCCCGCCGCGCCCGACGGACGGAGGTGACGGCCGTGACCCGCGTACTCCCGCCCTGCGTTGCGCACCCGTACCGCTCCGTGCGTCTGCACTCCCGGCCGCACATAGACCTCCAGCGCGTGTCCGCCGCACTCTGTCGCCGCTGACCTCCTCTCCTTCTCCTCCCTTCTCTCCCCGGCACCGCGCCCGGGTCTCCTGCCGCCGCGCTCGCCGTCGCCGACGCCCGCCCGGTGAGCCGGCCCTGTCGTACGGACATCAAGGAAGGCACCGACGTGTCCTCAACTCCCGCTTCCCCGCTGCATCTCGCCGTCGCCCTGGACGGCACCGGCTGGCATCCGGCGTCCTGGCGCGAACCGGTCGCCCGCCCCCGGGACCTGTTCACCGCCGGCTACTGGGCCGACCTGGTCGCCGAGGCCGAACGCGGCCTGCTCGACTTCGTCACCATCGAGGACGGCCTCGGCCCGCAGTCCTCGCGCTTCCTCCAGCCGGACGACCGCACCGACCAGGTGCGGGGCCGGCTCGACGCGGTCCTCGTCGCCTCCCGCGTCGCCCCGCTCACCCGGCACATAGGTCTCGTCCCGACCGTCGTGGCCACGCACACCGAGCCGTTCCACATCTCCAAGGCGATCGCCACCCTGGACTACGTCAGCACCGGACGCGCCGGCCTGCGGGTGCAGATCACCGCCCGCCCCGACGAGGCCGCCCACTTCGGCCGCCGCACGATCGAGCCCGTCGACGCCTACGACAGCCCGGCCGCCCGGGACCAGGTCGCCGCGCTGTTCGAGGAGGCCACCGACCACGTGGAGGCCGTGCGCCGGCTCTGGGACAGCTGGGAGGACGACGCCGAGATCCGCGACGCCGCCACCGGCCGGTTCATCGACCGGGACAAGCTGCACTACATCGACTTCCAGGGCCGCTTCTTCAGTGTGAAGGGCCCCTCCATCACACCCCGGCCACCGCAGGGCCAGCCGCTGGTCACCGCCCTCGCGCACCAGACCGTCCCGTACCGGCTGGTGGCCCGGCAGGCCGACGTCGGCTACGTCACCCCGCACGACACGGACCAGGCCCGTGCGATCGTCACGGAGATCCGTGCCGAGCAGGAGGCCGCGGGCCGGGCCGGGGAGACCCTGCACGTCTTCGGTGACCTCGTCGTGTTCCTCGACGACACCCGGGCGGAGGCGCAGGGCCGCCGGGAGCGCCTGGACACCCTCGCGGGCGAGCCGTACACCAGCGACGCCCGGATCTTCACCGGCACCGCCGCCCAGCTGGCCGACCTGCTGGAGGAGCTGGCGTCGGCGGGGCTGACCGGCTTCCGTCTGCGGCCCGCCGTCGCCGGCCACGACCTGCCCCGGATCAGCCGGGACCTGGTGCCCGAACTCCAGCGCCGCGACCGCTTCCGCGACGCCTACGAGGCCGGCACCCTGCGCGGCCTCCTCGGCCTCGCCCGCCCCGCCAACCGCTACGCAGCCGCATCGGCCTGAGCGGCCGGAGAGGACCACCCCACCCCATGAGCAAGCCGCTGAAGCAGATACACCTGGCCGCGCACTTCCCGGGCGTCAACAACACCACCGTGTGGAGCGACCCGGCCGCCGGCAGCCACATCGAGTTCGACTCCTTCGTGCGCTTCGCCCGCACCGCCGAACGCGCCAAGTTCGACTTCCTGTTCCTCGCCGAGGGCCTGCGCCTGCGCGAACAGGGGGGCAGCATCTACGACCTGGACGTCGTCGGCCGCCCCGACACCTTCACCGTGCTGGCCGCGCTGGCCGCCGTCACCGACCGGCTCGGCCTGACCGGCACCATCAACTCCACGTTCAACGAGCCGTACGAGGTGGCCCGCCAGTTCGCAAGCCTCGACCATCTCTCCGACGGCCGCTCCGCGTGGAACGTCGTCACGTCCTGGGACGCCTTCACCGGCGAGAACTTCCGCCGCGGCGGATTCCTGCCGCAGGACGAGCGCTACTCCCGCGCCAAGGAGTTCCTCACCACCGCCCAGGAGCTCTTCGACTCCTGGCACGGCGACGAGATCCTCGCGGACCGGGCCACCGGCACCTTCCTGCGGGACGCCAAGGCCGGCGCGTTCGTGCACCAGGGGCAGCACTTCGACATCCACGGCCGGTTCAACGTCCCGCGCTCCCCGCAGGGCCGTCCGGTGATCTTCCAGGCCGGCGACTCGGACGAGGGCCGCGAGTTCGCCGCCTCCGACGCGGACGCGATCTTCAGCCGGTACGCCACGCTGAAGGAGGGCCAGGCCTTCTACACGGACGTCAAGTCCCGCCTCGCCAGGTACGGGCGCCGCCCCGACCAGCTGCTGATCCTGCCAGCAGCGACCTTCGTCCTCGGCGACACCGACCAGGAGGCCGCCGAACTCGCCCGCGAGGTGCGCCGGCAGCAGGTCAGCGGGGCCACCGCCATCAAGCACCTGGAGTTCGTCTGGAACCGGGACCTGTCGTCGTACGACCCGGAGGGCCCGCTGCCCGACGTCGATCCGGTGGTGGGCGAGGAGCACATCTCCCGGGGCCGCGCCCAGGTGCGGATGTACCGCGACCCGATCGCCGTCGCCCGCGAGTGGCGGCAGCTCGCCGAGGCCAACAAGTGGTCGATCCGCGATCTGGTCATCAACACGGGCAACCGCCAGACGTTCGTCGGCGCCCCGGAGACCGTCGCGCGGAGCATCAACGACTTCGTGCAGGCCGACGCCTCCGACGGCTTCATCCTTGTCCCGCACATCACCCCGGGCGGCCTCGACCCGTTCGCCGACAAGGTGGTCCCGCTGCTCCAGGAGCAGGGTGTCTTCCGCACCGACTACGCGGGCACGACCCTCCGCGACCACCTGGGCCTGGACCACCCGGACACGGGCTCCCCGGCCGGCCGGCTCGCGTCCTGACGCACGTCCCGCACGACGGCGTGGCCGCGGACGTCACCTCCCCCGTGGGTGACGTCCGCGACCGTTCCCCCGGCGCCGGACCCTGGTCCCCCCCTCACCAGCACATGACCGCGGTCTCTCCCGCACCCCAGCCGGAGTACAGGCGGACCCGGACGAAGTAGCGGCGGCCCCTGACGAGCCGTACCCCGACAACGGCGTTGTCCGGGCCGCCGCCGTCGTCGTGCCCCGCGAGATAGCGCGCTTCCCCGTCACGCTCCTCGAAGACCACGAGCACGGTGTCGGCGTCGCCGAAGGTGCCCACGGTGTAGTCGCGGGTCTCCGGCGGTTCGACGACGAAGTCGGCCTGCCCCGCCGGGCCGAGACCCAGCGGCACCGACCGGAACGGCACCAGCGGGGCCGGGCCGGCCGGGTCCGCTGGCGGGTACCAGCGCAGCACCAGCTCCTTGTCGGCCGGCGACGGTGTGCCGGACGGACGCAGCCCCCCTCGGTACTGCTCCGGCTCCAGCACGAGCCCCGGCCCGAAGGGCAGCGCCATGACCGACTGCGGGTCCCACACCGAGCCGCTCGCCTCGCCGGCGTCCAGCGTCCGCAGCACGTTCGCGTACGTCGTCTGCCGGCTCCAGAAGTTCGGCGGACCCGCCAGCTCGGCGTACACGGCCTCGTCGTCCCAGTGGAGCCCGGCGAACGGGCTCTGGTGCTCGTGCACCAGACCGAGCGCGTGCCCGATCTGGTGCAGGACGGTCCCGCGTTCCCCCGGCGCGGTCACGTCCCAGCCGAGGTTCATGGTGCGCTCGCCACGGCCGACCGACAGGGCCCCCCGCCCCACCGCCGACCAGGAACCCGCACCGGCCTGGAAGCCGATCCGCAGTTCCGCCTCCCGCCGGTCGCCGACCTCGGCGAAGGTCACGCCGATACCGAGGCCCTGCCACTCGCGGAAGCACTCGCGCACCACGTCCCGCTGCCCCGCACCACCGCCCCACGGCACCCGGCGCAGTTCAGCGGTCCCGGGAACCGGGATCACCGAGGCGTCGGCAGCGGTGTCGAGGAAGCAGTAGTGCAGGACCGTGCCGTTGACCCACATCCGCCGCCCGGCGAGCAGCGCGCCCAGCCGCTCGGCCGTCAGCCCCGCCGCGAAGGACGGGGCCGGCTGCCGCGGTAGCGAGCAGAGGCGTCGGGTCATGCCGAAAGACTGCCCGCCCACCGGTACCGGGCGCCTGAGTCGGGGGCTACTCAAGTCCCCCTGTATCAGAACCGAGTACGGGCGCTCCTGATGAGGTGAGGACTTTCGAGCAGGACGCGCGGACGCCCGAGACGCCCTGGCCGTTCACCGGCCGCGAGGACGAACTGGAGCTGGTGCGCGGGGCGTCGGCGGGCGGACGGCACGGCATCGTGGTGACCGGGCCGCCCGGCCACGGCAAGACCCGGCTGATCGAGGAGGCGCTGCGGGGCACGGACCACCTCCGGGTCACCGGCACCCCCGAGGCACGGGAACTGCCCTTCGCCGCGTTCGCGCACCTGCTGCCCGACACCGTCTCCCCGCACCGCGCGGTCCAGCTCCTGTCCGGCGTACGGCTGCTCGTCGTGGACGACGCCCACCTGCTCGACGAGGCCTCCGCCGCCGTCGTCCACCAGCTCGCCGTGCACGGGCGCACCCGGCTGGTCGTGGCCGCCGTCGACGATACGGCGGCACCGGCCGCGGTGTCCCGGCTGTGGACCGGGGAGCTGCTGCCCCGGCTGGCCCTCGCCCCGCTGCCCCGCGAGGACACCGCCAGGCTGCTGGCCGGCACCGGACTGGAACCCCTCACAGTGGGCCGGCTGCACCGCGTGTGCCGGGGCGATCTGCGCCTGCTGCGCGACCTGGTGACCGCGCTCGACACCGCCGGACGGCTGGTCCCCGTGCCGGGCACCGGTGAGCGGGCCTGGCGGGGCGCGCTGCCGGTCACCCAGGCCGTGCGCGAGTGCCTGGCCCCGGTCCTGGAGCGCCCCGGACCCGGCGACCTCGACACCCTGGAACGCCTCGCCTTCGCCGAACCCCTGCCGCTGCCCTTGGACGACCTCGACCTGGACGTCCTCGAACGACTGGAGGCGGACGCCCTGATCGAGGCCGGCGACGACGGCGCCGTCACGCTCGCCCACCCCCTGCACGGGCCGGCCCTGCGTGCCATGGCCGGCCGGCTCCGGGCCCGCCGGCTGTCCCGCGGTGCGGACGGGTACGGCAGCGCCCTCGACGCCGAACAGCACACGCTCGTACGGCGGATCCGGGAGCTGGACGTCCGGCCGGTGCCCGCGCCGGTGGGGGAGTGGCTGGTGGCGGAGGGTGCCCGGCTCCCGGCCGGGTACGCCGCCGTACGGGCCCGGTACGCGCGTCTGGGCGGGGCGGTGCGGGAGGCGGCGGCCTGGGCCCGCGAGGGGCTGCGCCTGACGCCGGACGATGCCGGCTGTCTCGAGGAACTGCGCCTGGCCGAACAGGAGCTGACGGACACGGTGGCCGAGGGCGGTGGCCGGAGCGGAACCTGCGACCCGGGCGAGAGCGACGTGTACGGGCCGTACGAGGCCGTACGCCTCGGTGAAACCGGGTCGGCCGCCGGGCGGTTGCCGGCCGGCAGTGTCCTCGCCCGGCACGCCGAAGCGCTCGCCCGCGGTGACGGGGCCGCGCTGGACCGGGCCGCCGGGGCGCTGCGGGAACGCGGGTTCCTGCTGTTCGCGGCGGAGGCGTACGCGCAGGCCGTGCGGGCGCATCGCGATCCGAGCGCCGCCCGGCTCTCGCGCACGCGTGCGGTCGCGCTCGCCCGCCGCTGCGAGGGCGCCCGCACGCCGGCGCTGTCCGGACTCGCCCTCGGTGAACTCACCGTACGGCAGCGCCAGATCGTCACCCTCGCCGCCGCGGGGCTGAGCAACCGGGAGATCGCGGAGCGGCTGACCCTGTCCGTGCGGACCGTGGGGAACCATCTGTACGGCGCGTACACGCGGCTCGGTTCGGGGGACCGGGGGGCGCTGCCCTGGCTGGTGGACGCGCCGGCCGCCAAGTCGGCGTAGGCGTCAGTGATCTCGCACGCGGCACCGGAGAACCCTCACGCCGCGCCGAACGCGGCGAAGGCCCAGCCCGTCGCCTGGTGGACCGCGTCGCCAGGGAGGGCGGCGCGGGCGTCGCGCAGGGCCTCGGCCAGGGACAGGCCCGCTCCGAGGCCCTTGTGCAGGGCGAGCATCAGCGGCACCACCGCCGCGTCGTTGACCGGCGCGCTGCTCGCCACCACCCCGGCCGTGCCGAGCGGCAGCAACGCGGTGACCAGGCCGAGGAGTTCGTCCGCGCCGACCGAGGCCAGACGGGCCGTGTCGCAACTGGAGAGGATGATCCGGTAGGGGCTGCGCGCGAGGCGCTCGAAGTCGTGCACGATCAGCGGACCGTCGGCCATGCGCAGCGCGGAGAACAGGGGACTGTCCGCGCGGAAGGTGCCGTGCGCCGCAAGGTGCGCGAGACCCGCGCCGTCGAGTTCCGCCAGCACCCGCGGCACCTGCGCCGCGTCGCCCTCCAGCACCGTCGCCCCGCCGTACCGGTCCGCCAGCTCCACCACCTCGGCACCACCGGTCGCGAGACCCGGGCCGCGCACCAGCACCGCCCGGCCGTCCGGCGGCGGCTCCGTCTCCCGGGCGCGCAGCCAGCTGCCGGCCGACGGGGACACGCTGAGCACCCGGTCCCGCAGCGCGGGCAGCAGCGCCCACGGCACGCGGTGCAGAGCCCCCGGCGGCACGATCACCACGGGCCCCGGCCCGAGGTGCGCCGCGGCCCCGCCCAGCAGCAGTTCCTGGAGGCGCGTTCCCGCCGCCTCCACGAGAGGGAGCCGCGCGTCCGCCCCGGGGTGCGCGAGCCGCCGCAGCCCGGCCTGCACGTACTCGGCCTCGGCGACCGCCTCCGCCAGCGGACCGCCGTCGAACCGCCGTACCCTGCCCTGCCCGCACAGCAGGACGTGCACCCGGCCGTCCACCACGGCCAGTTCCACCAGCCGGGCGTCATCGAGCCGGTCCAGCAGCCGAGCCACGTCGAAACGGTCCCCGCTGCCCGGCGCGGCCCCGCGCATGTGACGGGTGCGGGAGCGGATCTCCCGCTCCAGGCGCCGCTGTTCACGCTCCAGCGCGGGCACCGGACGGCCGTCCATCCGGGCGCCCTCCGCGCGGGCGGCGATCTCCCGGTACGCCGTCAGACCGCTCAGCAGCGCCGGATCCGCGGGCGGCCGGGTCGGCGGCGCCGACAGCACGGTCGCCCGCCAGCGCTCGCTCCACACCAGCAGCCGCCGCGGATCACCCTGGGCGAGACCCATCTCCTGTGCGAGCGCGGCGAGTTCGGCGCCCTGCGCGGTCGCGTGGGCCCGCAGCTCCGAGGCGCCCAGCGTCATCCGGTGGTCGTCGAGCACGTCCAGGCCGCGCCGGCAGGCCTCCAGCACCCCCCGCCGGGAACCGGCCGCCCGCGCCCTGAGTGCCTGCGCCGCCCAGCCGGTCACCCGAGCCGTCGGCGGACCGCCGTGCCGGCTGCGCGCGGCCACCGACAGGTGCCGTTCCGCGTCCTCCGTCCAGCCGAGCGCCAGCGCGATCCGGCCCGCCAGCAGGGACGCCTCGGGCGCGGCGGGCGAGCCGAAGGAGGCCAGCCGCTCGGCGACCGCCGCCGCGTCCGCGACCATGCGCCCCGACCGGCGCCCGGCCGCCACCCGCGCCTCGATCAGCACCAGCCGCGCATGGGTCTCCCACCACATCCGCCGCTGTGCCGCGAACAGCCGTACGGCGACGGCGGCGCGCGCTATCGCGGTGTGCGCGTCCCCGGCCGACCGGGCGGCCCGGGCCGCGGCGAGCAGCAGCTCGGCCTTGCGGGTGGACTGGCCGCCGATCCGGTCCAGCAACGCCGTCGCCGCGTCCGCCTCGGCCAGCGCCTCCGGCGCGAGGCCCGCCGCCATCAGCACCTCGCAGCGCCGCTCGGACAGCATGTAGGTGGGCGTACCGAGTTTCGCGTACCGCTCCTCGGCCTCGTCCAGCAGCCGCAGCGCCGCCGGGATGTCCCCGGACCGGAACGCGGCGAGCCCCCGGCTCTCCACGGCGTCGGCCTTGTCGTGCTCCTGGCCGGTGGTGTCCCACAGCCGCTCCGCCGCCGTGAAGTCCGCGGCCGCCCGGTCCACCGCGCCGAGCGCCAGATGCACGGTCGCCCGCAGGGTCAGCGCCCGCGCGGTCCAGATGTCGTCGCCGAGCTGGCGCAGCACGGGCAGGGCCCGCCGTACGTCCTCCAGCGCCTCCCGGTGGTGCCCCAGCACCCACCACACGTACGCCCGCCGGAACAGCACCCGGGCCCGGGTGTGCCCGGTGCCGCGTGCGACACCCCGCTCGAAGGACGCGAGCCCCTGTCGCGTGCGCCCCGCGTGCACCAGTGCGACCCCCAGCGTCGCGAGCACATCGGCCTCCCGGTCGGCCGACTCCGCGCGCGCGGCCAGGTCCCGGGCCCGCCGCAGATGTCGCAGCGCGATGCGCAGGTCGCCGAAGTCCCGCTGCCAGATGCCCAGTACCTGATGGGCGACGCTGGCGTGCAGCGGTGGCGCGGCGGTGTCCAGCACCCGCTCGGCGCGCGCCCTGGCCTCGCCCGGGTCGGCGAACACCAGGGGCAGCAGTTCGAGGACCGACTCGCTTCCCGCCGTCACGCCTCGCATGGTAGTGGCCTGCTGTATCAATCGGCGGCCCCGCGACTCTCACTGTCGGACACCGCCTCGAGGGGGAGGACACGGCATGGCACCACAGCGTTTCCACGAGCAGTTCGACCACATCCAGCGCTCGATGCCCGGCGTACGGCTGGCCCTGGGCCCGGACGAGGACGCCCACTACCTCTACGAGAAGGGTGTCGTCCTCGCCCGGGACGGCGAGGAGGCCCGGATCGTCGAGGACACCGTGCGCGCCCACTTCACCGAGACCCGGGGCCTGTTGCCCGAGCACGTGCGCCGTACCGGCCCGGAGGCCAACCGCACCGGAGTCACCCGCATCCGGGTGGGCGACCCGGCCGAGGGCGACGACCCCGTGCCGCATGCCCTGCGCGCCCTGCGCGAGGCGGAGGACCGCGGGGGCCGCCGGCTGGTCAGCCGCAACCACGTGGTGCACATCGCGGTCAACGCCTGCCCCGGCGACGAACCCGTGCCCGTCCCGCGCTCCGATCCCGCCAACCCCGGTGCCGCGGACGGCGTCCACGACCCGGAGACCGCCGTACGCGTCCTGGTGATCGACACCGGCCTCGTGCACGACCACCGCGCCTACCCGCTCCTCGCCCACACCACGGGCGACCCCCAGCTGACCGAGACCGACGGCGACGGCGTGCTCCACCAGTACGTCGGCCACGGCACGTTCATCGCCGGCGTCCTCGCGGCGGTCGCGCCCAACACCGACATCACCGTCCTGGGCACCCTGAACGACGCGGGTGCCGTCCTGGAGTCCGAGTTCGGGCACAAGCTCTTCGAGGCGGTGGACCGGGACGGCTGGCCCGATGTCATCAGCCTCTCCGCGGGTACGCCCACCGAGGGCACCGACGGACTGATCGGACTGGACGCCTTCATGCGGGAACTGCGCGAGCGGCACACGCTGCTGGTCGCCGCCGCCGGCAACAACGGCAGCGCCACCCCGTTCTGGCCCGCCGCCTACGCCTCCCTGCCCGAGTACGCGGACAGTGTGCTGTCGGTCGGGGCCCTGCGCGCGGACGGCGCGGCCGAGGCGTGCTTCAGCAACCACGGGCCCTGGGTGCGCGCCTACGCCCCCGGGGAGCGCCTGACCAGCGCCCTCACCGGCTTCGACACCCCCGTCCCGTACCTCTACCAGCACTCGACCTACGACACCTGCCGCTACGGCCACGGCTACGCCTGCACCTGCCAGTTCCCGCGCCACACCGGCGTGTTGAGCGAAGGACGGGAGAACACCGGGGGCAAGCCGGACCAGGTGATGTTCGAGGGCCTCGCGCAGTGGAGCGGCACCTCCTTCGCGACCCCCGTCGTCGCCGGCCTGGTCGCGGCCCTCATGACGGCGCGCGGGCAGCGAGACCCGCGCACCGCGGGCGCCCGGCTGCTCGCGGACACCACCGACCGGGTCGACGTGCGCGGGGCGCACGTCCCGGCCCTCCGCCCGTCCACCTGGCACCCCCTCGCGTCCCCGGCCCCCGCCCTGCCCGCATGACGGCCGGAACCCTGCGTTCCACGGCGTACGATGACCTCCCGTACACGAGGGGTGGAGCCGTGGACCGAACAGAGGTCGGCGCACTGGTCCGGTCCGCCGTCGACGGGGACGCCGCGGCCTGGAAGGCGCTGGTGGAAGGGCTGAGCCCGCTGGTGTGGTCGGTGGTGCGCGCGCACCGGCTCTCGGACGCCGACGGGCACGAGGTCTACCAGACCGTGTGGTTCCGCTTCGCCCAGCACCTGGGCCGGATCCGGGAACCCGACAAGGCCGGTTCCTGGCTGGCCAGTACGGCCCGCCACGAGTGCCTGAAGGTACTCAAGGGACTGGCCCGGCTGACCGTGACCGACGATCCGCTGCTCCTGGACCGGGCCAGCGAGGACCGGACGCCGGAGCAGACGCTGATCGACTCCGAGGAGGCGGCGGACCGGGCCGAACGGGTCCGCCTGCTGTGGCAGGAGCTGGACCAACTGGGCGACCGATGCCGTCAGTTGCTGCGGGTGCTGGTGGCCTCCCCACCGCCCAGCTACGTGGAGATCTCGGCCGCGCTCGGAATCGCGGTCGGCAGTATCGGACCGCTGCGCCAGCGCTGCCTGCGCCGGCTGCGGGCCCGGATGGACGCACGGGGTGCGGCATGACCGGACACGACGGGCACGGGACGCCTCAAGAGGGCTCCGGGGAGATGGAGTTCGAGGACGCGCTGCTGGAGGAGGAGCTGCGGCAGGCGGCCGTCGTCCTGGACCCGGTGCCCGACGCCCTGCGCCGGCTCGCCGTGGACGCCTACGCCCTGCACGACCTCGACGCCAGGATCGCCGAGCTGACCTTCGACTCGCTCATCGACGCGCTGCCGGTGCGGGGCGTCACGGACGTGCCGCGGATGCTGACGTTCCGCGCGGGGGAGGTGACCGTCGACGTGGAGGTCACCGACGACGGCCTGATCGGCCAGGTGCTGCCGCCGCGGCCGGCGGACATCGAGGTGCTCGGCGGCCCGCAGACCGCGGCCCGGGTCACGGTCGACACCCTCGGCCGGTTCACCAGCGACACCCCGCCGGCCGGACCGTTCGCCCTGCGGCTGCGCACGGGCGCGGAGGTGATCGTCACGGAGTGGCTGCGGGCCTGACCGGGCGCGCCCGGCCGGCCCACCCGCTCACCACGTGACCGGCAGCGTCCGCGGTCCCCGGATCATCGTCTTCTGCCGCCACCGCACCTGCTCCGGCGGTACGGCGAGCCGCAGCCCGGGCAGCCGGTCCAGCAGCGTGTCCACCAGCAGCTCGGTCTGGAGCCGGGCGAGGACCGCGCCGGTGCAGTAGTGCGGGCCGTTGCCGAACGCCAGGTGCGGGTTCGGGTCCCGGTCCGGATCGATACGTTCCGGGTCGGGGAAGACGGCCGGGTCGCGGTTGGCGGCGAGGTAGGAGACGTAGACCGGCTCGCCCGCGGCGATCAGCCGGCCGGCGACCTCGACGTCCTCCCGCGCGATCCGGGCGAGTCCGACGCTGCTGCGGTGCGGGATGTGGCGCAGCAACTCGTCCAGCAGGGGGCCGCGTGCCTCGGGGCGCGTCCGCATCCGCTCCATCAGCTCCGGCCGGGTGAGCATCAGGTACAGCATCTGCCCGCAGTTGTGGGTGACGGCCTCGCCGCCGATCTGCAACGGCCCGGCGAGTCCGACGGCCTCCTCCTCGGCGATCTCCCCGCGCAGCACGGCACGGCCGAGCAGGGCGTACACGTCCTCGTCGGTGCTGTGGGCCCGGGCCCGCACGGTGGCGGCGATCCAGCCGTACAGGCCGGTCTTGGCCTGACCCGCGGCCTCGGGCCCACCGGAGGTGGAGATGATCTGCCGGGTCCAGGCGTGCACCCGCTCCCGGTCGGCGGCGGGCACGCCCATCACCTCGCTGACGACCGTGAGCGGGAACGGCTCCAGCACCCGCTCGACCAGGTCGGTGGGCGGGCCGTCCGCGACCACGCCGTCCACGAGCTCGTCCAGGACGGCCTGCGCCCGGGGCCGCAGCCGCTTGGCGGCGCTCACCGTGAAGGCGCCGGCGACGGCCTTGCGCAGCCGGTTGTGGTCGGGCTGGTCGGCCCAGGCCAGGGAGCCCGGCCGGGGCGCGAAGTTCGGCGCCATCCGGGTGACCTGACGGCGGGTGACCTCGGCCCGGCCGAACCGCGGATCGTTCGTGATCAGCCGGACGTCCTCGTAGCGGGTCGCCAGCCACGCCCAGCCCTCGCCGTGCGGCAGCCGGATCCGGGTCAGCGGGCCCTCGCGCATGAAACCGGCGAGGACCGGGTCGAACGCCGTCCCGTCCAGGTCGCACGCGGGCCAGTCCCGTACGGGCGGCGGCGCGGCCGGTACCGGCTCCCGGTCCGGTCCGGTGAGCGTGGTCTCCACGGTCGTCATGTCATCCACCCTGCGCCGGGCCCCGCCCGCAGTCCTGCCGGAGTACTCCAGCCGGTGGGCCGGTCCGGGAGGGGGATCGGGCCGGGGCGGCCGGGTGGCTCAGACGGCGTCGACGAGTGCCGCCAGTGCCGTGGCGAGCCGTTCGAGCCCCGGCCCGGCCGGTCCGCCCGGCTCCGCCATGTAGGTGTCCCGCCGGATCTCCACCATGAGCGCGCCGACCCGCGCGTCCCGGCCGTAGAACTCCAGCGGTACGTACGTCCCGGCGAACGGGCTGTCCAGTCCCGTCTCCCCGCATCCGGCGAAGGCCTTGCGCGCGGCCTCGGTCAGCCTGCCGGGGGTGTGGAAGGCATCCGTGCCCAGGCACACCGGCGGCCGCGGTCCGGCCGCGTGCAGCTCGTAGGGCAGCGGCTCCGCCGGATACGAGTGCACGTCGACGATCACCGCCCGGCCGGTCGCGGCCAGCCGGTCCGCGACCGCCTCGGTCATGGCGCGCGCGTACGGCCGGAAGTACCGTTCCAGCAGCGGCCCGGGATCGGCGGTCGCGCTCCGCAGCTCGGCGCGGTGCGTGGTCCGCGTGTACACGGCGCCCATGCCCACGGCGAGCATCTCCTCCCGCTCGTCCGGGAACCGCTCCGGATCCACCACCAGCCGCGACAGCCGGTTCACGAACCGCCAGGGAGTGACTCCGGCCAGGGCGGCCGCCCGCTCGGCGAGCTCGGCGGTGTGGGCGTCCGTGATGTGGTCCAGCTCCCGTTCCAGCCCGGCGTCGTCCAGCACGATCCCGGCGCGGACCTCCGCCGGGACGGCCCGCGCCGAGTGCGGCACGTGCAGCAGCACCGGTGACTCGGCGGCGCCGGGAAGGAGTTCGAACGACGGGACGGTCCGGGTCACGGGCTGCTCCAGGGGGGAGTGTCAGGGGCGTGGTGCACGATCAAGGTGACACATCGACGCGCGACGAGAGGGTGGCCCGCGAGGAATGGGCCGCTGATCGCGCCCCGTGACCGGTGTCCCGCGCGACTCAGGGCAGCAGTTCCCGCACCATCGGGGCCACCTGCTCCGTCTCGATCAGGAACCCGTCGTGCCCGTACGGCGACTCCACCACCCGCGGCCGGTCCCCCGCGCCCGGGATCAGCGCGGCCAGTTCCCGCTGCTGGGCGAGGGGGTAGAGCCGGTCGGAGTCGACGCCGGCCACCAGGGTGGGCGCGGTCACCCGGGCGAGGGCGGCGCGTGTGCCGCCCCGGTCCCGGCCGACGTCGTGCGCGTTCATCGCCTCGGTCAGGACGGCGTAACTGGCCGCGTCGAAGCGGCGGACCAGCTTGGCCGCGTGATGGTCGAGATACGACTCCACCTGGTACCGGCCGCCGCGCCACGGGTCCTCCGACCCCTGCGGGAACCGGCCGAAGCGTGCCCCGAGCTCCGGCTCGCTGCGGTAGGTGACATGGGCGAGCCGGCGGGCCAGGCCGAGGCCCGCGTGCGGTCCCCGGCCGCTGCCGTGGTAGTCGCCGCCCTGCCAGTGCGGGTCGCCGCGCACGGCGTGCAGCTGGATGCCGGCCCAGGCGATCTGCTCCGCGCTCGCCGCCGCCGTCGTGGCGAGCAGCAGCAGCGCGCCGGTCCGCTCCGGGTACGACACGGCCCACTCCACGGCCCGCATCCCGCCCATCGAACCGCCGGCGACCAGCGCCCACCGGCCGATGCCGAGCGCGTCCGCGAGCTGGGCCTCCGCCGCGACCTGGTCCCGCTGGGTGAGGAACGGGAAGGCGCCGCCCCAGGCCCGGTCACCGCCCGGGCGCGCGGAGGCGGGGCCGGTGCTGCCCTGGCAGCCGCCGAGCACGTTGGGCGCGACCACGAACCAGCGGTCGGTGTCCAGCGCCCGTCCCGGCCCGACCAGCGCGTCCCACCAGCCCGGCGTGGGATGGCCCGGGCCGGCCGGACCGCGGGCATGACTGTCCCCGGTGAGGGCGTGCAGCACCAGGACCGCGTTGGAACGGTCGGGCGCGAGCTGCCCCCAGGTCTCGAACGCCAGCCGTACGCCCGGCAGTTCACCGCCCGTCTCCAGTGGCAACGGCTTCTCGGCGGCGTACCACTGCCGCCGCCCGGGCGGATCCCCCTCACGCCAGGCGCCGGTGGCCGCCGGGAAGGCGGGCCCGGCGGCCGCGGCCGTGCTCACCTACGCACCCTTGGCCGCGCGGAACCCGGCCTCCAGGTCCGCCTTGAGGTCGGCCAGGTTCTCGATGCCCACCGACAGCCGCACCAGGCCGGGCGCGGTGCCGGTCGCCGCCAGCTGCTCCTCGTCCAGCTGGCTGTGCGTGGTGGACGCCGGATGGATGATCAGGCTGCGCACGTCACCGATGTTCGCCAGATGGCTGAACAGCTCCACGGCGTCCACGAAGCGCTTGCCCGCCTCGACCCCGCCGCGCAGCTCGAAGGAGACGATCGCGCCGGCTCCGCGCGGCAGGTACTTCCGCCCCGCCTCGTACCACTTGCTGGACTCCAGACCCGCGTAGTGGACGACGGCGACCTCGTCGCGCCGCTCCAGCCACTCGGCGAGCGCCTGCGCGTTGGCGGTGTGCCGCTCGATCCGCAGGCTCAGCGTCTCCACGCCCTGGAGCAGCAGGAACGCCGAGTGCGGGGAGAGCGCCGGGCCGAGGTCGCGCAGCAGCTGCACCCGCAGCTTGACGGCGAACGCGCCCGGACCGAGCGCCGGCCAGTACCGCAGGCCGTGGTAGCTGGGGTCGGGCTCGGTGAAGTCCGGGAAGCGGTCGGCGTGCGCCCCGAAGTCGAAGGTTCCGCCGTCCACCACCACACCGGCGACGGCGGTGCCGTGCCCGCCGAGGAACTTGGTCGCCGAGTGCACGACGATGTCCGCGCCGTGTTCCAGGGGCCGCAGCAGATAGGGGGTCGGCACGGTGTTGTCCACGATCAGCGGCAGGCCCGCCGCATGGGCCACGTCGGCCACCGCCCGCACGTCGAGGACGTCGCCGCGCGGGTTGCCCAGCGACTCGGCGAACAGGGCCTTGGTGTTCGGCCGGATCGCCGCCCGCCAGGCCTCGGCGTCGTCCGGGTCGTCCACGAAGGACACCTCGACGCCGAGCCGGGGCAGGGTGTGCCGGAACAGGTTGTACGTGCCGCCGTACAGGGAGGTGCTGGAGACGATGTGGTCGCCGGCGCCCGCCAGGGTCAGGATCGCCAGGGTCTCCGCGGCCTGCCCGGAGGACAGCGCCACCGCGGCCACCCCGCCCTCCAGCGCGGCGATCCGCTGCTCGAACACGTCCTGGGTCGGGTTGTGGATGCGGGTGTAGATGTTGCCCGGCTCGGCCAGCGAGAACAGGTCGGCCGCGTGCCGGGTGTCCTGGAAGACGAAGGACGTCGTCTGGTAGATGGGTGTGGCCCGGGCGCCGGTCGTCGGATCGGGCACCGCCCCGGCGTGGACCTGCCTGGTCTCGAAGGACCAGGCGGCGCTGTCGGCGGTGTCGGGCTGCGTGCTCATGCGGCGTGCTCCTCGTGCGCGGGAGGGCGGTGACGTGCGACGAGACAAACACGCGCGGACAGGGCCGAACAGGCCCGTACGAAAGGTGACATGAGGACGTCACATACGACATGCCGCCGCAATGCCGGCCACACACGACGCCGCCCCGGCCGGGAATACCGGCCGGGGCGGCGGATCGTTCCACACGAGCACGGCGGGAGCCACGAGGGCGGCCGCCGCAGGGGCGCGGGGACTAGCTCAGCGACGCCAGCGTCTCGTTCCAGGTGGCCGACGGGCGCATGATCGCGTCCGCCTTGGCCTTGTCGACCTGGTAGTAGCCGCCGATGTCGGCCGGCTGGCCCTGGACCGCGTTCAGCTCCTCCACGATCGCCTGCTCGCCGGCCGCGAGGGCCTCGGCGAACGGCGCGAACGCCTTGGCCAGGTCGGCGTCGTCGGTCTGCTGGGCCAGCTCCTGCGCCCAGTACAGGGACAGGTAGAAGTGGCTGCCGCGGTTGTCGATGCCGCCGACGCGACGGGTCGGGGACTTGTCCTCGTTGAGGAAGGTCGCCGTGGCGCGGTCGAGGGTGTCGGCGAGGACCTTGGCGCGGGTGTTGCCCGTGGCCTCGGCGTACTGCTCGAAGGAGGGCACCAGGGCGAAGAACTCACCGAGGGAGTCCCAGCGCAGGTAGTTCTCCTTGACCAGTTGCTGGACGTGCTTCGGCGCGGAACCGCCGGCGCCCGTCTCGAACAGGCCGCCGCCCGCCATCAGCGGGACGACCGACAGCATCTTGGCGCTGGTGCCCAGCTCCAGGATCGGGAACAGGTCGGTCAGGTAGTCGCGCAGCACGTTGCCGGTGACCGAGATGGTGTTCTCGCCGCGGCGGATGCGCTCCACCGACAGCTTGGTGGCCTCGACGGGGGAGAGGATCCGGATGTCCAGGCCCTCGGTGTCGTGCTCCGCCAGGTACGCGCGGACCTTGGCGATCAGGTTGGCGTCGTGGGCGCGGCCCTCGTCCAGCCAGAACACCGCCGGGTCGCCGGTGGCGCGAGCGCGGGTGACGGCGAGCTTGACCCAGTCGCGGATCGGCGCGTCCTTGGTCTGGCAGGCGCGGAAGACGTCGCCCGCCGAGACGGCCTGCTCGATCAGGGCCTCGCCGGACGCGTCGACCACGCGGACGGTGCCGGTCACCGGGATCTCGAAGGTCTTGTCGTGGGAGCCGTACTCCTCGGCCTTCTGCGCCATCAGGCCGACGTTCGGCACCGAGCCCATGGTGGACGGGTCGAAGGCGCCGTTGGCCCGGCAGTCCTCGATCACGGCCTGGTAGACACCGGCGTAGGAGGAGTCCGGGATGACGGCGAGGGCGTCGTGCTCCTGGCCGTCCGGGCCCCACATGTGACCCGAGGTGCGGATCATCGCCGGCATGGAGGCGTCGATGATGACGTCCGACGGGACGTGCAGGTTGGTGATGCCCTTGTCGGAGTCGACCATGGCGAGCGCCGGGCCCTCGGCGATCTCGGCCTCGAAGGAGGACTTGATCTCGGCGCCCTCGGGCAGGTTCTCCAGGCCCTTGAGGATGCCGCCCAGACCGTCGTTCGGGGTGAGGCCGGCGGAGGCGAAGGTCTCGGCGTACTTCGCGAACGTCTTCGGGAAGAAGGCGCGCACCACGTGGCCGAAGATGATCGGGTCGGAGACCTTCATCATCGTGGCCTTCAGGTGCACGGAGAACAGGACGCCCTCCTCCTTGGCCCGGGCGACCTGCGCGGTCAGGAACTCGCGCAGCGCGGCGGTGCGCATCACGGAGGCGTCGACGACCTCGCCGGCGAGGACCGGTACCGACTCGCGCAGCACGGTGGTGGAGCCGTCGTCGCCGACCAGCTCGATGCGGAGCGCGCCGTCCTCGGCGATCACGACGGACTTCTCGGTGGAGCGGAAGTCGTCCACACCCATCGTCGCGACATCGGTCTTGGACTCGGAGGTCCAGGCGCCCATGCGGTGCGGGTGGGTCTTGGCGTAGTTCTTCACCGAGGCGGGGGCGCGGCGGTCGGAGTTGCCCTCACGCAGCACCGGGTTGACGGCGGAGCCCTTGACCTTGTCGTAGCGGGCGCGGATCTCGCGCTCCTCGTCGGTCTTCGGGTCGTCCGGGTAGTCCGGCAGCGCGTAGCCCTTGCCCTGGAGCTCGGCGACGGCGGCCTTCAGCTGCGGGATGGACGCCGAGATGTTCGGCAGCTTGATGATGTTGGCCGCGGGGGTCTTGGCCAGCTCGCCCAGCTCGCCCAGCGCGTCGGGGATGCGCTGGTCCTCGTTCAGGTACTCCGGGAAGACGGCGATGATGCGCCCGGCCAGCGAGATGTCCCGGGTGGTCACGGGCACACCGGCCTGCGAGGCGTACGCCTGGATCACCGGCAGGAACGAATGCGTCGCCAGGGCCGGGGCCTCGTCTGTGTAGGTGTAGATGATGGTCGAGTCAGTCACCGGGTGCTCCGCTCCACGTCTGCAACATTGCTCGACATCAAGATATCTCGTGATCGGGGTCGGCTCGACAGGGGTCCCGGCCGGAAAAATCGCGCCGCGCCGCCGCAACCGAATCCGTGCCTCCGCGGTCATGACAAGCGATCACCCGCCGACCACGGGCGATCGACCACTCATCGGCGGCCGGACCTGACCCCCCGGCCGCCCGAGCGAAAGCGGACCATGAGATATCGCACCCGAGTGACGGCCCCCGCGGCCGCGCTGACGATCGGTACGGCGACCGCGCTGAGCCTGGCCTCCCCGGCCCGGGCGGCCGGGCGCACGCGCACGGGGGAGCCGGGCCCGGAGACCCTCGGCGACCCCGTCTTCCCGGCCCTCGGCAACGACGGCTACCGCGTGTCGTCGTACCACCTCGACCTGGCCTACGACCCCACGACCAAGCTGGTCGACGCCACCGCCACCCTGCGGATCCGCACCACGCGGGCGCTGAGCCGCTTCTCCCTGGACGCCCTCGGCCTGGACATACGCTCCCTGCGCGTCGCCGGCTGCGACGCCACCTGGGAGCAGGCGGACGAGAAGCTGCGGATCACCCCCGCCGGGCCGCTGCCCGCCGAGGCGTCCGTGACCGTCCGCGTCGGCTACTCAGCCGACCCTCGCCGCGCCCTCGCGCACACGGCGTGGGTGCCCACCCCGGACGGCTTCGCGATCTGCCCCCAGCCGAACTCCGCGCACACCGTCTTCCCGTGCAACGACCACCCCTCGGACAAGGCCGCCTTCTCCTTCCGCCTGACCGTCCCCAAGGGACTGCGCGCGGTCGCGAACGGCCTGCTCACCTGCACCGAGGACCTGGCGGACGATCGCACCGCGTACACGTACCGCTCGGCCTCCCCGATCGCCACCGAACTCGTCCAGATCACCGTCGGCGACTACGTCATCAAGGACCGGGAGGGACCGCACGGGCTGCCCCTGCGCGACGTCGTCCCCACCGCCCGCGCCGCCGCCCTGGAGCCGGCCCTCGCCCTCACGCCCGGCCTGGTGGGCTGGCTGGAGGACCGCCTCGGCGCCTTCCCGTTCGAGACGTACGGCCTGCTGCCGTGCAACTCCGACGACCCGAAGGCCTTCGACTTCACCGGCCTGGAGACCCAGACCCTCACCCTGTACAAGCCGAACTTCCTGCTCCAGCCGGAGAAGAACATCGGCTCGCACATGATGCACGAGCTGGTCCACTCCTGGTTCGGGAACCTCGTCAGCCCCGCCACCTGGGCCGACCTCTGGCTGAACGAGGGCCACGCCGACTTCTACGGGCTGCTCTACCGCTACGAGCGCGGCTGGGCGGACTCCCTGGGCCTCACCAGCATGGAGGCCCGGATGAAGGACACCTACGCCCGCGGCGACCAGTGGCGCCACGACTCCGGCCCGGTGGCCGCCCCCGACGCGGTCAACCTCTTCGACAGCCAGCGCTACCTCGGCGGCGTCCTCGTCCTGTACGCCTTCCGGCAGCTCGTCGGCGACGACGTCTTCAGCGCCGTCGAGCGTGCCTTCCTGGAGCGCTTCCGCGGCTCGGCGGCGTCGACCGAGGACTACATCGCCGTGGCCTCGGAGGTGTCCGGCCAGGACCGGTCCGGTTTCCTGCGGGACTGGCTGTTCGGGACGAAGACCCCGCGCATGCCCGGCCACCCCGACTGGACGGTGAACCCCGTCGCGCCGCCGTCGTCCCTCGCCGCACCGCACAGCAAGCGCGGCGGGCACTACCACGACAACTCGGCCACGCTCTGATCAGCCGTGGCGGGCGGGGCCGCCACCGGCCCCGCCCGCCACCTCGCGCTCGATCCACCGGCAGATGACGTCGACGACGTACACCAGCTCCGCCCGGGTCAGCTCCCGCCCCTTGGCGATGTGGTGCCAGCGCTCCAGACAGCCGCGGCAGCAGGTGGCGGTCGCGTGCTGGGCGACGAAGACCGGGTGCCCCCGGTACGGCGTCTGCTTGCCGTCGTTGCGCGGCTCGGCGGCCGCCAGCCGGGCGGTGACCAGGTCGTACGCGTGCCACCGGATCGTCGCCGGCCCCTTCAGCCCGGCGGTCGCCCGTTCCCGTCCGCGCAGGCGGAACCGGGCCCGGAACGGCTGCCGGGCGAGGGCGTCGAGCCGCCGGTCCAGGGCGTCCGGCGCACGGCGCCCGTTCTCGCCGGCCACCGGGCCGCCCTCCCGGCTCACGCCAGCAGCCGGCGCTTCTGGTCCTCGAACTCCGCTTCCGTCAGGACACCCTGGGCCTTCAGGTCGGCCAGCTGCTTGAGCTGCTCGATCTTGCCGGTCATCTCGTCGGCGGGGGCGGTCTGGGACGCGGGCGGCGGGGGCGGCGCCTGCTGCTGGGCGTACTGCTGTTGCTGCTGTTGTTCCTGCTCGTAATCCTGCTGCGCCCACCGGCCGGCCTGACGCCGCGAGACGCGGTTCGAGACGGCGGTGGCGGTTCCGGCGACCACGGCCGTGCGGGCGACACCCCGAAGCAGTCCGGGCATGTCGGTCACCTCCCAGGTGTCGGTGCGCCGGGACGCCGCGACGGGCGGCCCGGCGGTCGGGATCGTTGTCAGGCCGCCGTGGAGCCGCCGGGCGGCACCGTCTCCTCCGTGGCGTCCAGCGCCGCCAGCAGGGCCTGCACCGGAATGCGGCCGCTCGCGACGAGCTGGGCCCCGCTGCGCCTGAGCGCCGCGGCCAGGGGAGCGGCCCACAGGTTCTCGTAGACGAGCACCGCGGCCGAGTTGCCGGGGTCGAGGGCGCCGGCGGCCTCCGCCAGGTCGGTCTCGTCCAGCACACCGGACGAGGCCCCCTCGAAGACGGAGAGGTCGATCTCGCCGCCCAGCTCCTTCCACTCCAGACCGACCACGGAGCCGTCGGTCTCCTTGCGGATGAAGGCGAGGTCGATGATCCGGACGATGCCACGCTCGGCGAGATCGACCAGCAGCGGGAACGCCTCGCCCGTCATCCGGTTGCCGGGGAACTCGATGACCAAGTAGTCGACGGGCCCCATGTCTTCGACGCTGTCCATGACCACTCCTTCGGAGCCGGATGCGGGACCGCCGCTGGGCTGCCCCCACGGGCAGTGTCCGCGGCCGACGGTCGCCATCCCCCCTGTTGCCCTACCAGTCCAGCATGCGGCGCAGGGCCCCGCACTCCGTGTCCGCGTCCGTCACGCGGTGAGCTGGAAGATGCTCTTGCCCACCAGCCAGAACCCGAGCACGAGGCAGATGGTCACCAGCGCCTGCTCCTTGTGCCCGTCCAGCCACGCGCGCAGGCGCAGCAGACGCGCCTTCGCCTTCGTCGGGCTGAACACCACGTAGAGCTCGACGGCGAGCAGGCTCGCGGTGGCGAGCAGACAGAACCCGAACAGGGCGAGCCAGGTCGCCGGGTGCGAGGCGTCGGCCTCCACCACGGTCGTCGCCCCCGCCGCCACCATGCCCCAGGGCTGCAGCAGCACGGCGAGTCCGGCGGCGGACCACACCGTGCTGCGGTCCATCCGGGAGCTCATGTCCGAGGCCCGCTCCCGTCCCGTGGACGGCGTGGCCCCTCCGGAGGCCGGGTCCCGGCCGGCCCCGGGCGCGGACCCGTTCCCGCCGGCCCGGGTACGAGCGGCGGCGAGCCGGCGCCGGCGCCTGCGCTCGCCGTAGACGACGAGCGACACCCCGATGAGCAGCTTGGCCGCGAGGGCGGCCGTCGAGGGCGGGGACCTGGACGGTGGCGGCTGCCCGCCGGTCAGTCCCAGGACGAGCGCGATGACCACGACGAAGCACGCCAGCCAGCCGAGGATGAACACCAGCCCTTTCCACACGCCGTTCGCCGACGCCACCACCAGCACGAACGCCATGAGGGGCAGCGGGTCGAGCGTGATGGCCAGGGAGATGAGCAGCAGGTCGAGCACCATGGCGACCCCATCGTGTCGGGACACCAAGAGCGTAGGCGCGAGCCCCGGGGCCGACATCTCGTGACCGGCGCAGCCCCGTACCGGCCGGCGGGGGCTCCGGGGTGCCGTCGGCCGCCTCGCCCCGCACTCTGGACGCAGCGAAGGGAGCGATGCCATGCCGAGCACGGGGCGGTTGCCGTCAGCGGACGGGCGCCCGACGCACCGCCGCGCCGCGGCGCCGGAACCCCGATGACGGAGGGCGGCCGCACCCAGCGGCTCGTCGCCCGGGCGAAGGGGGCGCACCGGCGGGCGGAGACCCGGTTCCCGGTCGTCACGCACCTCGCCGACCGCATGGTGACGGTGAACATCTTCGACTCCGCCACCCGCATCGCCGCACAGTGCTTCCTGACCGCCGTCCCGCTGCTCTTCGTCGTGGCGGCCTACGCCCCCGAGGCGGTGCGCCGGCAGATGCTCGACTCCCTGAAGGCGGTGTTCGGGCTGACGGGCGCAGCGAGCAAGGAACTCGACCAGGTCTTCCAGCCGGCGGCGGCCGAACTCCAGCAGGCCACCGGGGTGGTGGGCGGGCTGATGGTGCTGCTGTCGGCCACCGCAGTCAGCCGGGCGATGCAACGCCTGTGCAAACGCGCGTGGGAGATCCCCCGGGCCGGGACGAGGATCGCCCCGTGGCGCTGGCTGGCCTGGCTGCTGCTGTGGATCTGCGTGCTGGTCCTCCAGGGGCCCGTCCGTGACGGCTTCGGGGCGGGCGCCTGGCTGGGCGTCCCGCTCGCGTTCCTGGCCCAGGTGGGGCTGTGGTGGTGGACCCAGCACCTGCTGCTCGGCGGCCTGGTCGGCTGGAGACCCCTGCTGCCCGGTTCCGTCATCGCGGCCGCCGCCCTCACCGCCCTGGCGATCTCCGCGCACCTCTACATGCCGAAGGCTCTGAACCGGGCACTCGCGGAGTACGGTCCCGTCGGTTCCGTGTTCGTGCTGCTGTCCTGGCTGATCGTGGTCTGCGTCGCCGCCACCGTCAGTGTCAGCGTGGGCGCGGTCCTCGCGCAGGAACCCTTCCTCGCCCGGCGTCTGGACAGCCCGCCGCCGCAGCGGGACCGCGAGCCGCCGGGTCCGTGAGCCCGCCCTCGCGGAAGGGCCGGAACCCGTCCGGGTCCTCCCAGCGCGCGGAACGCGGACAGGGCTGACGGAATGGGAGTGTTCCAGGCAGCCACCGCGCCGGGAGGCCCCCGTGACCGAACCGCCCGAGCCCTCCGCACCGGACCCCGAGCCGTCGGGATCGGAGCCGCCGGCGCCGAAGCAGGGGCCTTCGCGGTCGCAGCAGGAGTCTTCGGCGTCAGGGCCGGGGGCCGGGCCGTCGTCGAGGCCCGAGCCGTCGGTGTCGAGGCCGGGGTCGGCGGTGTCCGGGCCGGGGTCTTCCGGGGCGACGTCGGGGTCCGGGGCGTCTGCGTCGGGGCGCGGGCCGTCCGGGGCGGCACCGGAGCCAGGGTCGTCGGCGGCCGGGCCGGGCCCGTCCGGGGCGACGTCAGGGTCCGGGGCGGGTTCCGGCCCGCGGACGCCGGGCCGGACCGGGCCACCGGCGGGCCACGGCCCCGGCCGTATCGCGCGCAGCACCGCGTCGGCCGTGCTCATCGTGCTGACCTGCATTCTCGTACCCGTCGCGCTTCTCGCCGTCTGGCTGGAGAACATCGCCCTCGACACCGACCGCTACGTGGCCACCGTCGCGCCCCTGGCCACGGACCCCGCCGTGCAGGACGCGGCGGTCCACCGGATCACCGAGGCCGTGGGGGCCAAGGTGAACGGACAGCAGGCCGCCGGTGACATCGCCGACTGGCTGCAGAAACAGGGTCTGCCGCCGCGCGCCGCCGACGCGGTCAGAGGACTGGGACCGCAGCTCGACTCCGCGGCGAACCAGGCCGTGACCAAGGTCGCCACCCGCGTCGTCGACAGCGACGCCTTCGCCACCGTGTGGACGACCGCCAATCGGGCCGCCCACAACGCCGTCGTGCACGCCCTGACCGGCGAGGGACGCGGAGCGGTCGGGATCAACGGCGGCACGGTCACCCTGGACGTGGGCACCGCCGTCGACAAGGTCAAGCAGGAGCTGGTCGACGCCGGCCTGAAACCCGCCGAAAAGATCCCGCAGGTCGACAAGCAACTCGTGCTCTTCCAGTCCGACCAGCTCGGCAAGTTCCGCAAGGGCGCCCACCTCCTCGACGTCATCGGCAACTGGTTCCCGGTGATCGTCGTCCTCCTCGGCGTCGCCGGGGTGCTGCTCGCCCACCGGCGGCGCCGCGCGCTGGCCCGCACCGCCCTGGGCGCCGCGTTCGCCTGCCTGGTGGTGGCCGTCGTCCTGATCGTGGTCCGCGACCACTACCTCGACCACCTGCCGCCCCAGGTGCAGTCCAAGGCCGCCGCCAGTGCCGTCTTCGACACCCTGCTCCGCTTCCTGCGGGTCAGCCTGCGCACCGCGATCGTGCTGGGCGTCGTCATCGCGCTGGGCGCCTACTTCGTCGGGCCGGGGCGGCTGCCCGTGGCCGTCCGCGGGGCGTCCGACCGTACGGCGGACTCCGCGGCACGCTGGGCGGACGCCCGGCACGTCGGCACCGGACGGGTCGGCGCGTGGACGCTGGCCCACCGCCGCGCGCTCACCCTGGCCGCCCTGCTGATCGTCGCGCTCGTGTTCGCGCTCTGGAACCACCCGACGGTCCTCACCGTCGTCGTGCTGGCCCTCGTGCTGCTGGCCGTCCTGGCGGTGCTCGCCCTGCTGGCCGCGGGCGGCCGGGTCCAGCTCGAGGCGGCACCCGGGAAGCCCGCGGACAGGCACTGAGCGAGGCACCCGCCGCACACGGTCCCGCTCCCCGCGCGAACTGCGCCCCGGCGCGAAGGCTGAGATGCTGACCGTGTGGAGCGCTCTCCATGGCAGAAGGACAGGGACGGTGACCCCGTGACTGCGCGGCACAAGACCTCACGGGGGCCGGCCGTCACGTACGTCGACCCCCTGGGCGAGCCGTTCCTCCGGACGCGGTTCGCCCCGCCGGCCAGGCCGGCCACCTTCCTGCGCCGCCCACGGCTCGCCGAACACCTGGACCAGGCCCTCGGAACACCGCTGACGATGGTCAACGGCGCGGCGGGCGCCGGCAAGACCCTGCTGGTCGCCGACTGGGCCGACCGGCTCGGACGACCGGTCGCCTGGTTCACCAGCGAGGAAGGCGACCAGGGCTGCGGCGTGTTCTGGGCCTACGTGCTGCAGGCCCTGCGCGCCGCTGACGTGACGCTGCCTGACGACCTCGGCTGCCCGGCGGACGCGAGCCGCGTCGACCGCAAGCTGCTGGCCCGCCTCGCCGACGAACTGAGCGGGCTCCCGGAGCCGGTCCTGCTCGTGCTCGACGAGTTCGACCGGGTGCCCTCCGCGCGCATCGCCGAGCAGCTCGAATTCGTCCTGCACCACGCCGGGCAGGGACTGCGCCTGATCCTCGTCACCCGCACCGAGCCGCTGCTGCCGCTGCACCGCTACCGGGCCGCCGGCACCATGACGGAGATACGCGACGCCGAGCTGGCCCTCACCCCCGAGGAGGCCGCCGCGCTCCTGGAACTGCACGGACTGCGGCTCCCCGAGGAAGCCATGGGCGCCCTCGTGGAGCGCACCCGGGGCTGGGCCGCCGGGCTCCGCCTGTGCGCACTGGCCGCCCAGCAGAGCCCGGACCCGGAGGCGTATCTGAAGGACTTCGAGGCGGGCCGCAGCACCATCGCCGACTTCCTCCTCGCCGAGGTGCTGAAGCGCCAGACGGCCCGCTCGCAGGACGTCCTCCTGCGGGTCAGCGTCGTGGAGCGGTTCTGCCCCGATCTGGTGGCGGAGCTGACCGGCCGCGACGACGGCGAACCCGTCCTCGCCGCGCTGCACGGCCAGAACGCGTTCGTGGAGGACCTCGGGCACACCTGGTACCGCCTGCACCCGCTGTTCGGCGAGATCCTTCGGGCCCATCTGCGGGTCCGCTCGCCGGGGCTGGAGACCGAACTCCACCGGCGGGCCGCGCGGTGGCTGCGTGCCTCCGGCTCGCTGCCCCAGGCACTGGCCCACGGCGCCGCCGCGGGCGACTGGGACTTCACCGCCCGTGCCCTCGTCGACGACCTGGCGATCGGGCAGCTGTTCACCGGCCTGCGGGCGAGCGACCTCGCCGAGCTGTTCTCCCGGATGGGACCCGAGGCCACGAGCGCCGCGGCGGACCTGGTGCGCGCCGCACGCGACCTGTCCGACCGTGACATGGAGCGCGGCCTGGTCCACCTGCGCCGGGCCGAGGACCTGCTCGCCTCCGAGCCGTCCGACGCGGCGGGCCGGCTGAGCTGCGTACTGCTGGAGACGCTCGCGGCCCGGCTGACCGGTTCCCCCGGCATGGCGGAGCAGGCCGTGACGACGGTTGAGCGGCTCCGCGGGGAGGTCTCCGCCGAGCTGCTGGAGAGGCACCCCGAGGTCGTCGCCCTGCTGCTGACCCACCTGGGCTCGGCCCGGCTGTGGGCGGGGCGCTTCGACGAGGCGCGCACCGTCCTGTCCGAGGTCGGCGGCTGCCCGAGCGGTGTGTCGACGGCGCTGCCCCGGGAGGACGCCCTCGGCCAGCTGGCCCTGATCGACCATCTCAACGGCTGGCTCGGCCGGGCCGAACGCAAGGCGCTGGCCGCCCTGCACGAAGGGGAGAAGTTCGGCCTGCGCCGCCCGAGCCCGTCCGGCCCCGGCCTCGCGCAGCTGGTACTCGCCGCCCTCTGCATCGACCGCGGCGAACTCGACCAGGCCCGGGCCTATCTGGAGGAGGCGGCCGAGCCCGGGGCCCCGCCGGACCCGGTGACGGCCGCCGCCCGGTCCCTGGCGACGGCACGGCTGCTGCTGGCACGGGGTGAGCCCCGAGCCGCCGCGGCGGCGGCCGAACCCGCGACACCGGCAGCCGTGGTCTCGCCCTGGGCGGAGGCCCGGACGGCGGTCATCGTCTCCGCCGCCCATCTGGCCGAGGGGCGCCCGGACAGTGCGGGCAAGGTGCTCGACGACCTCGCCTGCGACGGCGACCCCGCGTACACGGCGGAGATCGCCTGGGCCCGCTGCGCCGCCGGGAACCCCGACACGGCGGTCGAACTGCTCGACCGCACACGGCTGCCGGGCCGCACCGGCCCCGGCGTGACCGTCCGGGCCGCGCTCGTGCGGGCCGCGGCCGCCCAGCGGGCGGGGGACGACACCACCGCGCGCAAGCTGCTCGCCCGGGCGCTGGTGGAGGCCCGGCGGGAGCGGCTGCGGCGCCCCTTCCTCGAAGCCGGGCCGGACCTCCGCCGTCTGCTGGACGCGCCGTCTCTGCAGGGCCTGGCCGCGGGCTGGCTCGTCCCGGCCGCTCCCGCGCCGCACGGCGGGGCCGCCCGGCCCGCGGAACCCGCGTCCGTGGTGGTCGAGGAACTCAGCGGACGCGAGCGCGAGGTCGTGGGCAGACTGGCCGAGATGATGTCCACGGAGGAGATAGCCGCCGACCTGTACGTCTCGGTCAACACGGTGAAGACGCACCTCAAGAGCGTCTACCGCAAACTCGGGGTGAACGGGCGCGCCGAAGCGGTGCGGCGGGCCCGGGACCACGGCCTGATCTGAGATGCCGCCTGCCGAGCGCACCACGAAGCGGGACCCGTCTTCGCGGGGGCACGCCCACGCCGACTACACCGGTGCCGTGTACGGCTCGATGCTCGCCGCCTCGGTGGTGATCGGCGCCGGCAGTCCGGGGCAGTTCCCCCGGCTGCAACTGATGCTCCTGCTGCTGCTCACCGGCCTCGTCTTCTGGGTCGGGCACGTGCACGCCCAGCTGTTCGGTGCCCGTCTCGCCCAACGGCCGCTGGACCGGCCGACGATCCTGCGGGTGTGCCGCGAGGAGTGGCCGATCGTCGAGGCGGCCGTACCCCCGGCCGTCGCGGTGGCCGTCAGCCCGCTGCTCGGGCTGGACGCCGAGGGGGCCGGCTGGCTGGCGCTCGCCGTGGCCGTGGCGGGTCAGGTGGGCTGGTCCGCGGTCGGTGCCCGGAAGGCGGGGGCGTCCTGGCCGCTGGTGACGGGAACCGCCGCGGTCAATCTGCTGCTCGGCCTGGCGATCATCGCCTTCAAGCTCGCGCTGACCCACTGACTGATCGCGGGCACCGGGTCACCTGTGCCGGGTGAGGCCAGGGGCGGACGGATGGAGCAGCATCACTGGGGAGACCGCAGCCGGCCCGTGGCGGGAGAGCGGCAGATGCGCTACGAGATCCGTGTCGATGGGCACATGTCGAAGACGCTCACCGAGGCGTTCCCGGAACTGGATCACGTGATGATGTCCGGTCAGACGGTGCTGTTCGGCCGCATCATCGACGAGGCGCAGCTGTACGGGCTGCTGACCCGTTGCCAGTCACTGGGACTGCGGGTCGTGGAGATGCGGCAACTGCCCGAGTGACCACGGCCGGTGCCCGTACGGGGCGATCACCCGCGAGGGGTGATCCGCCGGGCGTGGCGCCCTTGCGATGCTCAGTGAGCTCTTTCAGTGTGGCCACTGATCGGGTGACGCTCGGGAGGGGCTGGCGGCGCAACAGACGAGGCTCCCAGGCAGTTGAGGGAGGTATCTGACATCTCATCTCGGTTGCCGGGAGCCCCGTTGATTACGTATCCTGCCGCACTGGATCTGCCGCATGCCCTCGTGGAAACGGTCACGATGCTGATCGTCCTTCGTGAGGGTGACCGCCGGTGCAAGCTGCGTCCGTCCGCACGAGCGGTTGTCGCACTGGTGTACTTGCGCCAGCACATCACTCTGGCCCAGATTGCCGCCGGTTTCGGCATCAGTATCGGCACCGCGCATGCTTATGTCCGTTCCGTCGTGGGCCTGCTGGCGCGCCGGGCTCCGGGGCTGACCCGGGCCCTGCGTGAAGTGAAGGCCAGGGCGCAATACGCGCTGGTCGACGGCACTCTCGCGGAGTGCGACCGGATCGGGGACCACCGCGCACACTACTCCGGAAAGCACCGTCGGCACGGGGTGAACCTGCAGGTCATCACCGATCCGGGCGGCACCATCGTGTGGATCTCCAAGGTGCTGCCGGGCCGCACCCACGACCTCACCGCCGCCCGCAGACACCACATCATCAGCACCTGCCAAAGGCTCGGCATCCCGGTCCTGGCCGATCTGGGCTACCTCGGCGCCGGCGGCACCTTCGCCACCGGCCAACGCCGCCGTCCCGGCAAAGAACTCAGCCCTCGCCAGAAGTCGTTGAACAAGGCCCACGCCCGCCTGCGCCACCCCGTCGAACGCGGCATGGCCCGTTTGAAAACCTGGCGGATCTTCCGCAAAGCACGCTGCAGCCCCACCTGGCTCACCACCGCAGCACGAGCCGTTCTCACCCTGGAGAGTTACCGCTGAAAACGCTCAGTGGGTGAGGGGCCGTGAGCCGTCCCGCCGGAGTTCCGGAGGCGGCCTGGCCGGACCGCGCGAGGAGGAGCCATGACCGAGTCGCGTGGACAGGCGCCGCGGACCGGAGAGCCGTACCTTTCCGGCGAGGCGGCCACGGGCCCCGCCGAGGCCGTGACGGCCGTCGCCCGCTCCTGGACCTGGATCCTCGCCTCGGCGATCGCGACCCTGGTCCCGGGCGTGCTGATCCTCGTCTGGCCGGACGAGACGCTGCACGTCCTCGCCGTGATCATCGGCCTCTACCTGCTCGTCACCGGCGCGATCCGGTTCGTGACGGCGTTCGCGCGGGAGGACGAGAGGGTCACCGGACTGCTGCTCGCCGTGGTGTTCGTCCTCGCGGGCGTGCTGTGCCTGCGCAACCCCCTGCAGACCATCACCGCGCTGTCGCTGGTGGTCGGGCTCGCCTGGCTCGCGTCCGGCATCCTCACCCTCTACACGGCGATCGCCGCCAAGGACCTGCCGCACCGCGGTGTCGTCCTCGGCGCCGCCCTGCTCGGCATCCTCGCCGGGATCGTCGTGCTGGTCCTCCCCTCCGAGTCGGCACGGGCGCTGACCCGGCTGCTCGGACTGTGGCTGGTCCTGCTGGGCCTGGTCGAGCTGGTGGCCGCCTTCGCGTGGCGGGCCGCGCTGCGCCGGAGCGGCACGCGGCCGGGCACCACCGGCCCGACCGGCTGATCCCCGCGAGCCGGACGCTCACCCGCATCGGGTGAGGCGCACCCTTGCTCGCCGTGTGCACGCTGAAAACGGTGGTGACCGGTTCGGCGAAGCCGATGCGCCGGCGCCCCGGACGGAGGAGAGACATGAGCGCGCAGACCTACCTCGCGTACGACTACCCGCTGCTGAGCGCCTTCTGGACGATGTTGGTGTTCTTCCTGTGGATCCTGTGGTTCGTCCTGCTGTTCCGGGTCATCGTCGACATCTTCCGCGACGACGGACTGAACGGCTGGGCCAAGGCCGGCTGGACGATCTTCGTCTGCGTACTGCCCTTCCTGGGCGTCTTCATCTACCTCATCGCCCGCGGCAAGGACATGGGGAAGCGTGAGGTGGAGCAGGCACGGGCCCAGCAGGAGGCCTTCGACTCCTACATCAAGGAGACCGCGCAGGGCGGCACGACCCGGACGAGCAGCGCCGACGAGCTCGCCAAGCTCTCCGCGATGCGCTCGCGCGGTGACATCAGCGAGGACGAGTTCCGCCGGGCGAAGGCGCTGGTCCTCAGCGACACCGGAGCGGCCCGGAGCTCCGACTCGGTTCCCACGACCTCCGGGCACTGAGACGTACCACGCACACGAAGGAGAGCACCACATGACCACGACACCTCGCGCACACACGGAGTCCCGCACGGCTAAGCAGCAGTGGGCCGGCGGCCTCACGGCCTTCGCGGGCGTCATGCTCATGATCGCCGGGCTGCTCAGTGTCTTCCGGGGCATCATGGCGATCGCACAGGACAACGTCTTCGTCACGACCCCCAACTACGTCTTCAAGTTCGACCTCACCAGCTGGGGCTGGATCCACCTGGTCCTGGGCGTGATCGCGGTGGCCGTCAGCGTCGGGCTGTTCGGGCCGGCGACGTGGGCACGCGTGGCCGGCGTGGGCGTCGCCGGACTGGTCATCATCGCCAACTTCCTCTCGCTGCCGTACTACCCGGTGTGGTCGGTCGTGATGATCGCGATGTCCGGCTTCATCATCTGGGCCCTGTGCGTGGTCAAGAGGGACGACTCGATCACGGGCCCGTAGGGCCGGGCAGGAGAGCGACCGATGGACCGGTACCCGCCCATCGCGGAACACGGAATGGTGGGCGACCTCCAGACGGCGGCCCTGGTGTCGTCCGGCGGAACGGTCGACTGGTGGTGCGCCCCCCGCTTCGACTCGCCCAGCATCTTCGCCTCTCTGCTGGACAGCGAGCGAGGGGGCCACTGCCACCTGGCGGCCGAGCACCCGGAGGGTGACGGGATGACGGTCCGGCAGCTGTACCTGTCCGACACGGCGATCCTGATCACCCGGTTCATGGGACCCGGGGGCGTCGGAGAGGTGGCGGACTTCATGCCACCCATCCACGCCCCGACGCCCACCGACCGGCACACCCTGATCAGGGTCGCCCGGGTCGTACGTGGGAGCCTGCCGTTCGTCTTCAGCTGCCGGCCCCGCTTCGACTACGGGCGGGCGCCGCACGAACTCGAACTCGCCGACGCCCACGCGGCCGTGCTGCGCGGCCCGGGCACGGACCTGCACGTGCAGTCCAGCACCGGGATCCGCCTGCACGCCGACGGCGACGACGTCACCGCCCGTTTCACCCTCTCCGCGGGGCAGGCCGCCGTCGTCGTCCTGACCACCTCCGACGCGGGGGGCCCGCCCCCGCCGGCGCCCTCCCTGGCCGCCGTCGCCGAGGACGTCGAGAAGTGCCGCGGCTTCTGGCTGTCGTGGTTGCGCGCCTGCACCTACCGCGGTCGCTGGCAGGAGGTGGTGAACCGCTCGGCGATCACCCTCAAACTGCTCACGTACGCGCCGTCCGGCGCGCCCGTCGCGGCGGCCACCATGGGCCTGCCCGAGCAGGTCGGCGGCGAGCGCAACTGGGACTACCGCTACACCTGGATCCGGGACGCCTCGCTGTCGGTGGGCGCCCTGATCGACCTGGGCTTCGAGGCGGAGGCCTTCGCGTTCCGGCGCTGGCTGCGCGAGCGGGTCGAAGCCCGCGGCACCGCTTCCGGGGACCCCTTGCAGATCATGTACCGGGTCGACGGCGACCCCCACCTGACCGAGGAGAACCTCGACCACCTGGAGGGTTACCGGGGTTCGCGGCCGGTGCGCAACGGCAACGCGGCCGCCGACCAGCTCCAGCTGGACATCTACGGCGAGGCCTCCGACGCCCTGGCGGTGGGCGGGGACATCGGCGCCATACGGGGCTGGCGGTCGCTGGCCGGTGTCCTCGACTGGCTGACCGACCACTGGGACCGGCCCGACGAGGGCATCTGGGAGACCCGGGGCGGCCGGCAGAACTTCACCTACAGCCGGCTGATGACCTGGGTGGCCTTCGACCGGGGCGTCCGGGCGGCCACCGCCTTCGCCCGGCCGGGCGACGTGGCCCGCTGGACGGCGACCCGGGACGCCGTGTTCGAGCAGATCGTCGAGCAGGGCTTCGACACCAAACGCAAGGCGTTCGTCCAACACTTCGACACCGACGTCCTGGACGCCTCGCTGCTGCTGATGCCGCGGGTCGGGTTCCTCTCTGCACGGGACCCCGACTGGATCAGCACCCTCGACGCGATGGACGAGGAACTGGTCAGCGACAGCCTGGTCTACCGCTACAACCCCGCCGCCTCACCCGACGGACTGCGGGGCAGCGAGGGCACGTTCAACCTGTGCAGCTTCCTCTACGTGGAGGCGCTCGCCCGCACCGGGCGCATCCACCAGGCACGGCACGCCTTCGACAAGATGCTCACGTACGCCAACCACGTCGGGCTGTTCGCCGAGGAGATCGGGCCGTCGGGGGAGCAACTCGGCAACTTCCCGCAGGCGTTCACCCATCTCTCGCTGATCACCGCGGCGATGGCGCTCGACGAGGAGCTGGGCCGGGAGGGGACGGTGCCCGACACCGGAGGGACCCGTCACCCCCTGATCCACGGCCTGACGGTACCCCCCGAGGACACTGAGGAAGGCAGCTGACCGTGGCCGGTGGGACGGGGTCCGCGCAGGCGCCGCCGGAGCAGCGGCGGGTCCTCGCCGCGCTGGCCCTGGCCCAGTTCATCTGCAGCTTCGCCGGCTCCAACATGAACGTGATGATCAACGACATCAGCCGGGACCTCGACACCACGGTCCAGGGCGTCCAGGTCGCCATCACGGTCTTCCTGCTGGTCATGGCCGCGCTGATGATCCCCGGCGGCAAGCTCACCGACCGCTACGGCCGCAAGCGCTGCTTCGTCACCGGCCTTGTGGTCTACGCCGTCGGCGCGCTGCTGAGCGCCGCCGCCCCGGGGCTGGGCGTCCTGATCCTGGGCAACTCGATCCTCGAAGGAATCGGCACGGCCCTGCTCATCCCGCCCGTATACATCCTCACCACGCTGCTGTACCCGGATCTGACCTCGCGCGCCCGGGCGTTCGGGATCATCATGGCGCTGGGCGGCATCGGGGCCGCCGCGGGACCGCTGATCGGCGGACTCATCACCACCGGCATCAGCTGGCGTGCGGCCTTCGTGTTCCAGGCCCTCGTGATCGCCGTCATCGTGTGGCTGAGCCGCCGCATCGAGGACCCCCTGCCCCCGGACCCGGCCCGGTCCTTCGACACCGCCGGGGCCGTGCTGTCCGCGGTGGGCCTGGTCCTGGTGGTCATGGGCATCCTGGCGGCGGACACCAACATCTGGCTGACGATCGTCCTGATCGGTCTCGGCGTGTTCGTCCTCGCCTGGTTCCTGCGCTCGATGGGCGCAAAGGAGCGGGCCGGTCAGGAACCGCTGCTGTCGCTGGGGCTGTTCCGCAACCGCACGTCCAACCTCGGGCTGGTCACCCAGAACGTCCAGTGGCTCATCCTGATGGGCACGTCCTTCACGGTGGCCGCCTACCTCCAGGTGGTGCGCGGCTACGACGCCATCCAGACCGGAGTGATCTTCACGGCGGCGACCCTGGGCCTGCTCCTGACGTCACTGTCCGCCGAGCGGCTGGCCCGGCGGTACCCCCAGCGGACGCTGATCATGACGGGCTTCGTGGCCTCCGTCGCGGGGGTGGCCGTGCTGGTCGCCCTGGCGGGGGGCTTCTCCACCGCCTGGGCTTTCGTCCCGGGGCTCCTCCTCATCGGGCTCGGCCTGGGCGTCATGCTGACCCCGTCGGTGAACGTCGTGCAGTCCAGCTTCCCGGAGGAGCAACAGGGCGAGATCTCGGGCCTGTCCCGCAGCGTGTCCAACCTCGGATCGTCCTTCGGCACGGCCATCGCCGGCACGATCCTCGTCTCCGGGCTCTCGAAGGGCGCCTACGCCGCCGCGATGATCACCCTCGGGGTGATCGGTCTCGGCGGCCTCGCCGCGGGCGCCCTGCTGCCGCGCACACCGGACGCCACGGCACCGGCCGGCGACACGCCCGCCCGCACGCCGAGAAGGCGGACCTAGGGCAGCGCGTCCCGCCGACGGCGGCCGCGACCGGATCCGTCGTCAGGGTGTCGTCGGCGTACCGCCGTTGCGGCCCTGCTCGGACCATGCGGCGCCCGGCGCCACGTCGGTCCCGGCGCGCTGCTGCGGGATGACCACCGAGCCCTGCTGCAGGGCCACCGTGCGGGTGGGGGACGGGATGCGGATGCCCTCCTCGCGGTAGCGACGGTGCAGGCGCTTGATGAACTCGTGCTTGATCCGGTACTGGTCGCTGAACTCGCCGACGCCGAGGATGACCGTGAAGCCGATGCGGGAGTCGCCGAAGGTGTGGAAGCGGACGGCGGGTTCGTGGTCCGGGAGGGCGCCCGAGACGTCCCTCATGACGTCGGCGACCACCTCCGTCGTCACCCGCTCGACGTGCTCGAGGTCGGAGTCGTAGCTCACCCCGACCTGCACCAGCACGGTCAGCTGCTGCTCGGGCCGGGTGAAGTTGGTCATGTTCTCCTTCGCCAGCTGGCCGTTGGGGATGACCACCAGGTTGTTGGAGAGCTGGCGGACCGTCGTCTGGCGCCAGTTGATGTCGATGACGTAGCCCTCCTCGCCGCTGCTCAGCCGGATGTAGTCGCCGGGCTGGACGGTCTTGGAGGCGAGGATGTGGATGCCCGCGAAGAGGTTGGCGAGCGTGTCCTGCAGGGCGAGGGCCACGGCCAGACCGCCGACGCCCAGGGCGGTCAGCAGGGGCGCTATCGAGATGCCCAGCGTCTGGAGCACCACGAGGAAGCCGATCGCCAGCACCAGGACGCGCGTGATGTTGACGAAGATGGTCGCCGAGCCCGCCACACCCGAACGGGACTGGGTGACCGTACGGACCAGTCCGGCGACCACGCGGGCCGCGGAGACGGTCACCACGAAGATCAGCCACACCTGGAGCACCTGGTCGGTGTGGTGCTGGACGGTCCTGGTCAGCGGCAGCACCGCCGCTGCCGCCGCCAGGCCGCCCGCGACGAGCGCCCAGGGCACCACCGAGCGCAAGGTGTCCACGATGACGTCGTCGCCGCTCCACCGGGTGCGCTTGGCGTGCTTGGCGAGCCAGCGCAGCAGCGTGCGCGACAGGAAGGCGAGCAGCAGACCCGCCGCCAGGGCGATGCCGGCGAGCACGAGGTCGTCCAGGGTCAGTGCGCGGTTCACCGGTCACCTCCGGGTCGCGATGCGGCTGCGGAGAGCCCGTTGTGAAGCTTCGTCACGTTGTCACCTGCTCGATGTCCGGGATGTGCGATCGCGGGGGCCCACCGTCCACCGGCGGCCCACGCGCTCGCTCATCCTGCCGTATCCGGCACGCCGGTTCGCACCCGGACCGGCACCGCGGACGGGCCGCTAGACGATGCCCTCCGCGAGTTCGGCCTGGTCACGGTCGCTGCCGTAGGCGGCGGTGGTGGGCGTGCCGTACGACCGGCGTGCGACGTACCACCAGACGCTGGCCAGGACCAGGACGACCGCGAGCGCCACCGACGCGTAGTTCATCGTGTCGACCGTCACCGGCGACGCCTGCGGCAGGCAGAACAGGACCGTCACACACGCCACCCACACGACCGCGATCCAGCCGATCGGCCTGCTCCACCGGCCCAGGCTCCAGGGCCCGGGCCGGAACCTGTCACCGGCGCGCAGCCGCAGCAGGACCGGGATGGCGTAGGCGGGGGTGATGCCGATGACGTTGATGGCGGTCACCGCGTTGTACGCGGTCGCCGAGTACAGGGACGGCAGGGCGAGGAGGCAGGCCACGACGACCGCCAGCCAGACGGCGGCCACCGGGGTCTGCGTGCGGCCGCTCACCCTGCGCCACAGGTGCGAGCCGGGCAGCGCGCCGTCCCGGCTGAACGCGAACACCATCCGGCTGGCCGCGGCCACCTCGGCGTTCCCGCAGAACAACTGGGCGACGATCACGACCAGGAGCAGCGCGCTGGCCCCGTCGGCACCCAGACCGTCGAGCAGGATCTGCGCGGGCGGCACGCCGGTCTCCGTGGTGCGCGTGGCGTCGTAGTCCTGGATGGCGAAGGTCAGGCCGGCCAGCAGCACGAAGCCGGCGAGCCAGGAGACCCAGATGGACCGCACGATGCCGCGGGCAGCCGACACCGAGGCGTTGGACGTCTCCTCCGACAGATGGGCGGAGGCGTCGTAACCGGAGAAGGTGTACTGCGCGAGCAGCAGACCGATCGCCGCCACGTACAGCGGGTTGTCCCAGCCGGTCTCGTCGACGAACTTCGTGAACACGAAGGACGGCGACCGGTGGTGGTCCGGGACGATCGCGAGGGCGCCGACGATCAGCGCCACGCCCGCCAGGTGCCACCACACGCTGACCGAGTTGAGCAGGCTGACCAGCCGCACGCCGAACAGGTTCAGCGTGGCGTGCAGCAGGAGGATCGCGCAGAAGATCAGCATCGTCCTCCCCGGCGTCGGTTCGAAGCCCCACTGGAGGTTGGCGAACGCCCCGGTGAACAGGGCGGCGCCGTAGTCGATGCCGGCGATCGCGCCGAGCAGGCCGAGCAGATTCAGCCAGCCCGTGTACCAGCCCCAGCGGCGGCCGCCGAGCCGGTCGGCCATGTAGTAAAGGGCGCCGGAGGTCGGGTAGGCGCTCGTGACCTCGGCGAGGGACAGACCCACGCACAGCACGAACAGGCCCACGCCGGCCCAGCCCCACAGCATCACGGCGGGACCGCCGGTGTTCAGACCGAAGCCGTACAGGGTCATGCAGCCGGACAGGATCGAGATCACCGAGAAGCTGATCGCGAAGTTGCCGAAGCCGCCCATGCGGCGGGCCAGCACCGGCCGGTAGCCGAGTTCGCGCAGCCGCTGCTCCTCGTCCTGCTGCGGCAGGCCCGGCGAGGGCGCTGGATCGGGGATGCGGGACATGGGGAACCTCCGGGGATCAAGGGGGACTTGACGGGGTGGAGCGTTCGGTCGGGTGGAGCGTCCAGTGGCGGGGCGAGCGTTCAGTGGCGCGGGGCTGAGCCGTCGGCGGCCGCCCGGCAGCGGTCCCGGGCCTGCACGAAGACGTCCACGGCACGGTCGCGGCCGGACGTGCGGTGCACCCAGGGCGGGGGAGTGAAGTACGGGCCGATCTCCTCGAACACCCGCGCCGCGTCGAGGAACTGCAAGGAGCCCCACAGGGCGTGGGCCAGGTGGTTGAGGTCCAGCGGCGAGCGTTCGGCGACCCGGGTGTGCGCGAACCAGGACTCCAGGGCGCGCCGTGACTCGCGGGCCGCCTCCTCCGCCACCCAGTGCAGGTCCAGCGCCGCGTCGTGCCCGCCCTCCCGGCGGTAACGCTCCACGCGCACGTACAGCGGCAGCAGATGCAGCGCGGAGCCGGCCGGCGCCTGCCCGGCCGCCCACTGCGCGAAGGCGGCGGCCTCCGCGAGCCGGCCCGTGCCGCCACGCGCGTAGAGGAACTGCAGCATGCGGTGGTACGCCTCGCGGTTGTACGGGTCGCGCTTGCCGGCCTCGGCCAGCAGCCCCCAGGGCCCCGGGGGCAGCATCGGCTCGGGTGCGGCGGCCCGGTGTTCCTCCCAGCGCTGCTCCGGGTCGAGCTGGGCCAGCGCGAGCAGGCACACCCAGGGCACCGGGTCCTGCGGGGCGGTGCGGGAGGCGGACTGGGCCGCGTCCCACGCCTCGATCCACAACTCGTGGGTACGGCGATGCCGTTCGCGCTGGGCCCGCAGGGCCCGCTCCACCGAGACCCGGCCGTGCATCACCGCCGCGTGGACGCTGCCCGGCTCCTCGGTGAGCCAGGCCCGCACCACGTCGGTACCGGCGGCGGCCGCCGCGAGGACCTGGGTGCGCTGGGTCCACAGCCGTCCCTGCGCGGTGTCCGCGAGCAGGGTCCGCATGGCCATCCAGCGTCCGGTGCGCAAGTCCTGGAGTGCGCCGCGCAGGGCGTTGTCGGGGCCGGCAGGGTCGTAGGAGGGGCGGACTCCTTCTCTGGCCATCAGCCGTCGGCCCCCTGCCACAGGCGCACGGGCGAGGTGGCGGGGTGACGTAGCAACAGCCCTCCCCTGGGCGGTGATCGAAGTGTCGCGTGGCGGTCGGCGGTCACTATAGAGGCGGAGGTTCCGCAGGGGCCATTGTTGCCAACTCAACTTTCAAACAGGCCAGTTGGCCCGTCCACGGCCTCCCTTGACGCGGGCTGCGGCGAGGCGGCAGGCTGACGCGGTGATCTTCGGGACCGGCGTACGGGAGAGGGAGCGATGACGGGTCCGGTGCTCGCCGTCGACCAGGGCACCTCCGGCACCAAGGCCCTGGTGGTCTGCCCGGAACGCGGCGTCCTCGGCACCGGCTTCGCCGAGGTGCGCCCCCGCCACCTGCCCGGCGGTCTGGTCGAGGTGGACCCGGTCCGGCTGTACGACTCGGTGGTCGACGCGGGCCGCCGCGCGCTGGCCGAGGCCGGGGAGGACGTCGTCGCGCTGGGCCTGGCCAACCAGGGCGAGACCGTCCTCGCCTGGGACCCGGCCACCGGACGCCCACTGACCGACGCCCTGGTGTGGCAGGACCGCCGTGCCGAGAGTGTCTGCGACGAACTCCGGGACCAAGCCGACGAGTTGCGACACCTGACCGGCCTGCCCCTCGACCCGTACTTCGCCGCGCCGAAGATGGCCTGGATCCGCCGCCACCTCACCCGCGAGGGAGTCGTCACCACCTCCGACGCCTGGCTCGTCCACCGTCTCACCGGCGCCTGGGCCACCGACGCCGCCACCGCAGGCCGCACCCAGCTCCTCGACCTGGACCGCGCCGAGTGGTCCCCGCGCGCCCTCGACCTCTACGGCCTGGCCGGTGAACGGCTCCCCGAGGTGACCGACGCCGCCGGACCGGTCGGCACCACCACGGCGTTCGGCCCGGAGATCCCGCTCACCGGCCTGATCGTCGACCAGCAGGCCGCCCTGCTGGCCCAGCGCGTCACCGGCCCGGGCACCGCCAAGTGCACCTACGGCACCGGCGCGTTCCTGCTCGCCCACACCGGCGAGGCCCCCCGGCGCGGCACCTCCGGACTGGTCAGCTGCGTCGCCTGGCGGCTCGCCGGACGCACCAGCTACTGCCTCGACGGCCAGGTGTACACCGCCGCGTCCGCCGTCCGCTGGCTCACCGACCTCGGCGTGCTCTCCTCGGCCGCCGACCTCGACCCGGTCGGCGGCACCGTCCCGGACAGCGGCGGCGTCACCTTTGTCCCCGCGCTCGCCGGTCTCGCCGCGCCCTGGTGGCGGGGCGACCTGCGCGGCTCCCTCACCGGACTGGGCCTCGACACCACCCCGGGACACCTGGTGCGCGCCCTGTGCGAGGGCATCGCCGCCCAGGTCGCCGAACTCGCCGAGGCCGCCGCCACCGACCTCGGCGCACCCCTGGACCTGCTCCGCGTCGACGGCGGCCTGACCCGCTCGGCCCTGCTCATGCAGACCCAGGCCGACCTGCTGCAACGCCCCGTCGAGGTGTCCGCGCTGCCCGACGCCACCGCGCTCGGCGCCGCCGCCCTCGCCCGCCTCGGCGCGGACCCCGCCCTCGCCGTCGAGGACGCCCTGCCCGACCCGAAGCCCGCCGCCGTGTACGAGCCCCGCATCCCGGCGGACCTGGCGGCCGAACGCCGGGCCGGATTCCGCACGGCCGTGGCCGCCCTGCTCGGCTCGTGACGGCGAGGCACTCGTGACGGTCACCGCGGAAGGGCCGCTGCCCGCGCACACCTACGACGTCGCGATCGTCGGCGCCGGAGTCGTCGGCTGCGCCGTCGCCCGCCGGCTCGCCCACCACCCGCGGCTGCGCGTCGCCCTCGTGGAGGCGCAGGACGACGTCGGCCAGGGCACCTCCAAGGCCAACACCGCCATCCTGCACACCGGGTTCGACGCGACCCCCGGCACCCTGGAGGCCCGGCTCGTCCGTGAGGGGCACCGGCTGCTCGGTGCCTACGCGGCCGAGGCCGGCATCCCCGTCGAGCAGACCGGCGCCCTGCTGGTCGCGTGGGACGAGGAGCAACTGGCCGCCCTGCCCCGGCTGGCCGGGAAGGCCGAGCGCAACGACTGCACCGACACCCGCCTGCTGACCTCCGCCGAGGTGTACGCCCGCGAACCGCAACTCGGCCCCGGTGCGCTCGGCGCGCTGCTCGTCCCCCGGGAGAGCGTCATCTGCCCGTGGACGACGACCCTGGCGTACGCGACCCAGGCGGTCCGGGCCGGAACCGACCTGCACCTCGGCACCGCCGTGCGGGAGGTGGAACGGACGGCCGACGGCCACCGCCTGACCACCACCCGGGGCATCCTGCGCACCCGGTACCTGGTCAACGCGGCCGGCCTGCACGCCGACATCCTGGACCGCCTCCTCGGCCACGAGGACTTCACCGTCACGCCGCGCCGCGGCCAGCTCCTCGTCTACGACAAGTTCGCCCGCCCGCTCGTCCGGCACATCCTCCTGCCGGCGCCGACCGCGCTCGGCAAGGGCGTCCTCGTCGCCCCCACCGTCCACGGCAACGTCCTGCTCGGCCCCACCGCCGAGGACCTGTCCGACAGACGGGCCACCGAGTCGACCGCCGAAGGGCTCGCCCAGCTCCGGGAGATGGGCCGCCGCATCCTGCCCGCCCTGCTCGACGAGGAGGTCACCGCCGTCTACGCCGGGCTGCGCGCGGCCACCGAGCACGAGGACTACCGGATCACCGCGCATCCCGGGCAGGCGTACGTCACCGTCGGCGGCATCCGCTCCACCGGCCTGAGCGCCTCCCTGGCGATCGCCGACCACGTCGCCGGTCTGCTGGCCGACTCCGGCCTCGACCCCGGAGCGGTCCGGGAACCGGACCCGGTCACCATGCCCCACCTCGGCCGGGCCGCCCCACGCCCCTGCCGGCAGCCCGAACTCGTCGCCTCCGACCCGGAGTACGGCATCCTCGTCTGCCACTGCGAACAGGTATCCCGCGGCGAGATCCGCGACGCCCTCGCCGCCACGATCCCGCCCCGCACCCTGGAGGGCCTGCGCCGCCGCACCCGCGCCCGGGCGGGCCACTGCCAAGGTCACTACTGCGGAGCCGCGGTGCGGGAACTTCTCGAGCGCCCGATCGGGGTGACACATGACGGGGGGTGACGTGCGGGCCGGTGCGGATGCCGTGACCGGCGATACGGCCGGAGAGGCGTTGCCCGGTCACGTCGGGCCGGTGGCCGGGGCCGCGGCCGCGGATGCCGCTACGGGAGGCCCGGCCGCCGACGAGGTCGGGACTCCGGCGAGCGGTGGCCTCGGGGCGATGGCCGGCGGTGAGCCGCGGGCGTCGGCGAGCGACGGCGGCTCGGGGTCCGTGGGGGGCCAGGAGCGTGGGGTCGTGGCGGGCGGCGAGGGTGCGGTGGTGGTGGGCGGCGAGCGCGGGGCCGGTGTGGCCGGTGTGGCCGGTGCTGCCGGGTCCGTGGCGGGCGGGGAGCGTGCGGCCGTGGCGGGCGGTGAGACGGAGTCCGTGGCCGGCAGCGAGGGTGGGGCCGGTGTGGTCGATGCTGCCGGGTCCGTGGCGGGCGACGGGCGCGGGGCCGTAGCGAGCGATGAGGATGCGGCCGTGGCGGACGGTGAGACGGAGCTCGTGGCCAAGGGTGAGGATGCGGCCGAAGTGGGTGGTGCCGCCGGGATCGTGGCCGGCGGTGAGCCGTGGGTGTCGGCGGGCGATTCCGGTCCGGACGTCGCGACCGCGATCGTGCCCGCACGGGCCCCGGCGGTCCCTCGGCGCGTCGACGTCCTTGTGGTCGGCGCCGGACCGGCGGGACTCACGGCCGCCGCGAGGCTGGCCGCCGCCGGTGCCGGGCGGGTGGAGGTACTGGAGCGGGACACGCAGCCCGGCGGAGTCCCCCGCTACTGCGTCCACGGCGGCTTCGGCGCCTGGCTCCGCCCGCTGACCGGCCCCCGGTACGCCCGTCTGCTGGCGGAGGCGGCCGAACGGGCCGGTGCCGCCGTACGGACCGGGGTCTCGGCGCTGGACTGGGGGAGTGCGGGACCGGTGCTGTGCACGGCCGGCCCCGACGGCCCCGAGACGGTCGAGGCACGGGCGGTGGTCCTGGCCACCGGCGCCCGTGAGCGCCCCCGTGCCGCGCGGCTGGTGCCCGGCACCCGGCCCGCCGGCGTCTTCACCACCGGTGAACTCCAGCAAGCGGTACACCTGTTCGGGCAGCACATCGGCAACCGTGCGGTCGTGGTCGGTGCCGAGGACGTGTCCTGTACGGCGGCCGACACCGTGCGCGCGGCCGGTGCCCAGGTCGTCGCCCTGGTCACGGAACTTCCGCGCGCCCGGACGAGCCGTACCCGCGCCCGGTCGGCCCTGCTGCGCCACGGCGTTCCGCTGCTGACGGAGACCACCGTCACCGAACTCCTGGGCCACGGGCGCCTGTCCGGCGTGCGTGTCCGTCACCGTGACGGGCGCGGCGCCGTAGTGCCCTGCGACACCGTGGTGTTCACCGGCGACTTCGTCCCCGAGCACGAACTGGCCCGCCGCGGCGGTCTCGCCCTGGACCCCGCCACCCGCGGCCCGGCCGTCGACGGCTCCCTGCACACCTCGCGCCCAGGAGTGTTCGCCGCCGGCAACCTCCTGCATGCGGCGGAACGTGCCCGTGCGGCGGCGAGCGAGGGCGTCCGGGTGGCGGAGGCCGTCCTGGCCTTCCTGGCGAGCGCCTCCTGAACGCACGGCTGGGTCCCCCTGCCCTCGCAGCCCGGCACGCCCGCTTCGATCCCGAGGCCGGCTCGGTAGACATCGGCACCGTCTGATGCTCACTCGAATGACATTTTCGGTCAATTTCAGTCGAGCCGCTAGATCGTGTTCGTATGGCGGACATGGAAGGCCCTTGGTGGTCGTCCCGCCAATCGAAGTCGTCCGTCCTTCAATTCGAAGATCCACCTGCTACCTTCGGTGAGTAAAGCGGTCGGCCTGCGGGGGCGGGCGACGGCAGGGGGAGCGACATGGCTGACATCCGCGAATTCTTCAACGGCTTAGCCGGATCACCGAAGCGCAACGAGAACCGCAGAAAAGTTCTTCTGGCAGTCGCGATCAAAGCGGACACCCAGGTCGGCATCGCCCGACGCACCACTCTCTCCGCGGCCACCGTGTCCACCGCTGTGCGGGAACTGGAGAAAGAGGGAATCGTCACCAACGGCCGGACGGACGGTGGGCGCGCGGGCAAGGCCTGTCTCGTACCGACCGATTCCGTAGGAGTGGGGGTGCATCTCGGATTCAATCACGTCACGGTGGTCGCACGCCGACTCGACAAGGACTTCGACACCGTAGCCACCCGCGTCAACTCCGAAGGGGTCGCCAGGGGCTGGAACCGCGCCAGGCCGGACGTGGCGGACATGATCCGCGACGCGGTCAGGGAGGCCGGCTGTGACCTGCGCGAGGTCTTCTCGCTCGGCATCGCCGTGCCCCGGATGGTCGATCCGCGCACCAATCGGTTCACCGAGCCGGTCCTGTATCCGTGGCGCCCCGGGGACAGCCCCGCCGGGGACCTCGGGGGCATGCTGGGCGTCCCCGCGTTCATCGACAACGACGCCAACCTCGGTGCTCTGGCCGAACAGACCTACGGTACGCGCGAACACGCCGAGACTGTCGTCTACGTCAAGGTGTCCACCGGCGTCGGGGCAGGCATCATCGTCCACAACCTCCTTCTGCGAGGACGCCGCGGAATGGCCGGGGAACTGGGACACCTCACGCTCGAGGCCGACGGGGCGATGTGTCAGTGCGGCGGACGCGGCTGCCTGGAGACCGTGATCGGGGCCGAGGCGCTCCTGAAGCAGGTGAGGGTGGCCCGGCCCAGGTCCGGCGCCGCGGATTTCGAGCACCTGGAGGACGTCGTCCGCGCCGACAAGGAGGGCGACCCGGTCTGCCGACGGGTGATCGAGGACGCGGGGCGAACCCTGGGGCGCTTCCTCGCCCAGGTGTGCAACCTCTTCAACCCGGATGTCGTCGTCGTGGGCGGTCAGCTGACGGAGTGCGACCTCCTCTTGGCCGGCTGCAGGGAGACACTGCCGCGCTTCGCTCTCCCCGGAGCCGTCGCGGAGGCCTCCGGTTTCGCTCTCGAGCTGAGCGAACTCAAGACGAGGGCCGAGGCGCAGGGGGCTCTCGTGCTGGGGCTCCGCGGCCAGGAGAGTTTCTCGGCCGCAGGATAGAGGCGACCAGACCGCAGAGCGCCCTGCGGAGGGCGCCTGCACGCTCGAGCCGCCGGACTGGGCGGCAGTCGAACGCGGCACCACGCGGTCTTCCGCGTCGCTCTTCGAATCAAAAGAGAGGCCACCCGAATCCCCTGGGGTCACTTCGAATTTGCGGCACCCGTTCGTCGAGGTGGAAAGGGCCCGCACCGCCTGGCCTGTGCCGACCCCGCGACGCCGGCGGTCGACCGCATGTACGGAATGCCAAAACCCCTGGCAGGAGAGGTCCGGCGCCCTTTCCGGATAGCGGCTGCACGACAGGCGGAGCTGATTAGACTGCCCAGGTACGCCCGGTGGCCGGAAGGCCACTTGTGCGATGCCCTTGCCAATTTCTGGAACAGCTGTGCCCTTGACCCTAGGCGGCCCGATGACATACGAAGCATTGACCCCGTATCTGTTTGGCACTGCCGCGAACGACTGCCAGGTACCGCGTGCCGACGGGCCGGTCGCGACCGGCGGTGCCCCGGTTGCTCCACCGCACGTCTACACGTCCCCCGCTCTGGTCGATCTCGGGCACGTCCGCGACGTGACGCTGGGCAGTTCTCCCAGCGGCAACGCCGATGCCAACGCGCAGTACTACTGGTAGGTGTCACCGGTGACCGCCAGCTCCGTCACCTTCGCGGCGGCCGGCTCATCGGCAGGCTATGGAGGGCTGGAGTCCGGGCTGCCGCCCGGCCCGGCGATCGCGGGAGTCTGGCCGCCGGGTCCAGGTCTGCCGCACCCCGCCCGCGAAGTATGGCCCTCGGCCCGACTGTGGTCATGGGGCCCCTGGCACGGGGGCGAACTCCGCACGGCCGCCTGCCCCGGCGCCCGGCTGCTCACCGTAGGCCAGTGCCTGGCCGATTCCGGGCGGATGCACCAGGATCTGGGCCGCTCGGTGCGCGAGGGTGACTGGGAGAGGCTCACCCGATGGCCGGGGTCCTACCTGCTGATGGTCCTGGAGGACACCGGCCGTCTCACCGCCCTCACCGACCTGGCCGGGCAGTTCCCGCTCTACTACACGCGGCACGGCGACCGCACGGTGCTCTCCACGCTGGCGACCGCGGTGGCCGCCATGACGGGGAGGACAGAGGCCTTCGACCCGACCGCGCTGGCCGCATACCTCGTATGTCCTGCCGTACCCGAACTCGCCGGAAGTCGCACCGCGTTCGCGGATGTGTGCCGACTGGGGCCGGGCGAGGCGCTTCGCGTCGGACCCGGCACGGAGGCCCTCGCACGGTGGACCTACGCCTCCCTCGAACCCGACGGCGACGCGTGCTTCGAGGAAAGCGCCGACCGACTGCGGGAGTCCCTCGTCCGGGCGACCGCGCTCCGCGTCCGGAACGCGCCGCGGATCACGAGCGACTTCAGCGGCGGCATGGACTCCACATCCCTGGCCTTCCTCGCCGCCGACGAGGCGGCGTCCCCTCTGGACGCGTTCGTCTACCACCACCCGAAGGCTCCGGCGGGGGACCTGGAACACGCGCAGAGGTTCGCCGCGGGCACTTCCGCGATCCGACTGCACGTGACCCTCGGCGAGGACGCCTCGCTCCCCTATGCCGACCTGGACGCGCGGGCGGGTGCCGACCAGCCCGACCCGGCCGCCGCGGTTGCGGCCCGGCTGCGGCTGCGGCTGACGGACATCGCGCGCCGGGGTGGCGGCGTCCACCTGACGGGGGAGGGCGGAGACGCCCTGCTGGGTGCGCCACCCGCTCATCTGGGCGACGTGCCGGGCACAGGGGGGCCGCGCCGCCTGGCCCACGACGCACTGGCGCTCGGCAGGCTGCGCCGCGTCTCGCCGGCGAAGGTGGCCCATCGCGCCCTGCGCCTCGCCCGCACCCCCATGGACCGGGCCCTGAGCGACTTGGCCGTCCGCCTGGAACGGCCGTTGCCGCACCCGCCGCAATGGCTGGACGCCATCGCCTGGTGGCCGCCCCCCGGAGTGGAGGCCACCTGGCTCACCTCTCGGGCCCGTCGAGACCTGGCGGAGCTGGCAGCGGAGCGTGCCGCACAGGCCAGGCGCAATGGACTGGGCCCGTCCCCGGGCGCGCGAGCGGTCCTGTGCGAACTGAGGGATTCCGCGGCGGTACAGACCCGGCTGGTCGAGGCAGCACGGCCCTTCGGCGTGTGGACGCAGGCCCCCTTCCTCGACGACGAGGTCGTACGAGCCGGTTTGAGTCTGCCCGTGCCGCACAAGGCAGACCCGTACACCGTCAAGCCCCTCCTGCGCGCGGCGCTTTCCGGAGCGGTCCCCGCCGCCCTGCTCGACCGGCGTACCAAGGGGGACTACGCATCTGAGGACTACCTCGGCCTCCGAACGGCCGTGGCGGACCTGCGTGTCCGGCTGTCCCAGTCCGGCCTCGCCGACCTGGGCATCGTGGAGCCCGCGCGGGTGGCGGCCGCGCTGGACGGCCTCGAGTTGGGCCTGACCGGACCCTTCCCGGCGCTCAACCGTCTGCTGGGGGTGGATACATGGCTCAAGAGACGCCGCCGCGGCGAGGGGGCGGCATGAACCGGTTGGAGGTACCGGGCTACGTCTGCGAGAGTCACGCGGCGAACGGCGGGGCAGTGCTGCTGGACGCCCGCTCGGGCCGGTGCTTCGCCATGAATCCCATGGCGCGGGTCCTCTGGCAGGAGTGGCGACACAGCCGGGACTTCGAGGCCGGCGTACGCGAAATGACGCGTCTGTTCCCCGAACCCGACCACGAGCGGATCCGGCAGGACGCCCGTCGGCTCGCCGGCGTTCTCATCAGCCGCGGGTTGCTCTCCGCGACCGCACCGCGCGAGTCGCCGGCAAGTCTCCCGGGCGCTCCGGTGGCCTCCCCGGTCGAACCGGGCGCCGCTTCGGTGGCGGCCGTCACGGGGGACCTGGCGCCGGACCGTGGGACCGCGTGGCAGCACTGGACCCGGGCGGGACGAAGCCGCGACGACGGACCGGTGTCCTGGCGTGTCGCCGAGGCGCGGAGGGATCCCGCGGGTGAACGGACCTCCCGTGCCGGGGCGGAGGTCACCATGGCGGTCGGCCGCTTGTCGCCGCCGGGCACCGGTCGGATGGCCGCGCGGAGTGCCTTCGCCCTCGGAGTGCTCGGGTTCCTACTCGCGCTGCTGCTCATCCGGCTGCCGTTCCGCACCTTGTTGACGGTGGTGTGGTGGACGCAGCGGTACGGGTGCCGGCGGGAGGCGACCGCCGAGCACGGAGCGAAGGCCCTGGCCTCGGTGCGGCGCGCGGCGGCTCTCTACCCGGGGCGCGCCGCCTGCCTGGAGACCTCGCTCGCCACGCTCCTGACACTGGCGCTGAGCGGGCGCCGGGCGGTGTGGTGCATCGGCACCGCCGTCGACCCGTGCCGCTTCCACGCCTGGATCGAAACGGAAGGAGTTCTGATCAAGGCGGCGGACGATCACGGAATCGAGGCCTTCCGCCGGATTCTCTCCGTTTGATGCGGTCCGGTGAGACCCGCATTCCACGGGCAGGGAAGACGGCGATCCGCGTCTTCGATTTGCAGCCCCGTCGAGTGCACTTCCCAAAGCTACCGAGCGGTTTCAAGAGACATTGCCGAACCGGTGCGGCAACGGCCTTCAACCGTCATCGATCCTGCGCTAGTCTGACAACGCGAAGGGCGGTCACCGGCCGCGGCAACCGCCCTCCGTGAGGGATCATCACCTCCCTCAGGCGCGCTCGAACAGCGTGTCCATGGAAGTCGTCCAGCCGTACTCTCGCGTGAGCAGGGTCCAGAGCACGAGGACGACGACGATGACGACCATCCGCACGTGTTCCCGGCCCAGGGAAAGCGAACAGCGGGTGGTCATCGTCATGCTGACGCCCATTTCTTGGTCACCTCCTTTCCGGAGCGAATCGGTCGCCTCCTTCCAACTGTCGAACGGTGGCGCCCTCTCCTTCGTACAACTCAGTGTTCTCCGTGACCTGTTCGAAGGCAATCAGGCATCAGCGGCATGTGTCGTCGCCGTAACCCCCTTCAACTCCGACGCCTTGTCGGAAGCCTGTGTTCAAATCGCAGGCGTCCGCGCGGAGAAGGGTTGCGGGACGCGCAATCGGAATGGCGTAACCGCTTTCGTTGCGCCCTCCGTTACGGAAGGCCCGTTGGGGTTCGGTGGTCGCCCGGCGCGGCGCTCGCGCGGTCGGCCGCCGAGGCCACGAGGGAAGGCCGGAACCGCCACCCGGGACCAATTCGAAGGCTCGGGACCGGCCCGCGCCTGCCGCGAACCGCGAATGGGGCGTGCGGAGGTCCGGGCGGGCCGATCCCTCCCCCGTTTCAGGGGCCGCGCGGACGGATATGTGATTTAGCTCACATGGCAGGTCGGTCTGTGCTGCACAGTGGGGCGTGGACGGCACCGGCAGCTGCCCCCACGGCATGGCGCACCGCAGCGTGCCTGCGCCGGGCCGGTAAGGGGGCCGCGGCTCACACGTCCGTGAACGAGCCGTGGCGGCCCGCGCCCGAGGCGAACCGGGCGGCGCCCTCCGTGCTCTGTGCCAGCACGCCCGTGCCGTGCCGGAGTTCGCCGTGCAGGGCCGCCTCCTCCGTCAGCCCCTCCTGCTCCAGGACCGACCTGCGGTCACTGCGCAGGCAGGCCTGCGGGAAGCCGGCGAGCTCCGCCGCGAGCGCCTCCGCCTCGGTGCGGGCGCTTCCGGTCGGCACCAGCCGGTTGGCGAGCCCCACCTCGAAGGCCTCGCGGGCCGGCACCGGTCGGCCGGTGAGGATCATGTCCATCGCCCGGCTGGTGCCGATGAGCCGGGGCAGCCGTACCGTACCGCCGTCGATCAGGGGAACGCCCCACCGGCGGCAGTACACCCCGAACACCGCGTCCTCCTCCGCGACCCGCAGATCGCACCAGAGGGCGAGTTCCAGACCGCCCGCGACCGCGTGCCCCGCGACGGCGGCGATCACCGGTTTGGACAGCCGCATCCGGGTCGGGCCCATCGGCCCGTCACCGTCCTCGGCGACCCGGTTGCCGCGCTCCGTGCCGATCGCCTTCAGGTCGGCACCCGCGCAGAACGTGCCGCCCTCGCCCCACAGCACCGCCACCCGAGCGCCGTCGTCCTCCTCGAAGGCACGGAAGGCGTCGGCGAGTGCGGCGGCCGTCGGGCCGTCCACCGCGTTGCGAGCCTCGGGCCGGGAGAGGACGACCGTGGTGACGTCCTCCCGCCGCTCGATCCGGACCGGCATGGGGCGACCTCCTCGGACGGTCCCGGGGTCCCCGAACGGACCGCCGGCGCTGGTGACCTGCCGGTAGCTTCTCAGCAAGTGCCGGTCGGCGGGAGTCTCAGATGACCTTCAGCCGCACCAGCGCGCCCAGGGTCAGCGCCCCCGGCACCAGCGGCACCCACACCGTGATGATCCGGTAGGCCAGCACCACCGCCGTGGCGATGGCGGCGGGGCCGCCGACCGCGACCAGCGCCACGATCATCGCCGCCTCGACCGAACCCAGCCCGCCCGGCGTGGGCACCAGGGCGACCGCGACCGTCGCCGCGAGATAGGCCAGCGCCATGTGCGCGGGCGGCACCGGCAGCCGCAGTGCCTGGCCGACCGCGGCGAGACCGGCCGCCTGGAGCGCCGGGAAGGCCAGCGAGCCGCCCCACAGGGCCAGGGCGCGCGCCGGACGCGTGTGCACCGACCGCGCCTCGCCGAGGGCTTCTCGCGCGAACGCGACCAGCCGTGTGCGCAGCCGTCGTACCAACAGCACGACGGCCGCCGCCGCGGCCAGCAGGCCGGCGACGCCCAGCAGCAGCGGGAGCAGCGAGCCGTCGGGCAGCAGCGTGCCGAGCCGCAGCGCACCCGGGAAGGCGATCAGCAGTGCGGCCAGCAGACCGAGCCGGCCCACGCACTCGGCCATCAGGTACAGCGCGAGCGCGGCCGAGGAACGGGCCAGCGGCACCCCGCACACGGTCATGAACCGCAGGTTCACGGCGCCCGCCCCGAGCCCGGTCGGCAGCAGATGGTTGGCGGCGCCCGCCGCGAACTGGGTGGCCAGCAGCCGCCCCTTCGGCAGCGGCTGCACCACCGCGCCCTGCCGGGTGAACGCGGCGGCCACCCAGGTCAGGCAGGTCGTGCCGGCCGCGGCGAGCAGCCACGGCCAGGACGCGGCGCGCAGCTGACCGAAGCCCTCGGCGAGTACCGAACGGTGCCGTACGGCCGCCACGGCCACGAGCACGAGCGGGACCAGGCACAGCACCTGGCGCACGGGGACGCGACGGGGGAGTCGTCCACCGGAGAGCGGGGGGAGCGGGGGGATCGGGACGGCTGTCACATCCCCAGAGGTTTTCCCCGCCGTCCCAACGGCGGGTGGCGGAATCGGGGACGGCGGCTTACAGGCTGCGGTCATCGGGGCCTTAGGTCGAGGGGGCGCCGGCAGGGGTGAAATGGCGCGGACATTGACCTCAACGATGGTTGAGGTTCTACGTTCTTTCCCATGAGCATGGAGACCACCGCATGGACGCAGCTGCACAGCGTGATGAACGCGCAGGCGGACCGCCGTCCCCTCGCCCGCGCCACCCTGCGCCGCATCGCCGCCTTCGCCCGCCCGCACCGCGCCGGCATCGTCCGGTTCGTCCTGCTCGGGGTGGTGACCGCGCTGCTCGCCGTGGCCACGCCCGTACTCGCCGGCCATGTCGTCGACGCGATCGTGGCGGGGCACGACTCCGGCACGATCGTCCGGCTGTCCCTGCTCATCGCGGTCGTCGCCCTTGCCGAGGCCGGGCTCGGCATCCTCGGTCGGCGCCTGTCGGCGACGCTCGGGGAGGGGCTCATCCTCGACCTCCGAACGGCTGTGTTCGATCATGTGCAGCGCATGCCCGTCGCGTTCTTCACACGTACGCGTACGGGAGCGCTGGTCAGTCGTCTCAACAACGACGTGATCGGCGCCCAGCGGGCCTTCGCCAACACCCTCTCGGGTGTCGTCAGCAACCTCGTCACCCTGGTGCTCACCCTCGCCGTGATGCTCACCCTGTCCTGGCAGATCACCCTGCTCGCGCTGGTCCTGCTGCCGGTGTTCGTGCTGCCCGCCCGGCGCATGGGCAGTCGGATGGCCCGGATGCAGCGGGAGGCCGCCGCGCTCAACGCGGCCATGGGCACCCGTATGACCGAGCGGTTCTCCGCCCCCGGCGCCACGCTGGTCAAGCTGTTCGGGCGGCCGGAGGAGGAGTCGGCGGAGTTCGCCGCCCGGGCCGCCCGGGTGCGGGACATCGGCGTGCGCACCGCGACCGCCCAGTCGGTCTTCATCACCTCCCTCACCCTGGTGTCCGCGCTGGCCCTCGCCCTCGTCTACGGCCTCGGCGGCTGGTTCGCGCTGCGCGGCACCCTGGAGGCGGGCGCGGTGGTGTCCCTCGCCCTGCTGCTGACCCGGCTCTACGCCCCGCTGACCGCGCTCGCCGGGGCCCGGGTCGAGGTGATGAGCGCCCTCGTCAGCTTCGAGCGGGTCTTCGAGGTGCTGGACCTGAAGCCGCTCATCGAGGAGAAGCCGGACGCCCGCGAGGTCCCGGCCGGCCCGGTCGCCGTCGAGTTCGACGACGTCCGCTTCTCCTACCCGGCCGCCGACCAGGTCTCCCTCGCCTCCCTGGAAGAGGTCGCCACCCTCGACAACCGAGGCGGCTCCGAGGTCCTGCACGGCATCTCCTTCCGCGCCGAACCCGGTCACACCGTCGCCCTGGTCGGCTCCTCCGGCGCCGGGAAGTCCACCATCGCCCAGCTCCTGCCGCGCCTGTACGACGTCGACGCGGGCGCCGTCCGCATCGGCGGGGTGGACGTGCGTGACGTGTCCGCCGCGTCCCTGCGGGCCACCCTCGGCATGGTCACCCAGGACGGCCACCTCTTCCACGACACCGTCCGCGCCAACCTGCTGCTGGCCCGCCCGGGCGCCACGGACGGGGAGCTGTGGGACGCGCTGGGCCGCGCCCGCCTCGCCGAGGTCGTACGGTCCCTGCCCGACGGCCTGGACACCGTCGTCGGCGAGCGCGGCTACCGGCTCTCGGGCGGCGAGCGCCAGCGCATGACCATCGCCCGGCTGCTGCTGGCCCGCCAGCGCGTGGTCATCCTCGACGAGGCCACCGCCCACCTGGACAACACCTCCGAGGCGGCCGTCCAGGAAGCGCTCGCCGAGGCCCTGGAGGGCCGCACCGCCGTGGTGATCGCCCACCGCCTCTCAACGGTCCGGTCCGCCGACCGCATCCTGGTCGTGGAGGCCGGACGGATCGTCGAACAGGGCACGCACGAGGAGCTGCTGGCGGCGGACGGCCGCTACGCGGAGCTGCACCGCACCCAGTTCACGGAACGGGCCCCGGAGGGACCGGCGGTGACGGAGGTGCCGGTGGTGTGAGGGGCGGGCGCCTCACCGTGTGCGATGGCTTTGTTGCCGGGGCTCTTGACGGCAGTGGTCCGTACCTTTAGTTTCACGCCTTAATCAAAGCCTACGGACGGCAGGCAACTCCCACCCACCGGAGGGGAGTTGCCTGCCGCATCCGTCGCCCCCCACGCGAAAGGCCGTACCCGCGCATGGCCAGAACTCTCCCGGCGGCGGCATCGCTCGCCGTCCTGACCCTCTCGGCGGGGCTGTTCGCCGCCGCTCCCGCCCAGGCCGCCACCGGTGCCATCACCGGCCTGTCGGGCAAATGCCTGGACGTCGCGGGCGCGAGCTCCGCCGACGGCACGCCCGTCCAGCTCTACGACTGCAACGGCACCGGCGCCCAGCAGTGGACCGTCGGCAGCGACGGAACCCTCCGCGCCCTCGGCAAGTGCCTCGACGTCACCGGCAATTCGACCGCCGACGGCGCCAAGGCGCAGCTGTGGTCCTGTACCGGCGGCCCGAACCAGAAGTGGACCGTCACCGCCGCCCACGACATCGTCAACCCGCAGGCGGACAAGTGCCTGGACGTCACCGGCAACAGCTCCGCGAACGGCACCCGCGTCCAGATCTGGAGCTGCGGCGGCGGCGCCAACCAGAAGTGGAACGCTCCCGCGGCGGGCGGCGGCACCACCCCGTCCGCGCCGATGGCCGTCGCACCGTACCTGTACAACGGCTGGGGCAGCCCGCCCAGCCCCACGACCATCACCCAGGCCACGGGCGTGAAGTGGTTCACGCTCGCCTTCGTGCTCAGCAACGGCTACTGCAACCCGCAGTGGGACGGCAGCCGCCCGCTGACCGGCGGAATCGACCAGCAGACGGTCACCACGGTGCGGGCCAACGGCGGTGACGTCATCCCGTCCTTCGGCGGATACAGCGGCAACAAGCTGGAGAGCTCCTGCTCCAGCGCGGGCGAACTCGCCGCCGCCTACCAGAAGGTCGTCAACGCGTACGGCCTGAAGGCCATCGACATCGACCTCGAGGCCGACGCCTACGGCAACCCCACCGTGCAGCAGCGGACCGTGGACGCGCTGAAGACCGTGAAGGCCGACAACCCCGGTCTGAAGGTGTACATCACCATCGGCACCGGGCAGAGCGGCCCCGACACCAGCCTCATCAACCGGGCCGCCTCCTCCGGGCTGACCGTCGACGCCTGGGCCATCATGCCGTTCGACTTCGGCGGCGCCGGACAGAACATGGGCAACCTCACCACGCAGGCCGCCGAAGGCCTGAAGAGCGCGCTGAAGAACGCCTACCACTACAGCGACGACCAGGCCTACCGGGACATGGGCATCTCGTCCATGAACGGCATCACCGACAACAACGAGACCGTCACGGTGAACGACTTCCGGACCATCCTGTCCTACGCGCAGGCACACCACCTGGCCCGGCTCACCTTCTGGTCCGCCAACCGCGACCGCCCCTGCACCGGCGGCCCCGCCGACAGCTGCTCCGGCGTCTCCCAGTCCGCCTGGGACTACACCCGCGTCTTCGCCGGCTACACCGGCTGACCCCGTCCCCCAGGAGACCCCTGTGCCTCGCCCCTCCCGCCGCCGCGGCACCACCGCGGCCACGCTGGTCACCGCGGCGGCAGCCGCCCTGCTGACCGCCGCTCCCGCTCCCGCCCGGGCCGCCGCCCCGCCCACCGGCTACGTCACCGTCGTGAACGCCGCGAGCGGCAAGTGCCTGGACGCCCGCGCGGCCGCCACCGCCAACGGCACCGCCGTACAGCAGTACACGTGCAACGGCACCACGGCCCAGCAGTGGCGCCTCACCGCCACGAGCGACGGCTACGTCCGCATCGACAACCGCAACGACACCAACCAGGTCGTGGACGTCTCCGACGTCTCCACCGCCGACAACGCCCAGGTACACCTGTGGAGTTACGGCGGCGGCGCCAACCAGCAGTGGCTGCCCGTGGACGACGGCGGCGGCGCCTTCCACTTCGTCAACCGCAACAGCGGCAAGTGCCTGGACGACCCCGCCGCGTCCACCGCCGACAGCGTGCAGTTCGTCCAGTACACCTGCAACGGCACCGCCGCCCAGCGCTTCCAGGTGACCCCGGTGACCCAGAACTCCGACGACCCCGACCTCGGTCCCAACGTGGCCCTGTTCGACCCGTCGATGTCCTCCGCCACCATCCAGAGCAGACTCGACTCGATCTTCAAGCAGCAGGAGACCAACCAGTTCGGCTCCCAGCGCCAAGCCGTCCTGTTCAAGCCCGGCACCTACAACGCGGACGTCAACGTCGGCTTCTACACCCAGGTCCTCGGCCTCGGCCTGACCCCGGACGCCGTCAACGTGAACGGAGCCGTGCACGCGGAGGCCGACTGGTTCCAGGGCAACGCCACCCAGAACTTCTGGCGCGGCGCCGAGAACCTGTCCGTCACCCCGAGGAACGGCGCCGACCGCTGGGCGGTGTCGCAGGCCGCGGCGTACCGGCGCATGCACCTGCGCGGCAACCTCGCACTCGACGACGGCGGCTGGTCCTCCGGCGGCTACCTCGCCGACAGCAAGATCGACGGAAAGGTCGACTCCGGCAGCCAGCAGCAGTGGCTGACCCGCAACTCCCAGCTGGGCGGCTGGACCGGCTCGAACTGGAACATGGTCTTCGTCGGCAGCCAGGGCGTCCCGGGCACCAGCTTCCCCAACCCGCCGCACACCACCGTCGCGCAGAGCCCCGTCACCCGGGAGAAGCCGTTCCTGTACGTCGACGGCGCCGGGAAGTACCAGGTGTTCGTGCCGTCCACCCGCACCGACTCCACGGCCACCAGCTGGGCGGGCGGCAACCCGGCCGGCACCTCGCTGCCGCTGAGCCAGTTCTACGTCGTCAAGCCGGGCGCCACCGCCGCACAGATCGACGCTGCCCTCGCCGCCGGACAGAACCTGCTGGTCACCCCCGGCGTCTACCACCTCGACCGGACGCTGAAGGTGACCCGCCCCGACACGGTCGTCCTCGGCCTCGGGCTCGCCACCTTCGTCCCGGACAACGGCATCACCGCCATGACCGTCGCCGACGTGGACGGCGTCAAGATCGCGGGCCTGCTCTTCGACGCCGGCACCACCAGCTCGAAGACCCTCGTCGAGGTCGGGCCGGCCGGCTCCACCGCCTCCCACGCGGCCGACCCGACCTCCCTGCACGACGTCTACTTCCGCATCGGCGGCGCGGGCGTCGGCAAGGCGGCCACCAGCCTCGTCGTCAACAGCGACAACGTCATCGGCGACCACATGTGGATCTGGCGCGCCGACCACGGCAGCGGCGTCGGCTGGACCAGCAACACCGCCGACACCGGTCTCGTCGTCAACGGCGACGACGTGACCATGTACGGGCTTTTCGTCGAGCACTTCCAGAAGTACCAGACGATCTGGAACGGCAACGGCGGCCGCACCTACTTCTTCCAGAACGAGATGCCGTACGACCCGCCCAACCAGTCCGCCTGGATGAACGGATCCACCCAGGGCTACGCCGCCTACAAGGTCGCCGACTCCGTCACCAGCCACCAGGCCTACGGCCTCGGCAGCTACTGCTACTTCAACGTCGACCCGTCCGTCACGGCCGCCCGCGCCATCGAGGCACCGAACAAGCCCGACGTCCGCTTCACCAGCATGGTGACCGTCTCCCTCGGCGGCACCGGCACCATCAGCCATGTCGTCAACAACACGGGAGGCCCCTCCAACTCCGGTACCAACGTGGCGAATCTCGTCCGCTACCCGTGACCCGGCGGGCGTGAGCCGCACGGGAGTGGGAAACCGGGTCCGGGTCAGTCACGTCCAAAACGACCCGACCCGCCAGGAGACCCCACCGTGTCGAACACCCGGATCGCAAGCACCGTGGCCGTCCTCGTCCTCGCCGCCGGAACGACCGGCTGCGGCAGCGAGGACGGTTCCGGCAAGGGCGGGGACGCGCAGGCGGGGCCGAGCGCGACCCCGCCCGTACGCGCGGTCCAGGACGCCTACCGCAGGACGCTCGCCGCGGACACCGCGCGGATGACCGTCACCAGCAAGGTCGTCGCCGACGGCCGGTCCCTCACGGCACACGGCAGCGGCGTGGCCGCCCTGAAGGACGGCATCAGCCGGGTCACCCTGACCTCCCAGGGCACCACCGTCGAGCAGCGCGTGATCGACGGCGTCGTCTACCAGAAGCCGTCGGGCAAGGACCGCGGTGCCGTACCCGGCGGAAAGACCTGGATGAAGATCGACCTCCGGCGGCTCGCCGGGAAGGGCGCCACCGGGCGGTCCTCGGTCACCGACCCGGCCGAACCGGTGCGCTACCTCGAACGCGCCGGCACCGGGAACGTCACCCGCCTCGGCACCACCACCCTGGACGGCACGCGCACCACCCACTACCGCGCCTCCGTCCCCGTCTCCGTCCTCACCCGCGGCGACGCCGGACGCGCGCAGGAACTGCGGCGGCAGCTCGGAAAGTCCTCCCTGCCCCTCGACCTGTGGCTCGACGGGCAGGGCAGGCTGCGCCAGGAGAGTGTCCGGCTCGCCCTGCACCCGCTCAAGCAGCGGACACCCGGCCACGAGAACGCCCAGGTGACCAGCACGACCGTGCTGCGGTTCGCGGACTACGGGACCGACGTCCACGTCACCGCGCCGCCCGCCCGGGACACCACGGACGTCACCGACCGGCTCGCCGCGTCCGGCACCGGTGACGGCTGAGACGTGTGAGCCGCCGAGACCTGGATACGCGGGATGCACGGCAGCACCGTCCGTCGGGAGGTCATTCCTGCCATGACCAGCACACACGAGCCCGGCCACCGCTCGGAGATCACCCTCCGGGTGAACGGAAAACCGCACACCCTGTCCGTCGACCACCGGCGCGTCCTGCTGGACCTGCTGCGCGAGGACCTGGACCTCACCGGCTCCAAGAAGGGCTGCGACCACGGCCAGTGCGGTGCCTGCACCGTCCTGGTCGACGGGCGCCGCCTCAACAGCTGTCTGCTGCTCGCGGTCACCCTCGACGGCAGCGAGGTCACCACCGTCGAGGGCCTCGGCGGAGAGGGCGAGGAGCCGCACCCGCTCCAGCGGGCGTTCCTCGACCGGGACGCCTTCCAGTGCGGATACTGCACCCCCGGCCAGATCTGCTCGGCCCTCGGCATGCTCGCCGAGGCCGCGGCCGGCCACCCTTCCCACGTGACCGACCCCGCGGCACCCTCCGGCCGGCCCGTCCGGCTGGACCGGGCCGAGATCCGCGAGCGCATGAGCGGCAACCTGTGCCGGTGCGGCGCCTATCCCCGCATCGTCGAGGCGGTGGAGGACGTGATCCCGTGAACGGCTTCGCCTACGTCAGGCCCGGCAGCGTCCAGGAGGCCGTCGAGGCCCATGCGACCCACCCCGGCGCCCACTACCTGGCGGGCGGCACCAACCTGGTCGACCTGCTGAAACTCGGCGTGGAGCGCCCCACGGCCCTCATCGACGTGGGCCGGCTGCCGCTGGACCGCATCGAGGATCTGCCCGACGGCTCCCTGCGCGTCGGCGCCACGGTCCGCAACAGCGACCTCGCCGCCGACCCCCGCGTCCGCGACCGCTACCCCGTCCTGTCCCAGGCCCTCCTGTCCGGCGCCTCCGGCCAGCTGCGCAACGCCGCCACCACCGGCGGCAACCTGCTCCAGCGCACCCGCTGCCCCTACTTCCAGGACCTCGACAAACCCTGCAACAAGCGGGAGCCGGGCACCGGCTGTGCCGCCCGCGACGGCGTCCACCGCGACCACGCGGTCCTCGGCCACTCCGACAGCTGCATCGCCACCCACCCGTCCGACATGGCCGTCGCGCTCGCCGCCCTCGACGCGCAGATCGAGCTGCAGGGCCCCGACGGCGGGCGGCGCGTACCGGTCGCCGACTTCTACCGGCTGCCGGGCGAGCACCCCGAACGCGACACCTGGATCCGTCCCGGCGAACTGATCACCGCAGTGCTGCTGCCCGCCGCCACGGCCGGCGTCCCCTCCGCCTACCGCAAGGCCCGGGACCGGGCGTCGTACGCCTTCGCCCTCGCCTCCGTGGCCGTCGTGCTGCGGGTCGCGGACGGCGTCGTCGACCAGGTGGGCGTCGCCTTCGGCGGGCTCGCCCACCGGCCCTGGCGGGCGAGGCACACGGAGCTGGCCCTGCTGGGCGCCCCCGCCGGCCCCGACGCCTTCGAAGGCGCCGTGGCCCTCGAACTCGCCCACGCCGAACCCCTGCGGGACAACGCCTACAAGGTGCCGCTGGCGCGCAACCTCGCCCTGGACGTCCTGAACCGTCTCGCCCCGACGCCCGCGGTGGCCTGAGCCGTCACAGGAGGACCCCATGACCGGCACCATCCTGGGTGCTCCCGCCGAACGCCGGGAAGGACGCCAGAAGGTCTCCGGCGCCGCCCGCTACGCCGCCGAGTACACCCTGCCCGGCCGTGCATACGCCTGGCCCGTGCCCGCCGCCGTCGCCCGCGGCCGGGTCACCGCCGTCGACACCTCCGCCGCGCTCGCCCTGCCCGGTGTCCTCGCCGTCCTCACCCCCGGCGACGCGCCGCGCCTCGCCGAGCCGGAGGACGCCACGCTCGCCGTCCTCCAGAACCAGGACGTACCGCACCGCGGCTGGTGCGTGGCCCTCGCCGTCGCCGACACCCTGGAGACCGCACGCGCCGCCGCCCGCGCGGTCCGCGTCAGCTACCGGACCGCACCGCACGACGCCGAACTCACCCCGGACCACCCGGACGGCTACGAGCCGGAGGAGGCCAACGGCGGCTACCCGGGCCGCGTCCGGCAGGGCGACCCGGAAGGCGCCTTCGCCGACGCCGACGTCCGCGTCGAAGCCCTCTACCGCGTGCCGCCGCTGCACAACCACCCCATGGAGCCGCACGCCAGCACCGCGCACTGGGAGGGCGACCGGCTCACCGTCTGCACCTCCACCCAGGGCGGTACGGTCGTCCGCTCCGTCCTCGCCCAGCTGTTCGACCTGCCCGAGGACTCCGTCACCGTCGTCTCCGAACACGTCGGCGGCGGCTTCGGCTCCAAGGGCACCCCGCGCCCCGACGTCGTCCTCGCCGCCATGGCCGCCCGGCGCACCGGCCGCCCCGTCACCCTCGCCGTTCCCCGCCGCCACCTGCCCACCGTCGTCGGCCACCGCGCCCCCACCCTCCAGCGGCTGCGGCTCGGCGCGAGCCCCGACGGCCGGCTCACCGCCCTGCTGCACGAGGTGACCACCCACACCTCCCGGGTGAAGGAGTTCGTGGAGCAGGCCGCCGTGCCCTCCCGGATCATGTACGCCACCCCCCACCTGCTCAGCTCCCACCGGGTCGTCCCACTCGACGTGCCCACCCCGTCCTGGATGCGGGCCCCCGGGGAGGCGCCCGGCATGTACGCCCTCGAATCGGCCATGGACGAACTCGCCGACGCGCTCGGCATGGACCCCGTGGAACTGCGCCTGCGCAACGAACCCGACCGCGAGCCCGGCAGCGGCAAACCCTTCAGCAGCCGGCACCTCGCCGAATGCCTGCGCGAGGGCGCCCGCCGCTTCGGCTGGGCCGACCGCGACCCGCGCCCGGGCAACCGCCGCGAGGGCCCGCTGCTCATCGGCACCGGCGTCGCCGCGGCCACCTACCCCACCATGGCCGTCCCCGCCACCGCGACCGCCCACGCCCTGCCCGACGGCGCCTTCGCCGTCCGCATCAATGCCACCGACATCGGCACCGGGGCCCGTACCGTCCTCACCCAGATCGCCGCCGACGTCCTCGACGTGCCCCTGGACCGCGTCCGCACCGAGATCGGGCACAGCGACCTGCCGCCGGCCTGGGTCGCCGGCGGCTCCATGGGCACCGCCTCCTGGGGCTGGGCCGTGCACGAGGCGTGCGCCGAACTGGCCTCCCGGCTGGCCGCCCACACCGGACCGCTGCCCGTCGAGGGCATCGAGGTCCGCGCCGACACCACCGGGAAGGCCGACGCCGACAGCCCCTACGCCCGGCACGCCTTCGGCGCCCACTTCGCCGAGACCGCCGTCGACACCGTCACCGGGGAGGTCCGCGTACGCCGGCTCCTCGGGATCTTCGCGGCCGGCCGGATCCTCAACGCCCGCACCGCACGGTCCCAGTTCACCGGCGGCATGACCATGGGCCTGGGCATGGCCCTCACCGAACACAGCACCATGGACAGGGCGTTCGGCGACTTCACGGAGGCCGATCTCGCCGCCTACCACGTGCCCGCCCACGCCGACGTCCCCGACATCGAGGCCGACTGGCTCGACGAGCACGACCCCCACCTCAACCCCATGGGCAGCAAGGGCATCGGCGAGATCGGCATCGTCGGCACCGCCGCCGCCATCGGCAACGCCGTCCACCACGCCACCGGGATCCGCTTCCGCGAACTGCCCCTCACTCCGGACCGGATCCTCACCGCCCTGCTGTCCGAGGGATGACGGTGACGGGCCCGGCCTGGGAGTACGACGGCTACCGGCCCGAGGAGGAGCGGCTGCGGGAGTCCCTGTGCACCCTCGGCAACGGCTACTTCGCGACCCGGGGAGCGCTGCCCGAGTGCACCGCCGACGCCGTCCACCACCCCGGCACCTACGCCGCCGGCTGCTACGACCGGCTCACCTCCGAGGTCGCCGGACGGCGGGTCGAGAACGAGGACATGGTCAACCTGCCCAACTGGCTGCCGCTGCGCTTCCGCCCGGCCGGCGCCGACTGGCTCACCCCGGACACCGTCCCGGTCACCGACCACCACCAGGTGCTCCACCTCGATCCGGGCCTGCTGGAACGCCGTACCCGCTACCCCCTCGGCACCGGCGGCTCGCTGCACGTGCGCCAACTGCGCCTCGTCCATCTGCACGACCCCCATCTCGCCGCCCTGCGCACCGAGTTCACCGCCGAGGGCGACGCCGTCGACCTGGAGGTCGAGTCCGCGATCGACGGCGAGGTCACCAACTCCGGTGTGGCCCGCTACCGGGACCTCGACGGCAGGCACCTCACCCACGTCCACACCGGCACCGCCGCACCCGGCACGGTGTGGCTGCGCTGCCGCACCCGCAGCTCGGACATCAGCTTCGAACTCGCCGCCCGGCTGACCGCCGACGCCCCGGTCACCCACGCCGGCGAAGGCCCACGGGCGGTCCAGCACGTCCGGTTGCGCCTGCCGCCCGGCCGTACCGTCACCCTCGACAAGACCGTCGCGCTCCACACCTCCCGAGACCCCGCCATCGGCGACCCGCTGCGCGCCGCGGTCGACCGGGTCCGGGACGCGCCCGGCTTCGACGAGCTGCTGGAGACACACACGGCGGCCTGGGACCAGCTGTGGCGGCGCACGGCGCTGGAGGTGCCCGGCGAGGCGGGCAGCATCCTGCGCCTGCACCTGTTCCACCTGCTGCAGACCCTCTCCCCGCACACCGCCGACCTCGACGTCGGCGTCCCCGCGCGCGGACTGCACGGCGAGGCCTACCGCGGGCACGTCTTCTGGGACGAACTCTTCGTCCTGCCCTACCTCAACCTGCACCTGCCCGAGGTCTCCCGCGCCCTGCTCCGCTACCGCCACCGCCGGCTGGCCGCCGCCTGCCACGCCGCCCACGAACTCGGCCGGCGCGGCGCGCGGTACCCCTGGCAGAGCGGCAGCGACGGCCGCGAGGAGAGCCAGCAGCTCCACCTCAACCCGCGCTCCGGGCGCTGGCTGCCCGACCACTCCCGGCTCCAGCACCACGTGGGCTCGGCGGTCGCGTACAACGTGTGGCAGTACTGGGAGGCGACCGGCGACCTCGACTTCCTGCACGGCGAGGGCGCCGAGATGCTGCTCCAGATCGCCCGCTTCTGGGCGGACTCCGCCGGCTACGACCCCCACCTCGGCCGGCACCGCATCCGTGGCGTGGTCGGCCCCGACGAGTACCACGACGCCTACCCCGGTGCGGGCCGGCCGGGCCTGGACGACAACGCGTACACCAACGTCACCGCCGCCTGGGTGCTCACCCGCGCGCTGGAGCTGCTGCGCGCCCTGCCCGAGCCGCGCCGCCGCGAACTCACCGAGGCCGTCGGACTGGCCGAGGACGAGCCCGCCCGCTGGGAGGAGGTCTCCCGCACCCTGCACGTCCCCTTCCACGACGGGGTGATCAGCCAGTTCGAGGGGTACGCCGGCCTCGCCGAGCTGGACTGGGACGGCTACCGGAAACGGTACGGCGACATCCGCCGCCTGGACCGGATCCTGGAGGCCGAGGGGGACACCGTCAACCGGTACAAGGCGTCCAAGCAGGCCGACGTGCTGATGCTCGGCTACCTCTTCGCCCTGCCCGAACTGCGGTCCCTGTTCGACCGGTTGGGCTACCCGCTGGACGAGCGGACCTGGACCGCGACCGTCGACCACTACCTGCACCGCACCAGTCACGGCTCCACCCTCAGCGGCCTGGTCCTCGGCTGGATCCTGGCCCGGGCCCGCCGGACCGACGCCTGGGCCTTCGTCCAGGAGGCGCTGCGCGGCGACATCGCCGACCTCCAGGGCGGCACCACCGGGGAGGGCATCCACCTCGGCGCGATGGCCGGCACGCTCGACCTCGTCCAGCGCGGGCTGACCGGCCTGGAGACCCGGGGCGGCGCCCTGCGCCTCGACCCCGTCCCGCTGCCCGAACTCTCCTCCTACGGCTTCGCCATCCGCTACCACGGCCACTGGGGCGTCCACCTGCGCCTGCGCAGCGGCCTGCTGGAGATCGCCGTACCGGCCTCCGGCCGCGGCCCCATCGACCTCCGCCTGCGGGACCTGGCGGTGGGAGTACGGCCGGGGGAGACGGCCCGACTGGTGCTCCCGGAGTAGTCCCTCAGCTCACCCAGATCTTGCGTGTCTCCCCGTCGTATCCGGCGGCGACGCAGTGCCGCGGTGCGCCGCAGGCGAAGCTGAGGACGCCGGCGCCGTCGGGGTGCTGTGCGGGCAGTGACGTGCGCTTCCAGCTGTGCCCGTCGCCGGTGACCGTGACGTTCCGGCCCCCGGCCGGGCGGCGGCGCTCTGCGGCAACACCATGACGGTCAGCACGGCGAAGACGCAGACGACCGCGTACCACGCTCTCGCACCCAACGCTGCCCCCCGGTTCGGGTCGGATGTGGACAAGTGGGCCGAGAGCAGCGGGACGTCGGGCGACCTGGGCGCCAATCTGTGAAGGAACACCGGAACTCGTGCGGATATCCTCTGTACATGGTCAGGTTGCTGTGAGGTGTGGATCCACCGCATGAGAAGACGAAACCTCTGGGCGACGGCCGTGGCCCCGGCCGTCCTGGCGACGACGGTGCTCACCTGGTGGCTGGTCCGTGATCCCGCCCCGTACGCCCTGAGCGGCGGACCGGCGGTGCACCTCACCGTGCGTCCCGAGAAGTCCGGCCATCCGGACGCCGGGGAGGTCGCGGACGAGGCCCGACTGCTCCTCGAGGTGTACGTCCAGCGACTGAGGGCCGGTGACGCCGACGGCCTGGCCGACCTGGGCGCACCCTGGTACACCGGACGCGACCGGGCCGCGCGCGACCTGATCGACCGCTACCGCGCGCACGCCGGCGGAGCGGCCGAAGCGATCGTGCGGGACCCGGCCGTACCGTACCTGGCCGGTGTGGAACTCCGCTTCGGCGACGGCCGGCGGCAGACGCTCGGGCTCAGCCGCGACCGCGACGACGTGTGGTGGCTGCAGCTGGGAGCCGGCGACCCCGTGGCGCCGTAAACCCGCCGGACGGAGCGGCCGCCTCACGGCTTCCCCGTGGCACCCGGACCTGACGTGCCGTCACGAGAGGAAGATCACGGCGGTGGACGCGGTCTTGGCCGCGCACGCGTCTCGCGGTACGGTCTGTCCGATATCGACGACGGCGAGACGGAAGCCGGTGGGAATCCGGCACGGTCGCGCCACTGTATGCGGGGCACCCCTCGGGGTGGTCCGCCGAGTCAGACCCGTGGCCGTCGTCCTGTGCACCACCGAGATGGGACGCGAACTCCCAGAGGAGGCCCTGCCATGGCGCAGACCGTCGCCCAGCCGACTGCCGACACCCCCGCCGTTCCCGCCACGCTGCCGCTGAAGGCGATAGCCCCCTGGGCGGTCTTCTTCGGCGTCCTGATGCTTGTCCTGCTCTACTTCGTCGGCGCCGAGCAGGGCGCCACGTCCGTGTTCAACGGCACCGACGTCCACGAGTGGGTGCACGATGCCCGCCACCTGCTCGGCTTCCCCTGCCACTGACGCGAGGGACGCCGCGCACCATGAACTCCGCAACGGTAAGAAACCTCCTCGTGCGGGGCATGCTCGCCGGCCTCGTGGCCGGCGTGCTCGCCCTCGTCGTGGCCTACCTCCTCGGTGAGCCGAGCGTCGACCAGGCGATCGCCTTCGAGGACGCCCACTCCCACGAGCACGAGATGGAAGTCGTCTCCCGCTCCCTGCAGTCCACCGCCGGCCTCGCCACGGGCGTTCTCGTCTACGGGGTCGCCTTCGGCGGCATCGCCGCGCTCGCGTACTCCTTCGCGCTCGGCCGTGTCGGCCGTTTCAGCCCGCGGGCGACCGCGCTGCTGCTGTCAGGCTGCGCGCTGGTCGCCGTGTACGTCGTGCCGTTCCTGAAGTACCCGGCCAACCCGCCGTCCGTCGGTCAGCCCGAGACCATCGGCAAGCGGACCACCCTGTTCTTCCTGATGATGGCCCTCAGCGTGCTCCTCGCGGTGGGCGCCACCATCCTCGGCAAGCGTCTCGCGCCCCGTCTGGGCAACTGGTGGGCGACCGTCGTCGCGGTGGCCGCCTTCGTCGTCGTCATCGGGCTCGCCTACGCCTTCCTGCCCGCCGTCAACGAGCTGCCCGCGCACTTCCCGGCCCGCCTGTTGTGGCGGTTCCGGCTCTCCACCCTGGCCATCCAGACCGTCCTGTGGGTCGGATTCGGTCTGCTCTTCGGCGAGTTGGCCGAGCGGCAGCTGAACCCCCGGCCGGCCAGGGCATCTTCCGGACGGACGGTTCCCGCCCCGCACTGACGGTCACGGGACACCGGGCGCCCCTTCGGAACGGGCGTTCGCGCCGCGCGGTGGTGACGCTGCCGCGCCGGCGCCGGGTAGGCGGCCTCCTGAGCCATGGCGACCGCCCCGGCTCAGGAGGCGGCGGCCGCGTCCCGTCCGGCCAGCGGCTGACCGAGCCGCAGATTCCACCGTCCGGCCCGGCCGCTCAGTTCCGTCGCCGTCAACGGCGGCACGTCCAGCCGCCAGAAGGCGGCCGCAGGCAGACCGAGGACGTGCACGACCGCGGCCCGCACGACCTCCGGCTCGACCACGGCGAGGGTGCGGCCGTCCGTGCCCTGTACGGCGTCCAGCCACCGCCCGACCCGCTCGCACAGCTCCCGCACCGACTCGCCGCCGTGGGGCGCGGATCCGGCGTCGGTGAGCCAGCGGCCCACGGCCTCCGGCTCGGCGGCCCCGACCTCCTCCAGGGTGCGGCCTCGCCAGCGGCCCGCGTCCAGACCGGCCGGCGCCGAGTCCCGCGCACCGACGAGGCCCAGCGCCTCGGCCGTCTCCCGGCAGCGCACGCTCGGTGAGGTCAGCACCCGGCCGGGGGCGCGCAGGCACCCGGCGGCGGAGCGGGCGCGGGCCGCCCCGGCCTCGTCGAGCGAGTCGCCGTCGTCGAAGCGGGCCCGCCGCATCGACGGGCTCGTCGCGGGCGAGACGAGGGTGACGCGGCTGGTCACGTGCTTGTTCCTCCTGCTGCTGTCCCGGGTTCGTGCGCCGGGGCCGGGGCCGGGTACCGGGAGCGGCCCGGCGGTACGGCCGCGAACCTAACACCCGCCCCGAGACGGCAGGCACCTCGTCCCGCGACCCGCGGTACAACACGACGAGGGTGTTTAGCCCGCTCCCCGTGGGTCACGCGATTCGGGAAACCCGGTGCCGGCCGGGACCGCCCCCGCGCGTGCGCGGGTAGGAGGCGAGTGCCGCCCCCGCTGGCGGTAGACCGGTGCCCAGGAGCCGCTGCGCCGCCGTCGGCGCACGACGAAAGGCAGCCTCATGACGGAGATCCGCCCCGCCACCACCTCCGACTCGGGCGCACCGGTGGAGAGCGACGAACACTCGCTCACCGTCGGCCCCGGAGGACCGATCCTGCTCCAGGACGCGTATCTGATCGAGCAGATGGCGCAGTTCAACCGGGAGAGGATTCCCGAGCGCCAGCCGCACGCCAAGGGAAGCGGCGCCTTCGGCCATTTCGAGGTGACCCACGACGTCAGCGCCTACACCAGGGCGGCGGTCTTCCAGCCCGGCACGCGCACCGACCTGGTCGCCCGCTTCTCGACCGTCGCGGGTGAGCGCGGCAGCCCGGACACCTGGCGCGACCCGCGCGGCTTCGCGGTGAAGTTCTACACCAGCGAGGGCAACTACGACATGGTCGGCAACAACACGCCGGTGTTCTTCGTCAAGGATCCGATGAAGTTCCAGCACTTCATCCGGTCCCAGAAGCGCCGCGCCGACAACAACCTGCGCGACCACGACATGCAGTGGGACTTCTGGACCCTCTCCCCGGAGTCCGCGCACCAGGTCACCTGGCTGATGGGGGACCGGGGCGTGCCGCGGACCTGGCGCCACATGAACGGCTACACCTCGCACACCTACATGTGGATCAACGCGGCCGGCGAGCGGTTCTGGGTGAAGTACCACTTCAAGACCGACCAGGGCATCGAGTGCTTCACCCAGGACGAGGCCGACCAGATGGCCGCCGCCGACACGGACTACCACACCCGTGACCTCTTCGAGCACATCCGGGACGGCGACTTCCCCAGCTGGACCCTGTACGTGCAGGTCATGCCGTACGAGGAGGCCACGTCCTACCGGTTCAACCCGTTCGACCTCACCAAGGTGTGGCCGCACGGCGACTATCCGCTCATCCAGGTCGGGCGCATGACCCTGGACCGCAACCCCACCGACAACCATGCCCAGATCGAGCAGGCGGCCTTCCAGCCGAACAACCTCGTCCCCGGTATCGGGCCGAGCCCGGACCGCATGCTGCTGGCCCGGCTGTTCTCGTACGCGGACGCCCACCGGTACCGCATCGGGGCCAACTACCAGCAGCTGCCGGTGAACGCCCCCGTCGTCGACGTCCACACGTACTCCAAGGACGGGGCGATGGCGTACCGGAACACGACCGATCCGGTGTACGCGCCGAACTCCAAGGGCGGACCCGCGGCGGACACCGAGCGCTTCGGCTCCCCGCCCAGCTGGACCGCCGACGGCGAGATCACCCGCGCGGCCTACGTCTCCCACCCGGAGGACGACGACTGGGGGCAGCCCGGCACCCTGGTGCGCGAGGTCCTGGACGACGCGGCCCGTGACCGCCTGGTCGACAACGTCGTGGGGCATCTCCTGAACGGCGTCAGCGAACCCGTCCTGGAACGTGCCTTCACCTACTGGTCGAACATCGACGAGACCCTCGGCAAGCGCATCGCCGACGGCGTACGGGCCAAGGCGGACGAGAAGGACCCCAAGGCCGCGGAACAGGCCAACCCGGCCCGGAGCTCGATGCAGCACAAGGCCTGACCACCGGGCGCGCCCCGAGCGCGCCGCCCGGCAGCCCGAGAGCGGCCGCCCCTGGGTTCCCCGTCCCGGGGCGGCCGTCGTCGCACCGAGCGCGAAGTCGGGGCCCCTCCCCGCGACGGTGACTCTACGGAGTTGTCCGGCCACTCTCGATCGCTTCTGTCCGAGCCCGGACCCACGTACTGCGATAAAATTCGAGCCTTGGGATCCGCGCGGCCGAGCCGCCCCGCACGGTGCGAAAAGGCGGCCGGCACCTGCTCGATCAGCAGGAGAATCCACCAGTGCCAGGGGGCCGGTCGGCGGCTCCGCGTTCCGTTCACCCGTAGGTCGGCTTCCATGGACCTCAACACCATCACCGAAGTCATCCGGCGACCGTCCGAGCGGCCGGGGACGGACTGGCGCGAGGGCGACGCCTGGCTCGCGGGCGGGACATGGCTCTATTCCACGGAGCAGCCCGGCCTGCGACGGCTGATCGACCTGACGGCATTGCCCTGGGAGCCCCTCGCCCTCACGGACGAGGGCTTGGAGATCGGCGCCACCTGCACGATCCGCGACCTGTACGCCCACCCGTGGCCCGAGCGCTGGACCGCGGGGATCCTCTTCCGCAAGAGCTGTGAGGCGTTCCTGTCCTCGTTCAAGGTCTGGAACGCGGCGACCGTCGGCGGGAACATCTGCATGTCTCTGCCCGCCGGCCCGATGATCACGCTGACGGTCGCCCTGGAGGCGCGGTACGAACTGTGGGCGCCCGACGGTTCCGTGCGCTTCGTGGACGCCCTCGACTTCGTCACGGGCGACCACCGGAACGTCCTCGGCCCCGGGGAGATCCTCCGGCGCGTCACCGTTCCGGAGCAGGCGCTGCGCAGACGCACCGCGCACCGCCGCTTCACGCTGACCCGGTTCGGCCGTTCCACGGTGTTCCTCGTCGGCACACAACGGCCCGGAGCGAACGACCTGCTGCTCACCGTCACCGCCGGGACCACGCGACCGGTCCGCTTCGCCTTCGACTCCCTGCCCGACGCCCGAACCCTGCGGCAGAGCATCGACGCCGTGCCCGCCGGCCTCTGGTTCGCCGATCCCAACGGCACCCCCGACCACCGTCGGCACCTGACACGGTATTTCGCCGAAGAGATCCGCCGCGAACTCACGGCTGGAGACCTGGCATGAGTTACGTCGTGAACGGCAGGGGGTTCGACCGGGAGCCGGCCCCCGGCCAGTGCCTGCGCACCTTCCTGCGCGAACTCGGCCACCTCGGCGTCAAGAAGGGCTGCGACGCGGGCGACTGCGGCGCCTGCACGGTGTGGCTGGACGGCGCGCCCGTACACAGCTGCATCACCCCGGCGTTCCGTGCCGACGGCCGCGAGGTGACCACCATCGAGGGCCTCGGCCGGCCCGGCGCCCCGCATCCGATGCAGCGGCGGTTCGAGGACGCCCCCGGCTTCCAGTGCGGTTTCTGCACCGCGGGGATGATCATGACGTCGGCGACCCTCACCGAGGAGCAGAAGGCGGATCTGCCACGAGCGTTGAAGGGCAACCTCTGCCGCTGCACCGGATACCGGGCGATCGAGGACGCCGTGCGGGGCGTCGGGGCCGTGGAGACGGCGGCACCGGGCAAGGCCGTCGGTACGAGCGTCGGCGCGCCCGCGGGCCACGACGTGGTGACCGGCCACGCCGAGTTCACCATGGACACCCGCATCGACGGGATGCTGCACCTCAAGGTGCTGCACTCACCGCACGCGCACGCCCGGATCCTCTCGATCGACAGGAGCGCCGCCCTGGCGGTGCCCGGCGTGCACCGGGTCTACACCTGGGAGGACGTACCCCGCAGACGTTTCACCACCGCGATCCACACCGACCACCTGGTCGACCCGGACGACACCTACATCCTCGACGACACGGTCCGCTTCGTGGGACAGCGCGTCGCGGCGGTCCTGGCCGACACCGTCGGGGCGGCGGAGGAGGGCTGCCGGCGTCTCGGCGTCGAGTACGAAGTGCTGCCGGCGGTGTTCGACCCGGAGGCCGCGATGGCCGACGGCGCACCCCAACTGCACGGCTCCCACGATCCGTTCGTCCACGACCCCGTCCACAACGTCCTGCTCGAACTCCACTCGCACATCGGCGACGTCGACGCGGGATTCGCCGCCGCGGACGTGATCCACGAAGGCACCTACTTCTCCCCGCGGGTGCAGCACGCGCATCTGGAGACCCACGGTTCCGTCGCCTGGACGGAGGACGGCCGGCTGACCGTCCGCACCAGTTCGCAGTCACCGTCGATCGCCAAGGTCAAACTGGAGTACCTGTTCGCCCTGCGCCCGGACCAGCTGAGGGTGTTCTGCAAGCGTGTCGGCGGTGGTTTCGGCGGCAAGCAGGAGGTGATCGCCGAGGACCTGGTCGCACTCGCGACCTTGGACACGGGGCGGCCCACCTGTCTCGAGTACACCCGCGAGGAGGAGTTCACCACGGCCTCGCCGCGGCATCCGATGACCCTGACGGTCAAACTCGGTGCGAAGGCGGACGGCACGCTCACCGCGTTCCAGGTACGCAACGTGTCGAACACCGGGGCCTACGGCAACCACGGCGGCGAAACGCTGCACGCGGGCGGAGCCGCCGTCATGATCTACCGCTGCCCGAACAAGAAGTACGACGCCTGGTCCGTCTACACGAACACCGTGCCGAGCGGGGCGCTGCGCGGCTACGGGATGACGCAGCCGGCGTTCGCGGTGGAGTCGGCGATGGACGAACTGGCCCGCGCCCTCCACCTCGACCCGCTGGAACTGCGCCGCCGCAACATCGTGCGGCCGGGCGAGCCCCTGGTCGCCCTGCACGAGGGCCCCGACGACGTGATCTTCACCGAGGACGGGCTCGCCACGTGCGTCGACCTCGTGGGTGACGCCCTGGCCCGGGCGGCCGACCGGCCGCCCCCCGGTCCCGAGTGGCTCGTCGGAGCCGGCGTGGCGAGTTCGCTGCACGAGACCGCGCCGCCCACGGAGCACCTCTCCGAGGCCTGGGTCACGCTGGGGGACGACCTCCTCTACGAAGTGGCGGTCGGCACCGTCGAGTTCGGGGAGGGAACCTCCACGGCGCATGTCCAGATCGCGGCCGACCAACTGGGTACGACACCCTCGCGGATCCGTCTGGTGCAGTCCGACACCGACCGCACGGGATTCGACAGCGGCGCCTTCGCGAGCGCCGGCCTCTTCGTCGCGGGCAACGCCGTCCTGCGGGCGGCCAACGCCGTGCGCGACCGCATCCTGGAGTTCGCCGCGGCGCACACGGGCGTCCATGTCGTGATGTGCGCGATGGACGACGACGGAGTCCTGTGCGGGGACCGGCGGGTGTCGCTGGCCGAACTCGTCGCACTGGCCCGCAGCCGCGGGATCCGCTTCACAGCCGCACGCAGGGCCTACGGCTCGCCCCGGAGCGTCACCTCCAACACGCAGGGATTCCGGGTCGCCGTGCACCGCGTGACCGGCGAGATACGCATCCTGTACAGCGTGCACGCGGCGGACGCCGGAGTGATCATCAACCCGGCGCAGGTCCGAGGGCAGGTGGAGGGCGGTGTCGCCCAGGGGATCGGCTTCGCGCTGACCGAGAATTACCAAGTCGACGACAGCGGTGTCATGGTCAACCCGAACCTCCGCAACTACCGCATCCCCGCCTACGCCGACGTCCCCCGCACCGAGGTCCTTCTGGTGGGCTCGACGGATTCGGTGGGGCCCGTGCGGGCGAAGGGCATGGCGGAGTGCTGCATCAACCCGGTGGCCCCCGCGCTCGCGAACGCGGTGCACGACGCGACGGGCGTCCGGTACCGGGCTCTGCCGCTCACTCCGGAACGCATCTACGGCCGGCTCCCCGCGGAGCAGTCGGTGCGGGCGGGCTGAGCCACCATGAGCGCCGGAAGGAGCGTGGCCACCGCGGCGACGGCGATCATCGGCCAGAAGGTGCTGCCCGGGATGGAGCGGGAGTTCGAGGCGTGGCAGGAGAACCTCAACGCCGCGGCCGCCCGCTACCCGGGCTTCCTCGGCGCCGAGATCTCCCCGCCGACACCGCTGCAGCCCGACTGGCTCATCGTGTACCGGTTCGACTCGGTGGCGCACCTGCAGGCGTGGATCAACAGCAGCACCAGGCAGACGTATCTCGACTCCGGCGCCCAGTACTTCGACGGTCCCGCGACCCAGAAGGTGGTGGGCAGCGGCACCCGGTCACCGGATCCGCTGGTCACCGTGGTGGTCACCCACCGTGTCCCCCCGCACCAGGTCGACGACTTCCTCGCCTGGCAGCAGCACATGGTCCAGGAGGAGAGCAGGTTCGACGGGGTTCCGCGGCACCGAGCTCTTCCGCCCCGTCGAGGGGCTCCCGGAGGAGTGGACCACGCTCTATCGCTACGACAGCGCCGAGCACCTCGACGCCCGGCTGACGTCGCCGCAACGCCGGGAGATCCTGGCCGAGGGGGAGAAGTTCAGCGCCTACCGGCTGCACACGATCGACAACTCACCAGGACCTCCCTGGCCATCTGGGTCGGCCTTCTCGTGGGCAATCTGCTGTCGAGTCTCCTGATGAGCTTCCTGACCATGCCCTATTACGTGAACCCGCTGCTCGGGCGCTGGCTGCGGCCGCCCCGGCAGGAACCGGCGCTGAGAACCAACCTCCGCTGCCTCGGCATCGTCGCCGTCGCGATGGCGTTCTGGGCCCTCGACTTCTACTGGTCACGGTCCGCTGGTGGACACTGCCCTGGCGCGCGACCCGCCCGCTGTACAGTGAGCGCACGCCTTTGACCTGCATCGAGCAGGCAGGGAGCCGACCTCTGGGAGCACCGCATGCTGCGCACCATGTTCAAGTCCAAGACCTAACGCTTGAGCATCTATGCAGGTCACAGGCATGGTGGGGCCGTTCGGGTCAGCAAACGGTCAGCATCGGGTAGGAAGGCGTCCCGGCTTGCTGAACTTGCCAGAGGCCGGTTGACCCGGCGCCCGTATCTCGACTCGACGTCCACCACGTGGGCTCCTCCTGGCGCCTCGTGTACCCGACCCCATCCCGAGCAGCCGACTGCTGCGGGGCGGCGAGCACATCGGAGACTTCTCCTCGGACGGAGACGGCGGGGTGTTCGCCGTGTGGCGTGAGGGGACGACACAGAGCGCCTCGGACGCGGCCCTCGCCTACGCGCTCGCCGGCGCGTTCTGCACCGGAGCACAGCCGATGTGGATGACGGCGATCGAGACGGCCGGCGACCTGCTACCTGGCTGGTCCGCGCCGTCGGGAGTGGCGACGGTCCCTGTCAGCGGTGTACTGCGGAGATGCTGCGCCGGCCTCACCGGGGATCAGGCATCCTGTTGAGCGTCCAGTGGACGCAAAGCGGTGCGGACGCCCTGAGAGTTCGACCGCACACTGGTGGGCCCCCGACCTCCTCGATCGGCAAGCTCTGACTTGACCGACAGATCAGCACGCAGAACCAGCCCACCGTTCTTTCGTACTCGCCGTGCCCGGCACGCCCGAGCGGCAGGTTGCCGACGCCGTGCGAGCCCACCGCCAAGGACGTCGCCGGCACCCGCCGCCACGACACCTGGCTCATGCGGGAGGTACCGGGCCTCCTGTCGGAGGTGGGCGCGGAAGCGGTCCAAGCGGTCGCTCTGCCCCAGGCCGTGCCCGTGCCCTGGCCCTCAAGATCGAGGACGGCAGCGCCCGAGCCCTGGGGCCGGTCCTGGGCCGCGCGCTTGGTTTGCTCGGCGTGACGGACCAGTGATCAACCGCGTCGGACGTATGCCCCTGCTGGGCGGAGGCCGGGGGGTGGGCGAGATACGGACGATGTTCCGAGGCTGTGGTGCGGGGCGCGTGGTGGTCGTGATGCTCGCAGACGTCCACCACCGGGCCACGTGCCCGGCCCATTCCCAGGATCAAACTGGTCCGGCCGGTGGGCCGGGCACCCGCACCAGAGGGGGCCCGGCGCCCTCCGTCGGTTGCCTGCGGCGTCAGCCGCGTGGGTTGACCGTGTCGCGGAGGGACGCCAGAGCCGAGCCGTACAGCCGAGCCTTGATGGTGCCGAGGGTGCCGCCGGCCTTGCTCAGCTGTGCCTGGGCGATCTCCACGGCCGTGGAGCGCACGGCGTCCTCAGCGACCGCCCGGTCGACGATGCCGACGGCCGCGGCGTCCGACCCGCCGTAACGGCGGGCGGTGACCATGGCCTCGTGCGCGGTCTGCGGCGCCAGCCGGGACTGGATCAGGGCGGACATGCCGGGCGTGAAGGGGATGTTGATGTCGGCTTCGGGCAGGCACCAGTAGCCACGGTCTGCGCGCATGACGCGGAAGTCGTGCGCGAGGGAGAACATCGCGCCCGCGGCGAAGGTGTGCCCCTGCAGGGCCGCCACGGTGATCATCGGTAGCGAGAGCACGCGGGCGAAGAGCTCATGGACGGAGACGATGTAGTCCTGGTGCTGGTCGGCGTGGCCGGACAGCCACTCCAGATCCAGGCCGTTGGAGTAGAACTTGCCCGTCGCGGCGGTCACCAGGGCTCGCGGTCCTTCTGCCTTCTCCACCTCGTTCAGGGCGGCGTCCACGGACGCGATCCAGTCGGGATGGAAGCGGTTCTCACCGTCTCCGAGGTCGAGCACGAAGACGTTGTCCTGGCGGTCAAGGGTAGGCATGTGCGCTCCTGGAAGGATGCGTGGTGTGAGGGAAGGGCGAGATCGGGCAGCGGGCTGCCGCGGGCGTGCTCCAGCTCCAGCACGCGAGCCATCGGGATGCTGTGCCTGGCGCACCCCTGTGTCCAGTCTGGCGTAGTCGACGCCGGCAAGGCCGGGTTGCGGGCGGCGACGTCCGCGTGCACTGGGTGCAGTTGGCGTTCCGGTTCAGCGTGGTCGTACCCGGCGGGACGCGGTGCCGGCCCACCCGTACGGTGTCGGAGGACGACTCGCTCTTGATCACGTCGGCGCCGAGGTCACCGAGTGTCTGGGCCGCGTACGGACCCATCACCACGGTCCCCCGGTTGATCACCCGCACCCTGTCGAGCGGCGCGGATGACGAAGGATTCCGCCATCCCCTCTTCCTTTCGCGCCGTGCGTCGTTGCGCCTGAGACGGAATGCTGAATGAGGAGCGACGGGAGATGGAATCATCAAAATGGGAACGGCGGTGTTACCGCAGTGGTCACACCGTTTCTCGGTAGTCCAGGGCTGTTGTCGGGCAGTCCATCGGGAGAGAGCCGTCGAGGCGGCCAGGTTGAAGCTACCGGAGGAGTAATGCGAACCCGCGGCACGCCGGGCAGTCTGGAGGTGGGGGGCGCAAGGTGTGTCCGCGAGGGGCACGGCGGTAGCAGCGACGTCACCGCTCACGCCAGGCGGGATGGGAAGAGGCCCCATGAACGAATATCCGCTGATCGACGACCACGGTCTCATCGGTGACCTGCAGACGGCCGCGCTGGTCTCCACCGAGGCGACGATCGACTGGTTCTGCAGCCCGCGATTCGACTCGCCGAGTATCTTCGGAGCACTGCTCGACGGTGCGAACGGCGGTCACTGGACGATTGCTCCCCAGGCGCCGACGTACGCGACCAAGCAGCTCTACTACCCGGACACCTGTGTGCTGCTCACCAGATTCATGACCGAGCAAGGCGTCGGCTCGGTCGTGGATTTCATGCCGCCTGCTTCTCCACGTAATCCGACAAGCAATCACCGGCTGGTCCGCATGCTGCGGTGCACACGCGGCGAGATCTCGTTCGACATCGAGATCGCCCCTCGGTTCGACTACGCGCAGCAACCATATGAGGTCACCTCGCATATGGGCGGCTGGCATTTTGCCAGCCCAGATACGGATGTGACCGTCCATGTGGTGGACACACCTGACGTTGAGTGCGTGAGCGACCGCAGGATTCGGTCAGACGGCGTGTGCATGACTGTAGGGCTACGAGCTGGTATGACCCGCGGCCTGGTGCTGGAGACGTTCGCTGACGGTCCGCCACGCATCGTTTCGCCGCAGGAATGCGAGCAGCTACTGGAGGACACCATCGCCTTCTGGCACAACTGGCTGGCGCGTTCGCGCTACACCGGACGGTGGCGGGAGACGGTCAACCGCTCCGCCATGACGCTCAAACTCATGACGTACGCCCCGTCCGGGGCCATGGTCGCGGCTCCGACCACCAGTCTGCCGGAACAGGTCGGAGGCGAGCGCAACTGGGACTACCGCTACGCGTGGGTACGTGATGCCTCCTTGTCCCTTCATGCGCTGCTCGGGCTGGGATTCACCGAGGAGGCCGTGGCGTTCACCGAGTGGCTGGGCGACCGCGTTCAGGAATACACCGGTCCTGGCGAACACCCTCTGAAGGTCATGTACCGCGTCGACGGCTCCTCCGACCTGGCAGAGCAGACCCTGGGCCACTGGGAGGGCTACCGGCACTCCGCTCCGGTGCGGGTGGGCAACGGTGCCGCTGACCAGTTGCAGCTCGACATCTACGGATCGGCACTGGAGTGCCTCCATTTCGCCGACCAGCAGGGTCTGCCGACAACCTGCCGCATCTGGCAGACGCTGATCAACACGGTGGACTGGGTGTGCGAGAACTGGGACCGTCCCGAAGCCGGTATTTGGGAAACGCGGGGCGGTGACAAGGACTTCACCTATGGACGACTCATGAGCTGGACCGCGCTGGATCGGGCCATACGCATGGCCACCCGGAGCGGCCGCCCCGCCGAGGTGCAGCGCTGGACGAAGGAACGCGACGCCATCTACTGGCAGATCCTGCGGCGAGGGTGGAGCCCGGAGCGTGCAGCGTTCACGCAGTACCTGGGCAGCGACGTCCTGGACTCCGCGCTTTTGCGGATGCCTGCGGTAGGGTTCATCCCCCCGCAGGATCCGCGGTGGCTCTCGACCTTGGACGCGATCAGGAACGATCTCGTGTCCGACGGCCTCGTATACCGGTACGACCCCTCTGCCTCTCCCGACGGACTGCTCGGTTTCGAGGGCACCTTCTCGGCGTGCACTTTCTGGTACGTCGAAGCCCTCGCTCGCGCCGGCCATCTGCGTGAAGGGCGACTCGTCTTCGAGAAGATGCTCACCTACGCCAACCATCTCGGCCTGTACTCCGAGGAGATCGGGCTGACCGGCGAGCAACTCGGCAACTTCCCACAAGCATTGACCCACCTCGCCCTTGTCACCGCCGCGCTCAGCCTGGATGCCCATCTCGACGCCGCCAGGCCGGGCTTCCCTCCCACCTCTGCGGTTCCGGTTCCCTTTCTCTACGCGCAACCGATGGCGGCAGCGGCCGGAGGCCCACCTGTCACGCCGACCACCCCGTATCCGTCGGAGCACGTCATCCGCAGGTGAGCGCACCACCCTTTCCCCATCGGTCCGCCACCTGCGGTAGCAGGCCGCGTCCACCGGTGATGGCAAGGCGGTCGTGATGCCGGCACGGCTACAGGGTGCGCGATGACCATGGGCGAGCCCGTCAACACGCCCTTGAGAAGGCTTCGGCCACGGCCGACCAGCCTGTTGCGGCATCGCTGCGCGGTGGTTGGATCCTGCTGATCGAGATTGCCGATCTACGGTTGCCGTTGCCAGGTGACCGCACCATCGACGCCCTCGCCCGACCGCTGACGACACTGGCAGCCTGGTGAACGCAAGGGTCGGCCATTCTGACTGGGGCGATCGGCACGGAGCCGCTGTTGCGCGACCTGGCGCGTGCGCGCAACTCGACAGGTGACCGGCTTGATGGTCAGGTCGGGGCAGGGATCCGGAACGCGTCGCGCCGCCCTGACTGGCGTCGATCCCCAGGGCCTACCCGGCTTCGCCCGTCACCCCCCCGGCAGTGACCCCACGGTCAGGGCGGACAGCGACTTCGCGGAGTTTCAGGCTGCCGCGTGGCGACCGCGGCGGTGGCGGGAGGCGATGGTGGCGGTCAGGGCCTCCACGGCGTCGACGGTTGCGGTGCTCAGGACGACGGCGCGGCTGGTCGTGGCGCTGCCGAAGCCGTCGGGTGTCTCGGCCAGCAAGCCGGAGCGGGCTGTGAAGGAGTCGAAGACCGACCGCAATGCCCCCGGGGCCACTGTCTCGGCTCCGGCGGCGGCGCGGGCCAGGGCCGTGAGGTGTTCGTGGAGCGGATCGACCAGTTCGGTCAGCTCCGGCACGGTGTCCTGAGGAGTACGCGGCAGGTGTTCGCCCAGCAGGGTGGCGTATCCGGCAACCGTGGACACCTGAGTCCTGATCTGCTCCAGCTGCACACTCGACCAGGGGCCGCGGTGCTCTGCCGGCTCGGCGTGCGACTGCTCCACCGCGGCCTCCAGGTGCTCCCTGACCTGCCGTGACCGCGCCCGCAGCGCGTCGACGGCTGCCGGGTCGGTCGCCCCGACGTCGGCGTAGCCGGTCAGCAGCTCTGGCAGCAGCCGGTCCTGCACCCGCAGCCACTCCGCGAGCAGGCCCGGCACCCGCTGGGTGGACCAGGTCGGCCAGACCAGAAAGATGAGCACGGCGATCGCGGCGCCGACCACCGTGTCGGCGGCGCGCGCCCACGCTGTGGGCCCGGGCAGCCCGCCGACGTGGTGGATCAGGAAGACGATCCAGGTGGTCAGCCATAGATTGAGCATCAACTGCCCAGTCCGCAGGGTCACAAACGACGCAGCGGCCAGCAGTACCGCCACGACCGCGAGGCCGACGGGCGTCCAGTTCGGCAGGGACAGAACCCAGGCGAACAGGCCGCCCAGCACGGCCCCGGCCGCACGTCCCCAGCCGCGGGCGAGGGTATGACCGTACTCGGGGAAGAGCACCAGCATGGTGGTCAGGGCCACCCAGAAGCCGTGCGTGGAGATGCCCAGCCCGCCCCACCCGCCGATCGACCGGCCGATGACCTCGGCGAGCACCACGCCCACTGCGAGCCGCACCGCATGGCGGAAGATCGGTGATTGGGGGTGCAGCTGCGCCCGGATCCGCCGGGCGGTGCGTGCTACGGAGGGCGTGCCCGCGTACAGGCCCGGCACCTCGGTGTGGGGTTCCAGTACATCGCCCAGGCGGTCGTCGGTCGAGCGTCGGGCCAGCTGCTCGGCCGTGCGTAGCCGTGCGGCCAGATCGCGCGGGCCGCGCACGGGCGAGACGGCCGCCCAGGACTCCAGGAGGGTCCAAGCTTCCTCGGGGGTGCGGTGCTCGCGGCCGGAGGCCACCGTACGGGAGATGTCGCCCAGCACCTGCGCCGCAGCGGCCAGTGCCTCCTGGTTCCCGGCCGCCGCTACCGTCAGCCGCACCGTGTGCAGCGCGCGGCGGATGCGCTCGGCCTCTCCCAGCAGTCCGAACATGGCCGCAGCCGCCGGTCGGCTCAACTGCGGCAGCAGGTCCAGGGCCTGCCGGGCCGCCGTGAACGGAGCGGACCCGCCCAGGCCGGCGGAGCCGGCCGCGACCGAAGCCTCGGCGAGCGACTGGTACAGAGCTGCAAGGGCGCGGCGCTGGGCGGCGAACCGCGGACCGTACGGGGGGAGCAGTTGCACCACCACGACGAGTCCGGTCCCGACCGCGATCCAGCCGGCGATCACCAGGCCGCCATGTACGTCGGGAGCGAGATCAGCCGTGATCATCAGCCCGATGACCGCGAGGCAACCCCGGATGCCGGGCGCGATGCCCATCGTCCGCCACAGCCCGGTGGCGAACGCTGCGACCGCGAGCACCAGCAGGAACAGCCAGGTAGTGCCGTGCACCAGGGCCCCCAGCACCGCCATGGCGCTGAAGGCCGCGGCCATCCCGAGCGCGTTCACCACAGGGTGTCGCAGCGGGCTCAGCAGCGTACCGATGCCGCAGATGAACGCACCGACGCTGGCCATGGCCCCGGCCACCGGGTCGTCCAGCACCAGGCCGAGGACCGTGGCGAGCAGCACCGACAGTACGGCCCGTGCGATCGCCGACGGGGCGGCGAATGCCCGTTGAATGCGCAGCCCGTCCCGGCTGATCGTGACCAGCGAGGACCACCAGCGCATGTCCGGGCCTCCTTGGCGGCGCGGCGCGGGAGCAGTGCTCTCATCCTCTGCCAGCTCCGGCGTGGCTGCCACTCGCCCCCTGGAGGGCGCCACTCAGGGTCGTGAGACCGGCGGTCACCGTGCGTTCGTCTGAACAGCTCCGGGGCCCGGCTCCGGAATGCGCCAGGCCCGCGCCTACGAGGCGTTCACGCCGGCCGAGCGCGTCCTGCTCATCACGCTCCTGCACCCCTCCCCGAACTCGTCGCCGATTCCGACACCGGCTCCGATTGAAGATCGTGGTCAGTATCAGTCCTCGCGCATTCCGAGACCGGTGTTCGAACAGGTGGTTGGTCGGCGGCGGTATAACAACCTGGTTCATACGGAAGCGCAGGTGGGGAGCCTTCTCGTCAGCGCGAAGCGATGTTCCTCACAAACATCGACTCCGACGCGTGCCGGTGTAGGGTGAAGAACGCCCTTGACCTGCACAAAGCAGGCAGGGAGCCGTCTTCCAGGAGTCCAACATGCTGCGTACTCTGTTCAAGTCCAAGATCCACCGTGCCACCGTCACCCAGGCCGACCTGCACTACGTGGGATCGGTGACCATCGATGCGGATCTTCTCGACGCCGCCGACCTGTTGCCCGGCGAGCTGGTGCACATCGTCGACATCACCAACGGCGCCCGGCTGGAGACGTACGTCATCGAGGGCGAGCGCGGATCCGGGGTGATCGGGATCAACGGTGCCGCCGCCCACCTCGTCCACCCCGGCGACCTGGTGATCATCATCAGTTACGCTCAGGTCAGCGACGCCGAGGCACGGCAGTTGCGGCCGCGGGTCGTGCATGTCGACGCCGACAACCGGATCGTGTCCCTCGGCGCCGACCCGTCCGAGCCGGTACCCGGCTCCGACCAGCAGCGCAGCCCGCAGGCCGTAGGGGCCTGACCGGCGGACCAGGACCAGGAGCGTGCGTGTCCATGAGCGAGATCGAGATCCGCGACGACCGGGCGGCGGGCCGCCTGGAGGCCGTCGGCGACGGTGAAGTCGTCGGCCGCATCGAGTACTTCGTCCTGGAGTCGCCTGCGCGCGCCCTGGTCCCGGTCCACACGATCGTCGAGCCCGCCCACGAGGGGAAGGGCATCGCCGGTTCACTCGCCCGCGAGTTGTACGCCGTCGCCGAGCGCGAGGGCGTCCCCGTGGCCCCGCTCTGCCCGTACGTCGTCAAGTGGGCCGAACGCCACCCCGACGTCGCCGGCCAGGCCGACCCCGGGCTGCTGGCGGCGGCGAAGGACTGGCTGCGGGCCCACCCCGGGAAGTTCTGAGGGCGGACGCCGGCGGCGCGAGCGGGGGCGCGTCGGAGCCGGCGGCTTCGGGCATGGAGGTGTGCTGCCCCCAAGCGCCGGGGACCGCGGGCGCCCGGGACTCGCCGGTGCCGACGCGTCGCGGATACCGGGTTCGACGCGCGGCGTGAGCCACCCACCCGGGCGCCGCTCCGTGCTGCCCCCGGGTGAGTGGCCGAGCGGGTGCCGGGTAGGCGGGGGAGTAGTCCAGAGGCGACGTACGGCGACTGCCCGGAGGACACGATGACGAATCCCTACCCCGACCCCGCATCGCCGGGACCGGCACCCGGTCCGGGCCCGACACCGCCGGACCCCTACCCCAGCCCCGTGCCGCCGCCGGAGCCGGGCCCCCAGCCCACACCGCCGGGCCCCGGCCCGGAACCGACGCCCCCCGCACCGGGCCCCGACCCGACCCCGCCGCCGGCGCCACCGGCCCCGGGTCCGCCGGAGCCCTCACCGTCCCCGATCCCGCCGGGCCCCGAACCGGTGCCGAGCCCGGAACCGGGCCCACCGCTCACCTGACGCTCCGCGGGTGTGGGGCCGTTGTCGACCGGTGGCTGTGCCGCGTCGGCCGTGACGAGCGGGTCCGTCCGGTCGGCCCTCGCGCCGTGCCGTAGCCGCCGACTTGCCTCTTCGGGCCGGGGCCCGAGCCGGGCGTCCAGCCGGGAGCGCCCGGCTCCCCGCTCACCTGACACGCTCCTTGGACACGGCGCTGCCAACCGGATGGCCGCCCGGCGTGACCGCGCCCCGGGCGGCCCGCTCGGCCCCCGCTTATGTCGACGGACGGCCACCGCACGGCCCCACCGCACCGGGCGGCAGCCGTACCGTCTCCATGCACTACCAGGCGGCAGCCGCACGGCCCCACGCCCGTGGGACGGCAGCCGCACGCCCCCGCCCCGCCGGACGGCAGCCGTACGGTCTCCCCGCCCCACCGAGCAGCAGCCGCCCGCCCTCCGGCCCCCCGGGGCGCCAAAGGACGGGCTGGCCGACCTCTGTCCCTACGCCGTGACCTCCGACCGGTCCCCGCCCCACAGCGTGTGGAACGTGCCGTCGCGGTCCACCCGGCGGTACGTGTGCGCGCCGAAGAAGTCACGCTGGCCCTGGGTGAGCGCCGCGGGCAGCCGTTCCGCGCGCAGGGCGTCGTAGTACGCGAGCGCCGCCGCGAAGCCCGGCGTCGGCACGCCCTGCCGGGTCGCCGCGATGATCACCTCGCGCCAGTCGTCCTGCGCCTCGGCGATCTCCCGGGCGAACGTCTCGTCGGACAGCAGGCTCGGCAGCTCGGCGCGGGCGTCGTACGCGGCGCGGATACGGTCCAGGAAGGCCGCGCGGATGATGCAGCCGCCGCGCCAGATGGAGGCCACCCGACCGAGGTCGATGTCCCAGCCGTACTCCTCGCTGCCCGCGCTGATCTCGTGGAAGCCCTGCGTGTACGACACGATCTTGGACGCGTACAGCGCCTGCTCGACCCGGTCCGCGAAGGCCGCCGCCTCCGACTCGCTCAGCGGGGACGCCGTCGGCCCGGCGAGGTCCCGGGAGGCCTCCCGCAGCGCCGCGTGGCCCGACAGGGAGCGCGCGAAGACCGCCTCGGCGATGCCGGACACCGGAACGCCCAGGTCAAGGGCGATCTGCACCGTCCAGCGGCCGGTGCCCTTCTGCTCGGCCTGGTCGACCACGACGTCCACGAACGGCTTGCCGGTCGCCGCGTCCACGTGGGACAGCACCTCGGCGGTGATCTCGATCAGGTACGAGTCCAGCCGGCCCGTGTTCCAGGTGCGGAAGATGTCCGCGATCTGCGCGGGCGAGTACCCGGCGACATCGCGCAGCAGCTGATAGGCCTCGCCGATCAGCTGCATGTCGGCGTACTCGATGCCGTTGTGGACCATCTTCACGAAGTGCCCGGCGCCGTCGGGACCGCAGTGCGTGACACAGGGGGCGCCGTCCTTGGCCTTCGCGGAGATCTTCTCCAGCATGGGGCCGAGGCTTTCGTACGACTCCTTCGACCCGCCCGGCATGATGCTCGGCCCGTGCAGGGCGCCCTCCTCGCCGCCGGAGACACCCGTGCCGACGAAGTGGATGCCCTGCTCGCGCAGCTCCCGCTCCCGGCGCCGGGTGTCCGCGAAGTGCGCGTTGCCACCGTCGATGATCATGTCGCCGGGCTCCAGGAGCGGCGCGAACTCGCGGATCACCGCATCCGTCGGCTCGCCCGCCTTGACCATGATCACCAGACGGCGCGGGCGTTCCAGCGCCGCCACGAACTCCTCGGCGGTCTCGGTCCCGATGAAGTCGCCCTCGTTCCCGAACTCCTCCACCAGCGCCTTCGTCCGTGACGCCGTACGGTTGTGCACGGCGACGGTGTAGCCGTTGCGCGCGAAGTTACGGGCGAGGTTGCGTCCCATGACCGCGAGCCCCGTGACACCGATCTGCGCTGAAGTGCTCATACCGCCTGCTCCCTAGCTGCCTCGTGACTACGGCTCCGTAAGTAGGGGCCCTCGCCCATCCTGACGTGCCGCTACGGCGAGCGCACATCCGACCCGCCACGCTTGATTACGCGGCGACGGCGCCCAGTGCCTCAGTCTTCTGTGATCCCGTCCAAGGAGAGGCCGTTACCGGCCACTTGGCAGGGATGCGCGGCTGAATTTCTGTCTTGTCATGGCCTGTTCGCCGCGCTTACTTTTGCCCCTCCTGACGCATGCCGAGGGGATTTCGGACATGGCCGTACGCGGCCGGCACCGCCGGTACCAGCCGAACAGGATCAACCGCGCCTCACTCACGGTCACGGCGGGCGGCGCCGGACTCGCGATCCCGCTGGTCGCCGCCGGTACCGCGGACGCCGCCGACGCGGCCACCTGGAACAAGGTCGCCGCCTGCGAGTCCAGCGGCAACTGGAGCATCAACACCGGCAACGGCTACTACGGCGGGCTGCAGTTCACCCAGTCCACCTGGGAGGCCTACGGCGGCACCCGGTACGCGCCGCGCGCGGACCTGGCGTCCAGGGACGCCCAGATCGCCGTCGCCGAGAAGGTGCTCGACGGGCAGGGGCCGGGCGCCTGGCCGGTGTGCTCGGTACGGGCCGGACTGACCAGGGGCGGCCCGGAGCCGGACCTCCACACGGAGAGCACCACCACGCACCCGGCGCGGAGCGGCTCGCCCAAGGGCCACTCCGTGCGGGACGTGCAGCCGCAGACCACCCCGCAGTCCCGCGCGGGCCGTGCCGAGATGTACACGGTGGTGCACGGCGACACCCTCTCCGGCATCGCCGGCGACCACCACGTCCGGGGCGGATGGCGGCAGTTGTACGCCGACAACCGCACGACGATCGGTGCTGACCCCGACCTGATCGTGCCGGGTCAGCGGCTCGACCTGCACCCCACGCCCACGGCACCCGACAGCCACACCCCGGCCAAGCCGCCGAAGCGCAAAGGCCCTTCACCGAAGCCGAAGACGAAGACCAAGCCGCCTTCGGAGAAGAAGGCACCCACGCACCACACCTCGGGCGGGCACAGACTGGTCGCGCCGGTGCACGCGTCCATCGGCACCGGGTACCACGTGGCGGGCTCCCACTGGTCGAAGGGCTACCACACCGGCGTCGACTTCCTCGTGCCGACCGGCACCTCCGTGCAGGCGGCGGAGGCGGGGCAGGTCGTGTCCGCGGGATGGGGCGGTTCCTACGGCTACCAGGTGGTGCTCCGGCACACCGACGGCCGCTACACCCAGTACGCCCACCTGTCCGCGATCTCCGTGCGAGTCGGTCAGCACGTCAGCGCGGGCCAGCGCATCGGCCGCTCCGGATCCACGGGCAATGTCACCGGCCCGCACCTGCACTTCGAGGTGCGTACCGGCCCCGGGTTCGGCTCGGACATCGACCCGCTCGCCTATCTGCGGGCCGGCGGCGTCAGGATCTGACGCGGGCGCGGCGCCGGCCCGGCGCCGGCTGCGGCACGTAGATGCCGAGGGGTGCGGTCCACAGGATCGGGGGCAGGCCGTCGGCCGGTGGTCCGCCGCCGTCGGCATCCGTCGTGCCGTCGCCGGGACCCGGACCGGGCAGCAGCAGCTCCCGCAGGACGGGGTCGACGGGCTCGGTCCACCGCGGTTCGGCCGGCTCAGCCGCCAGTGCCCCGGCCGGCTCGACCTGCTGGACCAGGACCGGTCCGCCCGGTTCACGCGGGCCGGCCGCCACCTCGCCCGCCGACCGCTGGGGCGGGACGGTGAGGCGAGCGGGAGCGGCAGGCACGGCTGCGGAAGCTGCCGGCTCGGCGGAAGCGGACTCCGGTACCGAGGACACGGATTCCGGCACCGAGAGCTCCGGCACCGAGAGCACGACGGCGGTCTCCGGTACCGAAGGCGTCCCCACGGCTTCCGGTACGGAGGGCGTCTCCAGACGCTCGGACGTCAGCAGGATCAGGCCGCCCGCCGCCACCACACCGCAGCCCAGTGCCAGCGCCGTGCCCGTGCTGCCGTAGCGGAACGTCTCGCCGAACATCAGGATGCCGACCGCGGCCGCCAGCACCGGGTTGACGACGGTCAGCGTGGCCAGCGGCGCCGCCAGGCCGCCGCCCCGGTAGGAGGCCTGGGACAGCATCACGCCGGCCGTGGCGAACAGGCCGATCACCACGAGGGAGGACAGCTCGCCCAGGCCGATGCCACGGGTCCAGTCCACGGCGACGGTCTTGGTGAACACCGACGACATGCCGAACGCTATGCCCGAGGCGACGGCGAGCAGCACGCTGCGCACCGCGGGGTGCCGGTGCGCGGCGAGTCCGGCGCACATCAGGGCCACCACCGCCCCGCCCGTGATCAGGGCGACGGCCACCCGCTGGGCGGCGTCGAGGGAGTGCACGTCGGAGACGCCGACCAGGGACAGCAGGCCGGCGAGGCCGACCGTGGCCATCAGGGCGCCGCGCCAGGCGGTCGCACCGGCCCGGCGGCCGACGAACAGCGTGGCCATGGGCAGGGCGAAGACGATGGTCAGCGCTCCCAGCGGCTGTACGAGGCTGAGCGGGCCGTAGGCCAGCGCGACGACGTGCAGCAGGCCGCCGAGGCCGTTCAGCGCCAGCGCCCCCCACCAGCCGGTCCGGCGCACCGGCAGGTACGCGCTGTCGGGGGAGGACACCGCGACGCGCTCCTGCACGATCGCTCCGCCCGCGTACGCGAGGGCGGACACGAACGACAGGAGCACGGACAACGCGAGGGCGCTCATCGGCGTCTCCCCTGCGTGGGGCGGGGGCCCCGGCCCCGCGTGAGACGCGGACGCGGAGCCCGGCGCTGCGGACGGTCGGCTTCCATGACCAACACTCTGCCCGCCCGAGGGCTTCCCGTCGTCGTACCTGAGCACACAATGCGTCCTACTGCCGATGGAGTACATCAGCCGTCCGATCATCCCCTGGGCGGGCGACACGAGGTGGAGGACCCGCGCGGCCGGCCCGCGACCGTCCCTGGTACCAGTACCTGTTGTGGACCTCGACCCCGAACTCGCCGCCCTCCGCCTCCTCGGCGGCTTCTCCGTCCTGCGGACCGCCCCGCGGGCGACCGGAGCCACCGGAGCACCGCAGACCCGGCTCCCGATCCTCGCGGAGGCCTACGCACGAGCGGCCCCGGCTGCCCACCCCGATGCGCTGACAGTGCGCGTCACGACGGTCGCGGACCGCCTCCGCACCCCGGAGTCCCGGGTGGCCGCCTCCCTCGCGCAGCAGGGGCTGGCCGCCCGGCTGTGGTCGGTGTCCCTCGGCTGTGCCGTCCTGTACGGCAGGGTGCCCGACCTCCATCCGGGGCTGCTCCACTGGGATCCCCTCGCGTCCGCCCCCGACGAGCTGTGGCTCGCCGGGGTGCGCCCGCTGCCCGGCGACGCGGCCACCGTCGCCGGCACCGTGCTGCACGGCCATCTGGAGCCCCTGGCCGCCGCCCTGAGGGCGGACCACGGCGTCGCGGCCGGCCTGCTGTGGGGGAACGCGGGCTCCGCGCTCGCCGGGGCGGCCCGGGAACTGGACCGCTGGGCCCGCGCCCACGGCCGTACCGACCTCGCGGCACGGGCCCGGACCCTGACGGACGAACTCTTCGCCCACCCCCTCCTGCGCCCCACCGGCACCCGCGCCGGCACCGCCTTCCGCCGCCGCAGCTGCTGCCTGTACTACCGGGTCCCGGGCGGCGGGGTGTGCGGCGACTGCTGCTTCACCCGGCCGCCGCGCTCTTCCCCACGGGCCGCATCTGGGTGACCATGAAGGGAACGTGCCACCGAGACCAGGGGGTTGTCGGGTGCGAGTGGGACTGCTGACCCGGGAGTACCCCCCGGACGTGTACGGCGGCGCCGGTGTCCATGTCGAATTCCTCGCACGGGAGTTGGCCTCCCTGGTGGACCTGGAGGTGCACAGCTGGGGCGAGGGCCGCGGCGTGGGCGTCGTACGGCACCGGCCCTGGTCCGTCCTCGACGGCTCCAACGACGCGCTGCGCACCTTCTCCGTGGACCTCTCCATCGCCGCCGCCCTCGAAGGCCGCGAACTCGTCCACTCGCACACCTGGTACGCCAACCTCGCCGGCCATCTCGCCAAGCTGCTGTACGGCGTCCCGCACGTCGTCACCGCGCACTCGCTGGAGCCGTTGCGGCCGTGGAAGGCGGAGCAACTGGGCGGCGGGTACGCGCTGTCCGGCTGGGCCGAGCGCAGCGCGATCGAGGCCGCCGACGCGGTGATCGCCGTCTCGGGCGCCATGCGCGAGGACATCCTCGCCTGCTACCCGGCGCTCGACCCGGCCCGGGTCCACGTCGTGCACAACGGCATCGACACCCGGCTCTACCGCCCCGACCACGGCACCGACGCGCTCGTCCGGCACGGCATCGACGCCGCACGGCCGTACGTGCTGTTCGTCGGCCGGATCACCCGGCAGAAGGGCGTGCCCCATCTGCTGCGTGCCGTACGGGAGATCGACGCCGGTGCCCAGGTGGTCCTGTGCGCTGGAGCGCCGGACACCCCGGAGATCGACCGGGAGTTCCGCGAGCTGTACGAGGAGCTGAGCCGGGTCCGCGAGGGCGTGTTCTGGATCCCGCAGATGCTGCCCCGCCCCGAGGTGATCCAACTCCTCACGAACGCCGCCGTGTTCGTCTGCCCGTCGGTGTACGAACCGCTCGGCATCGTCAATCTGGAGGCGATGGCCTGCGGCACTCCGGTCGTCGCCTCCCGGGTCGGCGGGATCCCCGAGGTCGTGGACGACGGCCGTACCGGCCTCCTGGTGGACGCGGCCGACGACGCCGGCACGTTCGAGGCCGCCCTCGCCCGGGCGCTGGACACCGTGCTCGCGGACCGGGACGCGGCCGGGCGGATGGGGAAGGCCGGACGGGAGCGCGCGGTCGGCGAGTTCGGCTGGGACGCGGTGGCCCGCCGCACGGCCGGGCTGTACGAGGAGATCCGCAAGCAGGCTTAGTCCGGCCCGCTCGGGGCATCCATGGATATCCAGGGTGAGGGGAGACGCCATGCGTCGTGGTGGGCCTTCGGTTCTCGGGATCGTGCTGGCGGGCGGGGAGGGGAAGCGGCTGATGCCGCTCACCGCGGACCGCGCCAAACCGGCGGTCACCTTCGGCGGGACGTACCGTCTGGTCGACTTCGTGCTGTCCAATCTCGTCAACGCCGACGTGCTGCGGATCTGTGTGCTCACCCAGTACAAGTCGCACTCGCTGGACCGGCACATCACCACCACCTGGCGGATGTCCAGTCTGCTCGGCAACTACGTCACGCCGGTCCCGGCCCAGCAGCGGCTCGGCCCGCGCTGGTACCTGGGCAGCGCCGACGCGATCCTGCAGTCCCTGAACCTGGTCCACGACGAACAGCCCGAGTACGTTGCCGTGTTCGGCGCGGACCACGTCTACCGGATGGACCCGCGGCAGATGCTCCGCCAGCACATCGAGGGCGGGGCGGGGGTGACGGTGGCCGGTATCCGGGTGCCGCGCGCGGAGTCCTCGTCCTTCGGCGTGATCACTCCGGGCTCGGACGGCCGCGCGGTCCAGCGCTTCCTGGAGAAGCCGGCCGACCCGCCCGGACTGGCGGACGACCCCGAGTGCGTGTTCGCCTCGATGGGCAACTACATCTTCACCACCAAGGCCCTCGTCGAGGCCCTGCACCGGGACGCCGAGGACAGCCAGTCCGTGCACGACATGGGCGGCTCGATCCTGCCCCAGCTCACCGTGCGCGGCGACGCCCAGCTGTACGACTTCAGCGACAACCACGTGCCCGGCGAGACGACACGCGACCAGGGCTACTGGCGGGACGTCGGCACCCTCGACGCCTACTACGAGGCGCACATGGACCTGATCGCCGAGCGGCCCGCCTTCAACCTCTACAACCGGCAGTGGCCCATCTACACGCACTCCTACCAGCTCTCCCCGGCGCGCTTCAACGCGGGCGGCATCGCGAGCGAGTCCATCATCAGCGCGGGCTGCCTGATCCGCGGTCAGGTCACCCGCTCGGTGCTCTCGCCGGGCGTCCGCGTGGACCCGGGCGCGGTCGTGCAGGGCTCGGTGCTGCACGACAACGTCCGCATCGGCCGGGGCGCGGTCGTCCGCGGCGCCGTGCTGGACAAGAACGTCGAGGTCCCGCCCGGCGCGACGATCGGCGTCAACCCGGAGCGGGACGCCGAGCTGTACACCGTCTCCAAGGGCGGGGTCATCGCGCTGGGCAAGGGCCAGCGGGTCCCCTGACCGCCCGGAGCGCCCTCCCCGTCACCGCGACGCGTTTCGTGTAATCCCTTCAGAATGCCCGGATTTGCGCCCTCCGCCCCTCAGGATGCAGGCAACGATGTCGAACCTGCGGAGGTCATCCGACATGAGAGGGACCCGGCGCACACGGCTGTGCATGGCGGGGGTGATGGCGGCGTCCGCGCTGTTCGCCACCCCCGCCGCACGCGCCGCCGAGCGGACCGACGGCCACCTCACCGACCTGGTCAATCCCCTGATCGGGAGCCAGAACGAGGGCAACACCTTCCCCGGCGCGGCCGTGCCCTTCGGCATGGTGCAGCTCTCCCCGGACACCGGGCACAGCACCGGCTACGACTACACGCAGAACCGTATCCGCGGGTTCTCGCTGGTCCATCTCTCGGGCGTCGGCTGCCGCATCGGCGGTGACCTGCCGGTACTGCCCACCACCGGTGACGTCACGCAGACGGACTACGCCCGGTACGCCGCCCGGTTCTCGCACGCGGACGAGCAGGCGAGCCCCGGCTACTACGGCGTCGGCCTGGCCTCCGGCATCCGCGCCGAACTGACCGCCACCGCGCGCACCGGCGTGCAGCGCTACACGTTCCCCGCCACCGACAAGGCCAACGTCCTGCTGAACGCGGCCCAGTCACTGCACAAGCCGGTCGCGAGCGCGGTGGAGATCCTCGACGACCGCACGGTGCGCACCGAGATCACCGGCCACGGCTTCTGCCGGGACACCGGCCCCTACACGGTCTACACGATCACTCGCTTCGACCGGCCCTTCACCGCGTACGGCACCTGGGACGGCTCCACCGTCACCCCGGGCGCCCGCAGCGGGCACGGTGGCGCCTACCTCCGCTTCGACACCACCCGGGACCGCACCGTCGAGGCGACCACCTCGCTGTCGTACGTCGACGCGCGCGGTGCCGCCACCAATCTGCGCGCCGAGGGCGGCCGGAGCTTCGACGCCGTGCGCGGCCGGGCCCGCGAGGAGTGGGAGCGCAGGCTCGCCGACGTCCGCGTCGAGGGCGGCGCGCCCACCCTGCGCCGCACCTTCTACTCCTCGCTGTACCGGACGTTCCTGGCGCCCAACGTCGGCAGCGACGCCGACGGCCGCTACACCGGCTGGGACCGCCGCACCCACCGCGCCGACGGGTTCACGTACTACCAGAACTGGTCGCTGTGGGACACCTACCGCACCCAGGTCCAGCTGCTCGGCCTCCTCGCGCCGCGCGAGACACGGGACATGGCGCGGTCGCTGGTCGCGGTCGACGAGGACGGCGGCTGGCTGCCCAAGTGGGGCTACGGCCCCGTCGAGACGAACATCATGAGCGGCGACCCGGTCACCCCGTTCCTGACCACGGCCTACCACCTGGGTCTGCTCCGGGGCTTCGAGGAGCGGGCCTACCGCGCGCTGCGGAAGAACGCCGACGGCGTGCCGCCCGCCCAGTACCCGGGCGTCGGCCGGGAGGCCAACGCCGAGTATCTCGCGCAGGGGTTCGCCCCGTACGTCAAGGGCAAGCCGTACGCCAAGATGGGCGACTCCGACTACCACCACGGTGCCTCGGTCACCCTCGAGTACGCGCTCTCCGACGCCATGCTCGCCCAGATGGCCCGCGGCCTCGGACACGACGGCGACGCCGCCCGGTACGCCGCCCGGTCCCGGAACTACCGCAACGTCTTCGACCCCGCCACCGGCTTCTTCCGCGCCCGCGACGCCGCCGGCGCCTTCACCGGCTCGCCCGACCCGGCCCGCGGTATCGGCTTCCACGAGGGCACCGCCTGGCAGTACCAGTGGCTCGTGCCGCAGGACCTGCCCGGCATGGTCGGCCTGATCGGCGGCAAGCGCGCGGCCAACGAGCGGCTGGACTCCTTCTTCGCCTACGACCGGCTGCTCGCCGACCCCGGGCGGACCGCCCGCGAGGTCTGGGTGCACGGCGACCCGTACGCGTACTACAACGCGGACAAGTACAACCCGCAGAACGAGCCCGACCTGATCGCGCCGTACACCTACCTGGCCACCGGCCAGCCCTGGAAGACCACGGACGTGGTGCACGCGGCGCTGACCCTGTTCACGGACACGCCCACCGGCATGACCGGCAACGACGACCTCGGCACGATGTCCGCCTGGAACGTGCTGTCGTCCATCGGCCTCTTCCCGATCCAGCCGGGCTACGACACCTGGGGCCTGTCCACCCCGGTCTTCGACCGGGTCCACCTCAGCCTGGACCGGCGCTACTGGCCGAGCGGCGGGCTCACCGTCGCCGCGCCGGGCACCTCCGCCGCCGACCGGTACATCCAGGCCGTCCGCACCGACGGCCGGCCGCACGCGCGGACCTATCTGACGACGGCCGGGCTGCGCACCCTGCGCTCGCTCGCGTTCACGGTCGGCCCGCGCCCGTCGGAGTGGGGTACGTCACCCGAGGCGGCGCAACCCGTGCTGAGGTGACCTCCCCTGTCACTTGGGTCCCGCCTCTTTCGGCGGAAGCGGGACTTAATCTGCTGTTAACTGTGCGTAGCCTGCTCGTACTTGACCGTAATCGGCTCGCGGAGATTGACTGCAGATCCATCCCTTCGTCGACGCGCGAGGCAAGCCCTTGACTTCCCACCTGCTCGCTCCCCTCGACCTGGCGTTCTGGAACATGGAGTCCGAACGGCATCCGATGCACCTCGGGGCGCTCGGCGTCTTCGGCGCGCACTCGCCCACGGCCGGTGCCCACGCCGCCGATCTGCTCGCGGCGCGCGCCGCCGCCGTACCGGGCCTGCGCATGCGCATCCGCGACGTCTGGCAGCCGCTCGCCTTCGGCGGCGCGGCCCGCGAGCCCGACCCGGACTTCGACCCGCTCCACCACGTCAGGCTGCACGCCCCGACCGCGGACTTCCACGAGGCCGCCGGCCGGCTGATGGAGCGCCCGCTGGAGCGAGGCCGGCCGCCGTGGGAGGCGCATGTGCTGCCCGGCGAGGACGGGGTGTCCTTCGCGGTGCTGTTCAAGTTCCACCACGCCCTCGCCGACGGGTTGCGCGCCCTGAAGCTCGCCGCCGGCGTGCTGGACCCGGTCGACCTCCCGTACTCCGCGCCCCGCGCCGCCGAGCCGCCGCGCGGTCTGCTGCCGGACGTGCGGGCGCTGCCGGGCCGCGTCCCCGAGCTGGTCAGGGGAGCGCTGTCGGACGTGGGCCGGGCCCTGGACATCGGCGCCTCGCTGGCCCGGTCCACGTTCGGCATGCGTCCGTCCTCCGCGCTGACCTCCGCGCCGAGCGGCACCCGCCGGACCGCCGGGGTCGTCCTCGACATCGACGACGTGCACCGGGTGCGCAAGAGCGTCGGCGGGACCGTCAACGACGTCCTCATCGCGGTCGTCGCCGGTGCGCTGCGCCGGTGGCTGGACGAGCGCGGCGACGGCAGCGCGGGGGTGGCGCCGCGGGCCCTCATCCCCGTCTCCCGGCGCCGCCCGCGCACCGCCCACCCACAGGGCAACCGGCTCTCCGGGTACCTGATACCGCTTCCGGTCGACGACCCCGACCCGCTCGCCCGCCTCGCCGCCGTGCGTACGGCGATGGTGCGCAACAAGGACGCGGGCCCCAACCGGGGTGCCGGGGCCGTCGCCCTGCTGGCCGACCACGTGCCGGCGTTCGCCCACCGGCTGGGCGGACCGCTCGTCGGCCAGGCCGCCCGGCTGTGGTTCGACATCCTGGTCACCAGCGTGCCGCTGCCCGGCCTCGGGCTCCGGCTCGGCGGGCACGACCTGACCGAGGTCTACCCGCTGGCCCCGCTGGCGCCCGGGCAGTCGCTGGCGGTCGCGATCTCGACGTACCGCGGCCACGTGCACTACGGCCTGGTCGCCGACGCGAAGGCGGTGCCGGACCTGGACGTGTTCGCCCACGCGGTGACGGCCGAGGTGGAAACACTCCTGCTCGCCTGCGACGCGTAAGTCCTCCGTCCGGCGCGGGAGGTCTGGGGTCGTGGCCGGCGAGGGCCGAGGACTTGGCTCGGGGGGCGGGCCGGGAGGTCAGGGACTGCGCGTCGCGGCCGGTGAGCACCCGGTGCGAGAGGCACGGAGCGCCGGGCTGTGCCGGGTGGGCGCTCCGCCCGCGACGCGTGGGGCGCCGCCGGTGAGCCCCGGCGCTCGGCCGGGGCAGGGGCTTACGCGCCGCTCTCCGGGCGAGGCCGGGTCTGCGGTTCGTGACGCCCACAGGGCGCCGACAGTGGCCCCACCGGGGGGCGTGCACGTACCCGGCGCCGACAGGGCGCGAGTGGGCACGGCCGTGGGTCCGGACCGCCGTCGGTGAGACCCGGCTCTCGCCGTCGGGGGCGGGCCGTGGCGGTGCGCGCCGGGGGGGTGCCGAACCCACTCCCGTCGTCCCGGGGATCGGGCGGGTTTGGCCGGAAGCGGTGCCGCTCCGTAAAATTCCCCGTTCGAAAGCGGGCGCGAGTCGGAGCGCTGCGCAGGTGATCACGGAAGCGGCAGCGCGATGACGGTGACAGAGGACGGGTCTGCGTCCATGGAGGTCCCCATGGAGGTCCCCACGGACGCCTCCATGGACGAGATGGTGCACGGTCCCGGTATCGACCCGGAGCGGCTCGCCGTCTGCCTGAGCGTGCTGGAGGAGCTCGACCGGATCGACGTCGACCACCCCGACGCGATCACGGTACGCCGGGCCACCTCGCACATCTACCGCACGGTCAAGCAGCGCCGCCGCCAGGAGCGCCGCGCCGCCAAGACCGCGCACGACCGCGCCGTCACCGAGGCCACCGCCACCGGCAGCGCCGAGCGCATCGACGACGAGACCGAGGGCATCCTGCCCTCCTCCAAGATCGAGGCCGGCAGGATCGCGGGCATACTCCAGCGCCCGCGCTCCTGCTACACCTGCAAGGGCCGGTACGTGGAGGTCGACTACTTCTACCACCAGCTCTGTCCGGACTGCGCCGGCGTCAACCGGGCCAAGCGCGACGCCGGCGCCGACCTCACCGGCAAGCGCGCCCTGCTCACCGGCGGCCGGGCCAAGATCGGCATGTACATCGCGCTGCGCCTGCTGCGGGACGGCGCGCACACCACCGTCACCACGCGGTTCCCCAAGGACGCCATCCGCCGCTTCAAGGCGATGGACGACTCGGCGGACTGGATGCACCGTCTGGAGGTCGTCGGCATCGACCTGCGCGACCCGGCCCAGGCCGTCGCTCTGGCCGACCAGGTCGCCGAGGCGGGCCCGCTGGACATCCTGATCAACAACGCGACGCAGACCGTGCGCCGCCTGCCCGCGGCGTACGCCGCCCTCGTCGAGGGCGAGAACGCCCCGCTGCCCGCCGGTGAGCTCCCCGCCCACCACGTCATCGGCGCCTTCAACTCGGGCGCGGTCGACGGGCTGGCCGCGCTGCCCCTCGGCGCCAGCGGTCTCGACGCGCAGAAGGTCGCCGACCTCGCCCTTGTCGCGGGCAACGCCAGCGTCGCCCGGCACCTCGACGGCACCGCCATCGACGCGGGCGGCCTGGTCCCGGACGTGGTCGAGAGCAACACCTGGGTGCAGACGATCGACCAGATCTCCCCGGTGGAGCTGCTCGAGACGCAGCTGTGCAACTACACGTCGCCGTTCATCCTGATCAGCAAGCTCCGCCCGGCCATGGCCGAGGCCGCGAAGAAGGCGGCGAGCGGACGGGCGTACGTCGTGAACGTCTCCGCCATGGAGGGCGTGTTCGGCCGCGGCTACAAGGGCGCGGGCCACCCGAACACCAACGCCGCCAAGGCGGCGATGAACATGGTGACGCGGACCAGCGCCGACGAGATGTTCCAGGCCGACGGCATCCTCATGACCTCGGTCGACACCGGCTGGATCACCGACGAGCGCCCCCACTACGACAAGCTGCGCCTCGCCGAGGCCGGCTTCCACGCCCCCCTCGACCTGGTCGACGGAGCCGCCCGCGTCTACGACCCGATCGTGCGTGGCGAGGCGGGCGAGGACGTGTACGGCGTCTTCCTGAAGGACTACGCGCCCGGCAAGTGGTGATCACGGCCGACCGGGCGTGAGCCGCCGGGCGGCCGGGTCGGGAAACCGGCGGCCCGCCCGGCGGCCCGTTCCGCCGACCGGCCACCGGGCGGACCGGGCCGTCGCGACAGTGGGCCTGCCGTCAATCCACCGCACGGAGGCGGGAGTTGCGGGCCGCCACCAGCTCCAGCACCGTGCGCCAGTCCTCCAGCACGCCCGCGTCGAAGCCGCCCGTGCGGCCCTCCTCGACCGCCTGGCGCAGGCGCAGCGTGTCGTCCTCGGTGGCACCCGCGTCCCCGCGCACCAGCCGGAACACGCGCTCGCCGAGCAGGGCCCGCACCGCCTCGGCGGCGCTGCGGGCCCGGGCCCGCTCGTCGCCGGGGGCCAGCACCGGACCGATGCCGAGCACCAGCCCGGCCACCTGGAGCTCCTTGTCGGCGGGCCGGCCGCGGCGCAGCAGCGCGGCGGTCCGCAGCGCGTCCGGGTGCCGGCCGGCGTACAGCAGATCCATCAGCTCCTCGACGCTGCGCAGCTCCATGCGTCAGTCCTTCCGCGAGACAGCCGTTGCCCGCACGCCAACAGATCATGGCGAGCTTGCGGCCCGGCCAACGGCACTTGAACTGCGCCGCGCCCGGCCGGATGGGCGTACCGGATCCGAGGCCCGGGATCGAAGAGGTGTTCGGCCGGGTGGCCCAAGTGAGTGATTCGCTCTGTTGCGCTGCTGATGCGGTTCGTGACAAACAGCCGCATATTGAGGGCTATTGCGGGACCAATCGGCACGCATAAGTTACATCTTGTTTGCACTCCCTATCGAGCGGACCTCCGCTCATTTGGTTAATCTGGAGCGGACGGACAGCAGTACGGGTCCCACCCACACCCACCGTCCGTCCCGGGGCGAGCCGGTTCACAGCGGCCTGCTCTGACACGAGGTACCGGCGCCACCGCGCCCGAACTGGCCTTCCATCCAGACCTGAGCGGGCGTCCGGCTCCGGAGTGCGGACTGTCCGGTACGCCCCGAGGGTGACCCGACACATAAGGAGTGCGCGGTGACACCGGAGAAGACGAATCGCGAGCAGCGCCCGGCGGAACGCTCGGAGCGCGCGGGCCGGCGGCCCGGAGAACTCGGCAGCCTCGACGTCTGGGCCCGTTCCGCCCCGATCCGCCTCGCGGGCTACGAGGACGACCTCGCCGAACCCCACATCCTGCCCAGCGTGGACTGACGCCGGCGCCGGACCCTTCGCGATCGCCGACGGGCATGGGCGCGGCGGACTCGTACCCATGCCGATCGGGAAAGCCGCGGCCGCCGTACGGCCGCGGCTCCGGCATCTCCGGGCCAGGATCGTCTCCGCCGCCGAGACGCCCGTACCGCCGAGGACACCGCGGCCGTCACCGGCTCCGCCCGCCTCACCCCCGTGCCTGCCTCACCCCCGTGCCTGCTCGGCCAGGGGAGCCGTGCGCTGCCACGGGCGCAGACGCTCCAGCTCCTCCGCCAGGTCCAGCAGGACGGACTCCGTCCCCGGACGGCCCACGAGCTGCACCGCGCAGGGGGCACCCGAGGGCAGGGAACCGAAGGGGAGGGACATCGCGGGCCAGCCGGTGAGGTTCCACGGCGGGGTGAACGGCGAGTACGCCGTGTTCGCGAGGACATTGCGCAGCCAGCCCCGCTCGTGCCAGGGGCCGGCCTGCGGCGAGCGCCGCGCCAGCGACGGGGTCAGCAGGACGTCGTGCTCGGCGAAGAACGGCGCCAGCCGGGCGCGCAGCCGCTCCCGGCTGTCACCCGAACGGACCGAAGCCACGAAACGCCGGCCCACCGCCGCGTGCACCCGGGTACGCCGGGCCAGCCGCGCCCGGTCCAGGCCCTCGGCGTCCACCGCCGTACCGGCCGTCCAGTGCCGTACCGCGGTCACCCCCAGATCCAGCGGATACGGCGGCTCGGCCCGCCGCACCCGGTGCCCGGCGCGGGTCAGCAGCCCGGCCGCCTCCCGGACCGCGGTCGTATACGGCCTGCTCACGCCGACCCCGGCGAGCGGGCTGCGCACGGCGGCGGCGATCCGGAGCCGGGGCGGCTCCGCCGCGCGCTCCGGTTCGGCGCCCGCGAGGACGCCGAACATCAGCCGCAGGTCCTCGACCGTCGTGGCCAGCGGGCCGTTCTCCGACATGCCGAACCAGTCGCCGTTGCCGATCCCCGCCGGCACCACTCCGTGGCCCGCCTTCAGCGTGACCAGTCCGCAGTTCGCCGCCGGAATGCGCAGCGAGCCCATGCCGTCGTTGCCGAGCGCGAGCGGCACGAGTCCCGCGGCCACCGCCGCCGCGCTGCCGCCCGAGGAGCCGCCCGCCGTGCGCGTGGGGTCCCACGGGTTGCGGGCGATGCCGTACACGCCCTCCGTGGTGCCGAAGACACACAGCTCGGGCACGTTCGTCAGGCCCACGACCACCGCGCCGGCCGCCCGCAGGCGGGCCACGGTGACGTGATCCTCGTCGGCCGGGGCGTCCGGGGTGGCGGCGGAGCCGTTACGACGGGCCTCCCCGCGCACCGCCAGGTTGTCCTTCACGGCCACCGGCACACCGGCCAGGGGCAGTTCGGCCAGATCGGCACGCGAGCCCACCTCGTCGGCCTCGGCGAGCGCGGCCTCCGCGCGGACGGTGCGGAACGCCTCGATCCTGCCGTCGAGCCGCTCGATCCGCGCGAGGTGCTCGGCCATCACCTCCCGCGGTGTCACCTGCTTCCCGCGTACGGCGGCGGCGATCTCGGCGGCGCTCCGCCCGGCCCACTTCCCCACGGGCACTCCCTCGGTCGGTCATCGGCTACTCGCCGGTACGAATCACGGCGCAGGAAGAACTGTGCCGGGTCGGCGGCGGTACGTCGAGGGGTCCCGCCCCGGCCGGCACGGTTCCGTCAGCCGGGCCGTGCGGCGCTCGTGCTGCCCCGGCCGGTGACCCGGGGTACCGGTACGCCCACCGAGCGGGCCGGGTCGCCGTCCAGCAGGGCCAGCAGCTCCCGGGCCGCCGTGCGGCCGAACGCCGCGCTGTCGCGGGACAGGGCGGAGAGCCGCGGGGTGACCATGCGGCACAGGGCCGAGTCCTCCCAGGAGACGACCGACACGTCCCGCGGGACGCGGAGGCCCAGTTCGACCGCGGCGGCCACGCCGGCCACGGCCATCACGTCGTTGTCGTAGATCAGCGCCGTGGGCGCGGGGGAGTCGACGAGGACCCGGTGGGTGACCGCCGCGCCCTGTGCGTCGGAGTAGTCCGTGGTCACCGAGCGGACCTCGGTGAGGCCACGGCGGTCCGCCTCCGCGCGCAGGGTGGCGATCCGCCGCTGGGTGTGGGCCAGTTCGGGCAGGCCGGCGATGTGCACGATCCTGCGGTGGCCCAACGCCGTCAACTCGTCGACGACGGAGGCCATCGCGCCCGCGTCGTCCGCCCACACCGTGGACAGACCCGGGTGGCGTACGTCGGGTGCGCCCCCGATGACCACTGCGGGCAGGCCGAGTTCGTCGAGGAGGCCGGGGCGGGGGTCCTCCGCGCGCGGGTCGGCGACCAGTACGCCGTCCACCCGGTGCTCCGCCCACCAGCGCCGGTACACCGCGCACTCCTCGCCCACGTCCTCCGCCACCTGGAAGAGCAGGCCCAGATGGCGTTCGGCGAGCACCTCCTGGATGCCCGACACCAGCTGGAGGAAGAACGAGTCGACGCCCAGGGTGTGCGCGGGGCGGGCGAGGACGAAACCGACGGTCGCCGCGCCCTCGCCCGACAACTGCCGCGCCGCCGCGCTGGGGCGCCAGCCGAGCTGCTCGGCCACTCGCTGGACCCGGGCGCGGGTGGTCTCGGAGACACCGGGGCGGCCGTTGAGCGCGAAGGACACGGCGCTCTCGGACACCCCGGCCCGCCGGGCGATGTCCTTCATCGTGGGCCGACGTGTGGGCGACCGTCTGTCCGGCACGATTCCCCCTTCTCCCCGACGGTTTCGCTAATGCGCTTGAGTGTCAAGACCCTAAAGCGCATTAGCGATTGAGGGCAAGTTCTCGGCCAAACTCCGCTGACCTGCACTAATGAAGGACGGATTTCTTTAGCTCCGGCGAACTCATTGACTTCCCCGGAAAACCCCGTGCAGGGTCGTCGGCGCCACCAACCGCCAGACGCAGCAAGGGAGCCGTGTCACCGTGCCCAAGCCCCGCAGAGCCCTCGCCGCCGCTGCCGTCGCCCTCGTCCTGCCGCTCAGCGCCTGCGGCTCCGGCGGCGACGGAACCGGCTCGACCGACGCCTCCGGCAAGGTGGAGGGCGACATCACCTTCCAGACCTGGAACCTGCGCGCGAACTTCAAGTCGTACTTCGAGGGCGTCATCGCCGACTTCGAGCACAAGTACCCGGGGACGCACGTGAAATGGGTCGACCAGCCCGCCGAGGGCTACCCCGACAAGCTCAGCGCCGACGCCGCCGGCGGCACCCTGCCCGACGTCGTGAACGTCTCCCCGGACCTGGTCGCCCCGCTCGCCAAGGCCGGTCTCGCCCTCGACCTGGACAAGTCCGCCGCCAAGTACCGCTCCGAGTACCTGGCGGGCGCCTGGGCCGGCCATCAGGTGCCCGGTCTGAGCGGCACGTACGCCTTCCCCTGGTACCTGAACACCGGCCCGCTCTTCTACAACAAGTCCCTGTTCACCAAGGCCGGACTCGACCCCGAGCAGCCGCCGAAGACGTACGACGAACTCTTCGCGGACGCACTCCGGATGGCGAAGAAGAGCGACGGCAAGGTCGCCACCCTCGCCAACGTGCCCACCATCGAGGACTTCGGCCGCTACGGCGTCCCGCTCATGAACAAGCAGGGCACCGGGTTCGCCTTCAACGACGCCAAGGGCGTGCAGCTCCTCACCAAGTACAAGGAGCTGTACGACGCCAGGGCCCTCGACCCGCAGGCACTGACCGCGACCCCCGAGTCCTCCGGCAAGAAGTTCCTCACCGGCGCCGTCGCCATGAACCCCGGCAGCGCCCTCGACCTCGGCAACTTCAAGAAGAACGCGCCCAGCCTGTACCGGAACATCGGCATCACCGACCAGATCACCAGCACCGGCCACGTCAACATGTACGTCATGGGCGTGATGGTCAACTCCCGCACCAAGCACACCCCGGCCGCGGTCGCCTTCGCGCACTTCGTCACCGACGCGCGGAACCAGATGTCCTTCGCGAAAAAGGTGGCCATCTTCCCGAGCACCGCCGGCTCCCTCGACGACCCGTACTTCACCAAGGACGACGGCACCGACGAGACCAGGGTGCGCGCCGCCGCCGCCAAGTCCCTGAAGAACGCGGTCAACTACACGCCCGTGCTGTTCAGCGACCAGATGAAGACCGCGCTGCGCAACGAGGTCGCCAAGGCGCTCCAGGGCAAGGAGAGCCCCAAGGCGGCTCTTGACAACGCTGTCGCCGCCACCGACCGGCTGCTCCAGCAGGGCTGACCCGCCATGGCCGCGCCCCTCCGCGTCAAGCGCCGGCTCCCCTTCAGCCCCTGGCTGTTCGCCGCCCCCGGCCTGCTGATCACCGGCGCCTTCGTGCTCTACCCGTTCGTCTCCACCCTGGTGAACTCCTTCACCGACCGCCGCACTCTGGTGCCCGGCCACTTCGTGGGCCTCGCCAACTTCCGCGAACTGCTCCACGACGACATGTTCTGGACCGGACTGCGCAACAGCACCCTGTACGTCGTCGGCGTCGTACCCGCGCTCGTCGTCCTGCCGCTGCTGCTCGCCCTGCTGGTGCAGAAGCACATCCCCGGCATCACCTTCTTCCGCTCCGCCTTCTACACCCCGGTCGTCGCCTCGATCGTCGTGGTCGGGCTGATCTGGGTGTGGCTGCTGGACGAACGCGGGCTCGTGAACTCGCTGCTGGAGACGGCCGGGATCGGCCGGGTCGGCTTCCTCAGCGACCAGTGGCTGCTCCTGCTCAGTGCGATGGCCGTCACGGTGTGGAAGGGCCTCGGCTACTACATGATCATCTATCTCGCGGCGCTCGCGAACGTGCCGCGCGAACTGCACGAGGCCGCCGCCGTGGACGGCGCCGGACCGGTCCGCCGCTTCCTTTCGGTCACCGTGCCGGCGGTCCGCTCCACGATGGTGCTGGTCGCCGCGCTCTCCTCGGTCGCCGCCTTCAAGGTGTTCTCCGAGGTGTACCTGATGGCCGGACCCAGCGGCGGCCCGGCCGGCGAGGACACCACCCTCGTCATGCTCGTGCAGCGCACCGGCACCGGCCTCACCGGCCGCGTCGGCTACGCCTCCGCCCTCTCCGTCGTCGTCTTCGCCGTCACCGTCGCGCTGATGCTGCTCGTGCTGCGCGCCGACCGGAGGGAGGAGTCGTGAGCGTCCTGGAGAAGGTACGGCCCGAGCGGCCGGCCGCCGCGGCCGGGGAACCGCGCGTCACCGACGAGCACGGCCGGCGCATCCGGGTCGGCGAACTGGCCCTGCGCTACCTGCTGCTGCTCACCGTCCTCGCCCTGACCGTCGGCCCGTTCCTCTGGCAGCTGTCCACCTCGCTCAAGGGCCCCACCGAGGACATCTACAGCTCACCGCCCACGTTCCTGCCCGGCCACCCCACCGGGCACAACTACGCACGGGTCGCCGACATCATGCCGGTCTGGGACTACGCGCTGAACTCCCTGAAGGTCGCCACCGCCAACGTCGTGACCAACTGCGTCGGTTCGGCGCTCGCCGGCTACGCCCTGGCCCGACTGCGCTACCGCGGCCGGCGCGCGACCACGATCGTCTTCGTCCTGGCGATGCTCGTGCCCGTCGAGGGCATCGTCATCGCCCAGTTCACCACCATGCGCGAACTCGGCCTGAACAACACGCTCGTCGGGGTCGTCCTGCCGGGCGCGATCGGCGCGATGAACGTGCTGCTGATGCGCAACGCCTTCCGCAACCTGCCCTACGAGATCGAGGAGGCCGCCTACGTCGACGGCGCCAACGTCTGGCAGCGGTTCGTGCGCATCGCGCTGCCGTCGGTGAAGGGCACCCTCGCCGTCGTCGCGATCTTCGCGTTCATGGGCGCGTGGGACGACTTCCTGTGGCCGCTCATCGTGCTCAGCGACCCGTCCCGGTTCACCCTCACCATCGGCCTCAACTACCTGCACGGCACCTTCGCCAACGACGAGCGGCTCGTCGCCGCCGGCACCGTGATCGCCGTGGCACCGCTCATCGCCCTCTTCGCCTGCCTCCAGCGGTACTTCTTCCGCGGGGTCGGCGAGGGCGCCGTCAAGGGCTGACCCCGTACCGACCCGCGAGGACCAAGGACACCCATGCCCCCTGCCGTGCGCTTCGGCGTCAACTACACCCCGAGCGTCGGGTGGTTCCACCACTGGCTCGACTTCGACCTCGACTCCGTGCGCGCCGACCTCGACGCCATCGCCGCACTGGGCCTCGACCACATCCGCGTCTTCCCGCTGTGGCCGTACTTCCAGCCCAACCGCACCCTGATCCGCCCGCGTGCCGTCGAGCAGCTCGTGGCCCTCGCCGACGCAGCGGCCGAGCGCGGTCTGGACGTCAACGTCGACGGTCTGCAAGGGCACTTGAGCAGCTTCGACTTCCTGCCCGCGTGGACCCGCACCTGGCACCGCCGCAACCTCTTCACCGACCCGGACGTGGTCGACGGACAGGCCGCCTATCTGCGCACCCTGGCCGCCGCCCTCGCCGACCGGCCGGCCTTCCTCGGCATGACCGTCGGCAACGAGGTCAACCAGTTCGCCGCCGGACCGCACCCGGACCCGGACCGCATCACGGCCGAGGAGGCCGAGCGATGGCTGGTGCGGATGCTCGCCGCCTGCGCCGAGGGCGCCCCCGGCCGGCTCCATCTGCACGCCTCCTACGACGCCGCCTGGTACCAGGACGACCAGCCCTTCACCCCCGGCCACTCCGCCCGGCTCGGCGACGTCACCGCCGTGCACTCCTGGGTCTTCAACGGCACCGTCCAGCGGCACGGCCGCACCTCCGTGCCGGCCGAGCACCACGCGGCCTACCTCGTCGAGCTGAGCAAGGCCTGGGCCGACGCGCCGCACCGGCCGGTGTGGCTCCAGGAGGTCGGCGCCCCCGCCCCTCTGGTCCCCGCCGCGCACGCGGCCGCCTTCGCCGAGGCCACGGTCGCGAACGTGCTCGACTGCCCCGACCTGTGGGGCATCACCTGGTGGTGCTCCTACGACGTCCCGCGCGACCTCGCCGATTTCCCCGCACTCGAATACTCCCTGGGGCTGCTGACCGGCGAGCGGCGGCCGAAGGACATCGCCCGGGTCCTGGCCGACGCGGCCCGGGGGACACACACCCCGCCCGCCGGGCGCGGAACGGCCCTCGTCGTGCCCGCCGACCCGGCCCACCGCTCCCGCTGCGCCCCCGGCGGCCCGGTCTTCGACGCGTACTTCCGGCTGACCGCCGACGGCGCCAGGCCCACCACCGTGCTCGACACCCGCGCCGACGACAAGGAGCACCTCGCCGCGCGCGGCGTCACCGAAGTCGTCACTCCCGACCAGGTACTCCCCACCCCACAAGGAGGCACCCGCTCGTGAACCCCACCAGACGCACCGTCCTCATCGCCGCCACCGCGGCAGCCCTGGCACCCGCGTTGCCCGAAGCCGCCGCCGCGGCCCCGCGCACCGGCGCCGCGATCCCGCCGTACGCCTCGTACTGGTACCCGGACACATTCCCCGCCGGCAGCCCCGGCCCCGGCATCACCTGGCGCAGCCTGAAGAGCTGGCGCGCCGCCGACGACGCCGACCTCGCCTTCAACGCCGCGTCCGTGCCGCTCGCGCCCCGCTTCACCCCGACCCCGGCGAACAACACCGCACGCTCCGGCCAGGCCCGGGTCCAGGCCCTGGTCTCCTTCGGCCCCACCTCCGCAAACCCCTCCCAGGGCGCGGCCACCGCCGACTACTACGCCCTCACCCACTGGTCGTACCTCGACGAGCTGGTCTTCTGGGGCGGTTCGGCGGGCGAGGGGCTGATCCTGGCGCCCAACGCGCCGGTCGTGGACGCCGCCCACCGGCACGGCGTCCCCGTCCTCGGCAACGTCTTCCTGCCCCCGGTGGCCTACGGCGGGCAGCTCCGGTGGACCCGCGACCTGGTGCGGAAGGACGCGAGCGGACACTTTCCGCTCGCCGCCCAGCTGGTCGCGGTGGCGGCGGCCCACGGCTTCGACGGCTGGTTCGTCAACGCCGAGACGAGCGGCGGCAACACCGCGCTCGGTACGGCCATGCTCGGCTTCATCAAGGAGCTGAAGACCCTGGCGGCGGCCAGGGGACAGCGCGTGACCTGGTACGACGCCATGACCGTGAACGGCACGGTCAGCTGGCAGGGCGCCCTGAACAGCCAGAACGAGGCGTTCTTCCAGGCGGCCGACGACATGTTCGTCGACTTCCGGTGGAGCGCGGGCACCCTCGACTCCTCGGGCACGAGGGCCGACCGGCTGGGCCACGGCCGGTACGCGCTGTGGGCGGGCGTCGACGTCGAGTCGAACGGGTCCGGCACCTCGGTCGACTGGGACGCCGTCGTGCCCGCCGGGAAATCCCACACCACCTCGATCGGCCTGTACCGGCCCGAGTGGACCCGCAACCACCTGCCCGCCGACCGACGCGCCCCCGAGGACTTCCACGCGGCCGACGACCGGTTCTGGAGCGGACGGTCCCTCGATCCGTCCCGGCCGGACACGGGTGATCCCTGGCGGGCGCCCGCGGTGTCGGTGGCCGACCGGTCGACGGTGACCTCGCTGCCGTTCGCGAGCGTCTTCAACACCGGGCACGGGCTGCGCTGGTACGAGGAGGGGGCCGTCACCTCCGACAAGCCCTGGAACCACCTCGGGCTCCAGGACCGGCTGCCCTCCCGGCGCTGGGTGGTACGGACGCCGGGGCAGCGCCCGGCCGTCTCCTTCGACTTCGCCGACGCCTGGCGGGGCGGGAACAGCGTGCTGGTCGCCGGCGCACTGGACGGACCGGCGGTGGTGGATCTGTACGCGACCCGGCTGCCGATCGCCGCGAACACCGTTGTCGAGCTGACGTACCGCGGCGAGGCTGGGGAGGTGGACGTCGAACTGGCGGTGGCGACGGGCGAGCCGACGACGGCGGGGACGGCACCGCCGTACACCTGTCTGCCGGTGAACGCGGACAACAAGGCCTGCCGTGTGAAGACGGTCAACGGGTGGCAGACCGCGCGCCTTCCGCTCACCGGACTGTCCGGCACCGTCCACGCCCTCGGCGTCCGGCTCACCGCCGGCGCCGGACCCGTGCGCTGGCGACTGGGCGGGATCGCCGTCCGCAACGCGGTCACCACGCCCTCCGCCCCCTTTGGCGCCCGCGTCACCGCCGCGAACGGCGGCGATCTCCGCCTCGCCTGGAACGCCGCCCCCGGCACCGTCCGTCACTACACCCTCCACCGTCTCCTCCCCGACGGCACCCGCCGCTTCCTCGGCGCCACCGGCCAGTGCGCCTTCTTCGCCGTCGGACTGGAGCCCGAGCAGCAGGAGAAGGCCGCACGGTTCGAACTGCGCGCCGTGGGGGAGCTCTACAACGCCTCGACCCCCGTGACCGTCACCCACCCCTGGTAACCACCCGGAACCCCGCAGGGAGCACCCCGCATGCATGACGACCGCACACTGGTGGAAGCCCGCCTCCGGCGCGTCCTCGACGAACGCGTCCGACCCGCCGTGTACCCCGAGTCCGTGCCGCTGGAGGTCGCGGTGTGGCACGCGCCCGGCGAGCCCGTACCGGTCGCGGAGGGGCTCGCCGCCGAGCCCGCGCCGATCGCCGTGGGCGCACGGTGGGGTGCTCCCTGGGGGACGAGCTGGTTCCGGGTGACCGGGACCGTGCCCGAGGCCTGGGCCGGCCGGACCGTCGAGGCCCTGCTCGACCTCGGCTTCGACGAGAACATGCCCGGCTTCCAGTGCGAGGGCCTGGTCTACCGGCCCGACGGCACCCCCGTGAAGGGCCTCAACCCCCGCAACCAGTGGGTCAGGATCGGTGCGCCCGTCGAGGGCGGCGAGGAGGTGCGCCTGCACATCGAGGCCGCCTCCAACCCGGTCGTCCTCGACTACCACCCCTTCCGGCCCACCGCGCTCGGGGACAAGGACACCGCCGGGACCGAGCCGCAGTACACGCTCACCCGCATGGACCTCGCCGTGTTCGACGAGACGGTGTGGCGGCTGGTGCTCGACCTGGAGGTGCTCGGCGAGCTGATGGCCGAGCTGCCCGTGGACTCCGCGCGCCGCCACGACATCCTGCGCGCCGTCGAACGGGCCCTGGACGCCGTGGACCTCCAGGACGTGGGCGGCACGGCGGAGCGCGCCCGGGAGCAGCTCACCGGCGTGCTGTCGGCGCCCGCCGTGCCGTCGGCGCACCGGATCAGCGCGGTCGGGCACGCGCACATCGACTCGGCGTGGCTGTGGCCGCTGCGCGAGACGGTCCGCAAGGTGGCCCGGACGACCTCCAACATGACCGCGCTGATCGAGGACGAGCCGGAGTTCGTCTTCGCCATGTCCCAGGCGCAGCAGTGGGCCTGGGTGAAGGAGCACCGGCCCGAGGTGTGGGCGCGGGTGAAGAAGGCCGTGGCGGAGGGGCGGTTCGTGCCGGCCGGCGGGATGTGGGTGGAGTCGGACACCAACATGCCCGGCTCGGAGGCGATGGCCCGGCAGTTCGTGCACGGGAAGCGGTTCTTCCTCGACGAGTTCGGTGTCGAGAACGAGGAGGCCTGGCTGCCCGACACCTTCGGCTTCGCGGCCGGTCTGCCGCAGATCATCCGGGCGGCGGGCTCCAAGTGGCTGCTGACGCAGAAGATCTCGTGGTCCCAGACCAACAAGTTCCCGCACCACACCTTCCTCTGGGAAGGCATCGACGGCACACGGATCTTCACGCACTTCCCGCCCGTCGACACCTACAACTGCTCCATGAAGGGCGCGGAGATCGCCCACGCGGCACGGAACTTCAAGGACAAGGGGAGGGCCCGGCACTCGCTCGCGCCCACCGGCTGGGGCGACGGGGGCGGCGGCACGACCCGGGAGATGGTCGCCAAGGCGGCCCGGCTGCGCGACCTCGAAGGGTCCGCCACCGTCGTCTGGGAGACACCCCGCGCCTTCTTCGAGAAGGCCGAGGCGGAGTACCCCGCGCCGCCCGTCTGGGTCGGCGAGCTGTACCTCGAACTGCACCGGGCGACCCTCACCAGCCAGGCCAAGACCAAGCAGGGCAACCGGCGCAGCGAGCACCTGCTGCGCGAGGCCGAGCTGTGGGCGGCCACCGCGGCCGTGCGCACCGGTTTCCCCTACCCCTACGAGGAGCTGGACCGGATCTGGAAGACGGTCCTGCTGCACCAGTTCCACGACATCCTGCCCGGATCGTCCATCGCCTGGGTGCACCGGGAGGCGCGGGCGACGTACGAGCGTGTCGCCGGCGAGCTGACCGCGGTCGTCGAGGGCGCCCAGCGCGCGCTGGCCGGGGAGGGCACCACCGCGCTGGTCTTCAACGCGGCCCCGCACGGCCGCCACGGCGTCCCGGCGGGCGGGGCCGCGGCGGCCCCGGCCGGGCAGCCCGGGACGACCCTCACGGCGGGCCCGGACGGCGGTCACGTGCTGGACAACGGGCTGCTCCGGATCGCCGTCGACGGCCGCGGTCTGGTCGTCTCCGCGTACGACCTCGCCGCCGGCCGCGAGACGATCGCCCCCGGCACCGTCGCCGGTCTCCTCCAGCTGCACCCGGACTTCCCGAACATGTGGGACGCCTGGGACGTCGACTCCTTCTACCGCAACACCGTCACCGACCTCACGGACGCCGACTCGGTCACGGCCGGCGAGGACGGGGAGTCGGTGCGGGTCGTGCGGTCCTTCGGGGACTCCCGGGTCACCCAGGTGCTGTCGCTGCCGCCGGGGGAGAAGCGGCTGGTGCTGGACACCGAGGTCGACTGGCACGAGACGGAGAAGTTCCTGAAGCTGGCCTTCCCGCTCGACCTGCACGCCGAACGGTACGCGTCCGAGACGCAGTTCGGGCACGCCTTCAGGCCCACGCACACCAACACCTCATGGGAGGCAGCCAAGTTCGAAGCGTGCAACCACCGCTTCGTGCACCTGGAGGAGCCGGGCTGGGGCGTCGCCGTCGTCAACGACTCGACGTACGGCCACGACGTGACCCGGAGCGTGCGGACCGGCCAAGACCGCGGGACGACGACCACCGTGCGGGTCTCCCTGCTGCGCGCCCCGCGCTTCCCCGATCCCGAGACCGACCAGGGCGTGCACCGGTTCCGGCACGCTCTGGTCCCCGGTGCGGCGATCGCGGACGCGGTCCGCGAGGGCTGGCGGATCAACCTGCCGGAGCGGCGCACGACCGGCGCCCACGAGGTCGCCCCGCTGGTCGCCGTGGACGACGACGCGGTCGTGGTCACGGCCGTGAAGCTGGCCGACGACGGCAGCGGCGACGTGGTGGTCCGCTTCCACGAGGCGCACGGCGGCCGGGCCCGGGCCACGCTCACGGCCGGCTTCGGAATCGCGGACGTCACGGTGACGGACCTGCTGGAACGGCCGGGCGGTGACGGGGAACCGCCGGTGCGCGACGGCGACCGGATCACCGTGGCGCTGCGGCCCTTCGAGCTGATGACGCTGCGGCTGCGCCGGGCGTGAGGCCGCGGTGGCCGGGGCGCCCCGCGCGGATGCCCCGGCCACCGTCGTGGCTTTCCCCGGCACGGACACAGCCCCGATGATGTGCCGATGAGACGAAGAAGGGTCCCCGACACCACCTGGGCGGCCGAACAGGATCCCCTGCTGGCCCTCGTCCGGCGGGAGTTGGCGTTCTACACGAGGGCCTGCACCCGGGCCAGGCGGCTGCACCACGGCACCGAACTCGGCGCACTCCTCACCACGTCGGTGACGGTCGTGGCCGCCGGTCTGCACGCCCCGGCCTGGCTGACCGCGCTGATCGCGGGCGGCGCCGTCTTCTTCACCGGCATGCGCCAGCTGTACGGGGCCGGCTCGCGCTGGGTGCTCGCCGCGCAGGCGCGGGAGTCGCTGCGCCGGGCCCTCGACCGCTATCTGCTCCTGCCCGAGGCCGAACGCGACGCGACGGCCCGCCAGGCCCTGCAGACGGTGGTCGAGGAGGTCGGCGCGAACGAACTGCGCGCCTGGTCCGAGGCGCAGGGAGGGCGCACCGAACCGCCACTGCCGTCGGTGGGAGCGTGACCGGACCGCGCACGAGGGGACGGCCCGGCGCGGCTACGGCATCCGAGCCGCGCTCGCCAGCCGCGTGGGCGGCAGGTACTCGCGCACGTACGTCCGCTCCCAGCACGCGCCCGTCTCCCGCAGCTCCCGCCGGCTGGTGTAGCGGTAGCGGAAGAGACGGGCCCGGACGTAGCGGGGCGGCGTGTCCGGCGGGAAGGGGGAGCGGCGCAGCAGCCGCAGCGTGTCCCGGTCGTTCTCCAGCAGCCGCTCCACCAGCCCGCCGAACCAGTCCCCGGCGTACGCGGGCGACAGCGCCGCGAACCACATCAGCCAGTCCAGGCGCAGATGGTAGGGCGCGAACTGGCGCGGCCAGCGCCGTGGATCACCCGGTTTCCCCTTGAACTCGTACTCCCGCCAGTCCGAGTCCTCGCGGGGCCCCTCGTCCAGCGTGCCCTCCACCACCACCTCGTAGCGCACCCGGCTGACACTGCCGAAGGCGCCGTAGGTGTTCACCAGGTGGAGGGGGTCGAAGGAGCGGTTCATGACCTGGCGGCGGGAGATCATGTTCGTCACCGGGTGGTAGCTCAGGAAGAGCAGCAGCGCGGCGACGGCGAGCAGCAGGACCTCGTACCAGAGCGGCGCCGGCGGCACGGACGGGGCGGATCCCGGCAGCCGCAGCGCGGACAGGGCCAGCACGATCGTGACCCAGTTCAGCCAGGAGAAGTTGCCGGACAGCACCAGCCACAGCTGGGTGACGATCATCAGGGCCGCCGCGGCCGAGGCGACCGGCTGCGGGGTGAACAGCAGTACCGGCACGACCAGTTGGGTCAGATGGTTGGCGGCCACCTCGGCCCGGTGCACCGGCTTCGGCAGATGGTGGAAGAACCAGCTCAGCGGGCCCGGCATCGGCTGCGTCTCGTGGTGGTAGTCCAGACAGGTCAGCTTCCGCCAGCAGGCGTCGCCCCTCAGCTTGATCAGCCCGGCGCCGAACTCCACCCGGAACAGGATCCAGCGGAGAAGGAACAGCACGACCACGGGCGGCGCGACGTCGTCGTTGCCGAGGAACGCGGCGAGGAAGCCCGTCTCCAGCAGGAGTGACTCCCAGCCGAACGCGTACCAGGTCTGGCCCACGTTGACGATCGACAGGTACAGCGCCCAGGGCACCAGCCACAGCAGGATCCCCGCCCACAGCGGCAGTTCGGCGTCCGCCCCGGCGAGCAGGGCCGCCGACACCGCGCAGCCCGCCCAGGCACAGGCCGCGAAGAAGCCGTCCGAGTAGCGCCACTGGAACAGGCTCGGGGCCCGCCGGAAGGGCACCCGCGCCACGAAGCGGGGGATCGGCAGCATGCCGCGCTCCCCGAGGAGCGCCCGGAACTGGAGCGCCGCCGTCAGGAACGCTACGAGATACAGCGCGGCCAGACCCCGCTGGAGGACCAGCCGGCTCCACCAGTAGTCGGGTGCGGTGAACCAGTCCACGGCGGTGCGCGCCCTTCTTCGCGGCCAGGCGTTCCCCGAGTTGCCAGTCAAACGAGTGCAATGCAGACAATAGTCCCGAATTACCCACAGTGATGCGGAGTATGCGGTGCGGATACCCACCCGATCCATCGGCATGGCCTGCGTCCTCTTGATGGCGCTGCTCGTGACCGGCTGCGCCGGCATGGGCGTCAAGGAGGCCCAGACGGGTGAAGAGCTCTTCCTCGAGCCCGCCGGGGCCCGGGGTGCCGAGCCCTTCACCGACTCGACGGCCGCCGTCGCCGCAGCGCCACCGACCCCTCCGTCGCCCACCACCGCGGCGGCGTCGCAGTCGGTGACGCTCTCCGAACGGGCCCTCGCGCCGCTGCGCCCGACGCGGACCGTCTCCGGGGCGACGCCCGGCCTCTACCGGGGCGCCGTGCACGTCGCCGGCTGCGACGTCGAGCGGCAGATCGGCTACCTGGCGGCGGACCCGGCCCGGGGCGAGGCCTTCGCCGCCGCGCTGAACGTCACCCGGTCGCAGGTGCCCCGGCACCTGCGGAGTCTGACCCCGGTCGTGCTCCGCGCCGACACCCGCGTCACGAACAACGGCTACCGCGACGGACAGGCGGTCCAGTACCAGTCCGTGCTGCAGGCCGGTACCGCCGTCCTCGTGGACGACCGGGGCGTGCCCCGCGTCCGCTGCGCCTGCGGCAACCCGCTCGGGCCACCGGGGTCGGCCCGCGGCGTCGGCGTCAGCGGATCCGCCTGGCCCGCCTACGAACCGAACCAGGTGGTCGTGGTGACCCCGGCACCCCGCGCCGTCGCCAGTCTCACGCTCCTCGACGCCGACGGACGCACCTGGATCGAACGCCGGACCGGTCAGGACGTCCGCCACGACCGCGTCGTCCCCGCGCCCGCCGGGGCCGCCGCCACCGCGCCCGCCGACCCGGCGCACCAGGACGCCAACGGCGCGCAGACGCCGGACAGCGGCCAGCCCAGCGCCGGCGGGAGCGGGCCGGCCACGCCACCGCCCTCCGCCGCGGCCCGGGCGGACGGGCGCGCCGCGCCCGCGGACGGCACCACTCAGCCGCCGGGACCGGGCCTCCCGGCCCTCCCGAAGGCGCCGGCCGCCCATGTCCCCCAGCCGGACCCGCTCGACGAGATCGGTCCGCCGACCGTCCCGGAGCTCCCGGACCCGCCCGACGGCGGCGGGCTGATCCCGGCCGACCCGGACCCGCCAGGCGACGGCGTACCGGAGGCCGACGGGCCGCCGGACGCGCCGGACCCGAGGGGAGCCGTACCCGACGGCCTGGCGGACGTCCAGGACGGCTGAGCCCGCCGCCGCGACCCGAGAGCGGCGGCCGGCCCCGTCGGCGAAGCCGATCAAGTCGAATAATCGGGCAAATCCTGGCAAGGTGGGCGCATGGCTGATCGGGGAGCGGGTGCTCTGTCACTCCCGGAGGACTGGCCAGCCCATCCGGACCCGATTCTCGCGCTCAACCACATGGGCAGCTTCGACTGGGACCTGGACGCCGGTCTCTTCCACATGGACGCCCAGGCCTTCGAGGTGTTCGACCTGCTGCCTGAGGAGTACGACGGCCGCCCCGAATCGCTGAGCCGGCGAGTGCCGCCGCCGGAGGCCGCCCGGCTCGACTCGGTGGTCGCCCGAGCCATCAAGGACGGCAGCGAGAACTACGGCGCCTACTTCCGCATCCGCTGCCGCGACGGCACCTCGCGCTGGACCCACACCCAGGGCTACATCCGGCGCGACGGCTCCGGCCGCCCGCGCCGGGTCGTCGGCATCGTCCGCGACGCCACCGAGGAACTCGCCGACAGCGCCGCCCGCAGCCTGCGCGCCGCCCAGGACGAGGCCTTCCGCCAGCAGACCAACATCGTGCAGGTCGTCTCCGCCGCCCTCGCCCACGCCCGGAGCGTCCAGGACGTCATCGAGATCCTCAAGGACACCCACGGCATCGAGAACCTCGGCGCCGCCAGCCTGGTCATGGGCCTGGTGGAGGCGGGCCGCATCCGGCTCGTCGCGGAGGGCCCGGCCGACAGCTTCGTCCCCGGCACCCGCGTCACCCGGACGGACGAGCCGTACCCGATGAGCGAGGTCGTCCGCACGCTCGTCCCGCGGTTCATCGAGTCGCCGGAGGAGTTCGCCGACCACTACCCGATCCTCTGGCCCCACCTCACCGACCTGCACATCACCTCGGCCGCCTATCTGCCCCTGATCGCCCAGGCCCGCCCGATCGGGGCCATGGGCCTGCTCTACGACGACCGGCGCGGCTTCTCGGACGAGGAGCGGGCCGTGCTCGTCGCGCTCGGCAGCAGCATCGGGCAGAGCCTCATGCGCGCCATGCTCTACGAGCAGGACAAGGACGTGGCCCAGGGGCTCCAGCAGGCCATGCTGCCCCGCACCATCCCCAGCGTGCGCGGCGCCGACGTCGCCGTCCGCTACCGGTCGGCGACGGTGGGCCGGGACATCGGCGGCGACTGGTACGACCTGATCCCGCTGCCCGGCGGCCGCGTCGGCGCGGTCATCGGCGACGTCCAGGGGCACGACACGCACGCGGCGGCGGTGATGGGGCAGCTGCGGATCGTGCTGCGCGCCTACGCCGCCGAGGGGCACCCCCCGGCCACCGTGATGGCCCGCGCCTCGGTCTTCCTCCACGAACTCGACACCGACCGCTTCGCCACCTGCCTGTACGCGGAGGCCGACCTGTCCACCGGAGTCGTCCAGGCGGTCCGCGCCGGGCACATCGACCCGCTGCTCCGGGACGCCGACGGCACCTGCCGGCGCGTCCCCGTCCCGGGCGGGCTCCCGCTCGGCCTGTCCGCCGACTTCGGCCGTCTGGAGTACCCGGTCTGCACCCTCGAGCTCGATCCCGGCGACACCCTGCTGCTGTGCACCGACGGGCTCGTCGAACAGCCCGGCGCCGACCTCGACGACGGCATGCGCGGCCTCGCGGACCTCATCGCGGACGGCCCGGACGACGTGCGCGCCCTCGCCGACCTGCTGATCCGGATGGCCGAGCGGCAGGGCGGCGAGGACGACGTTGCCCTGCTCCTGCTGCGTCGTCGTGTCCCGGAGGCTTCCCGGGCGGGCGGCCGGCTCCAGCAGCACGTGGCGCCCGGCGACCCCGAGGCCCTCACCCAGGCCCGCCACATGATCCGCGCCGCCGTCCGCTCCTGGGGCGCCCATGACCGCGCCGACGAGGTCGAGCTGGTCGCCGACGAGCTGATCACCAACGCGCTGATGCACACCGAGGGCGCGGCGATCGTCACGCTGCGGGCCCTGGAGGGCGCCGGCCGCAGGCTCCGCATCGAGGTCGAGGACGCCTCCAGCGCCCTGCCGCGCCGCCGCGAGGCGGGGGAGGACGACGTCTCCGGCCGCGGCCTGCTCCTCGTCGACCGGCTCGCCGATGTCTGGGGCGTGGAGGCACGCGGCGGCGGCAAGGCGGTGTGGTGCGAGTTCCGGGTGCCTTAGGGCCTGTCGTCAGGGACTGTCGTTCGGATCATGCCCGCGTCGCGGGGCGGCCGACAAGGCACCATGAGCCAGGCCGGCCTGATCCGAACGACAGGCCCTAGCGGGACGGCGCCGCGCCTGGCGTCGTCGGTGCCGGATGGCACCCTGGACGTATGCCGGAACTGCCCGAGGTAGAAGCGCTGACGGACTTCCTCACCGAGCACCTGGTCGGCCGCCGGGTGGTGCGGGTGCTGCCCGTCGCCATCAGTGTCCTGAAGACCTACGACCCGCCGGTCACCGCCCTGGAGGGCGCCGAGGTGACGGCCGTGCGCCGGTACGGCAAGTTCCTCGACCTGGAGGCGGACAGCGGGCTGCATCTGGTGACGCACCTCGCCCGCGCGGGCTGGCTGCAGTGGAAGGACCGGCTGCCCGACGGTCCGCCCAAGCCGGGGAAGGGCCCCCTCGCGCTCCGCGTGGCGCTGGAGACCGGCGAGGGTTTCGATCTCACCGAGGCCGGCACCCAGAAGCGCCTCGCGGTGTACGTCGTCGGTGACCCCGGGGAGGTCCCCGGTGTCGCCCGGCTCGGCCCGGACCCGCTCGCCGACGACTTCGACGAGGCCCGCTTCGCCGCGCTCCTGAAGGACGAGAGACGGCAGCTCAAGGGGGCGCTGCGGGACCAGTCCCTGATCGCCGGCGTCGGCAACGCCTACAGCGACGAGATCCTGCACGCCGCGAAGATGTCGCCGTTCAAGCTGGCGGCCTCGCTCACCCCGGACGAGACCCACCACCTCTACGAGGCGCTGCGCACCACGCTCACCGAGGCGGTCGAACGCTCCCGCGGAGTGGCCGCCGGACGCCTGAAGGCCGAGAAGAAGAGCGGCCTGCGGGTGCACGGCCGCACCGGCGAGCCCTGCCCGGTCTGCGGGGACACCATCCGCGAGGTCTCCTTCAGCGACTCCTCGCTGCAGTACTGCCCCACCTGCCAGACGGGCGGCAAGCCCCTGGCGGACCGCCGGCTCTCCCGGCTGCTGAAATGAGGGGCGGGTCAGCGCTGGCTGTTCCGGAAGCCGATCAACACGGCACCCCACCAGCAGATCTGTGACACGAGCGCCGTGCCGGTCGCCCGGCCGAGCAGCCGACGGCCGACGGTCGCGGTCTGCTGCCCGGCCATGCGGCGGCCGAGCAGACCGGCCTGGAGCCCGTTGAGGGTGAGGGCCAGGACCAGGCCGAGCTTGACGCGGGTGAGGAGGGACCCGAGGTCGGGGTTGAGGAGGACGCCGCTGGCCACGAGGCCCGCGAGACCCGCCCAGATGGGGACGTGCAGGCGGTTCGCCGCGTTCAGGGCGTCACGCAGGGTGCACCGGCCGGTCAGCCACAGCAGGGCCTGGTAGTCCGCCGACAGGACGGCTCCGAAGCCGAGCACCAGTGAGGCCAGATGAACGAAGAGGGCCGCGGTGTGCAGGGTGGCGTCGACGCGCACATGGAGCGAGACCCACGCGCAGGCCCAGAGTCCGAGGCTGACGGCGACCGCGGCCGCCGCGACCGTCCACCAGGTGTCGTACAGGTTCACCCGCGGGGCGGACGTCGCCTGGGGGGACGCGGACGGCTCGGGACGTGGCGACGCGGGCACAGAGATCTCCTGGCGGGCTCACAATAAACTGAGGTAAGGCTCACCTAACGTCGATCTCCGGTCAAGTCCTCGTGACGTTATCGGGACTCCAGGGTGACCAGCCGCTCGCCGTCCGCCGTGCGGACCTCGTAGCGGGCGATCTCGTCCGGGTGCATCTGGGCGGCGCCGAGGGTGGTCGTGGGGTGGGTCCCGTTCGCCGGATTGGCCCAGCCGGCGACGACCTGTTCGGTGCCGTCGTCGCCGATCGCGACGAGCCGGCAGACGTGCGAGCCCGACCCGTCCTTCACCTCCAGCCGCAGATCGCTGCCCCAGTCCTCGTCCGCGGTGGTCACCCGGGCCCACACCCCGGTCCGCGGGTCGGTCGCCGCCGTGGTGTGCGCGGTCGGCCGCGCGTGGCCGGAGAAGGCCACGATCCCGGATCCGGCCACGGCCAGCACCACCGAGGCGGCCAGCCCGTACAGCGCCCGGCGCCGGCGTGAGCGGCGGCGCAGCGAGATGTCACCGAGCAGCCGGTCCAGCAGCCGCGGCCCGGCCTGCGCCATGGGGTGCACGAAGCGCGGCGTCGCCCGGCGGTAGAGCAACAGCTGCCGGGCCGTGGGCCCGAACTCGGTCACCTGTGCCGCGCACCGGGGGCACTCCATGAGGTGGTCCTCGAAGCGGAAGGCCTCCGCCTCGTCCAGCACGCCGAGCGCGTACGCGCCGACGTCGCGATGCCGTTCCAGGGACCTCATGCCGAATCCTCGTGCCGAAGGGTATGGGTGGGGTTACTCCTTGCTCCCACCCGTACGCAGCCGACAGCCGAATCACTCAAGCCGCGCACAGAATCCCGGACAAGAGATTCGGAGCGGCCCGGCCCGCGGATTGGTGTGAATTCCGGACGGTTCAGAAGAGGTGGATCGCGAGGTGCCCGAGGGGCAGCCCGAGCCGCCAGGCCGGTGTCCACACCTTCGGCCCGTCGTCCTCGCCGAACACCGCCGGACCGCCCGGAACCGCGTCCAGGTCCGGCGCGAGCAGCTCGGTCTCCTCCAGCCATCGCCAGGCCTCCGCCGCGAGGGCGAGATCCGGCGAGGGTGTGCCGGCACCGGCGTCCCCGGCGGTCAGCTCGGCCATGCGCGTGCGCACCCAGTCCCGCCACGGCTGGTCGTAGGCGGTCAGCGACAGCCAGTTCTCCAGCTGAGAGATCACCCGGATGCCGGACAGCTCCCCGTCGGTGTCGGACAGGAAGACGGTCAGTGCCAGCGCGTCCCGCCCGGCCCGGAACTCGAAGGACGTCGGCGGCATCAGATCGCCGGTGCGCAGCAACTCGTCGGCGATGTACTCGGCGTACAACCAGGCCATGGGGACGGTCAGTTCCCCGCCGCCTGTGCCGTCCGTGCTCTCGTGACCTCTGTGCAGCATCCCTTCCTGCCCTTCCTCCGGTACGTGCGCGTCGCCCGAGCCTCTCGGGATCGCGGTCCCCGCCGCCGCCCGGAACGCGGATGAGGACAGCCCATTGCCCGAACGGGGCCCACAGCAAGGCGCTTTACCGAGGTTTGACCCGGCTCCCGGTTTCAGTGCAGGTCGGCCGCATAACCCGGAAGGACCCGGCGCAGGGCGCGGAGCGCGTAGAACGCGCGAGATTTCACGGTACCGGGTGGAATACCCAGGATCTGCGCCGCTTCCGCCACACTGGCCCCGCGGAAGTACACGAGTACGAGGACGTCACGGTGCTCCGGAGTGAGTGTCTTCACAGCCTCCCGGACGTCCAGCACGGCGGCGGCCCGCTCGGCGTGGTCGGCGGTCACCCGGGCGTCCTCCGGGACCGCGTCGCCGACCTCGGGCGGCCGGGCCTGCCGGGCCCGCCGCGCGTCGATCGCGAGCCGCCGCGCCACGGTCAGCAGCCAGGGCCGTACGGAGTCGAAGGCGTCGGCGTGCAGCGCCTCGGGATGCTGCCAGGCGCGCACCAGCGTCTCCTGGGCGAGGTCCTCGGCGCGCTGCCGGTCCCCGTCGCACAGTCTGAGCAGCAGGGCGAAGAGGGGCCCGCCGTGCTCGCGCTGGAGCGTGGCCAGCTCGTGCTCGGCGGTCGTCGTCCCGTGGGTCGGTGTCGTCGTCCCGCGGATCACTGAGGTTCCGGCCGTCATGGCCGTATGCCAGCGCAGGGCGCCGCCCCGGGAAAGGGGGCGCGCACCGCTCTGCGACGGACGGTCGATCGGGTCGGCGAACGGTCGGCGAACGGTCCGGCAGGGCACCGGACGGGCTAATGAGAGTGCCCGAACCGTTTACGCGGAGGGCCAGCTTCGTACCCATATGCCCGTCATGGCTTGGTCTGTAAATAAGAGGATCCAGGGGTGAGCTGATGATCGGACGCAGACAACAGGTGGCCCTGGCCCTGACCGCCCTTCTCGCGGCGGCGGCCGCCTGCCAGAACCAGGAGCGGCAGCAGACCGCCCGTCCGGCACCCGCCGCCCCGGCACCGGCCGCCCCGGCGGCCCGCGGCTTCACCCTGGTCGCCTCCGGCGACATCCTGCCGCACACCTCGGTCGTCGAACGTGCCTCGTTCGACGCCGGCGGCAACGGCTACGACTTCCGCCCGATGCTCTCCGGGATCGAACCGGACGTCTCCCGCGCCGATCTGGCGCTGTGTCACATGACGACCGTCTACGGCGCCGACGGCGCCTACTCCGGCTCCCCGACGTTCAAGTCACCGCCGCAGATCGCCCAGGCCCTCGCGGTGACGGGCTACGACGGCTGCGCCACCGCCTCGAACCACTCCCTGGACGACGGCGCCGCCGGCATCCGGCGGACCCTCGACGCCCTGGACGCCGCCGGCCTGCGGCATGCCGGCACCGCCCGCACCGAGGCCGAGTCCCGCTCCGTCGCGGTCCACCGGGCCGGCGGGGCCAGGGTCGCCCACCTGGCGTACACCTTCGGCACGAACGGGACTCCGCTGCCCGCCGGGCAGCCCTGGGCCCTCAAGGTGATCGACGCGAACCGGATGATCGCCGACGCCCGCGGTGCCCGCAGGGCCGGCGCCGACGTGGTCGTGGTCTCCGTGCAGTGGGGCACCGAATGGCAGGACGCCCCCGACCGGCTGCAGCTCGACCTGGCCCGGAAGCTCACCGCCGCGGCGACGGGCGGCCGCCCGGACATCGACTTGATTCTCGGCACCCATGCCCACGTCCCGCAGGCGTACGAGAAGGTCAACGGGACCTGGGTGGTCTACGGCATGGGCGACCAGATCGCCGGCGAGATGTTCGACCGCAAGGGCGTCCAGGACCGGCGCGGCAACGAGTCCACCATGGGCCGCTTCACCTTCGCCCCCCCGGCGGCCGCGGGCGGCCGCTGGCGGGTGACCCGGGCCGAGTTCGTCCCGCAGGTGTACGACGTCGACGCCGGCCGCGTCCTCGACGTGAACCGGGCGATCGCCCAGGGTGCCGAGCTGGACGGGGTGCGCGACCGGATCAAGGACGTCGTCCTCAGCCGCGGAGCGGCCGGGGACGGCCTCGTCATGGGGCGGTGATCACTCGGTCGGCCGCTGCCGGGCCAGCGCCGAACGCCGGTAGGAGTAGCTGAAGTAGACCACGCACCCGACCACGAACCACAGGGCGAACCGCACCCAGGTCTGCCACTGGAGGAACGTGATCAGCCAGATCGAGAAGACGACACCCAGCGCGGGCACGAACGGCATCCACGGGGTGCGGAAGGAACGCGGCAGATCGGGCTGTCGGTAGCGCAGCACGATCACCGCCACGCACACCACCACGAACGCCAGCAGGATGCCGATGTTGGTCAGCTCGGCCGCCTCGGCGATCGGCAGGAACCCGGCGATGAGCGCCGAGGCCGCGCCGACGATCCAGGTCACCCGGGTCGGCACGTGCCGCGTCGGGTGCGTCTTGGCGAACCAGCTGGGCAGCAGTCCGTCCCGGGACATCGAGAACCAGACCCGGGTCACGCCCAGCATGAACGTGAACATCACCGTGAGGATGCCGATGATCGCGCCCACCGCGATCACGTCCGCGAGACCGGCCAGGCCCACCGACTTGAACGCCGAGGAGAAGCCGCTCTCCGGGTCGATGTCCTTGTAGTTCTGCATGCCGGTCAGCACCAGACAGGCCGCCACGTACAGCACCATCGAGATCGCCAGCGAGTAGATGATCGCCTTCGGCATGTGCCGCTGGGCGTCCTTCGACTCCTCGGCCGCGGTCGACATGGCGTCGTAGCCGAACACCGCGAAGAACACGGTCGCCGCACCGGTGAACGCCCCGCTGATGCCGAACGGGAAGAACGGGTGGTAGTTCGCCGTGTTGATGTGGAACACGCCCACACCGATCACCAGCAGCACCACCAGCACCTTCAGCGCGACCACGAACGTCTCGAACCGGGCGGCGCTGCGGATGCCCAGGTTCAGCAGCCAGGCGATCAGCAGGCACAGCACCGCGGCGAACAGGTCGACCCGGTGCCCGCTGCCGGTGCCGGGCGCGCCCAGCATCCAGGCGGGCAGGTCCGCGCCCAGTTCCTCCACCAGGAAGCTGAAGTAGCCGGAGATGCCGATGGCCACCACGGCCACGATCGCCGTGTACTCCAGCAGCAGGTCCCAGCCGATGAACCAGCCCGCGAACTCGCCGAGCACGGCATAGCCGTACGTGTACGCCGATCCGGCCTTCGGGATCAGGCCCGCGAACTCGGCGTACGACAGGGCCGCGCAGGCGCTGGCGACACCGGCGATCAGGAACGACACCAGCACCGCAGGGCCGGCCGTGCCGTTGGCCACCGTGCCGGCCAGCGTGAAGATGCCGGCGCCGATGATGCCGCCCACGCCGATGGCCGTGAGCTGCCCGAGACCGAGCGACCGGTCGAGGCGCGGGCCCTCGCCGATCTCTGTCTCCTCGATGTGCTCGATGGGTTTGCGGCGGAGAATCCCCTCACCCGGACGGAGCCTGGCCATGCGCCTCACCTCTTCGCCGACGGCAAACGGCTGACGGCGGATCATGATGTCCCAGGGGCGCTCCGGACGGAAGACGCCACGCACGGCCCGGCAGCGCACCGGGCGCCGGCGTGGCCGTACAACCCGGAGGCTGACCGGACGATCGATGAGCGGCCGAATTCCTCCCATACTGCTTGATCCGGGCCGGTCCCGCCCGATCAGCGCTACGGGACGACCGTCACCGGCCAGCGCCCCGCCTTCACCAGCCGCACCGCCACCGAGCCGATGATCCGGTGGCCCGCCTGCTCCGAGGCACCCACCACCACCGCGTCGGCCTTGAGTTCGTCGGCCGCCTTCACCAGGCCGTTGTACGGGTCCCCGCGGAAGGTGTGGAACTCCCACCGGAGCTCGAATATCCCCCGCACCCGCTCGGTCGCCTCCCGGATGTAGGAGACCAGGTCCTCGGCGATCTCGTCGGTCGTCTCCGCCACCGGCGCCCCCAGCGCCGCGCCGGCCGCGAGCACCGGCTGCACGTACACCACGGCCAGCAGCGCACGCTGCCGCCGGGCCAGACCGCCCGCGTAGGCGGCGGCGCGCAGCGAGGAGTCCGAGCCGTCGACCCCGACCACGATGACCTTGGGGCCGTCCGTGCCCCGCTCGAACTGGTGCGCGTGCTGTTCGTGCTGCTCCGTCACAAACCGAGGCTATCGGAACCTGTGGTTCCCGCCGAGGGCCGGGGCCGCTCGACGGGCGAGCCGCCCGCGCCCTTCCTAGAGTCGGAACCATGACCGCCACCGCCGGGCCGGCCGCCGCCGAGGACGCGACGAGGCCGGTACGACCGCCCACGGGCGGGCGCCTCGGCTGGGTGCCGGAGGCCTTCGCGGCCCTCTTCGCAGCGCTCGGCCTGCTCTGCGCCCTGCTCGCGTTCGTCGCCCCGCTGCGCGTCCTGCTCCGCCCGGTCGTCCGCGCCCTCGACCTGCTGCTGGTCCCGATCAGCGCCAACCTCGCCTACGCCGTCTTCCTGTTCCTGCTGGCCGGCGCCACCGCCGCCCGCAAGAAGGTCGCCTGGTGGCTGGTCGTCGTCTACCTCGGCCTGCTCGTCCTCACCGACGCCCTCGGCGTGGCCCTCGGCCTCTACTCCCAGTCACTGCCGTCGCTGATCCTGTGCGCGCTGCTGCTGCTCCTGCTGGTGGCGGCCCGCGGGGAGTTCTACGCGGCCTCCCGCCGCGGCGCCGTGTGGCGGGCCCTCGGCGTGCTGATCGCCGGCCTCGTCGTGGCGATCCTGGTGGGCTGGGGGCTGGTCTCGCTGTTCCCGGGCACGCTCCCGGCGGGCCAGCACCTGGCCTGGGCGGCCGACCGGGTGTGCGGCGGACTGGTGTCGAACAGCTCCTTCGACGGCCGTCCGCCGCGCGGCGTCACCTTCCTCCTCGGCCTGTTCGGCGCCCTCGCCCTGCTCAACGCCGCCGCCGCGCTGTTCCGTTCCCAGCGCCTGGAGGCCGCCCTGCACGACGACGAGGAGGCCCGCATCCGCGCCCTCCTCGCCGCCTACGGCGAACGCGACTCCCTCGGCTACTTCGCCACCCGCCGCGACAAGGCCGTCGTCTTCTCACCCAGTGGCAAGGCCGCCGTCACCTACCGCGTCGAGGCCGGGGTGTGCCTGGCCAGCGGCGACCCCGTCGGCGACCCGGAGGCCTGGCCGCACGCCATCGGGGCCTGGCTGGACGTGGCCCGCCGGCACGCCTGGGCGCCCGCGGTGATGGGCGCGTCCGAGGACGGCGCCCGCGCCTACGCCCGTGCCGGGCTCGGCGCCCTCCAGCTCGGTGACGAGGCGATCGTCCAGGTGGCGGCCTTCGACCTGAACGGCCGGGACATGCGCGTCACCCGGCAGGCCGTGCACCGCGTCCGCCGCACCGGCGCCACCACCCGCATCCGCCGCCACGCCACCCTCACCGAACACGAGACGGAGGAGGTCGTCCGCAAGGCCGACGCCTGGCGGGACACCGAGACCGAGCGCGGCTTCTCCATGGCCCTGGACCGGCTCGGCGACCCAGCCGACGGCGACTGCCTGCTCGTGGAGGCCCTCGGCGAGGACGGCCGGCTGCTCGCCCTGCTCTCCTTCGTGCCCTGGGGCCGCGACGGCGTCTCCCTGGACCTGATGCGCCGTGACCGGGCCGCGCCCAACGGGGTGATGGAGTTCATGGTCGCCGAACTGTGCGCCGTCGCCCCCAAACTGGGCATCCGCCGGATCTCGCTGAACTTCGCCGCCTTCCGGTCCGTCTTCGAGGAGGGCGCCCGCATCGGCGCGGGACCCGTCCTGCGGCTCTGGCGCCGTCTGCTGCTGTTCTTCTCCCGCTGGTGGCAACTGGAGGCGCTCTACCGCTCCAACGCCAAGTACCGGCCCGAGTGGTACCCGCGGTTCATCTGCTACGGCGAGACCGGGGCCCTCGCCCGCATCGGGCTGGCCTCCGGGATCGCCGAAGGTTTCGTTTCCGTACCGTCGTTGCGCAAACTCTGGGGAAAGGGGCACCCGAAGGCCGGGCAGCGGCCCGCCACCACGGAAGGGCTGCCGTCCCTGACGGCGCTCGGCCTCGACGGAGGGGACCAGGCCGGGCCCGCCGCCCCGGACGCGGGCCTGCCCGACCAGGTCCGCGTCCGGCACCACCGGCTCGACCGGCTGCGCGCCACGGGCACCGATCCCTACCCGGTCGGCGTCCCCGCCCCGACGCACGCCCTCGCCGACGTCCCGCCAGGCGAGGACGTCACCGTCGCCGGACGGGTCATGCTGGTCCGCGACTTCGGCGGCATCGTCTTCGCCGTACTGCGCGACTGGTCCGGCGACCACCAGATCGCCCTCACCCGCGACGACTCCGGCGCCGCACTCGACCGCTTCACCGCCGACACCGACATCGGCGACCACATCACCGCCACCGGCCGCGCGGGGGTGAGCGACCGGGGCGAGCCCACCGTCTTCGTCACCTCCTGGCAGCTCACCGGCAAATGCCTGCGCCCACTGCCCGACAAGCGGCGCGGCCTCACCGACCCCGAGGCCAAGGTCCGACGCCGCTACCTCGACCTCGCCACCAGCCCCGAGGCCCGCGCCGTCCTCCGGGCCCGCTCCGCCGCCGTGCAGGCGCTGCGCCAGGGCCTGCTGGAGCGCGGCTACATCGAGGTCGAGACCCCGATGCTCCAGCAGATCCACGGCGGCGCCAACGCCCGTCCCTTCACCACTCACATCAACGCCTACGACCTCGACCTGTACCTGCGCATCGCCCCCGAGCTGTACCTGAAGCGGCTGTGCGTCGGCGGCCTGGAGAAGGTCTTCGAACTCGGCCGCACGTTCCGCAACGAGGGCGTCTCCTACAAGCACAATCCCGAGTTCACGATGCTGGAGGCCTACCAGGCGCACGCCGACTACGACGTCATGCTCGACCTGGTCCGCGAACTCGTGCAGGGCGCGGCGACCGCCGCCTTCGGCTCCCCGGTGGCCCGCAAGGGCGGCGAGGAGTACGACATCTCCGGGCCGTGGCCCGTGAAGACCGTGTTCGGCGCCCTCTCCGAGGCCCTCGGCGAGGAGATCGGCCCCGGCACCGAACTGCTGCGGCTGCACCGGTTGTGCGACCGCACCGGAGTGCCCTACACCGCCGACGACGGGCCCGGTGACGTGGTGCTGGAGATGTACGAACGGCTCGTCGAGGAACGGACCGGGCTGCCCACCTTCTACAAGGACTTCCCGACCGACGTCTCCCCCCTGACCCGCCAGCACCGCGCCGACCCCCGGCTCGCCGAACGCTGGGACCTCGTCGCCTTCGGCACCGAACTCGGCACGGCCTACTCCGAGCTGACCGATCCGGTCGAACAGCGCCGCCGCCTCACCGAGCAGTCGCTGCTCGCCGCCGGCGGCGACCCCGAGGCCATGGAACTGGACGAGGACTTCCTCCAGGCCCTGGAGTACGCGATGCCCCCGACCGGCGGGCTCGGCATCGGCGTCGACCGGCTCGTCATGTTCCTCACCGGCCTCACCATCCGCGAGACGCTCCCCTTCCCGCTCGTCCGCCACCGGTGACCACCGCCCACTGCGCCGTACGGGTGCATTCCGGCCGCCGCACCGACGGCGTTGCGGTGCGGCGGCGCCCGGCAGGGCGACTGATGGGTCATGCAGAAGGATCACTTGTTCACGCGACGCCGGATGCTCCTCGCCGGCGGCGCCGCCGCGGGGGCCGCGGGCACGGCCGGAGTCGTCCTGGCGGGAGGCGGCGAGGAGACCGCCGGAACCGCGGCGCCCGCCGGGGGCCCGCAGGCCCGTCAGGCCCTCAAGCCGTCCGCCTTCCGGCTCCAGCCGCTCACCGGGTACGGACCGCCGCATGCCGCGCCCCGCAAGCTCAAGGTGCGCAAGGAACCCATCCTGCAGATCTCCGGACGCGGCCGGCGCATGGTGCTGACCTTCGACGACGGCCCGAACCCGGCGTACACCCCGCACATCCTCGACACCCTCGCCAAGTACGACGTGCGGGCCATGTTCTTCGTGTGCGGGGAGTGCGTCGTCGACAACCGGGAACTGCTCGTCCGGATGGCCGACGAGGGCCACGTGGTGGGCAACCACACCTGGACGCACCCGCTGCTGACGACCATGAACCGCAAGGAGATCCGCTCCGAGATGGAGCGCACCAGCGACGTCATCGAGGACACCTACGGCGACCGTCCCCAGTGGTTCCGCGCGCCCTACGGGGCCTGGAACCGGGCCGCCTTCCAGCTCGGCGCCGAGATGGGCATGGAACCGATGGCGTGGACCGTGGACACCACCGACTGGGAGGTGCCCGGCACCGACACCATCATCGACCGGGTGGAGGGCGGCGCCGCACCCGGCGTCGTGGTGCTCTCGCACGACGCGGGCGGGGACCGTTCGCAGACCGTCCGCGCGATCCGGGAATGGCTGCCCTACCTGATCGACTCCGGATACCACCTCACCGTGCCGAGCCGCCGGCCCACCTGAGCCGGCGGCGCGGACCCGGCCCGCCCGGGTGCGGTCCCTCAGGTGACCGCGACCAGGCGGGCGAAGACGACGACGTTGCCGTCGTAGCCGTTCTGCTTCGAGAAGCCGCCGCCGCAGGTGATGACCCGGAGTTCGGGGGTGCCCTTCGAGCCGTAGACCCGGTCGCCCGGGAAGTTGCTCTTCTCGAACACCTCGACCCCGTAGACCTCGAACACCGCGGTCCTGCCGTCCTTGCGCAGGACGTCGACGCGGTTGCCCTTCTTCAGGGCCCCGAGACCGTAGAACACGGCGGGGCCCTGCTTGTTGTCGACATGGCCGACGAGGACGGCGGTGCCCTTCTCGCCGGGAGAGACCGCGCCGGTGAACCAGCCCGCCAGCTTGGGTTCCTCCGGCGGGGGAGCGGCGACCCAGCCGTTCGCGTCCAGCCCGACCGGCATCACCGGCGCGTCGACCTGGATCGCCGGGATCCGCACCCGGTCGACGGCCGCGAAGCCCAGCGTGACGGGCCCGGCGGCGAAGGTCTCCGGAGTCTCGTTCTCGCGGGTGTCCGGCGCAACCGCCGAGGCGGGTTGCGGCGGGCCCACGTCGAACTCCCCGGAGCCGTTCCGGATGAGCGCCAGCCCGGTCAGCAGAGCAAGCGCTATGACGCCCCACGGGGCGCGCTTCCTCCGCCGTTCCTCCTCTGCGACAAGCTCGGACAGCCCGGACGCAGACATTCGCCATCCCCTTTCGACGCGGCCGTCGACACGTCCCATGCGCATGGGAAAACGCTAAGTCCCGCGTCCGCGACGGGCGACGGGGCGACGGGCGAACGGGTGGCGGGGGGCCTTTCCGGTGCGCCATCCGAGTTGCAGCTTCCAGATATTTTCTGATGGCCCGTGACCTGCGATAATTTCCGATTGTGTGGTTTTCGTCCGGCGTGTCGCCTCACCGGGATGGACCATTCTCGACGTGCGGGCGTGTTCCGCGCGTCTGAGGGTCTGTGCGGGAGGTGTTTTCTCGCCGATCGACTCGGGACGGGACCCGGGGCGCCTCCCGCGGAGGATCACATGCGCAACCAACGTGCTCTGGCGACCGCCTGCGCAGCGGTCGCCGTGCTCGGGCTCGCCGCCCCTGTGGCCGTCGCGGACGGCTTGGGCGCCGGGGGCGGCCCGTCCAACGACACCGGAGCCGTCGTCGGCGGCACGGGGACCGGCGTCGGCGGTGTGGGCGTCGGCGGTGTCGGCGTCGGCGGTGTCGGCGGTGTCGGTGGTCTCGGCGTCGGCAATGTCGGGATCGGCACCCTCAACGGGCTCGGCGGCTTCTACGGCAACGGCGTCGGTGGCTTCAACGGCAACGGCAACGGCCTCGGCGGCTTCAACGGCACCGGTCACTTCGACGGCCACTTCAACGGCAACATCAGCGGCAACGGCAACTTCAACAGCAACGGCCGGGGTGACAACTTCGGCAACGGGCGGGGTGACAACTTCGGCAACGGCCGCGGCGACGACTTCGGCAACGGCCGGGGTGACAACTTCGGCAACGGCCGGGGTGACAACTTCGGCAACGGCCGCGGCGACGACTTCGGCAACGGTCCGGGAGGCGACTTCGGCGGCCGGGGCGACGGCAACCCGCGCAACATCGTCGCCACCCCCAGCGTGATCGCCGCCGGAGGGCGGCTCACCGTCACCGTGAACGGCTGCCGGAACGGCACGATGACGTCCCGGGCCTTCGGCAGCGCCCCGCTGACGCCGCTCCGCGACGACACCGCACGGGGCGTCGCCAACGTCTTCCGGGACGCCCGGCCCGGCCGGTACGACATCACCGTCCGCTGCGACGGCCGCACCCTGACCCGTCCGAACGCGTTCACCGTCCTCGGCGGCGTGCAGGGCGGTTTCGGCGGGAGCCGGATCACCGGCGCGGCACCCCAGGACATGGCCATCGGCGGAGCCCTGGTCGGCATGGCCCTGGTCGGCGGCGGCGCGTTCGTGCTGCGTCGCCGCCAGGAGAAGCGCGTCTGAGCGCCCCGGTGCCGGTCGAGCGGCACGGCGCGGCGCCTGACGGGCAGGCCTTCGCCCCCGGACCCTCGTGGGAACCGGGGGCGAAGGCCTGCCGCGGCGGCCGGGCCGCCGTGGACCCGGGGGCCTATGAGGTGATGGCCGGGAACAGGTTGAGGAACGGATCCGCGGTCACCGCGATGCCCCGGCTGTAGGGGGCGTCCAGGTCCCAGATGAGGAACAGCATGAACGCGATCGTGGCGGAGAACAGCCCGGCCAGCACCAGTTCGCGGGTGGTGCGCCGGATCTGCAGGGCGAACACCATGCCGATGGTGATGACGGCTCCCGCGAGGAGCCCCCACCACACCACCGGCGGCATGGTGGGTCCGGTGGAGCCGGCGCGTGCGTTGCGGGCCTGGTCGGCGGTTGCCAGCTGGTCCAGCAGCGGCTGGTACGCCTGCGCCTCGAAGTCGTTGCGGGGCTGGTAGTCGGTCACGTCCTGGCGGACCTTCTGGAGCAGTTCGGTACCGCGGTCCGTGACCTGCTCGTCGTCCGCCATCGCCTTCCACTCGGTGTGCACGACGTACGAGACGTAGGCGTCGAGGTCGTCCCGGATGCGGTCACGGACGTCCGGCGGGTAGACCCGGACGCGCTCCGAGATCTCGTGCAGCGCCTGGGCCTCGTTCTGCACGTAGTCCTGGGCGGCGCTGCGGGCCTCCCACACCCCGGCGATGGCCAGCCCCAGGACGATGGCGTACACGACGCCGATCCACATGGTCATGTACTCGATGACGTCCGGGGTCTCGCTGGGGTCCTCGTCGTCGGGGGCCCTCTTGTGCCGTACGAGGGTCACGACGACCACCACGGCGCAGGCCCCCAGCATCGCGAGGACGAGAACAAGCCAATCCGACAACAGGTACCTCCGGAAGTGAGCGGGCCGGCGCGTCAGCGCGGGCGCAGCGCCGCGACGGCGACGATCGCGGGAACGGTGATGAGCAGGACGTAGGTGACCGGTGTGGTGTGACCGGGGGCGGGGCGGCCGACCGGGTGGGGGTGGTACGCCGGGTAGCTCACCGGGGTCGCCGACGGCCGCGGTGCGGGCTTCGGCCTGGGTTTCGGCTTCGGCGCGGGGGCCGGCGGTGGCGGGGGAGGGGGCGTCGGCCGGGCGGCCGGCGGGGCCGGTGCGGGCTTGACGGGCGGCGCGGGCCTGGGAGTCGGCCTGGGCTTCGGCGTCGGTTCGGGTGTCGGCCGCGGTTTCGGCGTCGGCTTCGGCGGTGGCGGCGGGGGTGGAGGCGGGGGTGGAGGCGGCGTCGGCGTCGGGGTGGGCGTTGGCGGGCACGGCGGCGGTGTCGGCTCCGGGCAGGGCGGTGGCGTCGGCCAGTGGTGGCCGCCGGCGTAGGCGACCGCCACGGTGCCGTCGGGGCCCGTCGAGGCGTACGCGCAGGCGTCGGCCGACGCGCTGCCGACCGGACAGCCCACCAGGGTCCAGGTCAGCGTCAGCAGCGCCAACGCCCTTGCGACGGGCGCGCGTCGGGTCACTTCGGGTCCATGCACGACGGAGATCATGGGTTGTGACACGCGGCCGTACGCCGTAAGTCGGCCGGATTGCTCCGAAAGAGGGGCGTCATGCGATCAATGGTTTGACATGACGAAGTTTCCGACTGTCCCGATACGTATGCCTGTACGGGGCCGGACCGAGGGCGTGCGGCACGGCGCCCGGAAGAAAAACCCGAAGAACTTCCCGCCGTGTTGAACGCCCGCGCCCCTTTGCCGCGTACCCATGGCTGTGCGGCGGCGCAGTAAAGGTCTGCAGGGCGCTGCGAAATCCAGGCGATGATGGGGAGTTGACGATGAAGACCTCCTGGCGGGCCGCCTCACTGGTGGCCACGGCCGCTTCGGTGCTGGCGCTGACGACGGCGTGCGGTCAGGACAAGGCGACCACTCCCGCGGCTTCGGCCCAGAACGTCGGGGCCACGGCCGCGGCGGACGGCTACGGCAACCCGGGCAGCGGGACCACGACCGGCGCGGGCAACGGCTACGGTGCCGACGGCAACCAGGCCTCCGACTCCGGGGCCAAGGCCGTCCCCGCGGGCAAGCTGACCGTGTCCGACAACGCCGATCTGGGCAAGGTGCTGACCGACGGTTCCGGCCTCACCCTGTACCGGTTCGACAAGGACACCGCGAACCCGCCCAAGACGAACTGCGACGGCGACTGCGCCACCACCTGGCCGCCGGTGCCCGCCGACGACGCCACCGCGGGCGCCGGCATCGACAAGGCGCTGCTCGGCGAGGTCACCCGCCCCGACGGCAGCAAGCAGCTCACCATCGGCGGCTGGCCCGCCTACCGCTACGCCAAGGACGTCAACCCCGGAGACGTCAACGGCCAGGGCGTGGGCGGCAAGTGGTACGCGCTCGCCCCGAACGGCAAGAAGGCCTCCCTGTCCTCGCTGCCGGGCCTCTCCGTGCGCAAGGACGCCAAGCTCGGGGACGTCGTCGTCGACAAGAACGGCATGACGGTCTACCGCTTCATGAAGGACCAGGCCTGGCCGAAGTCGGTCTCCAACTGCCTCGGCGCCTGCCTGGAGAAGTGGCCGGCGGTCGCCCCCGTCAGCGCCGACGACACCAAGGGCGTCAAGAAGAAGGGCCTCATGCCCTTCACCCGCTCCGACGGCAAGAAGCAGATGTCGGTCAACTGCTGGCCGATCTACACCTTCTCCGGGGACAAGGCCCCCGGCGACACCAACGGTCAGGGCGTGGGCGGTACGTGGTACGCCGTCTCGCCCGACGGCAAGCCGGTCGGCGCGCCGGGCAACTAGATCACCTCCCCAGGGTCGATCGCCCCGCCCGACCGGCGCGCGACCGAAGGTCCGCCCCCTCCGCACCGCACGGAGGGGGCGGACCGTTGTCCGGGGTGCGGACGGCCGGGGTGTGGACGGATGTGGGGTGTTCGTACCGGGCTCCGGCCCGTACGGGCGATATGGCGTCGGATGTCGGCGGACGGTCACGCAGCGGGGTCGGCCGGGCACTTGCCGCAGGCAGTGACCGGGAACGGACGGTCAATTTCCGTTTCAGGTCGCTCCTTTGGCGGGCGATCAGTAGCCTCAGCTCGAACACCGGATCGCCTACGTCCGCCGTCCACGCCTTGGAGAGTTACATGGAGCGTCCCGCCTGGGCACCACGGAGCATCGACATCTCCGTGCCGAGCGTTTCGCGGATCTACGACTACTACCTGGGCGGTTCGCACAACTTCGAGGTCGACCGGGAAGCGGCCCGCAAGGCCATGGAGTACCTGCCGGGCCTGCCGAAGATCATGCAGGCCAACCGGGCGTTCATGCGCCGGGCCGTGCGGTTCGCGGCAAGCGAGGGCATCAGCCAGTTCCTCGACATCGGCTCCGGCATCCCCACCTTCGGCAACGTCCACGAGGTGGCGCGGACGGCCGTACCGGACGCCCGGGTCGTCTACGTCGACCACGACCCGGTCGCCGTCGCGCACAGCGAGGCGGTCCTGGCGGGCAACGACGCCGCGGACGTGGTCGCGGCGGACCTGCGCAAGCCGCAGGAGATCCTCACGAATCCGCGCGTGGAGCGGCTGATCGACCTGAATCGGCCAGTGGCACTCCTTCTCGTTGCCATACTTCACTTCGTGGAAGACGCGGACGACCCGTACAGTGCGGTGGCCGAGCTGCGCGAGGCACTCGCGCCCGGCAGCCTGCTGATCCTCACCCATGCCTCGTACGAGGGAATCCCGTTGCCCGCCGAGCGGGCCGAGGGCGCGGTGGACGTGTACAAGGACATTCGCAACCCGCTGATCATGCGATCGCGCGACGAGATCGCGCGGTTCTTCGAGGGGTACGACATGGTGGAACCCGGACTGGTGCAGATGCCGCACTGGCGCCCGGAGTCGGCACCGGAGGACGAGGATCCGTTCGCCTTCTCCGGATTCGCCGGCGTGGGGCGTTCGGCGTGAGCGCGGAACCGGACGGGCCGGAGGACAGACTGCGCCGGCTGACGACGATCTGGAGCCGGGCGGTCTTCCCGGTGACCTCGACGTCGCTCACCCGCGTCGAGTTCGAGGAGCGCCTGCTGCCCCTGGCACGCCGGTTGAGCGAGCTGCTGCGGGCCCGCGCCCTCGACGCGGACGCCGCGAAGGCGGTCGGCGCCGCTCTGGTGGCGGCCCACTGCACCGACCCCGAGGCGCTCAGCCGCACCCTCGACTGCGTCGACGCCTACCTGGTCCTGTACTGCGGCGAGGACGGCCCCCAGGACGAACTGCGCGTGCGCTCCTCGCGGTTGCAGCACGCGATGGCCGCCGGCTACGCCCGGGCACTGCGCGAGCGGACCCTCGCCGAACAGGAGGCCATCGCCCAGGCCGCGTTGGCCGCGCAGGGAGCCGTGGCCCAGGCGCTGCACGCGAGCGAGGCACGCTTCCGCGCCGTCTTCGAGGGCGCGGCCATAGGGATCGGCATCGCCGACCTGGACGGCAACGTCCTCCAGGTCAACGAGGCGCTGCTGCGCATGTTCGGGCTGCCCGAGAACTCGCTGCGCGGCCGGCGGGTGCTGGAGTGGACCCACCCCGAGGACGCCCCGCAGACGTGGAGGCTCTACGAGGAGCTCGTGCGGGGCGAGCGCGAGCACTACCACGTGGAGAAGGCCTTCAACCGGCCCGACGGCACGGTGCTGTGGACCAATCTGACGGTGTCCCTGCTCCGTGACGCCGACGGCGAGCCCCAGTACCAGCTGGCCCTCATGGAGGACACCACGGAGCGACGCCTGCTCAACCTCAGGCTGCGCTACGAGGCCACGCACGACGCACTCACCGGACTGCCCAACCGCACCCTGTTCTTCGAGCGGCTGGAGAAGGCCCTCGGGGGCGCCGCTGAGGGCCAGCGCTTCGGGCTGTGCTACCTCGACCTCGACGGCTTCAAGACCGTCAACGACAGCCTCGGTCACGCGGCCGGCGACCGGCTGCTGGTGGAGGTCGCCGACCGGCTCCAGTCCTGCGCGACCGCGCCCGGCGAGATGGTCGCCCGGCTCGGCGGCGACGAGTTCGTGGCCCTGACCACCGGCCCCGGCACCGAGCGCGAGGTCGACGAGCTCGCCGAGCGGATCATGAACGCGCTGGTCACCCCGATCAGCATCGACGGCCGGGACCTGCTGGTCCGCGGCAGCCTCGGCATCGTCGAGGGCCCGGCGGGCGAGCGCACCGCGGCCGAGGTGCTGCGCAGCGCCGACATCACCATGTACCGGGCCAAGTCCGCGGGCGGCAACCGCTCCGAACTGGCCGATCCCGAGGCCGACGCCCGCGTGATCACCCGCCACGGGCTCACCACCGCCCTGCCCACCGCCCTGGAACGCGGTGAGTTCTTCATCGAGTACCAGCCGCTCGTGCACCTCGGCGACGGCAGCGTCCGCGGTGCCGAGGCCCTGGTCCGCTGGCTGCACCCGCAGCACGGCGTGCTCGGCCCCGACCGCTTCATCCCGCTCGCCGAACACACCGGCCTGATCGTGCCGCTGGGCCGCTGGGTCCTGGAGGAGTCCATCCGGCAGGCCCGCGCCTGGCGCGAGCGCCACGGTGCGGACACGGGCGCCGGGCCCCTGCGCATCAACGTCAACCTGTCCCCGTGCCAGCTCAGCCATCCGGGCCTGGTCCAGGACACCGTCGACATCCTCGAACGCGCGGGTGTCACCCCGGAAGCCCTGTGCCTGGAGGTCACCGAGTCCGCGCTGATCGGCGCCGACGACGAACTGCTCAAACCCCTGCGCCGGCTCGCGGAGATGGGTGTCGACATCGCCCTGGACGACTTCGGCACCGGCTACTCGAACCTGGCGAACCTCCGCCGGCTGCCGGTCAGCGTCCTGAAGCTGGACCGCTCCTTCACCCAGGGCATGCAGCAGTTCCCCGCCGATCCGGTCGACCTGAAGATCGTCGAGGGCATCGTCTCCCTCGCCCACAGCCTCGACCTCGCGGTGACGGTGGAGGGCGTCGAAACCGGTGCCCAGGCCGAGCAGTTGCGGATACTGGGCTGCGACACGGCCCAAGGCTGGTACTACGCCCGGCCGGGACCGCCGGAACGGCTGCACGAGCTGGCGCTGGTGGACGCGACGGGCTGACGGCCGCTCCAACGGGGTACGACTACGGCGGGCGGGCCGCGACCGCGCCCGCCACGCGTCGTTGACCGTAACCGAGGACGGAGGGCCGGATGACGGATCGCTCGGTCGACGCATTACGCGCCGAGGTGGCCCGGTTGGAGGCACGCCACGGTTTCCGGGAGCTCGAGACCACGGCGGCCCGCCACGATCTGGCCGGCGCCCTGCACGAGTCGGGGCAGCTGATCGAGGCGGTGGAGCAGTACTCGCTCGCCTGGGACGGGTTCGCGCGCCGCTTCGGCTCCTCGCACCTGTTCACCCTCACCTGCCTGAACAACCTCGCCCTGGTGCTGCGGGACCTGCGCCGCTGGGACGAGGCGCTGAATCTCTTCGGCCAGGTGCACGGCGAGCGCGCCGCCATGCTGGGGCCCGCGCACCCGCTGACGCTGAACGCGGCCAACAACTTCCTGAGCGTGCTCGTGCGCAAGGGCGACCTGACCGCCGCGGCCGACGAGTACCCCGCGTTCGTCGACGCCTGCGAGCACACCTTCGGTCCCGAGGACGGCACGACACAGGCCGTACGGCGGGACTACGCCGACGTGCTGCGCCGGCTCGGCCGGCACGAGGAGGTCGTCCGGGTCCTGGGCACGTCCGCGGTGTGGCCGGTCGGCCGGGTGCTCATCGGCTGCGCCCGGCTGCTGCGCTACACGGCCCTGTTCCCCGTGGCGATGACGGCGAGCCGCTACGGCGCCGAACTGACGCTCGGTGTGCACGCCGGCGCCCGCACGGACATGGGCGCCGGACGCGAGCTGCGCGACGACGACCTCGGCATCCTCTGTGCCGTGGTCGACCCGCGGGACCTGCCCGAGCCGTACGACCCCGCCGAGGATCTGCGGGCCACGGCGGACGAGGTGGCGGACGCGCTGGGCGCGCTGGGGGAGCACCTGGCGGAGGCGGACCTGGAGCTGGGGGAGGGACGGCTGCGGGTACGGGTGTTCGTGCACCACGCGCACTGGCCGCGGCTCAGCGCGCCGCCGTCGCTGACGGTCGACCGCAGGCTGATGTCCGCGCGCGACCGCACCCGGCACGACCGTCTGATCCGCTCCGTCCCGCATCACCCGGACCAGGAACCGGCCGTCCGCCGCGGCCTCCTGGGCTTCCGGGAGGGCTTCTCGATCCGCCTGACCGCCGCGCCAAGGGTCACCGTCTCCACGACCGCCGGACTGGACACCCGTCCGGCGCCGACCTCGTCCGAGGCGTGAGGGAGGCCGGGCCGGGGCGTCAGGGGTGGAGGAAACAGGCCGGCGCCGCCGTGCCTCAGTCGCCGAATCGGGACAGGTCCGTGCGGTCCTTGCGGAGCAGGCTGGTCGCCGTGTCGCCTTCAGCCGGACCCAGCCGGCCCGGGCAGTCGATGCCCAACTGCACCACCAGATCGCGGCCGTAGAGGTCGACGGCGGCCTCCACGAGGTCGGCCTGCACGCCGACGGCGAGCCGGGCGCGGTGACGGGCGGCGATCAGGACCCCGGCGGCGAGAACGGCGGCCGGCCACCACACCGCGGCCAGCGGCAGATACAGCAGGCCCCAGCCCATGAGCCGGGCGCCGGCCCCGACACCGGCCCGCGCCTCGGAGAGCTCCGCGCGTGCCGCGTCCGGCACCAGCAGCCACAACCGCGGCCAGGCGGCCGTCAGATCCAGGTGGTAGGTGTCGTGCACCCGCTCGTCCACGGCGTACAGACGGTCCCCCATCCAGGTCGGCCGGGAGGCGGGCTCCGGGCATATCGCGTCGCGTCGCGCGATCGCCGCCCGCAGCGCCTGCGCCGTAGGCGGGGTACCGCCGGACGCCGTGAACTCCCGCAGCGCGGCGGCCACCCGCTCCTCGGCCCGTTGCCAGCGCCGTCCGCGGGAGGCGGCCAGCGTGCGCAGCAGCGGCTCCTCGCCGGAGGCCCACCACACCCGCTCCACGAGCTGGGCCGCCGCCGCGGCGGCCAGACCGGCGGCGGCCGAGACGGCCGTGAACCCGGCGGCGCCGATCAGCACGGTCCCGAAGCGGCCGCTGGCCGGAGCGGCGGCGACGGAGTCCAGCCAGGCGGTCAGCACCCCGGCGTCGAGCGCGTGCCCGTGGCCGAGCAGCACCGCGACGGCAGCGGTGGACACGTAGAAGGCACCCGGCAGGACGAGCAGCGCCGCCCAGCGGCCCGCCATCTGCTTGCCCAGTTCGGCGAGGACCGTGATCACAGCCGGATCTTCCGGGGGACCAGCGGGGTGCCGGTCAGTGCGCACGCGGGCGGCGGGGTCCGCGACCCGCGCTGCCGCTCCTGCGGTTCGAGACGCGAGCAGGACGCCTCGGCCGGGCAGCCCCACACCGTGACCACGGGATGGGCGCGCCCGCCCCGCAGCGGCTCGAAGCCGCGCGGCCCCACCGTGAGCCCGTCGATGCCGTGCCGGGCGAAGGCGTCGTCCAGGGCGTCCAGGTCCGCGGTGACCGCGGCGGTGCGACTGCCCGCCCGGGCGGCCTGGCCCAGCCGGGTCAGCGCCTCGCCCACGCCGTAGCGTTCGGCCCGCTCCCGCAGCCCGTCGTCCCCCGCCTGCGCGCACAGCCGCGCCAGCCGCTCCGCGATCTCGTCCATCGACGGCTCCTCGAACTCCCTCGCGCCACAACCGTTCCCGTGGCCGGCGGGATCAACCTACCCGTCACGGACGGTGGTGGACACGGGACGGCGGGGAACCATGGAGGGCGGCGGATCGTTCAGCGGGTGTACGGGGGTGAGGCGATGGAGGATCTGGAACGGTATCTGCACACCGGTGACGGCCGGGACCTGCCGTCTCTGGCTCCGGCCACGCTGCCGCCGCCGCCCGGCGCGGACGCGGCGGACACCGCCCGGCTCGCGCTGCTCCGCTGGTACCGCTACCTCCATCTGCCGGGCGTGAACGGCCTGCTGGAATTCCGCGCCGCCGTCCAGCTCGCCGGCGTGCTGGACGGCGTACCGGAGGGCCTGCCGCCGCTGCCCGACGCACTGCGCGAGAACCTGCGCAAGGCGGACGCGGCGCGCCGTGGCCGGCGGTGGCCGCGGCGCGGGGGCCGGGAGACCGCGGACGGCGAGCGGGAGCCGATCGCCCTCGGCCCGGCCCGCGTCGATCAACTCCAGTTCCTCATGGGCCGGTTCGAGGAGCAGCGGGACTTCTCCGCCCTGGACACGGCATTGGACCTGCAGCGGCGGTGGCTCAAGGAGAAGGGCCTGTCGGCGCGTGAGCGGGCCGCTCTCCTCACCGACCACGCTCATCTGCTCCTGCTGCTCGGCGACCTCGGCGCCCATCGCTCCTGGCGGGCGGAGGCCGAGCGGGCCGCCCGCCTCGCCGTCGAGACCACGGCCCGGCAGGAGGTGCGACACGATCCGCATCTCGCCAACCGGCTGCTGATCAAGGCCCGTTGTGCGACCGCCCTGTACGACCCCGAGGCCGACCCCACCGGCCTGGAGCGCGCCGTCCAGGATCTGCGCCGGGCCGTCGAGGCGGCCGGCCGGTGCGCCCCGCTCGCGCTGCACCACGCACGCGACCTGGTGACCACTCTGACCGCACGGCACGAGGCCACCGGCGCGCCGCAGACCCTCACCGAGGCGTTGACCGCGGCCCGCGACCTGGTGCGGGCCACGCACCCCGACGACCGCCGGGGCCCCGAACACCGCGAATGGCTGGCGCAGTTGGAGGCGCGGGCCGTGCCCCGGCTCGGTGCGGAGACGGTCGCCGCCGTGCTGGGCGAGCCCGCGGTGCCGTACGCCCCCGGGACCGAGGGGCGCCACCGTGCCTGGTGGGCGACCGCCGATGACGCGGACGCCCCGTGGACCGAGCGGCGGAAGGCCGCGCTGGCCCTGGTCTCCTCGGTGCCGGGTCACGACGAGGACCGTCCCGGCGCCCTGCTGCTGGCCGCCCGGACCGAGATGCACGTCTGGCTGGAGGGCGGGGACGGCGCCACGCCCGGCCAGGCGCGGGTGTGGGCCGTGCAGGCGGCCGACGCCATGCCGCCCGGGCACCGGCTGGCCGGACGGGCGCTCACCGTGCTGGCCGAAGCCACCCTCTACCTCGCGGCCGAGGCGTCCCCCCGGCCCGACGAGCGCCTCGTGGAGGAGGCGCTGGCCGACGCCAGACGGGCCAGATCCGCGCTCCTGGCCGACGCCCCCGACACGCCCCTTCTGCTGGAGCGGCTGGCCGTGCTGACGGTCCGCGTGGCCAACGTGCTGTCGGACGGCACGCTCCTGGAGGAGTCGGTGGACATCCGCAGGCAGGCCCTGGCGCTGACGCCGGACAACGAGCCCTTCCGTCCGTTCCGCACGTCCAACCTGGCGGGCGCCCTCCGTGAACTGGCCCACTACGCGGAGGACCGGGAACTGGCGGAGGAGGCACTCGCCCTCGCCCACGAGGCCGCCGACGCGCTGCCCGAGGACCACCCGCGGAAGCACGAACTGCTGCTCAACCTCGCCGACCACTACACCCTGGGCGAGGGGGAGGACGCCGTGGGCCGGCTGACCGAGGCCGAGCGGCTCTACCGGGACGGGCTGGCCCGGCTGCCGGCGGACCACCCCGACCTGCCCCGCTTCACCAGCTCCATCAGCCAGGTGCTGTACCGGCGGTACCGGGAGACCGGCGACCGGCCGACCCTCGAGGACGCGGTCGGCCTGGCCCGGGACGCGGCGGCCCGGACCGCGGACGGCGACTGGTTCCGGACCACGCGCCTGCTGCTGTTCGCGCGCGCCGCGACGGCGCTGTACGACCTGACGGCGTCCGATCCGCGCCCGGACACGGCGCTGCGCGCCGAAGCCCTGACCGCCTGGGACGAGGTCGCCCAGGACGAACGGTTCACCACGTCGCTGCGGTTCGAGGCGCAGGAGAAGCGCGCGGCCCTCGCGCGGGCCGCGGGCGACCCCGAGCACGCCCTGCGGGCACTGGAGGCCGCTCTCGCGGAGGTGCCGGCACTGGCCCGGCGCTCCTTCGCGGGTCCGGTCCGCAAGGGCATCGCCCGCAGAGCACCCGAACTGGCCGTGCAGGCCGCGATCGCGGCCATCGAGGCCGGCCGCCCCGAACATGCGGTGGAACTGCTGGAGAAGGGCCGCGCCATCCTCTACGGGCAGGCGATCATGTCGTGGCGGCACCGGGCGGAACTGCGCAGGATCGACCCCGCGGCCGCCGAGCGCCTGGAGACGATCGACCGGCACCTGGCCACCGCGGACATCTTCGCGAACGTCGGACGCATCGAGGTCAGTGCGGTCACACAGCACCGCTTCGGCCGCACCACGACGGACTCGACCCGCAGCTGGGACCCGCGCTCCGACTACGCGGCGCAGACCCGCAGGCTCGCCGCCGAACGGGACCGCATCGTCGAGGGTCTGGCCGCGGATCCGCGGTTCGCCGAACTGACGGTCTCCCGGCCGCTCGCCGCCCTGCGCGCCGCGACCGCCGGAGCGGCCGTCGCGTACGTCCTGACCCACGGGTCCCAGGGCTACGCCCTGCTCGTCCCGGCCGACCCCGCGGACCCCGTCGAGCACATTCCGCTGCCGGGCCTGACCGGCACGGCGGCACGCGCGCACATCGCCGAGCTGAGGACGGCCCTGCGGGACGCGGTGGACTCGACCGCCGGGCCGGACCGCCGCGAGGCCGCGCAGTCCGAACTGCACGACATCCTGGGCTGGTTGTGGGACGAGGTGACCTCGCCCGTCCTGGCCAGGCTCGGCACGGCCCCACCGGGCCGCCCGAAGCCGCGGTTGTGGTGGTGCCCTGTGGGGCCGGTGGTGCGGCTCCCCCTCCACGCGGCCGGCCACCACCCGCGCACGGCCGCCGAGGCCGCGGCCCGTGCCCAGGACCCGGCGGCCGAACCCCCGCCCACCGTCATCGACCGGGTGACTCCGTCCTACACCCCCACCCTCGGGGCGCTGGCCCACTCCCTGCGGGACGTGTCCGGCACCCCGGCCGGCGGACCGGGGCCGAGCTCGCTCGTCGTCGCCGTGCCGCACAGTCGGCACGGCCCGCCGCTGCCCCTGGCCGAACGGGAGGCCCGCACCGTGCTCGCCGCGCTGCCCGGCGCGCGGCTGCTGCTCGGCGAGGATGCCGACCTCGCCACGGTGACGGCCGCGCTGCGCGACCACACCCTGGTCCACTTCGCCTGCCACGGGGACAACGACATCGACCTCGGCCTGCTGCGCGGAGGCGGCCTGCACCTCGGGCGGGGGGAGACACTGACCGCGGGACAGATCCAGGACACCCCCCTGGACCACGGCGCGCTGGCGATCCTGTCCGCGTGCAGCACGGCCGAGGCGCACCCCGGGCTGCCGGACGAGCCGATGCACCTGGCCGCCGCCTTCCAACTCGCCGGATTCCGGGGGGTCGTCGGAACCCTGTGGCACGCCCCGGACACCCCCGGCATGGCCCGCGAGCTCTACGCCGTCCTCACCGCGGGCGGCACGGTCCTCCCGGACACCACGGCCTCGGCCCAGGCCCTGAACCACGCGCAGCGCGCCGTCCGCGACGCCTACCCGGCGACCCCGACCCGCTGGGCGGCCTACCTGCACACGGGCGCCTGAGTCCCGGCACCGGCCGGCCGGCGCCTCAGCACCGACGCCTGTGCCCAGCACCTCGGCAACGGCGGCCGGCTACCGACACCTCGCCGCCGGCGATCCGGCGGCAGCACCCGCGCACCCCCGCCCTCACCGCTCCACCAGCATCCGCTGGAGTTCCCGGGCCGCCCGAGGCGGGGCCACGTCGCTGCGGTGGGCCAGGGCGATCGTGCGGTGGAGGCCGGGGCGGGCCAGCGGCGTCACGCGCAGTCCGCGTCCCGATCGCGTCGCGACCATGCGGGGTACGACGGCCAGGCCGAGGCCGGCGCGCACGAACCCCAGCACCGCGTCCATCTCGCCGCCCTCCACCGCGAAGTCCGGCTCGAAGCCCTCCGCGCGGCACGCGGCCACCGTCAGCTCCCGCAGGTCGTACCCGTGCCGGAACATCACCAGCCGCTCACCCTCCAGGTCGGCGATGCGGACGGAGCGCCCGCCCCCACCGGGTGCCGGTGCCTCGGGCGAGGACACCACCACCAGGTCCTCGCGCAGCAGCTCCACCGTGGTCAGCGCGGGCGACGGCGTAGGCAGCGGCAGTACCACCAGGGCAAGGTCGAGGGCGCCCCGGGCGAGCTCCCGCACCAGGTCGTGCGAACCGCTCTCCTCGATCAGCAGCTGGATGCCGGGGTACCGGTCGTGGAAGGCGCGCAGCACATCCGGCAGCAGGCCCGTGCACAGGCTCGGCGTCGCCCCCAGCCGTACCCGGCCGCGCCGCAGCTGCGCCAGCTCCTGCACCTCGTACCGGGCAGTGTCCGCGTCGGCCAGGATCCGCCGGGCCAGCGGCAGCAGCGCCTCGCCCGCGTCGGTGAGCGTGATGTTGCCCCGGGCGCGCTGGAACAGATCCGCGCCCAGTTCCCGCTCCAGCGCCTTGATCTGCTGCGAGAGTGATGGCTGGGCGACATGGACCAGCTCGGCGGCCCGCGTGAAGTGCCGGGTCTCGGCGACGGCCACGAAGTACTGGAGCTGCTGGAACTGCATCCAGCCAGGATAGCTTCCGCCTATGGAAACGAGCCGGACCATGTCTTGGACCGATCGGGTTCCGGGGACCTAGCGTCAATGCCATGGCTCTGGCAACGCGGACGGACCGACGGCCGTCCATGGCGCGCACGGTGTGGGACTCCACCGTCGGCAAGAAGACGGTGATGGCCGTCAGCGGCGTGATCATGCTGCTGTACCTGGTCGCGCACATGATCGGCAATCTGAAGATCTACTTCGGCGCGGGCGAGTTCAACCACTACGCGCACTGGCTGCGCACCGTCGGCGAACCCTTCATGCACTACGAGTGGACGCTCTGGCTCATCCGGATCGTCCTGGTCGCCGCCGTGGTCGCCCACGCCACGTCCGCCTACCAGCTCAGCCGCCGCGACATCAAGGCACGGCCGGCCAAGTACGTGCACAAGAAGCCGAGGGCGAGCTACGCCACCCGCACCATGCGCTGGGGCGGGATCATCCTGGGCCTGTTCATCGTCTGGCACCTGCTGGACCTGACCACGGGCACCGTCCACCCGGGCGGCTTCCAGGAGGGCCACCCGTACCAGAACGTCGTGGACACCTTCTCCACCTGGTACGGCAACGCCGTCTACATCGTCGCGATGCTCGCGCTCGGCCTGCACATCCGGCACGGCTTCTGGAGCGCCGCCCAGACCCTGGGCGTCGGCAGCCGCGCCCGCGACCGCGCCCTCAAGGCCGTCGCCGACATCCTCGCGCTGCTGCTCACGGCCGGCTTCATCGCCGTACCCGTGGGCGTCATGACCGGAGTGGTGAGCTGACATGACCGACTACGTCCACTACACGACCGGCACACCGGCCGTCGATGACAAGGCCCCCTCCGGGCCGGTCCACGAGCGCTGGGACAAGCGCCGCTTCGAGGCGAAGCTGGTCAACCCCGCCAACCGGCGCAAGCACACGGTCATCGTCGTGGGCACCGGACTCGCCGGCGGCTCGGCGGGCGCCACGCTCGCCGAACAGGGCTACCACGTCGTCCAGTTCTGCTACCAGGACTCCCCGCGTCGGGCCCACTCCATCGCCGCGCAGGGCGGCATCAACGCGGCGAAGAACTACCGCAACGACGGCGACTCGGTCCACCGCCTCTTCTACGACACCGTCAAGGGCGGCGACTTCCGGGCGCGCGAGTCGAACGTGCACCGGCTCGCCCAGATCTCCGTCGAGATCATCGACCAGTGCGTGGCGCAGGGCGTGCCGTTCGCCCGAGAGTACGGCGGCCTGCTCGACACCCGCTCCTTCGGCGGCGTCCAGGTCTCCCGCACCTTCTACGCCCGCGGCCAGACGGGCCAGCAGTTGCTGCTGGGCGCCTACCAAGCGCTGTCCCGGCAGATCGCCGCGGGCAACGTGGAGATGCACCCCCGCACGGAGATGCTGGACCTGATCGTCGTCGACGGCCGGGCCCGCGGGATCGTGGCGCGCGACCTGATCACCGGGAAGATCGACACGTACTTCGCCGACGCCGTCGTCCTCGCCAGCGGCGGCTACGGCAATGTCTTCTACCTGTCGACCAACGCCATGAACTCCAACGCGACCGCCGTCTGGCGGGCGCACCGGCGCGGCGCCCACTTCGCCAACCCCTGCTTCACCCAGATCCACCCGACCTGCATCCCGCGCACCGGCGACCACCAGTCCAAGCTGACGCTGATGAGCGAGTCGCTGCGCAACGACGGCCGTATCTGGGTGCCGAAGGCCGAGGGCGACGACCGGCCGCCGCACCGCATCCCCGAGGACGAGCGCGACTACTACCTGGAGCGCATCTACCCGTCCTTCGGCAACCTGGTCCCGCGCGACATCGCCTCCCGCGCCGCGAAGAACGTCTGCGACGAGGGCAGGGGGGTCGGCCCCGGCGGGCAGGGCGTCTACCTCGACTTCGCCGACGCGATCCGGCGCATGGGCCGCAAGGCCGTCGAGGCCAAGTACGGCAACCTCTTCGACATGTACCAGCGGATCACCGACGAGGATCCGTACGAGGTGCCGATGCGCATCTACCCGGCCGTGCACTACACGATGGGCGGACTCTGGGTCGACTACGACCTCCAGACCACCGTCCCCGGCCTGTTCGCGATCGGCGAGGCCAACTTCTCCGACCACGGCGCCAACCGGCTCGGCGCGTCCGCGCTGATGCAGGGCCTCGCCGACGGCTACTTCGTCCTCCCGGCCACCATCAACGACTACCTGGCCCGCAACCCGCACCAGGAGGCCGTCACCGCCGCCCACCCCGCGGTGCAGGAGGTGCTCGCCGAGACCGAGGACCGGCTCCACCTGCTGCTCGCCGTGGACGGCGACCGCACCCCGGACTCCTTCCACCGCGAACTCGGCGAGCTCATGTGGGAGTTCTGTGGGATGGCACGCACCGACGCCGGACTGCGCAAGGCCCTGGAGCGCATCCCGCAGATCCGCGAGGAGTTCTGGCGGCGCATCAAGGTGCCCGGTACCGGCGAGGAGTTCAACCAGTCGCTGGAGAAGGCCAACCGGATCGTCGACTACCTGGAGCTGGCCGAGCTGATGTGCCTCGACGCGCTGCACCGCGCCGAGTCCTGCGGCGGTCACTTCCGTGAGGAGTCCCAGACCCCGGACGGCGAGGCGGCACGCCGGGACGACGCGTTCTCGTACGCTGCCGCCTGGGAGTTCACCGGCACCGGCGAGCCGCCCGTCCTGCACAAGGAAGACCTCGTCTTCGAGTACGTCCACCCCACCCAGCGGAGCTACGCATGAAGCTCACCCTGCGCGTCTGGCGGCAGAAGAACGCCGACGCCGAAGGAGCCATGTCCACCTACGAGGTGGACGGCATCTCGCCCGACATGTCCTTCCTGGAGATGCTGGACGTCCTCAACGAGCGCCTCATCCTGTCCGGTGAGGAACCCGTCGCCTTCGACCACGACTGCCGCGAGGGCATCTGCGGCGCCTGCTCGCTCGTCATCAACGGCGACGCGCACGGCCCCGAGCGGACCACCACCTGTCAGCTGCACATGCGGTCCTTCCGGGACGGCGACACCATCGACGTCGAGCCGTGGCGGGCGTCCGCGTTCCCGGTGATCAAGGACCTGGTGGTGGACCGGTCCGCCTTCGACCGGATCATCCAGGCCGGCGGGTACGTCACCGCGCCCACCGGTTCCGCACCGGAGGCGCACGCCACGCCGGTGCCCAAGGCCGACGCCGACCTCGCGTTCGAGCACGCCGAGTGCATCGGGTGCGGCGCGTGCGTGGCCGCCTGTCCCAACGGGGCGGCGATGCTGTTCACCTCCGCCAAGGTCAACCACCTCAATGTGCTGCCCCAGGGCGCGCCGGAGCGGGAGACCCGGGTGCTGGACATGGTCGCGCAGATGGACGCCGAGGGATTCGGCGGCTGCACGCTGGCGGGGGAGTGCGCGACGGCCTGTCCCAAGGGGATCCCCCTGATGTCGATCACCAGCATGAACAAGGAGTGGCTGCGGGCCAACCGCAAGGTGAGGCGGTAGCCCTGCCGAAACGGCTGTCCCCGGGTGCCCGCGAGCGAGCCCCGGCGGCCGGCCGAAGGGGAGACGTTCGCCGCGAGGGCGGGCGGGTGGGACCGGGTCAGGTGCTCGACCCGGTCCCACCAGGCATCCTCACCGCTCCGGCGAGCAGGCCGCGCCCCGCCGCCGCGTGCTGCGTCGTCCGTCATTCAGCAGCCGCACATCCACGGGTCCCGCGCCGGACACGCCGAGGCCAGCCTGTCGCGGAAGAAAGCAGGTGCAGATCTCGTCATGCATCCGCTCGGCGCAGGAGACCCCCATGACCGCCATGCCCGCCTCGCCCCCCGCCCTCGCCGGCCCGCCCGACGGCTCCGGATACCTCGTGTCGCTCGCCCGGGACCAGGACGACGTCCGGGCCGCGCAGCGCCTGCGCCACCAGGTGTTCGCCGGGGAGATGGGCGCCCGGCTCGACGGTCCGGAACCGGGCCTCGACATGGACGCCTTCGACGCGTACTGCGATCACCTGCTCATCCGGGACGGCGCCACCGGCGAGGTCGTCGGCACCTACCGGCTGCTGCCGCCGGAGCGGGCCGCCGTCGCCGGCCGGCTCTATTCGGAGAGCGAGTTCGACCTCTCCGCACTGTCCCCCGTCCGCTCCGGGCTGGTCGAGGTCGGCCGCTCCTGCGTGCACCCCGACCACCGCGACGGCGCCGTGATCGGCCTGATCTGGGCCGGCATAGCCCGGTACATGGTCGATCGTGGCCACGAGTGGCTGGCCGGCTGCTGCTCGGTGCCGCTCGCCGACGGCGGCGCGCTCGCCACGGCGACCTGGGACCGGGTGCGCGACAAGCACCTGGCGCCCGAGGGGTTCCGGGTACGGCCGCTGCTGCCCTGGACCCCGAACGCCCAGGCTCCGGCCGGGCGCACCGAACTGCCGGCCCTGCTGCGCGGCTACCTCCGCCTCGGCGCCTGGGTGTGCGGTGAGCCCGCGCACGACCCGGACTTCGGGGTCGCCGACCTGTACGTGCTGCTGTCGATGCGCCGGGTCGACCCGCGCTATCTGCGGCACTTCCTCTCCCTCGTCCCGGCCTGATGAGCGTCTGGCTGCCCAGCGCGCCCTGCACCCCGGGCGCCTGTGTGGAGCAGGCCCGTGCCGCCGCGGCCGTACCCCGCGCGGTGCTGCGGCTGACCGCCGTCGTGGTGCTGGTGCTGGCCGGCGTCCTGCTGTCCCCGTTCGGCGCGCGGATCCCCGCGGACTGGGTGCGGAGATGGTCCCGGACGGTCGTGCGGGCCATCGGCGTCCAGGTCCGCATCACCGGGGCGGCCCCGCCGGACGGAGGCGTCCTGCTGGTCGCCAACCACATCTCCTGGCTGGACATCCCGCTGATCGCCGCGGTCCGGCCGGCCCGGATGCTGGCCAAGGACGAGATCCGGCGCTGGCCCGTGGCCGGCCGGCTGGCCGGGCGGGGCGGGGCCCTGTTCATCGAGCGGGACCGGCTGCGCGCCCTGCCCGCGACGGTCGCCCGGGTCGCCGGGGCGCTGCGGGACGGCGCCGCCGTCGCGGCGTTCCCCGAGGGCAGCACCTGGTGCGGCCGGGCCCAGGGGCACTTCCGCCGCGCCGTCTTCCAGGCCGCGCTCGACGCCGGGGTCCCGGTCCAGCCGGTCCGCCTGAGCTACCGCACCGCGCAGGGCCGCGCGGCCACGGCGGCGGCGTTCGTCGGCGACGACACCCTGTTCGCCTCACTGTGGCGGGTCGCGACGGCCCGCGGGCTGGTGGCCGAGGTGGAGGTGCGCCCCCTGATCCCGGCGGCCGGCCACCCGGACCGCCGCTCGCTGGCCCGCGCGGCGGAGCCCGGCACCTCCGCGGAACCCACCTGGACCCATACGGCACTGGTCGCCTGACCCCCGACCGCGGACCAGAACATAAGTGGATAGATTCTCACCAAAGGGGCACTTGTAGAGGGCACATCACTACTCCCCGAGGAGGGTGTGCCCATGTCAATAGGAACGCTTCTGGCGATCGTCATCCCGATCGTCGTGGTGCTCGTCCTGGTCGCCGTGGCGGTCTCCATGCTCAGGCGGCGCCGTCATCTACGTGATCGCTTCGGCCCGGAGTACGAACGGACCGTCGAAGGATCCGACAGCAGGCTCGCCGCCGAGCGTGAGCTCAGGTCGCGCGAGAGGCGTCACGACGCGCTGGAGATCAAGCCACTGCCCGACGCGGCCCGGGACCGCTATACACAGGAGTGGACCGGCGTCCAGCAGGAGTTCGTCGACCGTCCGGAGGACGCGGTGCACGACGCCGACCGGCTGGTGACCTCGCTCATGCACGAACGGGGTTATCCCACCGAGGGGTTCGAGCAGCAGATGAGGGACCTGTCGGTGGAGCACGGCCGCACCCTGGAGCACTACCGCGCCGCGCACGAGGTGGAGGGCCTCTCCACCCGCAGCCGCGCGACGACCGAGCAACTGCGGGGCGCCATGGTGCACTACCGGGCGCTGTTCGACGAACTGCTGGCCGACGGCGGGGGCCGCGCCCAGCACTCCCGCACCTGACGCAGACCCCGTCCCCGCACGGAGGGAACCCATGCCCAGCAACGACGAAACCGACCGCACGACCGGTGGCCTGTCCACCGACGACCTCGCCCAGCCCGCCGCCGGCGGCTCCGGCGCGGACCGGGAGCCACCGCCCACCGGGGCCCCCGTCTACCCGGGCGAGAGCACCGCGCCGGCCGGCACCGAACGCCCGGACGGCGACTCCGCCGCCGACGGCACCGGCACCGGCACCGAGTCCCTGGCCTCGGCCGGGACCTCACGGGCCGCCGACGCCCCGGACGACGAGATGCCGCAGCTGCTGACGGACGACGAGGAACGCGGCTTCCGCGACCGCTGGCAGGAGATCCAGGGCAGGTTCGTGGACGACCCCCGCGAGGCCGTGCACGAGGCCGACACCCTGGTCGCGGACGTCATGCAGACCCTCGCCTCCACCTTCGCCCAGCACAAGCAGGACCTGGAGAGCCAGTGGGGCCAGGGGGAGAAGGTGGACACCGAGGAACTGCGCGGTGCGCTGCGCCGCTACCGCTCCTTCTTCAACCGGCTGCTCAGCACCTGAGCGGCCCCGTCAGGGCAGGACCCGGGCCAGGTAGGGGGCCGTCGCGCCGCCCTCCGCCCGGGCCACCCGCTCCGGCGGCCCGGCCGCCACGATCCGGCCGCCCCGGTCCCCGCCGCCCGGCCCCAGGTCGATGACCCAGTCGGCGCCCGCGACGACCGTCATGTCGTGCTCGACGACCACGACCGTGTGCCCCGTGTCGACCAGCCCGTGCAGCCGCTCCAGCAGCACCTCCACGTCGGCCGGGTGCAGCCCGGTCGTCGGCTCGTCCAGCAGGTACAGGGTGTGGCCCCGGCGGCCGCGCTGCAGCTCGCTCGCCAGCTTGATGCGCTGGGCCTCACCGCCGGACAGCTCGGTGGCCGGCTGGCCGAGCCGCAGATAGCCGAGGCCCACGTCGAGCAGCGCGCCCAGGCTGCGGGCGGCGGCCGGGATGTCCGCGAAGAACTCCGCCGCCGACTCCACCGTCAGACCGAGCACCTCCGCGATGTTCCGCCCCCGGTACGTCACCCGCAGCGTCTCGGGGTTGTAGCGGGCGCCGCCGCAGTCCGGGCACGGCGCGTACGTGCTCGGCAGGAACAGCAGCTCGACACTGACGAACCCCTCGCCCTGGCAGGTCTCGCAGCGTCCGCCTGCCACGTTGAAGGAGAAGCGGCCGACGCCGTACCCGTGGGCCCGTGCCTCCTCGGTGGCGGCGAACACCTTGCGCACGACGTCGAACAGGCTCGTGTAGGTGGCCAGATTGGACCGCGGGGTGCGCCCGATCGGCTTCTGGTCCACCCGGACCAGGCGGTCCACTCCTGCCAGGTCCTCCGTCAGCTCCCCGATCAGCGTGGACTTCCCGGAGCCGGAGACACCGGTGACGGCGGTGAACGCGCCGAGCGGGAACTCGGCCGTGACCGCCCGCAGGTTGTGCCGGGTCACCGGGCCCACCCGCAACCAGCCGCCCGGCGTGCGGGTCTCGCGCGCGGGACCGGGGGACTCGTCGAAGAGGAACGCCGCCGTCGCCGACTCCTCGACGGACGCCAGCTCCGCCGGCGGTCCGCTGTACAGCACCCGTCCACCGTGCTCGCCCGCGCCGGGCCCCACGTCCACCAGCCAGTCGGCGCCGCGCACCACGTCCAGGTGGTGCTCCACCACGAACACCGAGTTGCCCGCGGCCTTCAGCCGGTCCAGCACGGTCAGCAGGGCCTCCGTGTCCGCCGGGTGCAGCCCGGCCGACGGCTCGTCCAGCACGTACACCACGCCGAAGAGCCCGGAGCGCAACTGCGTGGCGAGCCGCAGGCGTTGCAGCTCGCCCGCCGACAGGGTCGGGGTGGAGCGGTCGAGGCTGAGGTAGCCGAGGCCGAGTTCGACGACCGGCGCGATCCGGGACCTGAGGTCCGTCATGAGCACCCGGGCCGCCTCGGTGCCGCCCTCCGGCAGTCCGGCGAGGCAGCTCAGCGGCAGCGCGGCCAGCTCGGCGATGGTGCGGCCGTCGAAGGTCACCGCAAGGGCCTCGGGCCGCAGCCGGCTGCCCCCGCAGGCCGGACAGGGCGCACTGGTCAGAAAACGCTCCGCCTTCGCCCGCAGCGTCGGGGACTTGGTGTCCGCGAACGTCTTGAGCACATACCTCCGGGCACTCATGTACGTGCCCTGGTACGGCCGTTGGATCCGGTCGGCGTCGCGGACCGGATGGACGGTGACCACGGGCTGCTCGTCCGTGAACAGGATCCACTCGCGCTGCCCGGCGGGCAGCTCGCGCCACGGCCGGTCGACGTCGTACCCGAGTGTGTCGAGGATGTCCCGCAGGTTCTTGCCCTGCCAGGCGCCCGGCCACGCGGCGATCGCGCCCTCGCGGATCGACAGGGCGGGGTCCGGGACCAGCGACTCCTCGGTGGTGCCGTGCACTTGGCCGAGGCCGTGGCATTCGGGGCAGGCGCCGGCCGCCGTGTTGGGCGAGAACGCGTCGGAATCGAGCCGGTCCGCGCCCGGCGGGTAGTCCCCGGCGCGCGAGAACAGCATGCGCAGGGAGTTGGAGAGGTTGGTCACCGTGCCCACCGACGAACGCGAGGTGGGGGCCGAGCGGCGCTGCTGCAGCGACACCGCGGGCGGCAGGCCGGTGACCTCGCCGACCTTCGGCGCCCCGACCTGGTGGATCAGCCTGCGCGCGTACGGCGCGACCGACTCGAAGTACCGCCGCTGGGCCTCGGCGTAGATCGTGCCGAAGGCCAGCGACGACTTGCCCGAGCCGGACACGCCGGTGAACACGGCCAGTACGTCGCGCGGGACGTCCACGTCGACGCCCTTGAGGTTGTGCTCGCGCGCACCACGGACGCGGACGTACGGGTCATGGGGGCTGTGCATCGGGGGGACACTCCGTACGGGCCTGCCGGGGCGGGGACAAACCCCGCGATTCTAGCCCGCCCCCCGGTTGGTTCAGGACTGCGGGGGCCGGTCCTGGCGGGTGCCGAACTCGTCCCTCATCTTGTCCTGCGCGGTGTCGACCTGCGACTGGTACTTGTTGCCGGTGCGCTGGTCGGCGTAGTCGCCGCCTTTGTCGATGCCCTTGTCGGCCATGCCCTCGTGACCCTTGAGCATGCCCTTGATCTTGTCCATGAAGGACATGGCAAGCCTCCTCATCGGTTGCGGCTGCTCTTCCAGGGTCACCGCCGCGGGCCGGGTCCGCATCTCGGCGCGCGGGCCTCAGCCCTCCGGCGCGAAGAGGGCGGCGAGCCCGCGGAAGGAGCCGAGCAGCGCCGTACGGTCGTGACTGCTGGTGGTGACCAGGACCTCCGCGGCCCCGGTCTCCTTCAGGACCGTCTCCAGCTCCTCGGCGACCTGCTCCCGGGTGCCGGCGACGTGACCGGAGAGACCGGCCGTGAAGAACTCCCGCTCCTTCGCGGTCATCGTGCGGGCCTCGATCTCCTCGGCGGGGGCGAGCGGCGGGAAGGTGCCGTGTGTCCGGGAGTACGCCATCGACCAGGCCTCCGGGACCAGCAGCCGCCGGGCCTCCTCCTCGGTGTCCGCGACGGCGACCGTGCCCGAGATCACCACGTACGGCTCGGCCGTCCAGGGGGAGGGGCGGAACAGCGAGCGGTACTCGTCGATGCCGCGCAGCATCTTCTCGCGGCCGCGCAGGTCGCCGATGACCATGGGCAGGCCCGCCCGGGCCGCGATCCGCGCGCCCTCGCCCATCGCCAGCACGAACGGCGGCACCCGCAGGCCCTCCGCCGGGCGGGCGTGCACCCCGGTCGGTGACGTGCCCGTGAACCACTCCAGCAGCTCGCCCAGCTGCGCGGCGAAGTCCCCGGCGTCCTCCTTGTCCCGGCCGAGGGCTCTGCGCACCCCGTCCGTGAAGCCCACGGAGCGGCCGAGGCCCATGTCGATCCGCCTTGGGAACAGCGACTCCAGCACCCCGAACTGCTCGGCGACGACCAGGGGCCGGTGGTTGGGCAGCATGACCCCGCCGGTGCCGACCCGGATCGTCCGCGTCGCGGCGGCGACCGCGGCGGCGAGCACGGTAGGCGCGGAACCGGCGACGCCGGGCACGCCGTGGTGCTCGGCCACCCAGAAGCGGTGGTACCCGAGCGCCTCCGCCTCCCGCGCCAGTGCGACGGTGTCCCGCAGCGCCTCGGCGGGCGGGTGCCCCTCGCGGGTGCGGGAGCGGTCGAGGACGGAGAACCGGGTCCGGGTGATCACTGTGCTGCTCACGCAGGTGTCAACGCCCTGACGCGCCCGGGATTCCCGTGACACGAACGGTCGGCGCGCGGACGCCGGCGGACCCGTCGCCCGCCTGCCGGGCGGCTGGCTAGGGTGGCCGGATGACCGACGACACCGGGCGCCCGATCGCCGTGTTCGACCTCGACAACACCCTGGCCGACACCGCCCACCGCCAGCACTTCCTGGAGAGCCGGCCCAAGGACTGGGACGGCTTCTTCGCCGCCGCGCCCGCCGATCCGCCCCTCGCCGAGGGGGTGGCGCTGGTCCTGGAGAGCGCCCGGGACTGCGAGGTCGTCTATCTCACGGGCCGTCCCGAGCGGTGCCGCCGGGACACCCTGGAGTGGCTCGCGGCCCAGGGACTGCCCCAGGGCCGCCTCCACATGCGGGGCGACGCCGACCGCAGGCCGGCGCGGTTCACCAAGGTGGCGACCCTGCGCCGGCTGGCCCGGGACCGCGAGGTCCGGTTCCTCGTGGACGACGACGAGCTGGTGTGCGACGACGCCGAACGCGCCGGGTTCGAGGTGGTGCGGGCCCGCTGGGCCGCGAAGTCGGCCGCCCTCGAGGACGCGCAGGAGCGGGAGGGCCGCACCTGAGTTCCGGACGGGTCACTCGTCCTCGAGGCGGAAGCCGACCTTCATGCCCACCTGGTAGTGCTCGATCCGGCCGTTCTCGATCTGCCCGCGCACCTGCGTCACCTCGAACCAGTCCAGGTTGCGCAGGGTCTGGTCGGCTCGGGCGATGCCGTTGCGGATGGCCTGGTCGACGCCCTCGTGCGAGGTGCCGACGATCTCGGTGACCCGGTAGGTGTGGTTCGACATGGGGGTGCTCCTCTCGTGTCGCGGCGTACTCCACGGTGCCCCATCCACGCCCGGATCGCACGGCGATCGCACGCCTACCGTGCGTAGCCCTTGACCCCTCGCATTGGTCCATACCAAAATCCAGCACACCCGTACGAGCGCCCGCGCTCGTCCCCCCACGTCGGGCCCCCAGCCCTGTCCGCAGCCCCGTGCACGACAGAACAGGACCCCTCGTGAGACGTCGCCTGCTCGCCCTCCTCTGCGTCACCGGATCCCTCGTCAGCGCCTGCGGGATGCTCCCCGGCGAGCACGAGCGGAAGACCGTCACCGTGTGGCTGATGAAGGACAGCGCCTCCAAGGAGTTCCTCCAGCGCTTCACCGAGGACTTCGAGAAGACCCACGACGACCTGCGCCTCGACATCCGCATCCAGGAATGGACCGGCATCGTCGAGAAGGTCCGCAAGGCCCTCGAGCCCGGCTCCGGCGACGGCCCGGACGTCATCGAGGTCGGCAACACCCAGGTGCCGCTGTACGCGGACGGCGGACGGCTCGCCGACCTCACGCTGGAGTCGATGCGCGACTGGGGCAAGGAGAAGTGGCTGCCCGGCCTCGCCCAGCCCGGCAAGGACGGCAACAAGCAGTACGGCGTCCCCTGGTACGCGGCCAACCGCGTCGTCATCTACCGCAAGGACCTGTTCGAGCAGGCCGGGATCGCCCGCCCGCCGCGCACCCGCGACGAATGGCTCGCCGACACGCAGAAGCTCGACTCCGGCGGCGACCAGGGCATCTACCTCGCCGGACAGGACTGGTACACCCTCTCCGGCTTCATCTGGGACGAGGGCGGCGACCTCGCCCGGGAGAAGGACCACGAGTGGCGGGGAGCCCTCGACACCCCGGCCGCGCTGCGCGGGATGGACTTCTACCGACGGCTCCAGGCGCTCGGAAAGGGGCCCGTGGACGCCGACGAGGAACACCCGCCCCAGGCAGGGGTGTTCGCGTCGGGCAAGGTCGCGCAGATCGTCGCCGTGCCGGGCCTCGCCCAGGCGATCGTGCGGCAGAACCCGGACCTGCGCGGCAGGCTCGGCTTCTTCCCGGTGCCGGGCAGGACCGCGGGCCGACCCGGCACCGTGTTCACCGGCGGCTCCGACCTGGTCGTGCCGGAGAACACCGGGGACCAGTTCGCCGCGACCGCCGTCGTCGGCGCCCTCACCGGCGCCAAATGGGACACCGAACTCGCCCGCACCATGAACTACGTGCCCAACAAGACCACGTTGGCCGGCGCGGTCGCGGACGAGGAGGGGGTCGCCGCCATGGCCGCGGGCGCGGCGCACGGCAGAGCGACCCCCAACACCCCTCAGTGGGCCGACGTCGAGGCGGACAACCCCATCAAGGAGTACATGACCCGGGTGCTGCAGGGCACGGACCCGGCGACCGAGGCCCGGCGTGCGTCCCGGAAGATCACCGAGTCGCTCACCCCGGACCTCTGACTCACCGCAGCACGCTCAGCGACAGCGCGAAGCGCCGCTGCTCGTCCGTCCACCAGTGCGTCAGCTCCAGCCCCTGGGCGGCGAGTTCGGCCGCCACTCCCTCCTTGCGGAACTTGGCCGACACCTCGGTGCGCAGCTCCTCGCCCGCCGCGAAGTCCACGGCGAGGTTCAGCGCGGGCACCTTCACGGTCTGCGCGATACGGGAGCGCAGCCGCATCTCGATCCACTCGTGCTCGGCGTCCCACAGGGCCACGTGGTCGAAGGCGTCCGGATCGAAGTCGGCGCCCAGCTCGCGGTCCACGACGGCCAGCACGTTCTTGTTGAACGCGGCCGTCACCCCGGCCGCGTCGTCGTACGCCCGGACCAGTACCCGCTCGTCCTTCACCAGGTCGGTGCCGAGCAGCAGTGTGTCGCCGGGGGAGAGCAGGGCGCGTACCGAGGCCAGGAACGCGGTGCGTTCGGCGGGCAGCAGATTGCCGATCGTGCCGCCGAGGAAGGCCACCAGCCGGGGGCCCGGCGTGGCCGGCAGGGCCAGCGGAGCGGTGAAGTCGGCGATCAGCGCGTGGACCTCGAGGTCCGGACGCTCACCGATGAGCACCTCTCCGGCCTGCGTGAGGGCGCTCTCGCTGACGTCGACCGGGACGTACGTCCCGGGTGCGAGCGCGTCGATCAGGAAGCGGGTCTTCTCCGAGGAGCCCGAGCCCAGCTCGATCAGCGTGCGGGCACCGCTCGCGGCGGCGATCTCCCCGGACCGGGCGGCCAGGATCTCCCGCTCGGCACGAGTGGGGTAGTACTCGGGCAGTTCGGTGATCTGCTCGAACAGCTCGCTGCCGCGCGCGTCGTAGAACCACTTCGGCGGCAGCCACTTGGGGTTCGCGGTGAGGCCGTGCTGGACGTCCGCGCGCAGCGCGGCGTCGGTCGCGTCCTCGGGGAGGGTGCGGGTGACGTGCAGGGGACTCACGAACAGGGCTCCTTAGGTGGGACGGCCGCCGGGTCCTCCAGCGGGGCGAGCAGCACGCCGGTGCTGTTCGCGGTGAGCACGGTGCGGTCGGGGACCTCCTGCCACAGCGGGTCGTCGTCGTACGGCTCGGAGGCGACGACCGTGCCCCGGCCGGGTTCCGTCCGGTACCAGAGGGTGTCGCCCCAGGCGGTCGCGGCGATCGTCCCGCCGTCCGTCAGCAGCAGGTTGAGCCGGGAGGCGGGGGCCGCCTCGGCGAACGCGCGGGCCGTCTCGCCGAGGGCCGTGGCGGGGTCGTCGCCGCTGCGCAGCCGGTGCAGCACCAGCGCCCAGACGAACGCCGAGTCGTTGCGGGCCTCGAACGACAGCAGGTCGACCGGGGGCAGCGCGGAGACCAGGGACGCCCCGGAGTCCGGCCAGCCCGCGATCGCCCCGTTGTGGCTGAACAGCCACCGGCCCGCCGCGAAGGGCGCGGCGGCGGCCTCCGCGTCCGCGCCCGCGAGGGTCGCGTCGCGTACGGCCGCGAGCACGGCGCCGGAACGCACCACCCGGGCCAGGTCGGCGAAGGACAGGTCCGCCCAGATCGGCCCGGCCCGCCGGTAGCGGGCCGGGACCGGGTCCTCGCGGGCGTACCAGCCCACCCCGAACCCGTCGGCGTTGACCGTTCCGTACCGCTGCCGCCGCGGTGCCCACGACTGGCGGAACAGACTGTGCGGGGGCTCGGTCAGGATCCGGCCGAGCGGTTCCTCGGGCCCCAGATAGGCCAGGTGACGACACATCAGACGGCCTCCGAGCGGGCGGTGCGGAACCCGGAGAAGATCTGCCGGCGTATCGGGTGGTCCCAGTTGCGGAAGGTGCCCCGGCAGGCCACCGCGTCCACGGCGAACGAACCGCCGCGCAGCACCTTGTAGTCGGACCCGAAGAACACCTCCGAGTACTCCTTGTACGGGAACGCCCTGAACCCCGGGTACGGCAGGAAGTCGCTCGCCGTCCACTCCCACACGTCACCGATCAACTGCCGTACGCCCAGCGGGGACTCACCGGCCGGGTAGCTGCCGGCCGGAGCCGGCCTGAGGTGCCGCTGGCCCAGGTTGGCGTGCTCGGGCGCCGGGTCGGCGTCGCCCCACGGGTAGCGCCGGGAGCGCCCGGTGACCGGGTCGTGGCGTGCGGCCTTCTCCCACTCGGTCTCGGTGGGCAGCCGGCGCCCGGCCCAGCGGGCGTAGGCGTCCGCCTCGTACCAGCAGACGTGCAGCACCGGCTCGTCGGGCGGTACCTGTTCCGTGATGCCGAACCGGCGCCTGAGCCACTGGTCGCCGTCGCGCCGCCAGAACAGGGGAGCCGTGAGGGAGTGCTTCCGGACGTGCGCCCAGCCCTCGGGCGTCCACCAGCGTTCGGTCTCGTAGCCGCCGTCCGCGATGAAGGCCTGGTACGCCGCGTTCGTCACCGGTGTCGTGTCGATCCAGAACGGCGCCACCTCCCGCGGGTGCGCCGGGCGTTCGTTGTCCAGCGCCCACGGCTCCGCCGACGTCCCCATCGTGAACGGGCCGCCCGGCACCAGGACTTCGACCGGACCGGTGAACAGCGGCACCGGCTCGGGGTCGGGGGCGGTCAGGGCCTGCGGCCCCTTCCGCAGCTGATGGGTGATCAGCATGGTCTCGTCGTGCTGCTGTTCGTGCTGGGCGATCATCCCGAAGGCGAAACCGGCCTCGGTCAGCCGGGTGCCGTGGAAGTCCGCCCCTTCCAGCAGGTCGAGCGCCCGGCCGCGCACCTCGGCCGCGTAGCCGCGGGCCTCGGCGGGCGGCAGCAGCGGCAGCGAGGGCCGCTCGGCCCGGGGGTGCTCGAAGGCGTCGTACAGGGTGTCGATCTCCGGGCGCATCGCGTCCCGGCCGCCGACCGCCCGCAGGAGCCACTGCTCCTCCTGGTTGCCGATGTGCGCGAGGTCCCACACCAGCGGCGACATCAGCGGGGAGTGCTGGGCGGTCAGGTCCGGGTCGTCGACGCAGCTGGTCAGCAGCGTGGTGCGCTCGCGTGCGGAAATCAGCGAGGCCAGCGCCCGCTTGCGCAGGGCCTCGGAGTCGGTCTCGCCGGTCGTGGGGTCGGTCTCGGGGGCGGTCATGTGCGGATGTCCTTCCCGTGGGAGATGGGCGTGCCCCCGGTGGGGCCGTGCCGGTGCCGGGCCGGCTCCCCGTCGTGCAGCCGGTCCAGCAGATCGTCGGCCGGGCAGCGGCCCCGGGCGACGTAGCGGTCCACGAACGCCGCCACGGCGTCCATGACCTCGGTGGTGGCCCCCATCCTGGGCAGGGCCTCCAGCGCCGCCGCGAAACAGGCAGCCGCGGTGTCCTGCAGCTCCGGGTCCGCGAGGCCGTACCGGGCTGCGTCCGTGTACAGCGGGTTGTGCGGCGCGGGCCGGTTCAGCGCCCGCTCCGCCAGCGGCTTCACCGTCCGGTAGGCGGTCTCGGCCGCCTCCGGGTCGTCGAACAGGGCCGCCGTCACCGCGAGGGGCACGATCCAGCCGTCGTCCCCGGGCTGCGCGTCGATCATGCGCAGTTCCAGATGGCCGCGCGGCCGGACCGGCGGGAACAGCGTGGTGAGGTGGTAGTCGAGGTCCGCCCGGGTGGGCGGCCGGGGCGACCGGGAACGGGTCCACTCCCGGAAGGTGAGCCCGTCGGGCACCTCCCACGGCCCGCCGTCGCCGCGGACGCACATCACCGGCGAGTCCAGTACGTGCCGGGCCCACATGGCCCGCGGCTCCCCGTCCAGCGGGGGGCCGCCCGCCCGGCCCGTGCCGATCTCCATCCACATCAGCTGCCGGGTGGACATCCAGCCCGTGGGCCGCTGCCCGATCAGCGGGGAGTTGGCGAACGCGGCCAGCAGCACCGCGCCCAGCTGGTGCGCCAGCCACCAGCGCCGCGCGTGGCCCAGCGGGCCCGGCTCCTCGTGGCCGGCGTCCACGCAGACCTGGACGGAAGCCGAGGCGCACATCATGTGGCGGCCGGCCGGACCGCCCCGGTCCAGGCAGGCCTCCATGGCGTCGTAGCGCGGCTCGTGCAGGAACCTGCGGGGTGGGTGCCAGGGGTCGTGGCCGATGCCGACGAGGCCGAGGCCGTCCTCGGCCAGGACGGCGCGGACGGCGTCCAGGTCGGCGGAGACGGTGCCGATGCACTCCGTCAGGGAGGCGGCGGGCAGGGAGCTCAGCTCCAGCTGGCCCCCGGGTTCGACGGTGAGCGCCGATCCCAGGTCCACGGCCCGCAGGGTGGCGTAGACCGCCTCGAGTCGTTCGGGTGCCACGGGGAGCCGCGGCTCCCGCAGTTCGTGCACGAGCCACTCCAGCTCCACGCCGAGGACGCGGGGCGGGCCCGTCTTGAAGCAGATGCCCCGGACCAGGGCCTCCACCTCGGGTTCGGTGACGGCGGTGCGGTGGTCCGTACAGTCACCACCGTCGCTCTGTGAATCGGACATGCCGGGATCCTCCTGAGATTCCACCATGCCATCGGCCCACGGGGGCGTGGGCCGATGGCAGACACTCGTCCCACCCAAGACCCTCGCGCCAAATCGCACAAGAGTGCCCCGCCGTGCGTTTCCGGATCGGTCATGTCCCCTTCCGCAGGCGTTCGGGGACCGTTCCGGGGGTGGGAAACTCCGTTGCACCGCATCACCAGGATCACCCAGGATGCCTGCATGAGCACGACGGGGGAGTCCGCGCAGGCAGCGGGCACGGCGTCCACGGGGGTGGCGCCGTGAGCGCGCGCCTGCGCGGGATCGCCACGCAGACGGAGAAGATCGTCGCGGCGGGCCGGTACCCGGCCCCGGACGGCCGGGAGGTGCCGCTCACGGCGGCGATCGAGGCCGCGCGGGCGGGCACCAGGATGTTCGGCCCCGAGCCGGTGGCCGTGGATCCGCCGCCGGCTCAGGGCGACCCGGTTCGCGGGTCGGGCCCCCTCGTCGAGGTCACCGGCGAGAGCAGCCTGGAGGCGGCCCGCCGACTGGCCGGCGCCCCGGTCGCCGTCCTGAACTTCGCTTCCGCGCGGAACCCGGGCGGTGGCTATCTCAACGGCGCCCAGGCCCAGGAGGAAGCCCTGTGCCGCGCCTCGGCGCTGCACACCTGCCTGCTGGCGGCCCGCGCCTTCTACGATCACCACCGTGCCGACCGCGACCCGTTCTACACGGACCGGGTGATCCACTCACCGGCGGTCCCGGTCTTCCGCGACGACCGGGGACGGCTGCTCCCGGAGCCCTACCTCGCGGGCTTCCTGACCGCCGCCGCGCCCAACGCCGGCGTCGTACGCCGTACGGCACCGGAACGCGCCGCCGAGCTGGCGGGCGTCCTGGGGCGGCGCGCCGAGCGGGTGCTGGAGACGGCCGCGGCGCACGGCTACCGGCGACTGGTGCTCGGCGCCTGGGGCTGCGGGGTCTTCCAGAACGACCCGGCGCAGGTCGCGGCCGCCTTCCGGGCGCTGCTCGGCCCCGGTGCCCGGTTCGCGCGCTCCTTCGACCACGTGGTGTTCGGGGTGCTGGACCGGACCCCCGGGGCGGAGGTGCGGGCGGCGTTCGAACAGGCGTTCGCCCAGGGCGGGGGGCGCCGTCGGGAAGTCCCCGCGGAAGCGGCGGGCTGTGCGCGCGTGCCGTCGTGACGGGCGCGGCCCCGCACTCCGGGGTGGTCGCGGACGCCGTGGTGGCCGCGCGGAGCGCCGGTCCGAGCCGCGGTCAGGTCCAGCCGTAACGTTCGTGCAGCCGCCGGCGGACCAGATCGAAGCGCATCCGGTCCAGCGCGCAGGCCTCGCGGCGCATGCCCTCCTCGTGCAGCCGCAGCACGCGGTCCACGTCCACCCACGAGTCCCGGCCCGACCGGTCCCAGGGGCCGCTGCCGATCGGCACCCACTCCCGGTCGCCGTCGTGCCGCTTGCTGGAGAGCTGGACGGCGAGGAAGGTGCCCGCCGCCTCCCGGGCCACGACCAGGACCGGGCGGTCCTTGCCCCGGCCGTCGTTCTCCTCGAAGGGGACCCAGGTCCACACGATCTCTCCGGGGTCCGGGTCGCCGTCGTGGGCCGGGGAGTACTCGGTGCGCACCCGGCCGACCTCGCGCGGGTCGGCCTCCGTGGTGGCATGACGGCCGTGGCGGCCGGGGACGTTCTCTTCGGTAGACGTGCTCACGGGGGCACCCTAGTGCCCGGCGCCGCGGACGCAACGGGCGCCCGGCCACCGGCCGTCACGCGGGCGTGGGCCGGTTGGTGTGCCCGCTCCATCACGGCCTGATGCAGGGCGCCTTGGCCCGGCTGGAGGCTCCCCTGACGGCCACGGGCTGGAGCCGTTCGCCGAACCGGACACCTGCGTGGCCCACTTGACCGCGACCACGCTCCCCTGAACCACCCGGGCCCGGCCGTCCCGGCCCGCCGGGCCCTGACCGAACCGGCGTGGCCGCCCTGCTCCTCGCCCAGCTCGCCGTCGTCCGCCCCCCTCTCAACCGCCGGTCCGACCGGGTCCTCGCGGGCGAGGAACTGCCCTGCTCCCGGGGCCACTTCTGGTACGTCGGACTGGAGATCCTCAAGGTCGTCGCCCTGCTCGCCCTGGGTGCCGGCCTGCTCACGGCCTGACCGGGTCCGCGCGCAGCGCGGCCGGAGCCCCGGTGAGGGACCCCGGCCGCGACGCGACACCTCCTTCTCAGCCCTCCTGCTCCACGGGCACCCTCTGCTGCGGAGGCGTCACCACGCCGTTGAGGGAGGGCGAGGCGCCGTTCACCGCCTGCCCGTTGCCGTCGCCCATCGACGCCAGCAGCTTGCGCGCCAACCCCAGACCCGTGCCGCCCATGGTGAGCGCCTTGGCGAACAACTCGCCCATGCCGTCGGCGCCGTTGAGCAGCACCATGTTGTCCACGTTGCCGAACGCGGACGCGCCCGCCTGGACGATCTCCGGCCACTTCTCGGCGAGTTGCTGGGCGACGACCGCCTCCTGGTTCTCGGCGAGCGCGGCGGCACGGGCCTTGATGGCCTCCGCCTCCGCCAGACCCTGCGCCTTGGTCGCCTCGGCCTCCGCCAGACCCCTGGCCTGCGCGGCGGCGGCCTCGGCCTCACCGGTGGCCCGGGTGGCGTCGGCGGACGCCGCACCACGGGTCCTGGTCGCCTCGGCCTCGGCGGTCGCGGCCGCCTTCACCCGGGTCGCCTCGGCGACGGCCGCCAGCTCCGTCTCCTTCGCCTTGGCCTGTGCCGCCGAGATCCGCGCGTCACGCTCGGCCTCGGCCAGCGTCCGCTTCTCGTAGGCCTGAGCGTCCGCCGGCTTGCGGACGTCCGCCTGGAGCTGCTGCTCCCGCCGGTGCGCCTCGAGTTCGGCGACCCGCGTCTCCTGTACGACGACCTCCTGGCGGGCGGCGGCCGCGGCGAGCGGGCCGGCCTGCTGGGACTTCGCCGCCGCCTTGTCCCGCTCGGCCTGGTAGCCGGCCTGCAGGATCTCGCTGTCCCGGGTGGCCTCGGCCATCCGCGCGAACGACTGCTGCTCGGCCTCGGTGGCCAAGCGGTTCGCCTCCGCCTGCGCGATCCGCGCGTCCCGCTGTACGGCCGCCGCGTGCGGCATGGCCAGGTTCTGGATGTAACCCGTCGGGTCCTCGATCTCGTGGATCTGCAGCGAGTCGACGATCAGGCCGAGCTTCTCCATCTCCGTACCGCAGGCCGCCCGGGTCTGCCCGGTCAGCTTCTCCCGGTCGCGGATCATGTCCTCGACCGTCAACCCGCCGACGATGGACCGCAGATGACCGGCGAACACGTTGTGCACCCGCTCGGACATCAGCTTCTGCTGGTCCAGGAAACGGCGGGCCGCGTTCGCGATCGACACGAAGTCGTCGCCCACCTTGAAGATGACCACACCCCGCACCTTGAGCGGAATGCCCTGGTGGGTCACGCAGTCCACCTGCAACTCGGTCTCGTTCAGGTCGAGCGAGAGCTTGCGCACCGCCTGCACACCGGGCAGCACCAGCGTGCCGCGCCCGGTGACGATGCGGAATCCCAGGCCCTCCTCGATGCCCTCGGTACGGTGCTTGGACCCGGAGATGATGAGCGCCTCGTTCGGCTCGGCGACCCGCCACATCATCTTGAACAGACCGATCAACACGAGGACGGCAACGACGACCGCCCCCGCAACGACGCCGACAACCATCGGCATACGCCCCCTTTGGAAGGTGCCCTCTCGGCACCGAACGAAGGGAGTGTGCGCCTCCCGGAACCCCCCGAGAAGACGCTGACGGTTTCTTGTTGCAATCTTGACGCGTACCGCTCTCACCTGGGGCGGAGCGTGCTCACCTGGTGCGCCTCACCTGTCGTACGCGGACGTCACGTAGACCGTCCTGGGCGGCAGGTGCTCCACCACCATCACCACCGTGCCCGGCTCGATGCGGGCCGTGCCGTCGGCCGGGTGGGCGAGGAAGTGCTCGGCGCCGCCACGCACCCGCACGATCACCTCGCCGACCAGCCCGGGTCCGACCGTCCCCGTCACCCGTCCCATCAGCCCGATCAACGACGCGTCGTCCATGGGCCCAGAGTAAGGGCGGAACGCGCTCACGCGGCCGGAGTGCCGGCCTCCGTCCGCTGCGGCGGCCACATCTCGTGCCAGCGCAGTTCGGCCTCCAACTGCGCGGCGACGGAGACCAGCAGGGGTTCGCTGTTGGCGGGGCCGAGCAACTGGGCGCCCACCGGCAGGCCGTCGCCGACGAAACCGGCGGGGACGTTGACGCCGGGCCAGCCCAGCACGTTCCACGGCCAGGCGTAGGGGCAGGCGGCGATCATGGCGCGGTCGGTGGCGAACCCGCGCAGCTTGTGCAGGGCGCCGATCGCGGGCGGGGGAGCGGCCGTCGTCGGGGCGAGGACCACGTCGTACGACCCGAAGAAGGCACCGATCCGCCGGTGCAGGACCGCCTCGGCACGCCGGGCCGCCCGCAGCGGGGCCCCGCCGAGCAACCGGCCGAACCGGGCCGCGCCTCGGGTGCGCGGGTCCAGCAGCGCCGGGTCGGGCGTCTCGCGGACCCAGTCGGCGATGCCGGCGGTGGCACGCGGCAGGAAGGTCAGCCCGATCTGGCCGTAGGGCGGGTCCGCCTCCTCGACGGTGTGCCCCAACTCGTCCAGCCGCGCGGCGAGTTCCATGACCCGGGCGCGCACCTCCGGCTGGAGGCGGGCCGGTACGGCGGTGAACGGCGGTTTCAGGGACAGGGCGATGCGCAGCCGGCCCGGGTCGCGGCCGACCGCGTCGGACACGGTGAGCGCGGGCGGCCGGTGCGGGTCCCGGTCGTGGTTGCCGCTCGCCGCGTCCAGCAGCAGGGCCGCGTCGGCGACCGTACGGGCGAGGGTGCCGTTGACGGTGATGCCGTGGAAGGACTCGCCGCGCGGCCAGGTCGAGATGCGGCCGCGCTGCGGCTTGATGCCGATGAGATGGGTCCAGGAGGCGGGGATGCGTACCGAGCCGGCGCCGTCGGAGCCGAGCGCGGCCGGTACGAGCCCGGCGGCCACGGCGGCGGCCGAACCGCCCGACGACCCGCCCGGGGTGTGCCCGGTGTGCCAGGGGTTGCGGGTGTCGCCGAACGCCGGGCCCTCGGTGAACGGCCACTGGCCCAGCTCGCAGGTGTTCGTCTTGCCGACGATCACGGCACCGGCCGCGCGCAGCCGCCGTACCGCCTCGCCGTCCGCGGCCACGCGCGGAAAGTCCCCCGCGCAGCCGAACGCGGTCGGCTCGCCCGCCACGTCCATGTCGTCCTTGACCGCCACCGGCACCCCGAGCAGCGGGCGCCGGTCTCCGGCCGCCAACTTCCGGTCGGCGGCGTCGGCTTCGGCGAGCGCGGCCTCCGCACGCACGATCCGGAAGGCGTTCAGGGTGGGCTGGGTGGCCTCGATCCGGGCGAGTGTCCGCTCGACCAGTTCCCGGGAGGTCATCTCCCCGTCGGCGAGGGCGTCTCGGGTCTCCGCGAGGCCTGCGGCACGGTCGGGCGTCATGGGGGGTGCACCTCCGGGAGGCTCCGGGCACGATGTCTACCGAACGGTAACGTCAGTCGGCCGGCAGGCACACGCTTTTCGCACGGGTGTCTTCGGCGACGCCGCACGACGAACGTCGAGCCACCGGCCGCGCCGGGCTCCCGAACGCGGTCCCGGTGGGCTGCCCGGATGGCCGGTCGCGGCCGTGGTTCAGCGTGCCAGCAGTCTGCGCAGCCAGTCCACGCGTGCCGTGCGGGCCGCGCGGGACAGGGCCGCTTCCGGGGCGAGGGAGTCGAAGCCGTGGAAGCCGCCCGGCCAGACGTGGAGTTCGGCCGCGCCGCCGGCCTGCCAGAGGGCGGACGCGTAGGCCACCACCTCGTCGCGGAAGGTCTCCGCGGAGCCGACGTCGAGGTAGGCCGGAGGCAGCCCGGACAGGTCCCGGGCGCGGGCGGGCGCGGCGTAGGGGGAGACGTCCGGGCCGCCGCGGCGGTCGCCGAGCAGTGCCGTCCAGGCGGTGTCGTTGGCGGTGCGGTCCCAGACGCCGAGACCGGCCATCTGGTGGCTGGAGACGGTGTCGTTGCGGTCGTCGAGCATCGGGCACATCAGCAGCTGGCCGAGCGGCCGAGGACCGTGCCGGTCCCGGGTGAGCAGGGCGAGCGCCGCGGTGAGGCCGCCGCCGGAGCTGGCGCCCGCGACGACGATCCGGTCCGGGTCGCCGCCGATCTCCTTCGCGTGCTCCGCCGTCCACAGCAGACCGGCGTACACGTCCTCCACCGGCGCGGGGTACGGGTGTTCGGGGGTGAGGCGGTACTCCACCGACACCACGACCGCGCCCAGCTCACGCGCCCAGTCCTGCGGTTCGGCCACGCCGGCCCGGTTGGTGCCCATCATCATGCCGCCGCCGTGCACGTGGTAGATCACCGGCAGCGGGGCCGTGGCCGCGGGGGAGGCGGGCCGGCACAGCAGCAGGGAGATGTCCGGGGCGCCCTCGGGCCCGGGCACCGTACGGTCCTCCACCTCGAAGGCGCCGTCCATGGTGAGGTCCAGCAGTCCGAGCAGCTCCGGGCCGGCCGCCCGCCGGGCGTCGTCCAGCTCGTCCAGGGTGAACCCCGGCCCGCTCACACCCTTGATCGGCTCCAGCGCGGCGGCGAGCTCAGGGTCGAACGGCGGCGGGACCAGGGGCATGGCTTCTCCTCGGAGGACTCGTCCGGCCGACGGCGGCCGGCCGGGCGACGCACCGCGACGGTTGTACGCGGCCAACAGACGCGTACCCAGTCCGAGCCGCCACGCCGCGCCCCGGACACGACATCCGGCCCTCCCCCCCGGGTCCGGCCCACGCGGTGGCGCCCCGCCCGGGGGGAACGTACGGCTCAGGCGGCCGCGACCTCGCCCACGTTGCCGTGCAGACGCGCCACGACCTCGGTCAGCTGCGCGGCGACCTCGGCGTCGTCGACCGGGTGGGTCTCGGCGAAGCGGGTGACCGAGCCGGGGATGGACAGCTTGATGTCCTCGACGACCTTGCCGCCGGCGATGCCCACGGCCTTGCGGGTGTCGTCCTGCGCCCACACGCCGCCGTACTGGCCGAACGCGGTGCCGACCACGGCGACGGGCTTGCCGCCGAAGGCGCCGGCGCCGTAGGGGCGGGACAGCCAGTCGATGGCGTTCTTCAGGACGGCCGGGATGGTGCCGTTGTACTCGGGGGAGAACAGCAGGAAGGCGTCGGAGGCCTGCGCGGCCTGGCGCAGCTTCGCGGCGGCGGCCGGGACGCTGCCCTCGACGTCGATGTCCTCGTTGTAGAAGGGGATGTCCGCCAGGCCCTCGAAGAGCTCGACCTCGGCGCCCTGGGGCGCGAGCTTCACAGCGGCCTCGGCGAGCTGGCGGTTGTGCGAACCGGCGCGAAGGCTGCCGACGAGCGCGAGGATGCGAACAGACATGGGGACTCCAAGGGGGTGAAACAGTGCCGTCACAATCCGGACCGTGGTCCGGTTAATTTTCTACCACCCTAAACGGACCACGGTCCAGTTTTCTTCCCCATGCTTTACGCTGTCGTCATGTCCAGCCCTCTGCCGCCCTGCCCCCAGCCCCAGGAGCCCCTCGACGCGCCCCGGCTGCTGGACGTCGGCCCGGCGGCACCCGAGGAGACGAACCTGCGCGCGGACGCGGCCCGCAACCGCGCCCGGCTGCTGGAGGCCGCCGCCCGGCTCATCGCGGAGCAGGGGGTCGCCGGGGTCACCATGGAGGCGGTGGCCACCGCGGCCCAGGTCGGCAAGGGCACGGTCTTCCGCCGCTTCGGCGACCGCACCGGCCTGCTGACGGCCCTGCTCGACCACTCGGCCGCACGACTGCAGGCCGACTTCATGAGCGGGCCGCCGCCGCTGGGCCCCGGAGCCTCGCCCCTGGAGCGGCTGCGGGCGTTCGGCGTGGCGGTGCTGTACCGCTCGGCGGAGCAGCTCGACCTCCAGCTGGCCGCCCAGCCCGAGCCGTGCCGCCGTTACTCCCACCCCGCCTCCGGGGCGCTGCGCGGCCACGTCATGATGCTGCTTCGGCAGATCGTGCCGGACGACGACAGCGAACTGCTGGCCCACACCCTGATGGCCTGGCTCGACCCCGCGCTCATCCACCATCTGCACCGGCAGTGCGGGATGCCCATGGAGCGGCTGGAGACCGGCTGGGTCGACCTGGTCGCCCGGGTGACCCGCACCGAACCGCCCCGCTAGGGTCCTTCGTCCGGGTCGGCCCAGACCCGGACGAGATCCGTCCAGTCCGTCAGTACGGCTGGCCCGACTGGTCCGGCCGCCCGGCGAACATGTCGAGCAGCCCCTGCGGCGCGTCGGCCCGGAACAGCAGCTCTCCGCTGCGCGCCGAGTCCGCCGCGGAGGCCTCGGCCCGCGGGAACATCCCGGCCTCGTAGGCGGCCAGCGCGGCCTCGGGGTCCCCCGGGTGCGCGGCCAGCGCCAGGCCGAGATCCGCACCGTCGGCCAGCGCCAGGTTGGCGCCCTCGCCGGCGAACGGCGACATCAGATGGGCGGCGTCGCCGAGCAGCGTGACCCCCGGGACCCGGTCCCAGCGGTGCCCGACCGGCAGGGCGAATATCCGGCGCGGCACCAGCGTGCCGTCCGCGTCCCCGACCAGCGCCCGCAGGTGCTCCGACCAGCCGTCGAACTCCTTCAGCACCGCCGACCTCGCCGCCTCGGCGGCCGTGAAGTCGATGCCGTCCAGCCAGTCCTCGGGCGCCACGACGGCCGCGTACACGTGCAGGCTGCCGTCCGTCTCGCGATGGGCGAGGAAGCCGCGGCCCGTGCCGAGCGCGAAGAGCATCCCGCCGCCGACCACCTCCGCGCTGACCGGGTGGCGCAGACCGGCGTCCCGCAGGTCCGCCTCGACGAACGACACGCCCGTGTACGCGGGCCGGGCCGAGGACAGCAGCGGCCGGACGCGCGACCAGGCGCCGTCCGCGCCGACCAGCACGTCCGTGGTGAACGCGGAGCCGTCGGCGAGCGTCACCTCGTGCCGGCCGCCGCCCAGCGGACGCGCCCCGGTCACCTTCGCGCCCCAGCGGACCGTGCCCTCCGGGAGGGAGTCGAGCAGCAGGTCCCGCAGCGCGCCGCGGTCGATCTCGGGGCGTCCGCCGGTGCCGTCGTCGGTCTCCGCCAGCCGGACGGTGCCGTGCCGGTCGAGAACCCGCACGGCCTGGCCGCCGGGATGGACACGGGCCAGGAACTCGTCGTACAGCCCGGCGGCGCGCAGCGCCGGCTGCCCGGAGTCGTCGTGGATGTCCAGCATGCCGCCCTGGGTGCGGGCCGCCGCCGAGGCGTCCAGGTCGAAGACGGCGGCCTCGATGCCGTGTACGTGCAGCACCCGGGCGAGGGTGAGCCCGCCGAGTCCGGCGCCGACGACGGCCACGGGGTGGTGCGGGAGGGAGGGAGTGGTGGTCATGGTGGCCTCCTGGCCGGTCGGTCGGGCGCGGCGGTCCGCCGGAGGCGGTGCTCGCCGGGGTACGGCGGTCCGTTCGATGCCGTGGTCAGTCGGGTACGGCGGTCCGTTCGATGCCGTGGATCAGGGTCTGGAAGGCCCAGGAGAGGCGGGCCTCGGGGGTGCCGGACAGCAGCGCGCCGGCGGAGGCGGCGATGTGCGGATGGGTGTCCGCGGGTGCCTCGCGCAGGGCCCGGATCACCGGCTGCCATTCGTCCGGGGACTCCTCGCCGGCGTGCTCCGCGGCCGTCGCCATCGCGTGCTGCAGCAGCAGATCGACCCCCCAGGCCGCCTGCTCGGGGGGCACGCCGCCCGATCGGAGCAGTTCCAGCAGGGTCTCGATGAGACGCAGGTAGTGCGGCCCGCTGGGGCGGGCGGTCAAGGCCGAGCGGGCGAGGCTCGGGTGTTCCAGGAGCATCGCGGTGCAGCCGGTGAGCACCTTCTCCAGCCGCTCCCGCCAGTCGCCCTCGGCCGGTGCGGGGCCGATCGTGCCGAGGAGTTCGTCCAGCACGGCCGCGTGGAGCTCGTCGGTGTTGCGGACGTAGACGTACAGCGAGGCCGGTCCGGTGTCGAGTTCCTGCGCCAGCCGCCGCATGGTGACCTTGCGCAGACCTTCCGCGCGCAGGATCGCGACGGCGGCGGCGACGATGCCCTCCCTGCTGAGGGCGGGCTTGGCGGGACGTTCGCGGCGGGAACGGGGGGCAGCGGTCATGTCACCAGGCTAACGAACATGTTCGTTGCGAACCAGTTCGTGACGAATGTGTTCGCATGAATGTACGTTCGACCCGATTTCGTCCAACGGTGAACCACGTTCCCCCGGCTGCGCCCCGCCGCCGCGCCTCTGCCAAGATGCGCTCTGTCATGGTGCAGATACCGAACACGCCCACGAGCGCCGACGTGGCCCGCCTGGCCGGCGTCTCGCGCGCGACCGTGTCCTACGTCCTCAACAACACCAGCGCCGTGCGCATCAGCGAGCCGACGCGCCGGCGCGTCCGCGAGGCCGCCAGGGAACTGGGGTACGTCCCGCACGCGGCCGCCCGCAGCCTGCGCGCCGGACACAGCCGCATGGTCCTCATGCCCGCCCCGGCGATCCCGGTGGGCCCGCTCTACAGCGGGTTCCTCAATGAACTGCAGTGGGCGCTGGGCCGCCTCGACTACACCGTCGTGCAGTACGGCAGCGTCGGGCTCCAGGGGGACGAAGCGGCCCGCGCCTGGGCCGAGTTGAGGCCGGTCGCCGTTCTCGTTCCGGGTGCGGGGCTGGGCCCGCAGGGCGTCCACGTCCTCAAGCGGTCCGGCGCCCGGGCCGTCGTCACGCTCGGCCCCGACCGGGTCGACGGCGCGCACGCGCTGCTCATGGACCACGAGGCCGTGGGCCACTGTGCGGGCGCCCACCTCTACGAACGGGGCCGGCGCCGGATCGGTGTCGTCGTACCCGAGGAGCCCGGCCTGGAGGCCTACTCACGGCCCCGGCTCGCGGGCGTGCGCCAGGCCCTGAAGGGCACGGACGCGACGGTGACCGAGCTGCCGCTCGCCTACACCGAGGAGGCTGCCGCCCGGCTGGCCGCCCGACTGGCCGCGCCACGGCGGGAGTCGGGGCTCGACGCGCTGTTCGCCTACAACGACGAGTACGCGATGCTGCTGATGCGCGCGCTCCAGGACGAGGGCGTGCGCATTCCGCGGGAACTCGCCGTGATCGGCGCCGACGACCTGATGCTCGGCCGGCTGCTGCGCCCGCGGCTCAGCACCGTCCACATCGAACTGCCCTCCGGCCGCGACCTCGCCGAACTGGTCGACCGCGCGGTGCGCGACCCCGGCGGCGAACCGGAGGTGCACCGGGTGCTGGGTGCCTCGGTCGTCCGGCGCGAGTCCAGCTGACCCGGGACCTGCCGGCGGCGGCGCGCCGGCCGGCCGAAAAGCGGTGACGAACGCCGCGTGCCTACTCGGCGGCGCCGCCCTCCTGCTCGGCGATGCTCTTGCGGACCTCGTCCATGTCGAGCTTGCGGGCCTGCTCGATGACGTCCGCGAGAGCGGCTTCCGGCAGGGCACCTGGCTGGGCGAAGATCGCGACCTTGTCCCGGACGATCATCAGCGTCGGGATCGACTGGATGCCGAACGCCTGGGCCAGCTCCGGCTGGGCCTCGGTGTCCACCTTGCCGAACACCAGGTCCTTGTTCTCCTCGGCGGCCTTGTCGTACACGGGCGCGAACTGGCGGCACGGGCCGCACCAGGACGCCCAGAAGTCGATGAGAACGAAGTCGTTCTCGGTGACCGTCTGGTCGAAGTTCTCCTTGGTCAGCTCCACAGTGCTGCTCATGGCGTGTGTCCCTCTTCCTGGTGTGGGGTGTGCCGACGGCGGAAACACGGCCGCCGGGCCGCCTATTCCACACGTGCATGCCTGTGTTCCGCGCGCGTACCCATGTGGCCTCGCCGCACACCACCCACCAGACTGGCCCCATGACGGAAACGGAATCCATCGCGTACGACGTCGTGGTGATCGGGGGCGGACCCGTGGGGGAGAACGTCGCCGACCGCACCCGGGCGGCCGGTCTCACCACCGCGCTCGTGGAGAGCGAACTGGTCGGCGGTGAGTGCTCGTACTGGGCCTGCATGCCCAGCAAGGCCCTGCTCAGGCCGGTCATCGCCCAGTCCGACGCCCGCAGGCTGCCCGGCCTGGCCGAGGCGGTCCGGGGGCCCCTGGGCACGCCGGCCGTGCTCGCCCGCCGCGACGCCTTCACCTCCCACTGGAAGGACGACGGCCAGGTCGCCTGGCTCGACGGCACCGGCACCGACCTCTACCGCGGCCAGGGCCGGCTCGCCGGTCCCCGCACGGTCACCGTGACCGCTCCCGACGGCACGGTCACCACCCTCACCGCCCGGCACGCCGTCGCCGTCTCCACCGGCACCCGCGCCCAACTGCCCGACCTGCCCGGACTCGCCGACGTGAAGCCCTGGACCAGCCGTGAGGCGACCAGCGCCCAGGCCGCACCCGGGCGGCTGATCGTCGTCGGCGGCGGTGTCGTCGCCACCGAGATGGCCACCGCCTGGCAGGCCCTCGGCTCGCGGGTGACGCTGCTGGTGCGCGGCAAGGGCCTGCTGAACCGGATGGAGCCGTTCGCCGGGGAACTGGTCGCCGAGGCCCTCACCGAGGCGGGCGTCGACGTCCGCACCGGGACCTCTGTGGAGTCCGTCAGCCGCGCCAACGGCACGGTCGTGGCCGTGACCGGCACCGGCGACCGCATCGAGGCCGACGAGATCCTCTTCGCCACCGGCCGCGCCCCGCACACCGACGACCTCGGCCTGGAGAGCGTCGGCCTGGAGCCGGGCTCCTGGCTGGAGACCGACGACAGCCTGCTCGTCACCGGCACCGACTGGCTGTACGCGGTCGGCGACGTCAACCACCGCGCCCTGCTGACCCATCAGGGCAAGTACCAGGCCCGCATCGCGGGAGCCGCGATCGCCGCCCGCGCCGCCGGCGGTCCCCTGCTGGACGAGCCGTGGGGCGCGCACGCGGCCACCGCCGACCACGGCGCCGTACCCCAGGTCGTCTTCACCGACCCCGAGGCCGCGGCGGTCGGTCTCTCCCTCGCCGAGGCGGAACAGGCCGGCCACCGCATCCGCGCCGTGGACGTGGAGTTCTCCTCCGTGGCCGGTGCGGGCCTGTACGGCGACGGCTACAAGGGCCGCGCCCGCATGGTCGTCGACCTGGACGACGAGATCCTGCGCGGTGTCACCTTCGTCGGCCCCGGCGTCGGTGAACTCATCCACTCGGCCACCGTCGCCGTCGTGGGCCAGGTCCCGGTCGGCCGCCTGTGGCACGCGGTCGCCTCGTACCCGACGCTCAGCGAGGTCTGGCTGCGGCTGCTGGAGGCGTACCGCGACAGCTGACCCCTCGTCAGGGCAGCTCGAAGCCCAGGGCCCCGGCCGCCGCCCGCGGGGTCGGCTGTGACCACAGGGCCGTCACCGCCGCGTTCGTGGACAGGGAGCGCGGCTCGGCCCGGTCCAGGTAGAGGGTGCCGTCCAGGTGGTCCGTCTCGTGCTGGACGATGCGTGCCGGCCAGCCGCTGAACACCTCGTCCAGCGCGTGGCCCCGCTCGTCCTCGGCGCGCAGCCGCACCTCGGCGTGCCGGGCGACCACCGCCTGCCAGCCCGGCACGCTCAGGCAGCCCTCGAAGAACGCGGCGCGGGCGCTGCCGACGGGCTCGTACACCGGGTTGACCAGCACCCGGAAGGGCTGCGGGACGCGGCCGCGGGCCACCGCGATCTCCTCGGGCACCGGTGCCGGGTCCTCGAGGACCGCGATCCGCAGCTCCACACCGACCTGGGGCGCGGCGAGGCCCACACCGGGAGCGGCGTGCATGGTCTCGCGCAGCGCCTCGACGAAGCGGGCCAGCAGGGCCGGGCCGAGCTGGCCCTCGTACGGCTCGGTGCCGCGCCGCAGCACCGGCTGTCCGGCCGCGACGACGGGCAGGGGGCCGCCGGCGGCGAGGAGTTCCTCGACGCGCTCGGCGAGCGGTGCGTGTTCGGGGGGAGGTGCCATCGCGTCAGGATGCCATGCCCGCACCGCCGTCTGTGTCATACGTCACCAACACCCCGGGGAACTCCGCCCCTTCGCGCTCCGACTACTGGAGCGCCACCGCTTGAGCCCGAGCCCCCGGAGAACCCCCGATGACCACCGCTCCTCCGAGCGCCCCGGCGGAGGCGGCCCGCCCGGCCGCCCGCGGCCGCTGGGCGCCCCTGCGGCCCCTCGTCCTGCGCCTGCACTTCTACGCCGGCGTGCTGGTCGCCCCCTTCCTGCTGCTCGCCGCCGTCACCGGCCTGCTCTACGCGGGCTCCTTCCAGGCCGAGAAGCTCCTGTACGGCCACGAGAGAACCGTCGCCGTCGGGGAGCGCGAACTGCCCGTCTCCGCCCAGGTGGCCGCCGCTCGCGAGGACCACCCCGAGGGCACCGTCTCCGCCGTGCGCCCTTCCGCCGAACCCGGCGCCACCACCCGGGTGCTGCTCTCCGGGGTCGAGGGCGTCGACCCCGACCACACCCTCGCCGTGTTCGTCGACCCCTACACCGGCGAGGTACGCGGCGCGCTCGAACAGTACGGCTCGACAGGCGCGCTGCCCCTGCGCACCTGGATCGACCAGCTGCACGCCAACCTGCACCTGGGCGAGACCGGCCGGCTCTACAGCGAACTGGCCGCCAGCTGGCTGTGGGTGATCACGGCCGGCGGACTGGTGCTCTGGTTCTCCCGGCGGCGCGCCCTGCGCAAGGTGCGCGGCACCGGCGGGCGCCGGCGCACCCTCGGCCTGCACGGCACCGTCGGCGTCTGGACCGCCGCCGGGTTCCTGTTCCTGTCCGCGACCGGTCTGACCTGGTCCACCTACGCGGGCGCCAACATCGACGAACTGCGCACCTCACTGCGCCAGGCCACGCCGTCCCTCTCGGCCACGGCCGGCGGCGGCGAGCACTCGGGCCACGGCACGGGGGCGGGCACCACCGGCGGCGCCGGGCACGTCGTGGGCCTGGACCAGGTGCTCGCGGCGGCCCGCGCCAAGGGCCTCGACGACCCCGTGGAGATCGTGCCGCCCGCCGACGCGGACAGCGCCTACGTCGTCCGGCAGATCCAGCGGAGCTGGCCGACCCGGCAGGACGCGGTCGCCGTCGACCCCGCCACCGGCCGGGTCACCGACGAACTGCGGTTCGCCGACTACCCCGTCCTCGCCAAGCTCACCCGATGGGGCATCGACCTGCACACCGGCGTGCTCTTCGGGATCGCCAACCAGATCGCCCTCGCCCTGCTCGCCGTCGCCCTGATCCTGGTCATCGTGTGGGGCTACCGCATGTGGTGGCAGCGTGGCCGGGGCTCCGCCTTCGGCCGGCCCGTGCCACGCGGCGCCTGGGCCGAGGTGCCGCCGTACATCCTCGTCCCGGCGCTCGCCGCCGTCGCCGTGCTGGGCTGGTTCGTGCCGCTCCTCGGCATACCGCTGGCCGTCTTCCTCGCCGTGGACGTCGCCCTCGGCGAGATCGCGTACCGGCGCCGCAGCCGCGAAGGTGTCGGCGGCGTGAAGTAGCGTGGACGCCACGCCCGCGCGCAGATGTCGGGCGGGCCGCGGGGGGTGCGATCCGGGCGCCGGAGGGCGAACCGGGCCGTGGGGAAAGGGGAGACGGGGAGATGGCGCGGGAAGGCGGCCGGGTCCGGCGCGGCCAGGGGGAACTGGAGGGCCAGGTCCTCGGCGCGCTGCGCGAGGCCGACGGACCGGTCACCGCCGCCTGGGTACGCCAGCGGCTGGGCGGCGACCTCGCCCACACCACCGTGGTCACGATCCTCACCCGGCTGCTCGCCAAGGACGTCGTCTCCCGCGAACGGCGGGGCCGTTCGTTCGTGTGGACGCCGACCGCCGACGTGGCCCGGCTCGCCGCCCTGCGCATGCGCCGGCTGCTGGACGGCGAACGGGACCGCGAGGCCGTCCTGGCCAGCTTCGTCACCACCCTCCCGCCCGGCGACGAACAAGTGCTCCGGGCGCTGCTCGACCTCCCGGGCACCGACGCCGGCGGTACGGGAGACTGACCGGCCGTGGGAGTCTTCGTCTTCCTGCCGCTGGTCCTGCCGCTGTCCGCCTGGCCGGTCGCCCGGCTCGCCGAGACGCGGCTGCACCCGCGCACCGCGACCCGGCTGCTGACGGCCGTCGCCGTCGTCATGGCCGTGTGCAGCACCTTGTGCCTGGCCCTGCTCATGGTGGTCGGCACCGCCCAACTTCCCGGCAACCCCCTCCCGGACGGCTGGTCCGACCCCCAGGTGCGGGCCGCCGTCCCCTACGACGAGGTGGCCGGCCGTGCCGCCATCCCCGCGCTCGGCATGGTCGCCGCGGCCTGCGCCCGCACCCTGTGGCGGCACCGCCGGGTCACCCGCGGTGCCCGGCGGGTCCTGGCCGCACTGCCGGGCCGCACCGTGGCGGTGCTGCCCGACGGCACGCCGTACGCCTACGCCCTCCCCGGGCGCCGGGGCCGGATCGTCGTCACCACCGCCCTGCTGGCCGGGCTCGCCCCCGCCGAGCGGCGCGCCCTGTTCGCCCATGAGCGCGCCCACCTGGCCGGCCGCCACCAGCGGCACCTGCTCGCCGCACACCTGGCCGCCCGCGCCACCCCCTTCCTGCGCCCGCTGCGCACCGCCGTCCTCTACACGGCCGAGCGGTGGGCCGACGAGGAGGCGGCCCGCGCGGTCGGCGACCGGCGGACGGTCGCCCGCGCCATCGGCCGGGCGGCGCTGCTGTCCGCCGGCACCCCCGTGCCCACCCTCCCCGCGCTGGCGGCGACCGGTCCCGTACCGCGCCGGGTGGCGGCCCTGCTGGCCCCGGCACCCGCGGCGCGCAGCTGGCCGTCGGCTTTCACCCCGGTCGGCCTCGCCGCGTGGGGCGCCGCCGCGGGGTCGCTGGCGTCCGCGATGTCGTCGGCGAACTCGGCCGTCGCCCTCTTCCGGATCCTGCACGCGGCGACCCCCCTCTGACCCTGGGCGGACATGCCGAGGGCCCGGCCCCCGTCGGGAACCGGACCCTGGACGTACGACCCGCCCGACGGCGGTCGCGCGGCGACTCACTCCTGCGGGAAGTCACCCGCGAGCGCCGAGGCGACCCGCAGATGCCGCTCCGCCTCCTCGTGCCGCGACTGCCGCTGGAGCGTGCGGCCGAGCATCAGCCGCGCGTAGTGCTCCACCGGGTCACGCTCGACGATGATCCGCAACTCGGTCTCGGCGCGGCGCAGTTGGGCCGAGTGGTAGTAGGCGCGGGCCAGCAGCAGCCGCGGCCCCGTCTGCTCCGGCACCTCCTCGACCAGCCCGGCCAGCACCCGCGCCGCGCCCGCGTAGTCCTTCGCGTCGAAGAACTGCTGCGCGCGCTCCCAGCGCTCCGCCGGCGTCCCGTGGTCGTAGTACGTGGTCTGCACTTGCGTCTCCACTCGTGACCTCCTTCGACGGCCACAACGGAGAGGGGTTGTTCAATATTCCATTATTTCTGTGTGTGTGGGGTGACGGGCCTGGTCGTCGGCCGGGTGGCCGGCGCGGCTACTGCCGCAGGGCGGCCAGTTCCGCGTCGGCCCGCTCGGTCACCAGGGCGAGCACCCGTCCGGCGGTCGACCGGTCCTCCTCGGAGATGCCCGCGTACAGCCGGTCGGCGATCGCGCTGGTCCCGGCCGCGGCCGTGGCGTAGAGCTTCCGCCCGGCGTCCGTCATGCGCACACCGGACGGCTCCTCGAACGTCAGCAGGCCGGCGGACGTCAGGTCGCCGATCGCGCGCCGCACCTCCGCGCCGTCGACCTTCACCGTGCCGGCGACGCCGTCGATCAGGGCCGTTTCCCCGACCGGCCCGTCCGCGACGGAGGCGAGCCGGAGGGTGACGAACTGGAGGAAGGTGACGCCGTGCGGGGCGAGGACGTGCTCCAGGACGGCGCGCGAGGCGTAGTGGGCGAGGCCGATGGTACGGCCGTCGGCGCGGGGTGCGGTGATGGTCATGACTGCTCCGTCTCGTGATCGGTGGTGCCGAACGGGTCGAGCGGTGTGTCGAGCAGGGTCGTCAGGTCGCGGCTGAACTGCCGGGCGCGCGGGCTGTCCGGGCCGCCGAGCGGCGCCAACAGCTGCCCCAGCAGCCCCTGAACGACGTCGATCGCCTTCCCGGTGACCTCCCGGCCCTGCTCCGTGAGCGCGAGCTGTACGGCGCGCGGGTCGGCGGGGTCCTTGGCCCGGGTGAGGAGTCCGGCCGACTCCAGGCCACGGGCCAGCTTGGAGACGTACAGGGCCTCCAGGCCGGTGTGGTCGGCGAGCCGGCGCTGACTGGGCCGCACGCCGGTGCGCTGCATGCCGTACAGCGAGGCCACCAGTGCGTACTGCGCGTGCGTCAGCCCCAGCGGGGCCACCGCGCGGTCCACGGCGACCCGCCACTTCGTCGACAGCCGCCACACCAGGAAGCCCGGCGTCGCCCCTTCGGTTCCCATGCTCATGCCGAATACCGTACATGGCTACTGTGTACATGGCTACTATTTTCCGGCCGTCGGCACCCGCGCCCGGATCGCCACGGGCCGGCGGTCGTATGAGTCCCGTCAAGGCCGGCAGCGGCGCCGTAAGAGAGCCGTCAACGGCCACCGGATCCGGCCGTGGAGGCGGTTTCCTCGAACCGTCCGATCCAACGAACCTCACTCCAGGAGCTCGCGATGGCCGATCTGGCCTTCGTCGTCACCGTGCTCGCGTCCTTCGCGCTGGTGGCCCTCGTCGCCAAGGGGGTGACCAAGCTGTGACCGCCGAGAACGTCGTCGGCCTCGTCGTGGCCGTCGCCCTGCTGGGATACCTCGTCCTCGCCCTGATCTTCCCGGAGAGGTTCTGAGCCACCCCATGAGTCCCGAAACCGCGGGCGTGCTCCAACTGCTCGCCCTCATAGGCGTGCTGGCGCTCGTCCATATCCCGTTCGGCAACCACATGGCCCGGGTCTACTCCTCCGCGAAGCATCTGCGGGTGGAGCGGTGGATCTACCAGGGCATCGGTGCCGATCCCGACAGCGAGATGACCTGGCCCGCGTATCTGCGTGCGGTCCTCGCCTTCTCGGCCGTCGGCGTCCTGTTCCTCTACCTGCTCCAGCGGCTCCAGGGCGTGCTGCCCGGCTCGATGGGCTTCTCCTCGGTGAATCCGGCGCAGTCGTTCAACACGGCCGTGTCGTTCGTGACCAACACCAACTGGCAGTCGTACTACGGCGAGCAGACCATGGGCCACGTCGTGCAGACCGCCGGTCTGGCCGTGCAGAACTTCGTCTCCGCCGCCGTCGGCATGGCGGTCGCCGTGGCGCTCGTCCGGGGGTTCGCCCGGTCGCGCACCGGTGAACTCGGCAACTTCTGGGCCGACCTGGTGCGCGGCACCCTGCGGATCCTGGTGCCGGTCGCCGCCGTCGCCGCGGTGGTCCTCGTGGCCTGCGGGGCGATCCAGAACTTCTCCGGCATCCACGAGGTCGGGCAGTTCATGGGCGGCTCGCAGCAGTGGAACGGCGGCGCGGTCGCCTCCCAGGAGGCCATCAAGGAGCTGGGTACCAACGGCGGCGGCTACTTCAACGCCAACTCCGCCCACCCCTTCGAGAACCCCACCGCCTTCACCAATCTGTTCGAGGTCTTCCTGATCCTGGTGATCCCGTTCTCCCTGACCCGCACCTTCGGTGTGCTGGTCGGATCGGCGAAGCAGGGCTACGCGATCCTCGCCACCATGGGCGCGATCTGGCTCGGGTTCACCGCCCTGATGATGTGGAGCGAGTTCGCCCACCACGGCCCGGCGCTGCAGGCCGCGGGCGGGGCGATGGAGGGCAAGGAGGTCCGCTTCGGCGTCGGCGGGTCGTCGATCTTCGCGGTGGCCACCACGCTCACCTCGACCGGTGCGGTGGACTCCTTCCACTCCTCCTTCACCGGGCTCGGCGGCGGCATCACGATGCTGAGCATGATGCTGGGCGAGATCGCGCCCGGTGGCACCGGCTCCGGCCTCTACGGCATCCTGATCATGGCGGTCATCGCGGTGTTCATCGCCGGCCTCATGGTCGGCCGGACGCCCGAGTACCTGGGCAAGAAGATCGGCGCGCGGGAGATGAAGCTGGCCGCAGCGTACATCCTGATCACCCCCGCCCTGGTGCTCGTGTCCTCGGCCGCCTCGATGGCGCTGCCGACCCCGCCGCACTCGATGCTCAACTCCGGTGCGCACGGGTTCTCCGAGGTGCTGTACGCCTTCACCTCCGCGGCCAACAACAACGGTTCGGCCTTCGCCGGGCTGAACGTCAACACCGACTGGTTCAACAGCGTGACCGGGCTCGTGATGCTCCTGGGCCGCTTCCTGCCGATGGTGTTCGTCCTGGCACTGGCCGGCTCGCTCGCCGGGCAGCGGCCGGTGCCGGTCACCGCGGGCACCCTGCGCACCGATAAGCCCCTGTTCACCGGCCTGCTGGTCGGCGCGATCCTCATCATCACCGGTCTCACGTTCTTCCCGGCCCTCGCCCTGGGCCCGCTCGCCGAAGGACTGGCGTGATGACCACCGACACCGAGAAGCACGAGGACTCCATGTCCACTTCCACCCTCGCCCCCCACCGGGACGCGCCGACCGGACACGATCGGGCCGAAGGCCGTGTCGGAGCGGGTCTCTTCGCCCCCCGGCAGCTGCTCACGTCGGTGCCGGAGGCGCTCCGCAAGCTCGACCCCCGGGTGATGGTCAAGTCGCCCGTGATGTTCGTGGTGTGGATCGGCTCGGTCCTGACCACGGTGTTCTCCGTCAGGGACCCGGGGGACTGGTTCGGCTGGACCATCAGCGCCTGGCTGTGGCTGACGGTGGTCTTCGCCAACCTGGCGGAGGCGGTCGCCGAGGGCCGCGGCAAGGCCCAGGCAGACACCCTGCGCAGGGCCAAGACCGACGCCGTCGCGCGCCGGCTGCCGGCGGACGGATCCGAGGAGCGGGTGCCGGGCACCGCACTGCGGATCGGTGACCTGGTGGTCTGCGAGGCCGGTGACATCATCCCCGGTGACGGCGATGTCATCGAGGGCGTCGCCTCGGTGGACGAGTCGGCGATCACCGGCGAGTCCGCTCCCGTGATCCGCGAGTCCGGCGGCGACCGCTCCGCCGTGACCGGCGGCACGAAGGTCCTCTCCGACCGGATCGTCATCCGGATCACGACGAAGCCGGGCGAGACCTTCATCGACCGGATGATCGGTCTCGTCGAGGGCGCGGCCCGGCAGAAGACGCCCAACGAGGTCGCGCTGAACATCCTGCTGGCCTCGCTGACCATCGTCTTCCTGCTGGCCTGCGCCACGCTGCCGCCGTTCGCCGACTACGCGGGCACCCACCTGACCCTGGTCGTGCTGGTGGCCCTGCTGGTCTGTCTGATTCCGACCACGATCGGCGCGCTGCTCTCCGCGATCGGCATCGCGGGCATGGACCGCCTCGTCCAGCGCAACGTCCTGGCGATGTCGGGCCGTGCGGTGGAGGCCGCCGGTGACGTCTCCACGCTGCTGCTGGACAAGACCGGCACCATCACCCTCGGCAACCGCCGGGCCGCCGAGTTCGTGCCGGTGAGCGGCACCACCGAGGCGGAGGTCGCCGACGCGGCCCAGCTGTCCTCCCTCGCGGACGAGACGCCCGAGGGCCGTTCCGTCGTCGTCCTGGCCAAGGAGCGATACGGGCTGCGCGAGCGCCACCAGGGCGAGCTGGCGCACGCCGAGTGGATCGGGTTCACCGCCCAGACCCGGATGTCGGGCGTGGACGTCGACGGCCGCCGGATCCGCAAGGGCGCCGCCGCCTCGGTCGCCGCCTGGGTCGAGGAACGGGGCGGCACGGTCGCCGGGGACGCCCACGGCATCGCCGCCCGTGTCTCCGAGGCGGGCGGCACCCCGCTCCTGGTCGCCGTCCACGACGGCGAGGGCGCCCGCGTTCTCGGGGTGATCCACCTGAAGGACGTCGTCAAGGACGGCATGCGGGAGCGGTTCGGCGAACTGCGCCGCATGGGCATCAAGACGGTCATGATCACGGGTGACAACCCGCTGACCGCCAAGGCGATCGCCGCCGAGGCGGGCGTCGACGACTTCCTCGCGGAGGCCACCCCCGAGGACAAGATGGCCCTCATCAAGCGGGAACAGGCCGGCGGCAAGCTGGTCGCGATGACCGGCGACGGCACCAACGACGCGCCCGCCCTCGCCCAGGCGGACGTCGGCGTGGCGATGAACACCGGTACGTCGGCCGCCAAGGAGGCCGGCAACATGGTCGACCTCGACTCCGACCCGACCAAGCTCATCGAGATCGTCGAGATCGGCAAGCAACTCCTCATCACCCGGGGCGCGTTGACGACCTTCTCCATCGCCAACGACGTCGCCAAGTACTTCGCGATCATCCCCGCCCTGTTCGCGGCGGTCTACCCGGGTCTGGACGGGCTGAACATCATGCGGCTGTCCTCGCCGGACTCCGCGATCCTGTCGGCCGTCGTCTTCAACGCGCTGATCATCGTCGCCCTGGTGCCGCTCTCCCTGAAGGGCGTGCGGTACAGGCCGGTCAGCGCCGACCGGATGCTGCGGCGCAACCTCGCCGTCTACGGCATCGGCGGCCTGATCGCCCCGTTCATCGGCATCAAGATCATCGACCTGCTCCTCTCCCTCATCCCCGGAATCGGCTGACCGCCATGAACAACTCCGTTACGAACACCGCCCGGTTGCTCGGGGCGGGCCTGCGCGCCCTGCTCGTGCTGACCCTGGTCACCGGCGTCCTCTACCCGCTGGCCGTCACCGGCGTCGCCCAGGGCCTGTTCCACGAGAAGGCGAACGGCTCCGAGATCGAGGCCGACGGCAGGGTCGTCGGCTCCTCCCTGATCGGGCAGTCCTACGACCTGCCCCTGAAGAAGGGCCAGGAGCCCCCGGAGCCCGACCTCAAGTGGTTCCAGGGGCGCCCGGCCGACGGGCTCGGCAGCAACAGCCTCAACACGCGGTACACGCTGATCCTCTCGGGCGCCACCAATCTGGCCGCCGACAGCGGCGGGGTCCGGGGCAGGTGCCCGGCCCAGCCCGAGGACGGCACGCTCTGCGCCCAGGTGCTCGCCGCCGAGGCCGCCGTGGTGAAGGACAACTCGGCGCCCGGGTACACGGTGAAGCCGTCGGACGTCCCCGCCGACGCCGTCACCTCCTCCGGCTCCGGCCTGGACCCGGCCATCTCCCCGGCGTACGCCGCACTCCAGGTCCACCGGGTCGCCGCGAGGAACGGCCTGTCCGTCGCGCAGGTCGAGAAGCTGGTCGAGGACCACACACAGGGCCGCGCCCTCGGCTTCATCGGCGAGCCGCAGGTCAACGTCCTAGCGCTCAACATCGCGCTCAAGGACCTCGCGGCGAAGCGGTGACGGGCCGGTAGGCCCGAACGCGAGCCGGCGGCCGGGAGTCGTCCCGGACCGCCGGCTCCCGCCCCCACGAAGCCGGCCACCCCCGCTCGCCGTTCCCGTGGCGGGGGCGTACCGCCTGTGCGTGGCCTGCGGCTACGACATGGCCGGCCGCCGGCTGGTCGTCGCCGTGCGCGACGGACTGGCCCGTCTGCTCGCGCCGGCGCGCCGTGGGGCTGTGACCGGACCGCACCGCTACACCTCGATGTGCGAGCCCATGATGACCGTGCGGTCACGGGGGAGGCCGAAGTACTCGGCGGCGTCCGCGGTGATGTAGGAGGTGGCGATGAAGAGCCGCTTGCGCCAGGGCGCCATCGTCGGTTCCTTGCCGCGCCGGAGGTCGATCTTCGACAGGAAGTAGGACGCCTCGTCGAGCCCCAGCGGTCCTTCGGCGCTGACCGGCTCCAGCATTTCCATCGTGCTGGGGACGTCCGGCGTCTCCATGTAGCCGAACCGGGCGGTGACGTGGATGATCCCGTCGTCGGTGTAGCCGAGGTCGTCGACGACGAGCCGCCGGTCCGCCGGGACGCGGGGAATCGGTTCGGTCTCGATGGCCAGGATCACGACCCGGTCGTGACGCACGTGGTTGTGCTCGACGTTGGCCCGCATGGCCAGAGGCGTGGTCTGCTTGCCCCGGTTGAGGAAGACGGCCGTCCCCGGGACGCGGAGCGTCGGCACCTCTCCGCTGCGCAGGCGGTCGATGAACTCGGGCAGCGGCCCCTCGTCGCGTACGCGTTCCTTGGTGACGATCTCGCGTCCACGCTGCCAGGTGGTCATGACGGTGAACGCGGTGAGGCCGATCAGCAACGGCAGCCAGGCGCCGTGGACGAGCTTCGTCAGGTTGGCCGCCACGAACAGCAGATCGACGAGGAGCAGCACACTCGCCCCGACGACGATCAGCCACCTGGGCGTGCCCCACTTGGCGCGGGCGACGTAGAAGAACAGCAGGGTGGTGATGGTGATGGTGCCGGTGACCGCCATGCCGAACGCGAAGGCCAGAGCCGTGGAGCTGCGGAAGGCGAAGACCAGGGTGAGGACCGAGACCATCAGCAGCCAGTTGATCCAGGGGACGTAGATCTGGCCGATCGTGGACTCGGAGGTGTGCGCGATGCGCAGCCTCGGCAGGTAGCCGAGCTGGGCGGCCTGCGAGGTGACCGAGTAGGCCCCCGTGATCACCGCCTGGGAGGCGATCACCGTGGCCGCCGTCGCCAGCAGGACCATCGGCCACCTGCCCCAGTGCGGCACGAGCAGGAAGAAGGGGCTGCTGATGTTGCGGGAATCGGCCAGGATCAGCGCGCCCTGGCCGAAGTAGCTCAGCATGCAGGCCGGGAGGACGAGGAACAACCAGCCGCGCGTGATCGCCCGGCGGCCGAAGTGCCCCATGTCCGCGTAGAGCGCCTCCGCGCCGGTGACCGAGAGCACGACCGCGGCCAGGGCGAAGAAGGCGGTCCCGAAGTGGCCGATCAGGAAGCCCAGGGCGTACGTGGGCGACAGCGCCCTGAGGATGGCCGGGTGGTCGATGACGCCGACCACGCCGCAGGCGCCGATGACCACGAACCAGGCGATCATGACCGGGCCGAACATCCGGCCCACCGCGGCGGTCCCCCGGCGCTGCACGAGGAACAGCAGAACGATGATCACCGCGGTGACCGGGACCACCGCGCTCTCCAGCGACGGCTGGACGACCTTGAGCCCCTCGACCGCGGAGAGCACCGAGATCGCCGGAGTGATCATGCTGTCGCCGAAGAACAGCGAGGCGCCGAAGACACCGAGCGCCGCCAGCACGGCCGTGACGCGCCGGCCACGCCGCGAGCCCCACCGCCGTACAAGGGTGATCAGGGCCATGATGCCGCCCTCACCGTCGTTGTCGGCCCGCATCGCCAGCAGCACGTAGGTGACCGTCACGATGATCATCACCGACCAGAACACGAGCGACACCACCCCGTACACGTTCTGCGTGCTGACCGGGACGGGATGCGGGTCGCTCGGGTTGAAGACGGTCTGGAGGGTGTAGATCGGGCTGGTCCCGATGTCGCCGAAGACCACCCCCAGGGCACCGACGACCACCGCGAGCCGTACGGTGTCGTGCCCGCTCGGCCGATGATTCTCCGGCGGCCGCGACGTGTGTCCGCCGCCCGACGCGGCCCCGTGCCGGGGATCGGACATGGCTCTCTCCTCCGCCGCTGTGCCGCAGGCAGGTGCTTACGGCGCGACGATACCGACCCCTTGCACAACCGTTCGTAGCGCACGCCGCTCCGACGCCCCGGTCACCTCGTCCGGCCCTCCGACGGCGCAGCGGCCCCCACGGCCCGCGTCTCCGCGGACCTCATGGCGTCCCTGTACGTCGTCGTGCTGCTGACGGTCGTCGGGCCTACGCCCCTCGGGTCACCGCACCCTGCCGCGTGGCTTCAGTGGCACCGGTGGCAGCGCGGGTGCGGGCAGTGGAGGGCCGTCGTACCCCTTGACCTCGCCGAAGCGGCTGCCGGACAGCCAGTCCGCGCGAGCCTGTTCGATGTCCTGCTGGGTGCGCCCGACGAAGTTCCACCACATGATCAGCTCCTCGGCGAACGGTTCGCCGCCCAGCAGCATGATCCCCGCGTCCGACTCCGCGCGCAGCGGCAGTTCGGTCCGCCCGCAGCCCAGATAGAGCATCGAGCCCGGCAGCACCGGCACCCCGTCCACGTGCACCTCGCCGGACATCGCCAGCACGCCGTACTCGAAGTCGGGCTCCAGGGGCAGGCGGGCCTCGGTGCCCCGCGCGAGGGCGAGGTCGGCGCCCACGATCGGGCTGTACGTCGTACCGGGGGAGCGGGCGCCGTCCAGTTCGCCCAGGATCACCGTGGCCGTCAGACCGGGTGCGCCGGTGGACGGCAGCTCCGGGTGGAACTCGAAGTCCGGCTCGGTGTGGCGGTGTTCGTCCGGCAGCGCCACCCACAGCTGGGCGCCGTGCAGGAAGCGCGCGTGCGGGCGCGGGCTCTCCTCGGAGTGGCTGATCGCGCGGCCGGACGTCATCAGGCCCAGCTGGCGGGGCCGGATCGTCTGCAGGCTGCCCGTGGAGTCCCGGTGCAGCACCTCGCCCTCGTGCAGCCAGCTGACCGTCTGCAACCCGATGTGCGGATGCGGCGGGACCTGCATGCCGGGCTCGTCGGCGATGTCGTCCGGACCGTAGTGGTCCACGAAGGCCCACGCGCCGATCATGCGGCGACCCAGGTTGGGCAGCAGCCGGCGCACCTCCGTCGACTCGCCCAGCTTCACGTGACGGGGGCTCAGCAGCTCGCGGACCGGCTCGGCGACGACGAATCCGCGGCCACCGCAGACGCTGGGCACGGGCGCGCGGTCAAGGTTGCTCATGCCGCTCAACCTAGCGGTGCGGGCATCGGAGGGTGAGCACGGAAACCCGGCATTTTCCCGGCCCGGGTCAACCGGCCGACGCCACCGCTCCACCTCCGGGTGAGGGGCTCGCGTCCCCGTTGCCGGCCGGCGTCACGGCTGCGGCGTGCTCGGAGACGGCCGGACGGCGGAGGGGGCCGCCGAACTCGGCACCGGCGACGGGGTGCCGACGGCCGGCCCGGGCGGCCGGGGCGGGCGGGCCGGTTCGGCCGGGCGGTCCGGCCCGCCGCGTACGGTGAAGAACACCAGCGCCGCCACGGCCGCCAGGGCCAGTATCCCGACCGCGGCCCGGCGCAGCAGCACCCTGGTGGACCGAGCCCGGGGCGGCGGGGCGAGGGGGCGCAGGTCGGCCGGGCCGACGGACTCCGCCCGAGCGGCCAGGGCGGCCCGCAGCCGTTCCTCGACCCGTGTGCCGGCGCTCCCGGTACCGGACTCGTTCATCGCAGCCCCTCCAGACGTCGGCCGAGCGCGTCCAGGGCCCGGCTGGCCGTGGACTTGACGGCACCCCGCGACAGGCCGAGCGTCGCCGCTATCTCGGCCTCGGTCAGATGCGACCAGTAGCGCAGCACCAGCACCTCCCGCTGACGCCTGGTCAGCGTGCGCAGCGCGGCCAGCACTTCCCGGTGCTCCTCGTGCAGCAGTACGTCCTCCTCCGGAGCGGGCGCGTGCCCCTCGGCGTGGGGTACGTGGGTCCGTACGGTCCTGCGCCGCCGCAGCACCGAGCGGGCGCCGTTGACGACACTCGTCCTCAGGTACGCCTCCGGGTCGTCGAGTGAGGCGAGACGGCCCCCGTGCCGGCGGAACAGCGCGGTGAAGGCGTCCTGGACGACGTCCTCGGCGGTGGGCAGGTCGTCCACCAGCAGCAACGCCAGCCGCACCAGGGACAGCCGGCGATGGTGGTACAACGCCTCGATGTCCGGCGGCCGTACGGGCTCGGCGAGGCCGGGGGCGTCGGTGCCGGCCGGGTTGCCGGGCGTCGCGGCCGACGTGCCGGTGCGCGCGAGGACCCGGTCCCGCACGGTCCGTGTGAAGCGCCGCCAGGGTGCGGCGCGTCGGGGAACGCGGTACCGGTCGTCCCGGGGCAGGGCCGCCGCCGGTGCTGTCGCTGTCGTCATGGGTCTCCCGGGGCCGGGGGCGGGGGAGCCGCCGTGCGACGGATCACCCGCCCCCCGGACCTGCCTCAGTGGTGCCGCGGAACCGGCGCGGGTGCGGGGTGGCCGTGGTGCGGGGCCGGCGCGGACGTGCGGGCCGGCGAGGGCACGGGGGACGGGATGGCCGAGCGGGGCACGGGGGCAGGCGCGGCCGTCCAGGGGACGGGGGAGGGTGTCGCCGTGCGGGACACCGGCGAGGGCACGGGGGAGGGGGTGGCCGAACGCGACCCCGGTGAGGGGACCGGGGACGGCGTCGCGGTGCGCGGCGGTGAGGGGACCGGGGACGGGGTGGCACTGCCGTCCGCGCCGGCCGGGGCCGGTGCGGTGGCGGTGCCCGGGTGGGCCGGGGAGTGGCCGCCGTCCTGGGCGGCCCGGGCGGTCATCGTGCCGGCGACGGCCAGCGCCGCGCCGACGGCGGAGACCCCCAGGGCTGCACGCAGCCTGCGGGCGCGGCTCGGGCGGGGGGAATGCTGTGCGGACATGGGTTCCTTCGGTGGTTCGGGGTCGGACATCTGGTCGAAGTGGAGGCCTCCACCCCGACAGACGTCCGGCCCCGGCCGAGGTTGCGGGTGATGCCCGAGAAATTTCCCCCCGCCCGCTCAGCCCAGTTGCTTCAGGAGTTCCTCGGCGACCGCGGCCGAGGAGGCCGGGTTCTGGCCGGTGACGAGGTTGCGGTCGACCACCACGTGCGGTGCCCACGGCTCGGCCGCGCGGACGTCGACGCCGGCCTCGGTGAGCCGGTCCTGCAGCAGCCACGCGGCTCGGCCGGCCAGACCGCCCTGGAGCTCCTCCTCATTGGTGAAGGCCGCCGCCCGGTAACCGGCGAAGGCGTTGGTGCCGTCGGCGCGCACCGCCGCCAGCAGCGCGGCCGGTCCGTGGCAGACCACGGCGAGCGGCCTGCCCGAGTCGAGGGCGGCCACGAGCAGCCGGCCGGACTCGGCGTCCACCGCCAGGTCCTCCATGGGCCCGTGCCCACCGGGGTAGAAGACGGCCGCGAAGTCGGCGAGGTCCACCTCCGCGAGCTTCACCGGCGTGCCCAGTTCGGTCATCTCCTCCAGTGCGCGGGTCAGCTCGTCGGCCTTCTCCTGGCCGCCGTTGACCTCGGCGGCCAGGCTCGCCCCGTCCACCGGCGGCACGACACCGCCCGGCGTGGCCACGACGACCTCGTGACCGGCGGCCTTGAGCGCCCGGTAGGGGACCACGGCCTCCTCCGCCCAGAAGCCGGTCGGGTGCGGGGTGCCGTCGGCGAGCGTCCACCGGTCGGCGCCGGTCATCACGAAAAGGATCTTCGACATGGGGTATCTCTTCCTCTCCCGGAAGGGTGCGTCTGCCCGGAGAACGTAGGCGAGCCGACCCATAGGCATCCAATGAAACGACGCATGGCCGGTATAGGGCTGCCTATGGGGGCCGGGGAATACCGGAGCGGTGATACTCGGACGCGTGGAGACCGCTTCCCTCGACCTGAACCTGCTGCGCACCTTCCTGGCCGTGTACCGCTCCGGCTCCTTCACCGGCGCCGCCCGCCTGCTGGGCCTGTCGCAGCCGACCGTGACGACGCAGATGCGCGCGCTGGAACGCCAGACAGGCCGTGAACTGTTCGAACGGCTGCCCCGCGGTGTCGCGCCGACCCCGGTGGCCGACGAACTCGCCGTGCGGATCGCCGCGCCGCTGGACGAACTGGCGGCCGTCGCGGGTCCCACCCCACCGGCCGGCGCCCGCGCGGAGCCCGTCCATCTGGCCGGCCCGGCCGAACTGCTCTGCACCACCGTCCTGCCCGCCCTCGCCCCGCTGGTCGCCGAGGGCGTACGGCTGCGCGTGGCGACCGGGCTGACCGATCCGCTACTGGAGGAGCTGCGCGCCGGACGGCACGATCTGGTGATCGCCACCACCCGCCCCCGCGGCCGTACCGTGCACGCCGTGCCCCTCGCCGACGAGGAGTTCGTCCTGGTCGCCGCGCCGGTCTGGGCCGGGCGGGCGGCGGACCGGACGGCCGTCGAGGGGCCGGCCGCCCTGCAGGGTGTACCGCTGATCACCTACGCGGAGGATCTGCCGATCACCCGCCGCTACTGGCGCCATGTCTTCGGCCGGCGGCTGTCCCGTACCGCCGACATGACCGTGCCCGACCTGCGCGGGGTCCTCGCCGCGGTGGCCGCGGGCGCCGGTTTCGGCGTGCTGCCCCGCTACCTCTGCCAGGAACTGCTCGACTCCGGCGCGCTGGTGGCCCTGCTGGAGCCGGAGGACCCGCCGATCAACACCGGCTTCCTGGTCCAGCGGCCCGGCGCCCCGGACAATCCCGACGTGGCCCGGGTTTGGGCGTCGCTGCTGCGAGCGGCACGCACCTGGTGACACGAGCGGCACGCGCGCCCCGGACTCAACTCCCTTGCACCGCCCCGGCCGTGCCGCCCGTCCACTCCGGGGCCAGGACCGACCAGATCTCCTCGTCGTGCCGTTCACCCCGGTACAGATGACTCTCCCGCAGGACGGCCTCCTTGCGCATGCCGAGGCGCCGGGCGACCGTGATGCTGGGGGCGTTGCCCGCCGACACCCACCACTCCACGCGGTGGACGCCCCGCTCCCGGACCGCCCAGTCGATCAGCACCCGCACCGCCCGCGTCACGAGTCCGCGGCCCACCGCGGCGGGTTCCAGCCAGCAGCCGGCCTCCGCCGTGCCCTGGGCCGCGTCGAACCGCCGCAGGATCACCGCCCCGACCAGGGTGCCGTCGAGCCGGATCCCCCGGATCAGCCCCGCGTCGGCCGCCTCCTTCTCGGCGTACGCCCGCAGGAACGCCCGTGCCCCGGCCGTGTCCGTGACCACGTCCGGCAGTCCGTTGAACCGGCCGATGAACTCCCGGCCGCGGTCCATGTGAGCGAGGAACTCCTCGGCCTGCCAGGGCTGGAGGGGACACAGCTCGGCGCCGTCGTCACCGAGAGAGCTCGCGTACATGGTCACCTTCGGGTGAGGGGGTGGGACACCTGGTACGCCAGCCTACGGTCGGCGCCCTCCCCGATCCGCGTGAGGGTCTCGTCCAGTTCCAGGAACCACTCCCACGGCGTGCGCCCGTCGGCGGCGGCCAGCCGGGCCATCACCAGGTCCTCCAGCTCCGGGACGCGCTTGTTCTTCCAGATCTTGTCGGCCAGGCTCACCAGCAGGTCCTCCACACCGGTGCCGGGTGCCGTCCACGACGCGTGGGTGCCGGCGAAGCGGGCGAGGTGGGCCGGTACGCCGCGCGCCAGCAGCAACTCCCGGCCCGCCGCCTCGTGCAGGGCGCCGGGACCGGACAGCTCGGCCGGGTGCAGGGCCTTGCCGATGTCGTGCGTGGCGGCACCGAACAGCACCGCCTCGGTGTCGAACTCCAGCCGGGGGCAGCGGTGCCGCACCCAGGCCACGAGCTGCGCGGCGACGTCGTGCACCGCCCTGAGGTGGGCCACCAGCCGTGGCGGGGCGTCCGCCGACGTCAGCAGGGCGGCGGCCCGCCCGGGCAGGGGGCGCAGGGCCGGATCCCCGGTGTCGCCCGTCGCGATGGAGGCTGTGTCGATGGCTGTCACCGTGCCAGAGTAATCACCGAGGCGGACAAGGCAGTTGAGCGGCGGAGGTGGGGATGGAGACGGTGCACACGGCGTTTCTGCTCGGCACGGGGGGCCTCTGGACCGTGGCCTACGTGCTGCTGATCCGCACGGGCCTGCGGGAGCGGACCTTCGGCATGCCCGTCGTCGCGTTCGCCACCAACATCAGCTGGGAGTTCATGTTCGCCTTCGTGCGGCCGCCGACGGGGGTGATGCACGTCGTCAACATCGTCTGGTTCTGCTTCGACGTCGCCATCGGCTACACGCTCGTGCGCTTCGGGCGGGCCGAATTCCCCTACCTCCCCCGGTCGTTGTTCCTGCCCGCGCTCCTCGCGCTCCTCGCCCTCGCCTATCCGGGGATGAACTACGCGTCCGAGCGGTTCGACGAGGGCGCAGGCGCCGTCACGGCGTTCGGCAGCAACCTGGCGATGTCCGGCATGTTCCTCGCGATGCTCGCCGCCCGCCGCGGTACCCGCGGCCAGTCCGCGGGCATCGCGCTGGCCAAGCTGCTGGGCACGGTCTGCGCGTCCCTGTCGATGCTCACCGATCCCGGCCTGGAGCCCCGCCACGACAACGCCCTCATGTACTACCTCTACGTCGGCTGCTTCCTGCTGGACGCCGCCTATCTCGGCGCCGTGCTCGCCGTGCGCCGTGCGGAGCGGGCGGTCGCACCGGTCACGGTGACCGTCCCCGCCTGACCGCCGCCCCCGGTCCCGCCGCGGCACCGGTGATCACCCGTCCCTCCCCGGGGTGCGGCCGGCGGCCCCGAGTTGCGGGATCCACCATGAAGTGGTGGGGCACGGCCGGAACACCGGTGCCGTCCGATGCCACCGGGGACGAAGGCCGTCCCCTGGCCGCGGTCGGCGGCCGGAAGGGAGGACACCGTCATGATGCTGGAAGTGAAGACGGTCGCGAAGCCGGACGAGCGGCGCGACTTCCCTCGCGGTCATCTCGAAGCGGTCCACCTGACGGGGCTCGACTTCGCCGTGGGCACCTTCGAGCCGGGCTGGCGCTGGTCGGAGTCGGTGGGGCCGATCGCGGGCACCGCGAGCTGCCGGTTCCCGCACAGCGCCTACGTCGTCCAGGGACGGATGCACTTCCGGATGGACGACGGAGGAGAGGGCGAAGTGGGCCCCGGTGACGTGTTCGTGTGCCCGCCCGGGCACGACGCCTGGGTCGTGGGCGACGAACAGGTCGTCGTGTACGACTTCGCCGGACCCACCGCACAGGACTACGCGAAGGCCTGAGGGAGCCGCCTCGTCCCGTCCCCTGCCCCGCGGTGCCCGTCGCCGCGGGGCTCTCACCTGGCTACACGGTGACGACGATCTTCCCCCGCGCGTGCTCCTCCTCCAGGTGCCGAATGGCCTTTGGCGCCTCTGCCAGCGGATACGTCCGGTCGATCACCGGGGCGAGTTTCCCGGACTCGGCCAGGTCCCGCAGATCGGCCAGCACCGCCTTGCTGGGCGCCGGTCCGACGAGCGGGCGCAGCCGCTGGCGCACGAACGGGGACAGCGCCGCGCCCTTCAGGATGAGGACGGGCGCCCCGAGGAACTGCCCCGAGCGGCCACCGCTGCCGAGGACCAGTGTCCCGGTGGGGGTGAGGGCGCGCCGGAGGGCGGAGATCCCGTGGCCGGCCACGAGGTCGAGGACGACGTCGTACCGCCGCCCGGCGCTGGTGAAGTCCTCCCGCGTGTAGTCCACGATGTGGTCCGCGCCCAGCGTCCGGACCAGATCGGTGTTCCGCGTGCTGCACACGCCGGTCACCTCAGCGCCGAGCGCCTTGGCGATCTGTACGGCGAAGGTGCCCACCCCGCCGGAGGCGCCGTTGACCAGTACGTGCCGGCCCGGCCGCAGCCCGGCCACGTCCCGCAGTCCGCGCAGGGCCGTGTTCCCGGCCAGCGGCAGCGCCGCCGCCTGCTCGAAGGTCAGGGCGGCGGGCTTGCGCTCCACCCAGGCGTCCGGGACGCACACGTACTCCGCGAACGTGCCGTCGACCTCGCCGAACACCTCGTCGCCCGGCTTCAGGCCCCGCACGTTCCGGCCGGCCGCCGTCACCACGCCGGCGAAGTCCCGGCCGCGGATCCGGGCGCGGGGACCGCGTACCCCCAGCGCGAGCCGGGCCACGTACGGGTCGCCGCGCATGAGGTGCCAGTCGTACGCGTTCAGCGACGCCGCCCGCACCCGCACCAGCACCTGGTCGTCGGCCGGGACCGGTTCGTCCACGTCCCTCAGCTCCAGCACGTCCGGTGAGCCGTACCGGTCCTGGACGACCGCCTTCATGGCCTTCTCCCCCCTGCCGTCTACGGGCAGGTTACGGCGGCACCCCCCCGGCCGGACATCGGGGAACCGCCGTAGTCCCGGGGAAGGACAACGGCCCTTGTGTGTAAGGGGCCGACACCGTCAGCCGTCGTGGCCGACGGCGCCCTCCTCGGCGAACGCGACGGCGTCCGCGTGGCCGAAGAGACCGGGGAGTCCGCCGGTGTGCACGAACACGGTCCTCTCGCCCGGCTGTACACCGCCGTCCCGGACGGCGGCGGCCAGCCCGGCCAGGGCACGTCCCGTGTAGGTGGGGTCGAGGACGATCCCCTCGGTACGGGCGGCCAGCCGGAGCGCCTCGGCCACCGGACCGGTCAGCGCCGCGTACCCGCTGCCCACCTGGTCCCGGCGCACCCGCAGCCGGTCCGCAGTGACCTCCTCGCCGGTGTGCGCGCCCGCGAACTCCACCACGGCCGCCGCCGGGTCGGCCAGCGCGCCGACGTCCACGCCCAGCACCGACCCGGTACCCAGGGCCGCGACCAGCCCCGCCATGGTGCCGCCCGAGCCGAGCGCCACCACCGCGGTCCGCAGCCCGGGCACCTGCTCGCGCAGTTCCTCGCCGCAGCGCACATAGCCGCGGGCGCCCAGCACGCTGGAACCGCCGAACGGGATCAGTGCGGGGCGGGCACCGGCCGTCCGCAGCCCGGCGCAGACCTCCGCGGCCGCCGCGTCCAGCCCTGCCTGGTCCACGTCCCCGGCCCAGACGAGCCGCGCCCCGAACAGCCCGTCCAGGGCGAGGTTCCCCGACCGTGAGACGCCGGGCGAGCCGCGCAGCACGAGGACGACGTTCCGACCGAGACGGGCGCCGGCCGCGGCGGTCAGCCGGGCGTGGTTGCTCTGCGGGGCACCGGTCGTCACGACCGTGTCCGCGTCCTCGGCGAGGGCCGCGCCGAGCGTCCACTCCAGCTTGCGGATCTTGTTCCCGCCGCCGCCGAGGCCGGTCAGGTCGTCCCGTTTGATCCACAGGTCGTCCGGGCCGAGCCCGAGCGCGGCGGCGAGCCGGGGTGCCGGTTCGACGGGGGTGGGGAACGTGCCGAGTGGCACGGGCAGCTGGCTCATCCGGAAGGTCCTCGTCAGCGGGCGAACGGGAGACCAGTCGATCACACCGGCGGTGCCGCGTCACACCCCCGAAGGACGGTCATACGTCCCGCGGGGCGAACTCGCGCAGGTAGTCCCCCTCCGGCCGGATGACGCCGTAGCTGCTCTCCGGCATCTCGTTCCAGGCACCGGGCAGGTCGCCCAGGGGTTCCGACACGACCAGGCGGGTGTCGTCGGAGACGTCCCGCAGGAAGTCGACGTCCGGGTGCAGCGCGCGCAGATCACCGATCCTGGAGCTGTGGTAGAGCGAGCGCGCCGGGCCCCGACTGGCGTACCGGAACGCCCACAGTCCCTCGCCATCGGCCACGGCGACCGTCATCTGTACGGGATCGGGCACCCCGTGCTCGCGTCCGACGCGTTCCACGAAGCCCGTCATACGGGCGACGGCGCCCGGAGGGTCGTCGTCGAGCCCGAAGGTGAGCGCCAGATAGAACATCACCTCGGAGTCCGTGGAGCCCTCGATCGACAGGAACAGGCCCGGATCGACCGCGAGGACGAGGTCGCGGCGCAGCTCGTGGAAACCGGCGATCGCGCCGTTGTGCATCCACATCCAGCGGCCGTGGCGGAAGGGGTGGCAGTTCGTCTGCTGCACGGCCGTCCCGGTGGACGCCCTGACGTGGGCGAAGAACAGCGGCGAGCGGACGTGACCGGCGATCTCCCGCAGGTTGCGGTTGCTCCAGGCCGGGCCGATGTCGTGGAACACGGCCGGGGTGTCGGTGTGCTCCTCGTACCAGCCGATGCCGAAGCCGTCCCCGTTGGTCGTCTCCACACCCATGCGCGCGTGCAGGCTCTGGTCGATCAGGGAGTGCTTCGGCCGGTACAGGACCTCGTCGAGGAGGACGGACGTACCCGAGTAGGCGAGCCATCGGCACATGAGACCGCCTTCCGGTGCGGGACGGGCGCTGCCCCGCCACCGTAGGGCGCCGGCCGGCCGGTGTGCTCACCCGCCGGGGGTGAGGCCACCGGTCACGGCCCCGGTCCGGCCGGTGCGCCGACGAGGCGCCCGCGCGCCGAGCCCGCCGCCCTAGGCCGGCAGCAGCCGCTCCGCCAGCGTGCCCAGTTGCCGGGCCGTGCGGCACTCGTGCATCTCGACCAGCTCGGCGTACGCCGGTGCCGCCGAGTCGCCGGTGCCCCACTGGGCCCGCGACTCCGGGTTCAGCCAGCACACGCGCCGGGCCCGGCCTGCCAGCTCGCGCACGGCGGCCAGGTTGGGGTCGCTCATGTTCGTCCGGGCGTCCCCGAGGACGAACACCGTCGTGCGCGGGCCGACCGCGTCGCCGTACCGTTCGGTGAACTCGCCCAGGGCCACGCCGTAGTCGCTGCTGCCGTGCCAGCCGGTGAGCGTGGCCTCCGCGCGGATGCGGGCGCCGAGGCCGTCGGGGTCGGCGCGGCCGTGGTCGAGGAGGTCGGTCACCTCGTCGAGCCGGTTGACGAAGGCGAACACCCGGACCTTGCTGAACTGGTCGTGCAGCGCCTGCACCAGCAGCATCGTGAAGTCGGAGAAGCCCGACACCGAGCCCGACACGTCGCAGAGCAGGACCAGTTCGGGCCGGCCCGGACGCCGCCGGCGCAGCACGGGCCGCATCGGCACCCCGCCGGTGGACAGCGAGGAGCGCAGGGTGCGGCGCAGGTCGATCGTGCCGCGCGCGGCCCTGCGGCGGCGGGCGGCGAGCCGGGTGGCCAGCTTGCGCGCGAGCGGCCGTACGGCCCGGCGCAGCTCGGCCAGTTGGTCCCGGTTCGCGAACAGGAAGTCCACCCGGTCCGAGGTCGGCCGGACGCCGCGCCGTGCGATCTCGTCGCGGCCGCGCCGCTCGGCGACCCGGCGCCGCGCCTCCGCGCCGACCATCCGCCGGAACTCCTCGATGCGCTGCCGGATCTCGTCGTCCAGCAGCCGGTCCGCGAACCCCGAGCCGTTCCCGTCGCGGCCCCGGACATCGGCCCGCACCCGCGCCAACAGGGTCTGCGGACGCAGCCGTTCCAGGGTCTGGTACGCCGACCAGCCGTCCGACTCCGGTGAACTGCCGTACCCGCCCAGTCCGTCGACCGCCTCCGCCGCCAGCCGGGCCATCAGCGCCCGGTCGTCCGCGGCCAGCGCCTCGGCCAGCCGGTCGCGCAGCGCCTCGCGGTCCGCGGGGGCGCCGTCCGGACCGCCGACACCGCGCGGGAAGTACAGGTCGAAGACCGGGTCGAACACCGCCCGTTGCCCCGGGCCGTGCAGCAGTGTCGCGGCCAGTCCCTCGCGCAGCAGTTCCCGGTCCGTGAACCCCAGCGCCTCGGCCGCGCGGGCCGCGTCCACGGTCTCGCCGGTGCCGATCCGCATCCCGTGCCCGCGCAGCGCGACGACCAGCCCGGTGATCCGCTCGGCGGCACCGGTCACAGCGCGTCCAGATCGAGCTTCGCGGCCGCCTTCAGGATGTCGTCCTGATGCTTGAGGATCACTCCGAGACTGTCCCGTACGACCGTCTCGTCCAGGGTGCCGGCGCCCAGGGCCAGCAGGGTCCGCGCCCAGTCCACGGTCTCGGCGACGGACGGCGGCTTGCGCAGGTCCATCGCGCGCAGCGCCCCCACGACCCGGACCACCGACGCGGTCAGCGCCTCGCCGAGGCCCGGAACCTTCAGCCGGACGATCCGCCGCTCCAGCTCCTCCTCCGGGAACCCGATGTGCAGGAACAGGCAGCGGCGGCGCAGCGCCTCGGACAGTTCGCGGCCGGCGTTGGAGGTGAGGACGACGAAGGGGCGGCGGGTCGCGGTGACCGTACCCAGCTCCGGGACCGTGATCTGGAAGTCGCTGAGCACCTCCAGCAGCAGGCCCTCCATCTCGACGTCGGCCTTGTCGGTCTCGTCGATGAGCAGCACCGTCGGCTCGTCGCCGCGGATGGCGGTCAGCAGGGGGCGGGGGAGCAGGAACTCCTCGCTGAAGATGTCCGTGCGGGTCTCGTCCCAGTTCTCGTCGCGGCCGGCGCTGATCCGCAGCAGCTGCTTGGCGTGGTTCCACTCGTACAGCGCCCGGGACTCGTCCACGCCCTCGTAGCACTGGAGGCGCACCAGCCGGGCGGCGGCCACCTGGGCGACGGCCTTGGCCAGCTCGGTCTTGCCCACTCCGGCGGGACCCTCCACCAGCAGCGGCTTGCCCAGGCGGTCGGCGAGGAAGACGGTCGTGGCCACGGCGGGGGAGGCGAGGTAGCCGGTCTCGGCGAGGCGGGCGGCGACGTCGTCGACGGACGTGAACAACGGGGCCTCCGGCGGGGTCGGGGGTACGGGTGCGCACTGCTCCGGCCGTCCGTTCCGACGGCCGCCTCACTATCTAAGCGCTTGTTCAGTCCTCCTGTCACGTGGGAACGGGGGAGGGGGGGGCGGCCGGTCGACCACGATCCCGAGCGGAATACACCGATCGGTTTCCTTTCGTCCGCGGCGCGGTTATCCTCGCCGCATGGCCTCCACCGACAAGCTCTCCCCGCGGGACCGGCTGCTCGACGCCGCGGCCCGGCTGTCCTACCGCGACGGCGTCTCCGTCGGCGTCGAGGCCCTGTGCCGGGAGGCCGGCGTCTCCAAGCGGTCCATGTACCAGCTCTTCGACAGCAAGGACGAGATGCTGGCCGCGAGCCTGGAGCGGCGGATCCCCTGGTACGAGGCCCGCTTCACACACCCCGACGCGGCGGCGGCGTCCCCCCGCGAGCGCATCCTGTACGTGTTCCGGCGGCTGGAGAAGGCCTCCGTCGAGACGGACTACCACGGCTGCCCGTATCTGGCGGCCCTGGTCGAGCTGAAGGACCCCGGGCACCCGGCGAGCCTGGTGGCCCGCGGGGTCAAGGACCGCCTGGCGCGGACCTTCCGTGCCGAGGCCGAGCGCGGCGGCGCCCGCGACCCCGAACGGCTCGCCCGGCAGCTGGTCCTCGTCTTCGACGGCGCCAGCGCGCGGGCCGGCGCCGGCGTCGAGAGCCTGGAGGACGGCCTCGCGACCTCCACGGCGACCGCCCTGCTCGACGCGGCCGGCCTGACGTGAACCGCCCGGGGGCCTGACGCGAGCCGCCGGGAACCCCGCGGTGAAGCGCCCCGGCGCCCGACGTGAGCCGCCCGGCCTGTGGTGACCCACCTGTACGGGTCACCACAACGCGACGAGCCGGCCGGCCGGCCGGTGGAATGGTGGCGTGACCGCGCCTCCGGACGACTGCCTCGCGCGCAACGAGTGGATCTGCGGTGCCTACCTGCGGACCCGCCGCGAGGTCCTGCTCGACGCGGTCCTCCAGCACCTCCAGCTGACCGTGCTGTCCGTCCTCCTCGCCCTGGTCGTCGCCGTGCCGCTCGCGGTGCTGGCCCGCCGCTGGGGCCGGTCGGCCGGCCCGGTGCTCGCGGTGACGACGATCCTCTACACCATCCCCTCCCTGGCGATGTTCTCCCTGCTCCTGCCCCTCTACGGCCTCTCCGCCGGCCTCGTCGTCGCCGGGCTGGTGCTGTACTCGCTCACCCTGCTCGTCCGGAACCTCCTCGCCGGCCTGCGCGCGGTCCCGGAGGAGACCCGGCAGGCCGCCCGCGGCCTCGGCTTCGGCCCCGTCCGGCTCCTGCTCACCGTCGAACTGCCCCTCGCGCTGCCCGCCGCGATGGCCGGGCTGCGCATCGCGACCGTCTCCGCGGTGTCCCTGGTCACCGTCGGCGCGATCGTCGGCTTCGGGGGCCTGGGCAACCTGATCTACTCCGGAATGAACACCTACTTCAAGGCGCAGGTCCTCACCGCGTCCGTGCTGTGCGTGGTGATCGCCGTCGCCGCCGACCTGCTCCTGCTGGGCGTGCAGTGGCTGATCACCCCCTGGGCGAGAGCGGCCCGCGGATGAGCACCCTCGGCGCCACCTGGGACTGGCTCACGGACCCCGCCCACTGGTCCGGCGCCGACGGCATCCGGCACCGGCTGCTCCAGCACCTGCTGCTGACCGTCGTGTGCCTGCTGGTCAGCTGCCTGATCGCGCTGCCCGTCGCCCTGGTCCTCGGCCACCTCGGCAGGGGCGGCACGCTCGCCGTGAACATCTCCAACATCGGCCGCGCCGTCCCCACCTTCGCCGTCCTCGTCCTGCTGCTCCTCACCCCGGTCGGAAACTGGGGCGAAGGCCCCACGGTCGTCGCCCTCGTGCTGTTCGCCGTGCCACCGCTGCTCACCAACGCCTACGTCGGCATGCGCGAGGTCGACCGCGACGTCGTCCGGGCCGCCCGCGGCATGGGGATGACCGGCCGGCAGACGCTGTTCCGGGTGGAACTCCCCCTCGCGCTGCCCATGGTCATGAACGGCGTGCGGATCGCCGCCGTCCAGCTCGTCGCCACCGCCACCATCGCGGCGCTCGCGGGCGGCGGCGGCCTCGGCCGGATCATCACGGCGGGCTTCAACCTCGCCAGCACCCCCCAGGTGGTGGCCGGCGCCCTGCTCGTCGCCGCCCTCGCCCTGGTCGTCGAAGGAGTCTTCGAGATCGCGGAACGGACGGCACCGGCGTGGGCCAGGGGCGGCCGGTGAGAGGCCGCGCGGCCCTGACGGCCGTCCTGCTCACCCTCACCGCCTGCACCACCGGCCCCTCCCTGGAGGACCGGGGCCAGGTCACCGCACCGCCCGGCGACAGCCGCCACCTGACCATCGGCTCGGCCGGCTTCACCGAGAGCGACCTGCTCGCCCAGATGTACGCCCAGTTGCTGAACCGGGCGGGCTACCGCACGTCCGTCCTGACGGTCGCCAACCGGGAGCTGTACGAACCGGCCCTGGAATCCGGCCAGATCGACGTCATCCCCGAGTACGCGGCCACCTTCGCCGACTGGCTGGCCGCCAAGACCCACGGCGCCGACGCGCCCCCGGCCGGCTCGCCCGACCTCGGCGCCACCATGAAGGCGCTGCGCGCCCTCGCCGAGCCCCGCGGCCTCACCGTGCTGCCCGCGGGCCGGGCCGTGGACCAGAACGCCTTCGCGGTCAGTGCCGACTACGCCCGCGAGCACCGGCTGAAGACTCTCAGCGACCTCGGCGCCTCGGGCCTGAAGGTACGGCTCGCGGCCGGCGACGAATGCGTGCAGCGGCCGTACTGCGCACCGGGACTCAAGAAGGTGTACGGCATCGACGTCACCGGGGTCGATCCCAAGGGCGTGGGCACCACCCAGGCCAAGCGCGCCGTGCAGGACGGCCGGGACCAGATGGTGCTGACCACCACCACCGACGCCACGCTCGACCAGTTCGGGCTGGTCCTGCTCGCCGACGACAAGCACCTGCAGAACGCCGACTACGTGGTCCCGGTCGTCAACCGCTCCCGCGCGGGCGGCACCGGCGTCACCAAGGCGCTGGGCAGGCTCGACGACGTCCTGACCACGGCCGACCTGGCCCGCCTGAACGAACAGGTCGACAGCTGGCGGCGGCTGCCCGCCGACGTGGCGCGCGGCTACCTGACGGACAAGGGTCTGCTGAAGTAGCCGGCGTCAGGCGTCCGACACCGAGTCGAACGGCACCTGCCCCCGCGCCACGCCCCGCGCGTCCGCGTCCACCGAACGACGCAGCGCCTCGTGCAGCTTCGCCGGGGTCAGCACCCCGAGGAACCGCGCGCCGTCCAGCACCGCCACCCACCCGGCGTCGTGCTGGAGCATCACCCCGAACGCCTGCTTCAGCGGCGCACCCACCGGCACCCAGGCGGTCATCCGGTGGGCGAGGTCCCCGACCGTCCCGCCCGCCGCCAGTTCGTCGATGCCGGCCCAGCCGTGCAGGTCGCCCCGGCCGTCCAGGACGACCGCCCACCGGGCGCCCTCCGCCCGCAGCCGCTCCGCCGCCCGCCCGGCGGGCTCGTCCGGACGGGCCACCGGGGGCTGCTGCAGATCGTCCGGCTCGATCGCGGTGACCGACAGCCGTTTCAGGCCCCGGTCCGCGCCCACGAAGGAGGCGACGAACGGCGTCGCCGGCGCCCCCAGGACCGCACCGGGGGTGTCGAACTGCTCGATGCGGCCCTGCCCGTACACGGCGATGCGGTCGCCGAGCCGCACCGCCTCCTCGATGTCGTGGGTGACCAGCAGGACAGTCTTGCGCACGGCGGACTGCATCCGCAGGAACTCGTCCTGCAACTGCTCGCGCACCACCGGGTCCACCGCGCCGAACGGCTCGTCCATCAGCAGCACCGGCGGATCCGCCGCCAGCGCCCGTGCCACCCCGACCCGTTGCCGCTGCCCGCCGGAGAGCTGGTCCGGGTAGCGCGGCCCGTACGTCCTCGGGTCGAGCCCGACCAGATCGAGCAGCTCCGCCGCGCGGACCCGGGCCCGCGTCCGCTTCCAGCCGAGCAGCGCGGGCACGGTCGCGGTGTTGTCCAGCACCGTGCGGTGCGGGAACAGGCCGACCTGCTGGATGACGTACCCGATGCGGCGGCGCAGCCGCACCGGGTCGACGGCCGCGATGTCCTCGCCGCCGACGAGGATCCGGCCCGAGGTCGGCTCGACGAGCCGGTTCACCATCATCATGGTGGTCGTCTTGCCGCAGCCCGAGGGGCCCACGAGAGTGACGAGTTCGCCCTCCGACACCTCGAAGGAGAGGTCGTCCACGGCCGTCGTACCGTCCGGGTACCGCTTGGTGACCTGCTCGAACCGGATCATCCCCTCACGCTACGGCGGGGCCGTCCGGGCGTCATCCGCCGTGGCCCGAGTGGCGGACACCGGCACCGGGCCGGGACGGCCCGTCCGGTCAGCCGAGCAGGATCACCTCCAGGGTGCGCGGCCCATGCACGCCCTCGACCCGGTCCAGCTCGATGTCGCTGGTGGCCGACGGGCCGGAAATCCACGTCAACGGGCGGGTCGGGTCGAGCCGTTCGATGGCCTGCGGAACGGAGGCGACGACCTGGTCGGGCACCCCGACCACACAGATGTGGTGGTCCGGGATCAGCGAGATCCGGCGCCGGCCCTGGTCGGGGGAGCCGTCCAGGACGATCGTGCCGGTCTCGGCGACGGCCACGGCACACCCCGTCACCACGCTGCCCACCCGGTCCAGCCGGTGCGGCGTGCTCTCCGCCCGGTCGTGGATCCGCACCGGGTCCGCCGCCGCCAGCCACCCGGGCGGCAGCCCCGGCGGCACCAGCACCTCCTCGGAGCCGCGCGCGGCCAGCAGCCGCATCACCAGCAGCGGCAGCTCCTCCGCGTCGCAGCGGTGCACGATCGCCCGGTAGTCCGCCAGGTTCTCCGCGAGCAGCTCCACCGTCTCCTCGGCCGTGCGCTCCCCGTGCTCGCGCGCGTAGTCCCGCGCCACGGCCCTCTCGTACGGCTCCTCGTCGGGTGCGACATCGGCGAGCGCCCGCCGCACCCGGCCCAGGATCCTTTCCCTGCTGCTCACTTGACGTCGTCCTTTCCCCCGCGGGACCGCTGCCACCAGTCCCGGAACGGCTCGGCCGGCACCGCCGGCAGATCCCGGCTGCCGCTCCACGCCCTGCCCGGGCCCGGCAGGGTACGGGGGTGCAGCCGGCGGGTGCGGGAGGCGAGCCGCTGGCCGGTGCGCAGGGCGCCCGGGTGGGCGAACGCCCAGCCTGCGGCCCGCATGGCCGCCCGTTCGGCCGCGTGCCCCCTGGCGGGCTTGAGCACGACCCGGTTGCCCGCCCGGACCGCCGGTCCGCCCTCCACCACCCGCTCCCGCAGGTGCACCAGCACCTCGGGGATGTCGATGGCGACCGGGCAGACCTCGTAGCAGGCCCCGCACAGGGACGAGGCGTAGGGCAGCGAGGCGTCGATCTCACTGGCCGTGCCCCGCAGTTGGGGGCTGAGGATGGCACCGATCGGGCCCGGGTAGACCGAACCGTAGGCGTGTCCGCCGGCCCGCTCGTAGACCGGGCAGACGTTGAGGCAGGCCGAGCAGCGGATGCAGCGCAGGGCCTGGCGGCCGACGGTGTCGGCGAGGGTGTCGGTGCGCCCGTTGTCGAGGAGCACCAGGTGGAAGGTGTCCGGCCCGTCCCCGTCGGTGGTGCCGGTCCACATGCTCGTGTACGGGTTCATGCGCTCGGCGGTGGAGGAGCGGGGCAGCGTCTGGAGGAAGACCTCCAGGTCCCGCCAGGTGGGCACCACCTTCTCGATGCCGACGACCGAGATCAGCGTCTTCGGCAGGGTCAGGCACATCCGGCCGTTGCCCTCGGACTCCACCACGACGAGCGTGCCGGTCTCGGCGACCATGAAGTTCGCGCCGGAGACGCCGACCTTCGCGCGCAGGAACTTCTCCCGCAGGTGCAACCGGGCAGCCTCGGCGAGTTCGGCGGGTGTGTCCGTCAGACCCTCGGGCGCCGGGCGGCCCCACGCCCCCATCTCACTCGCGAAGATGTCCCGGATCTCACCCCGGTTGCGGTGGATGGCAGGCACCAGGATGTGCGAGGGACGGTCCTTGCCCAACTGGACGATCAACTCGGCGAGATCGGTCTCGTAGGCACGGATGCCCTCGGCCTCCAGGGCCTCGTTCAGCCCGATCTCCTGCGTGGCCATCGACTTGACCTTGACGACCTCGGACTCGCCGGTCGCCCTGACCAGTTCGGCCACGATCCGGTTGGCCTCCTCGCCGTCGGCGGCCCAGTGGACCGTACCGCCCGCCGCCGTCACGGACTCCTCCAACCGCACCAGATACCGGTCGAGATGGCGCAGCGTGTGGTCCTTGATCCGGCGGCCCGCCTCCCGCAGCTCGGCCCAGTCGGACAACTCGCCGACCGCCCGGGCGCGTTTGGTCCGGATGGTGTGGGTGGCGTGTCGCAGATTGCCCCGCAGGGTGGCGTCGTGCACGGCCTCACGCGCGGCCTCGGGAAAGGCCGGAAACGCGGGCATGCCGACGAACGTCGCGCTCATACGGCCGGTTCCTCCTTCGTGCTCGCCAGGATCTCCGCGATGTGGACCGGCCGCATGCCGGTCCGCAGCCGGCTCATCGTGCCGCCGATGTGCATCAGACAGGAGTTGTCGGCCGCGCACAGCACGTCCGCGCCCGTCGACTCGGCGTTGCGCACCTTGTCCGTGCCCATCGCCGCCGACACGTCCGCGTTCTTCACCGCGAACGTGCCGCCGAACCCGCAGCACTCCTCCGCCCCCGGAAGCTCCACCAGTTCCAGTCCCCCGACCGCCGTCAGCAGCCGCCGGGGCCGGTCGCCGAGCCCGAGCCCGCGCAGCCCGTGGCAGGTGGGGTGGTAGGTGACCCGGTGCGGGTAGTACGCCCCCACGTCCGTCACCCCCAGCACGTCCACCAGGAACTCCGTCAGCTCGTACGTCTTCGGCACCACCGCCGCCAGGGTCGCGGCCAGCGAGTCCCCGCGGCCCTCCGCACGTGCCCGCTCGCCCATCCGCGGGTACAGCTCCCGCACCATCGCCCCGCAGGACCCCGAGGGGGTCACGATCGCCTCGTAGTCCCCGAAGACCTCGGCGAAGTGCCGGGCGAGCGGCTCCGCCCCGTGCCGGTAGCCGGTGTTGTAGTGCGCCTGCCCGCAGCAGGTCTGGCCCATCGGGAAGTCGACGTGGACGCCCAGCCTGGTCAGCAGTCTCACCACGGCGCGGCCGGTGTCCGGATAGAGCGTGTCGTTGACGCAGGTCAGGAACAGGGCGACACGCATCGCGGCTCCTCGGGTTCGGTCGTCGGACGAGTGCAGGGTAGTGGGCGGGTACCCTCCGTCGGAGAGCGCTGTCACCGTGCGGCGAGCCGCGCCTCGGCCTCGCGCCAGCGGGCGCCGTTCCCGCGCGGCCTGTACCGGGTCGGCGGCTGGGTGCGGACGAGCAGCCGGCGCATGTCGGCGAGATCGCCGACCAGACCGTGCGCGCGGGCCTGGACGAGGACGTTGCCGAGGGCGGCCGCCTCCGTCGGACCCGCCACCACGGGCAGTCCGCAGGCGTCGGCCGTCAGCTGGCAGAGCAGTGCGTTGCGGGTGCCACCGCCCACCACGTGCACCACGTCCACGGGATGCCCGGCGAGCCGCTGCGCGTCCTCGACGGCCCGCCGGTGCGCCAGCGCCAGCGAGTCGAGGATGCACCGCGTGGTCTCCGCGCGGGTTCCGGGCACGGGCTGCCCCGTCGCCCGGCAGGCCTCGGCGATCCGCTGCGGCATCCGCCCCGGCGCCAGGAACGCCTCGTCCCCCGCGTCCACCACCGAGCGCAGCGGCGGCACGTCGGCGGCCCCCCTCAGCAGCACGTCCAGATCCGGCTCGCCCCAGGCCCGTACGCACTCCTGGAGCAGCCAGAGGCCCATGATGTTGCGCAGGTACCGGACGGTGCCGTCCAGCCCCAGCTCGTTGGTGAAGTTGGCGGCCCGGCTCTCCTCGGTGAGCACCGGCGCGGTCAGCTCCAGCCCGGCCAGCGACCAGGTGCCGGTGCAGATGTAGGCGAAACGCTCGCCGGTGGCGGGGACGGCGGCCACCGCGGAGGCGGTGTCGTGCGAGGCGACGGCCGTCACCGGCACCGGACCGGCGAGGCCCGTCTCCTCCAGCACCTCCGGGCGCAGCTGCCCCGCCGGATCGCCCGGCTGCCGCAGCGGCGGGAACAGGCCGAGGTCGACGCCCAGCCGCTCGGCGACCTCGTACGCCCACGTCCGCGTCCGGGGATCGATCAGCTGGGTGGTCGAGGCATTGGTCAGCTCGGTCCCCTGCTCCCCGGTCAGCCAGTACGTGAGCAGGTCGGGGACGAGCAACGCCCGTGCCGCCCGGGCGAACTGGACGGTCGGGCGGGCGGCCACCAGCTGGTACAGGGTGTTGAAGGGGGCGTACTGCAGACCGGTGGCCGCGTACAGCTCGGCGGCCGGCACGGTCGCCCACACCTTCTCGGCGACGCCCTCCGTGCGGGCGTCGCGGTAGTGCACCGGGTTGCCCAGCAGGGCCCCGTCGGCGTCCAGCAGGCCGTGGTCGACGGCCCAGCCGTCGATGCCGACGGAAGCGAGCCGCCCACCGCTGCGGGTCCCCGCCGCCCGCAGCCCGTCGAGCACCCCCCGGTGGAGAGCGAGGATGTCCCAGCGCAGCCCCTCCGGGAGGCGCACCGGCCGGTTCGGGAACCGGTGCGCCTCGCTCAGCTCCAGCGAGTCCGGGCCCACCCGGCCGACCATCACCCGGCCGCTGGAGGCGCCGAGGTCGACCGCGGCGTACGACCGTGCGCCCGCGTCCACGTCCGCGCTCATCGCAGGAACGCGGCCGCCACACCCGCGTCGACCGGCACGTGCAGCCCGGTGGTGTGCGTGAGCCCGCCGCCCGTGAGCGCGAACACCGCGTTGGCGACGTGCTCGGGCAGCACCTCCCGCTTGAGGAGCGTGCGCTGGGCGTAGAACTCGCCGAGCTTCTCCTCCGGCACCCCGTACACCGCGGCCCGCTGGGCGCCCCAGCCGCCCGCGAAGATCCCGGAACCGCGCACCACACCGTCCGGGTTGACGCCGTTGACGCGGATGCCGTGCTCGCCCAGTTCTGCGGCGAGGAGCCGCACCTGATGGGCCTGGTCGGCCTTGGTTGCCGAGTAGGCGATGTTGTCGGGCCCGGCGAACACGGCGTTCTTGGAGACGATGTAGACGATGTCGCCGCCCAGTCCCTGCGCGGTCATCACCCGGGCCGCCTCCCGCGACACGAGGAAGGACCCGCGGGCCATGACGTCGTGCTGGAGGTCCCAGTCCCGGGCGGTGGTCTCCAGCAGCGGCTTGGAGATCGAGATCCCGGCGTTGTTCACGACGAGGTCGACCCCGCCGAAGGCGAGCACGGCCGCCCGGAACGCCTCGGCGATCCGCTCCTCCGACGTGACGTCCACCTGCACCGCGACCGCCCTGTCCGGCCCGCCGAGCTCCTCGGCGACCCGGGCCGCGCCTTCCGCGTCGAGGTCCGCGACCACCACGCAGGCGCCCTCACCGGCCAGCCGGTGCGCGACGGCCCGCCCGATCCCGCTGCCCGCGCCCGTCACCAGGGCCACCCGGGTGGCCAGCGGCCGGGGCCTCGGCATCCGCCGCAGCTTGGCCTCCTCCAGCGCCCAGTACTCGATGCGGAACTTCTCCGACTCCTCGATCGGCGCGTACGACGACACCGCCTCCGCCCCGCGCATCACGTTGATCGCGTTGACGTAGAACTCGCCGGCCACGCGCGCGGTCTGCTTGTCCTTGCCGAAGGAGAACATGCCCACGCCGGGGACCAGCACGATCGCCGGGTCGGCGCCGCGCATGCCGGGGGAGTCGGGCAGGGCGTGCCGCCGGTAGTAGGCGGCGTACTTCTCACGGTAGGCGCCGTGCAGTTCCGTCAGCCGTGCGAGGGCCTCCTCCAGCGGCGCCGTGGGCGGCAGGTCGAGCACGAGCGGCCGGACCTTGGTGCGCAGGAAGTGGTCGGGGCAGGAGGTGCCCAGCGCGGCCAGGCGCGGGTGCTCGGCACGGGCCGTGAAGTCGAGTACGGCCTCCGAGTCGTCGAAGTGCCCGACCTGCGGCCGGTCCCGGGAGGCGAGGGCGCGGACGTACGGCGCCAGCGCGGTGGCGCGTTGGCGCCGCTCGGCCTCGGGCAGCGCCTCGTAGCCCGCGATCACCGGTCCGAAGGGCTCCGCCTTCCCGCGCTCCGCCAGGAACGCCTCGGCCGTGCGGATGATGTGCAGGGAGTTGCGCTCGCACTCCTCGGAGCTGTCGCCCCAGGCGGTGATCCCGTGCCCGCCGAGGATGCACCCGACGGCCCGCGGGTTGGCCTTCCGGACGGCGGCGATGTCCAGCCCGAGCTGGAAGCCGGGCCGGCGCCACGGCACCCACACCACGCGGTCCCCGAAGCACTCGGCGGTCAGCTTCTCCCCGTCGGCGGCGCAGGCGAGGGCGATGCCGGAATCCGGGTGCAGATGGTCCACGTGCGGGGCGTCCACCAGTCCGTGCATCGCGGTGTCGATGGAGGGCGCGGCCCCGCCCTTGCCGTGCAGGCAGTAGTCGAACGCGGCGACCATCTCGTCCTCGCGCTCGACACCGGGGTACACGTCCACCAGGGCCCGCAGCCGGTCCAGCCGCAGCACGGCCAGCCCGGCCCCGGTCAGCGTGCCCAGGTCGCCGCCGGACCCCTTGACCCACATCAGCTCCACGTCACCACCGGTGACGGGGTCGGTGCCGGTGCCTTTGGCGGAGGCGTTCCCGCCGGCGTAGTTCGTGTTGCGGGGATCGGAACCGAGCCGATGGGACCGGGTGATCAGTGCGGCGGCTTCGGGATGGGTGGGCATGGAGATTCCTCAGCTCCTCGGATGACAGGGGGTTCGAAGGGGGACGCGGGTACCCTGGCGGCCGGATCCGTCCGGCGCGCGGCCGCCGAGGCGACAGGGCGACGGGGCGTGCGCCTAGGCGCCCCAGCCGGCCTGCCGACCCCCGACCCGCTCGGCGACGACCTTCTCGGCCCACCCCGACCGCCGGTACGCGGCCAGCGGATCGGGGTCGAGCCCCATCTCCTCGCGCACCTCCCGCAGCAGCGGCCGTACATCGGTGTTGTACGCGTCCATGAGCACGGCGTTCGCGTCGAGGACCTCGCCCGCGGCCTGAGCCGCGGCCAGCGCCGACCGGTCCACCAGCAGCGCCTTGGCCGTCGCCTCCTGCACGTTCATCACCGAGCGGATGATCGCCGGGATCTTCGCCTCGACGTTGTGGCACTGGTCGAGCATGAACGCGACCCGCGCGGACAGCCCGCCGCCGCGCACCACCTCGTACATGATCCGGAACAGCTGGAAGGGGTCGGCGGCCCCCACCATCAGGTCGTCGTCGGCGTAGAACCGCGAGTTGAAGTCGAAGCCGCCGAGCTTCTCCTCCCGCAGCAGCGTCGCCACGATGAACTCGATGTTGGTGCCGGGTGCGTGGTGTCCGATGTCGACGACGACCTGCGCCTTCGGCCCGAGCGTCAGGCAGTGCGCGTACGCCGTGCCCCAGTCCGGTACGTCCGTCGTGTAGAAGGCCGGCTCGAAGAACTTGTACTCCAGCAGCATCCGCTGTCCGTCGCCGAGCCGTGCGTACACCTCGGCCAGTCCCTCCGCGAGCCGGTCCTGCCGGGCGCGGATGTCGTCCTGGCCGGGATAGTTGGTGCCGTCCGCGAACCACAGCTTCAGATCGCGGGAGCCCGCGGCGTCCATGATGTCCACGCACTCCAGCAGGTGGCCGAGCGCCTTGCGGCGCACCGCCGCGTCCGGATGGCAGATGCTGCCGAGCCTGTAGTCGTCGTCCTGGAAGGTGTTGGAGTTGACGGCGCCCAGCCGTACACCGCGCTCCTCGGCGTACTTCGCCAGTGCCGTGTAGTCGTCGACCCGGTCCCAGGGGATGTGCAGGGCGACGGTCGGGGCCACGCCCGTGAACTCGTGCACCTTGGCGGCGTCCTGGAGTTTCTCCTGGGCCGTGCGCGGCACACCGGCCTGGGCGAACACCTTGAATCGGGTTCCCGAGTTCCCGTACGCCCACGACGGCGTCTCGACGGCCTGGGTCTTGAGCGCGGCCTTCACCGCGGCGAGGTCGGTCACTTCAGGGCTCCTGTGAGGTCAGGCGGAACGACTGAGCTTGTGAAACGATTCAGAACGGAAGCTAGGTGTCGTTCCGGAGGGTGTCAAGCACTCCGGCCCACACGGTTGCTTGTGACTCCGCCGTGACGCTCCGGCATGGAAAGGTTTTCGGCGTGGACCCATTGACGTGGCCCGGCGGTGATGCCTACGGTCCCGGCAATCCATTTGAAACCTTTCACGACGCCGTGAGGGCCCCGGGCCCGTTCGGCGATGTCGTCGAGGAGTCCCCATGACCCACCCGCCTGACACGGGACCGGCCCCGGTGCTGGCACTCGCGGGCGTCTCCAAGTCCTTCGGTGCCGTGCGCGCCCTCCGGGACGTCTCGCTGGAGCTGCTGCCCGGCGAGGTGCACGCCCTCGCCGGTGAGAACGGCGCGGGCAAGTCGACCCTGATCAAGACCCTCGCCGGCGTGCACCGGCCGGACGCCGGCCAGGTGCTGCTCGACGGGGCGCCGGTCGTCTTCCACGGCCCCGGCGATGCCCGTGACGCCGGCATCGCCGTGATCTACCAGGAGCCGACGCTCTTCCCGGACCTGTCGATCGCCGAGAACATCTTCATGGGCCGCCGGCCCCGGCGGTCCCTCGGCCGCATCGACCACAAGGCCACCCACGGGGCCACGGCCGCCCTGATGAAACGCCTCGGCGTCGATCTCGACCCCGACCGGCCCGCCCGCGGCCTGTCCATCGCGGACCAGCAGATCGTGGAGATCGCCAAGGCGCTCTCCTTCGACGCCCGGGTCCTGATCATGGACGAGCCGACGGCCGCCCTGACCGGCAGCGAGGTCGCCCGGCTCTTCGGAGTCGTGCGCACCCTGCGCGATCAGGGCGCCGCCGTGCTGTTCATCTCGCACCGGCTGGAGGAGATCTTCCAGATCTGCGGGCGGGTGACGACGCTGCGCGACGGCGCCTGGATCGCCGGCGAGCCGCTCGACGGGATGACCGAGGACGACCTGGTCCGCCGGATGGTCGGCCGCGACCTGGACGAGCTGTATCCGAAGCAGGACGTCACCCCCGGGGAGACCGCGCTCAGCGTCCGCCGGCTGACCCGTGAGGGCGTCTTCACCGACGTCTCCTTCGAGGTGCGGCGCGGCGAGATCGTCGGCCTCGCCGGGCTGGTCGGCGCCGGCCGTACCGAGGTCGCCCGCGCCGTGTTCGGCGTCGACCGCTGGGACGCCGGGGAGGTCGAGGTCGGCGGCCGCCGGCTCACCAACGGGGCCCCCTCCACCGCGATGGCCGCGGGACTCGCCCTGGTCCCCGAGGACCGGCGCGCCCAGGGCCTGGTGATGGACATGTCCATCGAGCGGAACATCGGCCTGACCGGGCTGCGCACGACCGTCAAGGGCGGACTCATGAACCCGCGCGCCGAACGCAGCCGTTCCCTGGACTGGGCGGTGAAGCTCCAGGTGAAGTACGCCCGGATCGCGGACGCCGTCTCCACGCTGTCCGGCGGCAACCAGCAGAAGGTCGTCCTCGCCAAGTGGCTCGCCACCCGCCCCGAGGTGCTCATCGTGGACGAGCCGACCCGGGGGATCGACGTCGGCACCAAGGCCGAGGTGCACCGGCTGCTGTCCCAGCTCGCCGCCGACGGTGTGGCGGTGCTGATGATCTCCTCCGACCTGCCCGAGATCCTCGGCATGGCCGACCGGGTGCTCGTCATGCACGAGGGCCGGATCACCGCCGAGATCCCGCGCGCCGCGGCCACCGAGGAGAGCGTGATGGCGGCGGCCACCGGGAGGGCGGCCGCATGACAGCCGCAGCGCGGGCCGCCTGCCGGACGGCGGCCGCCGAGGGGGCTATCCGCCGGACGGCGGCCGCCGAGGGGACGTCCCGCGGTACGGCAGCCGTAGCGGGGGCCGCTTGCCGGACGGCGGCCGCCGAGGGGGCTTCCCGCGGTACGGCAGCCGTAGCGGGGGCCGCTTGCCGGACGGCGGCCGCCGAGAGGGCTGCCCGCCGTATGACAGCCGTAGAGAGGGCTGCCCGAATGATCCCGACCGCCGACCGGAGGGCCGCCGTATGACGGTGACCACCCCGAACCCGACCCCCGTCGCCGACGCGCCCCGCTCCAGCGGCACCCGGCTCGTGGACCGCGTCTTCAGGATGCGCGAACTCGCCATCCTGGTCGTCTTCCTGGTGATGATCGCGGCCACCCAGGCGGGCAACAGCCAGTTCCTGTCCGAGCAGGGCATCAAGGACCTGCTGCTCAACGCGACGATCCTGGTGCTGGTCGCCACCGGGCAGTCCCTCGTCGTCATCACCCGCAACGTGGACCTGTCGGTCGGCTCCACCCTCGGGATCAGCGCCTTCGCCGCCGGCTCCTACCTCCAGGGCGGCGGGAACGCGGTCGTCGCGATCCTCCTCGCCGTCCTGCTCGGCATCGGGTTCGGACTGCTGAACGGCCTGCTCGTCAGCCTCGGCCAGGTGCCCGCGCTGGTCGTCACGCTCGGCACCCTGTACATCATCCGCGGGATCGACTCGATCTGGGTCGGCTCACGGCAGATCACGGCGGCCGATCTCCCGGGCGGCTTCGTCGACCTCGGCTCCGCAGGCGTCTCGGCGGTGCCCTGGCTGGCCGTCATCGCGCTGGCGGCGCTGGTCGCGACCGCGTACTTCCTCAAGCACTACGACAGCGGGCGGGAGATGTACGCCCTCGGGTCCAACCCGGAGGCCGCGCGGCTCGCCGGCATCCCTGTGCGCAAGCGGCTCCTGGCCGCCTACACCTTCTGCGGCGCCCTCGCCGGACTCGCGGGCGTCCTGTACCTGGCCCGGTTCGGCAACGTCGACTCCGGCACCGGCAACGGCTACGAACTCACCGTCGTCAGCGCGGTCGTGGTCGGCGGCATCGCCTTCACCGGCGGCGTCGGCAGCGTCTACGGCGCCGCCCTCGGCGCCCTGCTGCTGACCTCCATCAACAGTGTGCTGCCCGCCCTCGGCGTCAGCTCCGTGTGGGTGCTCGCGATCAACGGCGTCCTGCTGCTGCTCGCCATCGCCGTCGACCGGGTCGTGGCGCTGCGTGTGGCCGCCGCCCTGAAGAAGAAGTCGGCCCTGAGGAGGACCGCCATGGCGAAGGAGACCTCCGGTGCCTGAGTCGCTCACCCGCGCTATCCGCTGGGACACCGTCGTCGGCGCCCTCCTGATCGTCCTGCTGCTGCTCTCCTTCGGGTTCGTGGACGGTTTCGGCAACGCCCTCAACCTGTCGTTCCTGCTCGGCAACACGCTCCCGATCGCGCTGATCGCCCTGCCGATGACCCTGCTCGTCGTCTCCGGCGAGATCGACCTCTCGGTCGCGTCCACGGCCGGGCTGTCCGGTGCCGTGATGGGCAGGCTCTGGAACGAGGGCATGGCCATCGAGACGATCGTCCCGCTGTGCCTGCTCCTGGGCGTGGGCTGCGGGCTGGTCAACGGACTGCTCGTCACCCGGCTCGGGCTGCCGTCCCTCGCCGTCACCATCGGCACGCTCGCCGCCTACCGGGGCATCGCACAGATCGTGCTCGGCTCCGACGCGGTGACCGACTTCCCCGTCCAGTACCAGGAGTTCGCGGCCGGCCGCCTCGGCACGACCTTCCTGCCGCAGGCCTTCCTGCCCTTCCTTGTCCTGCTCGCCGTCGCGGTCGTCGTCCTGCACGCGACCCCGTTCGGCCGGTCGCTGTTCGCCATCGGGGCGAGCGAGGAGGCGGCACGGTTCGCGGGCGTCCGCGTCAAGCGCGGCAAGCTGATCCTCTTCGTCGCCACCGGCCTGATGTCCGCGCTCACCGGCGTCTTCTGGGCGCTGCACTACGCCAGCGCCCGCTACGACAACGCCACCGGGCTGGAGCTCTCCGTCGTGGCCGCCGTGCTGCTCGGCGGCATCGACTTCGACGGCGGCAGGGGGACCCTGGGCGGCGCGATCGCCGGTGTCTTCCTGCTGGGCGCGCTGCAGAACGTGATGAGCCTGCTCAACGTCTCCGCGCAGTCGCAGATCGTCGTCACCGGCGTGCTGCTGGTGATCTCCGTCCTGGCGCCGCGGGTCGCGCGGCAGATCTCCCTCGCCCGGGCGGCCGGCTCCAGCGGTTAGGCCGTCCGCCGGCCGCGGGCCCACCGCGGCAGGCGGACGTCTCCCGCGGCGGAGCCGCCTGTTCCGACCAGTCCCGCGCCCCCGACGGGGCGCCACCCCTCCTCCTGCAAAGGAAGCGCCATCATGCGTAGTTCGTCCCTTCGCCGCGCCTGCGCCGTCCTCGCCGCCGGCACCTCTGTGGCCCTCGCCCTCACCGCCTGCGGCGGCACCACCAAGAACGACGTCAAGGACGACAGCGGATCCGCCGCCTCCGCCGGCAAGGCCGACCCGAACGCGGCCACCAAGAAGGGGCTGACCGTCGGCTTCCTGCCCAAGCAGGTGAACAACCCGTACTTCACCACCGCCGACAAGGGCGGCGAGCGGGCGCTCGCCGAACTCGGCTCGACGTACAAGGAGGTGGGCCCGTCCAGTGCCACGGACACCTCTGGCCAGGTGAGTTACGTCAACACGCTCACCCAGCAGCGGGCCGACGCCATCGCCGTCTCCGCGCAGGACCCCGGTGCCCTGTGCACCGCGCTGAAGCAGGCCATGACGAACGGAATCAAGGTCGTCACCTACGACTCCGACACCAATCCCGGCTGCCGCAACGCCTTCGTGTCGCAGGCGTCCGCCGAGGACCTGGGCCGTACCGAGGTGCAGCTGCTCGCCGAACAGATCGACTACAAGGGCGAGATCGCGATCCTGTCGGCCGCCCAGACCGCGACCAACCAGAACACCTGGATCGGCTACATGAAGGACGAGCTGAAGGACCCGAAGTACAAGGACGTCAAGCTCGTCAAGATCGCGTACGGCAACGACGACGCCCAGCAGTCGTTCCAGCAGACCCAGGGCCTGCTCCAGGAGCACCCGAACCTGAAGGGGATCATCTCCCCGACCACCGTCGGCATCAAGGCCGCGGCCCAGTACCTGTCGGGCTCCACGTACAAGGGCAAGGTCAAGCTGACCGGCCTCGGCACCCCGAACGACATGCGCAAGTACGTCAAGAACGGCACCGTCGAAGGCTTCGAGCTGTGGGACCCGGCGAAGCTCGGCGACCTCGCCGCGCGGACCGCCGTCGCCCTGGCCTCCGGCCAGATCTCCGGCAGGGAGGGCGAGACCTTCAAGGCCGGCGGGACGACGTACACCCTCGGCAAGGACGGTGTGATCAACCTGGGCAAGCCCACCGTGTTCGACGCGAAGAACATCGACCGCTTCGACTTCTGAGCGGACAGGGGCCGTCGACGCAACGCGTGTGCTTCCTGCTGAAGGTCAGGGCGGACCGCCACGACGAGTACCGTGAGCGGCCTGCGGCCGTCTGGCCGGAGATGCTCGGCGTCCTCGGGGCGACCGGCTGGCACAACTACTCGCTCTTCCTGCGCGAGGACGGCCTGCTCGTCGGCTACCTGGAGACCGAGGACTTCGCCGCCGCCCGGGCCGGCTGGAGGCCACCGGCGTCAACGCGCGCCGGCAGGCGGCGATGGCGCCGTTCTTCGAGTCGCCGGACGGCGCCCGGCCCGACGAGGCCATGAAACCGCTCGCCGAGGTGTTCCACCTCGACTGAACGGCCGGAGCCGGCCACGTGCCGGCACGGCGTGCGGCCGGCGCCCCGGCCTTCGCCACGGGCGCGCGACCGAGGAGACGGCCACCCCGGCTCCTCGGCCACGAGCGAGGGCACGACCCGGCCCGGCCGGCCGGGAAGGGAAGGCCGAGCGGCACGACCCCTCGGCCTTCCCCGTCGCCCGCCCCGCGCCCCCCTACGACCACTCTTCCCGGGCGGCGGTGCCGGTAATGTGAAGGCCCGCCCACCGCCCCTCGTCACCCTGGAGGTCCGAAGCCCGATGGCCCAGTCGGTGGGTATCAAGGACGTCGCCCGCGCCGCCGGAGTGTCGGTGGGCACGGTGTCCAACGTCATCAACCGCCCGGACACGGTCGCCGACGAGACCCGCGCACGCGTGCAGTCCGCGATCGACCGGCTCGGCTACGTCCGCAGCGAGTCCGCGCGCCAGCTCCGTGCGGGCCGCAGCCGGATCATGGGGCTGCTGGTGCTCGACATGGGCAACCCGTTCTTCGTGGACGTGGCGCGCGGTGCCGAGCGCGCGGCCCGGGAGGCGGGACTCGGCGTGATGGTGTGCAACAGCGCCCAGAACGCGGCCGAGGAGGCCGACTACCTGTCGCTCTTCGCCGAGCAGCGGGTGCGCGGCGTGCTGCTCACCCCCGCGGACGCGACCGGCCGCAACATCGAGTCCTTCCGGCGGCACGGCATCCCGTTCGTCCTCGTCGACCGGGTCGCCGAGGGCGCCACCGAGTGCTCGGTCTCCGTGGACGACGTGGCGGGCGGTGCCCTCGCGGTCCGCCATCTGGTGGACGCCGGGCACCGGTCCCTCGCCTACGTCAGCGGCCCGCCCGGACTGAACCAGGTCCGCGACCGCCGTACCGGCGCCCTGAACGCCCTCGCCGAAGCCGGGCTCGGCCCCGACGCGCTGCGCGAGCTGCCCACCGAGCGCCTCGACGTCGCCGCCGGCCGGGACGCCGGCGCCCGGCTGCTCGGCCTCGCGGAGCGCCCCACCGCCGTCTTCTGCGCCAACGACCTGCTCGCGCTCGGCGTCCTGCAGGCCCTGTACGCGGCGGGCGTCACCGTCCCGGACGACCTCGCCATCGTCGGCTATGACGACATCGAGTTCGCCGCGGCCGCCGCCGTACCGCTGACCTCGGTGCGGCAGCCCGCCGTCACCATGGGGGCCCTGGCCGCCGAACTGCTGCTGGAGGAGACCGAGCAGGGGGAGGGGTCGCGGGCCCACGAACACCGCCGGGTGGTGCTCCAGCCGGAGCTGGTCGTGCGCCGTTCCAGCCTCGCGGCCCGCTGACCGGAAGTTCAGTAACAATCCATGATCCCGGGGGTCGGCCCGCACCCGGTCATGTGCTGGACTGGGATGCGTCCATCCCATCCGTCCCGGGAGACCCGTTGAGCCTCAGCTACCGCCAGCCGGGCGTCGTCCTCACCGACCGCCGCTTCACCGTGCCCCTCGACCACGCCGACCCGGGCGGCGAGACCATCGAGCTGTACGCCCGCGAGGCGGTCGCGAGCGACAAGGCGGACCAGGACCTGCCCTGGCTGCTGTACCTGCAGGGCGGGCCCGGCTTCGGGGCGAATCGTTTCGTCGGACGGCAGGCCTGGCTCGACCGGGCCCTGAAGGAGTACTGCGTCCTGCTGCTGGACCAGCGCGGCACGGGCAGCTCCACGCCCGCCACCCGGCAGACGCTCCCGCTGCGCGGCGGCCCCGCCGAGCAGGCCGGCTACCTCGCCCACTTCCGGGCCGACGCCATCGTCCGCGACTGCGAGGCCATCCGCCCGCAGGTCACCGGCGGCGCCCCGTGGACCGTGCTCGGCCAGAGCTTCGGCGGCTTCTGCACGGTGTCGTACCTCTCCCTCGCCCCCGAGGGCCTGGAGACGGCCGTGATCACCGGCGGGCTGCCCTCGCTCGACGCCCACGCCGACGACGTCTACCGCGCCGCCTACCCGCGCGTCGAGCGGAAGGTCGGCGCGCACTACGCCCGCTATCCGCAGGACGTCGAGCGGGCCCGCCGTATCGCCGACCACCTCCTCACCCACGACGTGGTCCTGCCGAACGGCTACCGCCTCACCGTGGAGGCCTTCCAGTCCCTCGGCCTGATGCTCGGCGCGAGCGACGGCAGCCACCGGCTGCACCACCTCCTGGAGGACGCCTTCGTGCGCACCCCCGGCGGGCCCGACCTCTCCGACGCGTTCCAGGAACAGGTCCAGGCCCTGCTGTCGTACGCGGGCCACCCCCTGTACGCCCTCGTCCACGAGTCGATCTACGGTCAGGACGGCCGCCCCACCGACTGGGCCGCCGAACGTGTCCGGGCCGAGTTCCCGCAGTTCGACGCGGCGAAGGCGCTCGCGGGCGACGCCCCCGTCCTGTTCACCGGCGAGACGGTCCACCCGTGGATGTTCGACGCCGACCCGGCCCTGCGCCCCCTGCGGGAGACGGCGGGCCTGCTCGCCGCCCGCACCGACTGGCGGCCGCTGTACGACCCAGCGCGCCTCGCCGCCAACGAGGTCCCGGTCGTTGCCGCCGTCTACCACGACGACATGTACGTCGACACCGCCCACTCCCTGGAGACGGCCCGCGCGATCCGGGGTCTGCGCACCTGGGTCACCGACGAGTTCGAGCACGACGGCCTCCGCGCGGGCGCGCCCCGCGTCCTCGACCGGCTGCTGGCGCTGGCCCGCGACGAGGTGTGACGCACGGGGCGGGGCACCGACGGGGGTCGTACGGGGTTCGGGGGCGGGTTTCGCAGGTCAGTAGGGTGGGGTGCATGCCGGACCACACGATCGACCCCTCCGACCTGCGCGGCGACTGCGCACAGTGCTTCGGGCTGTGCTGCGTCGCCCTGCCCTTCGCCCGCTCCTCCGACTTCGCGCTGAACAAGCCCGCGGGCACGCCCTGTCCGAACCTGGGGTCCGACCACCGGTGCGGCATCCACGCCGACCTGCGCGGCAAGGGCTTCACCGGCTGCACGGTCTACGACTGCTTCGGCGCCGGTCAGAAGGTCTCGCAGGTCACCTTCGGCGGGCAGGACTGGCGGACGGGCGCGAAGAAGGACGCGCGGCGGATGGTCGACGTCTTCCCGGTCGTCCGCCAGCTGCACGAACTCCTGTGGTACCTGGCGGAGGCGCTGCGCATGCCCGCCGCCCGACCCGTCCACCCCGAGCTGCGGCGGGCCCTGGAACGGACCGATGCGCTCACCCGGCAGGGTCCCGAGGAACTGGCGGCCCTCGACGTGGCCGCGCACCGCCAGGAGGTCAACGTCCTCCTCCTGCGCACCAGCGAGCTGGCCCGGCCCGGCGCCACCAGGAAGGGCGGAAAAGGCGGCGGCAAGGGCGGCGGCAAGGACCGCCGGGGCGCGGACCTCATCGGCGCCCGCCTCAGGGGCGCCGACCTGCGGGAGGCGAGCCTGCGCGGTGCCCTGCTCATCGCCGCCGACCTCACCGGTGCCGATCTGCGCGGCGCGGACATGATCGGCGCCGATCTGCGGGGCGCCGACCTGTCCGGCGCGGACCTCACCGACGCCTTCTTCCTCACCCAGCCCCAACTCGACGCGGCTCGGGGCAACAACGCCACCAGACTCTCCGACGCACTCACCCGCCCGGCCCACTGGGCGGCGGGTTGATCCGGGACGGCCGTATGCCGGCTCGGTGTGCCGGGCGGCGGACCGAGCCGCCGGCGCCTGCGGCGGGCTGAATGCCTGCCTTGTCACTCGGCCGCCCGATGCACCAGGCAGCGGGCTGACCGGGTGGGGCCGTCCGGGACCGGCCCATGTCTGCCGCCCGCACGGCGCAGCCGATGAGCGGTGCTGTACGGCGACCGCGGACTGTCCCACACCCGCCCTGTCCACCCGGCGGCGGACCGGTCCGCCGGAGCCGTCCCCCGGGCTCGGGGCCGCACGCGTCACTCGTCCGTTCGGTGTACCGGGCAGCCGGCCGGTCCGTCGGCGCCGTCCGGCACCGTGACCGGTACCGCCGGGGTGGACGCCGGGGCGCGGCGCCGGTCCAGCCGGAGCCGCAGACCGTCCGGCATCAGGGTCAGCCGCTCGATGACCGCCAGCCGGTAGCCCGGGTCGATCCCCAGGTCGTAGCGGCGCAGCAGCAGGCCGAGGACCAGGGTCGCCTCGTGCAGGGCGAACTGGCGGCCGATGCACGCGCGGGCCCCCGTGCCGAACGGCTTGAAGGTGTGCGGCGGCCGGGCCCGCACGGCCTTGGCGTCGAACCGGTCCGGGTCGAACCGCTCGGCGTCCTCGCCCCACACCTCCGGCTCGCGGTGCAGCATCGGCGTGAGCACCAGCGCCCACGCGCCCCGCCGCATCGGATGCTCACCGGCGAGCACGGTGTCGTCCCGGGCCTCCCGGGCGAAGGCCGGTGCGGTCGGCCAGAGCCGCAAGGTCTCGTCCAGCACCCGGCGGACGTAGCGCAGCTTGGCGACCTGCTCGTAGCCGGGCTGCGCGGTGCCGCCCCAGACCCGGTCCACCTCGGCGCGCGCCCGGGCGGCGATCTCGGGGTGCCGGGCGAGGTAGTACAGGGCGAAGGAGAGCGCGCCCGAGGTGGTCTCGTGGCCCGCCACCAGGAACGTGATCACCTGCTTGCGGACGTTCTCCGCCGACAGCCGTTCGCCCGTCTCGGGGTGGGCCGTCTCCAGCATGCGGTCCAGCAGGTCCCCGTCACCGCCCCCGGACCGGCTCCGGTCGGCCACCAGGCCGTCGACCGTGCGGTTGAGGCACGCCATGTCGGCCGCGTTGCGCCGGGCGGCGGTCCGCAGCAGCAGCGGGGCCAGCGGTCCGGGCACGCTGTTGAGCCGCTGTGCGTAGGTGAGCGTGCCGACCATCGCCGAGACGAAGGGATGCGGCCGGTCCCGCTCGAAGGAGCCGAAGTCGTGCCCGAACCCGGTGCGCGCGATCGTCTCCAGGGTCAGTCTGGTCATGTCCCCGGGCGCGTCCACCGTGCGTCCGGCCGCCGTCTCGCGGTCCCAGTGGTCGGTCAGCCGGCCGGCGACCGCCAGCATCATCCCGTGGTAGGTCTCCATGGCCTCACGGCTGAACCCGGGTGCCAGCACGTCATGGGCGAGCTGCCAGTTCGGCTCGTCGTTGTAGGCGGTGAACAGGCCGTCCCCGGCGATGGGCCGCAGATTGGCGATGCCCAGACCGACGTGCTTGGCGAACCGGGCCTCGTCCGCGATGTCGGCGGCGAGCGGCGCGCCCCACACGAACACGAACTCCTTGCCGAAGGCCCGCCGCCGGAAGATCGGCCCCAGCTCGCGCGCGTACCGCATGGAGTCCTGGAGCGGCCGGCGCCGGTCGGCCCCGAGTACATCGCCGAGAAGCGGCACGCGGTGCGGCGGATGCGGGATGCGGTGCAGCTCGGGCCAGCCCTGCTCGGCGCTCCGGAAACCCTTCGGCAGTCCGGACTCCCTCGTCTCCGCCATGACGCGATCTCCCTTGATCCAGCGGACCGTTGAACCTGTGCGCGCGTGTGTTGTACGTGAGTTCAATAGCGGGTTTCAGTGTGGTCCGCCTGTTGAACCGACGTCAAGTAAGGTGACGGCATGTCCGCGAACCAGGGGGAGCGCGCCCGGCGCAGACTCAGCACCGCAGAGCGCCGTGAGCAGTTGCTGTCGGTCGGCGCGAAGCTGTTCTCGGAGAGTCCCTACGACGAGGTGTGGATCGAGCAGGTCGCCGAGATCGCCGGGGTCTCCCGCGGGCTGCTGTACCACTACTTCCCGACCAAACGGGACTTCTTCGCCGCCGTCGTGGAGCGGGAGAGCGAGCGGATGCTGCGCATGACGGCGGCCCTGCCCGGCGTGCCGGCCCGGGAACAGCTCACCGCGGGTCTCGACACCTGGCTCGAATACGTCCAGGCCCATGCCCATGGTTTCCGTGCCTTCCACCGGGCCGACGCAGCGGGGGACCAGGCCGTGCGCCGTGTCTACCAGCGGTCCCTGGTGGCGCAGGAGCGGCAGATCCTGGCCGCGCTCGCGGCCGACCCGGAGTTCGGGCCGGACTTCTCGGCCCTCCCGCGGGTGCGGCTGGCGGTCCGCGGCTGGCTCGCCTTCACCACGGCGGTGTGCCTGGAGTGGCTGCGCGAGGGGGAGTTGACGCTGGAAGAGGTGCGGGACCTGTGCGCCCGCGCGCTGCTGGGTGTCATCGCCTGAGGCGGGCTCCCACGCCTTCGCCGGTGGCGCGTGGTTGGCGTGCGCCCGGATCTTCGATAGGTTAGGCAAGGCTAACCTAAGGAGGTCCCGCATGGGTGACACGCAGGACTGGACGGCCGCCCCCGGCGCGGCGGAGCGGGCGCGATCGGTGCTGGCCGCCGCGTGGTCGTGCGCGGTGACCGCGGACGGCGCCCGCGAGGAGTACGTCGGCGCGCACACCGTGACCGACGAGGGCGAGGTCCGGCTGACCGTGCCCGACGACAGCGCCCTGATCGGGGCGGTCCTGTGCGCACCGCGCCAGGAGCCCTCGGCGGTGCTGGAGTTCGCCGACGTCGCCCCCGTGCCCGTGCGCAACCGCGTCCGCGCCCGGCTCTGGCTCTCCGGCTGGTTCGAGCCCGCCGACGGCTCCCTGCTCCTGCGGCCCAACCGGATCCTGCTGCGGCAGTCCGACGGAGCCGTGGTCGTGGACCTCGACGAGTTCACCGCCGCCCGGCCCGACCCCCTCGCCCACGCCGAATCCGGGCTGCTCACGCACCTGGCGGACGCCCACCCGGACGCCGTCGAGCGGCTCACCCGCCTGGTCCGGCCGGAGAGTCTGCACGCCGCGACCAGGGTGGCACCGCTCGCCGTCGACCGGCACGGGCTGACCCTGCGCATCGAACGCACCCGCGCCCACGGCGACGTACGGCTGCCCTTCCACGCGCCCGCGGACGGGGTCGCCGAGCTGACCGAGCGCATGCACGTCCTGCTGGCGCAGGCGAGTGCCGCCGGCTGCCCCCGGACGCTACAGCGGCAGCGCGCAGACGGCGACGGGTGACGCGAACGGCTCACCGGCCGGGCGGAGTTCGCCGCCCACAGGGTCGACGTGGAAGACGGTGACCGTGCCGGACCGCTGGTTCGCCGCGAACAGCAGCCCGCCGTCGGGCGAGAACGCGATCTGCCGCGGGAAGTCCCCGCGCACCGGCACCGTGCCGAGCAGCCGCAGCCGGGCCCCGTCCGCCTCGACGGCGTACCGCGCGATGCTGTTGTCGCCCCGGTTGGCCAGGAAGGCGTACGCGCCGTTCGCCGTCACCAGCAGCTGTGCCGGGTAGTTGGTGCCGCCGCCCGATCCCGTCGACTGCGGCTCGCCGATCGTCAGCCGGCCGGTCCGGGTGTCGTAGGCGCAGACGGTGACCGTGTCGTCCACCTCGTTGGCCAGGTACGCGTGGCGGCCGCCCGGATGGAAGGTCAGATGGCGCGGCCCCGCGCCGGGCCGGGTGCGCGCCCGCGCCACCTCGGTGAGCGTGCCGGCGCGGTCGTCGAGGCGATAGGTGTGGACGCTGTCGGTGCCGAGGTCGACGGCGAGGGCGTGACCGCCGTCCGGGCTGCTGAGGAACTGGTGTGCGTGCGGGCCCTGTTGACCCGGGCCAGGGGGCGGAGAGGTGTGCGTGACCAGGTCGGTGCGCTCGCCGAGGGCCCCCGACGGCGTGATCGGGTGCACGGCGACGCTGCCCGACCCGTAGTTCGCGCTCAGCAGCCAGCGCCCGCCGGGATGCACGGACAGATGGCAGGGACCCGCCCCGCCCGTGCTCCGGGTGCCGAGGACCCGCCGGTCCGCGAGGCGCACGGCCGTCACGCCACCGTCCTGCCGCTCGTTCACCGCGTACAGCGTCCGGCCGTCCGGATGCACGGCGAGGTACGACGGATCCGGCACCCCGGTGAGCGTTCCGGACCCGGTGACGCGGCCCGTCGCCGGGTCGTACGAGGCGAGGCCCACACCGGTGCCGCCGCCCTCGGCGGAGGTGTAGGTGCCCAGGTACAGCGCATGGGGGCCGGCGGCCCGCCGGGGCGGCGCGGACGCCGGGCGCCGCTCCTCGGCCGGCCGGCCGTCGGAGGGCGGGGCCGCCGGGGACGGCACCGCCACCACGGCCGCCGTGCCCGCCGCGACACCGACGAACCGGCGTCTCGTCCAGCCGCCCCCGGGCTCCCGGGACCGCTCCGGGCGAGGAGGCCGCCGTGCCGCCCCTGCCTCCATGTCCATGCCGTACCTCAACTCGTCGGTCGCCCCGGTCGTGACAGCCACCTTGGCCCCGGCCCGCCGCCAAGGGCAAGCCGGGCAAGTGGCGTTGCACGGGGCGCAACCGAACGGGCGCTTTTCGACCCCTGCCTTACCAGTCCCCGTCCTCGACCGGCTTGCCGGGCGCGTCCTTCAGCGGCTGCACCTGACCGGGCGAAGGCGCCTGCCACGGGTCCAGGTCGTCCCCGAGCCAGTCGCCCACCGGCTTGACCGTGCCCAGGGTGTCCGTGGGGGCGAGGTCCTCGCCGTCCGCGTCGTAGTAGTCGAACCAGGGCAGTCCCGCCCGGGTGTACGCCGCCCGGTCCACCGGGGACGGCGGGGGAGCCTCGCCCGTGATGCGCCGCCACTCGGGAGGCGTGACCAGATGTACGAAGACCCGCCCTGCCGGGTCCGTGGACCACTCCTTGAGCGGCCGGTCGTCCTGGTAGACCTCCTGGCGCATCGAGCCGCCGACGCCCAGCCCCATGGCGGCCGCGGCCCGGGGAGCCGCACCAGGCGCCCGGGGTGCCGCGCCCGGAGCCGGTGGCGGCAGGGCCGAGCCGGGCGCGGCCATCATCGGCTGCGCCGCGCCGTACCCGGCGACCGGTCCGGCCGCCATCCGGGTGCGCCGCTCCCGCTCCAGGCGCTCCTCCTCCCGGCGCCGCCACTCGGCCAGCACGTCGTCCCGCAGCAGGAAGGACTGGAGCTGGACGCCTCCCCACACCTCCTCGCCCGTGACCTGCCCCTCCACGGTCGCGCCCAGACCGAGCGGCACGGCGACGAACTGGCGGACCGTCCCCTTGCCGCTGTTGATGCCGTCCAGCCAGGGCTGCCGGGGCAGCACCACGTAGTTCTGCGGGCGCCGGGCCAGCTTGCCGCTCCACCGCTTGCCGGACACCGCGCACACCTTGCCCACGCCGACCTGGAGCGCGGCCGGCTCCGTCGTGCCGGCGAAGCTCAGCCACATCGCCTCGCGGAGGTACACCGGCAGCATCACACCGCCGCGCGCCAGCCACTCCGCCGGAACCGTGTCCGCGTAGTCCGAGACCCGCCGGACCGGGAACTCGCCCAGCCCCGGGGGCAGCGCGTGCGTGCCCTTCTCGGGCAGCCGCAGCGTACGGATGAACCGCACCGCCACTCCGCCCGGCAGCCTCAGGGTGTTCCCGTCGATCCGTACCGCCGCACCGCTCATCCGACCGCCCCCTCGCATCACGGCGCCGGCCCGTCTCCCGGCACCTTCCTCACCGAGAACGCTCGCCGAACCCCGCACGGTTCCACAGTTCCTCCTGGACGCCGAGGCGCTCGCGCAGCCGGGTCATCCGCGGCAGCTTCGCCCGCTGCTCCTGGGACACCCGGTCCAGTTCCTCCAGCAGGCGGCGGGTGCGGTGCTCGGTGTTCAGTTCGTCGATGATGCGCGTGGTCTCGGTCAGCACCGCGCCCATGAGCTGCCAGTTCGCCCAGTCCTTCCGGATCTCCTCCTGGAGCAGCTCGGCCAGCCGGTCACGGGTGCCGGCGGCCGTGTGCAGCTCCGCCGTCAGCCGGGACTCCGCCGACTCGGCGTTCTCGCTCAGATCGGTGGTCACCAGCACGGCGAAGCTGACGACGGCGTCGGCGATCTCCGACAGCAGTTGCTCCACGGTCTCCCCGATCCGCGAGGGGAACAGCTCCTCCGAGCCGCGGGCCTTCGCCAGGTCCGTGAACGACCTCGCCAGCACCCGCAGGACCACCGTGCAGATCTCCAGGGTGTCCAGTCCGGTGCGCAGTACGACCCGGTGCAACAGGCCCTCCTTGACCCGGGGGTTGAGCCGCAGGCTGTCCTCGGCCTGCCGCAGCGCCGCGTCCACCCGGACGATGTCGTGATCCAGCCGGCGTGCCTCGTGCAGCCGCGCGGCCGCCTGCTGCCAGGGGATGCGGTCCGCGGCCTCCTCGCCCATGCGCAGCATCAACTGCCGCACCCGGCGTGCCAGGTCCTCGATCGACCGGCCCGCCTCGTCGACCCACACCGGTGGTGGAAGCAGCAGGTTGCAGGCCGTTCCGACGACCGCGCCGATCAGCGTCTCCACGATCCGCGCCCAGGCGGTGAAGCCGACGGTGGTCACCCCGAGCACCAGCATGGCGCTGATCGCCACCTCGGCCACGTACTCGTCGACACGGACCAGGTGGCCGACGGCCAGCGACGCCACGATGAGCAGGGCGAGGCTCCACCAGGTCAGTCCCACGAGCACGCTGAAGGCGATGGCGACCAGCACACCGGCCACCACCGAGTTCACCCGGCGGATGCCGTTGGTGAGCGTCGCGAAGAAGGTCACCTGGACGACCAGCAGGGCGGTCAGGGGCGCGGTCAGGGGGGCCGGCTCCGGGCTGAGCCGCAGCGCGATGACGTAGGCCACCGTCGCCGCCGCGGCCGACCGCAGCGTCTGGACGACCACCGGCTCCCGGTACCGCTTCACCAGGCGCCACAGTCCCGAGGTCCACTTCTGTGCGTCGTACATCCCTTGGCCTGTTCCCGTTCCTCGGGTAGGTCGAACGTGACCGATCGAGGACTGTTCCTGACCGCAAGGAGAACGCTGGAGGCGCGGACCGGCAGGTTCAGAGATTTTGCACGGATCGGCTTTCCGCCATCCGGCGGGGGAGCGGAGGTACGGCGGCGGGCGCCCGCCGGCCTCCCGGCCCCTTCGGTGTCAGGCGTACAGGTTGTCGATGAACGCCGACAGGTTGGCCGTCGTGCGGGCGATCTGCTCCTCCAGCGTCAGGCTCTCCTCGAAGCGGGAGCCGGACTCCGGAACCTTCTTGCCCCGCACGTACAGCGAGCACGCCAGGTCGGTGCACATGTACAGGCCGACCGAGTTGCCCTCGCGGCCCGCCGCCCCGGCCTTCCGCGCGGTCATCAGCGACACCCCGCCGCCGGGATGCGTGGTCAGGCAGAGCGAGCACATGCTGCGGTGCAGGAACCCCCGCTGCGAGGACGGGAAGCGCAGCGCCACGCCGACGAGCCGGCCGTCGCGCTCGGTGACCAGGCAGCTGCGGTCGGGCGCCCCAGGATCCCGCCAGCCCAGGAAGTCCAGATCGGCCCAGGAGCGCTCGGCGAGGTCGCGCGGCACGCTCATCCGCTTGGCCTCCCCCTTGGAACAATTGACGAACGAGTCGCGGATGTCCTGCTCGGTGATCGCTCTCACGGGAGGTCCCTCCAGATGCCTGTGCCAGGAACCTAGGGCCCCTAGGTTCCTGGCTAGCGTAGATAGCCGCAAGGCGAAGGAGCGAACGGATTTCCCGAAGGGATCGTCCGGGCTCGCGTTCCCGCGCCCCTGGCAGGCGGCTCAGCCCGCTCCGTCCGGCCTCGTCTCCGGTGGCCACACCCCCGGGACGAGCACGCCCAAGGCGTAGGCGCGGGCGACCAGTTCCGTGCGGTTGGCGGCGCCCCAGCGGGCCGACAGGCGCCGCAGGTGGTAGTTCACGCCGTCCACCGTGAGCCCCAGCTCACGGGCGGCGCGGGCACCGGTCGCACCCCCGGCCAGCAGGGCCAGCACCCGGCCCTCCACGGCCGTGACCGGCGCCGGCCCGGGCTCCGCGGGCTCGGCGGCGCACTCGCCCCGCACCCGCAGCATCACCAGCAGGGCCGGCGTGTCCTCCACGGTGTCGCTCACCGGGTCCGCCGTCAGCTCGCCGTACCGCCCGGTCCCGCAGGGCGCACGCCGGCACACCGACACCTGGTAACGGGACCGGCGGCGCAGCCGCAGCGCCTCCACGATCCGCTCCACCTGCGTGACCTCCTGCGGGCGGAACAGCTCCAGCACCTGCCGGCCGCGCAGCCGCCCGGGTGTCGTACCGCACTCCGCCGCCATCGCCGGATTGGCCGGCACCACCAGGCCCTCCGCGTCGCACACCGCGACCGGCACCGACACCCGGTCGAACAGGGTCATGGCGCGGTTGCGCCAGACCACGGCGTCGCCCTGCCGCATGTCCATGCGCACCGCCCCTCCGCGTCGCCCTCGCGATCGTCGTGCCCGGTGATCGTCGTGCCGCACGATCGTTGGCACACGATCGTCATGCCCACGATCCAAGACGAAGGGCCAGGTCAGCGGCAACTTCACCGCCCGCGGGCGCGACGGGCGGTCGGCGCGCAACCGCCCGGGAGCGGCTTTCCGCTGCACGAACGTGTAGTGCGGGTGCGTCCGGCCCCCTCGGTGCCGGACCACCCTGGAGCGGAGTACTCCGTTACCGCGAAAGGCAGTTGGCGCGCCATGCCCCCCACCGCACCGCGCCCCGCTCCGGCCGGCACCTTCCCCGCCGTGCCCGTCGTCGACATCACCGCCACCGGTCCCGGCCGCACCCCCATCCAGCAGGTCATGGAGCTGATGCGCACCCACGGCCCGGTGCTGGTGCGCCGGCTGCACGGCCGGGACGCGCTGGTCGTCGCCGACACCGAGCTGGTCGCCGACCTCGCCGACGAGGACCGGTTCGCCAAGCACGTCGGACCCGCCCTGGAGAACGTGCGCGCCTTCACCGCCGACGGTCTGTTCACCGCGTACAACGACGAACCCAACTGGGCCAGGGCCCACGACATCCTGATGCCCGCCTTCGCGCTCGGCTCCATGCGCACCTACCACCCCGCGATGCTCCGGGTGGCCCGTCGCCTCATCGATGCCTGGGACCGGGCGGCGTCGGCCGGGCGGCCCGTGGACGTGCCCGACGACATGACGCGGATGACCCTCGACACCATCGGACTGGCCGGATTCGGCTACGACTTCGGCTCCTTCGAGCGGCCCGAGCCGCCCCCCTTCGTCGAGGCCATGGTCCGCTGCCTGGAGTGGAGCATGACCAGCCTGGCCCGCACCCCGGGCACGGACCACACGGCGGCCGACGAGGCCTTCCGGGCGGACGCCGACTACCTCGCCGGCGTCGTGGACGAGGTCATCGCCTCCCGCGCCGGGACCGACCAGAGCGGTGCCGAGGACCTGCTGGGCCTGATGCTCAGCGCGCCGCACCCCGGCGACGGCACCACCCTGGACCCGGCCAACATCCGCAACCAGGTCATCACCTTCCTGATCGCCGGTCACGAGACGACCTCGGGCGCCATGTCCTTCGCCCTGCACCACCTCGTCGAGAACCCGGCAGCGCTCCGGCTCGTCCAGCGCGAGGCCGACGCCCTGTGGGGCGACACCGCCGACCCGGAGCCGACGTACGACGACATCGGCCGGCTCACCTACACCCGGCAGGTGCTCAACGAGGCGCTGCGGCTGTGGCCGACCGCCGCCGCCTTCAGCCGGCAGGCCCGCGAGGACACCCTGCTCGGCGGCCGGCTCCCGCTGCGCGCCGGACAGGCCGTCACCGTGCTCACGCCGATGCTGCACCGCCGGCCCGTGTGGGGCGACAACCCGGAACGGTTCGACCCCGAGCGGTTCACCCCCGAGGCGGAGGCCGCCCGCCCCGTGCACGCCTTCAAGCCCTTCGGCACCGGTGAACGTGCCTGCATCGGACGGCAGTTCGCGCTGCACGAGGCGACCATGCTGCTCGCCATGCTGGTCCACCGCTACCGGCTGCACGACCACGCGGGTTACCGGCTCAGGGTGAAGGAGACCCTCACCCTCAAGCCCGACGGACTCACCCTCACCCTGACCCCGCGCACCGCCGCCGACCGCGTCCACGCACCGCTCCCGGGCGCCGACTCCCGTTCGGGCGAGGAGGGTACGACCGCGGGCGCCCTCCCGGCCCGGGTCCGCCCCGGCACCCGTGCCCTCTTCCTGCACGGCAGCAACTACGGCACGTGCCGCGCCTTCGCCGCCCAGCTCGCCGACGTGGCCGCCGCCGTCGGCTGCGGCACCGAGGTGGCCGCCCTGGACGCGTACAGCGGCGAACTGCCCACGGACCGGCCCGTCGTCATCACCGCCGCCTCCTGCAACGGCCGCCCCACCGACGATGCCACCGCCTTCGCCGCGTGGCTCGACGGCACACCCGATCTGACGGGCGTGACCTACGCCGTCCTCGGCGTCGGCGACCGCAACTGGGCCGCCACCTACCAGCAGGTCCCCACCCGCGTCGACGTCCGCCTCGCCGAACTCGGCGCCACCCGCCTCACCGGGCGGGCCGCCGCCGACGCCTCCGGCGATCTCGGCGGCACCGTCCGGGACTTCACGGCCCGCCTGCGCACCGCACTGCTCCAGGAGTACGGAGACCCCGACGCCGTGCACGGCACCTCGGCCGAGCCCGCCCACGCCTACGAGGTCCGCCCGGTGACCGGCGGACCGCTGGACGCCCTCGCCGAGCGGCACGGACTCGTGCCGATGACGGTCACCGAGGCGTACGACCTCACCGCGCCCGCGCACCCGCGCGCCAAGCGGTTCCTGCGCGTCGCCCTGCCCGACGGCGTCACCTACCGCACCGCCGACCACCTCACCGTGCTGCCCGCCAACGCCCCGGACCTGGTGGACCGGGCCGTCGCCGCGTTCGGCCTGGACCCCGACGCCGTGCTGGACATCCGGGCCGCCCGCCCGCGCCGCGACGGCCTCGCGGTGGACCGGCCGGTCCGGGTCCGGGAACTCCTCACCCACCACGTCGAGTTGCAGGCGCGGCCGACCTCCCGGCAGCTGGCGCTGCTCGCCGGGGCAAACCCCTGCCCGCCCGAGCGTGCCGCCCTCGCCGCCCTGGACGGGGACGACCCCCGCACCCTGGTGGAACTCGCCGAGGACCACCCGGCCCTGCGCGGCGCCCTCGACTGGGCGCTCCTGCTCGACCTGCTGACCCCGCTGCGGCCCCGGCACTACTCCCTGTCCTCCTCGCCGGCCGCCGACCCCCACCACGCGGACCTGATGGTCTCCGTGCTGGACGCCCCCGCCCGCTCCGGGAAGGGCCGCTACCGGGGCACCGGCTCCGGCCATCTCGCCTCCCTCCGCCCCGGCGACACCGTCCATGCCCGCGTCCAGCCCTGCCGCGAGGTCTTCCGTGTCGACGGCTCGGCACCGGTGGTCATGGTGGCCGCCGGCACCGGCCTGGCGCCGTTCCGCGGTACCGTCGCCGACCGGGCAGCCGCCCGGGCGCGTGGCGTGGAACTCCCGCCCGCGCTGCTCTACTTCGGCTGCGACGCCCCCGACGCGGACTACCTGCACGCCGGGGAACTCCGCGCCGCCGAGGCGGCCGGCGCGGTCCGTCTGCGTCCCGCCTTCAGCGCCGCACCCGAGAACGGCGCCGCCTTCGTGCAGCACCGCATCGCCGCCGAGGCCGAGGAGGTCTGGCGGCTGCTCGGCGCCGGGTCCCGGGTGTACGTCTGCGGCGACGGCGCCCGCATGGCACCCGGGGTCCGCGACGCGTTCCGTACCCTGTACCGGGAACGCACCGCCGGCGCCGACGAGGCCGCGGCCCAGCGGTGGCTCGACTCGCTGGTGGCGGACGGGCGTTACGTCGAGGACGTGTACGCGGCGGGCTGAGCCGTGGGGAGGGGCGCCGCGCCGGACCCGGCGCCCCGGCGCCCGGCACCGAGCGTGCTCGTGGCCAAGCGGAACGCCTCCCTCGGCGGGAACCAGCGTCCCCGTCTTAGCTCATAGCGTGAACTAAGGGTTGTGCGAATGTCGCGCCCGGGCTGTCCGAAGGGGTATGTTGCAGGTCGGGCAGGGTTCGTGAAGGGAGCCGCATGGCGGGGCGGAACGGACGCACGGTACGCGACCTGAGGCGGGGCAACCGCACGGCGGTGCTGCAACGGCTGTACTTCGACGGCCCCCTGAGCCGATTCGAGCTGGGTCCGGCCACCGGCCTGAGCTCCGGCTCGGTCAGCAACGTGGTCGCGGACCTCATCGCCGACGGGCTGGTCGAGGAGGCCGGCAGCGTCGACTCCGACGGCGGCCGGCCGCGCACGCTGCTGCGGGTGTCCCCGCACAGCGGACAGATGATCGGCGTCGACGTCGGCGAAACCCGTGTCCGCGTCGAGCTGTTCGACCTGGCGCTCACCGAACTCGCCCGCACCGAGCGACCGTTGACGCCCCAGGGCTACGACGTGGACGTCATCGTCGGCCACATCCGCGACGGCATCGCCGAGGTCCTCACCTCCGAGCAGGCCGTGCCCGAGCGGCTGCTCGGCGTCGGCGTCGGTGTCCCCGGCATCGTCGAGCACACCCCGGACCGGGGTGCCGTCGTCCACGGCCAGACCATCGGCTGGGACGCGGTCCCGCTGGAGCGGCTGCTCCGCGCGACCTCCCCGCTCCCGGACGAGGTGCCGTACGTCATCGACAACGGCGCCAAGACCCTCGGCCAGGCGGAGATGTGGTTCGGCGCGGGACGCGGCGCCCGCAACGCCGTCGTCGTCCTCTTCGGCTCCGGCGTCGGCGCCTGCCTCGTCACCCCCGAGGTGGAGCACGGGCGGGCCGTCGAATGGGGCCATCTGACCGTCCGGGTCCGCGGACGCCGCTGCCGCTGCGGTGCGCCCGGCTGCCTGGAGGCCTACGCGGGCGCGGAGTCCCTGCTGGCCCGCTGGCGCGAGGAGGGCGGCCGGCCGCCGGAGGGCACCGACGAGGAGACCGCCCTCACCGCCATGCTGGCCGCCGCGTACCCGTCCGAGGGCACCGCGCCCGACCCGGTCGCACTGGCCGTCCTGGAGGAGACCGCCGAGTACCTGGGCGCCGGCCTGTCCGACCTGATCAACCTCTTCCAGCCCGAGCGGATCCTGATCGGCGGCTGGGCCGGGCTCCAGCTCGGCACCCGCTTCCTGCCCGCGGTCCGCCGGCACGCGACGACGTACGCCCTGCGTCACCCGGCCGACAAGGTGATGATCGACCTCGGCCGGCTCGGGCCCGACGCCGTCACCGTCGGCGCGGCGATCCTGCCCCTGGCCGACTTCTTCGCGAGCGGCGGCCGGCGCCCCGAACCGCTCGGCGAGGACCGCCTGCCGGCCTGGCGCGCGGCCCTGGAGGAACGCGCCCCGCGCTGACGGTGCCGGCGGCAGCCGCGTCCAGCCCGTCTCAGGCCGTCGGCTCGTCCGGTGTCGGGTGTTCCGGGTGCACGGTGCCCGAGCGTGGCGCGCCCCTGGGGCCGCTGCCGGCCTCGTCGGTGTCCGGCATGCCGTCCCCGTCCGGCTCCCCGGACACGGTGTCCCGCCCGTCCTCGTCCCGGTCCTCGTCGGGCCGGGCCTGCTGATCGGGCATGTCCCGGGGCACGGGACGGTCCTCGGCGCCGGGCCCGGTGCCGGACTCCGGCTGCTGTTCGGCCATCACGTTCTCCTCCTCCTCGCGGTACCGCACTCAGCCGACCTTCCGCCCCCGCATCGGCTCGGTCTCCATCCCGCCGCCCTTGCGCAGGCCCTCCAGGAACTCCTGGATCACCTCCGTCGCCGACCACCTGGGCTGCCAGCCCAGCTCGGTCTTCGCCCGGGCGCAGTCCATCAGGGGCAGCCGCAGCACGGCGTCGAACAGGTGCGGGGAGGCCGGCAGCAGATGCAGCCCCCAGGCCGCCGCGATCGCCGACCGGGCCGCCGCACGCGGCAGCCGTACCGGACGGGTGCCGAGCAGCCCGGCGAGCACACCGGCGTCGAGCGGCGGATCGGCGGCCAGGTTGAAGGCGCCGCGGGCGCCGTCCGTGTGCACGGCGAGCCGGTAGGCCTCGGCGGCGTCGTCCGTGTGCAGGGCCTGCACCCGCAGGCCGGGGACGTCCGGCAGGAACGGCAGCAGGTCGGGGCGGGCGAGCGGCCCGGGCAGGAACCGCCCCCCGAAGATGCGGCGCTGTTCGCTCGCCGACTCCCACTTGAACAGGAAGGCCGGACGCATGCGCACCACCCGCACCTCGGGGTGGTCGCGCTCGAAGACGTCCAGGGTGCGCTCCAGGTAGGCCTTCTCCCGGCAGTACGCGGCGTCCGGCCAGCCGTGTGTCGGCCACGACTCGTCCACCGCGTGGTCCTTGGGGCCCGGCGAGTAGGCGCCCACGGACGAGGCGTGCACCAGCACCGGCACCCGGGCCGCCGCGACCGCCTCGAACACCCGGATGCTGCCGAGCACATTGCTGCGCCAAGTGGTGGCCGGATCATGGGTCGGCTGGAATGCCCAGGCGAGGTGGATCACGGCGTCGGCGCCCTCGAACCGCTCCGCGAGGTTCGCCTGCTCCGAGGCCAGGTCCACGGCGGCCCACTCGGTCTTCGGGGGCGACCAGCCGGGCGTCCGCCGGGCGAGTCCCCGCACCGACTTGATCCCGGGATCCTCCGAGAGCAGGCGCACCACGCTCGTCCCGACATTGCCGGTGGCGCCGGTCACGACCACCCTGCTGCCCGCTGAGCTGCTCACCTTCGGCTCCTTCCGTCCTCGCGGCGGAGGCTGCGACGACCGGCCGGGTACCCGGGCGCCGGTCCGGCACACGCGGCATGACGTCCGGGGTAATCGACCGCGCGGGCCGGTCGGCGGCAGCATCCGGGGTGCAGAGAACGGCGGACGGACCGTCCGGCCGGACCCCCACCGAGGAGGCAAAGCCATGCCGTACTTCGAGAGCCCCGTCGACGGAACCCGTCTGCACTACGTCGACCACGGTCCCGCCGACGGACCGGTCGCCGTCTTCGTCGCGAGCGCCTACCTGGGCCACGAGATGTGGGAGTACCAGATGCTGCCCCTCGCGGAGGCCGGCCACCGCTGCGTCGCCCTGGACCGGCGGGGCCACGGCCGGTCCGACGACACCTGGTCCGGCTACGACCTCGACACCCTCGCCGACGACCTGAACGGTCTGTTCGACCATCTCGACCTGCGCGGCATCACCCTCGTCGGGCACTCGGTCGGCACGGCCGAGGTGATCCGCTGCCTCACCCGGCACGGCAGCGCGCGGGTGGACCGGGTCGCCCTCGTCGCCGGTGTCAGCCCCGGACTCGTCCGCTCGCCGGGGATCCCCGACGGGGTGGACCCGGCGGCCGTGCGCGCCGACGAGGAGCTGTTCCGGCGCGACCGGGCCGCGTGGTTCACCGCCTTCGCGGACGACTTCTTCGCGGTACGGCAGCCGGGCAACGACGTCTCGCCCGCCTACGTCCGCCACCTGATCGACCGCTGCCTGGTGGCCACTCCGCGTGCCGCGACCGGCATCCGGGCCGTCGTCGCGACACTGGACCTCACGGCCGAGCTGCCCGCGCTGGACGTCCCGGTGCTCGTCGTGCACGGCACCCACGACACCTCGGCGCCCCTCGCCCTCACCGGCCGGCGGCTCGCGAAGTTCGTCCCGGACGCGACCCTGAAGGTGTACGAGAACGGCGGTCACGGCCTGTTCGCGACGCACGCGGACCTGCTCACGGCGGACCTGCGGGAGTTCCTGGCCGCCGGACGGCGGACGCGGGACACCGTCGAGGCGGCCGCGGCCCGGTAGGCCGGGCGCATAGCGGCGGACAGGGAAGAGCCCCGGTCGCGACGGGGGAATCACGACCGGGGCGGTCAGGGGTGGGCACGAATGGCGGTCGCCTCTCGGCGAAAATCCACAGGGCTTCAGCCGAACGATCGTCCCTGTGGGCGGATGGTGAGGCCCGGGGACACTGTCCCATCCGCACCCACGGCTTGTTCAACGGGCAACCACCGCGTGCTGTTCCCGTCACCCGAGTGACCCGTGTCACGCGCGAGGAAACTCAGCCCAGCGCAGTTTCGGCGAGCCGTCCCAGAAGGTCCGCGGGATCGGCGTACACCGCCTCCGCCCCCGCCTCCTCCAGGTCGGCCCGCGGAATCCCGCCGCACAGCAGCCCGAGGCAGCGCACCCCGGCCTTGCTGCCGGCCTGCATGTCCCACACGGTGTCCCCGACGAACACCGCCCGCGAGGCCGGGACCCCGGCCAGCTCCAGGGCGTGTTCCACGGGCTCCGGGGCGGGCTTGCCCTCCGCCACGTCGTCGGCGCTCGCCGTGTCCTGGATCGCGTCGTCCGCATCGATCGCCCGGCGCAGCGCGCCCAGCTCGGCACCGCTCGCCGAGGTGGCGAGGACGACCGTCCAGCCGTCCCGGTGCAGCCGGCGCAGCAGCTCGCCGGCCTTCGGCAGGGCGGGGAGCCGGTCGAAGTACTGGCCGTAGAGGGCCTTGTGCGCCGCGCTCAGCGCGGCGTCCTGCTCCGTGTCCCGGTCGTCGCCGAGCAGGTGCGCGACGAGGTCGGTGGAGCCCAGTCCGACTGCCCGGTGGACGGCGTGCATGGGGACGTCGTGGCCGGCCTGCCGGAACGCCTCCCACCAGGTCACGACATGCAGGTGATTGGTGTCGACGAGGGTCCCGTCGACGTCGAAGACGGCGGCTCGGTCCATCCGGGGTCCTTTCTCTCACTGCCCGGACACTCACTGCCCGGACCGGGTACCACGCCCCGGAGCCGTCACGCGTGCCGGTGTCCGGCCCTCACGCGTCCAGGTCAGCAGCTCGTCCGCGGACCACGTCGTCACCACCCGCTCGGCCGGGACCCCGCACTCCTCCGCACGGGCGCAGCCGAGAATCTGCCAGTCCAGCTGGCCCGGCGCGTGCGCGTCGGTGTCGACGGCGAACAGCACCCCGGCCGCCACGGCCGTGCGCAGCAGCCGCCGGGGCGGGTCAAGGCGTTCCGGACGGCTGTTGATCTCCACCGCCGTGCCGGACTCGGCGCACGCGGCGAACACCTCGTCCGCGTCGAACTCCGACTCGGGCCGCCCCCGTCCGGTCACCAGGCGCCCGGTGCAGTGGCCGAGGACGTCGGCGTGCGGATCGCGGACGGCGGTCACCATCCGGCGGGTCATGGAGCGGGCGTCCATCCGCAGCTTGGAGTGCACGGAGACCACGACCACGTCCAGCCGGTCGAGCAGCTCCGGCTCCTGGTCCAGCGAGCCGTCCTCGAGGATGTCGCACTCGATGCCGGTGAGCAGCCGGAACGGCGCCCAGCGCGCGTTCAGCTCCGCGACCACCGCCAGCTGTTCGCGCAGCCGCTCCGGGGACAGTCCGCGGGCCACGGTCAGCCGCGGCGAGTGGTCGGTGAGGACGGTCCACTCGTGTCCGAGGTCCGCCGCGGTGCGCCCCATCTCCTCGATCGGGCTGCCCCCGTCGGACCAGTCCGAGTGGGTGTGGCAGTCCCCGCGGACGAGCGCCCGCAGACCGGCGCCGGGACCGGAGGGGGACGCACCGGCCTCCGCCTCCTCCTCCAGCTTGCGCAGGTACCCGGGCACCTCCCCGGCCAGCGCCTCGCGCGCCACCTGGGCGGTCTTCGGCCCGACCCCCTTCAGGGACTCCAGCGTCCCGTCCGCGGCCCGCTCGGCCACCTCCCCGGCGGGGAGGGCGGCCAGCATCCGGGAGGCGGTACGGAAGGCCCGTACCCGATAGGTGGGCGCCAGCGACCGCTCCAGCAGGAAGGCGATCCGGTCCAGTGCGGCGACGGGGTCCATGCACACCAGGGTCCGACAGGTGCCCCGAAGGGGCGCGGGGAACGGTGCGACGAGCCACGCGGCAGCCGCACGAGGACCCCCTCCCGGGCCGCCCGTTTGCCCGACGGGCCCCCGGGTACTGCGGAGCACCACACGCGACCGGAGCCAGGAGGACGCCCATGCCCGCCGAACCCGCGCAGCGCACCGCGTTGATCACCGGCGCGGACAGCGGCATCGGCCGTGCCACCGCCGTCCGGCTGGCCGAGGCGGGCCTGGACGTCGGCATCACCTGGCACTCCGACGAGAAGGGCGCCGAGGAGACGGCCGAGGAGGTCCGCGGCAAGGGGCGCCGCGCCGCCGTCGCCCGGCTCGACCTGACCCGGCTGCCCGGGGCCGCCGACACCGTCGACGAGCTGTGCGAGGAACTCGGCCGGCTGGACGTGCTGGTGAACAACGCCGGGACCGGCACGATGACCCCCTATCTGGACCTGACCCTGGCGGACGTGCGCCGGGTGCTGGACGTCGACCTGGTCGGCCCGTTCCTGTGCGGCCAGCGGGCGGCCCGGCACATGATCCGGCAGGGCGACGGCGGCCGGATCGTCAACGTCACCTCCGTCCACGAACACCAGCCGCGGGTGGGCGCGGCCCCCTACTGCGCGGCGAAGGGCGGGCTCGGCCTGCTCACCCAGGTGATGGCCCTGGAGCTGGCCGAGTACGGCATCACCGTGAACGCGGTGGCGCCGGGCGAGATCGCCACCCCGATGACCGGCCAGGAGGACACCGACGTGCACGCCGAGCGGCGCCCCGGCGTGCCGCTCGGCCGGCCCGGCGACGCCCGGGAGGTGGCCGCCGTGATCGCCTTCCTGGCGAGCCCGGACGCCTCCTACGTCACCGGCGCCTCCTGGAGTGTGGACGGCGGCATGCTCCGCATGGGCCCGCAGGCGGGATCCCACCTGACCGGCGACGACTGGCGCCGGCCCTGAGCCCATGAGACTGCGGACCAGCTCCCACGACGGCCCCGGCTTCCGGCGCGTCCGCGGCGGCCGGGGCTTCCGCTACGCCGACACCACCGGCGAGCCCCTCACCGACGCCGGACAGCTCGCCCGCGTCCGCGCCCTCACCATCCCGCCCGCCTGGCGGGACGTGTGGATCTGCCCCTGGCCCAACGGCCACCTGCAGGCCGTCGGCACGGACGACGCGGGACGCCGCCAGTACCTGTACCACGAGCAGTTCCGGGCCGAGCAGGAGAAGGCCAAGCACCAGCACGTGCGGCAGATCGCGCGGACCCTGCCCGAGCTGCGCGCCGAGATCGCCGGCGACCTGGCGGGACGCGGACTGAGCCGGGCCCGGGTCACCGCCTGCGCGGTCCGCCTGCTCGACCTCGGCTTCTTCCGCGTCGGCAGCGACCGGCACACCCGCACCAGCGAGACCTACGGCCTGACGACCATGCTCCGCGAGCACGTGACCTGCGCCCGGGACCGGATCACGTTCAGCTTCCCGGCCAAGGGCGGTGTCGAGACGGTGCGGGTCCTCGTGGATGACCAGGTGGGGACCGTCGCCCGGGCCCTGCTGCGCCGCGCGCGCGGCGGCGACCGCTTCCTGGTCTTCCACGAGGGCGGGCACTGGCACGACCTGCACGGCGACGACCTCAACGAGGCGCTGCGCCGGCTGTCCGGCACGGACGTCACCGCCAAGGACTTCCGCACCTGGCACGCCACGGTCCTCGCCGCCGTGGCGCTCGCCGTCGTCGACGGCGCCGCCCGCGACTCCGAGACGGCCCGGCGCCGGCAGATCACCCGCGCCGTCCGCGAGGTCAGCCACTATCTGGGCAACACCCCGGCGGTGTGCCGGGCCTCCTACATCGATCCGGCGGTCTTCGAGCTGTTCGACCAGGACGTGACCGTCGCCCCCGCGCTCACCCGGCTGGGCGAACACGGGGACTTCGGCCGTCCGGCCACGCAGGGCGCGGTCGAGGCGGCCGTACTGGATCTCCTGGACGGCAGCCGTGGATGACCCGTCCGCCCGGGTTGCGTTCTACGCTGAATTGCATGACCGAACAAGCAGCTCCTCACATCTCCCAACCGCGGATCCTGGTGCTCGGGGTGTGCCCGGGAAAGCCCGGCGAGCCGCCCTTCCGGATCATGGAGATCGACGGCGAGGTGGTCGGTCAGGCCAGGACCGTCACCGACGTCCTGGAGAAGGCCGCCTCCTTCGGCATTCCGATCCACGACCTGGACGACCCGGACGTGGTCCGCTTCGTCGGTGGTGACAAGTACACCTGGACGGTCCGCGGCTGAGCGGACGGCTCAGCCGACCGTCCACTTCTGGTTGGCGCCCCCGGTGCAGGTCCAGATCTGCAGCCGGGTCCCGTTCGCCGGGTTGTTCCCGGTGACGTCGAGGCATTTGTTCGCCTGCGGATTGACGATGTCGTGCGCCCCGGTGACGGTCCACTTCTGATTGGGGCCGCCGGTGCAGTCCCACAGCTGGACGGTCGAGCCGTCCGCGGTGCCGTTGCCGGTCACGTCGAGGCACTTGCCGAGCGCGCGGAGCGTGCCGTCCGGGCCGGCCGTCCACGCCTGTGCGCCGGTGCCGTTGCAGTCGTAGAGCTGGACCGGGGTGCCGTTCGCCGGGTTCGCGCCGGCCACGTCCACGCATTTGCCGGCGAGGCCCCGGACCGGCACCCCGGCCGCGCTGCCGCTCGTCGTCACCGACACGGAGTCGACCACCAGTTGCTGCGGGAACTGCGTGGAGCCGTCCGGGTCGCCGGGCCAGTAGCCGCCGACCGCGAGGTTCAGGATGAGGAAGAACGGCTTGTTGAACACCCAGGTCCGGCCGCCCAGGTCGGCGGGGGTGCGCCGCTGGTAGACGTTGCCGTCCACCGACCAGGTGATCGAGTCGGGCGCCCAGTCGACGGCGAAGGTGTGGAAGGCGTCGGCGAAGGCCTGTCCGTTCGGCAGCGAGTAGCCGGCGCCTATGCCGCCCGAGCCCGAGTAGCCGGGGCCGTGGATGGTGCCGTGCACGGCCGAGGGCTCGAAGCCGACGTTCTCCATCACGTCGATCTCGCCGGAGTCCGGCCAGTTGACCGGCGTGCCGAGCATCCAGAACGCCGGCCACATGCCCTGCCCGCGCGGGATCTTCATGCGCGCCTCGACATGGCCGTACTGTGCGGTGAATTTGCCCGCCGTGTTCAGCCGGGCCGAGGTGTACTGGCAGCTGCCGTACCAGCACTGGTAGCCGGCCGGGTTCTCCTTGCGGGCGGTGATGACCAGGTGGCCCTGTCCGTCCAGGGCCGCGTTCTTCGTGCCCGAGGTGTAGTACTGCCGCTCGTGGTTGTTGACGTTGTCGCCGGTCTCCAGCGTCCACTTCGAACCGTCGACCCCCGAGCCGGCGGGACCGTCGAAGGTGTCGGAGAACGTCGCGGCGGCCGCTGCCGCCGGGGCGGCGGACTGGGCCCGGGCGGGCCCGACGGCGGCGGAGCCGACCAGTAGGGCGGACAGGGCGGCGAGGAGACATCTGCGGAGCAGGCGTGGGGAGGCCATGGCTCTCCGTTCGGCGTGGGGGGTGAGATGCCTCTTGATTTAAGGAGTGAGATAAGAACCCGTCAATACCCTGGTACGGACCAGTTGCTGACGATCACTCGGCCGCCGGCCGTCGTACGCGCCGGTGCACCCCGCGCCCGAGCCGCCGCCCCAGCAGCAGCCAACCGAGCAGCGCCCCGGTGGTGTTGAGGATGACGTCGTCGATGTCGAAGGCACGCCCGGTGACCAGCGCGCCCTGCGCCAGCTCCACCATGAGCATCACCAGCGCCGTGAGCACCAGCACCTGGAGCATCCCCCGGGCGCGCGGGGCGAGCACCGGCACCAGCACCCCGAACGGCACACCGAGCAGCACGTTCCCGCCGATCTGTTTGACCGCGTCGCGGAACGGCGCGAACTCCACGTAGGCCTTCAGCGAGCGGCCGGGATGCAGATTGCTGTGCGTCAGCGACACCGACGCCGGGGACGGCTGCAGCGTGAGCCGGGCCAGTACGACGGCGAACGCCACCATGAACGTGAAGGCGACCAGCATGGCCAGCAGTCGTACGGGCAGGGCGAGCGCGTGCCGTTCGACCGGTGGGCGCGGCGCCTCGGCCCGCTCCTGTTTCCTCGGAGCGCGCAGCAGTGCGGGCAGACGCGAAGCGGTACGGGCCATGCGGTCCTCCAGGTCGTGAACTTCCCCGATTTTCCGAGCGGTTACCCGCAGTCCGGCCCGGGATGCCGCCGCCCGGGCCGTTATCGGGGGCGCATCGCCGGTTTCCGTTCACGCTCCCGGGGCACTCCGGGTACCGACCCGCGCGCCGCCGCCCCGCCGCGGGCCCGGCGGTGCTTGGATGCCCCGAGCGGTGCAGGGGACGAAGCACCGTACCCATGGGCGAAGCGGACCGAGGAGGTGGCGGATGACCCGGCGACCGGCCGGCCGCACGGTCCTCCTCGCCGCCGGCGAACTCCTCGCCTGGTGGGCGGCCCTGGCACTGCTGTGGCTGGTGCTCGTCTCCACCGTCGACACCCTCGAGCGGATCGTCGGCGCGAGCTGTGCCGCGCTGGGCGCGCTGCTGGCCCGGGCCGGCCGGCGGGCGGTGACGTGGCGGTGAACGGCTGGATCCTCGCGGCGACCGTCGAACTCGGCGGGGGAGGGGCGGCCGCCGTCTGGGGCGTGACCACCGGCCCGCTCGCCCGCCGGGTCGTCGCCCAGAACCTGACCACCTCGGTCGTCTGCCCGGCCCTGCTGCTCCTCTCCCAGGGCTACGGCCGCCCGGCCTACGTCGACCTCGCCCTGCTGCTCGCGCTGCTCGGCCCCGTCGGCACCCTCGTCTTCGCCCGGCTCCTCTCCGACGAACTGGAGCGCGAGGAGGCGGGCGCCTGGGGACCGACCTGGGCCGCAGCCGGGCTGGGCGCGGCCGTCGTGATCGCGCTGTGCGTGGCCGGCGGACCGGGCCGGGCCATGGTGAAACTGCTGGTGATCGGCGTCCTGCTGATCGGCGGCAACCTGATCGCCTCGCGCGCGCTGGCCGGTGGTATTCACGGGGTGCGCGGTGGCTGACGCGCGCCGGGCGGGAACGGCGGCCGGCGCACCGCCGGGAGGTGCCGCATGTCCGACGCACTGATCGTCGTCACCCTGCTCCTGGTGGCCGCCTCCGCCACCGCGGCCGTCGCCCAGCGCGACCCGGCCCGGCAGGCGCTGGTGCTCTCCGTGCTCGGCGTCGTCCTCGCCGCGCTGTTCACCGTGCTCCAGGCCCCCGACGTCGGCCTGTCCCAACTGGCCGTCGGCGCCGCGCTGACCCCGCTGCTGATCATGCTCTCGGTGCGCAGGATCCGAAGGCGCCGCACCCCGGACGAGGACGGCACCCGGTGAACCGGCTGCGGCTGTGGCTGCTGGCCGTCGGCGGCACCGGCCTGGCGGCCCTGCTGGCCGCGGCCTGCCTCGACCTGCCGGACTTCGGCGGCCGATGGCACCCGTACGGCGAACGGGCCGTCCGCGCCTCCCTCGACCGGCACACCGCCAACACCATCGCCTCCGTCAACTTCGACCAGCGCGCCTACGACACCCTCGGCGAGATGAGCATCCTGTTCGCCTCCGTCCTCGGCTGCGTGGTGCTGCTGCGCCAGGCCCGCGACGAGCACCGGGCCCGGCCCGAACCCGCCGAGGTGGCCCGGCCGGTCCGCCGCTACGCCCTGATCGTGCTCCCCGTCGCCCTGGTCACCGGCCTGTACATCGTCGCGCACGGCCAGCTCAGCCCCGGCGGCGGCTTCCAGGGCGGAGTCGTCGCCGCGACCGCCCTGCACCTGCTCTACCTCGGCGCCGACTACCGCGCCCTGGAGCGCGTCCGCCCGCTCGGCGTCTACGAGGTCTCCGACGCGGTCGCCGTCTCCTCCTACCTCGTGCTCGGTCTCGCGGGGATCCTGGCCGGCACCGCGTTCCTGGCCAACACACTGCTGCCGTACGGCACCTTCAACACCCTGGCCTCCGGCGGCACCGTCCCGCTGCTGAACGCGGCCATCGGCATGGAGGTGGCGAGCGCGGTGGTCGTCCTGCTCGCCAACTTCCTCGACCAGGCCGTCGAGATCGAGGAGGAGCAGGGGAGTTGAGAACACCGTGATGCACGTCCTTCCGTACCTGATCGCGGCCTACGTGTTCCTGGTGGGCTGCTACGGCCTCGCCACCAGCCGCAACCTCGTCCACGCCGTCGGCTGTCTCGCGGTCTGCCAGTCCGCCACGTACATCCTGCTGCTGGCGGTCGGCTACCGCGACGGCGCCACCGCGCCCGTCTTCTCCGACATCCGGCCCGGCTCCCGGCCCGTGGTCGACCCGGTCGTGCAGGCCCTCACCCTCACCGACATCGTCGTCGGCGCCACCGTCACCGCGCTGCTGCTCGCCCTGGTGCTGCAGATCGCCAAACGGCACGGCACCGTCGACCCCGACGAACTCCGGGAGCTGCGCGGCTGATGCACCATCTGCTCCCGCTGCTCGTCGCGATCCCGCTGCTCGGCGCGGCCTTCCTGGTCGTCGCCGGCCGGCGGCTGCCCCGGATCGCCGCCGAGATCACCGGTCTCCTGGTCTCGGGCGGCACCGCCGTCCTGGCGCTGCTCCTGCTGGCGTCCTCCGTCCCGCCGATGGTCGAGTGGGTCGGCGGCTGGCTGCCCGTCGGCGGCGAGAGCGTCGGTATCGTCGTGATCGGGGACGGCCCGGCGCTGGGCATGGCCACGCTGGTCTCGCTGCTGACCCTCGCCGCCCTCGCCTACTCCTGGCGGTACTTCGACGAGCCCCCGCACGGTCACCGCGGCGCGTTCACCGCCCTGATGCTGGTGTTCCAGGGCGCCATGTGCGGATTCGCCCTCGCCGGCGACCTGTTCAACGCGTTCGTGTTCTTCGAGCTGATGAGCGTCACGGCCTATGCGCTCACCGGCTACCGCATCGACGAGGCCAAGGCCGTGCAGGGCGCCCTGACCTTCGGCGTCGTCAACTCCCTCGGCGCGTACGCCATGCTGATGGGCATCGCCCTGCTGTACGCGCGCACCGGTGAACTCGGCATGTCGAAGATCGGGCGCGGCCTCGACACCGCGGCCGGGAGCGGCGGTCCGGACGCGCTGGTCCTCGCCTCCTTCGTGCTGGTCCTGACCGGCCTGCTGGTGAAGGCGGCCTCGCTGCCCTTCCACTTCTGGCTGCCGGACGCGCACGCCGTCGCCCCCACCCCGGTCTGCATGCTGCTGTCCGGGGTGATGGTCGAACTCGGCGTCTACGGCGTCTGGCGCGTCTACGGCACCGTCTTCGCAGGCCCCGGCGGCATCCCGGCCGCCGACCTGACCCGGGCCCTGGTGACGCTCGGCACCCTCACGGCCGCGGTCGGCGCCGTCATGTGCTGGTACCAGCGGCACATCAAACGGCTGCTGGCCTACTCCACCGTCGCCCACACCGGCCTGTTCCTCGTCGGCATCGGCGTCCTCACCCCCGAGGGCGACGACGGGGTCGCGCTGTACATCATCGGGCACGCCGGGGTGAAGGCCGCGCTGTTCGCCTGCGCGGGCGTGCTGCTCGACCGGTTCGGCAGCGTCGACGAGCACGCGTTGCACGGCCGGGCCCGCCGGCTGCGCGTGACCGCGGTGCTGTTCGCCGTCGGCGGCCTGGGCCTCGCGGGCCTGCCGCCGTTCGGCACCGGACTCGGCAAGGCGGTGACCGAGGAGGCGGTCGGCGGCCCGCTCACCGTCGTGTTCGTGGCCGCGTCCGCGATCACCGGCGGCGCGGTCCTGCGGGTCACGGCCCGGGTGTTCCTCGGGCTCGGGCCACGCCCGCGGGACGCCGAGTACGAGACGAGCGGCTCCGACGAGGAACCCGAGACCGGCGGTCTGCTGCGCCGGATCCCGGACACCATGACGACGGTGCCCGCCGTGCTGCTCGCCGGGGCCCTCGCCGTCGGCACCGTCCCCGGCTTCGGTGACCTGGTGGCCCGCTCGGTCAACGAGACGGGCTCGGGCGGCGCCCAGGTGGCCGTGCACTGGACGCTCCACGGCGCCCTGCTGGGCCTGGCCGCCACCGTGCTGGCGGCGGCCCTCGCCGCCCTCGCCGTGACCCGCCCCCGGTGGGTGGCCGCCCCCGACCGGGCCGCGCCGTTGCGCCGGCTGCAGTCCGGGCACGTGGGCGACTACGTGGCCTGGCTGCTGGTCGGCGCCACGGCGCTGGGACTGCTGGCCCTGCCGGGAGTGCTGGGCGGCTGATCAGCCCGGTCGCGTGCCGTAGGTGATGCGCACCTCCTTGAAGCCGAGGGAGCGCAGCAGCCCCTGGAGCATGGCGGTGGTGTTGCTCTCGGCGCGCGCGGTCAGCCCGCTGCTCCGCGCCGCGCCGCCGATGTGGCGCACGGCGACCTTCTGCACGGCCTGCTCGCTGTTGGGGTTGTCCGAGAACAGGTCGCCCAGCCGGTCCAGCAGACCGCGCTGCTTGGACACGGCGTAGGAGTGGTCGGGGTCGAGGGCGGGTTTGCCGAGCGCGGCGTGCGGCAGCCGGATCGTGGCGGACGTGCGGTCGCCGTTGACGGTCACGTCCTTCTCCCCGACCCGTCCGAGGTCGACGTAGGCGTCCACGGTGCCGGCCCCGACGTACAGGGTGCGGGTGCCGCGGATGGCGTCGGGCAGGAACTTGGCGTCCTTGTCCAGGTCCACGACGACCTGGAAGTTGCCCGAGGCCGCGTCGTAGCGGCTCATGTCCTGGATGGACCTGAGGAGCGCGGGTCCGGAGCGGTCGTGCGTCTCGGTGCCGAAAAGGTCCTTGATGCCCGGCAGCACGGCCAGCCGGATCCCGGCGAACAGCACCGCGAGCACCAGGACGAGGGCGGCCACGGCCTTGACCCAGCCGGGCATGCGTCTGACGGAAGTCCCCATCGCGACGGTCCTCCTTCCTTGTGTCCGGATGCCCGCCGACCGCCGTACCAGACAACTGCGTTGGCCGAACGTCCGGACCATCGGGCGGCTCGCGCCCCGGCCTGATCGTGCCGTCGCCGCCGGGCGGATGCGGTGGGGCGCCAGTAGCATGACGGCCCAGCCCCTGACGATCATGCGAGGAGCGGATCGTGCGAGACATCGCCGTCTTCAGCGGCAGCGCCCACCCCGGCCTGGCCGAGGAGGTCTGCGCCCATCTCGGGGTGCCGCTCAGTCCCACCCGGGTGAGCAGGTTCGCCAACGACTGTCTGGAGGTGCAGCTTCAGGCCAACTGCCGGGAGCGGGACGTCTTCCTGATCCAGCCCCTGGTCACGCCGGTGCAGGAGCATCTGGTGGAGCTGCTGCTGATGTGCGACGCCGCCCGCGGCGCCTCGGCGGGCCGCATCACCGTCGTCATGCCGCACTACTCCTACGCGCGCTCCGACAAGAAGGACGCCCCGCGCATCTCCATCGGCGGGCGGCTGGTCGCCGACCTCATGGTCGCCGCGGGCGCGAGCCGGGTGCTCGCCATGACCCTGCACTCCCCGCAGGTGCACGGCTTCTTCTCGGTGCCGGTCGACCATCTGCACGCCCTGCACGAACTGGCTTCACATTTCCGGCAGTACGACCTGACCCGCACCACGGTCGTCTCGCCGGACCTCGGCAACGCGAAGGAGGCCGCCGCGTTCGCCCGCCGGATCGGCGCCGGCGTGGCGGCCGGCGCCAAGCAGCGCTACGCGGACGACCGGGTGACCATCAGCTCCGTCATCGGCGACGTCGCCGGACGGGACGTCATCGTGCTGGACGACGAGATCGCCAAGGGCAGCACCGTGCTGGAACTCCTGGACCGGCTGCGGGAGTCCCGGCCGCGGTCGATCCGGGTGGCGTGCACGCACGGTCTGTTCGCGGCGGGCGCGCTGAAACGGCTGAGCGAGCAGCCGGACGTCCTGGAGATCGTCTGTACCAACACCGTGCCGATCCCCGAGGGCGAGCACACGGAGAAGCTGCGTGTGCTGTCCATCGCGCCGGCCCTGGCCGAGGCCATGCGCCGGATCCACGACGGCGAATCTGTCAGCGCCCTGTTCGAGGAGTCGTAGCCCGCGTCACAACGAGCCGGACGCCGCCTCGGCCTCGGCCAGGGCGGCGTCCGGCGTGGGATGCGGCGGCAGCAGCCGGGTGAGGCCGGTCACCCGGAACACGCACAGGGTCAGCGGGTGCGTGCACACGAGGTGCAGCCGCCCGCCGCGCTCCAGCACCCGCATCCGCGCCCGGTGCAGCAGGCGCAGCCCCGAACAGTCGAAGAACTCCACGAGCCGCAGATCGATCAGGATCCGTTCGCCGGGGCGGCCCGTGACCAGATCGAGGACCGGCACGATCTCCGCCGCCGCGGCGATGTCGATCTCGCCCCGGAACTCCAGGACCGTGTGCGCCCGGTAGGCGTACACACGCACATGCCGTGTGAGAGGTACAGGCTCGTGTCGCACCCCGCCACCACCTCCCACCCGTTCCCGGACGCCGGTGCCCCGATCGTCAAGTTACCCTCGATGGAAGGAATTTGAGCATGTTCGATTGACATATGTCTTCGAGTTTGGCGCGTGTCGTGTCAGTCGACGATCAGCACCAGCTTGCCCGTCGTGCGCCCGGTGTCCCCGAGCTCGTGCGCCTTGGCCGCCTCGGCCAGCGGGAACGTCCCGGCGATCGTGGCGCGCAGCCTCCCGGACCCGGCCAGCTCCGCGACCGCCCGCATCCCGCCCCGGTCCGCGTCGACCAGCATGCGCACCGCCCGCACACCGAGCCGCTCGGCCTCCTCGAAGAAGTCCGCGGAGCCCACCGGCAGGATCGACACCACGATCCCGCCCGGCCGCAGCGTCCGCAGGGACCGCACGGAGGTCTCGCCGCCCAGCGTGTCCAGCACGACGTCGACGTCCCGCACCACCTCCGTGACGTCCGTGGTGCGGTAGTCGACCGGCTCGTCCACCCCGAGCTCCCGCAGGAAGCCGTGCTTGCCCGCGCTCGCCGTGCCGATCACGTACGCGCCCCGCTCCTTGGCGATCCGGACGGCCACATGGCCGACCCCGCCGGCCGCCGCGTGGATCAGCACCCGCTGCCCGGGCCGTACGTCGGCGTGCTCGGTGAGCGCCTGCCAGGCGGTCAGGGACACCAGCGGCAGCGCGCCCGCCTGCACGTGGTCGAGCGAGGTCGGCTTGCGCGTCAGGGCGCGGACCGGGGCGATCACGTACTCGGCGTGCGAGCCGTGGCCGTACGGATAGGGCAGCATGCCGAAGACCTCGTCACCGGGCCGGAAGGCGGCCACGCCGATCCCGGTCGCGGCGACCTCGCCGGACACGTCCCAGCCGAGGACGAAGGGGGGCTCGCCCAGGAACCCGCCGGTCGCCCGGTGCTTCCAGTCGGTGGGGTTCAGCCCGGCGGCCCGCACCCGCACCAGCACCTGGTTCGGGCCCGGCTCAGGCCGCTCCACACGTACTTCCCGCAACACCTCGGGACCGCCGAGGACGTCCTGGCTGATGGCTCGCATCGTGGTCACATCGCCCATGGTCACCCAGCCTGCCCCGATCGGCGCGCCCGGAGAACGCCACGCGCCGCCGGCCGTGCGAACGTTCCTGCCCGGTCCGGCGTCGAAGGACCGCACGCAGCACCGGAGAAGAGGGGCGGGACATGCGCGGAGGACTCGTGGCGTTGGCGGTACTGACGGCTGTGGCCGCGGCGGGGTGCGACGACGGCCCCCGGCCCGACCTGGTCCTGAAGGGCACTCCGCCGGCGGCCCCGTACAGCGGTCGGCTCGACGTGCCCACCCGGGAGATCGACGAGAGCGGCCCCCGGGCACTCCTCCTGGCCTCCGGGGCCGCGGGCCGGGCGCTGGAGTGCGACGGGGAGATCTTCGACGGCTCCGGACCCGACGGCTGGAGCAGGTCCGACGGGGGAGCCACCCCGGAGGAGGGGCTCGCCCTCTACTTCGACATGTTCCAGCCGGAGGAGCCGGACCACGGCTACCGCGTGGAACGCAAGGAGCGGGACCGGGTGCTGTACTCCTACGACGTCGACGGCCGGACCAAGGTGGCGGTCGTGGTGGCCAGGGACCAGAAGGACCGGCCCGGCTGGGGCCCCGAGACCAGCGCCGCCTGCGACCCGGCCGAACTCCCCGAGAGCTTCACCGCCACCACCGACTGGCAGATCTGGACGGACCGCGCCGGCCGCAGGGTCCCGGTGAGCAGGCTGAGCAGCTCAGCGGGACCGGAGCACTGCGGCTGGCAGTCGGCCTCCTTCCTCCGGCTGGACGACCGGACGTACGCCCGCGACCCCGACGGGGTGCTCCACCGGGACGGCCTGCTCCCGAAGCCGTACCGCGCGAAGGTCCGCATGCCCGCCGGCGCCCACGACACCGGCTACCACCTCCGTGGCCGGCGGCTGTGGCTGACGGACGACCGTGCGACCGCCTACGTCCGCACGGCCGCCGGAGTGGAGGCGTGGCCGCTGCTGAAGGAGGGCGTCGGCTGCGACTGAGCGGTCACCCGGCCGCGAACACCCGCTCGCCGCCGACATAGGTCTGGGCCACGGCCGTCTCCGCGATCGCCTCCGGCGGCCCGGCGAACGGGTCGCGGTCCAGGACCACCAGGTCGGCGAGCGCCCCGGCGGCCACCCGGCCGGTGTCGTCCAGATGGTTCACGTAGGCCGAACCGGCCGTGTACGCCGTCAGCGCGTCCCCGAGGGTCAGCCGCTCGTCCGGCAGGAACACCGGCCGCGAGCCGCCCGGTTCGACCCGGTTGACCGCGACATGGACGCCCTGGAGCGGATCGGGGCTGCTCACCGGCCAGTCGCTGCCCGCCGCGAGCCGTGCCCCGGAGCGCAGCAGCGCGCCGAACGGGTACTGCCAGGCGGTCCGTTCCGGTCCGAGGAAGGGGATCGTCAGTTCGTCCATCTGCGGCTCGTGCGCGGCCCACAGCGGCTGGATGTTGGCGGTGGCCCCGAGCCGGGCGAACCGGGGCACGTCCTCCGGGTGCACCACCTGGAGATGGGCGAGGTGCGGCCGGGTGTCGCTCGGCCCGTTGGCCGCGCGGGCGGCCTCGACGGCGTCCAGGGCGTCCCGCACGGCCCGGTCGCCCAGCGCGTGGAAGTGGCACTGGAAGCCGAGCGCGTCCAGCTCGGTGACGAAGGCGGGCAGCCGCTCCGGGTCGATGAAGCTCTTGCCGCGGTTGGCAGTGGCGCAGCCGCACCGGTCCAGGTACGGGTCCAGCAGCGCGGCCGTGTGGTTCTCGGCGACGCCGTCCAGCATCAGCTTCACCGTGCCTGCCCGGAACCGTCCCTGGCTCAGCGCGTCCCGGCGGGCCACGAGTTCGGGGATCTGCTCGGCCCCGCGCTCGCGGTCCCACCACAGGGCGCCCCGGACCCGGGCGGTGAGCGTGCCCTCCTCCGCGGCGGTGCGGTACGCCTCGGCCGGGTCGTCCATGCCGAGGAAGTCGCCGATCAGCGCGTCCTGCCAGGCGGTGATGCCGAGCGCGTGCAGGTGCCGCTGGGCGTGCAGCAGCGCGGCCAGCCGGTCCGCGGGGGTGGCGGCCGGCGTGAGCCGGCCCACCAGCTGCATCGCGCCTTCCTGGAGCGTGCCGCTGGGCTCGCCGGAGGCGTCCCGCTCGATCCGCCCGTCGGCCGGGTCGGGGGTGTGCCGGTCGATCCCGGCCAGCTCCAGCGCACGGCTGTTGACCCAGGCGCCGTGGTGGTCCCGGTTGGGCAGGTACACCGGCCGGTCCGGGACCGCCGCGTCCAGCAGCTCCTTCGTGGGAATGCCGCCGGCGAAGGCCTCCATGGACCAGCCGCCGCCGAGGATCCACTCCCGCTCGGGGTGGGCGTCGGCGTAGGCGCGGACGGCGGCCACGGTGTCCTCGGCCGTCGTCGTTCCGCTCAGGTCGCACTGGGACAGCTCCAGACCGGCCGGCACCGGGTGGACGTGGGCGTCCTGGAAGCCCGGCAGCAGCAGCCGCCCGGCGAGGTCGACCACCTCCGTGCGGGGCCCGGCGAGTTCGCGTACCTCGGCACGGCCGACGGCGGTGATCCGGTCGCCGGTGACGGCGACGGCGGTCGCCGTACGGCCCTCGGGGGTGAGGACGGGGCCGCCGGTGAAGAGGAGATCAGCGTGCATGATGCCTTTCCTTGGGTCAGTTGGAGGTGGTCAGGAGCTGCGGGGAGTCGGCGTCGGTGCCCTCGCCGGTGCGGAAGTAGGCCGATTTGCGCCCCCACTTCGCCCACGCGGCCGCGAGGACCCCGGAGAGGATCATGACCAGCGGCATGAGCAGCAGGAACCAGCCGTTGCCCGCGCTGACCTCGAAGTGGTCGGCGGAGGTGTAGAAGGACCAGCCGAGGTACCCGCCGAGGCCCAGCAGGGCGAGGGCGCTGAGTGCGGGCAGCACCACCGCCCGCACACCCTGGCGGAAGTCCTCCCGCAGCAGCGACCGGAAGCGGGCCGCGGCCGCGAGCGCGGTGAGCGCGTACGACAGTGCGACGACGATCCCCACGGCGTTCACCGTCGCCATGATCATGTCGGCGAGTCGCGGGATCACCAGGGCGAGCACCGCCACCACCGTGGCGAGGGCGCCGATCAGCAGCGTGCCGGCCGCCGGTGTGCCGTACCGGGGACTGATCCTGGACCACACCGGCCCGAGGGTGCGGTCCCGGCTCATGGCGAACATCCCGCGCGCCGTCGGGATGACCCCGGCCTGGAGCGAGGCCACCGCCGAGAACGTCAGCGCCACCAGGGGCAGGGCGGCCAGCGGCTGCGCGGCGAGCCGGTCGCCGAAGTACGCCAGCCCCTCCGCCCCGTGTCCGGCCAGCTCGGGCTCGGACAGCACCCGCTGGAAGGCGACCGAGCCGAGCAGGAACAGCCCCAGCATCGTGACCAGGGTGATCAGCCCGGCCCGGGAGGCGTCCTTCGGGTCCCGCACCTCCTCGTTCACGGTGAACGCCGCCTCGAAGCCCCAATAGCAGAACACCGACAGCAGCAGCCCCTGCGCCAGCGCGCTCGCCGAGGGGATCGCCAACGGATCGAACCAGGAGAGACGGAAGGGATGCGGGCCGGTGACGATGCCGTAACCGCAGAAGCCCAGCAGCACGGCGTACTCGAAGACCAGCAGCCACGACTGCAGCCTGGCCGCGGTGCGCACACCGGTCACGGCGGTGAGCGTGACGGCGACCAGGACGAGGATGCCCAGCAGCGTCGTCTGCGCGGTCGAGCCCGGGTCCAGGGTGAGCGAGCCGATGCGGTGCACCCCCGCGTCCCCGGCCAGCTGCAGCAGCGCGGACCCGGTGACCGCCGTGGTGTAGGCGAGGAAGGCCACGCTCGCCACGATGTTGACCCAGCCGACCGTGAAGCCCAGCCATGGGCTCAGCGACCGGCCCACCCACACGTAGCCGTTGCCCGCGTTCGGTTCCACCCGGTTCAGCCGGGAGAAGGCGCCGGCGATGCCGAGCACCGGCAGGAACGCCAGCAGCATGATGGCCGGCAGATGCAGGCCGACCACCCCGGCGGTCACGCCGAGGCCGATGCCGATGCTGGTGGTCGCCGCCGTGCTGGACGCGGCGACCGCGACGCCGTCCAGCACGCTCAGGGACCTGCGCAGCTCGGGCCGCGCGGGGGGATCCACACCGAAGGGGCTGTCGCTCATGGCCGGCTCTCCGCTCGCACCAGGGGGCCCGGACGGGCCCCGGTGACCGCAGATGAAACCGTCCGGCCGCTTCACAGGTCAACGGTGTTGTCATAAGGTTGGGCAACACGAGGGAGACCGCCCGTGAGCGAACGCGTCGTCCCGCCCGCCGAACGCCGGCGCAGGCGGCCCACCAAGCAGGGCGTCGTCCTCTCCGAGGAACTGATCGTGCGGACCGCGCTCCGGCTGATCGAGGAGCACGGCGCCGACGCGCTCTCCGTGCGCCGGCTCGGCCGGGCGCTCGGCGCCGACCCCAGCTCCCTGTACCGGTACTTCCGGCACACGGACGACCTGATGCTGGCCGTCGCCGACGAGCTGATCGGCCGCACCCTGCGCGCCTGGCGGCCCACCGGCGACTGGGCGGCGGACCTGCGCGACCTCGGGCTGCGCATGCATGCCGGAGCCCTCGCGCACCCCCGCGCGGCCGTGCTCGGCGCGCACCGCGTCACCGGGCGCACGCACGAGATCCAGGCCGTGGAGAGCATCCTGCGTGTGCTGCGCGAGGCCGGGTTTCCCGATCCGGAGGCGGTGCGGATCTACCACGCGTTCGTGGACCAGGCCCTCGCCTTCGGCGCCCTGGACTCCGCGGGCACCTCGCTGCCCCGGGCCGCCCGCGACGCCGAGACCGAGGTGTGGCGGACGACGTACGGCCGGCTGCCCGCCGACACCCATCCGCACATCGCGGCCACCGCCCGCCACCTCGCCGCCACCATGCGGCGCAGTTCCTACCCGGCCGCCCTGGAACTCCTCCTCGAAGCTGCCCGGACACGCCTTGATCACCTCCGTGCGGAGACCGGAGGGTGACGGACACACTGGAGGCCATCCGCACCCGAGGAGGCCGTACGCCATGACCGAAGCGCCCGCCCGCTCCGCCGAACAGCGCAAGAAGGACACCCTCCACCGGCTGGAGCACGACGTCGACGCCTGGGTCGCCACCGCCGGTCCCGACGGCGGCGCCCCGTACCTCGTCCCGCTGTCCTTCGTGTGGGACGGCACCGTCCTGCTGATCGCCACCCCCGCCGAGAGCCCCACCGGCCGCAACCTCGTGGCCACCGGCACCGCCCGCCTGGGCATCGGCCCGACCCGCGACGTCGTCATGATCGAGGGGACCGTCCGCGCGGTGACGCCCGAGGACCTGCCCGAGGAGGACGCCGAGGTCTTCGCCGGGAAGACCGGCTTCGACCCGCGTCAACTGGCCACCCGTTACCTGTACTTCACCGTCCTGCCGCAGCGCGTCCAGGCCTGGCGGGAGGCGAACGAGCTGCCGGGCAGGGAGCTCATGCGTGACGGGCGGTGGCTGCTCGCCGACTGAATCCGGGGGCCCGGGATAAGCGCAGGGAAGAGGAGACCCCCGGGAGGAAGCATGGCACTGGTGAAAGCGGGCGTCCTGATACTGGACTGCGCCGAACCCGAGAAACTCGCCGAGTTCTACAAGGAGTTGCTGGAGGGTGAGCAGACGCACGCGTCCGCCAACCTCGTGGAGATACAGGGTGCGGACGGCGTCCGGCTGGCGTTCCGCCGCGACGTCAACGCGACCCCGCCCAGCTGGCCCCGCCCGGAGAACTCGCTCCAGGTCCATCTCGACTTCCTGGTCGAGGACCTGGACGAGGCGGAGCGCCGGGTGGTGGGGCTCGGCGGCCGGCCCATCGAGGCACGGGACGCGGCCGGCCCCTACGAGGAGCGCGGCTACTCCGATCCCGCCGGGCACTCCTTCACCCTGCGCATGGTCCCCAACAGGGCGCCCAAGCAGGGGTGACGGGCGCCGGACTCGGGGTGACGCCCCCGAGCCCCGCCGGACGGAACAAGGGGGGCGCCTCCCGGCCGTGACCACGGACCGGAAGGCGCCCTTCGCGCGAGGCTCAGTCCCGGCCGCCCTTGTCGGACGACGGCCACACACCCGTCGACCGCTCGATGGCCTTCGCGCCCGTGCGGTCCACGGCGCTGCGCACCACCGCGAAGATCGCGCCCTGGACCGCCGCCGCCAGCAGGATCTCGCCCCAGCCCCGGTCCGGGTCCAGGGCGTCAGGAGCGTCGTCCTCGTGCCGGATCGCCTTCCACGCCTGCCGGAACGCCATGCCGGCCAGCGCGCCGCCCGCCCAGCTGAGCGCGAACCCGACCGGCTTGTAGGCGAGAGGGAGTTTCTTCTTCTTGTTCTTGGTCATGTCTGACTCCTTCCTCGTCATGCCGCCCTCATGTTCCTCGTCGGGCCGCCTTCATGCGGGCCGTCCCTCCGGAGCGACTCGTTCGCCCTCCGGCACCGGACCCGGCGCCGTACCGTCGCCGAACGGCCGGCCGCCCAGCTCCTCCCGGTGATGGGGGCTCAGCCAACCGGCGAGATCGGGGCCGAGCGGCACGATGCCGGTGGGGTTGATGCCGGTGTGCACCTGGTAGTAGTGCCGCTTGATGTGGTCGAAGTCGACGGTGTCGCCGAACCCGGGCGTCTGGAACAGGTCTCTGGCGTAGGCCCACAGCACCCGGTTCTCGGCCAGCTTCCAGCGGTTGCACTTGAAGTGGCCGTGATAGACGGCGTCGAACCGGACCAGCGTGGTGAACAGCCGGACGTCCGCCTCGGTGAGGGTGTCGCCGACCAGGTACCGCTGCCCGGCCAGCCGCTCCGCCAGCAGTTCCAGCCGCCGGAACAGCGCCGTGCACGCCTCCTCGTACTGCTTCTGCTCGTTGGCGAACCCGGCCCGGTACACCCCGTTGTTGACGTCCCGGTAGACGTCGGCCATCACCTCGTCGATCTCGTCGCGCCGGGACGCCGGGTACAGGTCCGGCGCGCCGTCCCGGTGCAGGGACGTCCACTCGGTCGCCAGGTCCAGGGTGAGCTGCTGGTAGTCGTTGGTGACCAGCCGCCCGCTCGGGACGTCCACGACCGCGGGCACGCTCACCCCGCCCGGGTAGTCCGTCTCCCGGCGGTCGTAGGCCTCGCTCAGGAAGCGGATGCCGAGCACCGGGTCGCGGCCGTCCGGATCCAGGGTGAACCGCCAGCTGCGGTCGTCCTGGATCGGGTCGGCCACCGCCATCGGCAGGGCGTCCTCCAGACCGAGCAGCCGGCGCGAGACCACCGCTCGGCTCGCCCAAGGACAGGCGCGGGAGACCACCAGCCGGTACCGGCCCGCCGTCACCGGCCAGCCGTCCCTGCCGTCGGCGGTGATGCGGTCCGTGAAATGGCTTCTGGACCTGGAGAACGTCGTGTGGCCGTATGCGCTGTTGCCGTCGCCGCCCATCGCTCCTCCTCGCGGGCCGGGGGGCTTCCGGTGCAACGCGTTCCCCGTTTTCGGTCGGTCGCACGGTGTGATCCGCACCCACGGGGGCAGTCGGCGAAGGGTGAGTGGGACATCCTCGGAACGGGAGACGGCCGCACGGACGGCCGAGGAGCACGACACGGCACCCGAGCGCCCCCCGGCGCCCGGCGGGGCCGGGAGGCGGCCGGACGGCACGGGCGGGGGCGCGGGAGCGGCGCCGGACGGCGACGGCGGCCCGGCCGCGGCGGACGACGGCAAGGGCCCCTCGAAGGACGACCGGCACACCAAGGTCACCGTCCTCGTGGCGCTGGCCGCCAACCTGGTCATCGCTGTGGCCAAGGCCGTGGGCGGTGTCCTCGCCGGCTCGCCCGCGCTGCTGTCGGAGGCCGCGCACTCGGTCGCCGACAGCCTCAACGAAGTGTTCCTGCTGGCCGCGCTGCGCCGCAGCCGCCGCCCCGCCGACGAGCGGCACCCCTTCGGCTACGGCAAGGAGCGCTTCTTCTGGTCGCTCCTCGCGGCCGTCGGCATCTTCGTCATGGGCGGCTGCTTCTCCTTCTTCCAGGGCTTCGAGGCGCTGCAGGCGAACACCGAGGAGAAGTTCAGCGGCTACGTGGCCGGTCTGATCGTGCTCGGTGTGGCCCTGCTCGCCGAGGGCGCCTCGCTGCTGCGCGCCCTGCACCAGGTGCGCCGGCAGGGCGGGGGGCTCGGCGCGATGCGCGACCCCGCCCTGCGCACCGTGGTCGCCGAGGACGGCACGGCGGTCCTCGGCGTGACCCTCGCGATCATCGGAATGGCCCTGCACATGGTGACGGGGCAGGTGGTCTGGGAGGCGTCCGCCTCGCTGGCCATCGGTGTCCTGCTGGTCTACGTCGCCTACCGGCTCGGCCGCGACGCCCGCGACCAGCTCATCGGTGAGGCCGCCGACCCGGAGCAGAGCGGAAGGATCCGGTCGCTGCTCGACGCGCAGCCCGAGATCGACAGCGTGGAGGCGCTGTTCACCATGAAGATGGGCCTCGACTCCACCCTGGTGGCCGCGCGCATCGACCTGATACCGGGGCTGGACAGCGAGCGGGTGGAAGAGGTGTCCGTCCGCATCAAGCGGTCCCTGTCCCGGACCTTCCCGGAGGCCGACCAGATCTTCCTCGACGTGACCGACCGCTCCGACGGCGACGTACGGGAAACACACAAGGGCCCCGCCGCGACGGGGGAACGCGGCGGGGCCTGAAACCCGGGTGCCCGCCCGGAACCCGCTTCACACGTGGCGGGAACGGATTTCTCCGCGAGGGACGGGCACCGGACCGGGCTCAGTTCGCGCCGGTGCGCTCCAGCACGAAGACGGGGATCTCCCGTGACGTCTTCTCCTGGTAGTCGGCGTACGGCGGGTAGGCGGCGACGGCCCGCTCCCACCACTCGGCCTTCTCCTGCCCGGTGACCTCGCGGGCCCGCATGTCCTGCTTGACCGGGCCGTCCTGCAGCTCGACGTGCGGGTCGGCCTTGACGTTGAAGTACCAGACCGGATGCGTGGGCGCCCCGCCCTGGGAGGCGACCACGGCGTACGCGCCGTCGTGCTCCACCCGCATCAGCGGGGTCTTGCGGATCTTCCCGCTCTTCGCACCCCGGGTGGTCAGCAGGATCACGGGCAGCCCGGTGTCGAGCAGGGTCGTGCCCCGCGTTCCGCCGGAGCTCTCGTACAGCTCGACCTGCTCGCGCACCCACTGGGCCGGGCTGGGCTCGTACTCGCCCTCAAGAGGCATGGAATCGGTCTCCTTCGTCGGTCCGACCTGCGTCCGTCACCAGTTTTGACATCCGTGACCCGGGAATCATCCGTTACGCGGGTCGCTTCGGCCGACCGGGTGACGCCTCCCCGGGGCGGTCACCCCTGCCGACCGGGCCCGTTCCGCACCGGGACCTGGCCGGTTCCGGACCCCGCGGGCTCCGCCCTTCGGCCAGATCCCGCGGATCACCGAAGTGGCCGAACTTGCCGTCGCCCCTTAGGTGCCCGGGGCATCTAATGAAGATCGGCACGACGCACTTCTTCGTCTGCGAGGTCTTTCGATGACGGAACTGACGGACAGCACCGGCCCGGCGACCGCGGCCGCCCCCGTCGCCTTCCCCCAGGACCGCACCTGCCCCTACCACCCGCCCACCGGGTACGACCCGCTGCGCGACGGACGATCGCTGTCGCGCGTCACCCTCTACGACGGCCGCGAGGTGTGGCTGGTCACCGCACAGGCCACCGCCCGCTCCCTGCTCGCCGACCCCCGCCTCTCCACCGACCGCAGCCACCCCGGCTTCCCCATCCCCTCGGAACGCTTCGCGGGCGCCCGGGACCGGCGGGTGGCCCTGCTCGGGGAGGACGACCCCGAACACCAACGGCAGCGGCGGATGATGATTCCGTCGTTCACCGTCAAACGGGCGGCCGCCCTGCGGCCCTGGATCCAGCGGATCGTGGACGAGCTGCTGGACGCCATGATCGCGCAGGGCCCGCCCGCCGAACTGGTCTCCGCCTTCGCGCTGCCGGTGCCCTCGACGGTGATCTGCGGCCTGCTCGGAGTGCCGTACGCAGACCACACGTTCTTCGAGGAGCAGTCCCGCAGGCTGCTGCGCGGGCCGACGGCCGCCGACACCCAGGACGCCCGCGACCGGCTGGAGGAGTACCTCGGCGGGCTGATCGATCGGAAGGCCGAGGCGGCCGGGCCGGGTGACGGCATCCTCGACGACCTCGTCCACCACCAGCTCCGCGACGGCACGCTGGAGCGCGCCGAACTCCTGTCCCTGGCCCTCATCCTGCTGGTCGCGGGCCATGAGACGACCGCCAACATGATCTCCCTGGGCACCTACACCCTGCTGCGGCACCCCGCCCGCCTCGCCGAGCTGCGCGCCGACCCGGAGCTGCTGCCCACCGTCGTGGAGGAGCTCCTGCGGATGCTGTCGATCGCCGAGGGGCTGGCACGCGTCGCGCTGGAGGACATCGATGTCGAGGGCACCACGATCCGGGCCGGGGAGGGCGTGCTCTTCTCGACCTCCGTGATCAACCGGGACGCCTCGCTCTACGAGGAGCCCGACAGCCTGGACTTCCACCGCTCCGTCCGCCGTCACGTGGCGTTCGGCTTCGGCATCCACCAGTGCCTCGGCCAGAACCTGGCCCGTGCGGAACTGGAGATCGCCCTCGGCTGCCTGCTCGCCCGGCTGCCCGGGCTGCGGCTGGCCGCGCCCTCCGAGGAGATCCCCTGGAAACCCGGCGACACGATCCAGGGGATGCTGGAACTCCCCGTGACCTGGTAAGAGGCTCAAGCCATGCACATCGAGATCGACAGGGACGTCTGCATCGGCGCGGGACAGTGCGCGCTGGCCGCGCCGCGCGTGTTCACCCAGGACGACGACGGATACAGCACGCTGCTGCCCGGCCGCGAGGACGGCGCGGGCGACGCGATGGTCCGCGAGGCCGTACGCGCCTGCCCCGTGCACGCCATCACTCTGCCGGAGTCCGCCGGCTGACCGCCCGCCGGGCTGCTGCCCCGGCACCCTCAGTAGGGTTCCCGGATGACCGAACGCGCCGAGAAGCCCTTCCTGTACGTCGTCGTCTGCGCGGCCGGGATCGCCTCGGGCGTGCCCGAGCTGATCCGCGCCGCCCAGGCACGGGACTGGGCGGTCGGGGTCATCGCCACACCGGTCGCGATGGGCGGGTTCTTCGACGCCGACGCGGTCGAGGCACGCACCGGCCGGCCCGTCCGGTCGGCGTGGCGCTCCCCGGCCGACCCCCGCCCGTTCCCGCCGCCGGACGCCGTGGTGGTGGCGCCCGCCACCTTCAACACCCTCAACAAGTGGGCCGCCGGCCTCGCCGACACCCTGGCGGTCGGCACCCTGTGCGAGGCCGCGGGCCTGGGCGTGCCGATCGCCGTGCTGCCCTGTGTGGCCGACGCGCTCGCCGCCCATCCCGCCTACCGGGAGAGCCTGACCCGGCTGCGCGGGATGGGCGTGCGCTTCGGAGAGCCCTTCACCGGCGAACCCGGGCCGGACGGCGGGCACCCGCGGTTCGCCTGGGAACGGGCGCTGGACCTGCTGGACGCGCCCTGACGGCAGCACGGCGGCGATCGCGCGCCGGCCCGGCCGGTGCGGGCTAGCGCGTCCTGCGGACGTACCTCGCGCTGCCCGGTGTGGAGACGTCCCGGTCGCGGCGGACGATGCTCAGTCGGCCGCCCCAGCGGGCGAGGGCCGAGCGCAGGCCGCCGTCGGTGTACTCGATGTCCACGACCCGGTCGTCGAACGCCTTCGCGTACACCCCGCACTCGTCGTACTGCCCGCACTCCTCCGCCACCGCGAAGTCCAGCCCGGCGCGCTTGCTCCGCCCGGCCAGTTCGGCGGTGTTCTTCTGCGCGACGGCCAGGTGCCGGGCGTGCGCGTGCCGGGAGACCAGCGCCATGAACGCGGTGGCGTCCCGCGCGGTGAGCAGGCCGTCGGAGCGGGTGTAGCTGTCGTAGTTGTCCGGCTCGACGGCGTCGAAGCCCTTCTCCGCGCAGCCGTCGAGCCACCGGCCGACCCGCCGCGCCACCCGCTCCCGCTTCTCCGGGGTGCGCAGGTCGAGCAGCGGCTCGTGCCAGTCCTCGTCGATGACGACCCGGCCGCGCGCGTCGCGCAGGAGCAGGTCGGCCGGCCAGGACGAGCGTTCGGCGGGCTGGGCCTGGAAGGCGTTGACGTAGCAGATGTTGTACAGGCCCGGCGCGGGGGAGTCGGACCGGTCACGGCTGACGATCCGCACACCCTTCGGCGGGGGATAGGCGCCACCGATCTGGTAGTCGAACCCGGCTCCGCGCGGCGGCAGCCGCACCGTGGCGGGCCCGGCCGAGCCGCTCTTCCCGTCGCCGCCGGGACCGCACCCGGAAAGGAGCGGGACGGTGACGGCCAGGGCGGCCGACAGGGCGACCAGGGACGTCCGGGAAACCGTGGCGCGGGAAGCACCCTTCGAGGGCAAGTCTGCTCCGTCCTGCCCACGCCGGGCGGCGCGGCACGTGTCAGGATCACATCGCCCGCACGCGCGCACCGTCAAATCGGCGCCGGACCGGGCCGTAGGCTCAGTGGTGACCATCGTCCCGAAGGCAGGAGCAGCAACGATGCAGTACGTGAAGCTCGGTTCGACGGGCCTGGACGTCTCGCGGATCTGTCTGGGCTGCATGACCTACGGACTTCCGGACCGCGGTACGCACGAATGGACCCTCGGCGAGGAGGCCTCCCGCCCGCTCATCCGGCAGGCGCTGGAGGCCGGCGTCAACTTCTTCGATACCGCGAACGTCTACTCCGACGGCACCAGCGAGGAGATCGTCGGCAGGGCCCTGCGCGAGTTCGCGAACCGCGACGAGATCGTGCTGGCCACCAAGGTCAACGGCCGGATGCGGCCCGGCCCGAACGGCGCCGGACTGTCCCGCAAGGCCATCATGACCGAGATCGACCACAGCCTGCGCCGGCTCGGCACCGACTACGTCGACCTCTACCAGATCCACCGCTACGACCACTCGACCCCCGTCGAGGAGACGATGGAGGCGCTGCACGACCTGGTCAAGGCGGGCAAGGTCCGTTACATCGGGGCGAGTTCGATGTACGCGTGGGAGTTCTCCAAGGCGCAGTACACCGCCGAGCGGCACGGCTGGACGAGGTTCGCGACCATGCAGAACCACTACAACCTGCTCTACCGCGAGGAGGAGCGGGAGATGCTGCCGCTCTGCGCGGACCAGGGCGTCGGCGTGCTGCCGTGGAGCCCGCTCGCGCGCGGCCGGCTGACCCGCGAGTGGGGCGAGGTCACCGAGCGCAGCGCCACCGACGACTTCGGCGGCCGCCTGTACCTGGAGAGCGACCGCGCCATCGTCGAGGCCGTCACCCGCATCGCCGGCGACCGGGGCGTGCCCCGCGCCCAGGTGGCCCTCGCCTGGCTGCTGCACCAGGACACGGTCGCCGCGCCGATCGTCGGCGCCGCCAAGCCGCAGCACCTCCAGGACGCGGTGGCCGCCGTCGAACTCCGCCTGAGCGAGAAGGAGATCGAGGAGCTGGAGCGGCCCTACACCCCGCGCGCCATCAGCGGCCACTGACCCGTCAGTGCGGTCCGTGCGGCGCGAACTCCGTGCCGCACGGACCGGCGCCCCCGCTCTCCGCCAGCTCCACCCGCTCCCCGGACATGGTGAGCGTCCGGTAGTACGCCCCGATGCGCAGGGCCGAGCGGCCCACGTAGTGCCCGATGAACGAGCGCCGGAAGCGGTCGGCGCTCGGGTTGGGGCCCGAGCCGTGCACCAGGCTGCCGTTGAAGAACAGCACGTCGCCGGGGGCCAGTTCGACGGGCACCGCCACCAGACCGGGCGGCGGCGGAACGTACTCGCGGGCGAACGACAGCTCCGCGTCGGCCTCTTCGGGGCAGAACAGGTCCATCCGGTGGGTTCCCGGCACCACTTCCAGGCCGCCGTTGCCGCGGTCGATCGGTTCGCAGGCCACCCACGCGGCCACGCACGTGCCCGGCTCGGCCCGCAGGTAGAAGTTGTCCTGGTGCAGCGCCTGCCCGCGCGCACCCGGCGGCTTGAAGTAGAACATGCTCTGCGCGGCCAGCACCTCCTCCCCGAACAGCACCTCCAGCACGGCCCGCAGACGGGCGTCCAGGAGGAACTCGCGTGCCAGGGCGTTGAACTCGTGCGGCTGCATCACCCGCGGGAACCTGCGCAGCGGATCGGACGCGGCCGGTTCGGGCGCGAAGTGGCCGGGCACGGGTCCGGCCGCGTGCAGCGCGGCGAACTCGGCGCACAGCCGCCGGACTTCGCCGCGGCGGAACAGCCCGCGCACGACGGTGAATCCGTCCTCTGCGAAGCGCCGTCGCAGCGTCTCCCGCCCGACGGGGGCACCCGGGGCGCCGTTGTCCTTGGCCGTCATGGATCCGCCCCTCGCGTCCGCCGTCCTCTTGCGTCACGCTAGGCCGAGCCGCCCGACGGGAGGATGACCGTGCGTGCCGAGAACCTGCCCGTGACTGCCACGCCCGGCGACCCGTCGCCGCCGCCCGGCCTCGTGGTGACCGGCCGCTACGACCAGGGGCCGGGCTACGGCGTCAACCGGCCCCAGGGATCGTTGAGCTGGCTGTTCACCTTCACCACCGGCGGGCGTGGCCAGATCCGCCAGGGCACCGCCCGCGCCCGGCCCCGAGCCGGGGACCTGGTGGTCCTGGCCCCCGGTGTCGGACACCGCTACACCGTCGCGCCGGATGCCGGGCACTGGCGGTTCTGGTGGGTGCACTGCCAGGCCCGGCCGGCCTGGACGTCCTGGCTGGCGCCCCACGCCCGCGCCGACGGCCTGTACGCGGTCCCGGTCCGGCCCGGCCACCTGTGCCGGCGGGTCGAGGCCGCGTTCGGCCGGATGGCCGCCGACTCCCGGGGACCTGCCGCAAAGCCGCCGCACGGACCGGACCCCGTGGTCGTGGCGGAGGGCAGCCTGGCCCGGGAACTGGCGCTGTGCGCACTGGAGGAGGTCGTGCTGCTCGCCGCCGCCGGTGCCCGACCGGCCGCAGGCGATGTGGGTGCCGATGCCCGGGTGCGCCACGCCGAGGAGCTGATCGCCGCCGACCCCGGCGCCCCGCACACCGTGCGGTCGCTCGCCGGAAGCGTGGCGCTCTCCCCGTCCCGGTTCGCCCATCTGTTCACCCTGCGGACCGGCCGGTCCCCGATGCGGGCCGTGCGCGAGGCACGGCTGCGGCACGCGGCACGGCTGCTGGAGGTCACCGACCTGACGGTGGAACGGGTGGCCGCGGCCGCCGGATTCCCGAGCCCGTTCCACTTCAGCCGGGTCTTCCGGGCGCGCTACGGCGTGCCGCCCGGGGCCTACCGGGCGAGGGCGCGGCCGTAAATGAGAGAAAGGGATTTCATCGACGAAATGTCAATAGGGAATGCGCTCTCCCGGAATGGCGATAATCTTGTTCCGGTGTGCGAAGCTGTGTAAAAATGCGCGCTGTCGGTGCGCGGTCGCGAAAACATTTCCGCGGTACGTGCCGGGCCGTTCCCCGTGCACCCTTCACGCTCCAAAAGAGCTGCGCCAGGTGGACGTCCGGGTCGCCCATGACCTCGCCGAACGCTTTGGTACGGACTAATGTCGCAGCACGCCGGGAGGAATGCAGCCGTGAATGAGGCAGGCCTGTCGGACGAACAACTCAGTGCCGAACTGAAGAAGTGGACGGGGGCCACGCCTGCCCTCCATCCGGTCGGGGAACTCCTCGACCGGCACTGGGAGGCCGCCTTCGCCTACGCCCGGCTGTGCGCCGACAACCCGCGGGCCGCCGGGATGCTCACCACCGCCGCCTTCACCCGGTTGTTCGGCGCGTCGATCCGGCAGGGCGGCCCTACCGCGGCCTGGCGGCCCCACGTGCTCGTCACCATCCGCCGGATCGCGTCCGAGTGGGCCTCCGACGGCCGCCAGGAACTCCTCCACCCGGGCCTGCGGTCGGCCGACGGCACCGGCGGTCGCGCCGCCGCCCGGCTGCTGCCGCCGTCCGGCCGGCGGCTGCTGTCCGGCGCCTTCCAGCGCGTGCCCCCGACCTCCCGTGCCGTCCTGTGGCACACCGAGGTCGAGGCCGAGCCCCCGGCGGTGCCGGCCGCCCTGCTCGGGCTGGAGGAGGAGGACGTCCGCGTCGAACTGCGCCGGGCTCGCGAGCGGTTGCGCGAGGAGTGCCTCCAGGTCCACCGCGAACTCGCCCCCGAGGCCGAGTGCGGACGCTATCTGCGCATGCTCGACGTCACCTACCGGCGCGGCGGCGCGGAGGTCGACCCCGACCTGCGCGAGCACCTGTCCCGGTGCACCCACTGCAGCCGTACCGCCGACCAGCTCGCCCGGTTCAACGGGGGGCTGGGGCTCGCGCTCGCCGAGGCGGTGCTCGGCTGGGGCGCCCGCCCCTACGTGGAGTCCCGGGCGTACGGCGCGGAGGCACCGGCCGCACCGGTCCCCGCCCCCGCCTCCGTCATCGCGCCCCCGGCCGGCGAGTCCTTCACGGCCGCCGGAACGGCGATGTCCGGCGGATCCGCGACCCCCGCCGCCTCCATGACCTCCGCCGAATCCGCCGCGCCGGCCGGCCCGACCGGCACCGGATCCACCACGCCCGCCGGCCGGACCGCCGCCGGTGAAACCTCCGTGTCCCCCCGTTCCGCGCACCGTGCCGCCCGCCGCGCCCGCCGCCGCAACCTCACCCTGGCCGTCGTCACCGTCAGCGGCCTCGTCGCCCTGCCCCTGGTGCTGTGGGCGGTGCTCGGCTCCGGTGACTCCCCGGACCCCCACCCCGGAGGCACCCCCTCCCGGACGCCGGGCAAGGACTCCGCGTCCCCGGACACGTCCTGGGCCGCCGCACCCGCCACCGGCCAGGGCGCCCTGCACGGCGCACTGCACAACGTCGCCTCCGGCCTGTGCGTCGGAGTCGTCGGCGGCAAGGCCGTCAAGGGCGCCGAGACCGAACTCACCGCCTGCTCCGCGACACCGGAGCGGCAGTGGACGTACGAGACCGACGGACTGCTGCGCAGCGACGCCGATCCCGGTCTGTGTCTCGACTCCCACCTCGGCTACTCGGTCCGTCTCGCCCCCTGCACGGCCACCGGCCGTTCCGGCAGGAACATCCGCTACGACTTCACCCTCCAGGGAGCCCTGGTCCCGCGCTGGAACCAGGAGCTGGCCCTCACCCCGGCCGCCACCGACGGCTCCGGCGCCCTCGTCCTCAAGACCCGGGCCACCGGCGACGCACAGCGCTGGACCATCGACACCGTCAAGCCCGAACTGCGGATGCAGAACGTCAACTGGGGCGACGACGACGGCCCTTCGCGCACCCCCGCCCCCCGGCCCACCATCTCCGGGAGCACCCGGAAGACGGCGTCACCGAGTCCGACGCCCACCGCGAGCCGGTCCACCCCCACGCCGACGGCGTCCACGACCACCGACCCCTGTGCCGCGCACCCCTACTACTGCGGCGGGAGCGGGGACTACGGCGGCGGCAGACGTCACCACCACTGACTCAGTGGGGGTGGTGCGGCGGTGGCGGCGGGATCGTCGCCAGCCCGGGAGCCGGTTCCGGCCACACCAGCAGCACCGGGCAGGGCGCGTGGTCGACCGCGAACCGGACGGCCGGACCGAGGCTCTTCGGACCGAGCCGCGACCGGTCCCCGTCCCGGGCCAGCACCAGCAGATCGGCACCCTCGGCCGCGTCCACCACCTCCCGCTCGACCCGGCCCGCCCGCTCCTCGCGCACACAGGGGCGGCCGAGCCGGCCGGCCGCCGCGTCGAGGAGTTCGGCGGCCGAACTCCCGCCGAGGGCCTCGACCAGATCCCCGGGATCCCGCTCCGGGTGGCCGCGGCCGAGCAGGCCCGCGAACGCGCCGTGCGCGAGCCCGGGCACGTCGGGACCGCTGACGTGCAGCAGCACCACCTCGGCGGCCGGCGGCGCGTGCGTGCGCACGGCGTCCACGCAGGAGGGCCAGGTGCCCTCGACGAGCCAGGCGATCACACGCATCCGGACGGCCTCCCTCGAACCGGCGAAGGCCCGCGAAGGGCCCTCAGAGAACCTGCAGCGACCCCCACAGTGCCACCACCGCGACCGCGAGGGAGGAGGGCACGGCGATCAGCCCCAGCCGGGTGAACTCCCCGAGGTCCACGCCGTGCTCGTGCTGGTGCACGATCCGCCGCCACAACAGCGTGGCCAGCGACCCGGCGTAGGTCAGATTGGGGCCGATGTTCACACCGAGCAGCACCGCCAGCACCGCGCCCGGCCCGACCGGCGCGGCCAGCGGGAGCAGCACCAGCACCGCCGGCAGATTGTTGATGAGGTTCGCGAGGACGGCGGCCAGCGCGGCGATGCCGAGCAGCGCGGGCAGCGTGGTGCCGTCCGGCATGACGTTCCCGAGCACGTCGGCCAGGCCGTTGTCGACGACCGCCCGCACCACGATGCCGAGCGCCAGCACGAACGCCAGGAAGGACGGGGCCGCCGCCCGTACGACGGTCAGCGGGGTCGCCCGGCGCCGCAGCAGCGCCCGCCCGGCCAGCACCAGGGCGCCCGCCGCGGCCACCCAGGCGGGCTCCACGCCGAACGCCGAGGCCACCACGAACCCCGCCAGCGTGCAGGCCACGGTCACCAGCGCGAACAGCGGCAGCCGCGGAGCCTGCCCGCCGTCCGCGCCCGCCGGGGCGGCCGCCGCGAGGTCACGGGCGAAGAACCGCCGGAACACCACGTACTCGGCCCCGATCGCCACCAGCCACGGCAGCAGCATCAGCGCCGCGAACCGGGCGAAACTCAGCCCGCTCGCCGCGAACGCGAGGAGGTTCGTCAGATTGGACACCGGCAGCAGCAGCGACGCGGTGTTCGACAGATGGGTGCACGCGTACACATGCGGCTTGGGCCGTACGCCCGTCCGCGCGGCCGTCGCGAACACCACCGGGGTGAGCAGCACGATCGTGGCGTCCAGGCTCAGCACGGCGGTGATCGCGGACGCGAGCGCGAAGACCGCCGTCAGCAGCCGCACCGGGCGGCCCGCCGCCCAGCGGGCCATCCAGGCCCCGCACGCCCGGAACAACCCGTCCACGTCACAGAAGTGGGCCAGCACCAGCACGGCCGCGAGGAACCCGACGACCGGCCCGAGCCGCTCCGCCTCCGCCCGGGCGTGGTCGAGCGGGATCGCCCCGCTCGCGATCGCGATCCCGGCGGCGGGGACCGCCAGCACCGCCTCGGGCCACCCGAAGGGCCGCACGACGGCCCAGGCGAGCACGGCGGCGAGCAGGACGGCGGACAGTGCCTCGGAGAGGGGGGTGTTCAGGGCGGGTCCTCCGGTCGATCACGTCGGTGCCCGCCCATCAAAACAGACGATTCCGTGCGGGCTACGACGACCGGGTACCCGCCGCGCCCAGGAACTCCTCCCAGCCGCCCGCCGGGACCTGACCCGGCGTGAGCGTCCGCAGCTTGCGCAGCACCGCCGGATCCTGCGCCTCCAGCCAGGCCACCAGCTGCTTGAACGACACGAACCGCACGTCGTCGTGCTCGGCCATCCGGCCGATCGCCTCCTCGACGGCGTCCATGTAGATGCCGCCGTTCCAGCGCTCGAAGTGGTTGCCGATGAAGAACGGGGCGCGGTTGCCCTCGTAGGCGCGGCGGAAGCCGGCCAGGTAGGTGTCCCGGGCCTGCGTGCGCCAGGAGTCGTACTGGGCGCGGTCACCGAGGGGGTTCCCGCCCGACTGGTTGAACATCATGTTGTAGTCCATCGACAGCACCTGGAAGGAGTGGCCGGCAAACGGTATGGACTGCAGCGGGAAGTCCCACACCTTCCCGCCCTGCACCTTGGCCGGCCAGATCTGCAGGCCGCCGGAGGAGCTGGCGTCGTACTTCCAGCCGAGCGCGGCGGCCGTGGGCAGCAGGTTGGCCTGCCCCTCGAGGCAGGGGGTGCGGCCGCCGGTCAGTTCCTTGCGGTAGTCGAAGGGGAGCGGTTCCAGGTCGGTGAAGCCGGTGTTGGTCTTCCACCGCGTGACGAAGGCCGTCGCCTGGTCGATCTCGCTGCGCCATTCGGCGGGGGACCACTTGCGCACGCCGGTCGCCCCGCAGAAGTGCCCGTTGAAGTGGGTGCCGATCTCGTGGCCCTCCAGCCAGGCGGCGCGCACCTGTTGGAGCGTGGCGTGGATGTGCCGGTCGGCGAGATAGCCGATCGCGGAGGCGCCGACCGGGTGCTGCGGCGGGTGGTACAGGTGCTTCTTGGACTCGGGCAGGGTGTAGATGCCGCTGAGGAAGAACGTCATCTTCGCGCCGTGGTCGGCGGCCACCTTGCGGAACCGGGAGAACAGCTTGTCGCTCACCTCGCCCGCGCCGTCCCAGGAGAACACCACGAACTGCGGGGGCTTGCGGCCCGGCCGCAGCCGGTCCGGCTCCGGCTGGTGCGGCTGGGGGCCGGTGTCCGCGGTGGAGCCGTCGCCGATCGGCTTCACCGGCCGGGCCTGTGCCGTCCCCCTGCCGTCCGCCGGCTCCGGTCCGCCGACCCGGAGGCCGGTGCCGGAGGAGCAGGCGGCCAGTGTGCCCAGGGCGCCCGCCGCCGCTCCCGCCGTCAGCATCCGCCTGCGTGAGATCCCGCTCATCGTCTCCCCGGTTTCCTCGTCAGGGCCCCGGTGCGGGGCCCGCTCTTCGTGCGGTCGGGGGGTTCGATGACGGGGTCCGGAAGAAAGATCGCGGCTTTCGGCGCCTGTTGCCGTCCTGTGACAGTTGTGGCGCGTTCATGACGAACCCCGCTGCCGCGGGAGCGGACAGCGGGGTCGTCGGGAGCGGGACGTGCGGGTCAGGGGCCGGTGCCGGGGGCGAGGACGGAGAGGGAGACGGACGAGGAGTTGCCGGACACCGGCACCGGTCCGCCCGACCAGGCCACCGTCAGGTGGTCCAGCTCGTCCGGCGGGGTGAGGAGCAGCGAGGCGGGCGCGCCCGTCTTCGCCCCGCTGATCTCCGGGTTCGAGAAGGTCAGTCCGGCCCAGGCGCTCTGCCCCGGCTTGAGGGTGACCGTCACCGGCGAGCCCGGCTCACGGCGGGGGTCGGGGCCCAGCTGGGTGCCCGACCCGTCGACGAAGGCCGCACCGGGATAGCCGCGCAGGGTGCAGGTCCGGGCGGACTTGTTGGTGAGGACCAGCGGGAAGTTCTCCTGGCCGGCGCCCGGGTCGTTGCGGCCCACGGAGGCACCCAGTTCGGAGGTGTGGCAGCGGGAACCCGCCGCCGTGGTCTTCCCGCCGCCCGGGGACGCGGTCGCCGCCGGGGCCGACGACGCGGAGGAGCGGGTCGGCGTGGAGGCCGCGGCGGACGTGCCGGACGTGGCGGGGGCCGGGCTCTTCGAGGCGTCCGTCGCGGGCGCGGCCGTACCGGACGCCGTGACGGGCGGATCGCTGTGGACGTCCTTGCCGTTGCCGCAGGCGGTCAGGAGGCCCAGCACGGCGACCGTGCCCACGAGCAGGGCCCCGTGCCGCGTGGACCGGGGGGTGTACACCATGTCGCTCAACACTCCTGGTTGTTCGGGGCGAGCGGCGCACCGCGTGCCCGCGGCGCCGGGTGCGCCGTCATGACAATCCGATGCGCCGGACGCGGGAAAAGTTCGGGACACGCAGGGATCTTTTCCCGGACTTGACCGTCCATCCGCGTCTTTCAGGACACCCGCAGCGAACGGAGTATGCCGTCGGTGGCGTCCCCGGCACCCCGCTGCCGCACCTGCACGTACACCTGCGGCCGCGCCGCGCCGCCCGCCGGGGACAGCGCGGACTCCGTGACCGAACCGCCGTCCGGGCAGCCGCTCCAGACCCGGACCGGCCCGTGCCAGTCGGCGTCTGCGAAGGTGCGGCTGCCGGAGTAGCGGCAGCCGGCGTGCTCGAGGGCCTTCACCTCGGCGGCCACGTCGCCGTGCCGGCTCACCCCCACGAACACGCCGTCGACAGCCGCCTTCAGATCCGGCCAGCGGGACAGGTCGTCGGCCACCACCAGAGCCGGCTCGTGCCCCGCCTTCAGGCCGAGCGCGCGCGGGTCCCAGCCGGAGTCGCGCAGCTCCCGGCCCCAGCCGGCGGGCACCCGGACGGCGACCCGGCCGGTGGCGTCCGTGACCCGCACCCCGTCGTCCGGCGCGCCGCCGTCCCGCTGGACGAACACGGTGACGGCCACCGCCGCGGCGGTGGCCGCGAGGACCGCGGCGACCGCCAGCGTCACGGCGTTCAGCCGGCCGCGTACCCCGTCAAGCCGCCGCGCGTGGCCCACCGCGGGCGGCCCCGCCGCCAGCCGGTCCAGCTCGTGCGCGAACGCCTGCGCGCCCGGCCAGCGTCGCTCCCGGTCGGGCTCCAGCGCGCGCGACAGCACCCGCTCCACGCCCTCGCCGAGGTCCGGCCGCAGCCGCCGGGGCGGCACCACCTTCCCCGGCGGCCCCGGCACCGTCCCGGTGACCAGTTCGTAGCCCACCGCACCCAGGCTGTAGACGTCGGCCCGCTCGTCGATGCCCTCGCCGGGCTCGGCCTGCTCCGGCGGCTGGTAGCCCGCCGAGCCCGCCGCCAGGGTCAGTACGGAGGCCTGCGCGAGGCTCTTCGCCAGTCCCAGGTCGGCCAGCAGCACCCGCCTGGTGCCGTCCGGGGCGGTGTGCAGCAGCACGTTGGTCGGCTTGATGTCCCGGTGCACGATGCCGGCCTCGTGCAGCGCGGCGGCGCTGCGCGCGGCCTCGGCCGTCAGCGCCAGCGCGTCCGGCACCGGCAGCGGTCCGCCGCGCAGCAGATCGGCCAGGGTGCCGCCGTCGGCGTACTCCATCACGAAGTACGGTCGGCCGTCGGGGAGTTCACCGATGTCGTAGACCTGCACCACCCGGTTCGAACCGGCCCGCCGCAGCAGTCGCGCCTCGGACAGGAACCGCTCCCGGATGTCGAGCCGGTGCGCCCAGTTCTCGGCGAGGACCTTCACGGCGACCGGGGCCTGCAGCTCGGGATCGTGGGCGAGCCACACCGTGGCGAAGGCGCCGGTGCCCAGCGGCCGTTCGAGGCGGTAGCGGCCGATCCGCTCCAGGGAGTGCATACGACTATCATGCCTGCCCTGAGATCGACTTGGAGGGGGACCCTTCGGTGCAGGACCAGGCGCCCATGGAGGACCTCGCCCGGCGGGCCGCCGCGGGCGACAGCGCAGCCCTGGACCGGCTGCTGACCGAGATCCGGCCCGAGGTCGTGCGCCGCTGCGCGCGCTTCCTGCCCTGCCGGGAGGACGCCGAGGAGGCCGCCCAGGACGTGCTGCTCCAGGTGGCCCGGCACGTCACCGCCTTCGAGGGCCGCAGCCGCTTCGGCACCTGGCTGTACACCGTGGTCGCCAACTGCTGCCGGCAGAAGTACCGCGAGCTGAAGCGGCGGGCCGCCGAACAGCCCGCCGCCATCGAGCCCTCGCACGCCGTCGACCCCCGCACCACCAGCGTCATCGCCGGTTCCCGGGTGGACCTGCTGGAGGCGCTGGACCGCCTGGAGCGGGAGCATCCGCACCTGGTGGCGCCGCTGGTCTACCGGGACATCTGCCAGCTGGACTACGCCGAGGTCGCCGAGCGCGTGGGCATACCGCTCGGCACCCTCAAGTCCCGCCTGCACGAGGCCCGCAAGCAGGTACGGCCCTGGCTGACGGCTTCCTGAGGCCCGCGCCGACCTTCCCTCGAGGCCCGCGCCGACGCCCCCGCGAGCGCTAGAAGGCCTCTTCGTACAAAGGCAGTTCGGCCCAGATCGTCTTGCCGTCGGCGGTATGCCTGCTGCCCCACCGCTGGGTGAGCTGGGCGACCAGCAGCAGACCCCGGCCGCCCTCGTCGAAGATCTTCGCCCGGCGCAGATGCGGGGCGGTGTGGCTGGTGTCGGAGACCTCGCAGATCAGCGTGGCGGCGTCGTGGATCAGCCGCAGCCGGATCGGGTGCGAGCCGTACCGGATGGCGTTGGTGACCAGCTCGGAGACCACCAGCTCCGCCGTGAACGCGGCCTCGCTGAGTCCCCAGGTGTCCAGCTGGTCCACGACCTGCTTGCGGATCGGCGCGACCAGCGCGGGGTCGGCCGGGATGTCCCAGGTCACCACCTGCGACGGCGGCAGGCCCTGGGTGCGGGCCAGCAGCAGCGCCACGTCGTCGGTGGCGCCGCCCGGCGGCAGCAGGCAGTGCAGCACGTGGTCGCAGGTCTGGTCCAGGGAGTCCGTGTGCCGTGCGAGCGCCTCGTACAGCCGCTCACGGCCGCTGTCGCCGTCCCGGTCCCGGGACAGCACCAGCCCGTCCGTGTACAGGGCGAGCACCGTGCCCTCGGGCAGTTCCAGCTCCGCGGACTCGAACGGCAGCCCGCCCAGGCCCAGCGGGGGCCCGGCCGGCAGGTCGAGCAGCTCCGGCCGGCCGCCCGGCAGGAGCAGCACCGGTGGCGGATGCCCGGCGCGGGCCAGGGTGCAGCGCCGCGACACCGGGTCGTACACGGCGTACAGGCAGGTCGCGCCGACCTCGCCGGGGCTGCCCTCGACGCCGGACTCGTCCGACAGCCGCAGCACCAGATCGTCCAGGTGGGTCAGCAGTTCGTCCGGGGCCAGGTCGATGTCCGCCAGAGTGCGCACGGCGGTGCGCAGCCGGCCCATGGTGGCGGAGGCCTGGATGCCGTGCCCGACGACGTCCCCGACGACCATGGCCACGCGCATCCCGGACAGCGGGATCACGTCGAACCAGTCCCCGCCCACCCCGGCGCGCGCGGCCGGCAGATAGCGGGAGGACGCCTCCAGCGCGGCCGTGCGCGGGAGGTTGCGGGGGAGCAGGCTGCGCTGGAGGGCGAGGGCGGTCTCCCGCTCCCGCGAGTAGCGGCGGGCGTTGTCGATGCAGACGGCGGCGCGCGCGGTGATCTCCTCGGCCAGCAGCACGTCGTCGGCGCTGAACGTCTCCGGGCGCAGGTGCCGGGTGAGGACCGCCACCCCCAGGGTCAGCCCACGCGCCTGGATCGGCACGGACATCGACGAGTGGATGCCCAGCGTCCGCACCCGCTCGGCGCGCGTCGGGTGCCAGCTCAGCCACTGGTCCATGTCACCCGCGGCGACCGAGGTGGTGATCGTGCGGCCCGCGGTCAGCGAGTCGGCCTGCGGGGAGAGGGCGGGGTACGCCTCCGTCTGTCCCGGCTCGATCACCGCCTCGGGGATGCCGCGCAGCACCGACTGGTGGGCGGTGCGGCGCAGACTCACCGGGGCGGTGATGCGCGCGGGGGGCTCGCCGCCGTACTCCTCGGGATCCAGCAGGTCGACGGTGACGAAGTCGGCGAGCGCGGGCACGCACAGGTCCGCGAGCTCCTGCGCCGTGCGGGTGACGTCGAGGGTGGTGCCGATGCGCACGCTCGCCTCGTTGACCAGTTGCAGCCGCCGGCGGGCCCGGTAGTTGTCGGTGACGTCGTGCGCCGCGAGGGAGACGCCCCGTACCCGGCCCTCCGCGTCCAGGACCGGTGCCATCCGGGCGAGCCAGGCGTGCGCGCTGTCCCCGCCGCCGGTGCGCAGAAAGGCCTGCATGTCCAGCGGCCGGCCCGAGGTCAGCACCCGGAGCATGCCCAGTTCCAGTTCCTCGCTCTGCGGCTTGCCCCCGATCTCCGCGAGCCGCAGGCCGCGGACCCGTTCCTCGGGCAGATCCATGACGGAGGCCATCGCGGCGTTCATCCGGCGCAGCCGCAGCTCGTCGTCGTACACGGCGAGCGCGCACGGTGACTGGATCAGGCCGGCCGCGGCGAGCGGATCGTCCGTGGCGGGCGGCCGGTCGCCGGTGAGCGGGGTGACCACCAGCCAGCCGCCGCGGTGGTCGTCGTGCGCGGGCCGCCGGTGGGCGAGCAGCCACACGGGGACCGTGTGCCCGTCCCGGTGGCGCAAACCGACCGTTCCCTCCCAGCGGAAGCCGCCGGGGAGGGCCGGGGGACGGTCGTCGACCAGCAGCTCCGCGGCGGGACGGCCCACGACGGCGTCCGCCGGGTGGCCGAGCAGGCGCCGCGCGCCCTCGTTCCACTCCAGCAGCGTTCCGTCCTCATCGATGACAGCCCGGGCCGTCGCCGCCTCGTCGAACGGATAGACCCGGCTCATCGTCGCCGCTCCCAAGCGCACACTCACAGTGAACAGGTGGCACCACTTGTGTTCCAGCCTAGTGCTTCCCGCCCGCTCGCGGACCGCGACTCCCGGCTCTCCGGTCGATGGGTCGAACAAGGTCAAGGGGCGATTTCGGCCGATCTTTCGTCGAAGGCGCTCGCCCGTGTTCGGACCCTTGACGATCGTGTGTGGCGCGACGTCAGAATCTGTTTGTTCACGATCAGTTGTGAGTACTTCTGGGACTTGGTGAGGGAGAGCCGTCATGACGGTCACACGCAGATCGGTACTGGTCGCGGCCACCGCGACACCCGCGGCCGGAGCGCTCCCGGGCATTCCCGCGGCTCCGCCCGCCGTCGCCGCCGGGAACGGTGCCGGTGGCCGTCACACGGTGCCCCTGCGTGACGGCTGGCGCTTCGCACTGGTCGACCCGGGTGGCATCACCGACCCGACCGGCGCCTTCGCCGACGCCGCCGACCCCGCCCACGACGACTCGGACTGGCGCGAGGTCGCCGTCCCCCACGACTGGTCGATCGAACAGACCCCCACGACCGAGCACGGCACCACCAGCGGCACCGGCTTCCTGCCGGGCGGCCTCGGCTGGTACCGGCTCGCCTTCACCCTCCCGCCCGAGTACGCCGGCAAGCGGATCTCGGTCGAGTTCGACGGCGTCTACATGGACTCCACCGTCTACTGCAACGGCATCGAGGCGGGCGGCCACCCCTACGGCTACACCGGTTTCGCCCTGGACCTGACCGACCTCGTCCACACCGACGGAACCACCCCCGACGTGCTCGCCGTCAAGGTCCGGAACCAACTCCCGAGCAGCCGCTGGTACTCCGGCAGCGGCATCTACCGCGAGGCCCGCCTGGTGATCACCGAGCCGGTGCACGTGGCCCGCTGGGGCACGTACGTCACCACCCCGGAGATCTCCGCCGACCGCGCGCTGGTCCGGGTGCGCACCACCGTGCGCAACGAGACCGGCACCGCCGCCGACGTCCGGGTGCTGTCCCGGATCACCGGCCCCGACGGCCGCACCGCCGCCCGTACGGCCGGCACCTTGACCGTCTCCGACCAGGCCGAGGAGACCCACGAGCTGACCGTCCCGAAGCCCCTCCTGTGGGACTTCGCCACGCCGGAGCACCGCTACACCCTGCACACCGAGGTCCGCGTCGGGGGCCGCACCACCGACACGTACACCACACCCTTCGGCATCCGCGGCCACCGCTTCGACCCGGACGAGGGCTTCTCGCTGAACGGCGCCCCCGCCAAGATCAAGGGCGTCGACCTCCACCACGACCAGGGCGCCCTCGGCGCCGCGATCAGCGTCGACGCCGTCCGCCGGCAGATGCGCATCATGAAGTCGATGGGCGTCAACGCCCTGCGCACCTCGCACAACCCGCCCTCGCCGGAGATGATCCGGGTCTGCGAGGAACTGGGCATCGTGATGATGGTCGAGGCCTTCGACTGCTGGCGGACCGGCAAGACGCGGTACGACTACGGGCGGTTCTTCGACGAGTGGTGCGAGAAGGACGCCACCGAGATGGTCCTCGCCGCCCGCAACTCGCCCGCGGTGGTGCTGTGGTCCATCGGCAACGAGATCCCCGACTCCACGTCCACGGCCGGCCTCGCCATGGCCGACCGGATCATCGGCGCGATCCGGGCCGCCGACGGCACCCGCCCGCTCGTCATCGGCTCCGACAAATACCGGCGTCTGCCCGCCAAGGGCTCCGCGGCCGACCTGATGCTCGCCAAGATCGACGGACTGGGCCTCAACTACAACACCGCCAAGTCGGTGGACGCCCTGCACGCGGCCTACCCGCGCCTGTTCCTCTTCGAGTCCGAGTCCTCCTCGGAGACCTCGACCCGGGGCGCCTACCAGGAGCCGGAACACCTGAACACCGGCGAGAACCACACGCCGGGCGGCCGGGCCACCTCCTCCTACGACAACAACCTCGCCTCCTGGACGATGAGCGGCGAGTACGGGCACAAGAAGGACCGGGACCGGAAGTGGTTCGCCGGGCAGTTCCTGTGGTCCGGCATCGACTACATCGGCGAACCCACCCCGTACGACGTCTTCCCGGTCAAGGCGTCCTTCTTCGGCGCGGTCGACACGGCCGGCTTCCCGAAGGACATGTACCACCTCTTCAGGAGCCAGTGGACGGCCGAGCCCATGGTCCACCTGCTGCCCATGAGCTGGAACCACGAAGAGGGCGACACCGTCGAGGTGTGGGCCTACGCCAACGTGCCCTCCGTCGAGCTGTTCCTCAACGGAAAGTCCCTGGGAACACGGGAGTTCGACGTCAAGAGGACCACCGACGGACGCAGCTACCTGGAGACCACCGAAGCCACCGGCGACGACAAGACCTTCACCGACGGCCCCCACCCGGGCAGTTACACGAGCCCCAACGGCAGTGCGGGCAAGCTGCACCTGGCGTGGCAGGTGCCGTACCGGCCGGGTGAGCTGAAGGCGGTCGCCCGCCGAAACGGCAAGGTGGTCGCCACCGACGTGCTGCGCACCGCCGGTGTCCCGCACGCCGTCCGCCTGACCGCCGACCGCGAATCCGTCCCCGCCGACGGCCGGTCGCTGCTCTTCGTGACCGCCGAGATCGTCGACGCGCACGGCGTGGTCGTGCCCGGTGCCGAGCACCTCATCACCTTCGACGTCAGGGGCGGTTCCCTCGCCGGGGTCGACAACGGCCGCCAGGAGAGCGCCGAGCGCTACCAGGCGAGCACCCGGACCGCCTTCCACGGCAAGGCCGTCGCGATCGTCCGCTCCGGCGGCGAGCCGGGAACGCTCGAGGTCGGGGCGCGCGTGGACGGACTGCGCACGGGCAGGACGGCCGTGCGCACCACCCCGGTCCGCGACGCGGTCCGCACCACCGCCCCCGAGTTCCCGCCCGACCACCCGGCCCCTCGCGTCCACCCGTACGCGGACGCCGGGTACTCGGGCCGCCCGGACACCCTGCCCGCCGCCATGCTCGACGGCGACCCGGCCACCGGCTGGTCCAACGCCTTCGCCAAGCCGGCCACCGCACTGCTGCCCGCCTTCTCCGGTGCCCGCGCGAAGGACTGGGTGTCGGTCGACTTCGGACGGAACCGGACCGTGGACCGGGTGGCGGTCTCCTTCACCGTCGACGCCACGCACACGCTTCCCGCGAAGGCGGAGGTGGCCGTGTGGAACGGGCACACGTACGTGCCGGTCACCGGCGCCGAGGTGGAGTGGGCCACGGTGTCGGACGCCCCGAGCGTGATCAGCTTCGACGCGGTGCGCGGCTCGCGGCTGCGGCTGACCCTCACGAGCGCCCACCCGGGTGAGGACCGGGGCGCCGTGCGCATCAGCCGGCTCGACGCCTGACCGGGCCGCCCGGGTGGACGGGAGGCCGCCCCGGCGGCTGCCCGTCCGCGCGCCTCCGGTCAGGCGGCGTCGTGGAACACCAGCCCCAGCGTGCGCCGCCGCCCGGACCGCACGGTGCTCACCCCGTGCCGCATCGCCCCGGCCGACCAGCCGCGGCGCGTGCGCACGGGGTGGTCCCGGGTGGTGAACACCAGGCCGTGCCCCTGCCGCAGGACGGTCGCCGTACCCCGTGACTGGGCGCGCGGCCGCTGTTCCACCATCAGGAACTCGCCACCGGTGTAATCGGTGCCGTACTCGTCCAGGGCGATCACCACCTGGAGCGGGAAGAGGAGTTCGCCGAAGACGTCGCGGTGCAGGGCGTTCCAGTCGCCCGGCCCGTAGCTGAGCAGGATCTGCGCCGACCGGTCCTGGCCGGCGGCGTGGCAGCGCTCCAGCCAGTCGCCGAGCGAGTCGGGCCAGGGGGCCGCCCGGCCCAGGCGGGCCGCCCAGTCCCGGGCGACCGGCAGCAGCCGAGGGTAGAGCGCGGCGCGCAGCGCGGCCACGGGAGCGGGCAGGTCATGGGTGAAGTAGCGGTACTCGCCGGATCCGAACCGGTGCCGGGCCAGGTCGACCGTGGTCCGGAACAGTTCCGGCTTCTCGTAGAGAGCGGCCAGGTCGGCGCACTCGGCGGCGGTGAGCAGCGGGCCGGTGGGGGCGCTGCCGAGCTCGTCCAGCCCGGCCGAGAGCGCGGGCCAGTCCGTGCGGGCGGCCCGGCGGCGGGCCTCGGCCAGGGTGACAGTCATCGTCATTCCTCCTCCGGAATTCACAGCAGGGCCGGCTGCAGGGCACCCTCGTGGGTGAGCAGCCACACCTTGTTCCCGACCCCGCCGGCGTACCCGCGCATCGAGCCGTCCGCGCCGATCACCCGATGGCAGGGGCGGAGCAGCAGGAGCGGATTCGCGCCGAGGGCCCGGCCGACCGCGCGGATCTCGGAGCGGGGTACGCCGAGCCGGGCCGCCAGCTCGCCGTACGTGGTCGTGGTGCCGTACGGGATTTCGTCCAGGGCCTGCCACACCCTCTGCTGGAAGGCGCTGCCCGGCGCGGAGAGCGGCAGTTCGAAGCGGGTCGGGCGGCCCGCGAAGTACGCCTCCAGCTGCCGGTGCGCCTCGGTGAACGGCCGGTCGTCGCGGTCCTCCGGACGGCCGGCCGGCGCCCCGGGCCCACCGGGCAGGGACAGCGAGGAGACGGCGTGGCCATCGGGCCCGACGGAGGCGGTCAGCAGCAGATCGCCGAGCGCACTCGGGTGGACGGTGTGAACGGTGCGCGTATGCATCGGTGCTCCCTCGGATACCTCCGTGCCGCCTGTGCGTGCGGCCTTCGCGTGCTGTCGAGTCTGCTGCGCCCGGGGCCCGGTGACCGGCGGAAAACGGACACAGCCCTGCAGCGCCGCGGGTACCGCGCGGCAACCGGTCCGACCTGTGGATATTTACGCGTGAGTACCCGGGCGGTACCGTGAGGGGCATGCCAGCTCTCAACGTGGAGTTCAGCGAACGGGAACTAGAGGACCTGCGGCAGATCGCCAAGGAGCGCGGTACGTCGATGAAGGCCCTCGTGCGCGAGGCGGCCGCCGCCGACATCGCCCGGCACCGCGCCCTGCAGGAGGGCGCCGAGACCTTCCGGCGCTTCTTCGCCGCCCACGCGGAGGAGTTCGCCGCCGCGTTTCCCGACGACGAGCCCCCCGCCAAGGGCGAGGCCGCCTGAGTTATGCCCTCCGTCCTCCACATCGACGTCCCCTGGCTGCTCCAGCGGCACGAAGAGGTCCTGCCCGACCAGCCCGCCGTGGACGACTTCTCCGCGCTGGTCGCCGCCGTGGCCCGGCACCGTGTGGACCCGCCGCGGCTCGGCGTCGACTCCGACGCCGCCTGGCGTGCCGCCGCCCTGCTGCACACCCTCGCCGTACTCAAGCCGCTGCCCGCGGCCAACGCCCGCTTCGCCTGCTCGACGGCGGCGGCGTACATGTTCGTCAGCGGTGCCGGCATCGATCCGCCCTACGGCGCCCTCGTCGACCTGGCCCGCGACCTGATCTCCGGCAAGACCGACGTGTACGGGGCGGCGGACCGACTGCGTTCCTGGCAGATCTGAACGACGCCGTCGGGGCCGCACCCGACCGCCTCGAACCGTACTCAAGAGGACCGATCCGGCGGACTTTTGATCGGCGCCGGAGGGGGGCGAAGCCGGCAGATGTGGGCCGCTGACCCGGCCGATCCGACCCCGCCCGCTCAGCCGAACCGGATCCTTCCTCGCGGGGGCCGGGGACGGCAGATCCTGACATCGGCGTCGGCGGGGTCGAGCCGGCAGGTGTGCATCGCGTCGCTAGGGCGGAACCCGGCCGATCTGACCGCGTCGCTGACCGAACCCGCGGACTTGCCCCCCACTCACCGGGCCGGACCCGGCTGATCTGGGCCGTGGCCGCGGGGGCGGGTCCGGCCGGCCGGACCCGCCCCCGGGTGAGCCCGTCCACGGTCGGCGGGGGAAGCCGCCGGGGCCGCCGGCCGAGGGCGGGAGGAACAGGGCCGGCGGCCGGTCGCGCGCGGGAGAGCCGCCGTCCCGCGCGGGGCCTTCCGAGAGGGCCGGTCCCAGTCCACTACCGCTCCCGGGGCCCCGGGAGCGTGCGCGTCCCACCGGCGCGTGCGCACACTTCACACGGGGCGCACGGGAATACGAAAGCCGTCTCGCCCGAACAGGCCCGAACCGAGTATTTCTGACTTTCTTTCAACAAGGCCGATGTCCTACGGGCGCCTTGTTGCCCGTGTGGAAGTTGTGCAAGGGTTGCAGCGCCCGTGCGGGGGGGCATAGTCCAGGGTTCTTTCGGCAGTTGCGGAACCGGACCGGCCGAGCGCCGGTGAATTCCCGTTCCCCGCGCGCACCCAGAGGCTCGCACCTACGCACCACGCACCAAAGGAATCCGCTCCGTGCCCACCCCCCACCCCCCTCGTCCCCCCTTTCCGCCACCCGGCGGGGAACCGGGGGAATCCGACGAGTCCCTCGCCGGCCCGCTGCGCGCCGGCTCCGACGCGGAGGCCTCCCGGTCCACCGCCCTCCTGATGTCCCGGCACTGGCAGCCGGCACACGACTACGCGGTGATATGCCTGGCCGCTCCCGGGCCCCTCGCCCACATGGCCACCGCCACCGCCTTCCACCAGGTCCTCGGCCGGCTCGCCCTCGGCGAACCCGGCGAGGCGCTCCGTCCCCGCCTGCTCGTGGCAGTGCGGGACACGGTCCTCAACTGGTCCTCCACGGACCGGATCACCGCCGTACTGCCCGGACTCGGAAAACCCGCCGGGGGCCGCGGCATGCGCAACGCGAAGACACTGATACCGGAAAACCGCGCGCTCTCCGACCGTTCCTTCCTGGGACTTCCCCGGCTGGAACAGACGTTGCTGTGGCACACCGAGGTCGAGGCCGAGCCGATAAACGCGCCCGCCGAACTGCTCGGCATCGACACCGAGAGTGCGGCGATCGCACTCGAACAGGCTCGCGAGAAATTCCGGGAAGGCCTGGTGCGCGCGCACCGGGAACTCGCTCCCGGCACGGAGTGCCGTTACTACAACCGCCTCCTCGACGTACCGATACGGCGGGGCGGAAACCTGCTGCCCGACGTCCAGGAGCACCTGGCGGCCTGTATCCACTGCCGGCATGCCGCCGAGCAACTCGGCAGCGCCGAGGCCGCCTTGGGCGTCCTCCTGGCCGAAGCCGTCCTCGGCTGGGGCGCCCGCCGCTACCTCGACTGCCGTCCCGGCCGCCGCCCCGGCCCCGCCCGCGGCGGCTCCCGGGGCCCGGGCGGACGCCGACGCGGCGGTGGGAAGCCCGGACTGTTCCTCCGGACCACCTCCTCGCGCGCCGGGGCCCGCGAAGGCGGCGAGCCGGAGCCGCGGTCGCGCGGCACGGGGGCGCGCGGCCGACGGCGCGGCACACCCGGACCGTTCGCCCGGACACCGTCGCCGCCGGGTGGTACCGGCATCGCCGCCGTAGGGTCCACGCGGACGCTGCTCACCGGCGTCGGCGTGGCGTCCGTCGTGCTGCTGGCGACCGTCGTCGCCCTGGGCGTGTGGCCGGACGGCGGATCCGGTACCGGTCCCGTCGCGTCCACGAGTGCCGTGCCCGGCACCGACGCCCGGCCCCCGCGCGCCTCCGGCACCGCGCCGGACACCGCCGGTCTGCCCGCCACGGGTCGTCCCGGCAGGCTGCGCAACGTGGCCGCCGGCCTGTGTCTGGACGTCCGGGGTACGCCCGTGTCCGGTGCCGCCGCGGTACTCGCCGTCTGCTCCACGACGGCCGGACAGCAGTGGACGTACGACGCCGACGGGCAGTTGCGCAGCGCGGCCGGCACCGGACTGTGCCTGGACTCGCACGCCGACGCCGGTGTGGTGACCCTCGGCAGCTGCGCCGGGGCCGGCTCGCAGCGGGCCGACGACGTGCGCTACGACCTCACGGTGCAGGGTGAGTTGCTGCCCCGCTGGGACCGGACCGTGGCACTCGCCACCGCCGGTGAGGAAGCCGGGTCCGACGTCGTGGTCAAGGTCCGCGACCGGTCCGCCGGACAGCGCTGGCAGTCCGACTCGCCTACGGCAAGCCCGGGTTCACTGTCGATCGCCGGCTCCGACGGGCCGGCCGCCCGGCCGGCGGAGGATTCCGGGAAGGACACCTGAGGGACCGCCGTGTCCGGGGCCGGCAGCCCCGGCCCCGGACACGGCGGACTCAGGCGGGGTCCGTGACGAGATCATCGGCGCCGACCGTGCCCGGACCGGTGTGCCCGGACAGCGCGAGCGTCAGGTCCAGCTCGGCGAGCAGGCACCGGACGACGTGCTCGACCCCGGCCTGTCCGTCCAGTCCGAGCCCGTAGACGTAGGGACGGCCCAGCAGCACCGCCCGGGCGCCGAGGGCCAGGGCCTTGAACACGTCGTCGCCGGTGCGCACCCCGCTGTCGAAGAGCACCGTCAGCCGGTCGCCGACCGCGTCCGCGACCCGGGGCAGCGCGTCGGCCGCCGCGACCGAGCCGGCCACCTGCCGCCCCCCGTGGTTGGAGACCACCACGCCGTCCATGCCCGCGTCCGCGGCGAGCCGTGCGTCGTCCGGGTGCAGGACGCCCTTCAGCACGATCGGGCCGTCCCAGTGCTCCCGCAGGAACGCCAGGTCCGGCCAGGTGTGCCCCGGGTCCCCGAACAGGCCGAGGAAGTGCAGCACGGCCGCGTTGGGATCCTCGTGCACCGGCTTGGCCAGCCCCGCCCGGAAGGCCGGGTCGGTGAAGTAGTTGGCGGTCCCGACCCCGTGCAGGAACGGCAGGTACGCCTGGTCCAGGTCGCGGGGTCGCCAGGACAGCAGCGGGGTGTCCAGCGTGACGACCAGGACCGAGAACCCGGCCGCCTTCGCCCGGCCGAGGAAGCTGCGGGTCACCTCCCGGTCCTTGCCCCAGTACAGCTGGAACCAGCGCTCGGCGTCCCCCATCGCCTCCGCGACCTGCTCCAGGGGCGTGCTGGACGCCGACGACAGGATGTACGGCACGCCCTGTGCGGCGGCGGCCCGGGCGGCGGCGGACTCCGCGTCCGGGTGCATGATCGACAGCACCCCGACGGGGGCCAGGGCCAGCGGCGCGGGCAGAGGCCGCCCCAGCACCTCCGTCGACAGGTCCCGCTCCCGTACGTCCCGCAGCATGCGCGGCACGATCCGGTGCCGGGCCAGGGCGGACCGGTTGGCGCGGGCGGTGCCGCCGTCGCCCGCACACCCCGCCACGTAGCCCACCGGGCCGGGGCCGAGCCGGTGTTCGGCCAGCTCCTCCAGCCGGGTCAGGTCGGTGGGCAGCCGGGGCACGGAGCCCGTCATGCCGTTCAGATAGATCTCGTACTGGAAGTCCGCCCAGTGCTTCGCCATCCGGCCGTCCCGCCTCTCGTCGCTGAGTACGCGTGCAGCCCGACGATACTGGCGGGTAGCTGCAGGTCGGCAGGCACCCTCACGGGCGGCGACCGCGCCGCCCGGACGGGGCGGGACGGCGCGCAGGGGCCCCACCCATGAACGACGGTCACAGGAGCGGCCGGCAGCGACAGGAACGAGCCGACCTGCGGGGCACGCGCGGCGCTCTGCGCGGCGGAATCATCCGTCGTCGTCGCCGTCCCCGCCGTCGTCGGCGGGGGAGTCGGCCACCTCCTCGGTGTCCGGGCCCTGCGCCCGTACCCGCTGGACGTGTTCCAGGGATTCACGCAGCTCGGTCAGCCAGTCGTCGGTGTGCCGCCGGACCAGGCGCACGCACCAGGCGAGGGCGTCACTGCGGCTGCGGGCGACGCCTGCGGCGATGAGGGTGTCCAGCACCTGTCGCTCGGGCTGGCGCAGCCGGGTCATCACCGGCGCGGCCACATGGGTGAACAGCGCCTGTTCCGTCCCGCACACCACACCCCAGGACACCTTGCGGCCGAAAAGGTGCTCCGCCTCGCGGGCCACCTCCATCCTGGCCCCGCGGGTGCGTTCCCGGAACTCCTGGATCCGGGCCCTCAGGGCGGCGTCCCGCTCGGCGGCCGGGGCGTCGTCGGTGAGCCGCGGTTCGGGGACGCGCCCGGTCACGGTGATCTCCTCGCGGTCCGCGGTCACCTCGACCAGTTCCGTGAAGAGATCGTCTGGCAGCCGGCCGGCGAACCAGCCGCGCAACTCATCTCTCTGCTCTGTCGTAATCATGTAATCAGGCTTACGCCGTCGGTCTCATGAACACAAGGCGTCACGAAGGGGTTCGCTGCGGGCAAAGTCGGAATGTTTCAGGCCGATTAACGAAGAGGTGTTTTTCGGCCATCCGGCCGGTTCCACCGATCAAGAACCGCTCAGTTCCGCGGTCGACGCGTTCGAATTCCGTAACTTCACGCCACTGATTGAACACCGAAGGTTACTGAAACCCATGGGTGCGATGTGAGTTTCGCCGGTGGACTCGGCAGAGTGGCGCTCGCCGCCCGGTGCCCGACCGGACCCGGGCCGGCACCCCCGATGTTCGAGCGGAAGGAAGCACACAATGCGTACCACCGCGCGCTGGGCAGCGGCCCTCGGCCTCTCGGCCGCCGCCGTTTGCGGACCCCTGACCTGGGCCGCCGTCGCTGCACCGGACGCCGCCCCGTCGTCGCTCTACGCCCCGTCGGCCCTGGTGCTCACCACCGGCCACGGCAGCGACGCGGCCACGGCGACCCCGGAGCGCGCCGTCACCCTCGTCTGCGCCCCCGGCGCCTCCGGCACGCACCCCGCCGCGACTCAGGCCTGTGCCGAACTGCGCGGCGCCGCCGGCGACTTCGATGCCCTGAAGGGCGACGCGGACGCGTTCTGCACCAAGATCTACGATCCCGTGGTCGTCACGGTCCAGGGCGTCTGGCAGGGCAAGCGCGTCTCCTATGAGCGCACCTTCGGCAACAACTGCGTGAAGGACGCGGCCACCGGCAGCGTCTTCGCGTTCTAGGACCGGGATCGCGCGGTTCCCCGACACACCGGATCAGGACCGTAACTGGGGAGTGCGGCCCCGGGAGTGGGGAACCTGCGATCTCGCGCCGGAGCCGACGGGCGGAGTGGGGCCATCCGTCGGTCTCCGGGCACACAGCCGCTCCCCGGGCAGGCCCGTGGGGGGCCTCCTGGGGAGCGGCGAAAAACCAACGGTTTCAACGGCGTTCAGGCCTTGCGGCGATGACTCGTGTCACACCACGGAAACCTGCGACTGCGCCGGCATGTGCACAGAGCGACACGGAAACGGTCCGACGACACCGTGGTGCCGTCCTCCAGTTCGATCTCCACCGGTCCCTCGACCAGCAGCGGCCCGCGCCGCGGCATGGTGATCCGGCGGGCGCGGTCGTCAGCTGACTCGTTCGGCACGGATGACCACCAGTTCCTCCCTGTCGTCGGACGCCCCGAGCAGCCCGTTCCGGCGCAGCCACTCCTCCCGGGAGCGCAGCACGGGGCCGAACGCGATCCAGCGGCGCCGGACCACCGCGGCCTTGAGACCCGCCGCCCGCAACTGCTCCACGGTGCGGTCCGGATCGCTCAGCGCGGAGTGCACGATCAGCAGGACGCCTCCGACGCGCAGCAGCGCGGGGGCGTCCCGGCATATCCGGTCCAGCACCAGCCGCCCGTCCCGGCCCCCGTCCCACGCCCGGGAGCGGCCGCTCGGGCCGCGCCCGGCGTCGGGCGCCGGCACATAGGGCGGGTTCGCGAGAATGAGGTCGTAGGTCCGGTCCCCGACCGGGCCGAAGAGATTGCCGCGGTGGATGCGTACCGGCAGCCGCCTCAGCCAGGCGTTGAGCCGCGCCGTCCACACCGCGCGCCGGGAGACGTCCACAGCGGTCACCTCGGCGCCCCGGCGGGCGGCCTCCAGCGCCAGCGCCCCGCTGCCGGTGCCGACGTCGAGCACCCGGGCGCCGGGCGGCGGACTCTCCTCGCGGAGGGCCTCGGCCAACAGCTCCGTATCGTCCTGAGGGGCGTACACGCCCGGAAGCAACAAAGCGATCACCTCGCGCGGGTACCCTGACATTCAGGATGTATGGGCCATTTCGCTGCTCAAGGCCGTTCGCAGGGACGAGCGCCCCGCCCGCCAGTCGGACAGCAGCCGCCGGGCCAGCCGGTCCTCGAGGTACTCGGTCGCGTCGATCCCGAAGGCGATGTCACCCGCCAGCTCGGGCTCCTCCTCGAGCAGTCCGCCGATCACGTCGCGGCGCACCACCTGCTCGTGCACCGCGTCCGCCTCCACGTGCTCGTCGTAGAAGAACTCCGCGGCGGGACCGGCGCCGGTGCGGCGCATCGCCTCGGCGAGCCGGCGGGACCCCGGTGAGGAGGTGATCTCCACCTCGGCGAAGTGCCCCACCAGCGCCCCGCGCAGCGCCCGGTGGAGCCCGAACAGGGACATCAGGTTGACGACGGCCAGCATCTGGGCCGGCGCCGCCTCCAGGTGGCGCCCGTAGGCCGTGTCCAGGCCCAGGTCCGTCATCAGGTCGGCGAACAGGCGGGCGTGGACCCGCTCGGCCCGGCCGCCGCCGAACTCGTCGAACTCCACCGCCGCCATCGCCGCCTTCGCCCGGCCCCACAGCCGCGGCAGCACCCAGGCGTGCGGGTCGGCCTCCTTCAGGTGGTAGAGCGAACGCAGGGCCGCGTACTCGCGCAGGTGCCACAGCTCGCCCTCGTCACGCAGGAAGTGGCTGACGCCCGTGCCGTCGACGGGTTCGACCAGGAGCGCGCCGAGCGCCTCGTCGAGGCTGTCGTGCACCGGGGTGTCGGCGCGCAGCGCGGACAGGAAGCGCTGTTCCAGCGCGCCGCGGACGCGCAGCAGCTCCGGGTCCCATTCGCGCTCCGGGTCGACGCCGGCGAAGCCGCGGTAGTGCAGCTCGTAGCAGAGGTAGAGGGCGAGCTGGAGGTCGTCGCCGTACGGGTCCGCTTCCTCGGCGGCCGCCGGGCGGGGGAGGGGGCCGGTGCCACCGAGATAGCCGGTGACCGCGGCGGACAGCGGTCCTCTGGACGGGGGCAGCTGAGGTCCTCGCAGATGGTGGCTCATGCGGCCCGGGTACCCGGGCAGCAGGAAAGCACTAGTGATCAATTGCACGCCGAAGGAATCACCGGAGCCGTCGAACACCGACGCGCCGGCCCGGGCCGTCACCGAGCGGCCGGCGAAGGACGGCGTCGCCGTCGACGTCGTACGGGCCGCGGACCTGTCCGTCGAGCCCCTGGAGGAGGAGCGCGGCCGGGAGCGGTCGCGCCGGCCGGCCGGCCGCCTCAGTCCTCCTCCGCCTGCTCCTGCGCGCCGACGTTCGGGCTGGTGGCGTCCCCGGCCTCGCCCGAGCGGGACCCGCCCTCGTCGCGCTTCTCGGCCTCCTCGACCTCCCGGAGCACTTCCTCCAGGGCCGTCTCGGGCCGCTCCTCGTGGTCGTTCCCGCCGGGCATGGCGCCTCCTCGATTCGGTACGGTCTTGATCCACCGCGAGTTACCCGCACCCGCCGCCTCAAGCGTCCCGCGGGGGGTGCGGCACGGCCATCGGGGCGCCGTCGGCCGTCCTGCCGTGGAGCGCCCTGAGGCCATGCGGGCCTGCCGGCCCTAGGCCGTCACGCCGGGCCGCCTGGGCGGTCGGCCGAGGGCTGCGTCGGTCCCTGTTCAATTTTCCTTCTCGAGGTGCTGTCGCCCGGAGGAACCCTCCTCCGCCGGAAGCCGCCTCACCGCCCGGACAGGGCGAGGGGCCGCCGTCTCCCTGAAGACGGCGGCCCCTCGGGGGTGCGATTCGGCGGCGGTCACATGTGGACGACCGGTGCCGCGCTCGCGTCCTGCTTCGGCACGCCGCGCCGGTAGAGCAGGAAGGCGATCACGGCGCCCGCGCCGAAGAGGACCGCGGACCACCAGAAGGCGGTGGTGTAGCTCTCGATGGTCGCCTGGGCCCGCACCAGCTCGCTCGTGGCGTCCCGGCCGGCGAGGTAGTCGGTGGCGGCGCTCGCGGCGAGGGTGTTCAGCAGGGCCGTACCGATGGAACCGCCCACCTGCTGCATGGCGTTGACGGTCGCGGAGGCCACACCCGCGTCCTCGGCCGCCACCCCGCCGGTGGCCAGCTGCATGGCCGGCGGCATGACCAGGCCGAGACCGACACCGATCACGACCAGCTGCGGCAGCACCGCGCTCAGGTAGTGCGAGCCGACGCCTATGCCGGCCAGCCAGGCCATGCCGGCCGTGGCGATCGCGAAGCCCAGCGGGATGACCGCCTTCGGGCCGAGACGGGGCACCAGGACGGTGGTGCCGAGCTGCGCGGCCACCATCAGGGCACCGACCATCGGGAGGAACGCCACACCGGTCTTCGTGGGGCTGAAGCCGAGGTTGAGCTGGAGGTAGTAGGTCAGGAAGAGGAACACGCCGAACATGCCCGCACCGGTGATCAGCACGGCCAGGAAGGAGGCCGCGCGGTCGCGGTCCAGCAGGATGCGCAGCGGCAGCAGCGGGTGCGCCGCCCGGGTCTGCCACCAGGTGAAGGCGGTCAGCAGCAGCCCGCCCGCGATCAGGAAGCCCCAGGTCAGCGGGGAGCCCCAGTCGTGGGACTCGGCGTTGGAGAAGCCGTAGACCAGGGAGAACAGACCGGAGGCGACCAGGACGGTGCCCGGCACGTCGAGCTTGGCGTCCGCCGCGTCGCGATGGTTGCCCAGCAGGATCCAGCCGCCCGCGAAGGCGACGACCGCGATGGCCACGTTCACGTACAGGGTCCAGCGCCAGTCGAGCGCGTCGGTGAGCACACCGCCGAGCAGCAGGCCGACGGCACCGCCGGCGCCCGCGATCGCGCCGTACACACTGAACGCGCGGGCCCGTTCCCGGGCGTCGGTGAAGGTGGTGTTGAGCAGCGACAGCGCGGCGGGCGCGAGGAGCGCGCCGAAGGCACCCTGCAGGGCGCGGGCCACGACCAGCATGGTGAAGCCGTTCGCGGCACCGCCGAGAGCGGAGGCCAGGGCGAAGCCGACGACCCCGACGAGGAAGGCCGGCTTGCGCCCGAACAGGTCGGCGATCCGGCCGCCGAGCAGCAGCAGGGAGGCGAACGCCAGCGCGTAGGCGGTGACGATCCACTGCCGGCTGCCGTCGGAGAAGCCGAGGTCGCTCTGGGCGGACGGCAGGGCGATGTTCACGATCGTGGCGTCGAGGACCACCATCAGCTGCGCGATGGCGATGACCGCGAGGATCCACCACCGCCGGGACGAGGCCTCGCCCCGTTCGGTCGCCGGTGCCCCCGATCGCGAGGACTCGGCCAGGGTCTTCTGGGACATGGGGGAACCACTCCAGGGAAGTCGTCCGGATGCGGATACGCAAGAGAACGAACGGCGCATAAACGAAACCGTTTCGTACACATGGAGCCTAGACCAGTCCGAACGAAACGGCAACGTTTCGCTGGGGCGCCCGCCCTGGGCCGGCCGCCCCGACGAGACGCCGGACGACACCCGGCCCCGACGTGAAGGACCCGAGCACATGTCCGTCGACCTCACCGGCGCCTATCTGACCCTGGACGACGGCCGCCCCGCCGTCCGCTTCAGCCGTACCTACGACCACCCCGTGGACCGTGTCTGGCGGTACGTCGCCGACCCCGCCGAACTGGCCCTGTGGTTCCCCTCCCGGGCCGAGATGGAGCTGCGCCCCGGCGGCGCCGTCCGCTTCACCGGCGACCCGAACACGCCCGAGTCCACCGGCCAGGTCCTCGCCGTCGACCCGCCCCGGCACCTGTCCTTCGCGTGGGGCGGCGACGAACTCCACTTCGACCTGGAGGCCCTGGACGACGGGCGCACCCGCTTCACCCTGACCGACGTCCTCGGTGCCGCGGACACCGCCGCCCGCAACGGCGCCGGCTGGGAGGTGTGCCTGACCGCCCTGGACGCCGCGGCGGGCGGTGCGGCCGTCGACGGCCCGCACGCCGGGGCGAGCGCGCTCTGGAAGGAGTTCTACGACGGCTATGTCGGCGCCGGTGTGCCCTCCGGCGCGCCCGTGCCGGGCCTGGACTGATTCGTCCGCCGGCCGGCCCGCCCTCGCGATCACCCCAGCGGCTGCGCGAACAGGTCAGCTCGCGAACACCTTCGCCAGGGCCGACGACAGGGAGCCGGGACCGGCCGGTGAGATGCGTGCGCCCAGATGGCCGTCCGGGCGTACCAGGAAGGCGGTGCGCCCGCCGGCCGTGTACCGGTCGCGGAACTCGCCCCGGCCGTCCCGCAGCACCGGCACCGGCAGGAAGCCCGGTTCGACCCCGTCCGGCAGCACGCAGTAGACGGCCACCCGCCCGTGCGACAGACGGCGTGCCTCGTCCGCGAGCGCCGCGCAGTCCCGCGTCCCGCTGCCGGAATCGGCGTAGAGCAGCAGCACGTGGTCGTGTCCGCCCAGCACCTCGTGCAGGCGGAGGGGGAAGGCCGCGATCGGATCACGCAGGCCCCCGCAGTCGGGCGCGCGGTCACCCGCGGCCGGGCCGCGCCCGGCCGCGGGACCCGGCTCCACGACCGGGCTGTCCTGGTAGGTGATCAGCAGCTGCGCCTCGCGCAGCATGAGCGTCACCGGATCGCCGGGGTCGCTCTGCACGCCCTGGCGCGTCGCGTGTCTCAGCGTGCGGCCCACCACCTCCTCGCCGACCGGCCGGCGTTCGGCGTCGTAGCTCTCCAGCAGCTTGGGCTCGGCGTCGCCCGCCACCGCGAGGGCCAGCTTCCAGGCGAGGTTGCAGGCATCCTGGATCCCTGTGTTCATGCCCTGGGCGCCGGTCGGCGGATGGATGTGCGCCGCGTCCCCGGCGACGAAGACCCGTCCCTCGCCGTACCGGTCCACCAGGCGGTGGCTGACGCGGAACACCGACGACCAGCGCATCGCCGAGGCCGTGGCCGGCCGGGGCGACAGCCGGTCGACGACCTCCTGGATGTGTTCCAGACTCGGCGCCCGCCCGGACTCCGGACCGTGGGCCACCGCGTCCTGCCCCCGCGCCCCGCCCCTCAGCGACAGCTCGGGCGGGACCCGCATGGACAGCCGGTAGCGGCACCGGCCCGGCAGCGGGATGCACACCAGCAGGTCGTCCACCTCGCCGCCGGGGGGAACGTGCATGGCCCGCACGCCGTACCCGGGCGCCAGATCCCAGTCCAGCTCGACGTCCGCGAGCATGTACTCCTCGGGCAGCGCGCCGCCCTCGAAGGAGAGCCCCAGCGTCTTGCGCACGACGCTGTGCGCGCCGTCGCACCCGACGACGAAGCGGGAGCGGATCTCCAGCTCCTCACCGGTGGCCGTGCGCAGACCGCTGGTGACGCCGTCCGCGTCCTGGGTGAAGGAGACCAGTTCCGTACCGCGCTCGATGCGCCCGCCGAAGCAGGCCAGCCGCTCCTCCAGGATGCGCTCGGTCTCGTACTGCGGCAGGCACGCGAAGCCGTACGGCACCTCCGGCGGCAGCTCCAGCTCGACGCGCGCCTGCTGCACACCGTTCACGTAGACCAGCTGGCCGCGCATGGGCAGGGCGGTATCGAGCGCGGCGCGGGCCACGCCCATCCGCTCCCACAGCTCGAACGTCCTCGGCTGGACACCGACGGCCTTGGCGTACGGCAGCCGGGCGGGCAGCCGGTCCACCAGCCGGCAGCCGACGCCCCGCCGGCGCAGTTCCAGGGCGGCGGTCAGACCGGCCGGGCCCGCCCCCGCGATGAGTACGTCGGTGTCCGTCATCCGCCACTCCCGCCAGGGTCCCGGTGAACGGACGGGGGACCGGCAGACCGGCCCCCGGTCCGCTCTCGCTTTCATGCTCGCTCCCGTGGCCCCGCCCGGCGACCGGGGACCCGCGCGGGAGAGGGCGCCGGGCCCCGCCGTGCGCGGTGTTTCAGTCTGTGGCGCCCTGGATACACCGCGAGGGTTCGGCCCCGGAGTCCGCGAGCCCGTGCACACCGTCGCAATGAGGTCGTCACCATGTCCCACGCCCCGTCCCCCGCAAGCCCCTCGAATCGCGCCGGGCCGGTCGTGACCTCCGCCCCCCGGACGGATTCCGCCGCGCACGCCGGGCGGCGGACCGGCCGGGGCGGCACCGCTCTGGTGACGGGCGCCTCCTCCGGCATCGGCGCGGCCGTGGCCCGCCGGCTCGCCGCCGAGGGGGGCTGGCGGATGGTGCTGAACGGACGCGACGTCACCCGTTTGGAGCAGGTGGCCGCCCTGGCCGGTGCCGTGGCCCTGCCCGCCGACCTGACCCGGCCCGGCGCGGACCGCCGGCTCATCGAGCTGGCCCTGGACCACCTGGGGGAGCTGGACCTGCTCGTCGCCGGTGCCGGGGTGGGCTGGGCCGGGGACTTCACCGCCATGCCGCCCGCGCGCATCGACGAGGTCGTCGGCGTCGACCTGCTGGCCAACCTGCACCTGGTGCGCGCCGTGCTTCCCCACATGGTCGCGGCCGGATCCGGACGCGTCGTGCTCGTCGGGTCCCTCGCCGGCAGCGTCGGCGTGCGCGGCGAAGCCGTCTACTCCGCCGCCAAGGCGGCCCTGGCCGCCTTCGCCGACGCCCTGCGGTACGAACTGCGCGGCACCGGCGTCCGCGTCAGCCATGTCGTCCCCGGTGTGGTCGACACCCCCTTCTTCGACCGGCGGGGCACCCCGTACACGCGGCCCTGGCCGAGACCGGTGCCGCCCGCGCGCGTGGCGGACGCGGTGTGGGCCGCCGTCCGGCACGACAAGGACGAGGTGTACGTCCCCGGCTGGCTGCGCGTGCCCGCCCTGGTGCGGGGAGCCGCGCCCGGGCTCTACCGGCGGCTCGCCGCGCGCTTCGGGTGAGCGGACATGATCGCCCTCACGGTGGTGCTGGCCCTGCTCGCGGCCCTGTCCAACGCGTCCGCCTCGGTGCTCCAGCGCCGGGCCGCCGTGGAGCAGGGCGACGAGGGCACCGGTGCGAGGGCCGCCGGGCGCCGGCTGCTGTATCTGCTGCGGCGCCCGTCCTGGCTGGCCGGCGCGGGACTGCTGGCGCTGTCGAGCCTGCTCCAGGCCGGGGCGCTGGCCACGGGCAGCCTGTCCCTCGTCCAGCCGCTGCTCGCCGCCGAGCTGCTGTTCACGCTGGCCGTGGGCAGTCTCGTCTTCCGGCGCCGCCCGGACGGCCGCACCTGGCTGGCCTTCGCCGCCCTCGCCGTCGGGCTCGCCCTGTTCCTCCTCGCGGCGGCGCCGTCACCCGGCCGGCCGACCGCGCCGCCGGAGGCCTGGCTGCTGGGCGGCTGCGGGGCGCTCGGAGCCGTCGTCGTGCTGGTCGCCGTCTCCCGCCCGGTCCGGGGCGCGGCCAGGGCGGCGCTCCTCGGTCTCGCCTCCGCGGTGTCCTTCGCCACCACCGCGGCGCTGATGAAGGAGGCGGTGGGCCGCCTCGCCCACGGGCCGGAGGCCATGTTCACGCACTGGTCGCTGTACGCCACCGCCGGTGCCGGACTCGTCGCCTTCCTGCTGCTGCAGAGCGCGCTGAGCGCCGGATCGCTGACGGCCTCCCAGCCCGCCCTCACCCTCGGCGACGCGCTGACCAGCGTCGTGCTCGGCTGGGTCCTGTTCGCCGAGACGATCCACCTGGGGCTGAGGATGATCCCCGAGGTGATCGGCGTCGTCCTGATCGGTGCGGGCAGCATCGGCCTGGCCCATGCCCAGTCGGCCGGTCAGGACTTTGACACGTCCGTACCGGACCACCCGCCCGACCGGAACGGGCGGCGGGCGCCGGCACCCCGCAGGCCCTGACACCGGCCGGGCCGTCCGAACCGGTCGAATCGACTGAAGGAGGCAGTCCGATGTCCCTCGTGTCCGGCCGCGCGTGGCGGACGGCGGTGGCCCTGCTGCCGGTGGGCGTCGCCGCGGCGCACATCGGTCCGGCGGCCACCTGGCTCCCCGGCGTACGGCTGCGGTTCTTCCCCGGGCTCAGCGGGACCGGCCGCGGCGACCATGTGGCGCTGACCTTCGACGACGGCCCCGACCCGGAGTCGACACCGCGCTTCCTCGACGCGCTGGACGACCTCGGGACGCGGGCGACGTTCTTCGTGCTCGGCGAGCATCTGGTGCGCCACCCGGCTCTGGCCCGGGAGACGGTGGCGCGCGGCCACGAGCTCGCCGTGCACGGCTGGAGCCACGACCGCCCCTGGCGCCCCGCGCCCGGCCGGGACTCGGCGGCGATCGCCCGGACCGTGCGGGCGGTGCGGGACGTCACCGGCCGGCGGCCGCAGTGGTACCGCCCCCCGTACGGCATCCTCACCTCGGGCCGCTGGGCGGCCGCCCGGCGGGCCGGACTGCGGACCGTGCTGTGGTCCGCCTGGGGCGAGGACTGGACGGCCGACGCCACGGCGGCGTCCGTACGGACCCGGGTCGCGGCGGACCTGCGTGGCGGCGGCACCGTCCTGCTGCACGACACGGACCGGCACTCGGCCCCCGGCTGCTGGCACTCCGCACTCGGCGCCCTGCCCGCCATCGTCCGGAGCTGCCGGGAGGCGGGCCTCACGGTGGGCCCACTCGCCGATCACGCCGACTCCCCGGGACTGGCCAGGCCGGACGTGCCGTCCCCGGTCGGCGAGGGGTGAGCGCCAGGGGGCGTTGTACGCCCGGTCCCGCTGTCCCTCGGCGGCCTGAGGGTCCTCCACCGGCGCGCCGGGAAGGCAGTCGGCCCCTGGCACTGCGTGCTCGGCGCGTTGTGGGAGGCGGGGCCTCACGGTGGGCGGCCCGCTCGCCGACCACATCCGCGCCCGGCACCGGCCAGGCCAGGTGTGGCGTCCCCGGTCGGCGAGGGGTGAGAGCCGGGGGACCGCGATGAACGGCCGGTCCCGCTGTCCTCGGCGGCTTGAGGGTCCTCCACCGGCGCGCCGGGAAGGCAGTCGGCCCCTGGCACTGCGTGCTCGGCGCGTTGTGGGAGGGCGGGCCTCACGGTGGGCGGCCCGCTCACCGACCTGGCCCCTCCCCCCGGCCCCGGCCCCGGCCCGGGCGTGCGTGCGCCAAGAGCCGCGGATCACGCCCGGTGCCGTACGGACGGGCCCGCTGTTCCCCGGCAGGCTCACAACCCGGCCACGTACTCCAACGGATCGTGCCGGAACAGCGCGTGGCCCCGTGCCGCGCGTTCCGCGCGTTCCGGGCCGCCCGCCGGGAGCCGGCCGAGCGCCGTCAGCAGCGCGGGCCCGTCACCGGCGTACTCCGACAGCCCCAGCTCCGCCATCCGCCGTACCCCCTCCGCCCCGTGGCCGGGCAGCGGCCGGTGCCCCACCACGGGCAGCCCCGAGGCGAGGGCCTGCACGGCGGTCTGGCCGGCGGCGTTGTCCACCAGGGCGTGACACGCGGCCAGCAGTCCGGGCATGTCCTCGACCCAGTCCAGGGCGAGCACCGAGGGCACCCCGGTCAGCCGGGCGAGCAGCCTTTCGTTGCGGCCGCACAGCACCACGGGCAGATAGCCGGCACCCGCAAGCAGCCGGGCGGTGCCGGCCGGGCGGGACGCCGCTCCCCAGGCACCCGCCGACAGCAGGACGGCGGGCCGGCCCGGCGCGAGCCCGGCGAAGCGCTCCCGCCACCGCGCCGCCCCGGGGGCCGGGGCGAGGAACGCGGGCGCCACCACCGGCCCGGTCGTCACGACGGGCGTGCCCAGCGCCCGGCGCACCTCGCTCGCCGCCCGGTCCGTCAGGCACAGGTACCGGTCGTTGCCGGGATGCAGCCACTGCCGGTGCACGGCGAAGTCGAGCAGGAACACCGCGCTCGGCACCCGCAGCCCGCCCCGCTCCCGGAGATGGCCGGTCAGCTGCGCGGCCAGGTGGAAGACGGACACCACCACGTCGATGCCCAGCCGGTCCACCAGGGCGGTCAGCCGGCCGGCGGCGAGCCGGGCCAGCGGCACCCCACTGGGGCGCGGACCGGTGCCGGTGCGCAGGAACGCGCCGTAGACACCGGCGTACGCCCAGGGGAAGTACCGTACCGAGGCCTGGTAGCAGCGGCGCAGCCCGGTGCCGAGGCCGTACGGCAGCAGTCCCAGCAGGTCGACCACGTGCGGCTCGTGCCCCGACGCCGTGGCGCGGCGCGCGAGTTCCGCGGCGACGGTGTCGTGCCCGGCCCCCATGCTCGCGGTCACGATGAGTGTTCGCCGCCCGCGGCCCGGCATGTGCCGGTCCGTGTCGGGCACTTCGGCAGGAGTGCGCACGGGTCCCGATTCTCCGGTGACGCGGCGCGCAAACGGCGGACGCGCCCGTCGTGTCGCCGGATCGGGCGGCCGGGGCCGCGCACCATGGCGCCGTGCCTCCGGCCCCCCGGCGAGTTGCCCGGTACGCGCCGGGGTGGATGAATCGGCACAGGAGAGCGTGTGTGGGCGGCGAGCACGGGAGGAGCCGTGAACCGGTGGCGGCGCGGCCTGCACCGCGCGTGGGAGTGGCTGCGTGTCGGCGCCCTGTTCGACCACGGTCGCGAGCTGGAACTCATGCACCGGGCCATGGGATTCGCCACCCTGGCCCTGGTGACCCTGGCACCGCTGCTGATCGTGGTCGCCGCGGCCGACCCCCTCGGGCGGGGCGGCTTCGCGTCCTGGCTGACCGACGGGATGGGGCTGTCCGGACGGTCCGCGCGCGTGATCACCGACGTCATCAGCCCGCCGCGCAGTGTCATCGGCACCACCAGCGTCCTGAGCGGTGTGCTGCTCGCCGTCTTCGGCGTGGCCTTCGGGGGCAGTGTGCAGAACGCCTACGAACGGATCTGGGGGCTGGCCGCCGGCCCCTGGCACCGGGTGTGGCGGCAGGCGACCTGGCTGGTGGTGCTGACCACGTACCTCTACCAGGAGGTGGCGACGAAGACGACGCTCCACGGCGGGCAGCGGATCACCCTCTCCGCGGTGAGCGGTGTGCTGTTCTTCTGGTGGGGACAGCGCTTCCTGCTCGGCGGCCAGGTCCGCTGGCGGGCCCTGCTGCCGGGCGCGTTCGCCACCGTCATCGGGCTGGTGGGCCTGAGGGCCTTCTCCTACCTCGTCTTCACCCCGCTCATCGTCACCAACGCCCTCAGCTACGGCGCCGTCGGCACCGTGCTCGTCGTGGAGTCCTGGCTCATCGGCGTCGGCTTCGTCATCTACGGCGGCGCCCTGTTCGGCCGCTGGTTCACCGAACACCACTGGATGCCGTCCCACCACGAGGACGAACCCGGTGCGCAGGACCCCGACTGATCGGGACGCGGCCGCCTAGGCCATCTGGCGGCGCACCAGTTCGTGGAGGCGGCCGGCGGTGTCGGCGAGCAGTTCGGCCGGGCTGCCGTGCTGGACCACCTTGCCGTCCTCCATCACGATCACCCGGTCGGCGTCCAGCACCGTGGACAGCCGGTGGGCGATGACGACACGGGTGGCGTTCAGCTTGCGGGTGCTGTCGATGACGATGCGCTGGGTGTCGTTGTCCAGGGCGCTGGTGGCCTCGTCGAAGAAGAGCAGCCGGGGGCGCCGGACGAGGGCCTGGGCGATCATCAGCCGCTGGCGCTGCCCGCCGGAGATCGCGCCGTTGCCCGCGACGATCGTGTGCAGGCCCATCGGCATCCGCTTGATGTCCTCCGCGAGCCCCGCCATCTCGGCGGCCGCCATCGCCTCCTCCGGTGTGTACGGCTCGGCGCCGCAGATGACGTCGAGGATGGAGCCGGTGAACGGCTGCGCGTGCTGGAGGACGACTCCGCACTGGCGACGCACCGCCGACCGGTCCAGGGCCGCGAGATCCTGACCGTCGTACAGGACGCTTCCGGAGACCGGCTTGTCGAAGCCGATCAGCAGCCTCAGCAGGGTGGACTTGCCGCAGCCGCTCGGACCGACGATCGCCACGAACTCGCCCGGCCGGACCGCGAAGGACACGTCGTCGAGGACGAGCGGGCCGTCGTCGGCGTAGCGGAACGACAGCCTGCGGGCCTCCAGCGCGCCCGACAGCGGGCCGGGGCGGGTGCTGGCCGTGCGCACCTCGGGTGTGGCGTCCAGGACCGGCCTGATCTCCTCGAAGAGCGGCAGCGCGGCCACCGCCGAGACGAACGACCCGGTCAGCTGGGTCACCGCCGTCAGCACCATGGTCACCGACGTGTTGAAGGTCAGGAAGTCCGCCGCCGACATCGCGCCCCTGGCCGGACCCGCCAGCAGCATGAACATCAGCAGGGTGCACACCGGCAGGTAGACCGCGCCCAGCACCGTGGTGAGGTTCTTGATCCGGCCGACCTTCTGCTGGAGCTCCCGGCTGCGCGCGAACTCCCGGGCCCAGGCCGCGTACGCGTAGTTCTCGGCCGCCGCCACCCGCAGCTTCGGCAGCCCGCGCAGGGTCTGGAACGCCTGGTTGTTCAGCTTGTTGCCGAGCACCACGAGCCGCCGCTGCCAGCGCACCTGCCACAGCCCGAGCCCGAGGAACACGGCCGCGATGACGACGAGCATGCCGATCGCCGCCATCGCCATCGGCACGCTGTACCAGAACAGCAGGCCGAGGTTCATCGCGCCGATCGTGACCGACTGCGCGACCACCGGGCCGACCCCCGCCAGCAGCCGGCGGACGGCGCTGATGCCCATCGCCGCGCTCGCCAGCTCACCGGTCGAACGCTCGGTGAAGAACCGGGTGGGCAGCCGGAGCAGCCGGTCCCAGACGGCCGGCTGGAGCGCCGCCTCGATACGGCCCTCCAGCCGCAGGATGGACAGGTTCTCCAGCAGCGTGAACGCCGCCGCGACCAGTCCGCTGACCATCACCGCCAGGCACACCTGGACGATCAGGCCGGTCTGCGCCCGTGGCACGTACTCGCCGAGCACCTTGCCCGTGGCGACCGGCACCAGCGCGCCGATCGCCACCGTCACCAGCCCGGCGAGCAGCAGGTGAAGCAGGTCCCCGCGAGTGCCGCGCAGGCTGAACCGCAGCAGCCCCAGCGGCCCGAGCCGCTTGTCGGGCAGCGGCCGGTAGAACATCACCGCGCGCGGTTCGAACTCCTCCGCGTTGGCCTTCTCGATCGGTGTCTCACGCCCCGTCGCCGGCTGTACGGCCACGTAGCCGCCACGCCGCCACAGCAGCGCGACCGGCGCCCCGGACAGCGCCCGGTGCCCGACCAGCGGGCCCACGTTCTCCCGCCACCAGCGCCCGTCCAGACGGACCGCCCGGGTGCGCACCCGGGAGGCCAGCGCCACCCGTTCGACCGGATCGAGGCGGTCGCTCTCCGTGCCGCTCTGCGCGGGCTCGGCCAGCTCGATTCCGGCCGCCTCGGCGACCAGCCGGCAGGCCGCGTACGAGGCGTCCGCGTCGGCGGCCGTCGTCCGGCGGGCCGAGCGTTTGCCGATGGAGGCCAGCAGGGTCCGGTCGGCCTGGGCCCGCACCGCCTCACCGGCCTTGATACCGGCGGCCGTACGGGTCTCGTGGGTGCGCTCCAGCTGTTCGATCCACCGGTCCAGCGCGGTCAGCAGCCGGTACTGCTGGTCGACCATGCTCTGCCACAGCGCCGGGTCCATCAGCAGATCGGCGGCGGCCTCCGCGCCGTACAGCGAGCCGTACTGCACGCTGCCCGGCGGCACCTGCATCCAGAAGACGTCGTCGTCGGCGGGTGCCGCGGCCCGCTCCTCGGCCATGGGCGCCTGGAACAGGACGGACAGGCCGCGGCCGACGCCGAGGGCGAGCGCGTACTCGAGCGGGCTCGACGTCGGCGGGACGTACTGCGGGTTGCCGTACTCGTCGTACGACCAGGTCTGGGTGTGCGCGGGCTGGTACAGCTCGCGCAGGTTGACGCGGTGCAGGACGCAGTCGCGGACCGGGCGCGCCACCAGGGTGTGCTGGGGGCCGGCGACCGGGCCGAGCAGCAGCGCGCCCGCCTCCAGCCGGCCCAGGTGGTGCCAGTGGCCCTGCTCGGCCGCGTCCACCGCGAACAGGTCCAGGGCGCCGGCCGCGACCAGCCACAGCACCTGAGGGCCCTCCAGGTCCACCCGGGTCAGGCCCGCGCAGTCCGACCGGGTGCCGAGCGCGCCGAGCGCACCGAGCACCAGGTCGCCGTCGTACCCCTCCTGAACGGACGTCATCTCAACGCTCCCTGACCAGCGCCGCGTACGCGCCGCCGCGTGCCACCAGTTCCTCGTGCCGCCCGCGTTCGACGACCGTGCCGTGCTGGAGCACGACGATCTCGTCGCTGTCGCGGACCGTGCTCAACCGGTGGGCGATCACCACGCAGGCGCAGCCGCGCCGGCGCAGGTTGTCCATCACGATCAGCTCGGTCTCCGCGTCCAGGGCGCTGGTCACCTCGTCCAGCACGAGGATGCTGGGCCGGCGCACCAGCGCCCGGGCGATCTCCAGGCGCTGGCGCTGGCCGCCGGAGAAGTTCCGGCCGTCCTGCTCGACCCTGCTGTGGATGCCGCCGGGCCGACGCATCACCACGTCGTACAGGGCCGCGTCCTTCAGCGCCTCCACCACGGCCTCGTCGGGGATCGACGGGTCCCACAGGGCCACGTTGTCGCGGACCGAGCCCTCGAAGAGGAACACGTCCTGGTCGACGAAGGACACGGAGGAGGCGAGCGCGCCGCGCGGGATGTCCTCCAGCCGGCGGCCGTCGATCCGGATCACCCCGTCCCACGGCGCGTACAGGCCCGAGATCAGCCGGGACACCGTGGACTTGCCGCTGCCCGAGCCGCCGACGAGGGCCACCTGCCGGCCGGGTCCGACGGTCAGGTCGAAGCCGGTCAGCAGCGGCTGGTCCAGCGGGCTGTAGCCGAAGGTGACGTTCTCCAGCTCGACGTGTCCGTGCAGCCGGCGCGTGGAGTCGCCCGTGCCGGGGCGGTCGTAGAGCGGGTCGGCCTGGAAGTTCTCGACGTCCTTGAGCCGGGCCACGTCGGCCGCGAAGTCCTGGATGCGGCCCGCCACGCCGTTGAGCCGGGTGAGCGGCGCGGTGAAGCGGACGACCAGCGCCTGGAAGGCGACCAGCAGACCGACCGAGATGTGGCCCTCGACGGCCCGCATGCCGCCGATCCACAGGATCAGGGCGCTGTTGAAGGTGGCGAGGGTCGGGGCGACCACCCCGAGCCAGGCGCTCGGCACACCGAGCCGCTGCTGCTCCTCCAGGGTGGTGGCGTGCTGCCCGGCCCACTTGCGGAAGTAGCCGTCCTCGCCGCCGGTCGCCTTCATCGTCTCGATCAGCTGCAGCCCGGTGTACGACGTGTTGGTGAGCCGCGCCGTGTCCGCCCGCAGCTTCGCCGTGCGGGTCGCGCGCAGCCGTACGACCAGCCGCATGGCCACCAGGTTCAGCAGGGCCACGCCGATGCCGACGAAGGTCAGCTGCGGGTCGTACGTGTACAGCAGCACGGCGTAGAGCACGACCACGACCGCGTCCACACCGGCCGCCGCGAGGTCGCGGGCCAGGGTCTCCGCCACCTGGTCGTTGGACTGGAGACGTTGCACCAGGTCGGCGGGGGAGCGCTGGGCGAAGAACGTCACCGGCAGGCGCAGCAGATGGCGCAGGAACCGGGCGCTGGAGAGCGTGGAGGAGATGATCCGGCCGTGCAGCAGGTTGGCCTGCTGGAGCCAGGTCAGCACCAGGGTCAACAGCACGCAGGTGGCCATCGAGGTGAACAGCACGCCCAGCAGCGAGGTCTGGCCGCCGATGAGGAACATGTCGATGTAGGTGCGGCTGAGCGCGGGCACGGCAGCGCCGACGGCGACGAGCAGCAGACTGGCCAGGACGGCGGCGGGCAGGGTGCCCGCGGTGCCGCGCAGCCGCGCCGGCATCGCGCCGAGGACGCCGGGCCTGCGCCCGCCCCGGGTGAAGCCCTCACCGGGCTCCAGCACCAGCACGACACCGGTGAAACTGCCGTCGAACTCCTCCAGGGGCACGAAACGGCGGCCCTTGGCGGGGTCGTTGACGAAGACGCCGCGCCGGCCGAAGCGGCGGCCGATCCCGTCGTAGACGACGTAGTGGTTGAACTCCCAGAAGAGGATGGCCGGGGAGCGCACCTCGGCGAGGGCGGCCAGGTCCATCTGCATGCCCTTGGCGGTCAGGCCGTAACCGCGGGCCGCCTTCAGCAGGTTGCTGGCGCGCGAGCCGTCCCGGGAGACACCGCAGGCGATGCGCAGCTCCTCCAGCGGGACGTGCCGGCCGTAGTGGCCGAGGACCATGGCGAGGGAGGCGGCGCCGCACTCGACGGCCTCCATCTGGAGCACGGTCGGGGTACGGACCGTGCCGGTACGGGACTTGGGGACCGGCCGCTTGGCGGGGGCGGCACGTCTGCGGCCGCGGGTTTCCTGCGTGGTGGTCACGGGAGCAGCCAATCGACGGGCCGCTGGTCGGTCAGCCTGACCGAGGCGGAGGCGAGGGTCATCGAGTCGAGCCGGTACGGCGGCCCGCCGGCGGTGGACCAGCGGTAGCCGCTCCTGGCGGTCCCCGACCGGTCCAGTTCGACCAGGACGGCCACCGGGCGCCCCTTGCGGGTGAACTGCTCGCCGAGCTGGGCGTCGCCGAGGAACGCGGAGATCGACTGGGCGGACTGCGCGGTGCGGTCCACCGACTTCACCCGGCCGCGCAGCACGCCGTATCGCTCGCTCGGCACCGAGGAGACGGTGAGGTCGACGGAGGCGTGGGCGGGAATGGCCGCCGCGTTCTCGGCGGGGACGTACACGGTCGCGTACAGGGGGTCGGAGGCGTGCGCCACCTTCTCGACCGCGGCGACGTCGGTGCCGGTCCGGATGATCTGCCCGATGGTGGCGGCGAGCGTGGTGACGCGGCCCGCGGCGACCGTGCGGACGACCGAAGTGCCCTGCGCGGTGCGGACCTTGAGGACGGGGGCGTTCGCCGGGAGGCGCTGGCCCTGTTCGGCGAGGACGCCCGTCACCTGGCCGCTGACAGGGCTCTGCAGCACGTAGCTGCCCTGCCCGTGGGTGAGGACGGCCTGCGCGCTCACGGTGGAGGTGACCGAGCCGGTCACCGCCCAGACGGAGGCCGCCGCCATCACGACGACGGTGACGCCGAGCGCGAGCCAGCCCTGCGGGCGGGCGAGCCGCACCGGAAGGTCCAGCTCCTCCGGCGACTGGAGCTTGGCGAGGGCCTGTTGGCGGAACTGCACGGAACTTCCCTCACCCGAGGAGAGACATCGTCACGACACAAGAGGGCGCTGCCGCGGACGGCGGCCGCCCTCGGGCACCCGAGAGCCCCGGAGCCGAGGGACGGCTCCGGGACCAGCGGTGACACACCGAGGTGCGATCAGAGACCGGCGACCAGGCCGGAAACCGGGGCCACGTTCAGGCCGGTGACACCCTCGACGGTGCCGACGGCCGTGTCGACCAGGCCGGAAACCGGGGCGAGGCCGTTGACGGCACCGGTCACGGTGTTCAGGGCGTTCACGGACAGACCGCCGGAAACGTTGTCCAGCTCGGCGTCCGAGATCTCGACGGTCTCAACCTGGGGGGTGGAGTTCATGATGGAACTTCCCTTCGTATGGATATTTCACAAGGGGGAGAGCGGCCCCCTCTGGGGACAGACGGACGGCCGCGACCGCAGGGACCCGGGCCCCGGATTCCCCAAGGCCCGGACTCCCTGCGGTGCGATGGATCAAAGCACGCACGGCGGGCGCGCTTCCAATCAACCAGTGCTCTCACCTGGGCACTTGGCTCGGGAACCGCCTCAACCGTGCAGGTGTGCGCACGGCATGTCGGCGACTCCTTCACATGCGGCACGACTTCACCGCCGTTCCACCCCTTGCCCGCCGGGTGGCGAATCCGGCACTCCGCGCCAAAGGCGTGCGAGGGGGCGCGCGGATGTGCAGATAAGCCGACGGCGGTGACTTGGTTGAGCATTCAATGTGCAGATTCCCTGAAGCCGGGATTCCGCTACGCCCCCGGAACGCACCGTCACCGGTCGGTGGCCGAACGTGTCAGGCCAGGATCGCGTAGACCGTGCTCGCCCGGGCCGCCAGCGCGCCCGACTCCGCATCGCTCAGCGTGATGTCGGCGAAGGCCATCCGCCGGCCCAGCTTCGTCAGCACCGCTTCGATCAGGACATCCGAACCCGTCACCGCCCGCTGGAACGACGTGGACTGCTGAACCGTCGTCATCGGAACGAATCCGCCCCGCGCGGCCGACACAGCGATCACCGTCGCCGTGTCCGCGGCCGCCATCAGCGCCTGCCCCGACAGCCCGCCGCCCTCCCGGGCCAGCCGCTCGGACCAGGGCAGACGCAGTACGGCCCGGTCCTCGCCCACCTCCTCGACGGTCAGCCCGAGATCGAGCACCCAGGGGGCGAAGTGGGCGGAGAGGATCTTGTCGCCTTCGGCGGGGGTCATCGTCATACGGCGGATCGTTCCCGGCCGCCTTCCCCGCCACGCGGAGGGTGGCCGATTCCCCGCCGAACGGCCGCCGTCGGGAAACGGAATTGAACGCACCGCACGGCCGGTGCGTACAAACGGCCATCCAGGCGCCCCGGAACGAACTGCCCCTCACAGGCAGCCCCCCCGTCTCAGGAGGTCGAGAAGTTTGAGTCACAGGCGAATGCCCAAGCGCAAGGTCGCGATAGCGGTGGGCGGTGTCGCGGCGCTCGGAGCGGCGGCCCTCCTGCTGCCCAACGCCAACGCGTCGCAGGACCAGAACGGCCAGAACGCGGCGTCGGGCGCCACCGGTGCGAAGACCCTGAAGTCAGCGGACGCCTCGGACCTCGCCGGCCAGGTGCAGAAGATCCTCGGCGACGCCTTCGCCGGCTCGTACTACGACGGCGGCAAGCAGCAGCTCGTCGTCAACGTGGTCGACGGCGACGACAACGTGATCGTCCAGGCGAAGAAGGCCGGCGCGGTCGTCCGCGAGGTGGACAACAGCCTCGGCGAACTCCGGCAGGCCGCGAAGACGCTGAAGACCAGGGCGACCATCCCCGGCACCTCCTGGGCGGTCGACCCGCGCACCGACAAGGTCCTCGTCACCGCCGACTCCACCGTCACCGGCGCCAAGTGGGACAGACTGCAGTCGACCGTGCGGAGCCTCGGCGCCGACATGGCCACCCTGAAGAAGTCCGCCGGCAGCTTCAAGACCTTCGTCTCGGGTGGCGACGCCATCTTCTCCCAGGCGCAGGGCGGCAACGTCCGCTGCTCCCTCGGCTTCAACGTCACCGCCTCCGACGGCAGCCCCGCCTTCCTGACGGCCGGTCACTGCGGCGTCGCCGCCAAGGACTGGTCCGACTCGCAGAACGGGCAGCCCGTCGCCACCGTCGACCAGGCGACCTTCCCCGGCAACGGTGACTTCTCGCTGGTCAAGTACAACGACCCGAACACGCAGGCGCCGAGCGAGGTCAACGTCGGCAACGGCCAGACCGTGCAGATCAAGCAGGCCGCCGACGCCACCGTCGGCCAGGCGGTGTTCCGGATGGGTTCCACCACCGGACTGCACGACGGCAAGGTCACCGGCCTCGACGCCACCGTCAACTTCCAGAGCGAGACCGACCCCAACGGCGTCGACACCGTCACCGGCCTGATCCAGACCGACGTCTGCGCCGAGGCGGGCGACAGCGGCGGCTCCCTGTTCACCCAGGACGGCGGCGCGGTCGGCCTCACCTCAGGTGGCAGCGGCGACTGCACCAGCGGCGGTGAGACCTTCTTCCAGCCGGTCACCGCCGCGCTCCAGGCCACCGGCGCGACCCTCGGCGACGCCGGCGCGGGCGGCCAGGCAGGTGCCGGCGATCAGGCGGGCGCGGGCGACGAGGCCGGTGCGGGCGACCAGGCGGGCGCCGGTGACCAGTCGGGCGCTGCCGACCCGTCGGCCTCGGCCGGCGGCCAGGCCGGTTCGGGTGACCAGGCCGGTGCGGGTGACCAGGCGGGCGCCGGTGACGGATCCGGTGCCGGCGGCGACCAGATCGGTGGCGGCGCCGACCCGTCCGGCGCGGCGGGCGACCAGTCCGGCAGCGGCGCGGCGGACGACGGTTCGTCCCAGACCGACACGCACTGAGTCGGACGCACCCGGACCCCCTGCCCACCTCGTCGCGGTTCCGGCGGGCAGGGGCCGGTCCGGCCCTCCGGCGGGAGGGCCGGACCACGACGTCCGAGGCGGCCCGGCCGGCGCGTCCCGGACACGCGTCCGGACCACCGTGAACCGCCTGCGGTGATGGAGGTGTCAGTCGTCGTCGCGGGCCCGCAGCAGCAGCACCGCCACGTCGTCCAGGCGTTCCCGGGCCGCCGCGCTGTGCCGGAGGATTTCGTCCGCGAGAGTCTCCAGCGGCTGGTCACCGATCTCCGAGAGCAGCGCGCCGAGCTCGACCAGGGCGTCCTCGATGTCGATGCCCGGGGACTCCACCAGGCCGTCGGTGTAGAGGACGAGGACCGAGCCGGGCGCCAGGGACACCTCGGTCGTCGGATAGACCGCCGCCGCGTCGATCCCCAGCAGCGGGCCCCCGGCCAGGTCCAGCACCCGCACCCGCCCGTCGGGACGCCGCAGCAGCGGCGGCGGATGCCCCGCACGCGCCATGACGGCCCGTCCGTGTTCGGGATCGAGCCGCAGATACAGACAGCTGGCGAACAGCTCCGAACCCAGGTCGATGAGCAGCCGGTTGGTGCTGCTCATCACCTCGTGCGGCGCCTGCCCCACCGTGGTGTACGCGCGGACCCCGGTGCGGATCTGCCCCATCAGGCCCGCCGCCGTCACGTTGTGCCCCTGTACGTCCCCGATCACCGCCGCCGCCAGCGGCCCGGTGGGCACCAGGTCGTAGAAGTCGCCGCCGATCTCCATGCCGTGGGTGGCCGGCAGATAGCGGGCCGCCGCCTCGATGCCGGGCAGGGACGCCAACGTGCTCGGCAGCAGCGCCTGCTGGAGGCCGTGCGCCAGCCGGGTCTTGGCGTCGTAGAGCAGCGCCCGCTCCAGCGCCTGCGCGATCAGACCGCCGAGGGACGTCAGGACCGCCCGCTCGTCGGCGGGGAAGGCGTGCGGTTCGGCGTAGGCGAGGACACAGGTTCCCACCGGCCGGCCGGACGCGATCAGCGGCAGGTACGCCCAGGCCGCGAAACCGTCCGGGGTCTCGTGCCGGCCGGGATACAGCCGTTCCAGCTGCTCCCGCGAGTCGAAGAACGCGGGCACCCCGCTGTTCAGGGCCTGCGTGCCCGGGGTGCGTTCGCTCAGCGGCAGCCCGTCGAACCGCTCCACGACGTGCGCGTGCGCATACCCGCGATGCCCCAGCACGTGCAGCCGGCCGCCCTGCGAGCCGAGCATCACCAGCGCCCGGCTGCCGACGGCCGGGGCCACCTCGTCCCAGACCAGCTGCACCACGTCCTGCACGCCCACCGCCTCGGTCAGCGCGCCCGCCAGGCTCAGCACCTGGGAGATCGTCACCAGCCGCCCCGGACGCGCCTCCGACTCCGGTGCCCTGCGCACCAGTTCCGCCACCGCCCGCGCCCGGCCGATGCGCACGCTCAGCCCGGTCGTGCTCGGATACATGCGGAACGACAGCCACTCGCCCGGCGGGCGCAGCGCCACGAACGACTTCACCTGCTGGCTGATCAGGGCCGCCCGATAACGGTCTTCGTACATAGGGTCGTTGAGCCAGGGCACCGACACCCAGGGTTTGCTGCCGAGCAGTTCCCCGGCCGGTATGCCGAGCATCTCGGCCGCCGCCGCGTTGACGAAGCCGATCCTGCCGTGCAGGTCGAGCGAGACCAGCCCGTACGGCAGCCTGGACACCATCCGGACCGCCTCGAGCGAGCCCAGCGTGCCGGCGATGCCCGGCGCGGGTGCCGCGATCACATCGGCCTCGGGGCCGACCGGCCGGTTCTCCTCGGCGGCCCGCTGAAGCCGCAGCGCCAGCCGGTCGCAGGCCGCCGACAGACCCTCGCGCTCCCGGTCGGACAGCTCCGGCGGATGAGCGCCGGGCCAGGTCACGAACACCGCGCCGTACACCCCGCGCTCCGTCGCCAGGGGAAGCGCGGCCAGCGCGAAGGGATACGGCAGCACCACCGAGATGCGCGGATAGCGGCGGGCCATCTCGTCCTCGCCGGCCACCCACACCAGCCGCCGGTCCCGCACCGCGTCGGCGACCGGGATCGGCGCGCTCAGCCCCACCCGCTCCCACGGCGCCGCGAACGCCCGGGGCATGCCCGCGGTCACCGCCATCTCCAGGACCGGTTCGTCGGGCTTGAGCAGGTACACCGCGCCCGAGTGCGCCTGCACCTCCTCGACCATCGAGGCCAGCGCGAGAGACAGCACCGGCCGCCCGACCGACGCCGCGTCCGCCGCCGGCCCGCGTCCCGGCCCGTCGGACACGCCGACCACCTCCTCCTACGGCCGCGCGTCGCACCCAAGGATCAAGACTCCCTCGGGAGTGCGCCCCGCGCACGGCGAGCCGGCCGCCGTGATCACGGCCCGGACCCGTACGACGGGTGCCTTCGCATACCCCGAACGCCCCGACGCATGCCTGGTCGGCCGATGCGCGAGGCGGCACACGCCCGCTCCCCGTGCGCCCCCGCGCACCCCGATGGCTGGATCTTCGCGTCCGCCTTGGATGATCGGGCCGAAGAATGGGCACGCGCTCACCGCGCCCGAAAGTCGACGGCGTGAAAGACGGCGCGGAAGACGGCGCGGAAGAGGGCGCGGACGACGGGAAGACGGACGGCAGCGAACCACGACGGCCGGACGAACGCAGGTACGGCGACCATCCGAGGGGGCGGAGCAGTGATCCGGGTGCTTCTGGTGCACGACACGAGTCTGGTGCGATCGGTTCTCGCGGAGTGGCTGCGACGGGATCCCGGGCTCGCTGTGGACGACACGCCATGGCGCGGAGCCGCCTCGCGGTTACGGTCGTTACGCCCGGACGTGTGCGCGGCGGACCTGGACTGTGCCGACGGCCACGGGGTGCCGCCGCTCGGCGACCTGTGCCCGCCCGGCGCCGGGGGCAGACCGCCGGCGCTGGTGGTGCTGGCGCACGCCCACCGGCCGGGACTGCTCAGACGCGCGGCGGAGGCGGGGGCGCTCGGCTTCGTCGACAAGGCCGGCTCGCCCGACCGGCTGGTGCGTGCCATACGGAGCGTCGCATCGAAGGAACGTTTCGTTGACGCCTCGCTGGGTTTCGGGTTCCTCAAGGCGGCGCAGATGCCGCTGACCAGACGTGAGCTGAACGTGCTGTCCCTGGCGGCCGGCGGCGCGTCCATCGCGGAGATCGCCGGGAGCCTGCACCTCTCCCACGGCACGGTCCGCAACTACATGGCGTCCATCACCCGCAAGACCGGCGCGCGCAACCGCGTCGACGCGATCCGGATATCGCGTGGTGAGGGCTGGGTGTGACTAGCGGGCGAGCGGCGCCGGGGCGGTCCAGCCACCGGCCAGGTCCCGGTACAGGGCCGAGGCCCGCAGCAGCTCCTCGTGCGTGCCGGCGGCCGTGTGCGCGCCGTCCATGACCAGGATCCGGTCGGCCCGGCGGGCGGAGCTGATCCGGTGGGCGACGACCACCAGCGTGCCGCCCGGCCGCTCGGCGAAGGCCCGCTCGGCGCGCGCCTCGGCCGCCGGATCCAGATGGCAGGTCGCCTCGTCGAGCAGGGCCAGCGGGGCGGGGGCCAGATAGGCCCGGGTCAGCGCGATCAGCTGCCGCTCACCGGCCGAGAGCGCCGCCGGATCGACCCGGCCGGCGGGGCCGCCCAGCGTCCGCAGCAGCGGGCTCAGGCCGAGGACGTCGGCGGCCGCCAGCAGCTCCGCCTCGGGCACCGGGCCGGGGCGGAAGAGGGTGAGGTTCTCGGCCAGAGTGCCGCCGTGGACGTACGCCTCCTGGGGGATGAGGACCCGCAGCGCGGCCGCCTCCGGCCCCGGTACGGCGTGCCCGTGGACGCGGATGCCGCCGTGCACCGGCCGCAGCAGCCCGGCGACGAGTCCCGTGAGCGTCGACTTCCCGATCCCGCTCGGCCCGACGACGGCCAGGTGCCCGCCCACCGGCACGGTGAGACCGAACCCGTCGAGCACGGGCTCACTCGCGGGGCCGTAGGCGAAGGTGACGGAATCCAGGTCGAGGGCGGGAGCGCCGGGACGCGGTGCCGCGAGTCGGTTCCCCCCGGGTTCGCGGGCAGTGGCCTGCGCGGGCACGGGGCCGGCCTCCTGCCGGCGTTCGCGTGGGGTAGTCCGGGCGTCGGGGGGCCATGACCGCGCGGGGGAGTCCGCCGTGGCCGGTGCGGCCCGGTGGTTCCCCGGCTCCGGTTCCGGTCGGTGCCGGGCGGGCACCGCCGCGGTGCCGGACGTCCGCTCGGCGGGGGTGGGTACGTCCGGGTGGCGCACGGTCCGGGAGCCGGAGGGGCGTCCCCGCGCGGGGGCGCCCGGTGCGGTCAGGCGGCGCAGGACGACCGTCAGGCGGGCGCCGCCGGTGCCCAGCCCGTGGACGAGGTTGTGCAGGGCGGGCAGCAGCGACTGGGTGACGTAGGCCAGCGCGCCGACCAGCGCGCCCGGGGTGACACCGTGGCCGAGCAGCCAGGGCGCGGTGGCGAGCAGCAGCACCACGGGCGTCTGGCCGCCCACGGCCAGGGCGGCCACCCGGGTCACGCTCCAGCGGGCCAGCGCGCCTGCGGACCGCAGCTCCGCGTCGATCAGCCGCCCGGTGTCGGTGGCGACGCGCGCCTCGGCACCGGCCGCCGTGACGTCCCGCAGTCCCGGGCACACCGTGCCCAGCTCCCCGGCGAGTGCCTCGTCGGCGGCGAGGAACGCCTCCTGACGGCGGGCCAGCGGCCGGAGCGTCACCGCGAACAGGGCCATACCGGCCAGCAGCGGCGGCAGGACGACCGCGAGCAGCAGGGGGGCCAGGGAGAACAGGCCGATCAGCGCGCCGGCGGAGGTGAACAGGAACGAGCGGGAGACCATCACCAGTCCGGCGAGGGCGTCCCGGGCGATCTCCACCTGCTGGGTCAGCCCGGACAGCGCCCCCGCGTCCGCCTCCCGGACCCCCCGCCCGACCACGGCCGTGACGAGCCGGTCCCGGACCGGCTCGACCAGCGCGGCGACCGCGCCGTACACCCGCCCGGTCCCGTACGCCCCGACGGCCACGGCGACGGCGGCGGCCCCCAGCCACAGCAGACCGGCCCGCGCGTCCCCGGCCAGGAAGCCGGAGTCCAGCGCCCGCGCGAGAGCGAGACCGACGACGAAGGTCTGTCCCGCCTCCAGCACCGACCAGGCACCGAGCCGGACCAGCACCCGCCACCGGACCCGCAGCGTCCGGCGCACCCGCCCGCCCACGGCCGCCGTCACCGGGCCCCGTCCCCGGCGTTGCCGGCCGCGGTCCCCGTGCCGGCCACCGCGCTCTCGGCCGGACCGACCTGGCCACCGGTACCTGTCCCGTCCCCGGCCTCTCCGGGCCTGGCGCCTCCGACCCCGCCCCTCGTTCCGTCCCCGACGGTGTCGGCCGGGTCACCTCCACCCCCGGCACCCGGTCCGGCGTCCCCGTCGGCGGGACCTGTGGTTCCGGGGGCAGGGCCGACTCCGGCGTTTTCGGCGCGGGCGGCGCCGTCCCCGGGGTCCGGGTCGACTCCTTGACCTTCGGCGCGGGCGCCGCCGCCCCCGGGACTCGGGCCGACTCCCTGGCCTTCGACGCGGGTGCCCCCGCCCCCGGCGTCCGGGCCGACCACCACGCCTTCGGCGCGGGGGCCTTCACCCCCGACACCTGTTCCGGCCCCGGCGTCCCCGACGGCGGGCCCCGGAATTCCGGGGGTTGGGCCGACTCCGGCATCGTCGGCGTGGGCGCCGCCGCCCCCGGCGTCCGGACCGGCCCCCACGCCTTCGGTGCGGGCGCCACTGCCCACCGGATCCGGGCCGACTCCCAGGCCTTCCGCGCAGGCACCCCCACCCCCACTGCCCGTTCCGGCTCCGGCGTTCCCGGCGGTGGGCTCTGGAGTTCCGGGGGCTGGGCCGACTCCCCGGCCTTCGGCGCGGGCGCCCTCGGCTTCCGTGCCGTTCTCCTCGCCGAACACCGCGCGGTAGTCGGCGTCCGCCCACAGCTCATGGTGCGTGCCGATCGCTCGTACGCGGCCCCCGTCCAGCCAGGCGACGGTGTCCGCGCGGGCCGCTGTCGTCGCGCGGTGGGCGATCAGCAGGCGGGTCGGGCCGGGGCCCAGGAGGGACCGGGTGATCTGGTGCTCGGTGACCGTGTCGAGGCTGGACAGGGCGTCGTCGAGGACCAGGAGCCGGCCGCCGTGGGCGAAGGCGCGGGCCAGGCCGAGGCGTTGGGACTCGCCGCCGGAGCGGGGAGCGTCGGCGCAGCGGGTCGCGTAGCCGGCGGGCAGACGGCGGACGAAGGCGTCGGCGCGGGCCTTGCGGGCGGCGGCCCGGACTCCGGCGGGGGAGGGGGCGGCTAGGCCGAACGCGATGGTGTCCGCCACCGTGGTGCCGAGCAGCGCGGGCCGTTCGAAGGCGTAGGCGACCGCCTGCCGCAGCTGAGCGTGGGAGAGTTCGGGCAGCGGGACGCCGTCTAGGAGGACCTCGCCCGCGTCCGGGTCGGCGAGCCGGCCGGCGAGCTCGGCGAGGAGGGACTTGCCGGTGCCGGAACGGCCCACGACCGCCAGGGTCGTGCCGCCCGGGACGACCAGGTCGACGCCGTCGAGGACGGTCCGGGCGCCGCGGTGGGCGGTGACCCCGCGCAGTTCCAGCCGGCCGGGACCGGACGGCAGACGGCGGGCGCCGTGGGCGGGCGCGCCCTCGGCGGTCACCTCGGCGAGCCGTGCCGTCGCCGCCCGGGCCCGGCCGAGCGCCGCCAACTGGCCGACCAGGACGCCGACTCCGGTGGCGAGCGCCGCGTACCGGGAGGCGGCCAGCACCTCACCCACCGTCAGGCGGTGCCGGACGAGCAGCAGTCCGGCGACCGCCACCACGCCCAGGGTGAGCAGCGGCGCCACGGTGACGGCCTGCGCGGCGGCCCGCCCCTGCACCCGCCACATACGGTGCCCGGCGCGGGACAGTTCGGGCAGCGGGGCGAGGATCCGTGCCGTCTCCCGGTCCTCGGCGCCCGCGGCCCGGATCGTGCGGAATCCGCCGACCGCGTCCGCGAGGGAGGACGCGATCCGCCCCTGCACCCGCTGGTAGTCGGCCGCGCAGGCCGACGTGTCGCGGGCGAAGGCGCGCAGCAGCAGGGCCAGTACCGGGGCCCCGACCAGGAACACGGCCGCCAGCCACCGGTCGATGAGGCCGAGGGCGATCACCCCCCCGACGGGACCGGCGAGCGCGGCGGCGAGCGCGGCCAGCGCGCCCGGCGCCGTCCCGGCCTGCGCCGCACCGCCGACCAGCCGCGCCACCAGGTCCCCGGAGCCGAACCGGGCCGTGACGCGCGGCCCCAGTGCCAGGACGTGCCCGGTGAGGCGGTGGCGCAGCCAGGCGGTGGCCCGCGCGTCGGCCGTGCCGGTGAGCACGCCCGCGCAGCCTTCCAGCACCGCGGTCAGCAGGACGAGGGCGGCGCACCCGCCGACCCAGCGGCCCGCCGGGGCGTGCGCCAGCAGCAGGTCGAGGGTGTGGCCGAGCAGCGCGGGCAGCAGCAGGCCCGCCGCCGTGGCCGCCGTGCTCACGGCGCACAGCGCGGCGCAGCGGGCGCCGGTGCGCCGCAGCACCGCACGCGACAGGTCACGGACGGCCGCGGGACTCGGAGTCGGAGGGGCGTCGGCGGCGTCGGCACGGAGGGTCATCGGCTGCGGCCTCGCTCGGGTCGGACGGAAGCGGGGGCTGTGAGGGCGGGGGAAGCCGGCGCGCCCGAGGCACCGGCAGGACGCGGACTCCGGCGGACGGGGGCCCGGCGCCTACGGGAACGGCAAGGCCCCGGGGGGCCCTCCCCGCGAGGAGGGCCGCCCGGAGCCGTGAACGCACCTGCTCGGTCAGAGGCAGAGCAGTACGCTCGCCGCGGACACACAGGACAGCAGGCTCGCGGTGCTCGCGCCGGTGTGGGTGTGCTCGTCGGACTCGAGGATCTGCAGGTCGAGAAGTGCCATGGTGATGTCCTTTCCCTTTACGGGGACGGGGGTTGGATCACGACTCCGTCAAAGCGCGGAGCCGCGTGCGGGGGCCGCCACGGGGGGCGGCAGGAAGGGCAGGTGCGCGCTGCGCTCGGGGTCGCGTGCCGCGGCGAGCGCGAGCAGGCAGCCTGCCGTACCGGTGGCCAGGTCCATGGAGAGACGCATCATCTGGTGCCCGGGGAAGGCCAGTTGGCCCTGGTAGCCCATGGAGAACCAGCCGAGGCCCGCGATCTGCTGCTCCAGCCGTTCCCGGGTGGCACCCGGGGCGGAGCTGCGGGCCAGGTGGAGGATCATCCCGGCGCGGCCCTGGAAGAGACCGGGCTGGGCGTAGAAGCGTGAGGTCGCCGCGGTGAGGATGCCGGCCCGGGCGGTCCGGAACCGCTCGTCGTCCGCGTACGCGAGCCAGTCGTCGAGCACCAGTCCGATCCCGGCGCTGCCGTCGCCGAGGTAGGGCAGGGTCCGCCAGCCCTCGTCCACCTCCAGGCCGCCGCCCGCCTCCTGCACCACACAGACCGCGAGGTCCCGGCGCAGCGCCTCGGCGGCCGCGTCGAGGAACCGCGACTCACCGGTCTCCTCGTACCACCGGATCAGGAACAGCGCGGGCCCGCTCGCGCCGCGCAGCAGCCCGGCGCGGCGGCGCGGGGTGTCCGGGACGGGTTCGGCGAGGCGCCGTACGAGGATGTCGGCGGCGTCGGCGGCGTGCTGCCGCAGGCCCGGCTCACCGGTCGTGGCCGCGAGCCGGGCGAGGACCAGCCCCAGTCCCGCGAGCCCGCCCTGCAGATCGGAGGCCAGATTGCGCCAGTTCTCCCGCAGGATGCCGTCGAGCAGGTCCAGCGCCCGGCCGCGGTGGCCGAGCCGGTCGAGGACCAGGGCCACGCCGGCGAGGCCGTCGTACAGGCCGAGCGGGGTGCCGGGCGGCGGCGGGGCGGTGTGGTCGAGCAGCCAGCGTTCGCCCTCGTCGTAGCGGCCGGCCCCGGACTCCGCCAGCGCGTACAGCACGCCGGCCGCGCCGTGCGCGAGCCCGAGGCCGCCGCCGTCGGAGAACTGGGCGATGTCGCCGGGGAAGAGGCGGTCGTCGCGTTCCGGGGTGGCGGAGGCGAGGATCGCCTTCACCATCGAGTCCCGGCTGTAGGGCCAGTCGCCGGGCACCACCGGCACGGCCGGCCGGCTCCGCCCGCCGCCCGTGTCCCGGGTGATCTCCGCGACCGCCCCGTCCAGGAACGCCCGCGGGACGTCCGGGAACTGCTCGGATATCACCTCGGCGAGATGCGCGGCCTTGCCGCGGTCCACCACGAACAGCGTGGTCACCGGCAGGAACAGGGCCAGCCGCAGACAGGCCAGGGCATAGCGGTCGACGTCCGGGCCGCGCCGGTCCGGTGGCGCGAAGAAACCCGGGTGGGCGACGGTCTGCCGGGCGTTCTCCTCGGCGGGGGCCGCGGCCTCGAAGTCGATGAGGTGCACCGTCTCCTCGTCGGGCGCCACCATGATGTTGAAGACGTGCAGGTCGTTGAAGACGAGCCCGCGCGCGTGGATCGCCGCCACCGCCCGTTCCACCGAGGCGTGGACACGCAGCGCCCACGCCGTGTACGCGGCGACCTTCGCCGGGTCCGGGTCGGGGGTGAGCAGCGGATGCCGCTCGGCGAAGAAGGAGTTGAGCGGGCGGCCCTCCAGGAAGTCCATGACCAGGAACCGGTGGTCGCCCAGGGTGAACCAGTCCCGCACCTCGGGTACCACGCCGGTGCCGGCGGCCCGTTCCAGCGCGGCCCGCTCCCGCTCCAGCCGGGCGACGGCGTCCGCGCCGTCGGCGGCGAGTCCCGCGTGCGGCCGGGCCTCCTTGAGCACCACCCGGCGCCCGTCCCGGGTGTCCGTGCCGGTGTACACCCCGCCGCCGTTGGAGAAGTGCAGCGCCTTCTCGATGCGGTACGGCAGGTCGCCGACCGTGGTGGTGTTGCGGGCGTCGAGGTGCGGCCGCAGGAAATCCGGGAGGCTCACCCACTCCGGCACCTGGAAGGACGGCGCCCGCCGGTCCGGGACCAGCCTTCCGGTGCCGTCGGCGACCGCCGGGACGAGCGTGCCCCGCTCGTCCACCACGTACCGGCGGGCGAACGCGCCGTAGCGGACGTAGAGCGGGCCGTCGTGCCAGCGCAGGTCGGTGAGGATGTACGGCCCCTCGAAACCCTCCAGCAGGGCGCCGAGTTCCCGCAGGGTGCGCTGCAACTGCTCCTCGTCGGCCGGGTAGACGGTGACGAACTTGCCGCTGGTGTCGCGGCCGGCGTACTTGGCGTTGCGCAGATGCAGCAGGTGCGGGCCGGGCACGAACTTGAACGGGATGCGGCGCGGCACGCAGTAGTCCCAGACGATCGCGGCGATGCGCTCCGCGTTCGCCGCCGTCGCCGAGGAGTGGATCTTCCAGCCCTGGGCCGGCGACGGGAGCGGGGCGCCGTCAGCGCCGACCGGCGTCAGCGTCAGCCAGTCGCCGGAGCGGGCCGCGTGCCAGCCCTCCGGAACGGTGCGGCACGCCGTCGCGAACAGCGGCGCGGGCTCGCCGTCCGCGGCCGAGAGCCGGTCGGGCGCGTCGTAGAAGTGTCCGTCGGCGAGCGCGTACACCTCGTAGCGCTTGTCCATGCGCCTCCCGTCCCTCCTCGTGCGGTTCGTCGGTGACGGGTAGACACTCTCAGCGGCCACCCGGTCGCGGACAGTCACGTCTGTCACGACATCCGCGTGCGGAACTCACGGGTCAAGATGTGTTCGGCTGCTTTCGACCCGGGGGCCGGAACAGGCGGCGCGCGGGCCCGCCGGGCACCCGGACCCTTCACAGGGGCTGCGCGGGAGCCTCACACGCGCTGTAATGGCGAACGTGGTGAGTGACGGCGCTGCGATCAGCGGCACGAGGACGGAACGTGCCGAATCCGCCCTCGACACGCTCACCGCGTCGCCGGTCACCCCCGACCGGCTCCGCCGCATCCTCGAACAGGCCCTCGTGTTCGCCGCCGCGTCCTTCGCCGGGGTGTACACGCCCGGCGACGACCCGACCCAGCTGTACCTCGCCGAGTCGGCGGGCCTGCCACGCACCCTGTACGGCCTCAGGGACAGCTATCCGGCGGCGGGCGGTTCCCCGGTCGCCGAGGCCCACCGCACCGGACGTACGCGCTGGCTGGGCCCGGCGGAACTGGCCGGCGGCCCCGAGGCCCGGCGCACCCCGTCCGGGGAGTTCTCGCTGGCCGCGGTGCCGCTCGGCCCGGCCGGCTCCGGCTGTCTGCTGGCCGTCAGCGAGCACCCCGGCGGGTTCGGCAGCGACGACCGTGCCTGCCTGGAGCTGATCGCCCGGGCGATCGCCGTGCCCCCGCAGGAGGCCACCGAAGAGGGCCGCGACCTGCCGCCGGACACCTTCAGCCTGGCCATGGACAGCGGCCGGGTGGAGGTGGGCGACGGGATCCTCGCCCTCTTCGGGATCGCCCGCGACGGCTTCGACGGCCGGGTGGAGACCCTGCTCGGGCAGACCGTCCCCGAGGACCTGCCCGCACTGATGTCCGTGGTCGAGGCCGACCACATGTCCATCGGCGACCGCGAGCTGGAGTTCCGCATCCTGCAGCCCTCCGGTTCGCCCAAGTGGCTCCGGCTCCGCGGCCGGCTGCTGCCGGGCGAGAAGGGCCGCCCGGCCCGGCTCGTCGGCACCCTCGCCGACGCCTCCACGCTCCGCTCCGACGTCACCGACGTGGCCCGGGTGCAGCGCCTCGCCGCCGCCCTGGCCACCGCCGGCACCGTCAAGGACGTCGGCAACGCCGTCGTCGCGGCCCTGCGCAAGCCCCTGCAGGCCGACCGGATCGCGCTCGCCGAACTCGAGAACGACCGGCTCGTGGTCACCGTCCTCGACCCGCCCGAACCCGAGTTCTGGCCCGAGGTGTGGCGCAGCGAGTGGCGCACCGAGTGGCCCGACGCCCCGGTACGCGCCATGCCCACCCTGTCGGCCGCGCTGCGCGAGGGCCGCGCCCGGATCTGGCCCGCCGGCAGCCCGCTGGAGCCCGCCCTCGCCGACGTCGGCCCCGGCGGCCTTGCGGTGCTGCCGCTGCCCGCCGGCGGCCGCATGGCCGGTGCCTGCCTGATCGGCTGGGACCGCCCGCGCGAGTTCGCCCCCGACGAACGTGCCCTGCTCACCGTCTGCGCCGGCCTGACCGGCCAGGCCCTGCTGCGCGCCCACGCCTTCGACGCCGAGCACGAACTCGTCGGCATGCTCCAGCGCACCCTGCTGCCCCGCCGCCTGCCCCGGCTGCCCGGCGCGGTCGCCGTCGCCCGCTACCTGCCCACCACCGCGGGCCTGGAGGTCGGCGGCGACTGGTACGACGTCATCCCCCTCGCCGACAACCACGTGGCCTTCGTCATCGGCGACGTCCAGGGCCACAACGCGGGCGCCGCCACCCTGATGGGCCAGATGCGCACCGCGCTGCGCGCCTACGCCGCGGAGGGCCACCCCCCGGACGTCGTCGTCTCCCACGCCAACCGGCTGCTGATGGACATGGAGACCGACCTCTTCGCCACCTGCGCCTACGTGGACCTCGACATGGAGCAGGGCACCGCCCTGTGCGTACGGGCCGGCCATCTGCAGCCCGTGCTGCGCCACCCGGACGGCTCGACCACGATCGTGGAGACCGAGGGCGGCCCGCCGCTCGGCGTCCTCGGCCGGGCCGAGTTCCCGATGACCCCGCTCCGGCTCCAGCCGGGCACGGTGCTCGCGCTGACCACCGACGGACTGGTGGAGTCCGCCGACGAGGACCTCGACGTCGGCATGGAACGGCTCGCCCGCGCGCTGGCCGCCGCGGACCCCGCCCACCTCGGGCAGGTCGCCGACGCCCTGCTCAGCGGCGCCCACCGGGGCGACGACGTGGCCCTGCTGCTGATGCGCTTCGACGGCATGGCGGTACGGCCGCTGCGCGAGAGCTGGACGGTGTGGCGGGTGCCGGAGGCGGTCCGCCACGCACGCCGCTTCACCCGGCGCACCCTGCGCACCTGGGGCGTCGAGCGGGACACCCTCGACGCGGCCCTGCTCGTGGTCTCCGAGCTCGTCACCAACGCCCTCGTGCACACCGGCGGCCCGGTCCGGCTCGACATGAGCCTGGTCAACCACCGGCTGCGGCTCGCCGTCGCCGATTCCTCGCCGCGCAGCCCCATGAAGCCCGCGAGCATCGGCTGGGAGGCCACCGGAGGCCGGGGCATCCTGCTGGTGGAGGCCGTCTCGGCGGCGTGGGGCGCGATCCCGGTCAGCGGCGGCAAGCAGGTCTGGGCGGACCTCGTCGCCCCCGACTGACACCCACTCGGGTGCGTCGGGACACCGTTCAGGCAGGCTGGGGAGGCGCATCGGGCGAGCGGTGCCTAGGGTCGGTTGATGTGGCACACACCTTCGAAGAACTGGTGCAGAAGCAGCGCGCGGCCGCCGCGGCCCACACCATGGTCGAGGAACTGCGGGACGCCTACGGCCCGCCGGCCGAGCGACGGATGACGGGCGCCCAGTCGGGCACCTACGAGACCGCCCTGCGCGCCTGGCGCGACCTCGCCCGGGACGTGCAGACCGCCGTCAGCGAGTACGCCAGGCAGACGGGCCGGCCCCGCGCCGAGGTGGAGGCCGAGGTGGAGCGGGCCGCGGCGACGGAGACCACGTGAGCCGGACGGCCCGCCGCGCCGAGCGGCTGGCCGACGCCGCCGACGCACGGCTGCCCGTTCTGGAAGGCGGCACGCTGCTGCGCAAGGCGTTCCCCGAGCACTGGTCCTTCTTCCTCGGCGAGATCGCCCTCTACAGCCTGCTGGTGCTGATCCTGACCGGTGTGTGGCTGACCTTCTTCTTCCAGCCGGAGATGCGCGAGGTCGTCTACACGGGCTCCTACGTGCCGCTGCAGGGCGTGGCGATGTCGGCCGCGTTCGACTCCACCCTGCACATCAGCTTCGACGTGCGCGGCGGCCTGCTGATGCGGCAGACCCATCACTGGGCCGCGCTCGTCTTCGTGGCCGCGATCGGCCTGCACCTGCTGCGGATCTTCTTCACCGGCGCCTTTCGCCGGCCCCGCGAACTCAACTGGGCGATCGGGGTGACCCTGTTCATGCTCTCGCTCGCCGAGGGCTTCGCCGGCTACTCGCTCCCCGACGACCTGCTCTCCGGCACCGGACTGCGCATCGCCCAGGGCATCATGACGTCGATCCCGGTGGTGGGAACCTACCTGGCCTTCTTCGCCTTCGGCGGCGAGTACCCGGGACACGACATCATCACCCGGCTCTACCCGCTGCACATCCTGCTGCTCCCCGGCGCCCTCATCGCCCTGGTGACGGCCCATCTGATCCTGGTCTTCCACCTCAAGCACACCCAGTGGCGCGGTCCCGGCCGCACCAACCGCAACGTCCTCGGCAAGCCCCTCTACCCGCAGTTCACCGGCACCTCGGCCGGCCTGTCCCTGACGGTGTTCGGCGTGCTGGTGCTGCTGTCCGGCCTCGCCCAGATCAACCCGGTGTGGACCTACGGCCCCTACCGCCCGGACCAGGTCTCCACCGGCTCCCAGCCCGACTGGTACGTGGGCTTCCTGGAGGGGGCGCTGCGGCTGGTACCGCCCTGGGAGACGAACGTCGCCGGGCACACCGTCATGTGGAACGTGCTGCTCCCGGCCGTCGTCCTGCCCGGCCTGCTGTTCGCCGCGCTCTACGCCTACCCCTTCGTCGAGCAGCGCCTCACCGGGGAGTGGCGTCACGAGCAGCACCTGTGCGACCGGCCGCGCGAGCGCCCCGTGCGCACCGGACTCGGCGTGGGCGGCACCGTCTTCTACGGCGTGCTGCTGCTGGCCGGCGCCAACGACATCATGGCCCAGGTCTTCCGCGTCTCCGTCGACGCCCTGACCTGGATCCTGCGCGTGGCCCTGGTGGCGGCGCCGGTCCTCGCGTTCCTGGTGACCCGGTGGCTGTGCCGGGCCCTGACCGCGGCCGAACGCGAGCGGCTCGCCGAGGGAGTGCCCACCGGCGACATCCGCCAGAGCGTCACCGGCGGCTACGAGGGCGACCACGAACCCGTCGAGTCCTTCCGGCCGGGTGCTCCCCGCAAGCCGCTCACCGGCGCGCGTACTGGAACACCATCCCGAACACCCCGCGCGCCAGAACACCCAGACCGATGAGGAACAGCCACAGCCCGTAGACGACCCCGCCGGCCGTGACCGCGAAGCCGAGCGCGGTGACGATCGGCCACACGCTCGCGTCCGGGAAGAACGCCACCGGCCCGGCCGCGTCCGCCACTTCGGCGTCGGTGCGGTCCTGCGGGCGCAGCCCCCGGCGCCGGTACTGGATCAGGCAGAAGAAGCCGACGAGCGCCGCCATCCCGCACGCGACGACCAGCGCGGTCGTGCCCGTGGCATCCCCCGACCACACCCCGTACAGGGCGGCGGAACCCCCGAAGAACAGCGCCACGGCGCCGAACAGCACCGCCTCGGCCTTCATCGCGTCGCCTTCTTCCCGGGCGGGCTGTCGATCCCCGGATGGTGCAGGTCGAACGCGGGGGACTCCGACCGGATACGGGGCAGGGCGACGAAGTTGTGCCGCGGAGGCGGACTGGACGTCGCCCACTCCAGGCCCCGCCCCCAGCCCCAGGGGTCGTCGAGGCCGACCTTCTCGCCCCTGACGGCGGTGCGCCAGACGTTGTACAGGAACGGCAGCGTCGAGACGCCCAGCAGGAACGCACCCGCCGTGGACAGCGTGTTCAGCGCCGTGAACCCGTCCCCGGGCAGATAGTCGGCGTACCGACGCGGCATGCCCTGCTCACCGAGCCAGTGCTGCACCAGGAAGGTGAGCTGGAACCCGGGGAACAGCAGCCAGAAGTGCACCTTGCCGAGCCGCTCGTCCAGCATCTTCCCGGTGAACTTCGGCCACCAGAAGTAGAACCCGGCGAACATCGCGAACACCACCGTGCCGAACAGCACGTAGTGCAGGTGCGCCACGATGAAGTACGAGTCCGTCAGATGGAAGTCGAGCGGCGGCGAGGCGATCAGCACCCCGCTCAGCCCGCCCAGCAGGAACGACACCAGGAAGCCCGCCGACCACAGCATCGGCGTCTCGAACGAGAGCGAACCGTGCATCATCGTGCCGATCCACGCGAAGAACTTGATGCCCGTGGGCACCGCGATCAGGAACGACATGATCGAGAAGAAGGGCAGCAGCACCGCGCCGGTCGCGAACATGTGGTGCGCCCACACCACCGCCGAGAGCATGGTGATCGCGATCGTCGCCCCGATCATCGGCACATAGCCGAACAGGGGCTTGCGGGAGAAGACCGGGATGATCTCCGAGACGATCCCGAAGAACGGCAGCGCCACGATGTAGACCTCGGGATGCCCGAAGAACCAGAACAGGTGCTGCCACAGCAGCGCCCCCCCGTTCGCCGCGTCGAAGACGTGCGCCCCGAACTTCCGGTCCGCCTCCAGGGCCAACAGCGCCGCCGTCAGCACCGGGAAGGCGGGGAGCACCAGGATCGAGGTGAACAGCACGTTCCAGGTGAAGATCGGCATCCGGAACATCGTCATGCCCGGCGCGCGCAGGCACATGATCGTCGCGATGAAGTTCACCGCGGTCAGCGTCGTCGACACACCCGAGACGACCAGCCCCATCGTCCACAGGTCACCGCCCGCGCCGGGGGAGTAGTAGGCGCTGTTCAGCGGCGCGTAGGCGAACCAGCCGAACGCCGCGGCCCCGCCCGGCACCAGGAAGCCCGACACCACCATCAGCCCGCCGAAGAGGTACATCCAGTACGACAGCGCGTTGAGCCGCGGAAAGGCCAGGTCAGGGGCCCCGATCTGGAGCGGCATGACGGCGTTGGCGAACCCGGCGAACATGGGCGTCGCGAACAGCAGCATCATGATCGTGCCGTGGATGGTGACGAACTCCAGGTAGCCCTGCTTGCTCAGCACCTGCATACCCGGTTCGGCCAGTTCGGTGCGCATGGCGAGCGCGAGCAGACCGGCCAGCAGGAAGAAGCAGAACGCCGTGACCATGTAAAGACGGCCGATCACCTTGTGGTCGGCCGTGGACACCCAGCGCAGGAGGGTCCGGCCGGGGCGCGGAGCGGGCTCCGTGTACCGGGCGGTGATCTCCACGATCTCTGACATGTGCGGCGAATCCGTCATCGCGGGTGACGGTACTCCCGGTGCCGCGAAGCCCGTCAGCGCCACGCCCTGCACGTCCGCGCCCGGCCCGGCCGCGGGTTGCGCCGAACGGCTGACCGCCGTCCGGCCCGGCATCCTCGGCGCGGCCCCGGGTACCCGGCGCACATGACGACTTCCATGTACGAAGCGGCCGCCGGCGTTCAGGTGTTCGGATACGTCCTCATCCTGGTCGCCGGGCTGGCCTGTGTCGCGGGACTGATCTGGGCCTTCCGGCTGGGTGCGAAGGTGCGTGAGCGTGAACCGGCACCGCCGCGCCCCGACGAGCAGCCCCGGGTGCCGCCGTCCGGACCGGTCCGCGAAGTGCAGGAGATGCGGGAGCCGGACGAGGTGCCGCGGGCCGCGGACGGCGACGAGCGGCTCACCCCCCACCACTTCGGCAACGTCGGCAGCAAGCGGGCCGAGGACCAGAGCCGCCCTCGCTGGTCCCCCGGATCGAGCGGCTCGTTCGGCGGCGGTGGCGGCGGCCGTACCTGACCGCCGCCGTCCGTCCGGGTTTGCCCACGCCCGAGCGGGGGACCCGGCCGGACACCGATCGTGCAGAAGGAAGATGAATGACGTGACCGCGCATGCCAGCGAGAGGACCGCACTGCCCTACGCCGAGACCGGCTGGGCCGAGGCCCGCCGCCGTCACGGCCGCGGACCGCGCACCTGCCGGCCCGCCGTGCTGAAGCACGCGGCCGCCCGCCGGCAGGGCGAGGCGGCCGAGGACAACATCGTGCGCGGCGACGACTGAGACGACCGGCGGCCGAGCGGCCGGAGGGGGTACGGCGGGCCCGGCACCGCCCGGTAACCCGCCGTCGGCACGGGTGCCGTCCTGGCGCGACCATCCAGTCGTACAAACGCAGGTCCTGTCGGGACGATCGCCACTAGGGTGGGGCGAATGAAGGCTCTGGTGCTCTCCGGCGGCACCGGGTCCAGCCTGCGACCGATCACGCACACCTCGGCCACACAGCTGGTACCGGTGGCCACCAAGCCCGTGCTGTTCTACGGATTGGAGTCCCTCGCCGAGGCGGGGATCACCGAGGTCGGGATGATCGTCGGCGAGACCGCGGCGGAGATCGGGCAAGCGGTCGGCGACGGGTCGAAGTTCGGCCTGGACGTCACCTGCAGCCCCCAGGAGCGGCCCCTCGGGCCCGCCCACGCGGTGCTGATCGCCCGGGACTTCCTCGGTGACGACGACTTCGTGAGGTACCTCGGGGACGATTTCGTCGTCGGTGCCATCCGGTCCCCGGTCGAGGAGTTCCGCACGCACCCGTCCCTGACCCGCGTGCTTTCGGCGTCGCCGAACTGGACGGCGCCGGCCGGATGGTGGTTCTCCATCGTGCTGCGGGACTCCTCCATCGACGGTGTAAGCCGGATCGAGAACTCGCTGATCGGCCGGCACACCGAGGTCACCCCGACGGCCGGGGGCACCAGCGCCCACCGGCTCGTCCTCGGGGACCACAGCAAGGTGCAGCCAGGTTCAGGAACCGCTCAGTCCCGCACATGGGCCTGCCCCAGATCCGCAAGGAGACGTCCGAGTGAAACGCCACGAGTTCCTGCGGGGACTCCACAAGGCCACCGCGAACCGCAACTACCTGGAGATCGGCGTCAACGACGGCCGCAGCCTGACGCTGTCCCGGGTGCCCAGCATCGCGATCGACCCCGCCTTCAAGGTGGTCAGCGAGATCCGCTGCGACGTCCACCTGGCCAAGGCCACCAGTGACGACTTCTTCGCCCGCGACAACCCGCTCGCCCATCTGCGGGGCGGACGCCACCCGTTGCGCAACCTCGCCCGCAACCGCAGCCCGCTCGGCCACTGGAAGCGCACCACCCTGGACCTGTCGTTCATCGACGGCATGCACCTGTTCGAGTACGCGCTGCGGGACTTCATCAACATCGAGAAGCACTCGGACTGGGCCAGCGTGATCGTCTTCGACGACATGCTGCCCCGCAACGTGGACGAGGCCGCCCGCGACCGGCACACCAACGCCTGGACCGGGGACGTCTACAAGCTGATCGAGATCCTCCAGCGCCACCGCCCCGACCTGGTGACCGTCCTCGTCGACACCGCGCCCACCGGCCAGTTGGTGGTCTTCGGCGCCGACCCGGACAACACCGTCCTCAAGGACCGCTACGACGACATCATCGCGGAGTTCGAGGTCCCCGACCCGCAGAAGGTCCCGGAGTCCGTCCTCGGGCGCACCACCGCCGTCAAGCCCGAGGACTTCCTCGGCGCCGGGTTCTGGAAGCCGCTGGCCGCGTCCCGCAACCGGGGCACCGGCCGCTCCCGCGGCTGGGAGCCGCTGCGCCGCGCGCTCGCGCCGTACGCCGCCGGACGCTGAACCCGGCGGCCCCTACCGGCCGCGCAACCGCTCGTAGTGGGCGGAGCATTCCTTGTACGTGGGCAGCAGCCCGGACTGCTCCGCCTCGGCGAGCGTCGGTGCCTCGGCGTCCTTGGCCGACAGCACCGGCTCGACACCCTCGGGCCAGGCGATGCCCAGCTGCGGGTCGAGCGGGTGCAGCCCGTGCTCGCGCTGGGGCGCGTACCCGGCCGAGCACAGGTACACCACCGCCGCGTCGTCGGTCAGCGCCATGAACGCGTGCCCGAGGCCCTCGGAGAGGAACACCGCGCGCCGGCTCTCGTCGTCCAGCCGCACGGCCTCCCACCGCGCGTAGGTGGGGGAGCCGACGCGGATGTCCACGACCACGTCCAGGACGGCTCCGCGCACGCAGGTGACGTACTTGGCCTGCCCGGGCGGCACGTCCGCGAAGTGGATGCCGCGCAGCACGCCCCGGGCGGACACGGACATGTTGGCCTGGGCGAGTTCCAGGCCGTAGCCGGTGGCCTCGCGGAACTCCGCGCCCCGGTACCACTCGTGGAAGCTGCCCCGCTCGTCCGGGAACACCCGCGGTTCCAGCACCCAGGCGTCCGCTATCCCCAACTGCCGCACGTGATCAGGCCTTTCCCGTCGATGTCCTGCCGAGCGCCGAGCGCAGTGCGCGCCGCGCCACGCGTACCAGCCGCCGCAGCGGTCCCGGGCGCCCCGGCCGGACCACCTCGACATCACCGCGGCCGCGGCCCACCCGCAGCAGCAGCGCGAGCGCCGGTACCCGGCCGTCCGGCAGGCCCAGCCCGGTCCGCCAGACGGCGTTGCGCAGCTCCCGCAGCGGTATGGAGGCCTCCAGCAGCGAGTGCACGCCGTCGGCGGGGGTGAGCACGGCCGGCCGGTCGAGCGTGCGGCCCGAGGCCGTCGCGGTGAACCGGAGGGTGGCCGCCGTGCTGTCCGGGACGTACAGCGGCAGGGCCACCGTCAGCGTCTCGGTGTCGGAGACGGCCGCGTCCGCCGGGGTGAGCCGGTGCAGGCCGAGGGACTTCACGGCACGGTCCACGTCCAGCGACAGGTTGCGGCCCTGCTTCGTCCAGTACGGCAGCACGACCCGCCCGGCGACGATCCCGGCCGGCGGCAGCGCGGGCGCCTGCTCGGGGGCGGGGCCCAGGCGGCACTCCTTGGTCCAGCCGCCCAGGGAGACCCGGACGAACATGTCCCACAGCCCGCCGTGCAGCGGGGCGCCGCCCGCGGCGGTGCCGGGGTCCACGCCGGCGGTCGCGCGCAGCACCAGGCGGGTGCCGCCGTCCTCGGCGGGGATCCGCTCGCGGGTGAGTTCGACCGGCTGGAAGAAGGAGGCCGCGGTCGCCCGGTCGCGCAGGATCAGGTCGGCGGTGGCCCGCTCGAAGCCGTCCGCCGCGGCGGCGCCGAGCCATACGGCGGCCTCGGCCGCGTCGCGGGGCGCGCCGTCCGCCGCCGGCCGGGGGGCGTCGGCGGCCACGGTCAGCGGCCCGTCGGCGGTGACGTACTCGGCGGTGAGGCCGATCCGCAGCGTGCCGTCCTGCCACTCGACGGCCGTCGGGACGGACCGGGGCCGCACCCCGGCCTCCCACTCGGCGAAGGCGACGAGGTCGTCGTAGCGGTCCTCGCGGAGCAGCGCGGCGACGATCCGCTGACCGGGGCGGAGCCCGGCGGCCACTCCGGGTCCGAAGCGCTCCACCACGACGGCGTGGATCTCCCGGAACAGCTCGCGCCGGTAGTCGTCGGGCATCGCCAGCAGCCGGCGTCCGCTCATCCGGTCGGCCATCTCCACGCGCAGCCAGCGGCGCATCAGCTTGTCGCGCAGCGGCCCCGGTTCGGTGTACCGCTCGACCACGTCGAGGGCCTCACGGAGGTTCTTGTAGTAGCCGACGGGGTCGAAACGCTGGAAGCCGGCGTTGGCGGCGTCGTCGCGTTTGACGTGGTAGTAGCAGACGTAGTCGCTGAGCACGGAGACGTTGTCCGCGCGCAGATAGGCCTCGGTGACGAAGACGTGGTCCTCCAGTCGCCGCCGGCCCTCGGGGAAGCGCAGGCCGGTGCGGTCCAGGAAGGAGCGCCGGAGCATCTTGTGCGGGGTGAGGCTGTCGATCAGCGGCGCGTTGTCGACCGTGGCGTGCGGGCGGTTGCGGCGGAACAGCTCCACCGGCACCGGGCGCCCCTTTCCGGCCATCTTGCCGACGATCACGTCGGCCTTGTTCGCCACCCCATAGTCGTACATCCGCTCCAGGGCCTCGGGCCCCAGGTGGTCGTCGTTGTCGACGAACATCACGAACTCGCCCCGGGCGGCGTCGATCCCGACGTTGCGGGGCCTGCCCGACCAGCCGGAGTTCTCCTGGTGGAGGACCCTCACGTGAGCGTGCTGTGCGGCGAGCTCGTCCAGCCGGGCGGGGGTGCCGTCCGTGGAGCCGTCGTCCACGAAGATCAGTTCGTACGCGTCGGCGGGCAGGGACTGGTTCAGCAGCGAGGCGACGCAGTCCTCGATGTACGGCCCTGGGTTGTAGACGGGGACGACGACGCTGACCTTGACCGGCATCCGGTTCCAAGCCCCCTTTGTTCGCCTGCCGTTGCCTCGGTGACACGGTGTGCGTGGCCGCATGCTAACCCGGCCGCTCGTGCGCGTGTGCGGACACTCGCGCACAAGGGGCCGGGCCGAGGGGGTCAGGCGTGGGTCTTGGCCAGCAGCTCCAGGATCTCCGCGGTCGTGCCGGACTCGCCGAGCCGCGGGAAGATGCGCTCGACGCTGCCCTGGTGAGCGGCGGGGTCGGCGTCGGCCATCGCGTCGGTGACGAGGGTGACGTGGTAGCCGTGGGCGTAGGCGTCACGGGCGGTGGACTCCACGCCGATGCTGGTGGCGATGCCGGTCAGCACGATCTGGGTGATGCCCCGGCGGCGCAGCTGCGTGTCCAGGTCGGTGCCGTGGAAGGCGCTCCAGTTGTGCTTGGTGACCCGGATGTCACCGGGGTGCCCGGAGAGCTCGTCGGTGATGGTGTCCCAGCCCTCGGGGAAGGCGAGCCCGCGCGCCTGGCGCTCGGTGCGGCCGGGGACCGCGCCCGCCCCGTCGGCCGCGAAGGAGACCCGGACGAGCACCACGGGAAGGTTCCGGGCGCGGAAGGCGTCGGCGAGTTCCGCCGTGCGGGACACGACCTCCGGGCCCGGGTACGGCTGGGTGGGCATGGCCACGATGCCGTTCTGCAGGTCGACCGCGACGAGGGCGGTACGGGGGTCGAGGGTGGTGAGCGACATGGGTCGGCCGGGCCTTTCGGGGGTTCGGGGGGATGGGGAGGACGCGCCGGCCGGGGAGAGGCCGGACGGCGCGTGCGCCGCGGGGGCGGCACGGGCGGAGGCGCGCCGGATCACGGCTGGGACAGCCGGTCCATCAGCTCCAGCGCCCGCAGGACCGCCTCCCGCTCCTCGGCGGTGAACCGGTCCTGGAAGGCGCGGGCCAGCCACTCCTCGCGGACCTGCTTGTTGCCCTCGACGCGCGCCCGGCCCGCGTCCGTCAGCGTGACCAGCTGGCGGCGCCCGTCGTCGGGGTCGGGGGCACGGCGGATCAGTCCGTGCTGCTCCAGCGCGGCCAGCGTGGTCGCCATGGACTGCGGCCGTACGCCCTCGGCGGCGGCCAGGGCGCTGGCCGTGGCCGCGCCGTGCTTGCCGACCAGGGTCAGCGCCGACTCCTGGGAGGGGGTCAGGTCGGCGTCCTGGGCGATCTCCCGGATGCGACGCCGCAGTCGGCTGAAGACCACCCGCAGGTCACGTGCGGCACGGACGGCCGAGTCGGAGATGTGATCCATGCCGTCAGCATAGGACCGACAGCAGAAACTGTCCAGGCGAAACTGTTCAGTTTTGCCTGGACAGTTGTCGGGTACTCGCCCGCCGTCGGACCGCACGACCGGCCCCCGCCTCGCGACGACGGCAGGTGAAGGAGCGCAGATGACCCCTCCGGACACGTCCGGCCTGGAGGCGGCCCTCCGTGCCGAGGTGGACGGCGAAGCCCGCTTCGACGCGGGCAGCCGCGGCGCCTACGTCGCGGACGGCTCGAACTACCGTCCGCATCGAGGGGCTCCTCCTCGACGGCGTCCTCGACCCCGGCGGCGGCAGCGTCACCCCGGGCGCCGACGGGGCGCCGGGACTGGGCCTGACCCTCGTCGAGGAGCGGGCGCGGCGGTACCGGGTGGAGTGATACCGATGCGAGCCGCCGCTTCCCGCCCGACGAACCGTTCCATGCCGTACGACACGCCGTACGAAAGGAGATGACCATGCCCCCGACCGTCGTCATCACCGGTGCCAGCGCCGGGATCGGGCGGGCCACCGCCCGCCTGTACGCGAGGCGCGGTGCCGACGTCGTGCTGATCGCCCGGGGCAAGGGAGGCCTGGAGGAGGCGGCGGACGAGGTCGCCGCCCTCGGCGGACGCCCGCTGGTCCAGGTCGCCGACACCGCGGACCCGGCACTCGTGGAGGCGGCCGCCGACGCCGCCGAGGAGACCTTCGGCCCCATCGACGTGTGGATCAACTGCGCGTTCTCCACGGTGTTCGCCCCCTTCGAGGAGATCACCGCCGAGGAGTTCGAGCGCGTCACGCAGGTGACGTACCTCGGGTTCGTCAACGGCACCCGCTCGGCCCTCAAACGGATGCTGCCCCGGGACCGCGGCACCGTCGTGCAGGTCGGCTCCGCGCTCGGGGAGCGGTCCATCCCGCTCCAGGCCGCCTACTGCGGCGCCAAGCACGCCATCAACGGCTTCACGTCCTCCCTGCGCACCGAACTGCTGCACCGCGGGAGCCGCGTGCACGTCACCGTCGCCCAGATGCCCGCCGTCAACACCCCCCAGTTCCAGTGGGTGCGCTCCCGGCTGTCCAAGCACCCCATGCCGGTGCCGCCCATCTACCAGCCCGAGGTCGCCGCGCGGGGCGTCGCGTACGCGGCCGACCACCCGCGCCGCAAGCAGTACTACGTCGGAGCCACCACGGTCGCCACCATCTGGGCCAACCGCTTCGCACCGGCCCTGCTCGACCGCTACCTGGCCCGCACCGGCTTCGACTCCCAGCAGACCGACAGCGTCCCGCCCGCCGGCCTGGACAACCTCTTCGAGCCGGTCGACCGTGAACCCGCCGGCGACCAGGGCGCCCACGGCGCCTTCGACGACACCTCCCACGCCCGCTCCTGGCAGGAGATCCTGGTCCGGCACCCCGCGGCCACGGCGGTCGGCGCGGGCGCCGCCGTACTGGGCGCCGTACGCGGCGTCCGCCGGCTGACCTCCTGAGCCGCATAGGCTGACCGCGTGCGCCTCCTCCTGATGTCCGACACGCACCTCCCGAAGCGCGCCAAGCGGCTCCCGGAGCAGCTGCTCGCCGAACTCCCGCACGCGGACGTCGTCCTGCACGCCGGGGACTGGGTCGACGCGGCCACCCTCGACCTGCTGGAGAGCCGCAGCCGCCGGCTGGTCGGGGTGTACGGCAACAACGACGGCCCCGACCTGCGCGCCCGGCTCCCCGAGGTGGCCCGTGCCGAGCTCGGCGGCCTGCGCTTCGGCGTGGTGCACGAGACCGGACCCGCCCAGGGCCGCGAGGCCCGCTGCGCCGCCCGCTTCCCCGACCTCGACGTCCTGGTCTTCGGGCACAGCCACATCCCCTGGAACACCACCGCACCCGGCGGCCTGCGCCTGCTCAACCCCGGCTCCCCGACCGACCGCCGCCGCCAGCCCCACTGCACCTACCTCACGGCGGCCGTCGACGGCGGAGCGCTCACCGACGTGACGCTGCACCGGCTGCCACAGCGGTGACGGACCCTGGCATGATCACCGGATGACCTCCACCGCCGGCATACCCGACGTCGTACCCGCGGGCCGCCTCGCCACCCGGGCACAGCCCGTACTGCCGCTGTCCGGCGGCCTGGAACTGCGGCCCTGGCGGCTGGACGACGGCGACGCCGACGCCCTGCACACCGCCGGACAGGACCCGGCGATCAGCCACTGGAACCTCTTCTCCGTCGGCAGCCGGGACGAGGCCCGCGCCCGCATCGAGCGGCTGCACGCCCGCCGGACGGCCGAGACGGGCGCGATCTGGGCCGTCGCCCCCACCGGCGGCGCGGCCGTCGGACTCGCCGGGCTCAACGACGTCGACCTGGCCGGCGGCACCGCCGAGCTCGTCTACTGGGTGCTGCCCGAGGCGCGCGGCGGCGGCATCGCGGTCGCGGCGACCCGCGCGCTCAGCCGCTGGGCCCTGGACGACCTGGGCCTGCACCGGCTGACGCTGTGCCACTCCACCGGCAACCCCGCCTCCTGCCGGGTGGCCGAGAAGGCCGGCTACCTCTTCGAGGGCACCCACCGCAGCGCCCTGCTGCACGCCGACGGCTGGCACGACCAGCACGTCCACGCACGCGTGGCCGGAGATCCCGCGTAGCGCGGGGCCCGGCCGTCTCTCGGAGCGCTAGCGGCGTCGTCCGCCGTGGCGGTTCCGGTTGCGGCGGCGCAGGCGCAGGGCCACCACGGTCAGGGCCGCCAGGGCCGCCGCCAGGGCCGCCGCCCGTTTGGCCACCGGGAGGCCGGCGACGTGCAGCAGGTCCAGCGGCTCCGGCTCCGCCGGGCCGGCCGGGGCCGTCGCCGTCCCTTCCTCACCCGGCTGCTCCTCGGTGGCCGGGGGCCGCTCGGTCAGCCGCTGGGCCAGGCAGTCGGCGAACTGCGACACCAGCCGGTCGCCCACCTCCGCCAGCACCCCGCGCCCGAACTGCGCCGGACGACCGGTCACCGTCAGATCGGTCCGCACCGAGACCGCCGTCCCGCCGTCGCGCCCGCTCAGCTCGGCGGTGACCGTCGCCCGGGCCGTGCCCTGCCCGCGGGTCTCCCGGCCGCTCGCCACGAGCACCATCCGGTGCGCCGCCTCGTCCTGCTCCTCGAACACCGCGGTGCCCCGGTAGGTCACGGTCACCGGGCCGACCTTGACCTTCACCGAGCCCGTCACGGTCTTGCCGTCGTACTCCTCCACCGTCGCACCCGGCAGACACGGTGCGACGCGTTCGATGTCGAGGAGGGCCGGCCAGGCCTCGTCGACCGGGACGGGGACGGTGAACTCGTGCTGCAGCTCCATGACTTCTCCTCGCACTCAGACGGCGGCGGGCGGATGGATGGCCCCGGTGGTCGCGGTCAGCGGCGCTCCGCTGCCGCCCCAGCGCAGGGCGACGATCTCGGCGGCGACGGACACGGCGACCTCCTCGGGTGTACGCGCCCCGAGGTCGAGCCCCAGCGGTGAGCGCAGCCGGGACAGCTCCGCCGGGGTGAGACCGGCCTCGGCCAGACGTTCGCGCCGCTCGTCATGGGTACGGCGGCTGCCCATCGCCCCGATGTAGGCGGCCGGCCGGCGCAGCGCCTCCTCCAGCAGCGGCACGTCGAACTTCGGGTCGTGGGTGAGGACGCAGATCACCGTGCGCTCGTCGGTGCCGGTGCTCCGCAGATACCGGTGCGGCCACTCCACGACGACCTCCACGCCCGCCGGGAAGCGCTTGGGTGTCGCGAAGACCGGGCGGGCGTCGCACACGGTGACCCGGTAGCCGAGGAAGTCGCCGATACGGGCCACCGCGGCCGCGTAGTCGATCGCGCCGAACACCAGCATCCGCGGCGGCGGCGCGAACGACTGGAGGAACACCGTGACGTCGTCCTCACGGCGCTCGCCCCGCGGGCCGTAGTGCCTCAGGACCGTCGCGCCGAGGGCGAGTTCACCGCGCGCGTCGGCGGCGACGGCGGCATCGAGCCCGCTCGTGCCGAGCGTGCCGGCCACGGTGTCCCGCCACACTCCGAGGGCGGCACCGCGCGGGGCGGGCCCGTCGACCACCGTCGCCACGGTCACCGGCTCGCCCGCGTCCACCGACCCCGCGACCGCCCCGAACACCGGGTCCGTGTCGGGCGACACCGGCCGCACCAGCAGAGTGATCTCTCCGCCGCAGGTGAGCCCCACCGCGAAGGCGTCCTCGTCGCTGTACCCGAAGCTCTCCAGCCGGGCCTCGCCGCTCGCCACCACCTCCTGCGCCAGCTCGAACACCGCGCCCTCCACGCAGCCGCCCGACACGCTCCCCACCACCTCGTCGTCCGGACCCACGGCCATGGCGGCACCGGGCCCCCGCGGAGCGCTGCGGCTGACCGCGACGACCGTGGCGAGCCCGAACGGGATCCGGGAGGTGTACCAGCGCTCCAGCGCCGGGAGGATCTCACGCACGCTGCGCTCCTTTCACGTCGTCCGCGCCGTCCGCCGCCCCGCGCACCACCGCCGCGAGCCGCTCCAGTGCCGCGAGGCTGTGCCCCTCGACGAAGGCGTCGACACTGGGCAGGGCCGCGGCCATCCCCGCCGCCAGCGGCGCGTAACCGGGGCGGGCTTTGCGCGGGTTGGCCCAGATCACCTGGTGGGCCAGGGCGTGCAGCCGGCGCATCTGCGCGCCGAGCAGTTCCGGGTCCCCGCGCTCCCAGCCGTCCGACATGAGGACGACGACCGCGCCGCGCGCCATGCCACGCTGCCCCCAGCGGTTCAGGAACTCGCGCAGCAGCTCGCCCAGCCGGGTGCCGCCGCGCCAGTCCGGCACGGCCGCCGCCAGGGCCGTCATCGCCAGGTCCGGGTCCCGGTGGGACAGTTCACGGGTGGTCCGGGTCAACCGGGTACCGATGGTGAACACCTCCGTGCGCCCCGCCCGCACCGCCGCGTGCGCGAACCGCAGCAGCGCGTCCGCGTACGGCGCCATCGAACCGCTCACGTCGACGAGCAGGACGACCCGGCGGGGCCGCTCCACCCGCGCGTGCCGCCGCAGCCGCGCGGGTTCCCCACCGCGGCGCAGCAACTCCCGTACGGTGCGCCGCGGATCGACGTCCCCGCGCCGGGCCGGCCGCCGCCGTGCCGTACGCCGGGACTGGCCGTGCAGCGCGAACGCCGCGAGCAGACGCCGCAGTTGGGCCCGTTCCGCGGCGTCAAGGCCGGCCACGTCACGATGGCGCAGCACCTCCGCCGAGCTGGCGAGCGTGGCGGTGGGCGGCCCCGTGGGCTCGCTCCCGGCCGGCCCGCCCGGCACGCCGACCGCCTCCCGCACGGTCAGCCGCAGCCGGGGCGGGGGAGTGGCACGCACCCGGCGCGGGGCCGGGTCGCCGCGCGCCCCGAAGTACGCGGCGAACACCCGCTCGTACCGCTCCAGGTCGTCGTGTCCGCCGCACAGCGTCGCCCGGCCCGCCCAGTACACGTCCGCCCGCATCCCGGGCCGCAGCACGGCCACGGCACGCAGGAACGCGTACAGCCGCTCGGTGCTGACGTCGAGCCCGGCCGCCCGCAGCGCCCGTACGAAGCCGACCAGCACGGCGTCGGCGCCGAGCGCTGTCCCGGGAGGGCCGCTCTCCGCGCCGGGCGACCGGTCCGCCTCGCCGTCGGCCGGGGCCATCGCCGTCACACCCCCCGGGCGGCCAGGGCCGCCGCGAGGTCCAGGCCCCGGGCCCGGTCCATGTCCTCCCGGTACTTCAGCACCGAGCCCAGCGTCGTCACCACCAGGTCCGCGTCCGCCTCCCGGGCGCCCAGCGCGTCCAGCGCCTGGGCCCAGTCGATCGTCTCGGCCACCCCCGGGGGCTTGAGCAGGTCCGCGCCCCGCAGGGCCTGCACCAGCGAAGTCACCTGCTCGGCCAGCCGTTGGGACACCTCGGGGAGCCGCCGCCGCACGATGGCCAGTTCCCGCGCGAAGGACGGATGGTCGAACCAGTGGTACAGACACCGCCGCTTCAGCGCGTCGTGCACCTCCCGGGTCCGGTTCGAGGTCAGCACCACCACCGGCGGCGCCTCGGCCCGCAGCGTGCCGAGTTCCGGGATCGAGACGGAGTACTCGGACAGCAGCTCCAGCAGGAACGCCTCGAACTCGTCGTCGGCGCGGTCGATCTCGTCGACCAGCAGTACCGACGGCTGCGTCTGGAGGGCCTGGAGCAGCGGTCGGGCGATGAGGAATCGCCGGTCGTACAGCTCGCTCTCCAGACGGTCGGCGTCCGTCACCCCCGCCGCCTCGGCGGCCCGCAGGTGCAGCAGCTGGCGCGGGAAGTCCCAGTCGTACAGCGCCTGGGAGGCGTCGATGCCCTCGTGGCACTGGAGGCGGATCAGCGGCGCGCCGAGCACCTCGGCGAGGGCGGCGGCGAGCGCGGTCTTGCCGACGCCCGCGTCGCCCTCGCAGAACAGCGGCCGGTGCAGCCTCAGGGCCAGGAAGCAGGTGACGGCCAGCCCCTCGTCGACGAGGTACCCCGTCTCCTCCAGGCGGGCCCGCACCTGTTCCGGGTCTTCCATCCGGGTGATCGGCGCTCACCCCCATCCGGTGGCGGTCAGCACCGCCCGCCGGGTCAGAACCCGCGCGAGGTGCTGCCGGTACTCGGGGGAGGCAGCCAGGTCCTGCGACGGCCGGGCGCCCTCGGCCGCCGCCTCGGAGGCCCGGGCCACGGCCTCGGGGCCGTCGGCGCCGGACAGCGCCTCCTCGGCGGCCGTGGCCCGCAGCGGTGTGGAGCCCATGTTGGTGAGGCCGACGCGCGCCTCGGCGATGTGCCCGTCGTCGCGCCGCACCAGCGCGGCGACACCGACGATGGCCCAGGACTGGGCGACCGGGTGGAACTTCTCGTAGTGGAAGCTCCAGCCGTCCGTCTTCGGGATCCGCACCTCCACCAGGAGTTCGTCGGGCGCCAGCGCCGACTGGAGGTAGTCGACGAAGAACTCCCGCGCCGGTACCGTGCGCCGGCCGCCGGGGCCGGCCACGACCAGGCCGGCGTCCAGCGCCAGGGCGACGGCGGGCAGGTCCCCGGCCGGGTCGGCGTGCGCGAGGGAGCCGCCGAGGGTGCCCCGGTGCCGTACCGCCGGGTCGGCCACCGTGGCCGTCGCCTCGGCCAGCAGACCGGCGTGCCGGCGCACCAGCGGGTCCCGGACCACCTCGTGGTGCGTGGTCATCGCGCCGATGACGAGCGTGTCGCCGTCCTCCCGGACCCCGCGCAGCTCGCTGATCCTGCCGACGTCCACGACGAGTTCCGGGAAGGCCAGCCGCATCCGCAGCAGCGGCAGCAGACTCTGCCCGCCGGCCAGCACCTTGCCGTCCTCGCCCGCGTCGGCGAGGACGCGCACCGCCTCGTCCACGCTGTCGGGACGGGCGTATTCGAATGCGGGGGGAATCATGCCGGACCCTCCTTCCCCGAGGGGTCGTACTGGCCGGTGTCACCGGACTGGGCCGCCTGCCCGGACTGGCCGGACTGCGCGGGCCCCGTCCCCTCGACGTCGTCCGCCGCGACGCTTGTGCCGGACCGTGCCGCCCGGAGCGCCTGCCACACCCGGTGCGGCGAGCAGGGCATCCGTACGTCCTGCACACCGAGCGGCCGCAGGGCGTCCACCACGGCGTTGACGACCGCGGGCGTCGACGCGATGGTCCCCGCCTCGCCGACGCCCTTGACGCCCATGGAGTTGTCGACGGCCGGGGTCTCCGTGCGGTCGGTGACGAAGTCCGGCAGGTCCGCCGCCGACGGCACCAGGTAGTCGGCCATGGTGCCGGAGACCAGGTTGCCCTGGTCGTCGTAGACGGCCTCCTCGAACAGCGCCTGCGCGATGCCCTGGGCGAGCCCGCCGTGCACCTGGCCCTCGACGATCATCGGGTTGACGACCGTGCCGACGTCGTCCACACAGACGTACGAACGGATCCGGGTCTTGCCGGTCTCGGTGTCGACCTCGACGGCGCACAGGTGGGTGCCGTGCGGGAAGGAGAAGTTCTCCGGGTCGAGCACCGTCTCGGCGTTGATGGACGGCTCGACCCCGTCGGGCAGGTCGTGCGAGGTGAACGTCTCGAAGGCGATCTCCTGGATCGTCCTGCGGGCCTCCGGGGACCCCTTCACCGAGAACGCCCCGCCGCTGAACTCCAGGTCCTGCTCGCTCGCCTCCAGCAGGTGCGCGGCGATCTTCCGCGCCTTGTCCACGACCTTCACCGCCGCCCGGTGCACGGCCTCGCCGCCGACGGCCAGCGAACGCGAGCCGTAGGTGTCCATGCCCATCGGGGCGGACTTGGTGTCGCCGTGCACGACCTCGATGTCCTCGAACGGCACGCCGAGCACGTCGGCCGCGATCTGGCTCCAGCAGGTCTCGTGGCCCTGCCCGTGCGGGCTGGTGCCGGTGACGACTTCGACCTTGCCGGTGGGCAGCATGCGGATGCCGGCCGCCTCCCAGCCGCCGGCCCCGTACCTCAGGTCGCGCAGCACCCGGCTCGGCGCGAGGCCGCACATCTCGGTGAACGTCGACACGCCGATGCCGAGGCGTACGGTGTCCCCGCGCTCGTTGCGCTTGGCCTGCTCGGCGCGCAGGTCGTCGTAGCCGAACAGGGCCAGCGCCTTCTCGGTCGCGGCCTCGTAGTTGCCGCTGTCGTAGGTCAGGCCGGCGATCGTGGCGTACGGGAACTCCTCGTGCCGGATCCAGTTGCGGCGCCGTACCTCCACGGGGTCGAGGCCGAGTTCCGCGGCCAGTTCGTCCATGATCCGCTCGATGGCGAACGTGGCCTCCGGGCGGCCGGCGCCGCGGTAGGCGTCGGTGGGGGTACGGGTGGTGAAGACACCGGTGCAGTTGAATTCGTAGGAGTCCATCTTGTAGATGCCCGGGTACATGAAGGCGCCGAGGATCGGGATGCCCGGGGTGACGAGCATCAGGTAGGCGCCCATGTCGGCGAGCAGGTCCACCTTCAGGCCTAGCAGCCTGCCCTCGCGGGTGGCGGCGATCTCCACGTCCTGGATCATGCCGCGGCCGTGGTGCGTCGCGAGGTAGCCCTCGGAGCGGGACTCGGTCCACTTCACCGGGCGGCCGAGCCTGCGGGCCACCGCGAGGGCCAGGGCCTCCTCGCCGTACACCTGGAGCTTGGAGCCGAAGCCGCCGCCCACGTCGGGGGCGATCACCCGCAGCTTCTGCTCGGGGACCCCGGTGACCGTGGCCAGCATGATCCGCAGGATGTGCGGGATCTGGGTCGCGGAGTAGACGGTGTACTCGCCGGAGGCGGCGATCGGCGTGACGACGACCGCGCGGGGCTCCATGGCGTTGGGGATCAGCCGCTGCTGGTGGTAGCGGCGCTTCAGGGTCACCTCGGCGCGTTCGCGGACCGCGTCGAAGCTCTCGCCGGTGGCGAGCGGCCAGGTGTAGCAGCGGTTGGTGCCCTTGTCGGCGTGGACCAGCGGCGCGTCCTCGGCGAGGGCGGCCTCCAGGTCGAGTACCGGGGGCAGCGGCTCGTAGTCGACCTCGACCGCCTCCAGCGCGTCGGCGGCCGCGTACCGGTCGCGGGCGACCACGACGGCCACCGGGTCACCGGCGTAGCGGACCTCGTCCACGGCGATCGGCGGGTGGTCGGGCAGCACGATGTCCTCGGTCACCGGCCAGGCGCAGGGCAGCGAGCCCAGGCCCTCG